>NZ_JARWNX010000026.1 GCF_029868385.1 Nocardia cyriacigeorgica | reverse complement strand
GCCCGTCGAAGCGGGAGTCCCTGGTGGAGACCGCTCGGTAACAGTGTTCGAAGTCCATGGCCGTGATCGTCACGTCAACCACAATGACAGCTGCCGCCGCCCACTGCTAGCGGAAATCGGTCATTACCCCGGTGGGCTGGTCAGACCGCCGCACGACACGCCGCGACTCGCCGAACGCCGCCGTCCGACCCGCTCAACAGCACCGGTTCGTCGGATTCCGATCCGCCTCGGCATGGCGCTCCCGCCAGTACTCCCGCTCGGACGGAATCGCGCAGCCGGGATGCTTGCGCCGCAGATGCGCGACATACCGCTGATAGTCCTGCCCGCCGAGCACGGAGTCGAACCACCAGAGCACAGCGCGCGCCCCACGCAGGAGCCGATGACGCGCCGCCGTCGTCGGCGCGGCAGCTCGGCCGACGCTCAGTGCGTCGCCTTCGCGTGTGCCGCGCCGGGCGTCTTCACATCGCCCTTCTCGATCAGTTCGTCCCATTCGCGCTGCACCTCCTTCTCCGCGGCGGTGGGGATGAATCCGCGCGGGGCGAAGATGCGCGAGGGTTCCTCCGGCGATTCGGTGGTTTCGGCCGTGCCCGCCCGCCAGGCCCGGTAGCAGACGATCGTGCCGACGACGGTGACGATCAGTACCAGCACCGCGAACACGATGGACAGCGTGCCCTGGATGAAGGTGTTGCGGATGACCGCGTCCACATCCTGGGGCGATTTGGCGGTCAGGCAGAGTTCACCGGCGTCGCGTGCGTTCTGGCAGATCTCGTGCTGCTTCCAGTAACCCACCTTCGGGTCGGCGGAGAAGATCTTCTGCCAGGAGGCGGTCATGGTGACGATGAGATCCCAGATCAGCGGAACACCGGGAATCCAGGCCCATTTCGTCATGCCCTTCTTCACCAGAATGGTGACCACGACCATCAGCGCGATCGCGGCGAGCAGCTGGTTGGCGATGCCGAACAGCGGGAACAGCGCGTTGATGCCGCCCAGCGGATCGGTGACGCCCATGAGCAGGATCGAGCCCCATGCGGCGACCACGATCGCCGAGCACAGCCACGCACCCACCCGCCAGGACGGATCCTTGAACTTGCGTGCGGGACCGGCGAAGTTGCCGAGCGCGTCCGACAGCATGAACCGCGCCACGCGGGTACCGGCGTCGATGGTGGTGAGGATGAACAGCGCCTCGAACATGATCGCGAAGTGGTACCAGAACGACTTCATGCTCTCGCCGCCGAGGAACTGGTGGAACACCTCGGAGATGCCGACGGCCAGGGTCGGCGCACCACCGGTGCGGGAGATGATGCTGTCCTCACCGACCTCGCTCGCGGCCTCGCTGAAGGTCTCCGGTGTGGCCGGAGGGCCGGACAGGCCGAGGCTGTTGGTGTAGGCGGCCGCCGTTTCGGGGGTGCCGCCGGTCGCGCCGAGCGGTGCGTTCATACCGAAGTACAGGTGCTGATCGATGATCGAGGCGGTGATGATCGCCATCACCGCGACGAACGATTCCATCAGCATGCCGCCGTAGCCGATCATCCGGCTGTGCGATTCCTTCTCCAGCAGTTTCGGTGTGGTGCCCGAGGACACCAGCGCGTGGAAGCCCGACAGCGCGCCGCAGGCGATGGTGATGAACAGGAACGGGAACAGACTGCCCGCGAACGCCGGTCCGGCGCCGGTATGGGCGAACTCCGAGACCGCGGGCGCCTTCAGCGTCGGCAGCGTGATCAGGATGCCGAGGGCGAGCAGACCGATGGTGCCGATCTTCATGAACGTCGACAGATAGTCGCGCGGCGCCAACAGCAACCACACCGGCAGCACCGAGGCGAAGAAGCCGTAGCCGATCAGCATCCAGGAGATGGTCACCGGGTGGAAGGTGAACCAGCTGGCCCAGGTGTCGTTCTCCGACACCCAGCCACCCGCGACGATCGCCAGGATCAGCAGCACGAACCCGATGATCGACACCTCGCCGACCGCGCCCGGTCGCAGATATCGCAGGTACACGCCCATGAACAGCGCGATCGGGATGGTCATGCTGATGGAGAACACGCCCCACGGGCTGTGTGCGAGGGCGTTGACCACCACCAGCGCCAGCACCGCCAGCAGGATCATCATGATGACGAGAATGCCGATGATGGCCGCCCAGCCGCCGAACCAGCCGAGTTCGTCGCGGGCCATCTGGCCGAGGCTGCGTCCGCGTCGTTTCGTCGACACCCACAGCACCAGGTAGTCCTGCACCGCACCGGCGAAGACCACGCCGATGATGATCCACAGCGTTCCGGGCAGATAACCCATCTGCGCCGCCAGCACGGGGCCGACCAGCGGGCCAGCGCCGGCGATGGCGGCGAAGTGGTGGCCGAACAGCACCCGCCGGTCCATCGGCAGATAGTCCTTGCCGTTCTCCAGGATCTCGGCCGGTGTGGCGACATCGTCGCGCGGTTCGACCACCCGGTATTCGATCAACCGGGCATAGAAACGGTAGGCGATGATGTAGGTGGAGACCGCCGCGATGACGATCCACACCGCGTTCACCGATTCACCGCGGGCAACCGCCAGGATCGTCCAGGCGACGGCGCCGACTATCGCGATACCCGCGAATATCGCCTTCTTGGCCGGAGTCATCGGGGACCGGTCCACCACGCCGACGGGCGGGAGATCCGGATCGGTCCGCAGATATTCGATGGTCGCCATCTGCCTACTCTCCTGTGAAACGCGCAGGATGATGCTGAAACACGTGCCAACGTAGCCGATCGGAGATCACCGGCGGGCAGGTTCGTGCGCGCTGTGATCGCGGTCGGTCCGGTCGTTGTCGTGTGTCGGCGGTCACCCTTCTCAGTTGCCGCCAGTATGCTGCCATGCGGCCCCAGACGCTCCACATCCGCCCTGAGGAGGCCGGAGCTGGAATCCGCACTGTCGAGCACACCCGTCCGGCGGCGTACGCTGCTCGGCTCCGCGCTGGCCGCCCCGTTGCTGGCGGGCGGATGCGGCGCCGATGACGATGCGCTGACCTTCTTCTTCGGCGCGCGTCCCGAGGAGGCGCGCGTGCGGCGCCGGATCATCGACGAGTTCCGCAAAACCCACCCGGAGATCCGCATCCGCACCGTGGTCTCCGGGCCGGACGCGCTCCAACAGATGCTCACCTACTGCGCGGGCGGTAAATGTCCCGACATCATGATGGCGTGGGAGCTGCTGTACGCCGGTCTCGCCGAGCGTGGTGTGCTGCTCGACCTGAACACCCTGCTCGATCGTGACCCGGAATACGCTGATGCGTTGCGGCGGGACAGCTTTCCCGCCCTGTACGACACCTTCACCTATGGCGGTGGTCAGTACGCGCTGCCCGAGCAGTGGTCCGGTGTGTTCCTGTACTACAACCGGCAGCTGTTCGCCGATGCGGGCGTCCGGGCGCCACGGAACTGGGACGAGGCCTGGAGCTTCGACGAATTCCTCGACGCGACCCGCGCGGTGACCTCACGCGAAGGCAAGGGGCGGTGGGGTTTCGCCGATGCGTGGGTCCCGTACTTCTCGGCGGCATGCTTCGGGATGAACAACGGGGTCGACTGGTTCACACCGTCGGTCGCGCCTACCCGCACAAACCTGGGAGACCCGCGTTTCGCGGCGGGCTTCCAGTTCTACGCCGATCTGGCGGTGCGCCATCGCGTGGCGCCGCGAGTCGCCGATCAGCAGTCGGTCTCGGCTCCCGATCTGTTCCGGCGCGGGCGGGCCGGAATGGTGCTCGGCGGGCACTGGCTGTACTCGGAATTCGCCGGACACGACGACCTCGATATCGACCTGACCGTGCTGCCGGTCGGCCCGCACGGTGGTCCGGGCGCGATCACCGATGTCGGATGCACCGGACTGGCCATCGCCGCCGACAGTCCGCGGATCGAACAGGCTTGGGAATTCGTCAAATTCGCGACCGGACCGGTGGGGCAGGCGATCATCGCCGAATCCGGGCTGTTCGTTCCGGTGCTGACATCAGTGCTGTCCTCAGGCGAATTCGCCGCCGCCCATCGCGATATCACCAACCTGGAGGTGCTCAGCGACGGACCGCGCCACTCCCGCGCCCTCCCGGTCACCCCCGCCTGGGGCAAGGTCCAGGCCCTGGTGGAACGCGGCGCCAACCGCGTCCTGCGCGGCGCCGCCCCCGCCACTTCCCTGCACCCCGACCTCACCCGCACCGTCGACGCGCTCCTCACCCAGGAGAACGCGCGGTGAGTGGCATCTGGCTGCGGCGAACAGCGAGACAACCCCGCACTCAGGTGCCACTCGCGCGGGGTTCGGGGTTGGTGCGGCGGCGGGCGCGGGCGGGGCGGTGGTTCGTGGCGGCGAATGTGGTGGGGGTGGGGGTGTTTGTGGTGGGGCCGCTGGCGGTGTCGCTGTATTTGAGTTTCTTCTCGTGGGATCTGTTCGGCGCGCCGCGGTTCGTCGGGCTCGCGAACTATCGGCGGCTGTTCACCGCGGACCCGCTGTTCCTGATCGCCGTGCGCAATACGGTGGTCTTCACCCTGATGACGCTGCTGCCGACCGTCGGGATCGGCCTCGTGGTCGCCGCGCTGCTGAACCGGGCGACGGCCGGGATCGGCTTCTTCCGCACCGCCGCCTTCCTGCCGCTGGTCGCCTCGACGGTGGCGATGGCGGTGGTGTGGCGGTTCATCTTCACCACCGACGACGGACTGCTCAATCTGCTGCTCGGCCGGTTCGGTATCGATCCGGTGCCGTGGCTGATCGACCCGGATCTGGCGCTGATGTCGTTGAGCATCGTCACGGTGTGGAAGAGCGTGCCGTTCGCCACCGTCATCCTGTTGGCTGCCATGCAGGGGGTGCCGCAACAGCTGTACGAGGCCGCGCGGATCGACGGTGCCGGTACCGTGCGACGGTTCTGGTCGATCACGATTCCGCTGATCCGCGGGCCGCTGTCGTTCGTCTTCGTCATCACGGTCATCAATTCGGTGCAGGCTTTCGATCAGGCGTACGCGCTCACCGGCGGCAACGGCGGGCCGGAGACGGGGACCTATCTGCTCGGAATCATGTTGTTCCAGCACGCATTCGCGTTCTACGAAGTGGGATACGCGTCGGCGTTGGCGTGGGTGATGTTCGCGGGATTGTTCGTGCTGACGGTGGTGCAGTTGCGGTATGCGCGGCGCGGGGAGGTGACCGGGTGAGGGCCGGGGCGCCGACGCGTACGCAGATCTCTTTGCGGGGCAGAATTTCTCGCCGACCTCTGGTCGGAGTCCGGGTGGATCGGGCGATCGTGCGGCGAACGATGGCCGGGGTCGGGGTGTATGTCTGCCTCGTGGTCGTCGCCTGGGCGGCGCTGACGCCGATCCTGTGGGCGCTGTCCGGGTCGTTGAAGAGCGAGGGCGCGGTCACCGATCCGGCGCCGATCCCCGCCGACCCGCAATGGTCGAACTATGCGGAGGTGTTCGATCTGCTGCCGCTGGGGCGGATGCTGTTCAACACCACGGTCTACGCCCTGTGCGTCACGGCGGGCCAGGTGTTGTTCTGCTCGTTGGCGGGCTATGCGTTCGCGCGGTTGCCGTTTCGCGGACGGGAAACGCTGTTTCTCGCCTATCTGGCGACGCTCATGGTGCCGTTGACCGTCACCCTCATCCCGCAGTTCCTGCTCATGCGCGCCTTCGGTTGGGTGGACACACCATGGGCGATGATCGTGCCCGGTGTCTTCGGCAGCGCCTTCGGCACCTATCTGATGCGACAGTTCTTCCTCGCGGTGCCCACCGAATTGGAAGAGGCCGCCATCCTCGACGGCTGCACCACCTGGCAGACCTATTGGCGAGTACTGCTGCCGCAGGTCCGCCCCGCGCTCATGGTGCTGGTCGTACTCACCTGGATCACTGTGTGGAACGACTTCCTCTGGCCGCTGGTGATGATCCAGCGCGACGAGATCGCCACCGCGACATTGGGTCTGGTGCGATTGCAGGGCCAGTACCACACCAAATGGCCGATCCTCATGGCAACGTCGATGCTGATCATGTTGCCGCTGCTGCTGTTGTACGCGGTCGCCCAACGCGCTTTCGTTCGGGGAATCGCGCTGTCAGGGCTGGGCGGGCGTTGAATTCATCGGGGCGCTGAATACACCGGGCCGTGCGGAGTCCATGTCGGCGGCCGACGGTCGTCGGTGAACCATCCGCCCGCGCAGACGATTCGGCCCCACCGCACCGGGCGACGGGGCCGATCGAGCACTCGCTCAGAGCGTCGTGATGACGTCCTTCGCTTCGAAGCGCGGGCTACGCGGGAACCAGGCGTCGGCGCCGGGCTTGCCGATATTGATGGCGACCAAGGCGTGGTGGCCGCCCTCGGGGAAGAACTCCTTCTCCACGGCCGCGTGGTCGAAGCCGTTCATCGGGCCCGCGGCCAGGCCCGCCGCGCGGACGCCGATGATGAAGTAGGCGATCTGCAAGGAAGCGTTGAGCTTGGCCGAATGCTCGCGGTAGGCGTCGTCGGCGAAGAAGTCCTTCGCGCCCTCGAAGTGCGGGAAGACCTTGGGCAGATGCTCGTGGAAGTTGTTGTCGGCGAACAGCGCCACCGTCAGCGGAGCCTTGGTGGTCTTGTCCTTGTTGCCCTCGCCCATATGCTGCACCAGCCGCTGACGAGCCTCGGGCGAACGCAGGACGACCGCACGCAGCGGCTGCTGATTCATCGAGGTCGGACCCCATTTGACCAGGTCGTAGATCGCCTGGATCTGCTCATCGCTCACCGGTTCGTCGGTGAAGGTGTTGGCCGTGCGCGCCTCGCGGAACAGCAGGTCCTGGGTGGCGGCGTCGAGCTCGAGCAGGTCGGTCGGCTGCGTGGTGGTCATCGAGTCTCCTGTGCGTTCGGTTGATCCCCTGCGGAAGCGGTAAGGGTCGCTCGCTTCGATGACCGAAGGTAGCACTCAAGCGGACTACGGTCCATTTATGTGCGGACGCTTGTGGGAACCCGCACATCGCGGAATAGAACGCCGTGGCCCGCACTACGGGCCACGGCGGGTATCGGGTCGGCTATTCGCCCGCGTAGGTGCCGAAACTCCAGAGGTTGCCCTCTGGGTCGGCGACGCTGAAACCGCGCGAACCGTAGTCCTCGTCGCGCAGTCCACGCACGAGCCGTGCGCCAGCGGCGGTGGCGCGTTCGTAGAGTGCGTCGGGGTTGTCGCATACCAGATACAGCGAGGCCGCACCCGCCGGTCGCGCCCCGAACTCGCTCTCGTTGCGGCCGGTGGAGCCGAACATGATGCCGCCGCCCGCGGGCCAACGCATTTCGGCGTGCTCGACGACGGACGGATCGTCTTCGCGGGCATACAGCGCCGTCAGCTCGAAGCCGAACGCCTCGGTGAGGAAGGTCGCGGCCGCGCGGGCATCGCGGAAGGCCAGACAGGGCCAGACGTGGGTCGTGGTCGAAGTGGGAGTAGTCATGGTTTCAGCCTCACTCGCCCGGGGTGTCCGGGTCTTGGACGGATGGAATCTCTTCCGCCAACCACATCGTCGGACTGCATCCGGCCAGTTCGGCGAAATCCCGATTCAGATGCGCCTGATCGTAATAACCGCAGGTCGCCGCGATCTGAGCGATGCTGACGAACGACGGTGTGCGGGCCAGCATCGCCTTGGCGCGGTCGAATCGGGCGATCCGGGCGGCGAGTTTCGGACTCAGACCGAACTCGGTGCCGAACCGGCGCGTCAGATGCTGTCGGCTCCATCCGATCCGCTCGGCCAGCGGCGCCACCGGCAATGTCCCGCCCGAACCCACCACCGCCCGCCACGCCCAGCTCAATTCGGGCGCAACCACTCGATCGGGATGTGCCAACCGGGTGAGTACCCGATCACAGGCCTCGAACCGGCGCGGCCACTCGGGAGACAGATTCAGCTCCTCGGCCAACTGTCCTGCCACCGGGCCGGTCACATCGGCCAGCTCGACCGAGATGTTCCACAGTTCGCCCGCGGGCATACCGAACAGTGCGCGGCAGCCCAGTGGTGTCAACTCGATCGCGACGCCCTCCTGGTTGCCGTCGTGCGCGATCGCCGCCGGACCCTGCTGCAACCCGCTCAGCACGCACCGATAGTCGGCCGGAGCCTGTGCGGCGTCGGTCTGGGTGACGACGTCGATGGTCGGGCCGATCGCCACGATGAACGTCATATGCCGCGACGGCAGTCCGCGATGCAGGCCGGGCGGATACCCCGACATCCGGTAGCCGATATAGCGGTCGATGAACGCCGCGAGCCCCGGCGCCGGCCGCGCCGTCACCACCTCCGAGATCGGAGCCATGCCACCGACGCTACGACGCGACGGCACTGACCGCTAGCCTCCAGGACGTGGAACGCCGGGATATCGAGATCTTTCTGACCCTGGCCGAGGAGCTGCATTTCACTCGTACAGCAGAGCGTCTCGGCGTCAGCGGCGCCCGGGTCAGCCAGACGATCAAGCAACTGGAGCGCCGGTTCGGTGTTGCGCTGTTCCATCGCACCAGCAGGCAGGTGACACTTACGCCGGCCGGCGCTGCGCTGCGTGACGATGTGCAAGCCGGCTATCAGCGCATCCAGGACGGCATCGCCAAGGCGATCGCCGTGGGACGCGGTGTTTCCGGAACCTTGCGGATCGGGTTCTCCAGCCCCGTGGTCGGGGAGATCATCATGTCCGCCGCCGAGGTGTTCCGCACCCGCTATCCCGAGTGCGAGGTGCGCATCCGCGAAGTGCATCTCTCCGATGCGTTCGGGGCATTGCGCGCCGGCGACCTCGACCTCCAGATCACCGAACTGCCTGTGCGGGAAACTGACCTGTCATGCGGCTCCGCGGTGTTGCGTGATCCGTGTGTGCTGGCCGTCTCGGCCAGGCATCCCCTTGCGGGGCGCGACAGCGTCACGGTCGAGGATCTGATCGGCGACGCTGTACTCGTGCCAGCAGGATCTCCCGGATACCTCTTGGACGCGCTCATCCCGGCACACGCCCCCAGCGGGCATCCCATTCAGCGCAAGCAGGCTCTGACCTCGCGGCAGGAGCTGCTGACGCTGGTCAGCAGCGGCGCCGGGGTCGCCGTCGTGGGCAGCCAGGCCACGCGATACCACGCTCGGCCCGACATTTGCTATGTGCCCATCGCCGATCTCCCGCCCATCCAGTACGGGCCGGTCTGGCCTGGTGGCGGCCAGACCGCCCGGGTGCGTTCGTTCATCGAGCTCCTGCGCGCGAAGCCCGATCGTTAACTTCTGTATTAAGGATCGTTGACGATCTTGTCGTTGTTGCGGGGCGCGCGTCATCCGGCCTGTGGAGATGCAGTTCCACGGTGATCTACAGGTCGAGCTGGAGGATCCGTTCGGTCACTCCTGGTTCTTCACCACCCGTGTCGCCGAGATGGACGCCAAGCAGCTGAAGGACACCGCATCGGCGGTCAACCTCTGATGAGATCACCGCGCGGCCCGATCGGTCCCGGCGGGTCTGTGCCCACGCCGGGAGGCACGTGATCCGCCTCTCTACCTGAGGCAACATGGGGTGAGATGCCGCACTCATGGGTACTTGGGTATGTGAGGTGGAGCCGGTATGTGGTTACCGTTACCGCTCCTGAACCGAGCCTGGAGGTGTGATGCGGCGGGTGCAATACGAGCACAGCGGAGGTCCCGAGGTGATCGAGGTCGTCTCGGCCGATGTGCCGACGCCCGGTCCGGGCGAATTACTCGTCCGCGTCGAGGCCATCGGTGTGACGCTGCCGGTGGTGCGCACGGTGCGCGAACAGCGTGAACCGATTCCGCTGGGCGGTGAGATCGCCGGTGAAGTGGTCGCCGTCGGCGAAGGGGTGGACAGTTACGCGCCCGGATATCGGGTGACCGGCCTGGTCTTCGGGCACGGATACGCCGAGTACGCACTGCTGTCGGTGGCGATGGCCTCGACGATTCCCGACGGTGCGTCGGCGGTCGACGCGGTGGCGCTGGTGCGCAGCGGTCTGGTGGCGTTGGGCGCCCTCGATGCGGCGACGCCCGTCGAGGGTGAGACGGCGCTGGTCACCGCGGCGGCCAGCGGTGTCGGGCATCTCGCCGTGCAGTTGGCGCGGGTGCGCGGCGCGGCGCGTGTGGTCGGTGCGGTATCGGATCCCGTCAAGGCGGAATTCGTGCGTGATCTGGGCGCCGATGAGGTCGTCGCCTACGACGACGCCGCCTGGGGCGATCCGGTCGACTATGTGCTCGACGCCGTCGGTGGTGAACTGCTCGCCCCGGCACTCGCCGCGGTGGCGCCCGGCGGCAGGCTCATCGCCTACAGCTGCGGCGGTGGTGCGGTGCAGGCCTACGATCTGCTGTCCGGTGCGAAGTCGGTGATCGGGTTCCAGCTCGCCAGGATCGCGCGCGAACAGCCCGAGGTGTACGAGCACTGGCGTCAGGAACTGTGGCAGTACTTCGCCTCCGGTCTGCTGCGTCCGGCGGTGCACGCGGAGTTCGCGTTGGAGGACGCGGCCGCCGCGCACACCGTCATCGAGAAGCGCGCCAACCTCGGCAAGGTCGTGCTGATCCCCTGAGCGGTCGAGAGGGTGAGGCCACCGCGTAGACTCTCCTATCCGTGAGTCTCACCCTCGGAATCGTCGGCCTGCCCAACGTCGGAAAGTCGACGCTGTTCAACGCGCTGACCCGCAACGACGTGCTGGCCGCGAACTACCCGTTCGCGACCATCGAGCCGAACGTCGGGGTGGTTCCGCTGCCCGATCCGCGGCTGGACACACTGGCCGAGATCTTCGGCTCCGAGCGCATCGTCCCCGCCGTGGTCTCGTTCGTCGATATCGCGGGCATCGTGAAGGGCGCCTCCGAGGGCGCGGGTCTCGGCAACAAGTTCCTCGCCAATATCCGTGAGGCCGACGCCATCTGCCAGGTCGTGCGCGTCTTCGCCGACGATGACGTGGTGCATGTCGACGGCAAGGTCGACCCCACCGCCGATATCGAGGTGATCGAGACCGAACTGATCCTCGCCGATCTGCAAACCCTCGAGAAGGCGGTCCCGCGCTTCGAGAAGGAAGCCAAGATCAAGAAGGACCGCAAGCCGATCGCCGACGCCGCCAAGACGGCCCAGGAGGTCCTCAACAGCGGAACCACGCTGTTCGCTGCGGGCAACAAGGTGGACACCGAGCTGCTCAAAGAACTCTCCCTGCTCACCACCAAACCCTTCCTCTACGTCTTCAACGCCGACGAGTCCGTCCTCACCGACGACGCCAAGGTCGCCGAACTGAAGGCCTCCGTCGCCCCCGCCGACGCCGTTTTCCTCGATGCCAAGGTGGAAGCCGAACTCCTCGAACTCGATGAGGAATCGGCCCTCGAACTGCTCGAGTCGATCGGCCAGACCGAACCAGGCCTGCACGCCCTCGCCCGCGCCGGTTTCCACACCCTCGGCTTGCAGACCTACCTCACCGCCGGCCCCAAAGAAGCCCGCGCCTGGACCATCCACCAGGGCGACACCGCCCCCAAGGCCGCAGGAGTCATCCACACCGACTTCGAACGCGGCTTCATCAAGGCCGAAGTAGTCGCCTTCGACGACCTCGTCGCCGCCGGTTCGATGGCCGCCGCGAAGTCGGCGGGCAAGGTGCGCATGGAGGGCAAGGACTACGTCATGGCCGATGGCGACGTCGTCGAGTTCCGCTTCAACGTCTGACGTCGGGCCGGAACCGGCTTGGTGTGGATCGGGCGGGGTCCGTAGGCTTCCTGCGCCTGTGGTGAGCAGGCACCGGCGGATGCACCACCTTGGTGGTGTTCTGGCCACCCTTCGGGGGAGCGTCTCCAGCACTCGGGGCTCTGCTGGCGGCGGCCGATTCGGCGCAGAGTTGTCCGTGTCACCGCAAGTGGACCGGAGGCTCCGATGTCGATCACCAGCACCATCGCCTATACGGCAGAGCGTCGTGCCACGGTCTCGACCGATGACGGGGTGGCGCTCGCGGTTCGCGAGTACGGCCGGCGGTATGCGGATCTGACCGTTGTCCTCGTGCACGGGCACTGCCTGCGCACCGAGTCGTGGACCGATGTCCGCGACGGGCTGCTGCGCGAGAACCCGGGTGTGCGGGTCGTGTGCTACGACCACCGCGGCCACGGTGATTCGGCCTCGGCGTCGAGGCGGACCTACCACCTCGAGCGGCTCGGCCACGATCTGCGCGATGTGCTCGACGGCGTCGCCCCCACCGGGCCGGTGGTTCTGGTCGGTCATTCGATGGGCGGTATGACCGTGCTGACCTACGTCGACCAGAACCGGCACGAGATCGGCACCCGCATCGTCGGTGTCGGGCTCATCGCGACCGCGGCCAGCGGACTCGCCGATGCGGGCTTCGGTCGACTGCTGCGGCACCCGATCGTCGCCGGTTTCCAAGCGGCGGTGCGTCGGGCGCCGCGCTTGATGCAGCGGGCCAAGCGAGCGGCCTGCAAGGTCTTCGCGCCGGTCATCCGCACCGCCGAGTTCGGCAACCGCAAGGTCAGCGCCCGGGTGCTGGCGCTGGCGTACGCGATGCACAACGAGACGCCGATCGTGACGATGGCGAGCTTCCTGAGCGCCTTCATGACCTACGACCGCACCGACGCCCTGCCCACCCTGTCGAAGATCCCCACCCTGGTCCTGTGCGGTTCCGCCGACCTGATGACCCCGCCCTCGCATTCGGTCGCCATGGCCGCCGCCATCGACTACGCCGACCTGGTGCTGATCGATGGTGCCGGGCACTCGGTGATCATGGAGCAGCCGGTGGAGGTCGCCGGAGGTATTGCCCGGTTGATCACGCGAGCCGGCGATGCGGATCGGACCGCGCTCGCGGATCTCGCGCTCGTCGCATAGGTACCGCCAGCTCACGGTCGGTCGGCGGTTCGAGGGCCGCCGGCCCATGACGACGTCGCAATCCGGTTCGGATAGTGCCCCGGGTGCCGGCCCGGCGAGGTGACGGTGCCTGCGCGAATGGCCGTGGATGTCGGCGAGCAACGGATCGCCGAATCGGTAGGTCGTCGCTGGCGGCGAAAGAATGTCGGCGGCCGAGTCGCCTTCGGCGCCCGGCGTCTGGAACACTCGATCGCCGGAAAGGTTCATTGCTGATGCTCCGTCGTTTCACGACCAACGCGCCCGCCGCGGCGCCGCCGGTGGATGACTTGATGGCCGGTGCGCTGCCGGACCGGGTGCAGATCGCGCATGAGCGGTTGGCGCACCAGGACGATCCGGCTCTGCTGAAAGCACTGTCGGAACGTGAGTTGGCCGCGTCCCGCGAGTTGGCCGAACTCGTCCGCGACTACGAACGCCATGAACAGCGGGCGCGGATCCAGGCGGCCGCCGATGCCGCCGAACGAGTGCGGCGCACGGCCGCCGAGCTGGCCGAACGTGAGGCCGCGGATCTGCTGCGCGCCGCGGAGGCGATCGGGGAGCAGCGACGCAGCAGCAGTCCGCATGCGAAAGTCGCTCGGCTACACCAGCGCAAACCGCGTGTGCTCGGGCTGCTCGCCGGTGTGGTCGCGTTCTCCATGCTGTTCTCCGCGGTCACGGTGCAGCAGAACATCGCACCCACCGGCGGCGTGACCAACCCGATGTTCTGGCTGTCCTACGGTTTGGAAGCCCTGATCAGCGCGGTACTGGTCGCGCTGATGCTCTCCACCGGCGATACCGCCGAATGGGGTGTGATCGAGCGGTTGTGGCAGGTGTACACGGTCGAGGGCGTATTGCTGACGGCGAGCGTCGCGTTGAACACGTTCCCCTACTTCAAAGCGGGCGATCTCACCGGCATCGGAGTCCACGCGATCGCCCCGATCATGATCGGTGTCGCACTCGTGACGCACCGCCTGGTCGCCGAGCGATACGGACGCGCGATCGAACAAGCGACCGCCGCCGTACCCGACCGTGAAGACCTCCAGGAGCGGCTGGCCGCGCTCACTCGGGTCGGCGGCGCCGGAAACCAGATCCTGCCGAGCATCCTCACCGAACAACCAGCGCCCACCGGTCGCCTCGAGGAGCCCGTCGCGGGCGTCCCGGAACAACCCACCGACGTGGCAGTGCCGGTTCCGGCCGACGCCGATCGAGACGAACAGAACACCACGTCCACAGCGCCCGACCAGTCCACTGCCCACCCCGACACCGAGACGCCGACCACCGGTTCCGCCGCGACAGTCCCCGCCCCGCCGTTCACCGAACTGTGGCTGGCCACGACACCACTACCCGCCGCGCCGTCTCCCGCCGTGAACCCGGACAGCACCGACGCCGACCCGGACGAGGCAGAGCTGGACGCCCGGTTGGCGGCAGCGGTACGAAAGACACTGCACCGGATCAGGATCAGCGAGCAGACGGAGCCGAACTCCGTGGAGCACTCGGCAGCGAAGGGGCCCGCTGTCGTACATGAGCAGTCAGGGGAGACGGCTGCCGCTGTCGCGCCTACGCACTCAGCGGAGGAGGCAGCCACCGCCCCGCACGACCGGACACCCCCGGATTCCGCGGAAACGCAGCGACACCTCGCGCGCGCGGAGGCAGCCGAACCGCACCCCGAAGCGATCGCCCCCGACCGGCGGGAACCGGTCACCACGGACCGCACACCGAGCGCGGCCGACAAAGAGCGTGCACCCGACCTGGAACCGGACACGCTGATCGCGTCCGGCCCGATCGCCCACGCCAACGGAGACCCCCTCGCTCGGACCGCGCCGTACATACCAGAGGAACGCCAACTCACCGTGCGCTGACCCGAGCGCCGAGTGACCACCCGTGAACACCGCCCGATCTGCATGGCGATGTCGAGCCTTACCGGCTTCTCGACCGACACGCCCGCAGCATCGCGTTTCCTGAGGAAACCGCTGGTCGAGCGTAGTGTCGTTGCATCATTCGGCGCTCGATGAGGTGGAATCATGTCCAGCTTGTTGTCGGGTATGCGGATCTCCTCCATCGCTGGCTGTGCTGTGTTGGCCGCCGCGTGGGGAGTTGTTGTTACGCCGCCGCTGGTGCAGGCGGCACCGGTGAGTCAGCGGTTCGGATGTGATGGTGACAGTGCGCAGAGCTATCGGGTTCCCGATGGTGTGCGGGAGTTGTCGGTGCTGGCCAAGGGTGGGTCGGGGCAGCAGAACGTCGGTGAGGGGACTCGGGGTGGGTTCGGGGGTGTGACGACCGGGACGATCTCGGTGCAACCGCATGAGGTGCTCACCATCTACGTGGGGTGTGAGGGTGGGGCCGACGGTGGTCGGTCGGGTTACGGCCGCGGCGGTGCGCGGGGTGAACAACCGGCGCCGAACGCGGGCGATGGTGGGGGTGGTGGCGGTGCGACGGCGATCATGTCGGGGGAGACGGTGCTCGTGGTCGCGGGCGGTGGCGGTGGTGGCGGTGGTTCCTCGCACGAGGGCAACGGCGGGCGCGGTGGCGAGGGCGGCAACGGTGGCAACCCGGCACAGGCCGGTGCGATCGGCGGCAACAGTTCCGGCCCCGAAGCATGCGGCGGCTGTCTGCACACCACGCACGGCGAAGCGGGTGCATCGGGTGGGAGCACACCGCCGTACGCGCCGGGTGGCGCCGGAGGTGGCGGTGGTGGCGGCTACCTCGCGGGCAAAGGCGGCAAGCTCGGCAGCGGGCAGAACCTGAACGGTGGCGGCGACGGCGGAGGGGGTGGACTGTCGCATGTCGACGGCGATCGCGTACGCGACCCTGTCTTCAGCGCCAGTACGGAATCGGGCAACGGCTCGGTGGTCGTCACGACGGGACAGATCGGATACCAGACCTTCGAGTACCGCGGGCACACCGAATTCTTCTGCGTCCCTTCGGGAGTCACCTCGGTGACCATCGACGCGGTCGGCGGCGGGGGTGGACATTTCGGTGATACCGGCATCGGTGGAGCCGGTGGCGGCGTCACCGCGACGGTCGATGTGAACCCTGGCACCGAGCTGGCCGTGACCGTCGGCCAGTGGGGACACGACAACGGCGGATTCGGTGACGGGCACGGCGGCCGACACGGGACGGCACCAGGTTCGGGCGGTGCCTCCGGCGCTGGTGGCGGCGGATCCACTGCCGTCGAGTCGACAATGAGCCCGTGCGGCGTCCACGCGCCGGTCGGCAAGAGCTATCTGGTCGTGGCGGGCGGTGGCGGCGGCGCCGGTGGCAACAGCGGCGCGAGCGATGGCGCGGGCGGCGACGGTGGGGCAGGCGGGAACCCGGGCCACGACGGCAACAGCGGCGACGGCAACTCCGATATCGGCGACGGCGGCTCCGGCGGCTGCGGTGGACGTCATCCCGGCGGAGGATGCAACAACTCCAAACATGGCGGACACGGCACCGACGCACCGGCGGGCAGCTCCCAGGGCGGTGCAGGTGGTGGTGGCGGCGGTGGATACAACGGCGGTGGCCGCGGGCACGGCGCGAGCGTCGCCAGTGATTCCGGTGGCGGCGGAGGTGGTGGCGGCGGACGTTCCTACGCCGAACCCGATGCCACGGATGTGCGCTACTACCAGGGGACTTCGGGCACCGGGAAATCCAATGGGGCGGTCCACATCTCCTGGCAGTCGCTCCCAGGAGAGCCGGAACCGCCGTGCACCGGTTCGTTCTGTCCCCGGTGAGCACTCGTCACCAGCGGTGACAAACACCGCACTGATCGTGCTGCCCCACTGTGACAAGATCACCTGGTTCGGTGATCTGTGCGCGGGAGGGCTGTCAATTGGTTCTGCGGTGGGGAACCACGAGTTCTCGCTGGATCCGGGTGGCGGTTACCGCGCTGGTCGCCGGGGCCGGTGTGCTCGGGTCGCCGGTGTCCGCGTCCGCGGGTACGGGGGCCGACCCGTATATCGATCGGCTCGCCGAAGCGGCGGGAACGCCCGCACTGCACTGGTCCGATTGTGCGGACGGGTTCGAATGTTCGGCCGCACGGGTGCCGTTGGATTATCGCCAGCCGCGAGGTGAGCAGATCGAGCTCGCGGTGATCAAACTGCCCGCCACCGATCCCGGACGCCGGATCGGCACGTTGTTCGTGAACTTCGGTGGGCCGGGCCCGTCCGGGGTGGAGCGGTTGCGGGAACGCGGGCGATGGCCGTGGCTGTTCTCGGAGGAGCTGCGGGCCCGGTTCGATGTGGTGTCCTGGGATCCGCGTGGCGTGGGCAACAGTGCGCCGGTGAACTGTTTCGCCAGCGACGACGAGCAGCTGGCATTTCTGGGTGCTATGCCGGAGATGCCTGCCGTCGCGGAGCAGGAAGCGGCATTCTTCGGCTGGTCAAAGGAATTCGCCGACCGATGCGCGCAGCAGGCCGGCCCGATTCTCGACCATGTCTCCACTGCCGACACGGCACGTGACCTGGAACTCCTCCGCCGCGCGGTGGGTGACGAGAAGCTCAGTTACCACGGCATTTCCTACGGAACGCAGGTCGGGGCGGTCTATGCCAACATGTTCCCGAGCCGGGTCAGGGCCATGGCATTCGACGGGTCGATGGACTTCGTCGGCAACGCCAATGGTCATGGAACGCAAGGGACAACGGTTCCGTTGGACGCTCGCCAGAACGTCGCCGCAGGGATCGCCGCCACCTTCGACGCATTCCTGAGGCAATGTTCGGAGGCGGGCCCGCGGTGCGCTTTCTCCGCCGGGGATCCGAGGGTGAAATGGACGGTGCTGGCGGAGCGGGCTCGACTGGCGCCCATCCGCTTCGACGGCCAGGCGTGGACCTATTCGGCGATCATCGGGGCCGCGGCGAGCCTGTCGCAATCATCCAACTACCCCGCACTCGCGCTACTCCTGCAACAGCTGTTCGACGCGGGCACAACCATTCCCGGTGTGCTGCCGGTCGCGCGCGACCGGTCGTACTCGGGTAACCGCACCGAGGCATATCACGCGATTCAATGCAGCGACAGTGCTGTCCCGACCGACCCGGGTATGTACAGCCGCGCCGCGGTATCGGAAGACCAGCGGGTGCCGTATTTCGGGCGGATCGCGGTGTTCAGCAGCATGACGTGCGCGTTCTGGCCGAACCACGATGTCGATCGATACACCGGCCCGTGGAACCGCCGCACCGCCGCCCCGATCCTGGTGCTCAACACCAGATTCGACCCGGCGACCCCGATGGCCGGCGCCTACGCAGGCGCCGCACAGCTGGCCGACGCCCAGGTGGTGGTGATCGAAGGCGCCGGCCACAGCAGCATGTACGTGCCGAGCAGCTGCGCGGAGCAGGTCAAACGGGACTACCTGTTCACCGGGCAGCTGCCGCCGAAGAACACCGGATGTGCGATCGACAGGTCGCCGTTCGACTGACCGGCGCGGTGTCGGCGCGCCGCTCGGGCCAGCCGACCCGGCGGAAGAGGCCCGGTGCTCGATCGAGAAGCGCGCCCATGCCCGGCCGCAGCGCTCGACCCGGCCGAGTGCCCGGAGCCCGGCACCGGAGCAGTCGCGTCTTCATCCCAGCACCGCACTCAGATCCAGATCGGTGAGCCGCTCTCGATCGGACAGGATGTCGATCACGGTGATGCGGTCGCCGACGACGGTGAAGCTCATGATCGAGCAGGGCCCACCGTCCATGGTGTTGACCAGCCCCGCGCCGCCGTTGATGACGGCGGGATGGGTGACGCACAGGGTCGCCATGCGCTGGAACGTCTCGGCCTGTCCGGCGACGGCCGCACGCCCGCGGATGACGCGCAGGTCACCGGCGTCGGCACGCAGTACGACATCGGGGTCGAGGATGCGCACCAGTTCCTCGAATTCGCCCTCACGAGCCGCGGCGAGGAAGGCATCGACGACGCGGCGCTGACGGGGTACGTCGGTACCGGTCGCGGGCACTTCGCCCTGGATGCGGCGGCGGGCCCGACTGGCCAGCTTCTTGGCGGTGTGTGGCGTGCGGTCGATGATGGGGGCGATCTGCTCGTACGGAACGGCGAACATATCGTGCAGTACGAAGGCCAACCGTTCGGCGGGGCTCGCGGACTCCAACACCGCCAGCAACGCCACTCCCACTGAATCGGCGAGCAGGGCTTCGTGCTCCGGGTCGGGACCCGACGGCGCGCTGATCACCGGATCGGGCAGGTTCTCGATCTCCAGCGGCTCTTCCTGTCTGACCTTGCGCGTGCGCAGCATGTCGAGGCAGACCCGCCCGACGACCGTGGTCAACCAGCCACCGAGGTTGTCGACGTCGGTGGTGTCGGTGCGAGCCAGGCGCAGCCACGCCTCCTGCACCGCGTCATCGGCATCGGTGACCGAGCCGAGCATCCGATAGGCGACCGAGCGCAGGTGCGTGCGGTGCTCCTCGAACCGGTCCGCCAGGAATTGGTCGTCGTTCACAGGTCCTCCTCGATCCGTCCTACATACCGATGACGAACCGGCGACGGTAAAGGTGACCGTATCCGCCTGCGGTCACGTTTTTCCGCCGCCGTACGTCAGTGCACCAGAAGACGATCCAGCGGCCGCCGAATCCCGAATCGAGGCCGCCACCGAAAGGGACACCATGAGCACGATCGAGATCCACGGCACCGTCGCCGAAGGGTTCGAGCAGGTACGGGACGAGTTCACCGCCGCCGTCGAGGAGGAAGGCGGGCAGTCGGGTCCGCAGCTGGCCGCCTACCTGTGTGGACGGCAGGTGGTGGATCTGTGGGCAGGGGCCGAGGTCACCGGCACCACGCTGACGGGCTTGCATTCATCGAGCAAAGGCGCGGCAGGGCTGGTGATGGCGTTGCTGATCCAGGACGGCCTCCTCGACGTCGATCAGACCGTCGCCGAGTACTGGCCGCGGTTCGGCACGGCGGGTAAGGAGCACATCACCGTGCGTGATGTGCTCGTGCACCGCGCAGGCGTCATCGGCGCGGGCGGCGGATTCACCGTCGCCGAACTCGCCGACGAACGCGTCATCGCCGAACGGCTGGTCGGGCAGCGGCCCTGTTTCGCACCGCGCACCGCGCACGGGTACGGCGGATTCGTCATGTACGCGATCCTCGGCGAGGTGGTACGTGCGGTCACCGGAAGCACCGTGCAGCAACTGTTCGAGCAGCGGATTCGTGCCCCGTACGGGCTGGATGTGTATCTCGGCCTTCCGGAGGAACTCGACCACCGCTTCCTGCCCGTGCTGCCGTGGCGGGCGACGCCCGAAATGGAAGTGTCCTTCGCGGCGAATTCGCCCAATCCCCATGGGATGGCGGGTATTTCCTACAACCTCAACGCTCGCGGGTTCACCGCGGCGGATGTGATGGCCTTGCCCAACGATACGCAGCTGCGTCGGCTCGGCCAAGCCTCGGCCGGCGGTGTCGGCAGTGCGCGTGGGTTGGCGCGGATGTACGCGGCGGCGGTCTCCGGTGTCGACGGTCGGCCACCGTTGCTGTCGGCGGACACCATCGAGGTGATCTCCGAAATACATTCCAGTGGAACTGATCTGGTGCGTGGACAAGCGCCGTACACGCTGGGTTTCGAGGCCAAGGGACTGGTGCACCAGTTCCTCGGCGTGCATGCCTTCGGGCACGCGGGATCGGCGGGTTCGGACGGATTTGTCGATCCGCACAGCGGACTCACCTACGGATACACCCGTCGTCGCGCGGCTTTCGCGTTCAACGCGCCGGAAAACGCACGGTTGGCTGCGGCCGTCCACCGCGCGGCCACCGGCTCCGGGCACGCACGAGCTGCGTGACCCGACCACAACTACCACCGGGAGTGATATGAAAACTCGCCACTCGATGACGCGCGCACTGAAACTTGCCCGCTGGATTCCGGTCACCGCGGTCGTGGTCGAAACCGCCGTCGGCTCGTATTGGGATCTCGCCCGGATCTCCTATGTCCGTGAAGCATTCGATCATCTCGGCTACCCCATGTACTTCGCGACGGTACTCGGCACCGCCAAAGCCGCCGCCCTCGCCGCGATCCTCACCCCTGGCCATCCGCGGACCAAAGAATGGGCGTATGCGGGACTGGTCTTCGTCTACGGCGGTGCTGCCGCCTCACATCTCGCCGTCGGTGACGGTGCCGACAAGGGGGCCATGCCTGCCATGTTCGCCGCGTGCACCCTGGCTGCCCGTGCGTGGCTGCCGCAGGGCGATCCCGCAGCCTCCCCGTCGGTCGCGCTCGGCGCCCTCGGACGTCGTCCTCGGTACGTCTGATCGACCCCTGAGAACAGGAAGTAAGAATCATGCGGGAGCGCACCGAGACCGAGATATCGCGGCCCGCAGCGGGTTCCGGTCAGTTCGCGGCCGCCGCGAAATACGCGGTGCGCACGTCCACCATGGTGGGTGGTGGGAAGTCGGGTGCGCCCGCGCCGAGCTCGCCCATCGCCACCTGCCAGGTGTCGGAGGATTTGTCGATGGAGGTGCGGGCGTCGGCGTCCTGGAGGACGACCTCCGAGCCGCCGGTGCACGAATACGCGCCGACCATGCCGTCGGACCGGCCGCCCCACGCACCGCCGACCCGGATCCGGCATTGCCGCCCGTCGGCGAGTTCGAGGGCCCAGGGCTCGGGGGATTCGGTGGCGCCGATGGGTTCGAGCGGCGGGTCGACGGTGTACCGGCGGAGTTCGCGTTTCCACGGGTCGTTGGCGCACAGCAGTTCGTTCATCGCCGGTGTCGGCCAGCAGACGTCGGCGGCGTCGGCGGAGGCGCCGCAGTGGTAGATGCCCGCGGTGGAAGCGGAGAAACTGGCGGTGGCGTCGCGGCAGTTCAGGGTGCCGAAGGGGTCGGGGCTGATCACGGTGAATCCGTCGACGGGCAGACCCGTGGCGTCGACGGCGGTGAGGGCGACGACCTCGGTCGCCGTATCCGACGCGGTGGTGGTTGCCGCGGTGATCGCGGACGGGCTCGGGCCCTCCGGCGCCGACTCGGCCGCCGGTCCCGCCTGAGTGGTGGTGGCCAGCTGTGTGGCCGGGCCCGAGTCCTCCTCGGAGGATCCACAGGCCGTCGTGATCGCGAGCAGCGCGCCCACCGCCGCGACCCACCGTGCAGAGAACGCGAACGCCATGAGCCACCGCCTCGTCTGGGACACCCGTGCCGCCGAGTGTAACCAAGTGGGTGCGGTGACCCGGCGATTTCACGCGCCCGGCGCAGACGGTGACCAGCGCGGACCGAGATGGCTCTGCGTGAAAACCGGTTGTCGGCGGCGGTGCGGGTCCCCTAACGTCTGACCGGTTTGCCGACCACGACCCGAGGAGGCGCCGCCATGGAGCCCGTCACCGAACGCGACATCAGGTCGTCGTTCATCAATTGCTCCAAAGGAGAGGCCAAGCGGTTACCCGTCCCGCGCGATCTGGACCAGCGACCGTGGGACGATCTGGACTTCCTCGGCTGGAGTGATCCGTCGTTCCCCGGCCGCTGCTATCTCGTCACTCCCGACGACGAACGCCTCGTCGGCGTCGCGTTCCGGTATGAGACCGGTGGGTCGGGCCGCGCGCAGATGTGCACGATCTGCCTCACCACGCACACCGGTGGCGGTGTCTCGCTGCTGACCGCGCACAAGGCGGGCGAATCGGGTCGTCGCGGCAACTCGGTCGGCACCTATATGTGCACCGATCTGGCGTGCTCGCTGTACGCGCGCGGTAAGAAGCGGCCCGCGCTCGGCAGCCGCTACCGCGAGGACCTGAGCGCCGAGGACAAGATCGAACGGGTCCGCGAGAACCTGAGCGCCTTCCTGGACCGGCTCCGGCGCTGACCGACGGGTCTTGACACCGCGCCGGTCGCGGCTTTGACTGACCTGAAGCCGGTGTTACCTCATCCGACGGTGCTCTGAGAGGTCGACATATGCACAGCACATCGTCCGCGTGCCCGGCGCGTCGGCGGATCGGGCGCCCGCCGCGCGCTCCTCCCGGTGCTGGCATTGTGAATCCCGGTGGACTGCTGGAGAGCCCGGCCAACGCGGACGCGCCGACCAGACAGGTGAACACGTTGATCGCGCCCGGCGGCTATGTCGGCACCTGGTTGCGCAACAACGCGCGTGGCGATCCCTCGCGGCGCTCTACCGATCGGCCTATACCGTGCAAGCCGTCTACGGCTTTGCCGCACAACAGATGTCGGGTGCGGCGCAACTGGTGACCAACACCAAGGGCGGAGTGAGCACCCGGGTCGGCATGTCGATGGCACCGCCGCTGTGGATCGTGAACTTCGCCCTGATCTACATATTGAACCCGTCCATGGCTGCCTCGATGCCCGCTTACTGGGCTCCCATACCG
This sequence comes from Nocardia cyriacigeorgica, assembly GCF_029868385.1. Lineage (GTDB taxonomy): Bacteria > Actinomycetota > Actinomycetes > Mycobacteriales > Mycobacteriaceae > Nocardia > Nocardia cyriacigeorgica_F. The sequence goes on along the minus strand of NZ_JARWNX010000026.1, from coordinate 131,562 downwards.
GCCGAGGTCGCCGACGCCATCGAATCGAGCCCCACCGGCCAGGTGCCGTTCAGCGATTACGCGTCCTACTTCCGGTGACGCCCAGCGGCTCACTTGCCGGTGGTCGGTGTGGCCTTCTCCAGGTTGACGGTCATGCGCCCGAGCACGTCCATCATCTGCGCGAACTCTTCGGCGCCGACCCCCTCCGCCATCAGATCGCGCAGGCCACCGACCTCGTTCGCTGCCGCCGCGTGCACATCGCGACCGGCGGCCGTCATCGCGTACCACCCGTCGGCGTCGCGGTGGATCCAGTCGCGGACGGCCAGACTTTCGATCACGTCGGACACCTTCTCGCCGTTGGCTTCCCAGAATGGGCGCAGGGCATCGGTGAGCTGGGCGTCATCGACCGGGCCGCGGCTGATGACGTTGAGCGTCTGCCATTCGCGGCGGTTCAGTCCGGCATTGCCGAGCAGTCGATCGAAGGTGGTCTCGATCAGCTGATCCAGCCTCTTCAGGCGGAAGCCGATCATACGGTCCTGATCGGGGCCGGAACTGGAGCCGGAGGGTGGTGGGGTGGTGGCGGCCGAGCCCGATTCCGGGGGCGATGCGCAGGCCGTGAGGGTGAGGACGGCCAGGGCGCAGAGCAGATAACGCATGAGGGACCTCTTTCCGAGTGCGGATTTAGTTGTAATTCTACAACTAGATGTCCGGCGCTACCATTTCACCCATGAACGACGTCGAGCGAGTCGAACGCGCCATGGTGGAGATCCGCCGCCGCCAGACCCGCCGCACCCTGGCACCCGAGGGAGAACCCGCAGGCCAGGCCTTCGATGTCCTCGATGTGGTCGCGTCCGTCCCCGAACCCACCGTCTCCCTCGTGGCCGATAGCCTCGCCGTCGACCGCCCACGCGCCAGCCGCTTGGTCGCCGCGGCCGTCGACGCCGGATATATCGAACGCATCGCCGACCAATCCGACGGACGCCGCTCCCTACTCGCAGTGACCCCCACCGGCCGGACCGTCCTCCAGTCCGCCCACCAACGCCGCATCGATGCCTTCACCTCGGCCATGCACAGCTGGACCACCCCCGAACGCGCCCAATTCGCCGACCTGCTCACCCGTTTCGTCGCGGGTATGCAGGGGCAGGGTTCCGGGCGATCCAGCGATCACCAGGCCTGAGTACGCGTTCTGTGTTTCGCGGCCCTCGCCGCTGAGAGCAACCCGGCTGGTCAGCTTCTGGCCAATCGGAACTCGAGGCTGTAGCTGGCGTCCTCGCCGTCTTCGGGTGTGTCGTACTGATTCGTCTGCAACCACGTCGCTGCCGCATCACCGCTGGCGTGGATCTTCGGGTCGGCGCGCTCGGTGACTGTGACGATATTGTCCTCGTCATTGGGATCACCCCAGCGTCGATATGCCACCGGCGGTAACGGTTTCGCCGGATCGGTCCTATCCCACGCGGTGAGCGCATCCAGAGCGAACAGGTCCATCGCGATGAGGTCGGCCGGCGCCCACGCGGCCCACAGTGCTGTCGCGATCAAGGTTATGGCCGCGATGACAGCGGCGGCGATGAGCGCGACGCTGAAGGCTAGTCCGGCCGTCACCAGCCCAGCTTTCGCGCCGAGTTCGGCCAGACCGATGGCAGTACCTTCGGCCGCGAGCGCGACATTGGCGATGCCCATCAGCGCCTCACCCCACGCGTTCCAGAAGCCGTGGAGCTGATCTCTGGCCGCCTGCTCGCTATCGACCTCGAATCCGATCATCGCGATCGCGGCGACGCCGTACAGTTCGAACGAAGCCGGGCCCCAGACCGTGGAGTTGTAGCTACCGGCCGCTTCGTTGTCATCCATATCGGCCCACGGCCCACGCGGGAACGACCTGCGCTCGGTGGTCAGCGTCATCATCGGGCCGCCAGCTGCCGACACCGGGACGGAGTTCGGCACGATATGCCCGATGAATGCGTCCCACCAGATCTCGTCATCACCCATTCCGGCGGTTTCCCGGTTGCAGCGACCGCTCTGGCTCCACATGGCGTACGCGATCTTCGGATCCGCCTCGATGCGGAGTAGCAGCGTATTCGATTCCAGCGTTGTGGCGACCGAGCCGTCGAAGATGGCTTTGGTGACATTGTCGACCGTGACCGTCAGCTGGTAGATCCCTGCCGGAACAGGCGCTCCGGGAATCGTCGGATGCGACGACGGCACCGGGAAATCGACGCAGTCGGCAACCCGTTCGTCGACGACATAGTGATCGGTCGCGTCCTTCAGCGGGGTCATCTGGTCACCCCATACCGCGCATTTCGACTCCCACCGCACCGATGGGTCGGTCGAGAGCGCCAGTGTGACGGTCACCGTGGGGGTGATGAAATTGAACCCGGTGAGCCGTAGCGATCCACCGGGCGTGGTCGCCGGTATCCGGACACAGTCGTTTCCTTTGGTGTAGTTGGCACCGCCCTCGCAATACGACGCGAACGCACCGGAGGCGACCGGCGGATGCTTTCGCTCACAATGTGCGGCGATCGCACCCGAGGGGGACGGTGTATATGTGCAGGTCTGGGCATATTGGTAGTTCTGCCAGATATGCTGCCCGCCGGGTACCGGGCGGAAACTCTCGACGTTGCCGAATTCTTCGTTACCGGAGGGATAGCCGATCGAGGTCAGCCACGGCCATGGCCCCTGGTAGATCGTCGCTCCGCTGCCGTTGGGTCCATGGGCGACTGCTTTGTCCCACAACCGCGTCTGTCCGGGGCCGAGCACACCGTTCGATTTGTGGAAGAACGCCTGACCGGCAACTCGCAAACCTTCGCGGACGAATTCCTCTGCGAACCAGGATCGCTCGATCGCACCGTCGGCTCCGGCCGTGGCGAGGCAGTCGCTGAACAGGCAATCCGCCTTCCCGGTTTCCCGAAGCTTTCGGTATCCGGCGAAGGCGGTATCGAGCTGCTCCTTATCTGCTTTGTCGATGCTGGAGAACACGCCGGCAACGGCCTTCTCGAAATCGTTGCGCGCCGACTCGCCCGCACGGAAGCGCTCCCACAGCAACGCGAGCGCGGGGACGATGGCGTCGGCGGTGCCGAGCGCGTCGCACATCGCCTGCACTTTGCGTGCCGGTCGTTGTTTCGGTTTGTGCACGCCCACCGGCCGGTCCGAGCCGGTCAATTGATTGATCAGATCGATCAACTGCGCACAGCAGGTGTCGGGGCGTGGCCTGGGCCGAGGTGGCCGATCGGTGCCTGGAGTGCTCGGTGCGGGCGGGTGCGAGCAACCGCATGGATCGGGTTGCTCCGGAGAGCACGGGTTGGGACGGACGCCATTGTCGCTTCCGTTGCCATCATCATCGTCATCACACGGTTTGTCCGGATACCGTCCGGACCGGGTATCGACGGTCATCGCCTGCTCGATTCGGTTGCCGCGGAACAACTCGACCATCGGAGCCCATATCGGACCAGGGCCCCATCGCATGACCGGGAGCATTACGCTCGCGTCCCGGCGAGCTCACCGCGGCGCCGGGTGCGAACGTACACCGGGTGGGCATCCTGTGGGCGAGCAGAGATTCGGCTCGCTACCGTATTGTCGCGCGGCGGCCTCGGCGCGGCAAGAGGCATTCCATGACGGCCCGCCGGAGTGGATCACCCCTCGGTGACGAACCCTTCGGCGACCAGCCAGTCGCGGGCGACGTCCGCCGGTTCGCGGCCGTCGACGTCCACCTGGCGGTTGAGTTCGGTGATGGTTTCGTTGGTGAGCAGGGCGGAGATGGGTTCCATGACGGTGATGGCTTCGGGGTGGGCTTCGGCGAAATCGCGGCGCATGACCAGGGCCGCGTTGTAGGTGGGGAAGAAGCGCTGATCGTCGTCGAGCAGGATCAGGCCGAGGGAGGGGATGCGGCCGTCGGTGGCGGCGACGGAGCCGAAACTGCATTGGCGGCCGTCGGCGACGGAGGTGTAGACCAGGGCGTCCTGGACCAGGCGTTTCTGCACGGCATCGTTGTCGATGCCGTATTTGCGCGCCATACCGGGGAAACCGTCCTGGCGCACATTGAATTCGGTGCCCACGCAGGTGGCGGCCCGTCCCGGATCGGTGGCGACCAGGCGGGCGTAATCGGAGAGGGTCCGCACACCGGTGTCGGCGGCGGTGGCGGCATTGGTGACCAGCGCGTAGGTATTGTTCATCGGCGCCATCGCGGCCCAGACCATATCGTGGGCGGCCAGATCGGCGTCGCGGACGGCTTCGAACTGTGCGAGTTCACCGGGAACGGGGGTCTCATTGCCGAGATAGTTCATCCAGCCGGTGCCGGTGTAGTCGTAGGCCAGATCGATCTGGCCGTGCAACTGGGCGTCGCGCAGACTGTTCGAGCCTTGGATATCGGTCAGATCCCGCACATCGGCACCTGCCGCGACCATGGCGAATTCGATGAGATAGCCGAGGATGTTCTGCTCGGTGAAATCCTTGGAGCCCACCGTGATCGGCACGCCTTTCAGCGCCGGGACGGGTTGGATACTGCCGGGTCCGACGCGCAGGGGAACAGCGCTACCCGCCTCCAACCCACATCCGGTGAGCAGCAGGATCGCAGCGGATATCAAGAGGAAGATCCGCCCGCCGTGACCGATATGCGCGGGGCAGGGGAGCCGACTATCAGGCGTGTCGTTGCGTGACGCCGTGACCACCCGCGGCAGAACGCGCCACCGGCCGCGGCGTTCGTATCGGCCGAGTCCCGCGACATCTGTGCCCGCGGAACTCATGTCAACCCCCGCGGCCCGAGAAACTCTTCGGCCAGCGCCCCCAGCCAATCGACCAGCAGTGCGAGCGCGACGGCGAGCACAGCGCCGACGACCAGCGTCACATTGTCGCGCAACTTGTATCCGGTATCGATGAGGATGCCGAGACCACCGGCACTCACCAGGAACGACAGGGTCGCGGTGCCGACCGCGAGCACCAGCGAAGTGCGCAGACCGGCCAGGATATAAGGCACGGCGAGCGGGAATTCGATGCGGCGCAATACCGTCAGCGTCGACATGCCCTGTCCGCGGCCCGCATCGATGAGCGTCCGATCCACCTGCTGATAGCCCAGAATCGTATTGCGCAGCACCGGAAGTAGCGAATAGAACGCGATCGGTGCGACACCGATCCAGAACCCCGTGGTCTTGGTGACCAGATAGAACAGCACGATCAGGCCGATGGCCGGTGCGGCGGCGCCGATATTGGCGATGCCGACGAACAAGGGTGCGAGTCGGCGATACCGCGGACGCGACAGCAGCGTGCCGAGCGGCACCGCGACTACGACGACGATCAGCACCACGGTCACCGTGATCAGCACATGCTGCCAGGTCACCGTCGCGATATTCGAAGCGTTCAGACTGGCCTGCTGGGTGAGCGTGAGATCGCGGTTGAAGGCCCAGATCAACACGCCCGCCGCCAGGAGCAGCACGAGCGCGGGCTGGACCAGCAGCCGCAACCGCTCGGCCCGGCGTTCGGCAGCCGGAGACGTCGGGCGGCCCGGCGCGGGCGCGGTGGTCGCTGTCATGACGGGCTGCCCGCGTCGGCGGTGCGGCCCGGCATCACACGCCGCCCTTGTCGTTGTCCGCGCCGGTGTCGTCGGTGGTCGCGCCGACCGGCCGGGGCGGAGTGTCGTCGGCCGAATGCGGGCGTACCTCGCCGTTCGCGTGCTCGGCACGCATCCGGGCCAGATGCCCGACCAGGGTGTCGATGGTGATCAGCCCGGCGTATTCGCCGCGCCGCCCGGTCACGACGGCAGTCGCCGTGCTCTCCGCCAGCAGCGCCTCCAAGGCGTCCTGCAAGGTCGATTGCAGCGACACCAGTTCGCCCACCGGACTCCCGACCTCGCGCAGCGAATCCGCATGCGCGAGTTGCGGTGTCGATACCCAGCGCAGTGGACGCTGCTGCCCGTCGAGGATCAGCGCCCACGGCCAGTCGCGGCCCGCCAGCTCCCCGCGCAGCCGATCGACAGAGACGTCCTCGGCGGCGGTCGGACACTCTCCGCGTTCCACATCGCGGACACGGGTGAGGGTGAGCTGTTTGAGCGAGGCGTCGGCGCCGACGAAACCGGCGACGGTGTCATCGGCCGGATCGGCCAGGATCGCCGCCGGTGTGTCGTACTGGAGGATCCGGGAGTGATTGCCCAGCACCGCGATCCGATCGCCGAGTTTGACGGCCTCGTTGAAATCGTGGGTGACGAACACGATCGTCTTACGCAGTTCCGATTGCAGCCGCATCAGCTCGTCCTGTAACAACCCGCGGGTGATCGGGTCGACGGCGCCGAACGGCTCGTCCATCAACAGCACCGGCGGATCCGCCGCCAGTGCCCGCGCCCACCCCGACCCGCTGCTGCTGGCCGCCGGAGAGTTGGCGCGGATATCTGGTGCGGTAGGTGTCCGGGTCCAGGCCGACCAGTTCGAGCATTTCGTCGGTGCGCGCCGCGATCCGCTTGCGGTCCCAGCCGATCAGCCCCGGCACGGTCGCGATGTTCTTGGCGACGGTCATATGCGGGAAGAGCCCGGCCTGCTGGATGGAATAACCGATGCCGCGGCGCAATCGGTCGGGATCGATCGACAGCGCGTCCTCGCCGCCGATGGTGATGGTGCCCGAGGTCGGTTCGATCAACCGGTTGATCATCCGCATGGTGGTGGTCTTACCGCAGCCGGACGGCCCGACCAGGACCACGATCTCGCCGGCCGGAATCGTCATGCTGACATTGTCGACCGCCGGTTGCTGCTGGTCGCCATAGCGTTTGGTGACCGAGTCGAGGACGATCTCGACACCGGATACGGGTTCGGAGTCAGACACGGATCCCTTTCGACGTGGTGATTCGGCCGAGGAGCAGCAGCAGACCATCCAGCACCAGCGCCAGTGCCACGATGAGCACGGTGCCGGTCAAGGCCTGCGGCACCGCATTCGGCGTGCCGAGCCGGGACAGACCGGAAAAGATCAGATTGCCCAGCCCCGGCCCCTTGGCGTAGGCGGCGATGGCGAGGATGCCCATGAGCATCTGGGTGCTGATACGGATTCCGGTGAGCACGGCGGGCCAGGCCAGCGGCAGTTCGATCCGGGCCAGCACCCGCAGGCGGTTCATGCCGACGCCGCGCGCCGCATCGGTGATCGCCGGATCCACGGCGGCGAGCCCGACGATGGTGTTGCGCAGGATCGGCAGCAGCGCGTACAGCACCATCGCGGTGATGGTCGGTGCGACACCGAGTCCCAGCAGTGGAATCAGCAGGCCGAGCAGGGCGAAGGAGGGAATCGTGAGAATGGTGCTCGCCGCGGCGGTGGCCACCGAGGAACCCAGTGGACTGCGGTAGACCAGCACACCGATCGCCACCGCGACGATCGCGCCGAGCAGCACCGATTGCACGACCGCCGACACATGCAGATAGGAGTCGGTGAGCAACTGGTGGCGCCGGTTCACCACGAAAGTCCACAGCGTATCCAGAGTTTCCGCCTCCCCGAATCCTCGCCCGTCGCGGGTCAGTGTATCGACCGGACGCTACGTCGCGCGGTATTCGACGTTCGCGGTGCGTGATTCAGCGGGCGGGCCGCGGCCAGGGATTGCCCTCCAGGCGTTCGACCGACTGGTTGAACCGGGTGATGAGCCGGTGCAGCTGCTCGACGTCCTCGGCGGGCCAATCGGCCACCACCCGGCCGATGCCGTCGCGGCCGACGGTGCGGTCGGCGGCGAGCAGCTTCGCCCCTTTATCGCTCGGGCGGACCTTGCGCGCGACACCGCCGTCCGGATCGGGCACCCGCTCCACCAATCCTTGTTCGAGCATCGCGCCGACCTGCCGGTTGACCGTCGAGATGTCCAGGCGTAGCGCCTCGGCCAGTTCGCGAAGGCTCAACGGGCAGCCGAGGTCGAGCCGGGTCAGGATCAGGAACGCCGAGCGGTCCAGCTGAAAGCGGGGGTGACGGCTCGACGCGGGGGTATGGCGGGACAGCAGGGTCAGCTCGAACGACAGCCGCGACAGCGGTTGCTCCACCGCCGAACCGAAATCACCCGAATCGGACATGGCCAACACTATGTCGCCCGGTCACCGGAATAACAAATTGTGCACCATGCACATCGTATGTACCGTGCACATTCATGACCGCTGTAGCCGACGTGTCTTCGAACACGACCGACAACCGGCGCACACCCGCGCCCGCTGTCCTCATTGCGACACTCTCGACGGTGGGTGTCGTCGTCTCGTTGATGCAGACGCTGGTCATCCCGATCATTCCGGCGCTGCCCGGCTATCTGAACACCTCCGCGTCCAATGCGGCCTGGGTCGTCACCGCGACGCTGCTCGCCGGTGCGGTCTCTACGCCGATCAGCGGCAGGCTCGGCGATATGTTCGGCAAGCGCCGGGTGCTGTTCGTGAATCTGGGCGCGATGATCCTCGGTTCGATCATCTGCGCGCTGTCGACGGCGCTGCTCCCTGCCATCGTCGGACGCTCGCTCCAGGGCATGGCCGTCGGCGCGATCCCACTCGGCATCAGCATCATGCGTGATGAGCTGCCGCCGGAACGTGTGGGCGCGGCAATGGCGACCATCAGCGCGACCCTCGGTGTCGGCGGTGCGATCGGACTGCCGTTCTCCGCCTTCATCGCGCAGAACGCCGATTGGCACATGCTGTTCTGGATCTCGGCCGGTCTCGGTCTGCTCTGCCTGCTCGCGGTGGTCGTATTCGTCCCGGAATCGCCGGTGCGTACGCCGGGCCGGTTCGATTTCGGCGGTGCCGTCGGACTGTCGATCGCATTGCTGGCGCTGCTGATCGCGATCAGCAAGGGCGCCGACTGGGGTTGGGGCAGCGCAACGATCCTGAGCTTGTTCGCGGTGTCGGTGCTGGTGTTCCTGGCCTGGGGCGCCTTCGAACTGCGGCAGCGTTCCCCGCTGGTCGACCTGCGGGTGTCCGCGCGGCCGCGGGTGCTGTTCACCAATATCGCGTCGGTGGCGGTCGGGTTCGCGCTCTACGGCATGTCGCTGACCTTTCCGCAGCTGCTGATGGCGCCGGAGGAGACCGGATACGGATTCGGTCTGTCGATGGTGCAGGCCGGATTGGCGCTGGCGCCCGGTGGTTTGGTGATGATGCTGCTGTCGCCGGTGTCGGCACGGCTGTCGGCGGCTCGTGGACCGAAGTTCACGCTGGCGGTGGGATCGGCCGTCATCGCCGTCGGGTACCTGTGCGCGCTGGCGCTGATGAACAGCGTCTGGCAGATCGCGCTGGCCGGGGTCATCGTGGCCGGTGGTGTCGGCCTGGCCTACGCCGCCATGCCCGCGCTGATCATGGGCGCGGTGCCGATCAGTGAGACCGCGGCCGCCAACGGACTCAACTCGCTGATGCGGTCCATCGGTACCTCCACCTCGGCGGCGGTGATGAGCGTGGTGCTCGCCCATATGACGATCTCGCTCGGCAGCCACGTCCTGCCTTCCCGCGACGGATTCCACACCGCCTTCCTGATCTCCATGGCGGCGGCGGTGCTCGCCATCGTGCTGACCGCGCTGATCCCGATCAAGGAGAAGAAGGGCGCAGCCGTCTCGGCATGAGCCGAGCCGCGGCCCTCGTCGACCACGGCCGGGAACCCGCGGGCCCGTCGGTACGTCTAACAGTTCGAGAGCCGAATCGGCTCGCGAACGAATGGAGCCGATATGGCGGAGCGGGGAACAGCATCGACGCCGATGCGAACGGATCGACGGGGACTCGGGTGGGTGATCATCGGATCGGTGGTCGTCCTGGCGATCGTCGCGGGCGTGGCCGGGGTGTGGTGGTGGCAGGAGCGGGGCCCCGGCCCTGCGGTCGTCGGGGAGCGGATCACCGAATTCCCCGAGATCGATACGACGGCACTGGACCCGGGACAGGCCGCGGTGGTCGCGGTGTTGCGGCAGGAGTTCGCCGATCCGGGGGACGGGCCGAAATACGCCGAAGGCGTGACCGAGCCGTGGTGCGCCGATTTCGTCAGCTGGGTCATGCGCGAAGCGGGCCTGCCGCTGGCCAATCCGAACTCGGGGTCGTGGCGGATCCCCGGTGTGTACACATTGCAGGAGTACTACCAGGGCGCGGGCCGGTTCGTCCCGTTCGAGGCCGGATACCTGCCGCGCACCGGCGATGTGCTGCTCTACAGCGATGGCAGCCCCTTCACCCAGCACACCAATATCGTGCTGACCACCGACGACGGCGTGGTGACCACCATCGGTGGGAATGAATTCGGTGCGGTGAGCATGCATCGTTTCGCCGTCGCCGAGGTGCCGGGCGTGGTCGGCTACGGCCGGATCTGAGCCGGTCGAGTGCGCTGGCGGCGAATCGGGGCGCGCGAAAGTGCTTCGGACACAAAGAAGGGCTCGTCGCCGACGGTATCGCCGCCTAGCATGTACCGCGGAGGCGCCCGGCAGCGCCACCGCCGATCCCTGTCCTGCTGTCCCCTCATCGGCAGGACGGGGATCACTCATCTCATGACATGGCCGTCACCCACGTGCGGTCTGCTGGTCACCCACATCGCGTAGCGTGTCGAACAGTCCGTTGGAGGTGAGGGTTTCGGAACGTCTTATGCAGCCGATAGAGCACGCGCGCAAGGGTCCGTCCTGGATCGACTACGCCGAATTCGGCGAACGTTTCGTCACCCATGCGGTGACGACCGACCGGATCGAGGCCGCGGTCGCCGGTATCGCCGGTAAGGGCATGAAATTCGGTCCGTTCTCGGTGGGGCCCGCCGGTCTGGCCGGTTTGGTCGCCGAGGGCAAAGTGGGCCGACCGGTGGTGGTTCGCAGCGGACCACACGTCACCTTCGAGATGCGGGTTCCGGTCTCGCTGGCGGTGAAAGTGCTGCTCGGTGGCAAGAAACTGCGCCTGGAGACGGTCGTCGCGATCGATATGACCCTGCACGCGCGCACCGCGGCGCCGCTGCTCATCGTCATCGATATTCCGCCCATCCGGCCCGCGGACGTCAGCGTGGTGTTGCGTGCGCAGGCCGTGGACTCCGCCGGTGAATGGCTGCTGGACCCGGTGGCCGGAGTGCTGCAACGCGAGGTCGCAAACCGCGTCAACGCCATGCTCGCCGACCCGCAGGCAGTGCGTTCACGGGTCTTCGACGTGGAATCGATGGTCGCCGGTACGCCGTCGCCGCATCGCGGGGCCGCTGAATTCGAATGGATCGGCTACGACGAGTTCGGCCACCGGTTCTTCCCGCTGATCGTCACCCGCGACCGTGTTTTCGATGTGGTGCGGGGCCTGTCCGGCCGCCCGATCGAGGTGGGGCCGTTGCGCACCGGGCCACGGGACTCGGCGACGGTGACCGTGCGCGGCGCCGTGCGACTGCCCGAACTCACCGAACGGCCGCGCACCGACCCCGATCGGTCCGAGGTCGTCTTCGATCTGCTGCTGCCGGTGTGGCTCGACATCACCGTCGATGTGCTCAAGGCCAACCGCTACCGCGCCGATGTGCGCATACCGCTGGTACTCACCGCGCGAGCAGCCGATCCGCTGCTGATCGTCATCGATGTGCCGCCGCCGGACCGCGGCGATATCCGGCTCGAGTTCAGCGCGGTCGGTATGCGCGCGGCCACCCTCGGCGTGCTGGCCGGTATCCGCAAACAGGTCATCGCGCAGGTCGCGCAGGTCGTGCGCAAGGAACTGGCCGACCCGGCCGGACGCACGATCGATGTGGCCGCGCGCATCGACGGCACCGTCTGAACGATACCGCTGTGGCGGAAGTGGTGAAAGTGCCCGGTGAGTCTGGCGATTCGTATGTGAATGTGGTGAAATGAGTTCACGTTCGAGGCCCCCGGCGCGCGAGTGACACTTGGGGAAGGTGCGCCGGGCACGCTTGCCAGTGCCGGTCGGGGGGCGCGAAGGAGTCCTGCGATGCGTTCATCTCTGTCCCGGCGTGATCTGTTCGGCTATGCCGCCGCCGCGGCCGTGGTCGGTTCGCTCGGAGCCACCACCCTCAAAGCCGCACCGGCCGCCGCCGATTCCCTCGGCACGCTCGTCGACTACGCCGCCGGAGTCCCCTCCGCCGCCGCCATCCGGGACGCGGGCCATATCGGCGTCATCCGCTACGTCTCCGACCGACGCCCCGGCGCCGAATGGATGGAAGGCAAACCGCTGCGCGCCGCCGAAGTCGAGGACCTCGACTCGGCCGGACTGGCCATCGTGTCCTGCTACCAGTTCGGCAAAGGGCCCACTGCCGACTGGCGCGGTGGCCTGGAAGCAGGCAAGCGCCATGCCGAACGCGGCCTAGAACTGCATCTGGCCGCCGGTGGCCCCGAGGGCGTGCCGATCTACGCCTCGATCGACGACAACCCCTCCGCCGCCGACTTCGCCACCATGATCGCGCCCTATCTGCTCGGCTGGCACGCCGTCCTCGGACGAGAGAACACCGGGGTCTACGCGAACTCACCCACCATCGACCTCGCCGTCGCCGCGGGCCTCGGTTCCTGGTACTGGCAGCATGATTGGGGCACACCGGAGGGGCATGTGAACGCGGCGGCCCATCTGCACCAGTTCGAGATCGACGACCGCACCATCGACGGCATCGGCGTCGACCTGAACAACGTGCTCACCGCCGAATACGGGGCCTGGTAAATCCGTTCGCGGGCCCGGGTTACGTCTGGCGGTGTCCGCTACGGCGCCAGCGGTCGCCCTGGCTGGTGTACGCGACGCTCGGCCGTGGCTGCTATGTCTGGTGTCCGGCTACGTCCGGCCGCGCCCGCTATACCTGGTAGCCGGCGAGCCCCGCCGTGTCCGCAATGCCTGGTGGCCGTCGAGTCCGGCAGCGGCCGCTACGTCTGGCAGTGGCAGACCGGCGCGACCCGTAGATCCGGCTCGTCATCGGGAACCACCCGCAGCGTGGGCCTGGTCTCCGGCGCCGCATTGTTGCCCAGCCAGGACAACAGCGACCAGCGCGACAGCCCGGACAGGGCCGAACCGAGGCTGGCGAAGGACCCCGACGAGATCACCGAGGCGAACGATCCCACCGATCCGATCGACAGCACCGATCCGACGCTGCCGATGGACAGGATCGAATAGGCCGAGCCGATGGACAGGATCGAACCCTCGGACCGGATGGACAGAATCGACCGGCGCGAGCGCCTGCTGCGCACCGAATCGCGGGACTTCATCGAACGCTCGATAGTCGCCATTGCTTCGGTCTACCACAGCCGCGGTGCGGTTCGGGAGAGGCTCGGGCAATCGAGGTGCCGCAGTGCACGACGAGGCCCCGGCAGCGATGCTGCCGGGGCCTCGAAGATGCGGACGTCAGACGGTGAAGAAGCCGAGCGTCGGCAGGAAGTTGCAGGTGCGCGGTGCGGCGTCGGCGGCCTGGGTGGTCAGCGAGCCACCGACCACCGCGACGATCCGGCCGGAACCGGTGTTCGCGATGGCGGACAGGGTGGCCGGGCCATCCGGGTTGATCTTGGCCTCATTGGTCAGCGCCTGCACACCGGACTGGCGGGTGTCGAGGTTGAGCCACTGCACCGTCATCGGCGGGTTCTGCACATCGGTCGGCGATTTGGTGCCGAGCGCGGTGAACACGAAGCCGGTCTGGCCGACCTGCGGTCCCGGCGGGGGCAGCTGGGCCGGGCCGGGAACCGCGAGCGCGGTGCCGACCGAATCGGCGGAGTCGGAAATGCAGCCCTTACCGATGGTCGGGTACAGGAACTGTGCGATGGCCGGTCCCTGCTCCGGTAGCTCGGGGCCACCGCCGCCGCTGCCGTCGAGGAACTTGATGATGCGTTCCAGCGTCGACTTGATCTGCGGCGGCAGATTCAGCGTGGCCAGCAGGGCTTTGGCCTGGTCGAGCAGCGCGGCCTGCGGGCTCGCGGTATTGGCGGCCGCGATCTGGCCGACGATGGCAGGCGTCAGGGCGGCGAGCGCGTCGACAGGGACGCCCTCGGGAACCATGGGGACGCTGTTCGGCACCGCGGCGGGCGCCGGGGCCGGGGCCGCGACGGTTGTCGCGGGCGCGGCGATCATGGCACTCGCCGCAATGGCGAGCGCGGACAAGGCGATCCGCGATCCTCGGGTGCGAAGCACTGGTCTTGCCGTCCTTACCTCGGGTACATCTGGGCGACGCTGAAAAGCCGTCGTTTCGGGGGTCACTCTAAGGACAACACCGCACGTTGTACAGCAGCAGTGCCGGAAATGCGCGCCGTGGACGAACGTGTTATCAGAAGGTAGCGCCGATCCGTGTTACGGGTGTGAATGTTGATGCAAATGTTACTTGTGGTGCGGGGGTTGAGTGTGCCAGGGCGGCGAGGCGCCGACCTGTGCTGCGGTTAATGTAGTCGGAGCCTTCCGTTCCAGGCCGATGAATCGCCGAACCGCGCGATCTCGGCCCGACTCCGAAAGTCCCGCATTTGAACCAGCAGAGCGCTCGGACGGACGTACGCCCGCCCGCCGTGCCCGCCCGATCGGCCGAACCGCACCGCTGGGCCACCCACACCCGCCTGGCGGTGGCCGCGCTCGCCGCGACGGTCCTCGCCCGGCTGCTGTGGATGCTGTTCGCGCCGAACGGAATGAACCTGGTCGACCTGCACGTCTACGTCGACGGCTCCGCTGCCCTGCTCACCGATAAGCTCTACGACTTCACCTACGCGGAGAAGACCCCGGATTTCCCGCTGCCGTTCACCTATCCGCCCTTCGCCGCGGTGGTCTTCTTCCCGCTGCACTATCTGCCGTTCACGCTGGTCGCCATCGCCTGGCTGCTGGCGATCGCCGCCGCGCTCTACGGCATCGTGCGTATCGCGCTGGAACTGCTGCTCGGGGCCGAGGCGGCGCGGGAGCCGCGCTGGCGCACCGCCTCGATCACCTGGACCGCGATCGGGCTGTGGCTCGAACCTGTGCGCACCACGATGGACTACGGCCAGGTCAATGTGTTCCTGGTGTTCGCGGTGATGCTCGCGGTGCGCAGCTCGCGCTGGTGGATTTCGGGAACGCTGGTCGGCGTCGTCGCCGGTATCAAACTCACCCCGGCGATCAGCGGGCTGTATTTTCTCGCGCGACGACGCTGGATGACGGTGGCGTGGTCGGCGGCCGTCTTCGGCGCGACGGTCGGGCTCAGCTTCCTCATCTCGGCCGGTGAGACCCGCCGCTATTTCGGCACCCTGCTCGGTGACGCCGACCGGATCGGCCCGGTCGGCTCGGTCTGGAATCAGTCGCTGCGCGGTGCGCTGAGCCGCCTGCTCGGCCACGACGTCGAAACCGGACCGTGGTGGCTGGCCTCGGTGGCCCTTGTCGCGGTGCTCGCGGTGTTCGCCTGGCGCGCGCTCGGACCCGACGACCGGCTCGGCACCCTGCTGATGGTGCAGCTGTTCGGGCTGCTGATCTCGCCGATCTCCTGGTCGCATCATTGGGTGTGGCTGCTGCCGACGGTGCTGTGGCTGCTGTACGGGCCGCTGCGCGAACTGCCGGGCGCGCGCGTCTTCGCCGGGTACTGGTTGGTGACCGCGCTGGTCGGCGCGCCATGGGTGCTGTCGTTCTTCCAGGATTCGATCTGGACCATCCCGCGGCCGTGGGTGCTGTCCTGGCTCGGGACCGTCGATGTGATCGGGGTGCTCGCGATGCTGGTCTGGATCATCTGCACCCCGCGGCTGCTCACCCGGACGAGGCGGCCAGCCGATCGATCTCCTGCGCCATCGCCACATCCCGCGCGGTGAGTCCGCCTTCGCTGTGCGTCGACAGAGTGAAGCTGACATTGCGCCAGCGGATATCGATATCGGGGTGATGGTCGGCGGCTTCGGCCGCGACGGCGACCCGGCGCACCAGTTCGATACCGGCGGGGAAAGTGGCCGCTTTGATCGTGCGGGAGATGGAATCCCCGGAACGGCTCCACTCGGGTAGCGAGGCCAGCGCTTCGGATATTTCCGTATCGGAGAGTAATGGCGTAGTGGTCATTGTCTCGTTGTACCCCGGTTGCGCACGATCATGGCCGGGGTCGGCAAATCGTTCGGATCGTTCAGGCCGCGCGCGCCTTCTTCAAACCCTTTTTCAGATCCTTACCGCTCACACCGGCCGCTTCCAGGCGTTTCATCCGCATGATGACCACAGGGCACTTCAGACAGCGCGTCTTTTTCCGACAGCACTTCTTCTTCGGCTTGAGGCTCGACACCTTCTTTGCCTTGACCTTACCCATGGCGAGTAAGCCTACCCTTAGTCGAATGTGGGATCTCAGGTGCACCTGGGTGCCGGTAGGGTGTATCTGGCCGCGATGCCCGGTGAGTTCCATTCTCCACCTGTTTGCAGAGCACCGTCGCCACCATCTACCCAACAGCAGGAGGAACAAGCGTGTCGTCTGCACGCGATTTTCGCAACGTCGCCATCGTGGCCCACGTCGACCACGGTAAAACGACGTTGGTCGACGCCATGCTCCGCCAATCCGGCGCCTTCGCCGAACGGGCCGAACCGGTCGACCGGGTCATGGACTCCGGCGATCTGGAACGCGAGAAGGGCATCACCATTCTCGCCAAGAACACCGCGGTGCATCGGCACAATGCCGACGGCTCGGTGACCGTCATCAATGTCATCGATACCCCCGGCCACGCCGACTTCGGCGGTGAGGTCGAGCGCGGTCTGTCCATGGTCGACGGTGTCGTGCTGCTGGTCGACGCCTCCGAGGGCCCGCTGCCGCAGACCCGGTTCGTGCTGCGCAAGGCACTGTCGGCCTCGCTGCCGGTGATCCTCGTGGTGAACAAGACCGACCGTCCCGATGCCCGGATCTCCGAGGTCGTCGAGGAAAGCCACGATCTGCTGCTCGATCTGGCCTCCGATCTGGACGACGACGCCGCCGAAGCCGCCGAACTCGCGCTCGATCTGCCCGTGCTCTACGCCTCCGGCCGTGAGGGCAAGGCGTCGAAGGTGGCCCCGGACAACGGTCAGGCCCCCGACGCGGAAAACCTCGACGCCCTGTTCGAGGTGCTGCTGGAGAACATCCCCGCCCCCAAGGGCGATCCGACCGCACCGTTGCAGGCCCACGTCACCAACCTCGACGCCTCGGCCTTCCTCGGCCGTCTCGCGCTGGTCCGCATCCACAACGGCGAGCTGCGCAAGGGCCAGAACGTGGCCTGGATGCATGCCGACGGCATCAAGAACGTCAAGATCACCGAGCTGTTGCAGACCATCGGCGTCGAGCGTCAGCCGGGTGAGGTGGCCGTCGCGGGCGATATCGTCGCCGTCGCGGGCATCCCGGAGATCATGATCGGCGATACCCTCGCCGATCCGGATCAGCCGGTGGCGCTGCCGCGCATCAGCGTCGACGAGCCCGCCATCTCGGTGACCATCGGCACCAACACCTCGCCGCTGGTCGGTCGGGTGCAGGGCCACAAACTGACCGCCCGCATGGTGAAATCGCGGCTGGATCAGGAACTGGTCGGCAACGTCTCGCTGCGCGTGCTCGATATCGGCCGTCCCGACGCCTGGGAGGTGCAGGGCCGCGGTGAGCTGGCGCTGGCCATCCTGGTCGAGCAGATGCGCCGTGAGGGCTTCGAGCTGACCGTCGGCAAACCGCAGGTGGTGACCCGTCAGGTCGACGGCAAGGTGCACGAGCCGTACGAAGAGCTGACCATCGACTGCCCCGACGAGTACCTCGGCGCGATCACCCAGCTGCTGGCCGCCCGCAAGGGCAAGATGGTCCAGATGAACAACCACGCCGCCGGATGGGTGCGCATGGAGTTCATCGTGCCCTCGCGCGGTCTGATCGGGTTCCGCACCGACTTCCTCACCGAAACCCGCGGCACCGGCATCGCCAACGCCGTCTTCCACGGCTACGCGCCGTGGGCGGGGGAGATCCGGGCGCGCCACACCGGTTCGCTGGTCTCCGACCGCGCGGGCACCGTCACCCCGTTCGCCATGATCCAGCTCGCCGACCGCGGCCAGTTCTTCGTGGAGCCGGGCGCGGACACCTATGAGGGCATGGTCGTCGGCATCAACCCGCGGGCCGAGGATCTCGACATCAACGTCACCCGCGAGAAGAAGCTGACCAATATGCGCTCCTCCACGGCCGATGTGATGGAGACGCTGGCCAAGCCGCTCCAGCTCGACCTCGAAGGCGCCATGGAGTTCTGTGCCGCCGACGAATGCGTCGAGGTCACCCCCGAGGTGGTGCGGGTGCGTAAGGTCACGCTGGCCGCCAACGACCGGGCTCGTGAGTTGTCGCGGCGTAAGGCTCGCGACCGGGCGGCCGCGCAGTAACCCGCGTTCGCGGACAACAGCGGCGACAACGATCGTCGGATACCGGAACCGCCGGGCCCAGCGCCCGGCGGTTTCGCGTAGCCGGACGAGTGCGAGGTGGCGAGGTAGAGTGCCGAGGGTGAATTCGGGGGCGCGACGGCGCGCGATGTGGCGCGCGATGCTTGTTGTGATGACGGCGTTGCTGCCGGTGGTCGCCGGGTGCACCGCGAACCCGCCGCCGCCGATCGAGAGCACCGACAGCCCGAAGACGACACCGGCCGAGCCGGGGAAGAACACCGTCGTCGTGGCCATCGACGACATCGGTATCGGGTTCAATCCGCATCTGCGTTCGGATCAGTCGCCCGCGACGGCGGCGGTGAGTTCGATGGTGCTGCCGAGCCCGTTCCGGCCGGTGCCCGATCCGGCCGCGCCGGGCGCGACGCTGTGGGTGCCGGATACGGCGCTGGTCGAACAGGCCGAGGTGACCTCACAGGAGCCGTTCACCATCACCTACAAACTGCGCAATCAGGCCAATTGGTCCGATGGTGCGCCGATCGCCGCGGAGGATTTCCGTTTCCTGTGGCGGCAGATGACCACCCAGCCCGGTGTGGTCGACCCCGCGGGATACCGACTCATCTCCGATGTCGCGTCGACGGCGGGCGGTAAGACCGTCACCGTCACGATGACGGCACCGTATCCGGCCTGGCGTCAGCTGTTCGCGAACCTGCTGCCCTCACATCTGGTGAAGGATTCGCCGGGCGGATTCGAACGCACGCTCGCCGAGGGCATCGCGGTGTCCGGCGGCAGCTTCAAGATCAAATCCGCCGATCAGGGCCGCGATGAGATCTTGCTCGAACGCAATGACCGGTACTGGGGCAAACCGGCGGTGCCGGATCAGATCCTGCTGCGTCGCGGCGGAACTCCGGCCCAGGTCGCTGATTCGCTGCGCACCGGTGACGCGCAGATGGCGCTGGTGCACGGCGGTGTGGCGACCCAGGCGCAACTGGCGGCCATCCCTTCGGTGCGCACCGCGATCATGCCGCAGGCGCGAGAACTGCAATTCGTGCTGAACGGTCGCAGCGGCGATCTGGTCGACCCGCGGGTGCGCACCGCCGTGCTGGCGCTGCTCGACCCTGCGCTGTTGGCCACGGTCGGCGCGCAGACCGGCGGTTGGGTGGAGCCGGTACGTGCCCAAGTGCTTTCGCCCTCCGATCCCGGCTACGTGCCGACCGTGCCGCCGCGTCCGAGCCAGGACGATGCCTTCGCGCTGCTGGCCGAGTCCGGATTCGGACGCGCTCCCGAACCGCCGCCGGTGGTTTCGGCGACCTCGCCGGCGCCGCGCCCGCGACCGGTCGCCAAGGACGGTAAATCGCTCACCATCCGCATCGGCGCCGTAGCCAACGACGCCACCGCGCTCGCGGTCGCCAATACCGCCGCCGACCAATTGCGCAGTGCGGGCATCGACGCCACCGTGCGCAGCGTGCCCGGCGACGAGTTGTACGGCAAGGAACTGGTCGAAGGCGCCATCGACGCCATAGTCGGCTGGGAGGTCGCGGGTTCGGACCCGGCCACCGTGCTGGCCTCGCGCTACGGTTGCCCGCCGGTGCAGGCGCCCGGTCCGGATGGGGAGGAACCGGAGCCGAGCGCCGAGGTGGTCCGGCTGGCGCCGAGCAACCTGTCCGGTATCTGCGATCCGGGCGCGCAGCCCGCGATCGACGGCGCCCTCGTCGGTGTCGAGACACCCCGCGTGCTCGCCGAGGCCGAACCGCGGCTGTGGGCGGCGGCGACGGCGCTGCCGATCGTGCAGGACAACGTGGTCGCGGCCTCCGGTCCCTCGGTGGACGGTGCTTCGCTCAGCGGCGCCATCCAGGTCGGCATCTTCGGCGACGCGGCGAACTGGCGACGCGTCGGATGAGTTCTCCCGCAGCCGGAACCGGTGGCCTGCTGCTGGTGCACGCCCACCCCGACGACGAATCCATCACCACCGGCGGCACCATCGCCCACTATCGCCGTCGCGGTATACCGGTCACGGTGGTGACCTGCACCCTCGGTGAGGAGGGTGAGGTGATCGGCGACCGGTGGGCCCAGCTCACCGCCGACCACGCCGATCAGCTCGGCGGGTACCGGATCCTCGAACTCACCCGTGCGCTGGCCGCACTGGACGCGGGCGCACCCCGATTCCTCGGTGGCGCCGGCCGCTGGCGCGATTCCGGGATGGCCGGTACGCCGAGCGCCGAGCATCCACGCGCCTTCGTGCGGTCGGGTCCGGCGGCGGTCGACGCGCTGACCGATGTGCTGTTGGAGCTGCGGCCACGGGTCGTGGTCGGCTACGACCCCAACGGCGGCTACGGTCATCCGGATCATATTCGCGCCAACGAGATCACCACCGCCGCCGTGCACCAGGCGGCCGAACGTGGTTGGGACACACCGAAGTTCTATTGGACGGTGACCGACGCCGAGATGCTTCGGCTGCATACCGAAGCCTTGGCCCGCCGTACCGTCGAGGGGTTGCCGGGTGCGCTGCCGCCGGGGTGGCGGCTGCCCGCCGAGGGTGAGTTGGCCTGTGTGCCGAGTGATACCGTCACCACCGCCATCGACGTCTCGGATGTGCTGGCGGCCAAGCGCGCCGCGCTGCGCGCCCATGCCACCCAGGTGAGCGTCGCGCCGTCGGGTCGCGAGTTCGCGCTGTCGAACGATATCGCGCAGCCGGTGCTGCCGGAGGAGCATTTCGTGCTGGTCCGGGGTGAGCGCGGGCCGGTCGGGCCGGATGGACGCGAACACGATCTGTTCGCCGCCCCCGCCTAGACTCGATCGCATGTACAACTGGGAGCTCCAGAACGCCATCGTGGCATTCGTGGAAAGCCTGCGGCCCGGCGCGCAACAGCAGCACGAGCTCTACATGTCGGTGCTGTACACGTTCGTCGATATGCAGAGTCACCTGCTGACGCTGCTCGGCTACCCACCGGTCGCGTGACCGCCACCGTGGACGACCAGGCGGGCAAACCGGCCCCGTCGCGGTCCGGACTCCTGCTGTCGCGGCCGGTGCATGCCGCGCTCGGCGCGCTGATCATGATCGCGCTGATCGTGGCTGCGGTGATCACACTGGTCCTCGAGGTGCTCTATCTGCCGCTGTATCTCGGCAGCGTCGCCTTCCCGATCGCGGCGCCGCTGGCGGGCGCGGTGAACGTCCTGCTGGTACTCGGCGCCCGCACCGTCTCCACCCGCCCCATCGTCATGCTCACCCCCATCGTCGCGTGGACCATCGCCTTCCTGGCCGCCGCCAGTGCGGGCCCCGGCGGCGACGTCCTACTCGGCGACGACGCCCGCACCCTCCTACTACTCCTGTGCGGCCTGGCCCCACCCCTGGTCTACGTGTACACACGGGTGAACCGGACGCGCTGACGCCGCTCACCTCGACGCCGACCCGCGCACAATCCATCGGGCAGTGCCACCGGAGCCCCCGCACTGCCGGTCGCCCACGCGCTGTAGTCGGCCACCTCGCACGATGGTGCGGGTTGTGGTGGGCAGCTGACTATTTCGTGCCGAGCCTGCCCGGAGTGACGGCGTCGATCAGGGCCCAAGCCTGGTCCAGGGGTAGGTCGATGACGTGGTAGCGCTTCTTGCCCGCGGCGGTGGCGGCGGTGACGGTGGCGAGGCCGGAGCGGCGCTGCCAGAAGGTCTGGCGCACGGTCCAGCCGATGATGCCGGGGGCCTCGAGGCAGTCGCGGTCGCGGTCGAGGGAACCGGAGCGGGTGATCAGCCAAGTAGGTGAGGTCGCGGTGGCGGGCAGGACCGCGTGGCCGAGACCGCGGTACCGGTCCTCGGCCAGGGCCGCGGTGATCGGGACCAATGCGACGGGCAGGAGCCACCACCACGGCGAGAACTCCTGTCCGGCAAGGACCATCAGCAGCAGCGGGGCCGCGGCGACGGGAGCGGGCCACATCGCATGCGTGTACCGGCGCCGCCGTGCCGCCGGTCCGTGCATGATGAGGTCCACTCGTCCGGGCGCCGCCCCCACAGCCGTGGGAACCGAACCGTCGGGCACCCGAATGGTTCCGGAACTCGTACCTCTCGCGGAGGTTCCCGCCGTGGCTTCGGGACCCGTGATCGCTCCGGCACCCGCGCTCGCGGCAATGGTGCCGGAGTCGGTGGCCGTGCCCGCTCCGGAATCGGTGCCCGCGCTCGTATCGGAACCGGAATCCGCCGCAATGGTTCCGAACTCCGTACCGTTCACAGAACCACCCGCGGCAGTGACACCGTTCGACCTCGATGGCGTGGCAGCAGCCGTCGCCCGCGACACCCCGTTCGGATACTTCGCCGTATGCGGGCTCAGCAGATGCGCGAGGGTGGCGTCGACCGCGGCTCGTGGCGCCTGCGGCAGGATCTTCTGGCGCGGGTTCTGCCCGGTCATGATGGCCTCGAGTGAGGCACCACCGGCCAGTCGCAGCAGCAGCGGCTCGTTGACGGTGGCGCCGCGGAATCGGGCCAGGTCCAGGGTGATCTGCCGGGTGGTGAACAGGCCGTAGCGCAGGTGCAGGGTCGTACCGTTATCGGTGACGCGCAGACCGAAATACGTCGCCAGATAGTGCGCGCAGGCCGCGATGCTCATCACCAGCACCACCGAGATCAGCAGACCGAACCCGAGCAGGGTGAGCAGCAGTACGCCGCGGCCCTCCACCGAATGCACGGCATCGGACCGGAACACCACTTCACCGAGCCCGTACTGGAACCCGATGCCGACGATCGGCGCGACGATGGCGAAACCGGTCAGTGACAGCGGCGCGTACTTCACCCAGGCCGGTCGCCAATGCCCGATCTCGCGATTGCGTTCCCGGCGTGAACCATTGTCGAGGGTCGTGCCGGATCGATCGCCCGCCGCTTCCGGCGCCCCTTCGGGTTCATCGGCGGCCACATGCGGCGCCCTGGTATGTGCGAGCAGTTCGACCCGCAGCGCGGGGACCACGGCCGCGTCCAGGGCGTTGAGTTCGAACTTCTCCCCGGATTCCGCGTGCTGGCCGGTGCCGATGGCGAGCACGGCGAGCCCGAGTATCCGGTGCAGCAGATCGGCCTCGATATCCACCGACCGGATGCGTGAGCGCGGCACCGACAGCTTCTTGCGCTGGAACAATCCCGTCCGCAACTCGATATGGGTCGGCCCGATCCGATAGGTGGTGGTGAACCAGCGGGTGAGCGCATACCCGACGATCGCCACCACCGGGAGAACGCTCCACACATGATTGCCGCTGCTGGTGCCGAGGATCAGCGTGCCGAGCAGCACCGGGATGAACCGGATGACCTGGTCGACCGGGTGCACCAGCAGCATCCGCTTGTCCAGCCGTAGCCAGGGCTGGTCGCTGTCGGGGTCCGGATGGTCGGTATGGGTGCCGGGGTGCTCGGTGCCCGGACCGAGCCGGTCGCTCATGTCGCGTCCCCGCGATGTCTGGCCGCGATCTCGGTCAGGCGGGTCACCGTCTGCTCGGCCACCGGCAGTTCCAGCCCGCTGATCGCCACCGCACCCGCCGATGACGCCGTGGTGACGGTGACCGTCGCCAGCCCGAGCGCCCGCTCCAGCGGCCCGCGTTCGGTGTCGACGGTCTGGATGCGCGAGATCGGCGCCACCCGGCTCTCCTGGGTCAGCCAGCCCACCCTGGTGTACACCGCCTGATCGGTCACCTCCCAGCGATGCACGCGGTATCGCCACCACGGCACCACCGCGATGCTGATGACCGCGACGATCAGGACGATCACCGTCACCGTGCCCTGTAGCGAGCGGTTACCGGCATCGAAGGCCGCCCAGATCAGCAGCCCCACCAGCGGGATCAGCCAGGCGAGCACCGATTGCAGCGTCCACAGCAGTTTCGCTTTCGGACTGGGACGCCAGGCCGGCTCGGCCATGATCGTGCGCGGCTGCGTCATGTTTGCCATCGTGGCATGCCGCGCGTGGAATAGCCCGCGCGCCGGGGGAGTTGTCAACGCTCACAACCCTGGAGGGAGACAGTTCCGGATGTGTGGCGCATGATCGAGGGCGTGATCGACCTATCCGAGCCGACCGTTCCCGCACCCCCGCCGAGCCCATCGGCCATGCGCCGGGCGCTGCGGCGGGCGCGTGACGGAGTGACCCTGAACGTCGACGAGGCCGCGGTGCTGCTGCACGCCACCGGCGACGACCTGGCCGATCTGTGTCGCAGCGCCGCCAGGGTGCGCGATGCGGGTCTGGAATCGGCGGGTCGCCCGAAGACGATCAGCTATTCGCGCAATGTCTTCATCCCACTCACCCACCTGTGCCGGGACAAATGCCATTACTGCACCTTCGTCACGGTGCCGGGCAAACTGCGCGCCGAAGGCCGCGGCATGTTCCTGGAGCCGGACGAGGTGCTCGACATCGCCCGCCGCGGCGCCGCCCTCGGCTGTAAAGAGGCGCTGTTCACCCTCGGTGACCGGCCCGAGGACCGCTGGCCGGAGGCCGCGCAGTGGCTCGACGAACGCGGCTACGATTCGACCCTCGACTATCTGCGCGCGGTATCGATCCTGGTGCTCGAGGAGACCGGGCTGCTGCCGCATCTGAACCCGGGCGTGATGAGCTGGGAGGAGATCTCCCGCCTCAAGCCGGTGGCCCAATCCATGGGCATGATGCTGGAGACCACCGCCACCAGGCTGTTCACCGAGAAGGGCAACTGCCATTACGGCAGCCCGGACAAGGATCCGGCGGTCCGGCTGCGCGCCATCACCGACGCGGGGCGGCTCTCGGTCCCCTACACCACCGGCATCCTGGTCGGCATCGGTGAGACCATGGCCGAGCGTGCCGAATCGATCATGGCGATCCGTAAGCAGCACAAGGCGTTCGGGCACATCCAGGAAGTGATCGTGCAGAACTTCCGTGCCAAGGGCGATACCGCCATGCGCGACACCCCCGATGCGAACATCGACGAATTCCTGGCCACCATCGCGGTGACCAGGCTGCTGCTCGGTCCCGACGTCCCGGTGCAGGCTCCGCCCAACCTGGTCTCGCAGGCCGAATGCACGGCCCTGCTGGACGCGGGCATCGATGACTGGGGCGGGGTCTCGCCGGTGACGCCCGATCACGTCAACCCCGAACGGCCCTGGCCCAATCTCGACACCCTGGCCGAACTCACCGCGGCCGCCGGATTCGAACTGGTCGAACGCACCTCGGCGCATCCGAAGTATGTGCTCGCGGGCAATCCGTGGGTCGATCCGCGCATCGGTGCGCATGTGGCCGCGCTGACCGATCCGGACACCGGTCTGGCCAGGCCCGATACGGTTCCGGTCGGCCTGCCGTGGCAGGAGCCCGACGAAAGCTGGGAATCGGCGGGCCGCGTCGACCTCAATACCGCCATCGACTCCGATGGCCGCAACACCGACACCCGCAGCGACCTCAACAGCGCCTTCGGCGATTGGGACACCGTGCGCGAACAGGCGCGCGATCTGGCCGCGGTCCCCGAACGGCTCGACGCCGACGTGCTCGACGCCCTGCGCGCCGCCGAACGCGATCCGGCCGGGCTGTCGGATGCGCAGTATCTGGCGCTGGCCACCGCCGACGGCGCCGACCTCGACGCGGTCGCGGCGCTCGCCGACGGCCTGCGCCGCGAGGTCTCCGGGGACGAGGTGACCTATGTGGTCAACCGGAACATCAACTTCACCAATATCTGCTACACCGGCTGCCGGTTCTGTGCATTCGCCCAGCGCAAGGGGGATGCCGACGCGTTCACCCTGAGCACAGGCGAGGTCGCCGACCGGGCCTGGGAGGCGCACGTCGACGGCGCCACCGAGGTGTGCATGCAGGGCGGTATCGACCCCGATCTGCCGGTCACCGGGTACGCGGATCTGGTGCGGGCGGTGAAGGCGCGGGTGCCGTCGATGCATGTGCACGCGTTCAGCCCGATGGAGATCGTCAACGGCGCCTCGCGCGGCGGGCAGAGCGTGCGTGACTGGCTGGTGGCATTGAAGGAGGCCGGGCTCGACACCATTCCCGGCACGGCCGCGGAAATCCTGGACGACGAGGTGCGCTGGGTGCTCACCAAGGGCAAACTGCCCGCCTCGGCCTGGATCGAGGTCATCACCACCGCCCATGAGGTTGGCCTCCGGTCCAGCTCGACCATGATGTACGGCCACGTGGACAATCCGAAACATTGGGTCGGGCACCTGCGGGTGCTGCGCGATATCCAGGACCGCACCGGTGGTTTCACCGAATTCGTCCCGCTGCCGTTCGTGCATCAGAGCGCACCGCTGTACCTGGCGGGCGCGGCGCGTCCCGGACCGACCAACCGCGACAACCGGGCCGTGCATGCGCTGGCCCGCATCATGCTGCACGGGCGCATCGACAACATCCAGACCAGCTGGGTGAAATTGGGCACCACCGGCACCAGGGTGATGCTGGACAGCGGCGCCAACGATCTGGGCGGCACGCTGATGGAGGAGACCATCTCCCGGATGGCTGGCTCCCAGCACGGGTCGGCCAAGACCGTGGCCGAACTCACCGAAATCGCCGCGGGCATCGGTCGTCCGGTGCGCGAACGCACCACCACCTACGGCGTTCCCGCGGGTCGCGGGCCCGCCGCGGGACTCGAACTATCCATCCACTGAGGCCACGTCCCAAGTTAGGGCAGGCTGACCGAGGGTAACGTGTGAGGCGCCAGGGATACTTGTGCCGGGCGCAGTACCCCCGAGGTGAGGACAGACTAGGAGAACGGCAGTGCCGTACATCATCGCTGAACCGTGCGTTGACGTGAAGGACAAGGCGTGCATCGAGGAATGCCCCGTGGATTGCATCTACGAGGGTGGTCGCATGCTGTACATCCAACCGGACGAGTGCGTGGACTGTGGTGCGTGTGAGCCGGTGTGTCCCGTCGAGGCGATCTTCTACGAGGACGACACCCCGGACCAGTGGAGCGGCTACATCAACGCCAATGTCGACTTCTTCGATGAGCTGGGTTCGCCCGGCGGCGCGACGAAGGTGGGCAAGGTCGATTTCGATCCGCCGTTCATCAAGGAACTGCCGCCCATGGCGTCCGAATGAGCGCTGGATTGTCGAGTACCGATAGTGCGGCGGCACGCGTGCGGGTCAGCTCGCTGCTACCGGATTTCCCCTGGGACACCATCGCGGGCGCGAAGGCGAAAGCCGCCGCCCATCCCGGTGGGATCGTCGATCTGTCGGTCGGTACGCCGGTCGACCCGGTCGATCCGCTGATCCGCGCCGCGCTGAACTCGGTCGCGGAGGTCCCCGGATATCCGACCACCCACGGCACCACCGCGCTGCGTGAAGCCGCCGTCGACGCCCTGCGTCGCCGGTACGGGATCACCGGGATCGACCAGGCGGCGGTGCTGCCGGTCATCGGCACCAAGGAGCTGATCGCCGGGCTGCCACGGTTGCTCGGCCTGAGCGTGGCCGATCTGGTGGTGATCCCCGAGGTCGCGTACCCCACCTACGAGGTGGGCGCGCTGCTCGCGGGCACCGAGATCGCGCGCGCCGACGGCCTGACACAGCTGGGTCCGCGGTCACCCGCGCTGATCTACCTGAACTCGCCGTCCAACCCGACCGGCAAGGTGCTCGGCGTCGACCATCTGCGCAAGGTCGTGGCCTTCGCCCGCGAACGCGGCGCCATCATCGCCTCCGACGAGTGCTATCTGGGTTTGAGCTGGGAAGGCCGGGCCGTCTCGGTGCTCGATCCGGAGGTCTGCGATGGCGACCACACCGGTCTGCTCGCGGTGCATTCGCTGTCGAAGACGTCGAACCTGGCCAGCTACCGCGCCGGGTTCGTCACCGGTGATCCGCACCTGGTCGCCGAACTGCTGGAAGTGCGTAAACACTCCGGCATGATGGTGCCGTTCCCGATCCAGGCGGCGATGACCGCGGCGCTCGGCGACGACGCGCACGAGAACCAGCAGCGTGAGCGTTATCGCGCCCGCCGCGACACCCTGCGCGCCGCACTGTTGTCCGCGGGTTTCCGCATCGACCATTCCGAGGCGGGCCTGTACCTGTGGTCCACGCGCGGCGAACCCTGCCGCACCACCCTCGACTGGCTCGCCGAGCGCGGCATCCTCGCCGCTCCCGGCGATTTCTACGGTCCGGCCGGTGCGAAGCATGTGCGCATCGCGTTGACGGCCACCGATGAGCGGATCGCCGAAGCGGCGGCCAGGCTCGGCGCCGCCAGTTCCTGACTCGATACCGCGATCGGCCGCCGGAAACGCAGGTGGGCGTGGTTTCTGTGCTGCGCCGCGCACCGGAGTTAGCCTTGGTTATGGACGCTGTCACGGTGGTCCCTGCCCCTGAGAACGAACCGGTGCACACCTACGCGCCGGGCAGTCCCGAGCGGGAGCGGTTGGCGAGCGCGCTGGCCGCGATCTCCGCCGAGACCGTCGAGATACCGCTGGTGATCGGTGGTAAACACCGGCCGGGGATCGGCGCCCGGCACGATATCGTCGCACCGCATCGGCACCGGCAGGTATTGGGTACCTACACCGATATCACGCACGCCGAGGCGAGCGACGCCATCGAGGCCGCGATAGCCGCCGCACCCGGCTGGCGCGCCCTGCCCTTCGATGAACGCGCGGCGGTCCTGCTGCGTGCGGCCGATCTGCTGTCGGGCCCGTGGCGGGAAAAGGTCGCCGCGGCGACCATGCTCGGCCAGTCGAAATCGGTGCAGCAGGCCGAGATCGACGCCCCCTGCGAGCTGATCGACTTCTGGCGGTTCAATGTCGCCTTCGCCCGCGAGATCCTCCAGCAGCAGCCGCGTTCGAGCGCGGGTGTGTGGAATCGGATGGACTATCGGCCGCTCGAGGGCTTCGTCTACGCGATCACGCCGTTCAACTTCACCGCCATCGCGGGCAATCTGCCGACCGCGCCCGCGCTGATGGGCAATACGGTGGTCTGGAAGCCGTCGCCGACGCAGACGCTGGCCGCGTATTACACGATGCGGGTGCTGGAGGCGGCGGGGCTGCCGCCCGGTGTCATCAATATGGTCACCGGTGACGGTGTGGAACTGTCGGAGGTGGCGCTGGCCGATCCGCGGCTGGCGGGCATCCATTTCACCGGTTCCACCAAGACCTTCCACTATCTGTGGCGGCAGGTCGCGACGAATATCGGTGCCTACCATGGCTATCCGCGCCTGGTCGGGGAGACCGGCGGTAAGGATTTCATCGTCGCGCACGCCTCGGCCGAACCGGCCGCCCTGATCACCGCGCTGGTGCGTGGCGCCTACGAGTACCAGGGGCAGAAGTGCTCGGCCGCGTCCCGTGCGTATCTGCCGCGTTCGCTGTGGCGCGAGATGGGTGACGATTTCCTGGACGTGGTCGGCAAACTCGAATACGGCGATATCGCTGATCTGTCCAATTTCGGTGGCGCGGTAATCGACCGGCGCGCCTACGACAAGAACGTGGCCGCCATCGAACGCGCGCGCTCGACAGGGTTGACCATTCCGGTCGGCGGCTCCTATGACGACAGCGAAGGCTGGTTCGTCCGGCCGACGGTGCTGCTGTCCGACGATCCACGCGATGAGGCATTCACCACCGAATATTTCGGCCCGATCCTGTCGGTGCACATCTACGACGACGCCGAACCCGGCGCCTACGCCTCGGTGTTGTCGGAGGTGGAGTCGGCGGCGCCGTACGCGTTGACCGGTGCGGTGTTCGCCACGGATCGGCATGCGATCGAACAGGCATCGGCGGCGCTGCGGTTCGCGGCGGGCAACTTCTACGTCAATGACAAACCCACCGGCGCGGTCGTCGGTCAGCAGCCCTTCGGTGGTGCGCGGGCCTCCGGCACCGACGACAAGGCCGGTTCGCCGTTGAACCTGCTGCGCTGGGTCGCCCCGCGCGCGTTGAAGGAGACCTTCGTACCGCCGGTCGATCACCGGTACCCGCATATGGGGTCGCAGGCGTGAACCCGCTGCGGCCCGCCATCCTCGCCGCGGCCGGGTCACCGCGGATGAAACGGCTGGTGACCGGAACCCCGGTGACCGTCGATATCGTGCGGCGATTCGTGGCGGGGGAGACGAGAGCCGATCTGATCCTGGTGGCACGGACGCTCCTGGCGAGCGGGCGGGCCATCAGCGTCGACTACCTCGGCGAATACACCACCGACCGCGCGCAGGCCGATGCGGCGGTGGCGGAATACCTGTCGCTGCTCAATGATCTGTCGGCGCTGGATGTTTCACTCGGCGCCGCCGGTGCCGCGCCGCTGGAGGTGTCGGTGAAGCTGTCGGCGCTCGGCCAGTCGCTGCCGGGGGACGGTCCCGCCATCGCCACCGAGAATCTACGAACCCTGTGCACCAAGGCGGTACAGGCCGGGATCTGGGTGACCGTCGACGCCGAGGACCACACCACCACCGACGCCACTCTCGCCACGGTCGCCGAACTCCGCGACGAATTCCCTTGGCTCGGCACGGTATTGCAGTCCTATCTGCGCCGTACCGAGGCCGACTGCCGGGATTTCTCCGGCCCGGGTTCCCGGATCCGGTTGTGCAAGGGCGCCTATCGGGAACCGGAGGAGGTGGCCTATCAGCACCGCGATGAGGTCGATGCCGCCTATCGGCGCTGTCTGGAGATCCTGATGCGCGGTGAGGGTTATCCGATGGTGGCCTCGCACGATCCGGAGATGATCGCCGCCGCCGACTGGTTGCTCGCCGATACCGGACGTGGTGCGGGCGATGTGGAATATCAGATGCTCTACGGCATTCGGGACGACGAACAGGACCGCATCGCCGTCGCCGGGAACACCATGCGGGTGTATGTGCCCTACGGCAACCAGTGGTACGGCTACCTCATACGTAGGTTGGCCGAGCGCCCGGCGAACCTCGGGTTCTTCCTGCGAGCGCTCGCGGGGCGGTGACCGGGCCGGTCACACCAGCGGTAGACCCTTGCGCATCCGCCTGCGCAGATCCCACAGGTAGAAGTTGAGCGGGAACATCCGCGCCCGCTGGGGCAAGCGGGTCACGATCGCGCCGATGAGCCGCATCAGCCGCTCGAACCGGCGCTGATCGCGCGCCGACCAGCGCATCCCCATCTCCCGGCGCAGATGCCACGGCAGCACACCGGTGACGACGAACCGCTGGAACCGCGCGGCCGACAGCTGTACGACCCGCGGCATCATCTTCAGGTCGATGAGATCGTTGAAGTAGTCGCGGATCACCGGGTCGATCCGGGTGGCGGCCAGGTTCGTTGCCCAGTATTCATCGAAGGCCGCCCGGTCGGCGGGCCACATTTCCGGCCGCATCTGCAAGGTCGCGCCGAGCCGGACGCTGTGCTGATAGAAGGCATCGGCGGCGGCTTCGTCGATACCGCCGCGCAGTGTGTCGAGCATATCGGCGAAACCCCAGTACAGGCACGCCGCGACCCACAGTTGCAGGTTCGGATCGAAGGCGTTGTATTTCACCGGGCTGGAAGGCTTGGACCGGATGGTGCGATGTGAGCCGTTGACGGCCTCGCGGTAGGCGGCGCGTTCGGCTTCGCTGCCCATCATCGCCACGGCGAGATAGGTCAGGGTGGTGCGCAGCCGTTTGATCGGATGCACCATCACCTTGCCGCTGTCGACATCGCTTTCCAGCACCCCGTAGGCGACCGGCCGCAGACCCAGCTGCATGATGACGTTGGCGGTGCCGCCGAGGAAGGCGGAGACACCGTCGATGTAGTCCTCGACGACGAAATCGGCCGGGGGTGCGGGGACGGGGCCGCCGGGGGTGGCGGGCACGACAGCGGTCATCGTTGACCTCACTTCCGGTGAGAAGATTACGCGGAAACATTCTCATCTACTCACGGCGCATGTCAATCGAGCCTGCAATTGTGCGATGCTTGGTGTGTCATTGTTTCGCCGAGTCTCACGGGGAGGTGCCGATATGGCGGCGCTGGCCGATCTGCTCCCGCTGGTGCGCACACAACGCCGGGATCAGGATCAAACCGTGCTGTCCGCGGCGCTGCTGGCGTTCCTGGACTTCGGCATCAAACGCACCAGCATGGGCGAGGTGGCCCGACGCGGCGGGCTCTCGCTGGCGACGCTCTACCGGCGTTTCGCGGGGAAGACCGATCTGATCCAGGCGGTCGGGTTACAGCAGACGCGGGAATTCATCGACGGTGTCGACGCGGCGGTGCAGCGGCAGATCGAACGCGATGCCGGTGCCGAAGATCAGATCGTCGAACTGTTCGTCGCCTTCCTCGACGGGCTGCGTGGTAACAAACTGCTCGACCGGCTGTTGCAGACCGAACCGGAGATCGTGCTGCCGTATCTGACGGTGAAGGGCGCGCCGGTGATCGAACTGGGTCGCGATTATGTCGCGGAGTTCATCACCCGGTTGCAGCGTGAGGGCAAACTGCCCGACTACGACCCGCTGCCACTGGCGGAGATGATCGCAAGGACCGCATTGTCGCTGGCCTTGACGCCGCAGACGGTGATTCCACTCGATGATGATGCGGCGGCGCGGGAGTTCGCGCGCGATCATGTGGTTGTGTCGTTCCGCATTCCGTAGCGCCGCCTGCGCGGGGATGCTCGCGCCGATCGACGGCTCGAATGCGGAGCTTTTACACCAGGTGTGTGCCGAGGCGTCGACGCAGCCGCATATCCGTCAGGAACATGTTGACCGGAAATGTCTCGAGTGGCAGCGGGAGTCGGGCCTCGATCACGCGGACCGACGGCTCGAATGGGAAGCTTTCACACCAGACGTGCGCCGAGGCGTCGACGCAGCCGCATATCCGTCAGGAATATGCTGACCGGAAAGGTCTTGAGCGGCAGCGGGAGTCGGGCCTCGATCGCGCCGACCGTGTGCAGCAGGCGCGACAGTCGGCGCTCATCGCGCTCACTCCACTCCATGCCCATCTCCGCGCGCAGATGCGGTGGGAGGAGTCCGGCGGTGACGAAACGGTGGAAGCGGCGCAGCGGGACCCGGACCGGCGGCGGGAACATCTTCAGATCGACGATATCGTCGAGCATGTCCCGGACCGGCGGATCGATCGAGGTGCCCGCCAGATTCTCGGCCCAGTAGCTGTCGAAGGCGGCGCGGTCGGCGGGCCACAGCTGCTGTGGCATCTGGAGGGTGGTGCCGAGGCGGGCGGCGTAGCGGTAGTAGGCGTCGGCGGTGGCATCGTCCATCGGGCCGTGCAGGCGGTGGTGCAGATCTCGTCCGCCCCAGTACAGGCAGGCCGCCACCCATAACTGCAAACGCGGATCGAAGGCGTTGTATCGCACCGGGCTGGAACGGGTCGAATGCACCGGGCGGTGTGAGCGGTCCAGCGCCTCCCGATAGGCCTCGCGTTCCTCATCGCTGCCGAACATGGCCACAGCCAGATAGGTGAGCGTGGTGCGGGTGCGTTTGATCGGGTGCAGCATGATCTTGCCGCTGTCCACCGGACTCTCCAGCACGCCGTAGCCGACGGCCGGATGGCTCAGCTGCATGATGACATTGGCGGCGGCGCCGAAGAACACGGCGGATCCGTCGATATGGCGCCGGATATCGAAATCATCGGTGCGTGACCGGGTGGTCGCGCGCGAAGTGCTGGTCATCGTCGACCCCATCTCGCCGTTGAGAAGGTTATGCAACTACTTTCTCACCGCTTCATCGGGGGTGTCAACGGTGCGCGGCCGATCGTGCGGTATCCCGGTGGCCCGGCGTGATGATGCTGCGCTGCCTCCTCCTGGCTCGTCGCTCGCGTCGCGGTAGCGTGGGCGGATGTCGTACGGTCCGCCGCTGCTGCTGCGCTCCCTTGATCCGCTCGCCGTCGCGGCGGGCGCGGATATCCCCGATGCCGTCACCATCGACGGCGTAACGCTCTCGCGCAGCGATCTGCTCGGCGCCGCCACCTCGGTGGCCGAGCGCATCGCCCGCGCCGATCGCGTCGCGGTGCTGGCACAGCCGACCGCGACCACGGTGCTCGCCATCGTCGGCTGCCTGATCGCCGGTGTCACCGTCGTCCCGGTGCCGCCGGACGCCGGAACTGTCGAATCCGCCCACATCCTGGCCGATTCGGGGGCGCAGGCATGGCTCGGCGCGGCGCCGGAAGGCACCGAACTGCCGGTGGTTCCGGTCCGTTTGCATGCCAGGTCGTGGCACACCTATCCCGAACCAGCGCCGGAGACAACGGCATTCGTGCTCTACACCTCCGGCACCACCGGATTGCCGAAGGGTGTGGTGCTCAGTCGCGGCGCCATCGCCGCCGGGCTCGACGCGCTCGCCGAAGCGTGGTCCTGGACCGCCCGTGACGTGCTGGTGCACGGCCTTCCGCTGTTCCACGTGCACGGATTGATCCTCGGTGTACTGGGCGCGCTACGCGTCGGCAGCCCATTGATCCACACCGGAAAGCCGACTCCCGAGGCGTACGCGGCCGCTCCCGGCACGCTGTATTTCGGTGTGCCGACGGTATGGTCGCGCATCGCCGACGACCCCGATGCCGCCAAGCGTTTGGCCGACGCCCGGCTGCTCGTCTCCGGTAGTGCACCGCTGCCCGTCCCGGTCTTCGAACGCCTCGCCGAACTCACCGGCCACGCGCCCGTCGAGCGCTACGGCATGAGCGAAACCATGATCACCCTGTCCACCCGCGCCGACGGCGAACGCCGCCCCGGCTGGGTCGGCACCCCCGTGCACGGTGTGCAAACCCGTCTGCGCGACGAATCCGGCGCACCCGTCCCGCACGACGGCGAAAGCATCGGCGGGCTCCAGGTGCGCGGGCCCATGCTTTTCGACGGCTATCTGAATCGCCCGGACGAGACCGGCGCGTGCTGGACCGATGACGGCTGGTTCCGCACCGGCGACGTCGCCGTCATCGACGCGGACGGTTTCCACCGCATCGTCGGCCGCGAATCGGTCGACCTCATCAAATCCGGCGGGTACCGCATCGGCGCGGGCGAAGTGGAAACCACCCTCCTCGGCCACCCCGCCGTAGCCGAGGCCGCCGTCGTCGGCCTCCCCGACCCCGACCTCGGCCAACGCATCGTCGCCTTCGTCGTAGTACGCGCAAACGCCGCGCCCCCCACCGAATCCGACCTGATCGACCACGTGGCCCGAGAACTGTCCGCCCACAAGCGACCACGAGAAATCCGCCTCGTCGATTCCCTGCCCCGCAACGCGATGGGCAAGGTGCAGAAGAAACTCCTCACCTGAGCTGCCGATGCGGACGCTCGCCGTCGTTCAGGGCGAGCAGGCGTGATGCCTCAGGTGGAATCGGCGACCTGCTCGGGTTCGCGCAGGCTCGGGTGCCGAAAACGCCGACGTCTACTGGGTGTTGACCAGTAGGGCGTATTGGGCTGCTGCCTGTTGGCGGACGTCGGTGGGGTCGTCGCCGGTGACGAAGGCGGCGTGGTGGCGGTAGGTGAGGTAGCAGCGGGCTGTGGCGGGGTTGTCGGTGGTGGCGGGGCGTTCGACGCAGTGGGTTTCGGGGACGTCGGGTGGTGGGTCGATGGGGGTGGTGGTGGGGCCGAGGCTGTCGGACCAGGCGGTGCCGAAGGCGGTGGCGGCGGGGTGGTCGCGGAAACGGAAGACGGTGGTGGTGCCGGATCGGGCGGCGGCCTCGACGCCGCCGCTGTCCCAGGCCTCGCGCATGCCCGGATTGTCGGTCGGCCGGAAATGCACGACCGCCCGACCGCTCCAGGCGGCGTAATCGCGGGCGGAGATCGGCACCCGTTGATCGCGCGGGCCCGGCGTCAGGGCGCGGCGCAAGATGGCGTCGGGGTCGCGGGGGAGGTCGTCGAACTCGTCGGCCGGGGTGGGCTCGAAATCGTCGAGTAGCGGCAGCTGTACGTCGAACACCTCGCGCAGGCGCGTGGTCATCGCCTCCAGGTCCGGTGTCGGATGCTGCAAGAACACGCTGATGACGGTCTCGCCGTGCGCCATCAGCGCGCTGACGGTCTTGATGCGCGGCCGCCAATGTGCGTGCGCCTGCGCGTATCCCGGCACCGTGACGGGCCGATTGTCGGGATTCACCCCGAAATCGGTGCTCTCCAGTTCACGTGCCGCCGTCCTCGCGCGGGCGGTATCGGGGAATCGCATCAGCACGATCCTGGTGACGGTCGCGTCGGTCTCGGTGGGGCGGACATCGGTGGGGAACGGCTCATCACCCTCGGCGATATCGAAGGCCACCAGGAAGCCGTTCCGCTCCAGGGTCGTCAGGTTCACGTTGGAGATGGCGGCGGCGTCGGCGGCCTTCTTCGGGCTGTCGATCACATCGGTGCCCCAGTTGTGCACGAGTTCGTCATCGATCTGGTGCGGTACCGCGATCGCGGCGGCCATCCGCAGGCCCTCCAGGATCGGTCCGTCGGAGGGCAGGCGCACGCTGTCGACGTCCAGGGGCTCGATCGGATGGTCCCCGACGTCCAGCGTGCGTACGTCGATCTCGGCGGCCACCGGAGTGCCTTCCACCGTGGAGCAGGCCGTCACCATCGCGAATGCGCCCACTACGGCGAGCCGGGTCAGAACGGCGCGGTGCGTACCCATTCGTCGATCACCTCCTGGTGCGTGTGGTCTTTCCAGAAAACCTGAAAGGTGATGCCGGAGCGCGGTTCATCGGCGAACTGGACCAGCACCCACGGACCTGTCGATCCATTGAACTTTCGCACGATCAACGCCTGTCCGTAGCGGGAACGCACCTCCTCGGTGGCGCCCGCGGGCAGGGTGGCGATATAGGAGTCGACGGTCGCGGCGTCGTCGTGGGTGAGCACCTGTAGTTCGAGCTTGTCCGCGTCGAGGCAGTTGAAACCGTAGGTCCACACCGCATTCGGATTCTTGGTGGCGAAACTGCATTGCAGGCCACGGAATCCGGTGCTGTCTGGGCGCGAGGGCAGCAGATCGGGGAACAGCGCGACGGTATCGCGGCCCGCCGCCCACGGGTCCGGCGCCACCGGGGTGGTGTTCGTGGGCGGCACCGTGATCGTCGGCGGAGCGACGGTCGTCGTCGGCTGCGCCTGCACTTCGTCACCGGACCTGGCGAGGACGACGGCCGTCGCCGTCACGGCGGCAATGACCGCCACTGTCCCCGCGACCACGACCGGCCACCGACGACGCCGCGGTGCCACCGGCGGCGATGCGGGCGTCGGATCGGTGAACGCACGCCGCGCCGCCTCGACCATCTCCGCGCAGCTGCCGAAGCGCTGCCACGGCTCCTTGGCCAGAGCGCGCGCGAACACATCGTCGAGCGCGGGCGGAAGATCGGGCCGCACACCGCTGATCCTCGGGACCGGCTGCACCAGATGCGCGCTGATCACCGCGGCCGCGCTGTCCGCCGGATACGGCGCCTGCCCGGCGAGCAGGTGAAACAGTGTGCAGCCCAGCGAATACTGATCCGAGCGCGGATCCAGCGGTTTACCCTCCAACTGTTCAGGAGAGGCGTAGCGCAGCGTGGCCAGCAGGGTGCCCGCCTGGGTCAGCGCCGTGGATTCGTCGCGTGCCTTGGCAATGCCGAAATCGGTGAGCAGCACCCGTTCCGGTGTACCCGCCGCCGGATCGGTGCGGATGAGGATATTGGCGGGCTTCACATCCCGGTGCAGCATGCCCGCGTGGTGCGCGTAATCGAGCGCGTCGGCGGTGGCCGCCGCCACGGACAACGCACGCATCGGCGGCATATGTCCGTTCCGCATGGCCGTCTCGGCGTCGGTGCCCTCGACGTACTGCATGCTGATCCACAGCTGCGACCCTTCCCGGCCACGATCGTGGATGGTGACGATATTCGGATGATCCAGCCGCCCGGCGAGTTCGGCTTCCCGCTCGAACCGTCCGCGGAACATCGGGTCCTCGGCGAACGAGGGATGCAGCAGTTTCAGCGCCACCAGGCGCGGCAGTCGCGGATGCCGTGCCGCGTACACGCTGCCCATCCCGCCGACGCCGAGTACCCGCTCGATCCGGTACCCGGCGAAATCGGCACCGGGCCGGAGTGCGTGCATGTGGGCACGGTAGCCCACCCGACCTGGGTGTTCAATCGGTTCGGCGTCAGGTCTCGCCGGCCATCCGGTGGGCGCCGTGTTCCAGGCGACGCAGGAGTCCGGCGGTCCATTCCGCGCGGGTGTCGGCGGTGTGCAACCACAGGTCGATCACCTCGCCGACCGGGCCCCAGGTCTGGAGATCGGTATCGGGCGGCAGATGCGCGGTAATGCTCGATCGCCATTCGGCCATGATCTGGAAGCGTTGGCGCAGCAGGGTGATGGCTTCGGCGCGCGGTAGGTCGTCGAGGAACCCGACGGCGGCGGCAAGCAGGTCGAGCCGGGGATCATTGCTGGTGAGCGCCGCGCGGAGCAGGTCGAAATAGGCCTGTGCGCCCTCGTCGGTCACCTCGTATTCCATGCGCGGCGGTCCGCCCACATCGCTGGGCGCGGTGTCGTGTGCCAGCAGCAATCCCTGCTTGGTCATCGTCTTGAGCGCGTGGTAGATAGAGCCGGAGGTGGCGCGGGCCCATTCGTCGGCGCCCCAGGATTCCAGATCGGCGAGCACCTGATAGCCGTGTGCCCGGCCGCGGCGGCGGATCGCACCGAGGGTCAGCAGCCGTACCGCCGACATGGATCGTTCCCCTTCTCCGCGAAGCTCACCCCTGGCCGGGGCGGCGGGTGCTGACCCACCAGAGCGTACCGAACGGGTCGACGAAACCGCCCATACGTGTGCCGTCGTCCTGGGCGGTGATCGCCATGGCCGAGCGGGCTCCGGCGGCGACGGCGCGGGCGTGGGTCCGGTCCGGGTCCGGCACGGTGGCCCACATCTGGACGTGCACCGGTTCCGATGGCGATCGCAGGCATCGCTCGCCGTGGGCACCGGAATCGGCGAAGAACAGTTCCCCGTCGCCGATCCGCGCCTCGGCATGGATGATCCGCTCCGGATCGGCGGGCAGCGGGATGACGTTGCGTACCTGGGCGTCCAATGCCCGCTCGAGGAATTCGGCGTAACTGTTGGCGTTGTCGACCATGACGTAGGGCGTTATCGAAGACATTCCGACCTCCTACTAACTAAATTTGGTTAGTAAACCGTAGCGCGCCGTGGACTACTAAGCAAATTTGGCTAGTTGGGTATACGTGGGCAGGCGATAGCACGCCTGATGCGGGCCGGAAACGCTGTCCGGCCCGCATCGGACGGGGCTCAGTCGTTGGCGTGCAGATCCGCGTTGAGTTCGATGCCGGTGCCCTTGCGGTGGACCACCTCGACGGCGCCGGTGAGGGAGTTGCGGCGGAACAGCAGGTTGTTCTGGCCGCTGAGCTGGGCGGCTTTGACGACGGTTCCGTCGGGGGTGGTGACCTTGGTGCCCGCGGTGAGGTAGAGACCGGCTTCCAGGACGCAGTCGTCGCCGAGCGGGATGCCCAGGCCCGCGTTGGCGCCGAGCAGGGAGCGTTCGCCGATGGCGATGACGGTGGTGCCGCCGCCGGAGAGGGTGCCCATGGTGGAGGCGCCGCCGCCGATATCCGAGCCGTCGCCCACCACGACGCCCGCGGAGATACGGCCTTCGACCATGGAGGCGCCGAGGGTGCCCGCATTGAAGTTGACGAAACCCTCGTGCATGACGGTGGTGCCCGAGGCCAGATGCGCGCCGAGACGGACGCGGTCGGCGTCACCGATGCGGACGCCGGAGGGCACCACATAATCGACCATGCGCGGGAACTTGTCGATGCTGTAGACGGTCACCGGGCCGCGGGCGCGCAGCTTGGCGCGGGTGGTTTCGAAGCCCTCCACCGCGGCCGGACCGTGGTTGGTCCACACCACGTTGCTGAGCAGCCCGAACTGGCCGTCCAGGCTCACCTCGTGCGGGCGGACGAGCCGATGCGAGAGCAGATGCAGCCGCAGGTACACATCGTGGGCGTCCACGGGCGCGGCGGACAGGTCGGCGATGGTGGTCTGCACCGCGATCACCTCGACGCCGCGGGCCTCGTCGGGGCCGACCAGCGCGGCGAATTCGGCGGGAACCTCGTCGAGCCGCTTGGTCGCGGTCTCGGCGAACTCGCCCAGCCGTGGGTTCGGGTACCAGGTGTCGAGGACGGTGCCGTCCGCGGTCACATTGGCGATACCGACTGCTGTTGCTCCCTGAATGCTCACGTCAGCAGAGCCTACCGATCGCCGCGGGCCCGTGGTGCAGCCACGTCACCGGCTGCCGCGCAGATCACGGCGCTGCCGTCGGCTCCACGGAGCGGGCCGCTGACTACGCTTGGCCCGTGACCCTCGATCTGCGCGCCGACCCGATAGCTCTCACCGCCGCCCTCGTCGACATCCCGAGTGTGTCGAGGGACGAACTGGCCGTCACCGATGCCGTGGAGGCCGCGCTGCGCGAGCAGACCACCGGCTTCGAGATCGTGCGCGACGGGAACGTGGTGCTCGCGCGCACCGATCGCGGATTGCCGACGCGAGTGGTGCTGGCCGGACATCTGGATACTGTGCCGATCGCGGACAATGTGCCCAGCCGGATGGACACCGAGGACGGTGCGCCGGTGATGTACGGCTGCGGCACCGTGGATATGAAGTCCGGTGACGCGGTGTTCCTGCATCTGGCCGCCACCATCGCCGAACCCGCCCACGATCTGACGCTGATCTTCTACGACTGCGAGGAGATCGCCGCGGAGTTCAACGGCCTGGCCCGCATCGAACGCGAACGCCCGGAATGGCTGGACGGCGATCTGGCCATCCTCGGTGAGCCGTCCGGCGGGTGGATCGAGGCGGGCTGCCAGGGCACGCTGCGCGTGCGGCTCACCACCGCGGGGACGCGGGCGCATTCGGCGCGGGCCTGGCTGGGCGACAATGCGATTCACCGTTTGGCGCCGGTGCTGCATCGGCTCTCGGAATACCGGGCGCGTGAGGTGGATATCGACGGCTGCGTCTACCGCGAGGGATTGTCGGCGGTCCGCGTGGACGGCGGGGTGGCGGGCAATGTGGTGCCCGACGCCGCCGAGGTGGACGTCAATTTCCGTTTCGCCCCCGACCGCAGCGTCGCTCAGGCCACCGACCACGTCCGCGAGGTGTTCGCCGGTCTCGACCTCGACTTCCAGGTCACC
This sequence comes from Nocardia cyriacigeorgica, assembly GCF_029868385.1. GTDB lineage: Bacteria > Actinomycetota > Actinomycetes > Mycobacteriales > Mycobacteriaceae > Nocardia > Nocardia cyriacigeorgica_F. The sequence goes on along the minus strand of NZ_JARWNX010000026.1, from coordinate 90,495 downwards.
GACGCGGCCCCCGGCGCCCTCCCCGGCCTCACCGCCCCCGCCGCCGCCGACCTGATCAGCACCGTACACGCGCACGGCGCGGCCGGGGTACGCGCCAAATACGGCTGGACCGACGTCTCCCGCTTCGCCGCCCGCGGCGTCCCCGCCGTGAACTTCGGCCCCGGCGACCCCAACCTGGCCCACAAACGCGACGAACGAGTTCCCCTGACCCAGATCACCCAAGTCAGCGACATGCTGCGGACCTACCTGACCACCACGCAGTAGCCGACCAGCCACCCGGCTACCAGGCGTGCGGAACTACTTGACCGCCACGTACCAGCCGGCCACCACCCGGTCGAGCACTAGCCCGCCCACCACCTGGCCGCCCACCACCCGGTCGACCACCAGAAACAACGGCCGGTCGACCCCCGTTTTCGAGCGAAGCGAGACCGAACCCCACAGTTCGCGGCCCGTCTCGCGTCTCCGCTGGCGCTGCGCAATCCGAAGGCAAGCAGCGGCAGCGGAGACGCGAGACCCAAAGGGGCCGCGAACACGCGCTGCCGCAGGCAGCGCAAATTAGACACAGTAGGTTGGCCAGCATGTCCACCGATGCGGTCGAGCCAGTCGCCAACAAGCCGAAGTCGACAGCCAGGTTCCGCGGGCCGATCATGTTTCGCCGGGATCGCAAACCCGGCGTCGGCACCGCCGACCGGAATCTGCTGGATCGCCGTGGTGACAGTGACTGGGTGCACACCGATCCGTGGCGGGTGCTGCGGATCCAGGCCGAGTTCGTGGAGGGCTTCGGTGCGTTGGCGGAGGTGCCGCGCGCGGTGACGGTGTTCGGTTCCGCGCGCACTCCGGTCGATCATCCCGAGTACGAGGCGGCCCGCGCGATCGGCTCCGCGTTGGCGCATGCCGGGTTCGCGGTGATCACCGGCGGCGGGCCGGGCGCGATGGAGGCCGGTAATCGTGGTGCCTGTGAGGCGGGTGGCTATTCGATCGGGCTCGGTATCGAGTTGCCGTTCGAGCAGGGGCTCAACGAATGGGTCGATCTCGGTATCAATTTCCGGTACTTCTTCGTCCGCAAGACCATGTTCGTGAAGTATTCGCAGGCGTTCATCTGCCTGCCCGGCGGTTTCGGCACTCTCGATGAACTGTTCGAGGCGTTGACGCTGGTGCAGACCCGCAAGATCACCCGGTTCCCGATCATTCTGTTCGGCACCAGGTTCTGGGGCGGTCTGGTGGACTGGATCAGGGATTCGCTGCTGGCGTCGGGCAAGATCTCGCCGGGTGATGTGGAATTGCTGCATGTCACCGACAGTGTCGAGGATGTGGTGCGCATTCTGGAGCAGTCCACCACCGAACGCGACAACCTGGAAACGATGGGTACGGAGGACAAATGGTGAGTGCGGCTGATTCTCCCTTCGCTGTCTGTGTCTACTGTTCGGCCAGCACCCTGGATCAGGCGCAACTGTCGTTGGCGGCCCGGGTCGGCGCCGAGATCGCGCGGCGTGGTTGGCAATTGGTCTCCGGCGGCGGTCATGTCTCGATGATGGGCGCGGTGGCGACGGCGGCCCGCGCCGGTGGCGCGAACACGGTCGGGGTCATCCCGAAGCATCTGGTGCATCGTGAAGTGGCCGATGTGGACGCCGACGAACTCGTGGTCACCGACACCATGCGGCAGCGGAAACAGGTGATGGAGGACCGCGCCGACGCATTCCTCACTCTGCCGGGCGGTATCGGCACGCTCGAGGAATTCTTCGAGACGTGGACCGGCGCGTATCTGGGTGTGCACGACAAACCGGTCGTCGTCCTCGATCCCGGCGGGCATTACCGCGGGCTGTTCGCGTGGGTGGATGAATTGCATCAGCGCGGTTTCGTACCGCAACCGGCGCTGGACCGGGTCACGGTGGTGGCGGATATGCCGTCGGCGTTCGACGCCCTCACCCGTTTCGCGCCCCGGTCGGTGGCCGATACGTCGGGAGCGGCGATCTCCCGTCCGCGATCGGCAGCGACCGAATCGGTCGAACATGCTGTGGCGCAGCAGAACTCGGTCGAGGGGAACGGCGCAGGTGAGTAACGACGCGAAGGTCGGTGTCTTCGACCTGGCCAAGAGCCTGCCCGGTATGGCTGTGGACGCACCGGGCATGCTGCGCAATGCGCTCGGCATGCTGGTGCGACCCGGCGACAAGGCCTCGGTCGGATTGTTCTTCCAGCGTGCGGCGCATAAGCATCCGCAGCGGCCGTTCCTGCGGTTCGAGGGCGCCGAATACACCTATGGCGAGGCCAATTCCCTGGTCAACCGGTATGCGAGCGTGCTCACCGCGCATGGGGTGCGTCGCGGCCATGTGGTCGGCGTACTGATGACCAATCGGCCCGAAACCCTGTTCACCGTGCTGGCCACGGTGAAGCTCGGCGCCACCGTCGGTCTGCTCAACCATCATCAGCGTGACCGGGTGCTCGCGCACAGTGTCGGGCTGCTCGGCAGTGTGGTGAACGTGGTTGGCGCGGAATGCCGGGAGGCGCTCGATTCGCTGTCCGAGGCGCCCGACCATGTGCTGTATGCCGAGGATCTGCATACCGAGGCCGAGCACGCCGATCCGACCGATCCGCCTGTGTGTGCGCGGGTGACCGCGCGGGAGCGGGCGTTCCTGATCTTCACCTCCGGCACCACCGGCCTGCCCAAGGCCAGCGTCATGACGCATCTGCGCTGGACCAAGAGCATGTCCGGGCTCGGTGGGCTCGGTATCCGGTTGCGCGGCAACGACACCATGTATTGCTGTCTGCCGCTGTATCACAACAACGCGCTCACCGTCGCGCTGTCGTCGGTGCTCGCCGCGGGCGCGACTTTCGCACTCGGACGCCAGTTCTCGGCATCCCGGTTCTGGGATGAGGTGATCCGGGAACGGGCGACCGCGTTCATCTACATCGGTGAGCTGTGCCGGTATCTGCTCAATCAACCGGCCGGACCGGTCGACCGGCAGCATCGGGTCCGGTTGGCCGTCGGCAACGGGTTGCGGCCGGAGCTGTGGGACGAATTCAAACGTCGGTTCGGTATCGGCCGGATCGTGGAGTTCTACGGCGCCAGTGAAGCCAATATCGCCTTCGTCAACGCGTTCGGGGTCGATCGCACGGCCGGATTCGGGCCGCTGCCCTACGCCATCGTCGAATACGACGACGACACCGGCGCACCGAAACGCGGCCCCGACGGCCGTCTGCGCCGGGTGCGTTCGGGCGGGGTCGGACTGCTGCTGGCGAAGGTCACCGGCCGTGCACCGTTCGACGGCTACACCGACGCGGCGGCCTCCGAGGCCAAACTGGTCCGTGACGGTTTCCGGGCGGGCGATGTCTGGTTCGACACCGGCGATCTGGTCCGTGACCAGGGCTGGAACCATATCGCCTTCGTCGACCGACTCGGCGACACCTTCCGCTGGAAGGGCGAGAACGTGGCCACCACCGAGGTCGAAGCGGCGCTGACCGTCGCCGACGTGATCTCCCAGGCGGTGGTGTTCGGCGTGGACATCCCCGGAGCCGACGGCAAGGCCGGTATGGCCGCGGTGACCCTGCGCCCCGGCGCCGAATTCGACGGCCGCGCCATCGCACGCGTGGCCTACGACCAACTCCCCGGATACGCGGTGCCATTGTTCATCCGCATCGTCGACGAACTCGAGACCACCTCGACGTTCAAGAGCCGCAAGGTCGAACTGCGCACCCAGGGATACACGCCCGACGCGGACACGACGCTGTACGTGCTCGCCGGTCGCGAGACGGGGTACGTTCCCGCCTACACGGACTACGCCGCCGATGTCGCGGCCGGTCGAGCGCCCACGGGCTGATCGGGGTCCACGGGCCGGAACCGGTCGATACACGAGTCGGCACCGTCGGACCATGTTCCGCCCGGAGGTGCTGTCGCCGATCCGGTGCGGACGCGCGGTGGCGACTGACCGGGCGCTGGTGACGGCGACGTCGCAGAGGTAGCGGACGGCAGATTCCGCGCGGCTGATCTCTACCCGACGATTCCTGGGCGACGCGACGCGTGGTCGCCGCCGTCATCGCCTCGGGTGGTGCATGACGGTTTCGTTGTTCCCAATCATGGTGCGGCCGGCAACCTTGACCTCCTGTAGGACACCAGGATTCGATGAATCTTCAACGAATCCAGCTGTCGGAACGGAGGACTGATGGCGACTGATGACGGCGGTGGGTCGGCTCGCGACAGGAAGTCGGAGCACACCGGCACAGGTGGGCCGAGAGGAGATTCCGCTCACGGACCGGGTGACGGCGATAGGGGTTCCGGATCGTCGAACGGTTCCTTCGGCCCGTTCCTCCCGGCGGCTCCGGAACTATCGCCGGGCCCCGCAGGGCCAGGTGGTGGTGCCGGCAGGCTGTGGGTCGGCGACGAAGGACTGATTGCGCCCGCGGTGGCGGTCGGGAACGTCCGGGACAAGCTCGAGGACGTGGGCCGCACGCTCGCGGGCGCGATCCCCGAGACCGTGTGGGCCACCGTGACCACGCCGTTCGGTCCGGCTGGAATCTTCGGTGATTCCGAGGTCGAATCTGCCTGGTCGACATTCCATCGGGCTTGGACTCGCGAGACCGGCGTGACCACCGCGGCGGTCACGCAAGTGGAGAAGCTGCTGCCGCATTCGGAGAACAAGCAGCGGGAAACGGACGGAGACGGTGCGCGCAATGTACGTCGTGCGGCGCCCGATGCATCTCGCACGCCACTCGAATCGCTCCGTGGGTCGGATCGGCAGGTTCCTGAGCGGCCGGAACCCGGGCAGCCGCTGGATCCTCCCGGCAGTCGGGGAAAGACCGCAGCGAATGGATGACATATGAGCACGACATCCGCCCTGAAGGAAGCGTTGGCGGCGATTGATCTACTCACCCCTGGCTATCGGCGATTACTGCGCGAGAAGCTGCCGGAGGCGATTGCGGTCGCTCTGAAACCTCCGGCGCCCAAGGGCTCTCCGACAAAGATCTCGACGCGGGCAGCCGGATACACGAAATCCGGGAGACTGTGTGATGAGTCCGCCTTCGATCTGGCGCGAGTCGCGACAGGGTCACTGCCGCAGGCATGGAAAGGCGATGCGGCGGAGACCGCCGCCCAGGTCGTCCGGGCACTCTCCGCGCAATCAGAAGCAGCGAAACGAGCTTTCGGCGGCGCGGGTGCCGCGCTGACCGAATTCGGCGAGAAGCTGACGTTGGTGCAGCGAACCGATGCGCGTGGCGTCGCACTGTTGCGGCAGGCGGCCGAGACCATACAGGGGGATGGGGCCGATGCCGAGGTCCGAGCGTTGCAGATGGCGGCCGACGGCTGCCATCAGCGACTCAAGGCCGCCCGGATCCGCGATGACGCCGCCGAGGATGCGGCGAGCGCTCTGAAGGAATATGCGGCGCTGGCCCGGGCGGGCCGGATCAATTCCCCCGGTATCAGTCCCGCGTCTTCGGTCGTGCTCGCCTATACGGGGGACTTCGGCTTCACCGCAGACCCGCTCGCGAAACTGCTCACCCCGATCGCCTTGGAACGCGGGTCGCAGCGGCTCGATAAACTGTCGGCCGCCGATCGCGCGGCTTTCGACAAGATGCTTGCCGATGCGCATACTCCGCAGGAGGCCGCATACCTGTGGAATGCGTTGGCCGCCGGACACTCGTTCGCCGACGTTCAGGAGTTCGGTCGGGTGATTCATCGACACGGCAAGGACCTGAATTGGATGTACGATCACCTGGATCCTCATATCAACACGAGAAATATGTCGACAGGTAAGGGGAACGAACACGATTTGATATACCGATCATTTTATCTATCGCGGACCTACGACGGCAAAGGATTCGGTTTCGAAAGAATATATGAGCAGAACAAGAAGAACTGTGTTTCCGCATCGACCCTGGTTGCGCGGGCAGCCAACGATCCGGTGTTCATGCTCGGCTTGACCACTGGCGAAGGACCGGGCGCAGTGGCGGGCGCCCGGCCCGGTGATGATAGTCAGAATGCTTTCCGCAACCGGCTCACCACCGTCTATGACGCCACCGATGCCAAGCACCCAGGTGGCAGGAACGGCTCGGAACTGTTCACGAATCAGCTCGGCCCGATTGCCGGCAGCGGATATCACAACAATACGAGCGTCGATACACCCGCGGAGCGGCGCGATTATCTACCCGCCATCGAATCCGCGGTGAACGAAGGTAAACCGGTTCCCATTACAGTCGCGAAAAGCAATGCCGAAGACCCGGGTGGCCACCAATTAGTCATCCTTGCCGCACAAGGCGACAAACTGGAGGTCTACAACCCCTGGGGCTATACGAGATGGGTGACAAAGCAGCAATTCATCGACGGTGAAATGGGCAGAGCAACCGGCGCGGAGCCGAGCGCCGGCCATGACGATCCCACCGCGGTGGCCCTGCCGCAATGACGGGCCCGACCACCCGACGCGATACCGAATTGCGTCGAATCGACGTTGCTGCCGCGCTCACCGCCGGCATGCCGGAGCAGGGTCCGGCGCGTATCGCGCTGTTCGGTGATGCGGTGGTGGCGGCGGCACTACACGCAGAGGATGTCGGGGCGAGCGCGTATCCCCTCGAGTTCTTGGCAGGTTGTGTGCGGTCGCTCGGCCTGGACGCCACGGCGGAACTGCCCGAACCACTGATCGGTGCGGAGCGGATCGGGCTCGTACGCGGGTGGATGTCGGCCGCTCTCGCGGAGCCGGGTGTCGACGTCGCCCGTGACGATCTGTTCGCTCGATGGTTGGAGGCGGTCGCGCTGGTGTTGGCAGCGCGAGCACGCGTAGCCCGGACGGGGTCCGATGTGCCGCCGTCGACGCCGAGCTGAACGGGTCCCGCTGTGCTCGTGGCGGTGGTCTTCCGCCGTGGCCGGGGCGGCGACGGCCCGTTGCGGTGTGTGATCGGCACCAACCATTGCGGTCTACAGCGGAGAGGCTGTTACATCAGTCGGTACAGTCGGACCCATGTTCCGCCCCGACGCGCCGTCGCCGACCCTGTGCGGACGCCCGGTGGCGACGGATCGGGCGCTGGTGATGGCGATTGTGAACCGCACCCCGGATTCGTTCTACGACCGGGGCGCCACCTTCACCGATGCCGCCGCCATGGACGCGGTGGCGCGGGCGGTGGACGAGGGGGCGGATCTGGTCGATATCGGTGGGGTGAAGGCCGGGCCGGGTGAGGTGGTCGACGCCGCCGAGGAGAGCCGCCGGGTCGTTCCGTTCGTTGCCGCTATTCGCGGCGCGTACCCGGATCTGTTGATCAGCGTCGACACCTGGCGTGCCGAGGTGGCGCGGGCGGCCGTCGGTGCGGGGGCGGATCTGATCAACGACACCTGGGCCGGGGCGGACCCGGACCTCGTCGCGGTCGCCGCCGAACTGGGCGCCGGCATCGTGTGCAGCCACACCGGTGGCGCGGTACCGCGCACCCGCCCGCATCGGGTCCGCTACACCGATGTGGTCGCCGAGGTGACCGATTCGGTGGCCGGGGCGGCGGAAGCGGCACTGGCCGCGGGGGTGCGGCGCGACGGGATCCTCATCGACCCGACCCATGATTTCGGGAAAAACACCTATCACGGGCTCGAACTGTTGCGTGGAGTGGACGTTCTCGTAAAAACCGGATGGCCGGTCTTGATGGCGCTCAGCAATAAGGATTTCATCGGAGAGACTTTGGGTGTCGGTCTCACCGAGCGGCTGGAGGGCACATTGGCAGCAACGGCATGGTCGGCGGCGGCAGGCGCCCGAGTCTTCCGCGTCCACGAGGTCGCCGCGACCCGGCGCGTCGTGGACATGATCGCCGCGATACAGGGTATCCGGCCCCCCGCACGAACCCTGCGAGGTCTGGTATGAACATCCAACACCGTGAGCCCGGTTGGGCGATGAGCAACACCTGGGACACCCCGGTCTGGCCGGTGGACGACCTGATCGCCGCCAAAGCCGGACGCACCGTCTCGGTGGTGCTGCCCGCTCTGAACGAGGAACGCACCGTCGCCGATGTGGTGGCCAGTATCCGGCCCCTGCTCGGCAACCTGGTCGACGAGCTGGTGGTGCTCGATTCCGGGTCAACCGACGCCACCGCCGAACGCGCCCGCGCCGCCGGTGCCCGCGTGGTCAGCCGGGAACAGGCCGTCCCCGAACTCGACCCGGTACCGGGCAAGGGCGAGGTGCTGTGGCGTTCGCTGGCGGTGACCAGCGGCGATCTGGTGGCCTTCGTCGACTCCGATCTGATCGACCCCGACCCGGCATTCGTACCCAAACTGCTCGGACCGCTGCTGACCGTGGACGATCTGCATCTGGTCAAGGCCTACTACCGCAGACCGCTGCGGCAGGGCGGCGCAGTGGACGCACATGGCGGCGGACGCGTCACCGAGTTGGTGGCCCGCCCCCTGCTCGCGGCGCTACGCCCCGACCTGGCCGAGGTCTTGCAGCCGCTCGGCGGCGAATACGCGGGGACCAGGGAACTGCTGACCTCCGTCCCGTTCGCCCCCGGGTACGGCGTGGAGATCGGGCTGCTGCTCGACACCTACGACCGCCTCGGCCTCGATGCGATCGGCCAGGTCAACCTGGGCGTACGTACCCACCGCAACCGTCCGCTGGCCGATCTCGGCGTGATGAGCCGCCAGATCCTCGGCACCGTCCTCGGCCGCAGCGGCGTCCGCGACTCCGGCGCCGCGCTGACCCAGTTCCCCCTGATCGGCGACGCCTTCACCGCTCACAGCACCGAGGTCTGCCTCACCGACCGGCCACCGATGAACACGGTGCGTCCGGAGAGCGTCGCGGCCTGAGCGGATACGGCTCCGTGTCCGGGATCGGGCGCGATCCGGTGCGGCCGGTTGGGCCGTGGCCCGGCGCGAGATGCTCAGGGGCGAGGGCAGTTGTGGCGTGAGATGCAGGGCGTGGCCCAGTGCGCGGTGATCAGCCGCGGTACGAGTCTCAGCTCGCCTCAGGCTTGTCGTGGCGCGGTTCGGTTTCGGTAAGCGGGCCCTGTTCGGTCGAGGACTCCGGCTCCAGGCCAGATGGTTCGGCCGTGGGCTGTTCCTGCCGATGCGTCTTCGGTTCCGCCTCGTCGGCCGCCACGGTCTCGGTATCGCTCTTCGCGGCGCTGGTGCCGGTGCCGGTGCCGGTGCCGGAGTTGGAGTTGGTGCTGGTGCCAATGCTGGATCCAGATCCAGATCCAGATCCAAGGTCGGGGCTGGAGCTGGAGTCGGGGCTGGAGCTGGAGCCCGTGCCGTGGGTTCGGGGCCCGTCGCGCGTCGGTTCCATCTCATCGACAGCCACCTCCGCTTCATCGGCCGTCGACCCAGCCCCGGCGACAGCCGACACCGTCTCGTCGCCCTCGTGCTCACCTTCCGGCTCGGTCTCATCAGCGAGCCTGGCCTGTAGCTCCGCCACGGTGACGTGGGCGCGGCGGTGGTCGGCGGGCTTGCGGATGAAGACGGCGACGGTGACCAGCAATCCGATTGCGATCAGTGCCGCCGCAACGATCGTCATCACATTCACCTGTACCTCCGCGTCATGTGATTGCCGGAAACCTGGGCCGACCGTTATCGGAGCCCTCGGATGGTTATTTCCTGGCTATCTAAACATGGGGGAGTGCTGGCGGGACCTGCGGGTAAGTGCCGAACGCCGCGGTGTCGCCGGTGTCGGTGGCCGAGTCCTGGCTCGGGCACCGACACCGCGTCGATGCCCTTGTGCCGCAGAGGGACCCGTGCCCGCGCGGCCGGGAATCCGTCAGCGGCGCTGCCGCAGCGCGGGAGGTCGCATATCGGCGGCGGCCTCGTGCCGGTAGACCGGCGTCAGCAGATCCGCCTCGATCGGCTCACCGGTGCCGCGGTCGAACCGCACCGCGATCAATACCGAGAACCGGCGGCCGTCCGCGCGTTCGTGCAGTCCGGCCAGGCGAGTCGCCAGCAGTCGCACCGCACCGAGCGAACCCGGCGGATGTAAACCGTCGATCACCAGGATCGAACCGCGGCCGTCGGGCCGCGCCAGACGGGCGAGGTAGGCGATATCGTGCGGCTCCGGTCCGGCGGGCCGGTACACCCGACGCGCGGCGCGGTCCTCGATCCCGCGGCGCGCATCACCGGCCCGGGTGACCGCGCGCCGCAGCCGCGGATCGGTGGCGATGAGCTGACGCAGACTGGGCGAGAGTTCCGGGCCGCCGAGCACGATCAGACCGTCGCGGTGCAGATCGATCGGATGGCCGGGCAGGAAATGCTCGACGGTCACCGAGAACCCCAGTTCGCGCAGCAGCTCGGCCAGACGCGGGGCGGCGGCGGGATCGGGCGCACCGACCAACCGTCCGGTGCGTACCCGAGGGGTGAGCACGGTGAGCGCACCGTGCCCGAAGAACAACCCCTCCGGCGCCGGGCCCTGGGTGCTCACCTGATGGATGCGGGCCCGGGAAAGACCGGCCGCCGCACCGATTCTGGCGAACGTCCAGCCCTCGGCATGTAACTCACGAATCACCGCACGACGAATCCGCGTGAGTTCGTTGATGGTCTGCTGCGCCGCCGCGACACCATCGGTGGCTGCCTTGAGGCGCTCGACCTTGTCCTCGATCGCGAACACCCGCGCCACGTCATCGGCCGACATGTGCGAAGTTTAGACAGCGTTAGGCGACGCGGTGTCTAGATCGCTTGACAGATCAGGTGGCGTCGGTGTCGATCGGCGGACGTTCGTTGCGCTCCAACGGTTTCTCCAGCTTCGGCGCTGGGTAATCAGGCATGCCGCTATTGACGCCGTAGAGGTCCTGCTTGTCCGGTACGGCCCTGCTGATGTCCTTGAACAGCGAATCATCGCCGTTGAGAAGGTGTTTGGTCACCATGGACTTCGGGGTCATGCCGCGCAGTTCGTTCAGGTCGGCGAGCGGTTTACGCAGATCCTCGAATTCGGGGCCGAGTTCCTGTTTCAACTGCGCGCTCGCGCCACTGGCGTAATCGCGCACCTGCCGCAGACTGCGGGTGGTCCAGCGCACGGCGCCGGGCAGGCGCTCCGGGCCGAGGATCACGAGGGCGGCCACGAGCAGGATCACCATCTCGCTCCACCCGATGTTGCTGAACACCAGACCAGGCTACCGCGCGCCGAACCGACCGGGTCAGTCGGATTCGAGGGTGACCGGCACGTCCACTTCCCGGCCTTCCCGGATCAGCCGGACCGTCACCGTCTCGCCGATCTTGTTCGCCTGCACGGCGACGACCAGCTCTTCCGGCCCGGTGACCTCGCGGTCGCCGACCTTGACGATGACATCGCCCTCGACGATGCCCGCATCGGCGCCCGGCCCGCCGGGCGCCACATCGGCCACCTCGGCGCCGCTCATGGCCTCGTTGGCCACCGATTTGGTGCGGGCGCTCAGACCGATCACCGGATGGTGTTTGACGCCGTCGCGGATCAGGGTCTGGGCCACATCGGTGACCACATCGACCGGTACGGCGAAGCCGAGGCCCACCGAACCGCCGGTTTCGCTGCGGATCGCGGTGTTGATGCCGACGACCCGGCCCTCCATGTCCACCAGCGCGCCACCGGAGTTACCCGGGTTGATCGAGGCGTCGGTCTGCACGGCGTCGATGACGGCCTTGGTGTCGCTGCCCTCGCCCTCGAGCTTCACCGGACGGTGTAGCGCGCTGACGATGCCGGAGGTCACCGTTTTGCTCAGTCCGAGCGGGGAGCCGATGGCGAGTACCGCATCGCCCACCTGAACATCCTCGGACTTGCCGAGCTGAGCGACAGTGAGATTTTTCACATCGACCTTGAGCACCGCGAGGTCGGTCTTGGTGTCGCGGCCGACGATCTCGGCCGGAACTCGGGTGCCGTCGGAGAACATCACCTGGATCTTCGCGCGGCCGGAATTGTCCTGCGCGGCCATGGAGATGACGTGGTTGTTGGTGGCGATGTAGCCGTTACCGTCGATGACCACGCCCGAGCCGGTGGCGCCGTTGTCGCCGACGGTCGTGCGGATCGAGACCACCGAGGGCAGTACGGCATCGGCGACCTGGGCGATCTGGCCGTGCGGCTGTTCGGAACCGTCGGTCTGCTCGAGGGCGACCTTGCGTGAGGTCAGGGTGGAGGCGGTTTCCGCGGTCAACCGGCCGACGAGGCCGCCGATCAGGCCGATCGCCAGGGCGAGCACCGCGAGCAGCACGAGTGCGCGTGGCGCGACGCGGGATCCGAACAGGACCTCACGCGCGGACAGTTTGGTGGCAGCGCCGAGGGTCTGGGGCGCGGGGGAGGGCAGTGCGGGTGCGCCGAGCCTGGCGCCGGATTCCGGGTCGCGCCAGGGATCGGCCGGGCCCGCGATCGCGGTATCGCCGGTGCCGGCGTCGGGGTCGCGCTGGAGCAGTTCGTCCGAGCCCGCCGGACGACCGAATGCTTCGGCCAGCACGGCGTCCGGTGGCCGGTTCTGCACCTGGTCGGCGCCCTGGCCCGCGGCGGCTGTCGAGGAGCGGGGCGCGAAGGATCCGGCCTGACCGGAGGGGCGACGGAAGGCGCGAGCGGTGTGGGTATCCACGTGCGGGCGGTATACCGGGCGCGGCCCGAGCACTGGCGCGTCCGGCGGCCGCAGGTTCCCCCTGTTGGCCGCCGAATCCGAGGTGTCGGCCGATCCGGTGTTCGTCGATTCGGTGGTCACGCGCCAAACTCTACTTGCGCCACCACGTCGTCCACCGCCTACTGTCGAAGCTCGCGCCCAAAGACCCACCGAGGAAACCGGAAACGGCCTCGTCACGGGAATGCGAAGCGGCGGCGGAGCGATCGGTGCCGGGAAGTTCGCCGAGCGGAATGCGGGTCAGGCTGTCGTGCAGTCCGTGTGGAATCGAGACCTGGCCTGCCCGGCGCAGTGCGATGCGCGCCTGCTGCTGGGCCTCGACCTCGGCCGCGCATTCGGGGCAGACGGAAAGATGCTGGGCGGCACGCAGATAGGCGTTCATCCTGAGTTCGCCGTCCACGTAGGCGGCGACGGCCTCGCTCGCCAGATGCTCGGTGGAGCGGAAACGCGGTGAACGACCTGACGTACTGGAGTCGCCACTCATTCGGTGCTCACCCTTCCAACCGACATCGACACGGCCGGGTGATGGCGCCAGGCCGGAACTCACCCGCTATTTGCTGCTGTCAGGACCCGCTCGCCGAGTCGGCGAAGCGCTCCTGAGTTCCATTATGCGCAAGGTGCTCGCGCAGTGCCTGACGGCCGCGATGGATCCGGCTGCGGACGGTGCCGAGTTTCACCCCGAGCGTCGCCCCGATCTCCTCGTAGGACAGTCCCTCGATATCGCACAGCACCACCGCGGCGCGGAACTCCGGCGCCAGTGCGTCCAGCGCCGATTGCAGATCGGGATCCAGGCGTGCGTCGTGGTAGACCTGCTCCGGCCCCGGTCCCTGGGCCGGTACCCGGTCGTAGTCCTCGGGCAGCGCTTCCATCCGGATGCGGCCGCGGCGGCGGACCATGTCGAGGAACAGGTTGGTGGTGATGCGATGCAGCCAGCCCTCGAAGGTGCCGGGCTGGTAGTTCGACAGCGAGCGGAAGACCCGGATGAACGTCTCCTGGGTCAGATCCTCGGCATCCTGCGCATCACCGGAGAGGCGGTAGGCGAGCCGGTAGACCCGGTCGGCGTGTTCTCGGACCAGTTCGTCCCAGGACGGCATGACCGAACGGTCACCGGTGGCATCGAAGGCCGCGGTGCCGGTCAGTTCGTCTTCGGCCACCTCGGCCAGTTCCAGTGCGTTGACCTCGTGCTGGGTTGGCAGCTCGGGCAGGGTGGCGTACTCGCGCGCCGCATCGACCATGTGGATGGGAAATACCTCCTACTCGGGACCGTGGCGAAGGAGTTCAGGCTGCGGTCCGGATCCACGGACCGTCGCTGTCGGGTACAACCGATGGAAGGTGTTCGGTTGTTCCCGACCCGGTGCTCTGGCTCTGTCGCCCGCCGGTCGGCTGGTCTTGCGTGGTGCCTACTCTGTCGTGTCGCGATATGGCCCGTGTATGGAGATCCTGAGGGACACCTGAGAATGTTTCGGGCCGCTGGTCACGGTTTGGCATAGCCTCATGGGCGTGGCATCGAACCTGGAGCGAAATCTCGCCTACGTGGAGGAATCCGTCGTGGAGGACGAGATCCTCGTCAGCGCCCGCGAACGGGCCACCGAACTGGGCGCCGCGCCGGTGGCCCCGTCGGTCGGCGCCCTGCTGAGTATGTACGCGCAGATGCTCGGTGCGCGGGCGGTCGTCGAGGTGGGGACGGGCGCGGGGATCAGCGGTCTGTGGTTGCTGGACGGTATGCGCGAGGACGGCACGCTGACCACCATCGATTCCGAGCCGGAGCATCAGCGGGCGGCCAAGGACGCCTTCCGTGCCGCCGATATCCCGCTCGCGCGTACCCGGCTGATCAACGGCCGCGCTCTCGACGTGCTGCCTCGGCTGGCCGACGGCGCCTATGACCTGGTGTTCATCGATGCCGCACCGGTCGAGCATCCGCAGTATGTGGCCGAAGGCGTGCGGCTGCTTCGCGACGGCGGTGCCATCCTGCTGCACAATGCCCTGCTCGGCGGGCGGGTGCCCGATCCGGCGCAGCGCGATGCGGCCACCCAGGCGGTGCGGGCGGCGACCAGGGCCATCGCCGAGGACCCGAATCTGACGAGTGTGCTGATTCCGGTCGGCGACGGGCTGCTCTGCGCCTCCAGGGGCTAGGCGGGCTAGGTCCAGGCGCTCCCACCAGCCTTTTTCCGCGGCCTTCCCGGCTCGGTGCTACCCATTGACTGTCGATTGAACAAGTGTTTAATATATTGAACATGTGTTCAACCCATCAGCCGTACCGGAAGGATCCTCCGCGGATCTGAGTACTCGTGCGCGTATCCGCGACGCCGCCATCGCCATTTTCGGCGAACAGGGATTCGGTGTCGGCGTGCGTGCCATCGCCACCGCCGCCGGTGTCTCGCCCGGCCTCGTCAATCACCATTTCGGATCGAAAGACGGGCTGCGCGAGGCCTGTGACGACCATGTACGCGCGGTCATCCGGAAATCGAAAACGGATTCCGTCGAACATCCGACGCCGACGAGCCTGCTCGGTCAGCTCGCCGACATCGAGAGTTTCGCACCGATGGTGGCCTACATCGTGCGCAGTTTCCAGGCGGGCGGCGGGCTCGCGGCCGCATTGTTCGACCATATGGTGTCCGATGTCGAGCAGTATCTGACCGCGGGTATCGCCGCGGGCACGATCCGCGCCCCACGTGATCTGACGGCGACGGCCCGATATCTGGCCGTGCACAACGGCGGCGGAATGATGCTGTTCCTCCAGCTCTACGCCGACACCCATGACGCCCCGCTCGACTACGGCAAGGCGCTGCGCGAATACGCCGAACAAATGGTTCTCCCCGGTGTCGAACTGTTCACCAACGGTCTGCTGGCCGATTCGGTGATGCTCGACACCCTCCTGCAACACAAGACTCCAGATACCTGAAACTCTCACCAGGAGTTCCCATGACATCGGTCATCCACGTCCGGGATCTGCACAAACACTTCGGCCGGGTGCACGCACTCGACGGACTCGATCTCGACGTCGATCAGGGCGAGGTGCACGGCTTCCTCGGCCCCAACGGCGCGGGCAAATCCACCACCATCCGCATTCTGCTCGGCGTCCTGGCCCGCACCTCGGGCGAGGTGCGGCTGCTGCGGCGCGACCCGTGGGTCGACGCGGTCGAATTGCATCGCGAAATCGCTTATGTACCAGGTGATGTCACGCTGTGGCCGTCGTTGTCCGGCGGCGAGACCATCGATCTGCTCGCCCGCATGCGCGGTGGGATCGATACCGCGCGCCGCGCCGAGCTGATCGAACGGTTCGAACTCGATCCGCGGAAGAAGGCGCGCACCTATTCGAAGGGCAACCGGCAGAAAGTCGCGCTGGTATCGGCGTTTTCATCGAATGCCGAACTGCTGTTGCTCGATGAGCCGACCTCGGGCCTCGACCCGTTGATGGAGCAGGTGTTCCGGGAATGCGTCGCCGAGGCGGCCGAACGGGGCACCACCGTCCTGCTGTCGAGCCATATCCTGTCGGAGGTGGAGGCGCTGTGCCAGCGGGTGACCATCATCCGGTCCGGGCGCACGGTGGAAACCGGGACGCTGGCTTCGATGCGGCATCTGAGCCGCACCTCCATCACCGCCGAATTGACCGGTGATCCAGGAGATCTCGGCGCCTTGCCTGGCGTGGCGGATGTGCGCCTGGACGAGCGCACATTGCACTGCCAGGTCGACAGTGAACATCTGGGTGAGCTGATCCGCATCCTCGGCGATACCGGCGTACGCAGTCTGGTGAGCCAGCCGCCGACGCTGGAAGAGCTGTTCATGCGCCACTATTCGATCAACGGCGACGGCAATGGCGACGCCGTGGAGCGCGACGGCGCATTGCTGAAGGCGCAGAAATGACCACCGCCGCGCTCCCGGCTCCGGCCGCCCACCGGGCCGCCGGACGATATGCCACCGCCTCCGGTTTCGCGGGCACCGGCCGCATGCTGCGGCTCGCGCTGCGCCGCGACCGGATCGTGCTGCCCGCCTGGGTACTGCTGCTGTCGGTGCCGCTCGGCAGCGTCTATGTCGCGAGTATCGATGCCGTCTATCCGACCGAGGCCGACCGCGCCGCATTCGCCGATTCCATCCTGGCCAGCCCCACCCAGCTGGCCATGTACGGGCCGATCTACGACACCGGCATCGGTGCGGTCGGTATCTGGAAAGCGGGGATGTTCTTCACCCTGATCGCGGTGGCGACCATCCTCACCGTCATCCGGCACACCAGGGCCGAAGAGGAGACCGGACGCGCCGAACTGGTGGCCTCCACCTCGGTGGGACGTTTCGCCGGACTCACCGCGGCACTGGTGCTCGGGCTCGGCGGTGCGCTGGTGGCCGGGCTGATCGGGGCGGGCAGTCTGGCTGCGGCCGAGGTGCCGGTCAGCGGATCGCTGGCGTTCGGGCTGGCGCTGGCCGGTTCCGGCATGGTGTTCGCCGCGGTGGCGGCGGTGGCCGCGCAACTGAGTACCGGTGCCAGAGTGGCGCGCGGTATCGCCTTCGCCGTGCTCGCGCTCACCTTCACGCTGCGGGCGGTGGGCGATGCCCAGGCCGGTGACGGCCCGGTGAGCCCGTTGAGCTGGCTGTCCCCACAGGGCTGGTCATTGCAGGTGCGGGCCTTCGCCGGAGACCGCTGGTGGGTGCTGCTGGTGCACCTGATCACCGTGCTGGTGTGCGTCGCCGCGTCCTATCTGCTGCTGATGCGACGCGACGTCGGCGCCGGGCTGATCGCCGAACGCCTCGGGCCACCGGCGGCGAGCGCCGGGCTGTCCGGTCCGATGGGGCTGGCCTGGCGTTTGCAGCGGGGCACGTTGCTGGCCTGGACCGTCGGCCTCGGCCTGTACGCGCTGCTGATCGGCAGCGTGGTGCACGGTATCGGTGACGAGCTCGGTTCCAGCGAGACCATCCGCGATCTCATCACCCGCATGGGCGGCGCGGAATCGCTCGAGGACTCGATGATCACCTACGCCTTCACCATGCTCGGGGTGGCCGGTTCGGCGTATGCCATCTCGGCGACGCTGCGCCTGTTCGGCGAGGAGAACAGCGGCCATACCGAAACCGTGGTCACCGGGGCCGTCGGACGCATCCGCTGGGCGCTGTCGCATCTGGTGTTCGCACTCGGCGGTCCGGTGATCGCGATGCTGACCGCCGGCCTGCTCGGCGGACTGGTCTACGGGACCGCCGCCGACGATATCGGCGGCAAACTACCCGGTGTGCTGGCCGCCGCCCTGGTGCAGCTGCCAGCCATCTGGTTGTTCGTCGCGATCACCGTCGCCCTGTTCGGGCTCGCACCGCGCTGGACCCCGCTGGCGTGGGGTGTGCTGACGGCCGCGATCGCGGTCTTTCTGCTCGGCTCGGCATCCGATGCGCCGCAGTGGTTCCGTGATCTCGAACCGTTCAGCCACGCACCGAAGGTGCCGGGATCGGCATTCACCGCGACGCCGGTGCTGGTGGTCACCGGGCTGGCGGCGGCGCTGCTCGCCCTCGGCCTGGTCGGCTGGCGCGGGCGGGACCTGCGCTGAACGAGTCGTGCGTGCCCGAACCCTGGGCACGCACGACTCACACCCAGGTGCCCTTGCCGACGGTGACGACGCCGCCGTTGCTGATGGCGAACCGCTCGCGGTCGCGCTCCAGATCGACGCCGATGATCTCGCCTTCCGACACCACCACGTTCTTGTCCAGAATGGCCCGCCGGACCACCGCGCCCTTACCGATCCGCACCCCCGGCATGAGCACGCTGCCCTCGACGGTCGCGCCGTCGTCGACCATCACATTGGCGCTGAGCACCGAATTGCGCACCGTGGCGGCGGACAGGATGCTGCCCGCGCCGACGATCGATTCCTGTGCCAGCCCGCCCTGGGCGAACTTGGCGGGCGGCAGATTCTCGGCCGCCCCGCGGATCGGCCAGTGCTTGTTGTAGAGGTTGAACACCGGATGCACCGACACCAGATCCATATGCGCCTCGTAGAAGGCGTCGATGGTGCCGACATCGCGCCAGTAGCCGCGATCGCGGTCGGTGGCACCGGGGACGTCGTTGTCGGCGAAATCGTAGACCGCGGCCTGACCGGCGGCGACCAACCTCGGGATGATGTCGCCGCCCATATCGTGGTCGGAATCGGAATTGTCGGCATCGGCCCGGATCGAATCGACCAGCACCCTGGTGGTGAACACGTAATTGCCCATGGACGCGAAGGTCACGTTCGGATCGTCGGGTGTGCCGGGCGGATGCGCGGGCTTCTCCAGGAACTGGGTGATCCGCCCGGATTCGTCGGAATCGATGCAGCCGAACGCGCTCGCCTGGCTGCGCGGCACCCGGATGCCCGCCACCGTCACCCCGGCGCCGGATTCGATGTGATGGGCCACCATCTGCTCGGGGTCCATCCGGTACACGTGGTCGGCGCCGAAGACCACGATGTAGTCGGGGTCCTCGTCGTAGATCAGGTTCAGCGATTGCATGATCGCGTCGGCGCTACCGGTGTACCAGCGCGGCCCGAGCCGCTGCTGCGCCGGGACCGGCGTGATGTACTCGCCGCCGAAACCCGACAGCCGCCAGGTCTGCGAGATATGGCGGTCCAGCGAATGCGATTTGTACTGGGTGAGCACACACAGTCGCAGGAATCCGGCATTGACGAGGTTGCTGAGGACGAAGTCGATGAGGCGGTAGGCACCCCCGAACGGGACCGCCGGTTTGGCCCGATCGGCCGTGAGTGGAAAGAGTCGCTTGCCCTCGCCACCGGCGAGCACGATTCCGAGTACGTGCGGCTGGCTCCTCACACTGTCAAACTACCGAACCGTGCGGCCGGAGGTGGGCTGGCGTGCGAGTGGCCCGTGCCGTGCCGAGCGTCTACGTTGAATCCGTGAGTTCTGGCAGGGCGGCGGCGATGACGGAGCCGACGGATCGGCTACGGGTCGCCATGCTGACCCGCGAATATCCGCCGGAGGTGTACGGCGGTGCCGGTGTCCACGTCACCGAGCTGGTGGGCGAGTTGCTCAGGCTGGCCGAGGTCACCGTGCACTGTATGGGCGTGCCCCGCGACACCGCGGTGGTGCATCAGCCCGACCCACACCTGTACGCGGCCAATGCCGCGATCCAGATGATGTCGGCCCAGCTGCGGATGGCCGATGCCACCGGCGAGGTGGATGTGGTGCATTCGCACACCTGGTACACCGGGCTCGCCGGGCACCTGGCCGCCACCCTCTACGGCATTCCGCATGTGCTGACCGCGCATTCACTGGAACCGCGGCGGCCGTGGAAGGCCGAGCAACTCGGCGGCGGCTATCGCCTGTCGTCCTGGTCGGAACGCAATGCCGTCGAACACGCCGACGCGATCATCGCCGTCAGCGCGGGGATGCGCCGCGATGTGCTCGACGCCTACCCCGCGGTCGATCCGGCGCGGGTGCATGTGGTGCACAACGGCATCGATGCCTCGGTCTGGCATCCGGGAGCCTCCGACGCCGAATCCCTGCTCGACACCCTCGGGGTGCGCCGGGATCGGCCGATCGCGGCCTTCGTCGGGCGGATCACCCGGCAGAAGGGGGTCGCGCATCTGCTGGCCGCGGCGCGCGATATCGATCCCGACATCCAGGTGGTGCTGTGCGCGGGCGCGGCCGACACCGCCGAACTGGCCGATGAGGTCGCCGCGGCGGTGGACCAGCTCGGCCGTCGGCGCGGCAATGTGTTCTGGGTGCGCGATATGTTGCCCACCGAGCAGGTCCGGCAGGTGCTTGCCGCCGCCACCGTCTTCGTCTGCCCCTCGGTGTACGAACCGCTCGGCATCGTGAATCTGGAGGCCATGGCCTGCGGCACCGCCGTGGTCGCCTCCGATGTGGGCGGCATCCCCGAGGTGGTGGCCGACCGGAGCACCGGCCGGCTGGTGCATTACGACCCGACCGAAACCGGCGCCTATGAACAGGGCCTCGCGGCCGCGGTGAACGAGCTGGCCGCCGATCCGGTGCTCGCGGCGGAGTACGGTGCCGCGGGGCGGGCACGGGCGGTGGCGGAATTCGACTGGTCGCGGATCGCCGCACAGACCCTCGAGGTCTACGACCACGTCCGCAAGCCCTGACCGGTCAGGCGGTGGGGCGATAGGTGGACACCACCACCGAGGCGGTGACCTCCGTGACGTCCGGCAGCGCCGCGATCCCGGCCGCGGCGGCGTTCGCGTGATGCGCCGACGGACCCATGGCGACGACCTGCGTGATATCGGTGCGCGACAGCTTCATCGGATACTCGACCGTCCCGCGCGTGCACAGCTCGAAGGCCCGGGACATGGTGGCGGTGAGTCGCTCCTGCTTGTCCGGATCGACGCTCACCATGCCGAGGGGTTCGATGAGTTCGGCCAGATGACGGCCGGTCGGGGTGACGACGACGAACCGGCCGCGCGTGCTCAGCACCCTGGCCACCTCGTCCGGATTGCGCGGTGCGAACACCGACAGCGCCGCATCGACGGTGTTGTCGCGCAGCGGGAGTCCGCGCCAGGCATCGGCCACCACCGCGGCGGCCCGCGGATGGGCGCGTGCGCCACGCCGACCGGCCGCTTTCGCCACGTCCAGCGCGATGCCGTCGGCGTGCGGCCGGGCGTCGAGCACCCGGCCCAGGTAATAGCCGGTGCCCGCGCCGATCTCGAGCATCAGCTCGGACGCGGGCTCCGCCGGGCCGGGGACGCCCGGCGAGCTGTCCCCGGCGACGGCCGCGACGACGGCGTCGGCGATCGGTACGAAATGACCGCCGCCCTGGAACGCCGCTCTGGCGTCGAGCATTGCCGCCGTATCGCCGGTCATCTTGGTCGACGCACCCGTGAGCAGGGTGATGTAGCCCTGTTTGGCGATATCGAAACTGTGCCCGCGGGCACAGCGCAGCGAACGATCCGAGGCGGACAATCCGGCCTGACATTCCGGGCAGGCCAGCGCACTCGTCACCGCCGTCAGTGCCGAGTGCGTAGACGGGTGACTAGCTGGTGACACTCTTCAGTTCGTCGCCGAGCGCTGCGGCTTCATCCGGCGTGAGCTCAACGACCAGACGCCCGCCACCCTCGAGTGGAACCCGCATGACGATCCCACGCCCTTCTTTGGTTGCCTCGAGGGGACCGTCCCCGGTGCGGGGCTTCATGGCCGCCATCCTCTGCTCCCTCCAGATCTGCGCGGTGTGCTGCGCACTTGCTTGCAACTCCAGTTGTCGCCAACTGGGCAGCTCGCCGGCATGTGGCGAGCTGCACTCGGTCCATTCTTCCTTATCGCTGGAGCGGACGGATACCTGAGTTCGAAAATGTGACCGCTCGGTAGGTGCGCCCCGGTCTTCACCGCGGCCGTGCGCGGTCTAGGGTGCGCCGTCGTCGACCCAGCAATCGGCCAGATGATCATCGACCAGACCGGTCGCCTGCATCAGCGCGTACGCGGTGGTCGGTCCGACGAACTTGAATCCGCGCCGCTTCAATTCCTTTGCCAGAGCGATGGATTCGGGTGTGGTGGCGGGGACGTCGGCGAGGGTGCGCGGGCGCGGGCGCGGCGGTGGGGCGAACGACCAGATCAGCTCGTCGAGGCTGGTGTCGAGTGCGCGGGCCACCTTCGCGTTGGCGATGGCCGCGTCGATCTTGGCGCGGTTGCGGACGATGCCGGTGTCGGCGAGCAGGCGTTCGCGGTCGGTGTCGTCGAACCGGGCCACGTCCTCGATGACGAACCCGGCGAAGGCCGCGCGGAACGCCGGTCGTTTGCGCAGGATCGTGATCCAGGCCAGACCGGATTGGAACGCCTCGAGGCACAGCCGCTCGAACATGGCGTCGTCGCCGTGCAGCGGGCGGCCCCATTCGGTGTCGTGATAGTCGCGGTAGAGCTGCGATTCCAGCGACCACGGGCAGCGGATCGGCTCGGTGGTGGTGCTCATCGCGGATCGGGGCCCGCCGAAGGTGGCACCGGGCCGGACGCGGCCGGTCGCGTGGCACCGGCGGCCGCCTCGGCGCGTGCCTGCGCCAGCTGGCCCTGGAGTTCATCGATACGCGCGGCGAGTCGGGCCAGTGCCCAGTCGACCTCACCGGCCTTGTAGCCGCGCACCACCTGCTGGAAACGCAGCGACCGCACATCGGCGCCGGAGATCCCGTCGACCGGGAGCACCGTGGCCGTGGTGCCCTCCGGCAGCGGCCCCAGCTCCTCCGCGCGCCCGAAGACCGCCCCCGCGAGCAAGAACAACACCGCGGCGACCAATCCGACGATCAGTACGTACAACAGCAGCGTGAGCATGCTCCTCCGCCTCTTCGCGTTCTTCGGCCGGACTCGGGCGCAGCGACATCCGCGTCGGCGGCCGGCGGTCGCTGAGTGGTCGGGTCGGCCCGTCCCCGACGAGTTACCCATGTCGGCGCCAAATCAGTCGTCACCGCCGGAATCGATGGACGCGCCGGAACCAGTTCACAAATGCCGGGTCGTGTCGATGCCGAGCGACATGCCCGCCAGACCACGGCGGCGCACCGCCAGTTTGTCGGCCACCGCGCTCAAGGCGACCGCGGCCGGATTCTCCGGATCGCGCAGCACGATGGGGGTGCCCTCGTCACCGGCTTCGCGCAGGGACTGCTCGATCGGGATCTGACCGAGCAGCGGCACGTCGGCGCCGACCGCGCGGGTGAGCCGATCGGCCACCGCTTGGCCGCCGCCGGAACCGTAGAGGTCCATGCGGGTGCCGTCGGGTAGATCGAGCCAGGACATGTTCTCCACCACACCCGCGATCCGCTGCCTGGTCTGCAAGGCGATGGCGCCGGCGCGTTCGGCGACCTCGGCGGCGGCGGGCTGCGGTGTGGTGACCACCAGGATCTCCGCGTTCGGGATCAGCTGGGCGATGGAGATGGCGACATCACCGGTGCCGGGCGGCAGATCGAGCAGCAGCACGTCCAGATCGCCCCAGAAGACGTCGGCGAGGAACTGCTGGAGCGCACGGTGCAGCATCGGTCCGCGCCACACCACCGGCGTATTGCCCTGGGTGAACTGGGCGATGGAGATCATCTTCACGTCATGCGCGATCGGCGGCATGATCATCCGCTCGACCTGGGTGGGGCGGGCGTCGGTGCCGAGCATGCGCGGGATGGAATGGCCGTAGATATCGGCGTCGAGCACACCGACCGACAGCCCGCGCGCGGCGAGGGCGGCGGCGAGATTGACCGTGACGCTGGACTTTCCGACCCCGCCCTTACCGGAGGCCACCGCGTACACCCGGGTCAGCGATCCGGGCTGGGCGAAGGGGATGACCGGTTCGGCGGAGTCGCCGCGCAGCTGCTTGCGCAGTTCGGTGCGCTGCTCATCGTTCATCACGTCCAGGTCGACGGTGATCGCGCCGACACCGGGCACATCGGCGACGGCCTTGGTGACCCGCTGGGTGATCTCGGTGCGCAGCGGGCAGCCCGCCGTCGTCAGATAGACCTCGATATGGACATCGCTGTCGGCGCCGATATCGACGCTTTTCACCATGCCCAGTTCGGTGATCGGTTTGCGAATTTCCGGGTCGTCGACCTTTGCGAGGGCGCCCCGCACGTCCGCTTCCGTTACCACTGGCATAGCGCCGATTTTAGGCGTCTCAGATACGGGGCAGCTGTGCGGGCTGTGGTGCGATCCCGGTGCCGTAGGAATTGGCCCACGCCATGACGTTGGCGACGTAGGCCATCGAGTTGTTGTAGCGCAGGATCGCGCGCGACTGCTGGGCCAGATCGCGCATGTCGAGACCGCCGTCGCAGAGGTATTTGCCCGCGGTCAGGGTGGCGTCGTAATAGTTCTGCGGGTCGGCGATGCCGTCGCCGTTGCCGTCGGCGGCGTAGTGGGTCCAGGTTTCGGGCAGGAACTGCATGGGGCCGACCGCGCGGTCGTAGCCGGACAGTCCGTCGAGTCCGCCGCCGTCGGAATCGTGGATGACATTGTTGCCCGCGAGGCTGCCGTCGAGCACCGGGCCGTAGACCGGGTCGAGGGCGTTGCCGTCGGCGTCGGCCTTGCCGTTGTAGATATGGGTCGATTCGACCCGGCCGATGCCCGCGAGCACCGTCCACGGCATATGGCAGGTGGGGTTCTCGACGGCCAGTGCCTCTTCGGCGGCGACGTAGGCGGCGTGCGCGATGCCGGGGATGCCCATCTGCGCGGCCGGAAGATCGGCGGGTACCCGATCCTGGGGCAGGGCAACGGTTTTCACCGTCGGCGGAACCGCGCGCGACTGTTTGGCCATCGCGTTGGTGAGGCTCTCGAGATCGACGACGGTCTGCGCCGACGCGGCGAAGCTGGTGTCGTGCTGCTCGCCCTCGTCGGCGGCCAGATGCATTTCGACCGTCGCCGCGGTGGGGTCGGTGCCGACCGCCGATGCGGTGTTGACGGCGACGAGTCCGGCGGGAACGAGCCCGGTCAAGGCGAGTACGGAGCTACGCCGAACGGTAGGCGGCGGTTGTTTGCGGTGACGCCCCACGGTGCTGTGACCCTCCATCGACTCAAGGAGTCGAGCTCGCGGCGGAGGCGCCGACTCTGTTACGAGTCGTTGTCTCTCTCGTGAGCCCTTCGTGACCTACGAACGAAGGCTACAGCATCCGAGACCTTTTTGTTACTGCTTCGTGATCTGGGTTTCCGTTTGAAATCACTGCGGGGGCGCGGGAAGTGGGACGACGATGCCGAACGGCAGCGTCACCGCGGGCTGCGGTGTCGGGGTCGCGGTGGGTTCCGGTGCGGGCGGTGGACCGGGCTCCGGAGTCTTCGATGGTTCGGCCGGTGGCTGTGCGTTCGGATCGGCCGGTGCGGGCTGGGCCGGGGCGCCGGGTGCCTGGTCCGCTTGCGGTGCGGGCTGACCGGGCTGCGCCGGATCGGCGGGCTGCCCCGGTTGCGCCGGATCGGCGGGCGCGCCGGGCTTCGGCATCGGCGCGGGCACCACCTGACCGGGCGCGGGTGGCGGTGGTGGCGGGCAGAAGATGCCGCACGGGATCGGCGGCAGGCCGGGGATGATGATCATCGGTTCGCCCGGAGTGGTGGTGGGCGGCGTGGTTTCGGTACCGGGCGGCGGGGTCTCGGTGGTGGTCGTGGCGGTGGTGGTGTCGACGGCGGTCATATCCGGGCCCATCTCGATCGGGGCACTGCCCGGCGGGATCAGATCGGGGGAGATGGTGACCGGGGCCGGAGTGCCGCCGGTGCGGTAGGCCGCCGACCAGCTCAGCACATTGGCCGCATACGACATGGAGTTGTTGTAGCGCAGCACCGCGCGCAGTTCCTGGGCTGGATCGCGCAGGTTCAACCCGCCCGAGCACAGGTATTTTCCGGCGGCGAGGGTGGCGTCGAAGACGTTGTGCGGGTCGGAGATTCCGTCGCCGTTGCCGTCGGCGCTGTAGAGGTTCCAGGTGCCGGGCAGGAATTGCATGGGACCGATGGCGCGGACATAG
This sequence comes from Nocardia cyriacigeorgica, assembly GCF_029868385.1. GTDB lineage: Bacteria > Actinomycetota > Actinomycetes > Mycobacteriales > Mycobacteriaceae > Nocardia > Nocardia cyriacigeorgica_F. The sequence goes on along the minus strand of NZ_JARWNX010000026.1, from coordinate 64,597 downwards.
CCGCCATCGGTGGCTCGGATGATCTCGTTGCCCGGCAGGGTGCCGTCGAGTGCGGGGCCGAAGATCGGGGTCACCGAGGTGCCCGCGGCATCGGTACGGCCATTGCCCGCATGGCCCGATTCGATCCGGCCGATTCCGGCGAGCAGATTCCACGACACGCCGCAGCCGGGCATCGACGATTCCAGTGCCAGTTCGGCATTGCGGTAGGCGGCGAGAACGACCTCGGGGATACCGAGGGTGCCGCCGCCGATGGGTAGGGAGATGTTCTGTAGCGGGACCGCGCCGCCGAAGGGCGGTACGCCGTCGGCGGGCGGAGTCATCGCGCGCAGCTTGCGTGGCGGCTCGGGCGCCACGGGTAGCAGGCCGATCGTCTGGGACAGCTTGGCGCCCTTATCGTCGCCGACCGTGTCGGTACTGCGCGAGGACGCCGCGAGCAGGGCTTCCGGTGCTTCGGGCGGGGTGGTGGAGGTGGTGGTGTGGGTGGCGGATCCGGTAGCCACCAAACCGGCGACGACGAGTGCCGAGACGGTTATCGGGGCAGGTATTCGCATTCGGCCGCACCAATCCTCTACGTCGCGGGAAGCAACCGTCCCGGACATCCGGGCCCGGCTCGCTCTGGACAACGTGATCCAGGTTACCCATCGGTCAGAAGACTGTTGTGTATTTCCGGTCAATCATCGGAGACGGGTGGTGAAACCGGGGCTTGGCCCTGCTTTCTACCGGAGCTTTTCTTGCGTGTCGCCTTTCCGGCCTTGTCTGGGCGAGGCTCGTGCTCCGGCAGCGTGGCCTCGGCGAGCCGGTCGAGCACCTCGCGCATTTCCTCGAGCTCGCGGCGCACGTAGTCACGTGTCGCGACCTCGCCGACCGCGATGCGCAGCGCGGCCAACTCGCGAGCCAGGAATTCGGTATCGGCCTTGGTCTGCGCGGCCCGTATCCGGTCTTCCTCCAGCGATACGCGGTCGCGGTTGTCCTGCCGGTTCTGCGCTAGCAGGATCAGTGGGGCGGCGTAGGCGGCCTGGGTGGAGAAGGCCAAGTTCAGCAGGATGAACGGGTACGGATCCCAGCGCAGCGCGATGACGAAGACATTGAGCAGGATCCAGACGATGACGATCACGGTCTGGATGGCGAGGTAGCGACCGGTGCCGAGGAACCGCGCGACCCGCTCGCTGCTGCGGGCCAGTGCCTCGGCATCCCAATCGAACCGGAACCGGGAGCCGACCGGTGTCTCGAGCCGCTGCCTGGCCGTGCTTATCGCCCGCCCCGCCGGATTCTTGTCAGTCACGGCCGTGCACCCCTTCGTGTAACTCCTCGTCCTCGCGCCAGTCCTCCGGCAGCAGATGATCGAGGACGTCGTCGACGCTGACCGCGCCGAGCAGATGATTCTCCTCGTCCACCACCGGCCCGCAGACCAGGTTGTAGGTGGCGAAGTAGCGGGTGACGGTGGTCAGCGGCGCCTCCGGCCGCAGCGTCGACAGATCGGCGTCGAGCAGTCCGCCGACCAGGTGCGCTGGCGGTTCGCGCAGCAGCTGCTGCAAATGAACACAGCCGAGGTAGCGGCCGGTCGGGGTGGCCGTCGGCGGCCGGACCACGAACACCATCGACGCCAACGCCGGGGTGAGGTCGGGGTTGCGGACCCGGGCCAATGCTTCGGCCACCGTCGTCGCCGGGGTCAGCACCACCGGACGCGGGGTCATCAGGCCGCCCGCGGTGTCGGGGGAGTGTTCGAGCAGGCGGCGCACCGGTTCGGATTCCTCGGGGTCCATCAGCGCCAGCAGCGATTCGGCTTCGTTGGCGGGCAGTTCGCCCAGCAGATCGGCGGCGTCGTCGGGATCCATCGCCTCCAGCACATCGGCGGCCCGGCGGACCTCGAGATGGCCGAGCAGATCGACCTGATCGTCATCGGGCAGCTCCTGGACGACATCGGCGAGGCGTTCGTCGTCGAGCGCCACCGCGACCTCGATGCGCCGCTTCTCCGGCAGCTCGCGCAGCAGATGCGCGACATCGGCCGCGCGCAGGCCCTCGAACTGCTCCAGCAGCGTGGTGACCTCCTGGCCGGGCCTGCCGATCTCGTACGGCGTCAGCCCGCTGACGTGCACCCAATCCACCACGTGCACCGTGCGTCTGCGCCCGAGCCGCCGATGCCCGCGCACCGCGACCCGCGAGACCCGCCAATCCCGCGTCCTGGTCTGTTCCAACCCGAGATCGACCACGAACACGTCCACCCCGTCCAGATCGGGCAGATCGGGATCCTGCACCCGGACCGCCGAATCCACGATCTGCGCCAAGGCCAGCAGTTCGCCGGGCCGCTGAGCGAAGCGGCGCAGGCTGACGGTGCCGGTATTGAGCGTGACATTGCCCGGTTCGATCGAGGTCACCCGCAGCATCGGCACGAAGATCCGGCGCCGGGTCGGCAATTCGATGACAAGGCCGTGCACCCGGGGTTGCTGGCGGTCGTAACGGACTGCCACGACCACATCGCGGATGCGGCCGATAGACTCGCCGTCCGGTCCCAGCACCGCCAGGCCCGCAAGCCTGGCGACGTACACCCTGGTAGCTGCCATGAATGCCAGGTTAGAGCTTCGCGGGCCGAAGTTGGCCGACGACAGGAGTGTTGATGAAGCCGCGCCGTTCCGTGCTGGCCGTGCCGGGAAGCAACCCGAAGATGATCGAAAAAGCCAAGGGGTTGCCCGTCGACGAGGTGTTCCTCGATCTGGAGGACGCCGTCGCCCCGGCCGCCAAGGCCGCCGCCCGCGCCAACATCATTGCCGCGCTCAACGATTCCGGGTGGGGGTCGCAGCTGCGGGTGGTGCGGGTCAACGACTGGACCACACCGTGGACCTATCAGGATGTGATCAGCGTGGTCGACGGCGCCGGCACCGCGATCGACGCCATCCTGCTGCCCAAGGTCACCGACGCCGGTCAGGTACGCGCGCTGGATCTGCTGCTGAGTCAGCTGGAACAGACCAACGGCCTCGAGCCGGGCCGGATCGGGATCGAACCGCAGCTGGAGAACGCGCTCGGGCTGCGCAATATCGATGCGATCGCCACCGCGAGCCCGCGGGTGCAGGCCCTCGTCTTCGGTCCGGCCGATTTCATGGCGAGCATCAATATGCGCACCCTCGTGGTCGGTGAGCAGCCGGAGGGCTACGACACCGGCGACGCCTATCACCACATCCTGATGACGATCCTGCTCACCGCCCGCGCGCACGGATTGCAGGCCATCGACGGCCCGTATCTCCAGATCCGCGACGTCGACGGATTCCGCCGCGCCGCCGGTCGCACCGCGGCGCTCGGCTTCGACGGCAAATGGGTGCTGCATCCGGGGCAGATCGACGCCGCCAACGAGATCTTCAGTCCGCGGCAGGCCGATTACGACCGTGCCGAACTGATCCTGGAGGCCTATGCGTTCCATACCTCCAGCGCGGGCGGCGCACGCGGCGCGGCCATGCTCGGCGACGAGATGATCGATGAGGCCAGCGCGAAGATGGCGCAGGTCATCGCCGATAAGGGCCGGGCCGCCGGCATGTCGCGCACCACCCGTTTCACCCCACCGGAAAAGTGACGCGCGGTATATAGCACGGCGCGGGGCCGGATGGAATAGCAGAATGGACCTATGACGAATCCCTTGGGGAACGCGAATCGCGGCAGGCAGGGCCTGCCGACGCCGCCGTCGGGCTGGCCGGTCGGGTCGTATCCGACCTACGCCGAGGCGCAGCGCGCCGTCGACTATCTGGCCGACAATCAGTTCCCGGTACAGGACATGACGATCGTCGGCGTCGACCTCATGCAGGTCGAGCGGGTCCTCTACCGGTTGAACTGGGGCAAGGTGATCGGCGGCGGTGTGGTGTCGGGCGCATGGCTGGGCCTGTTCCTCGGCCTGCTGCTGAGCCTGTTCACCACCGGCGGCGCGCTCGGCCCGCTGCTGGTGGGCCTGGTCGGCGGCATCATCTTCGGCGTCATCTCCACCTCGATCCCGTACGCGGCGACGAAGGGGCAGCGCGATTTCGCGTCCACCATGCAGCTGGTCGCGGGCCGCTACGACGTGCTGTGCGATCCCAAGACGGCCGAGCAGGCCAGGGACATGCTGGCGCGGCTGGCGATCTGATACGCATGGATGTGGTGAACACGGTACGCGCGTGCGTACTCGGACATTTCGGAGTCGAGGCGTCCGCGGTGGACGCGGCCTCGGTGACTTTCCTCGGCCTGGAACCGATCGAGATCCTGCGCATCGTCCCCGGCGACGATCTGGTGCACTATGCGACGCTCGGCGGTTCCCGTCATCCGATGGGTGATCCGTCGGAGGTGCTGGCCGATCCGGTGCAGGGCCCGCGCGCGGAACTGGTGCTCAGCATGCACGCCGGTGTCGGCGCGGCGTCCGGGCTGGCCCGCGCCCTCGGCATACTCGCGGCCTCGCCCGCGGTGGAAGGTGTTGTGCTGCAAGCGGATGCGCTGCTCGATCTGGGCGAGCCGATGTGGCACAATGCGCCCTTCACCGCAGTGCTGCTCGGTCCGAGCGATATTCCCGATGTGGTCCTGCCCGAACCCGCCGAGCCGGTGCGGTATCTGGACGTCGTCCCGGTCACCGCGACCGAGGCGGCCTGGGTGCGGGTGCGTGGCGCGCAGGCGTTGCGGGATGCGTGGGCCGAGGCGGGCATCGACGTGCGCGATCCGCATCGTGGGGCCGCGACGCTGTAGCCCGCCCGGTCACAGCCAGTGGTTGCGGTGGAAGACCGCGTAGAGGCCGGTGCAGATGGTGAGGATGATGACCCAGACCACTGGATAGCCCCAGCTGGTCTTCAGTTCCGGCATATGTTCGAAGTTCATCCCGTAGATACCGGCGATCATGGTCGGCACCGCCGCGATGGCGACCCATGCGGAAATCTTGCGCATATCGGTGTTCTGCTGCACCGCGATCTTGGCCAACGCCGCATTGATCAACGCGCCGAGTGATTCGTCGAAATCGACGATGCGGTCGGCGACGGTGGTGTGGTGGTCGGCGACATCGCGGAAATAGCGCCGGACCTCCTTCGGCAGCGGCAGATTCGTGTTCTGGCTCAGCAATTGGAGCGGGAGCGCCAGCGGGGCGACCGCCCGCCGCAATTCCACCACCTCACGTTTGAGCTGATAGATGGATTCGACGGCGACCTTGCTGCGCGGGGTGAAGACCTCTTCTTCCATCTCGTCGATATCGTCTTCGATCGACTGCACCACATCGAGATAGTTGTCCACCACATAGTCGGCGATGGCGTGCAGCACCGCACCGGGGCCGTGCCGCAGCCGTTCCGGATCGGCCTCCAGCTCCCTGCGGACCGCGGCGAGCCCGGAATGTTCGCCGTGGCGCACCGCCACCACGAAATCGCGCCCGGTGAAGATCATCAGCTCGCCGGTCTCGACGATTTCGCTGACGGAATTCAGTTCGTGTTCGTGATAGGCGACCGGACGCATCACCAGCACCAGGGTGTCGTCGTAGCGCTCCAGCTTGGGGCGCTGGTGGGCGTGGACGGCGTCCTCGACGGCAAGCGCGTGCAGCCCGAAGGTCTGCGCGATATCGGTCATCTGCGCCTCATCGGGGTCGTGCAGGCCGATCCAGACGAAGCCCTCGCCCCTGGTCCGCACCTCCTGCAAGGCCGCCTGATGGGTGAAATGCCCCGGCAGCCGCGCCCCGTCGACATAGACCGCGCAGTCGACGATCGCCCGCGCGGTCGGCACGGGAATCCGCGGCAGCGGGGCCGGGGCCTTCGCCGGACCTCGGAAGTACGGCAGCGGGGGAATCGACGGCACCGGTCGATGCTACGTCCGCGCCGGACCGACAGCGGCGCGGTGGCGTTCCGGTCGGCGCCGGGTCTCTGTGGTCCTGGCGCGGCTGGTCCGGGCATGGGGACAGCCCGCCGATCGCACACTGACACACTGGAGGGCGTGCGCATCGACCTGCATACCCATTCGACCGCCTCCGACGGCACCGATACCCCGGCCGAGCTGGTGCGGAACGCGGCGGCGGCCGGACTGGACGTCGTCGCCATCACCGATCACGACACCACCGCGGGCTGGGCCGAGGCGGTGGCGGCGCGACCCGAGGGCCTGACCCTGATCCGCGGTATGGAGATGTCGTGCATCGGTCTCGGTGAGGACGGCTGGCCGGTGTCGGTGCATCTGCTCGCCTACCTGTTCGACCCGTCGGATCGCAGTTTCGCCGAGGAGCGTGAGCGGTTGCGGGCCGAACGCGTCGAGCGATTGCGGGCGATGGCCGAGCGGATGGCCGCCGACGGTCTGCCCGTCGATCCCGATGCGGTGCTCGCCTCGGCCGGGCCGTCGGCCGGACGGCCGCATCTGGCGCGAGCGCTGGTCGCGGCAGGGGTGGTGCCGACCGTCGACGCCGCCTTCGCCGATCTGCTGGCCCCGCACGGTCGCTACTACGCCGAGAAGGCCGACACGCCGCTGCGTCGGGCGGTGGAGATGATCGCCGCCGCGGGCGGGGTGAGCGTGCTCGCCCACACCAGGGCGCGCAAACGGGGCAGACTGCTGGCGATCGACGACATCAGGGAACTCGCCGAACTCGGGCTCGGTGGGCTCGAGGTCGACCACCCCGACCACGGCGCGGCCGACCGCGCGCTGCTGGAGGGCCTCGCCGCCGAACTCGGTCTGCTCACCACCGGCTCCTCGGACTATCACGGCAGCAACAAGACCATCCGGCTCGGTGAATTCACCACCGATCCCGCCCAACTCGAGGTGCTGGTCGGAAAGGCGACCGGGGTGCCGGTGATCGGCTCGTGAGACTCGCGCGCGGGCTCAGCGGCATGGTCGCCGCCGGAACGTTCGTCCTCGCCCTCGTGGTGGTGGCCGCGGCGATCATGGGCGCTCGGCGCGGTTTTCCCGGTCCGGGTGGCGAGTCGGTGAGCTGGCATGTGGTGTCGGCGGCGATCGTCGTTGTGGCCCAGGTGTATTCGGATCGGCATAAGGGTTTGGCAGCGTTTTCCGGATCGCTGATAGTTTTCCTCACGACCGGTGTCCTGCTGTGGACACAATGGTGGAGTTGATCCACCTGAATCGGTTGCGGGCCGGTGAACTGTGCACCAACATTTGACCTTGTGGCTGAATGGGAGACCGACGTTCTGGTTCTCGGCGGTGGTCCCGCCGGAATCTGGGCGGCAGTTTCCGCCGCCGCGGCGGGCGCACGGGTGATCCTCGCGGACAAGGCGCGCTGCGGCGCGGCCGGTCCGACCGCGGTGGGCCCCACTTCGCTGTGGAATGTCGCGCCAGGACCCGCACGGGTCGAGACCGTGCGCCGCGTGCTCGGTCACGGTGGCTGGCTCGGTGATCCGGAGACCACCCACCGGGTGCTCGCCGAGACCCACGATCGGATCGCGCAGCTCGCGGGCTGGGGCCACCGATTCACCGGCGGGCCGCATACGGCGCGCGTCTGGCTCGACGGCGCCGCGTATCTGCGCCGGATGCGGCGTACCGCGCTGGAAGCCGGTGTCCGCGTGCTCGACCACCATCCGGCAGCACGTCTGCTCGTCGACCGGGAAGGCATCGTATCCGGCGCCACGGGAGTGCGGCGGCGCAACGACTTCCGGCCCTGGACCGTGCGTGCCTCGGCGGTGGTGGTCGCCACCGGCGGATGCGCGTTCCTGTCCGGCCGGGCCGGAACCGATGTCGACACCGGCGACGGCCTGCTGTTCGCGGTCGAGGCGGGCGCGGAACTGTCCGGTATGGAGTTCTCCGGTGCCTACGGCCTCGCACCCGCCGCCTACGTGAGCCCGGTGGATCACGGACCGACCTTCGCCACGCTGCACGACGAGACCGGCGCCGCCCTTGACGGACACCGCGGCGCCGCCTTCGCCGCGCTCGCCGACGGCCGCAAGATCTACGGGATTCCCGCCGCGCTCCCGGCGCGGCACCCTCGTCTGCCGCGCCGTCACGGCCCCGCCGATCGCCACTCCGGGATCGCATTGCGTGCGGTGCTGGAGGGCACCGTGCGTGGCACCGGCGGCCTGCACCTCACCGGAGCCGAATGCGCGACCACCATCCCCGGACTGTTCGCGGCGGGCGATGTCACCAGCCGTGAGGCGGTCAGCGGTGCGGTGAGCGGTTTCGGCGGCTCCTGGGCCATCGCCTCGGGGACCTGGTCCGGGGCGAGCGCGTCGCGGTTCGCCCGTGCGCGCCCGATTCCCGATCGGCGCGCGCTCGCACCCGCCGGGTCGGCGCCCGGCGCCGGACTCGCACCTGTCGCGAGGATCGATCCGCGCGCGGTGATCGGCCTGGTGCAGGAACACACCCTGCCGCTGCGGCGCAGCTACTGGCGCAGCGCGGGCAGCCTGCGCCACAGCATCGCCGAACTCGACGATATGTGGCCGGGCGCGGTCTTCGACCTGGGTGGCGCGGGGGCGGAAGGATTGCGCGCCAGGGAGGCCGCGGCACTGCTCGCGGTCGCCCGGTGGACCGAATACAGTGCGCTGGCCCGGACCGAAAGCCGCGGCGTCCATCGCCGCACCGACCATCCCGAGGCGGACGCCCGGTGGCGGGTGCGGTTGCGCTCGGGTGGCCTCGACAGTGTCTGGGTGCGTAAGACCGCGCGGACCCCGATCGAACCGCAGGCGCCGGGCCCGATACGCCCCGCATCCGCTCGGCCGGGAGCACGTGACAGTGGTGGGCGGATGCCGGGGCTCGATCCGGCCGCCCCTGGTTGAGTCGGCCCGCGTTCCGAGCGCGGTGGTCGCGGCACATCTCACCATGCGTCCGGCTCCGCCATCGGACAGCTCACGGCCGCGTCCTCCTACGAGGCGAGTTTCCGCTTACGTCGGGGTAATTCCAGCGGCATACGCTCGAATGATGGTGCACGACCACGACCGGATCCACCGGTTTGGCATGTGGTCGGGCAGGCTGGCAGAATGTTGCGGACCCCCGACCTACGCCACCGCCGGGTACGGGAATCACGGTGATCACCGCCGCACGACGCACCGTCGTGTCCCGAGGATCCACCCGCATGATCTTTCCGGGCCCACCCGTCCGGTTCCGCTCGACGGATCAGTGCCGCGCCACGTCGACAAGGCTGTCGAGAAGCCGAAACGTACCGGTCAGCGCACCCGATGAGCGATACGAAGCACCTGGTACCAGAAAACCCGACGGTAACCGTCCCCCGATTGTGACCGATCCCAGCAGGAGTGAAATCGTGTCATCTGTGACTGACGCACCGAACGCCACTGCCAGCAAGAATGCCGCCGACGACCTCGCGGCGATCACCCACGAAGAGATCTTCGCTGGCCACCTCGGCGGCAAGCTCTCGGTAGAGCTGAGTGCGCCTTTGGAGACCCAGCGCGACCTCTCGATCGCCTACACGCCCGGCGTCGCGCAGGTCAGCCGCGCCATCGCGGAGGACGAATCGCTCGCCAAGCGCTACACCTGGACCGACCGGCTGGTCGTCGTCGTCAGCGATGGCACCGCGGTGCTCGGCCTCGGTGACATCGGCCCGCGCGCGTCGCTGCCGGTGATGGAGGGCAAGGCCGCGCTGTTCAAGAAGTTCGCCGGACTGGATTCGATCCCGATCGTGCTGGACACCAAGGATGTCGACGAGATCGTCGAGACCCTGATCCGGCTGCGCCCGAGCTTCGGCGCGGTGAACCTGGAAGACATCTCCGCGCCGCGCTGCTTCGAGATCGAGAAGCGCGTGATCGAGGCCCTCGACTGCCCGGTTATGCACGATGATCAGCACGGCACCGCCATCGTGGTGCTGGCCGCGCTCAACGGCGCCGCCAAGGTGCAGGGCCGCAGCACCTCCGGATTGAAGGTCGTGGTGTCCGGTGCGGGCGCTGCCGGTGTCGCGTGCACCAACATCCTGCTCGCCGCCGGTGTGGCCGATGTGACCGTGCTCGACTCCAAGGGCATCGTCAGCCGTGACCGCACCGACCTCAACGAGGTCAAGGCCGATCTGGCCGAGCGCACCAACCCGCGCGGCCTGACCGGCACCGCCGCCGACGCACTGGCCGGTGCCGATGTGTTCCTCGGCCTGTCCGCGGGCAAGATCGCCGAAGAACTCATCGCCTCGATGGCGCCGGAGTCGATCGTGTTCGCCATGTCCAACCCGGACCCGGAGATCCACCCCGAGGTCGCCGCCAAGTACGCCTCGATCGTGGCCACCGGGCGCAGCGACTTCCCGAACCAGATCAACAATGTCCTCGCGTTCCCCGGTGTCTTCAAGGGTGCCCTCGACGCGGGTGCGCGCCGGATCACCGAGGGCATGAAGATCGCCGCCGCCGACGCCATCCTCGCCGTGGTGGCCGATGAGCTGGCCATCGACCGGATCGTGCCGAGCCCGCTGGACCCCCGCGTGGCCCCGGCCGTCGCCGAAGCCGTGGCGGCCGCCGCGCGCGCAGAGGGTGTTGCGTAAGCACTGAATGCCTGAGCGTGGGGCGCCCTTCCGATCGGAGGGCGCCCCACGCTCGTTTTCTATGGCGATACCGCTGGCGCGCGTGCGTCCTCGTCCGAGTTGCCGAAACCTCGGCGGACGCACGGTCGGATCGTGTTCGGGCGGTGAGTCACCGTCCGGCCGATCACGGCCGGGCACACGGAAGTGGGTGGCACGCCTCGCGCGGCGAATGACCGCAGAGCCAGGAATTCTCGCCCTCCGCGGGGAGGTGGCGATGCGGCCCGGCAGGCACCGGTACATTCTCCACTGACCTCATCGCCCGCTCGGCTGTGTCCGCGTGGGCCAGTTCCTCGGGAAAGTTGGTGTCGCGCCGATGGTGCTTGCCGCGCCGCTGCGGGTGCTGGGCCGGGTCCTGGCCGTCGCCCTGGCCACAGTGGCCGTGTCCTGCGGTGACGGTTCCGCGCCCGAACCGCTGGTGGTCGGTGCCGGTGACACCGCGGAATCGGTCGTGCTGGCCGAGATCTACGCCCAGGCGCTGGCCCGCACCGGTGCGACCGTCGCCGTCGCACGCGATCTCGGCTCGCGCGCCGACCGGTTGGCCGCCCTCGACGCGGGCACCGTGACGCTGACCGGCGAGCACAACGGCGCGCTGCTGGCGGAGCTGGCCGGCGGGGCCACCGCATGGTCCGGCGAGCAGGTCACCACCGAGCTGAACCGTTCGCTGCCACAGGGTCTGGTCGTCACCGATGCCGCCGACGGCGCCGATCTGCGGCCACGTCTGCTCGTCGGCGAACCCACATCGATCGAATCGGTCGCGGATCTCAGGCCCGAATGCTCGACCTCGACGGCGGGTGTCGCGCCGGTGCCGGGCGTGTTCACCACACCACCGGCGGCCCTGCGGATCGATGGCTGCGAGTTCGCCGCGACCACCACCTTCCCGAACCCGGACGAACTGCGAAAAGCCCTGTCGGATGGCCGGATTCGAGTAGGCGTACTGGCAGGTCCCCCGGACCTGACGCCTGCCGCGACGGCGGGACTGCGTGTGCTCTCCGACGACGACAACGCGGTACGCGCCGAGAACCCGGTCGCGCTGGTCCGCAAGGGCGCGCTCGACGAGCGGCAGTGGGAGAAGCTGAACTACGTCGCCGGTGAACTGACCACCGACGAGCTGATCACCATGGTCGCCCGAGTCCGTGACGACGCCGCCGACCCCGGTCGGCTGGCCCGCGACTGGCTCGATACCCACGGTCTCTGAGGAGACGACGTCTCCACCATCACGTGCCCTTGTCCACACCACTTCCGCGCCGTATATTCCAGTTGGAATATTTGACACGGGATATGTCGGAGCGTGCGGATAGCGTTCCGTGAGCACTCGCCGAATCCGCGAAGGTGCGGCGTCGGCCGGGAAGGGGACACAGATGGGGCAGCGCACGGGTACGACGGTGACCCCGCTGGCGATCGCCGTGCTCGCTCTGCTCGAAGAGCGGCCCATGCATCCCTACGAGATGTATCAGCTACTCGTGCTGCGGCATGAGGACAAGCTGGTCAAGGTGCGGCCGGGCTCGCTGTACCACGTGATCGCCCGATTGGCGGATACCGGATGGCTGACCGCCGAGGGCATCGACCGCGCGGGCAACCGTCCGGAACGCACCACCTACCGGATCACCGCCGAGGGGCGCGACACCCTGCGCGAGCGCGTCGCCGAGCTGTTGCGCAAACCGGTACCGGAGTATCCGATCTTCCCGGTGGCACTGGGCGAAGCGCACAACCTGCCCAAACCCGAAGTGCTGGCGCTGCTGCGGGAACGGATCGAACACCTCGCCGGGCAATCCGCCGAAATCGACACCATGATCGCGGTGGCCGAACGCAAACAGGTACCGCGCCGCTACTGGATCGTGCTGCCCTATCTGCGCGCCACCGTGCGCGCCGAGATCGACTGGGTCGAGCACATGGTCGCCGAACTCGACGGCGGCGCGCTGATCTGGGACGAGTTCGATCCCGTCACCGGACACCGCATGGACCCCTGCGAGTCCGCACCGGCCCCATCGTCGTCGGAGCCCGACGACACCGCCGCCGCCTCCTGAACCATCCACCGGATCCGACACCCCCGACAACGACGTCGCTCGTCATCCGCCTCCGAGTTAGGAACGAAATCGATGTCCACCGAACGCAATCCGTGGCTGGCGCTGTCCGCGCTGGTGGTGGGGTTCTTCATGATCCTGCTGGACGTCACGATCGTCGCGGTCGCCAATCCGGCCATCCTCGAGAGCCTGCACGCCGACATCTCCCAGGTCATCTGGGTGACCAGCGCCTATCTGCTCACCTACGCGGTGCCGCTGCTGGTGACCGGGCGCCTCGGCGACCGTTTCGGGCCGAAGAACATCTATCTGATCGGTCTGGCCGTCTTCACGCTGGCATCGCTGTGGTGCGGTCTGTCCGGCAGTATCGGCATGCTGATCGCCGCCCGTGCGGTACAGGGCCTCGGCGCGGCGTTGATGACGCCGCAGACCATGGCCGTGATCACGCGCACCTTCCCGCCGGACAAACGCGGTGCGGCCATGGGCCTGTGGGGTGCGGTGGCCGGGCTCGCCACGCTCGTCGGCCCGATCCTCGGCGGCCTGCTGGTCGACAGCCTGGGCTGGGAGTGGATCTTCTTCGTCAACGTCCCGGTCGGCATCATCGCCTTCGTCCTTGCCGTGCGGCTGGTCCCGGCCCTGCCCACGCATCCGCATCGGTTCGACATCCCCGGTGTGGTGCTCAGCGCGATCGGTATGGGTCTGCTGGTGTTCGGCATCCAGGAGGGCAACAGCTACGACTGGTCGGCCTGGATCTGGTTGCTGATCGGCGCTGGCGTGCTGGTGCTCGCGCTGTTCGTGCTGAATCAGGCGCGCAATACCGGTGAGCCGCTGCTGCCGCTGAGCCTGTTCCGTGATCGCAATTTCGGACTGTCGAATCTGGCGATCGCGGCGATGGGCGCGGCGACGACGGCGTTGATGGTGCCGCTGTACTTCTATCTCCAGGCCGTGCGCGAGATGTCGCCGACGGAATCGGCGTTGGTGTTCGCGCCGATGGCGATCATCACCGGCGTCTGCGCACCGGTGGTCGGCAAGTTCGCCGGGCGGTTGCATCCACGGGTGGTACCGACGATCGGGTTCGCCTCGTTCGCGCTCGCCGTCGCCTGGTTCGCGCTGTTGATGACGCCGGATTCGTCGATCGTCTGGTTCCTGGTCGCGGCCGGGCTCGCCGGTTTCGCGAACTCGTTCATCTGGGCGCCGCTGGCGACCACCGCCACCCACAATCTTCCGGTGCACCAGGCGGGTGCGGGCGCCGGTGTCTACAACACCACCCGTCAGGTCGGCGCGGTCCTCGGCAGTGCGGCGATCAGCGCACTGATCGCGGCCAGGATGACGGCCAACGGCCTCGGCGGCGCACCGGCGGGCGAGGGCACCGCGGGCCCGATCCCGGAGCAGATCAAGGACGCCTTCAGTTCGGCCCTCGCGGATTCGACCTATCTGCCCGCCGTGATCCTGCTGGTCGGCGTCGCGGCCTCGGCCCTGTTCCTGCGCCCGGCGGCCGCCGCCCGGCCCCAGCCGCCCACCGAGCGTGCCAAGGCCGAAACCCTCACCCCCTGAACGGATCGCTTCCTCGATCACCGCACGCGCTGCTGGTCCCGGCTTGTCGTCCGCGGCGGGACCGGATAGCGCAGTAGGGCCCGGGCACGATAGATGTGCCCGGGCCCTACTGTGAATTACGGTGCGATCGTCGCAGCGATCAGCTGTAGATCTTCTCGACCTCGGAGGAGTACTGCTTCATCACGACGGCGCGCTTGAGCGACATCTTCGGGGTGAGTTCGCCGGTCTCCTGGGTCCAGTCGACGGTCAGGATGCGGATCTTCTTGATCTGCTCGGCCTTGGAGACCTTCTTGTTGGTGTCGGCGACGGCGGCGTCGATCTCGGCGACCAGTGCCGGGTTCTCGACCAGTGTCTCCATCGAGGTGTCGGCGGAGACGCCGTTGCGCTCCTTCCAGCCCGGCAGCGCCTCGGGATCGAGGGTGATCAGCGCGCCGACGAACGGCTGACCGTCACCGACCACCATCACCTGGCTGATCAGCGGATGCGCCCGCAGCGAATCCTCGAGCAGCGCGGGGGAGACGTTCTTACCGCCGGCGGTGACGATGATCTCCTTCTTACGGCCGGTGATGGTGACGAAGCCGTCGGCGTCGATGGCGCCCAGATCGCCGGTCTTGAACCAGCCGTCCTCGAAGGCTTCCTCGGTGGCCTCGGCATTGCCCCAGTAGCCGTCGAAGACGACCGAACCCTTGAGCAGCAGCTCACCGTCCTCGGCGATCTTGGCGGCATGGCCCTCGATCGGGCGGCCGACCGAGCCCACGCGGATGTGCTCGGGGGTGTTCACCGTGATGGCCGCGGTGGTCTCGGTGAGACCGTAGCCCTCGTAGATGGTGACGCCGACGCCGCGGAAGAAGTGGCCGAGGCGAGCGCCGAGGGGGCCGCCGCCGGAGACCGCGGCCTCGCACTGCCCGCCCAGCGCGACGCGCAGCTTGCTGTAGACCAGCTTGTCGAAGACGAAGTGCTTGATCTTGGTGACCAGGTCGGGGCCGCCGTTGTCCAGACCCTCGCTGTAGGCGATGGCGGTCTCGGCGGCGGCATCGAAGATCTTGCCCTTACCGCCGTCGTGCGCCTTCTGCTTGGCGCTGTTGAACACCTTCTCGAACACCCGCGGCACCGAGAGGATGAAATGCGGTTTGAAGGCGCCGAACTGGTCGACCAGGGTGGTCCAGTCGGAGGTGTGCGCGACGATCACCTTGGCGTCGAAGGCGGCCAGTGCCACGGCGCGGGCGAAGACGTGCGCCAGCGGCAGGAACATCAGGGTCTTCTTGCCCTCGGCCACGTACTTGCCCAGCGCGATCCGGTCGGACTTGGATTCCGCCCAGAGGTTGGCGTGGGTGAGCATGACGCCCTTGGGGCGCCCGGTGGTGCCCGAGGTGTAGATCAGGGTGGCGGGCGAGGCGGCGCCGACCTGGGCGCGGCGCTCGTGCACGAGTTGATCGTCGAGGTCGGCGCCGCGCGAGATCAGCTCCTCGACCGCGCCCTTGTCGAACTGGAGAGTCTCGGCCAGCTCGGGCAGCGAGCCCGCCTCGATCTCCTCGATGGTGGCGCGGTGCTTATCGCTGTCGACCACGAGCAGCTTGGTCGCGGAGTCCTGGAGGATCCACTTGGCCTGTTCGGCGGCCGAGCTGTCGTAGATCGCGACGGTGCACGCACCGGCGGCCCAGATCGCGAAGTCGAGCACGGCCCACTCGTAGCGGGTCGGCGCCATGATGGCGACCCGGTCGCCGAGTTCGATGCCGGAGGCGATGATGCCCTTGGCCACGCCGGTCACGGTCGTCGCGAATTCCGCCGCGGTCACATCCCGCAGGCCGCCGCTGCCGTTGGGCACATTGAACAGCACCGCGTTCGGCGACTGTTCGGCATGGCGGAAGACGTTGTCGGAATTATTGGCGTCTTCGGGGATGGTGTAGGAAGCCGGGGCTTCGAACTCTCGCATCATGGCCCTTCCACGTGGGTTTACTGATCGGTAATTTACGGCACCTGTGTGGGGGCCGTGACGTCGACCACCACAAAAAGGTCCGTATCCGCTCAACGACGAGCGGATACGGACCTGAGCTGACTCATCCTAAGTCGCGAATATGCGCTGGGCGTATGGCTTCGGACAAAAATCCGGCCATCTCGCTCAGCACCGCGGCGGCGGGTCCGACGAGTCCCGCCTGCAACTGCGCGACGTGCCAGAGACCGCGACTCTCGGTGAAGGTGACCTCGACCCCGGCCTTGCGGAGCGCGGCCGTCAGCTCGGTGCACTGCCCGTGCAGCAGCTCGCTGACATCGACCTGCACGTAGGTCGGCGGCAGTCCGCGCAGTTCGCCGAGCAACGGCGCGTAGCCGGGATCGGTGCCGTCACCGTCGCCGAGATAGGCGCCCGCGCATGAGCGCGACCACGGCTTGCTGATCACCAGATCGCGGTCCCGATCGGGGATCTGGTTCGGATCGGTCCATGGTGCGATCAGACCGAGCGCGGCCGGGGTGTGGCCGTGGCGCGCGATCAGCCGCTGTGCGGTGGCCAGGGAAAGGCCGCCACCGGCCGAATCGCCGGAGATCGCGATCTGACCGGGTGCGTAGCCGTGGGTGTCGACCAGGTCGAGGAACGCGGCTTCGGCGTCGTCGAGTCCGGCCGGGAACGGGTGCTCCGGCGCCAGCCGGTAGTCCAGCGAGTAGACCGCGCAACCGGTTTCGTGGGCCAACCGCGCGGTCAGGGCCCGGTGGCTGGTCGGCGAACCGACCGCGTAGCCGCCGCCGTGCAGATAGAGCACGGCGCCCTCGGTGGAGGTACCCGCGGTGAACAGATCCGCGGGACGTCCGGCGAGCCGGACCCGGCGCACCTCGGTGCCCGCCGGGGCGGGCTGCAATCGCGAGCCCACGTCCAGCAGCACTCGTTGCAGCCGCCAGGGCAGCCGATCATTGAGCGTGAGCCGGAAGACCGGGCTCAGGATCGTGCGTGCCACCGGCAGTGGCAGGGCGATATCACGCATCAACGGTGCCGATCAGGGGAGGAAGCGGCGCTCGACGGTGGCCGAGATGCGCTGGTAGCCCGAGGCGGTGACGCGCACGAACAGATCCAGGAACTTGGCCTCCCAGCCGATCAGCACCCGGCCGTGCTTGCGGCGCACACCCTCGGTGATGGTCTTGGCGGCCATTTCGGGGGAGTGGATGGCCAGGTATTTGTCGAACATCGTGCTGGCGTTCTTGCCGTCGATGCCGTCGGCGTAGGTGGCGTTGCGCGCCACGGCGGTCTTGATGCCGCCCGGATGCACACAGGTCACCTGCACCGGCGCCTTGGCGACGATCATCTCCTGCCGCAGCGCCTCGGTGAAGCCGCGCACCGCGAACTTGGCCGCGTTGTAGGCACTCTGACCGGGGACCGCGATGAGGCCGAAGAGGCTGGACACGTTCACCACATGACCGTCACCGGACTCGATCAGATACGGCAGGAACGCCTTCGTGCCGTTGACGACGCCCCAGAAATCGACGTCCATGACCCGGTCGAAATCTTTGAACTCGGTCTTGACCACATCGCCGTGGTGGGCGATACCGGCGTTGTTGTACACCTGGTGCACCACGCCGAAGTGTTCCTTGACCGCGTCGGCGTAGAGCAGCACCGCTTCGCGCTCGGCCACATTGAGCCGATCCGATTTCACCTGCGCGCCCAGCTGCTCGACGAGCCGGGTGGTCTCGGCGAGGCCGTCGGTATCGATATCCGACAGCGCCAGCTTGGCGCCGCGGCGCGCCAGATCGATGGCCAGCGCACGACCGATGCCCGAACCGGCACCAGTTACCACACATACTTTGTTACGGAAGTAAGCGTCCTTGCTCACTGGGCAGCCACCACTTTCAGATCGGGGCGAGAGTTGTCATTGATCGTCGTGTCATAGGCGTCGACATCGAATTGTTTGGTCAGCCTACGGAATTCGAAGGTGAAATCGGGCCACAGCGTGGTGTTGTTGCCGTGCTTGTCCAGGTACCAGCTGGCGCAGCCGCCGGTGAGCCAGACGCTCTTGGCCAGCTTCTGCTGGAGTTCGGCGTTGTAGCTGTCCTGCACCTCGCGGCGCACCTCCACGGTGCGCAGATCCCGCTTGTCGATGGTGGCCAGCGCGTCGGCGATGTAGTTGATCTGCGATTCGATCATGTACACCATCGAGGTGTGGCCGAGCCCGACGTTCGGGCCGAGCAGGAAGAACATATTCGGGAAGTTCGCGATCGAGGAACCCTTGTAGCCCTGCTGGCCGATATCGTCGAAGACCTCGGTGAGGGTCCGGCCGTCCTTACCGGTGATGGTCTCGTAGGTCGGTGAATCGGTCACGTGGAATCCGGTCGCCACGATCAGCGCGTCGATCTCGCGTTCGGTGCCGTCCTCGGTGACGATCGAGTTCGCGCGCACCTCGGCGATACCGTCGGTGACCACATCGACATTGTCGCGGTCCAGCGCCGGGTAGTACTCGTTGGAGATCAGCATGCGCTTGCAGCCGATGCGGAAGTTCGGGGTGACCTTGGCGCGCAGTTCGGGATCGCGGATCTCGTAGCGCAGCTTGGCCTTGGCCAGCAGCTCGAAGCCCTGCATGAGCGCCGGGAACTTGGCGAGGCCGACGACCTGGGTCTCGCGCGCGGCGTAGATGGCGGCGCGCGACAACCGCTGCACGCCGGGGATGTACTTGAACGCGAGCCGTTCGGCCTTCAGATACGGGCGGTCGATCCTCGGCAGCAGCCACGGCGCGGTGCGCTGGTAGACATCGAGGTGGCCGACCTGCGGTGCGATGGCGGGCACGATCTGGATCGCGGAGGCGCCGGTGCCGATGACGGCCACCCGCTTACCGGCCAGATCGGCGTCGTGGTTCCAGCGGGCGGAGTGGAAGATCTCGCCCTCGAAGCTGTTGATGCCCTTGATATCGGGCAGGTTCGGCTCACACAGGGCGCCCACCGCGGAGACGACGGTATCGGCGGTGAAGTTGCCCTTGGAGGAGGTGATCTCCCACTGGGCGGTGTCGTTGTTCCAGCGGGCGCCGGTGACATCGCAATCGAAGATGTGCTTGTCGCCGACGTTGTACTTCTTGGCGACGCCCTGGATATAGCTCTGGATCTCGCCCTGCCGCGAGAACGAGCGCGACCAGTCCGGGTTGAGCGCGAAGGAGTACGAGTACAGATGTGAGGGCACATCGCAGGCGGCGCCCGGGTAGGTGTTGTCGCGCCAGGTGCCGCCGACATCACTGCCGCGTTCCAGGACGAGGAAGTCGTCCCGGCCCTGCTGGCTCAGCCGGATGGCCAGGCCGAGCCCGGCGAATCCGCTGCCGATGATGATCGTCCGCAGATGGCGGGTGGGCTGGTTAGCGACAGCTTTGTCTGTAACCTTGCGACTCATGTACTCAGACTAGAGCCTTATTGAGTCGCAGTCAACAGTATTGACCCACGTTCAGTAGGATGGTCATCGTGAGCACGAGTCCGGGAGAAACCGCCAAGCGTGTCCGGCTGAGCCCGGACCAGCGACGCACACAACTGATCGATCTCGGCGTCAAGATGCTGGGCGAACGCTCCATCGAGGACATCTCCGTCAGCGAAATCGCTGCTCAGGCCGGTATCTCGCGCGGTCTGCTGTTCCACTACTTCCCCACCAAACAGGACTTCCAGCTCGAAGTGGTGCGCCACGCGAACGCCGAACTGCTGATGCGCGTCGCACCCGACCCGGACCTCGGCCTGTTCGAGATGCTGCGCGATTCGGTGAGCCGCTACATCGACTACGTCAGCGAGAACCGCACCTCGTATCTGGCGCTGCTGCGTGGCCCGGCGAGCTCCAGCCCCGACCTCGTCGCCCTGGTCGAACAGACCCGCAACGCGATCGTCGACATCATCCTCACCCAGGTCCCCATGCCGCCCGAGGAACGCGATCACCCCCGCCTGGTGCTGGCCGTCCGCGGCTGGATCGCCTTCACCGAGGAATCCACCCTGTCCTGGTTGCGCAATGAAACCATCACCCGCGACGACCTGATCGACCTCCTCGTCGAATCCCTGCTCGCCCTCGCCATGGCCGTCAACCCCGCCCTCGCCGCCGCCCTCCGCGCCTGACCTCGACGAGCGGCACCTGGCTGCGGCAAAACGCGAGTAGCCCCCTCACCGAGGTGCCACTCGGCGCTCAGGTGTGGGTGGGTTGTGGGGTGGAGAGTGGGTGGTCGGGGTTGGTGGTGAGGGTGGTGACGGCGGTGTGGATGCGGTCGGTGAGGGTGGTCATCGTGGTCGGTCCCCACAGGTCGGCGGCGTAGACGAGGTCGAAGCGGATACCGGCGGGGGTGCCGTCGTCGGTGAGTGTTTCGCGCAGGCTCAGCAGCAGCTCGAACTCGGTGTGGTGCGGGATCACCGGACGGAGGGCCACGTCGATGCCGTCGAATGCATTGGCGGGTAGGGGTTCCCGGATATAGGTGGTGGCGATCTGCGGGATCGGATGATGATCCGGTGTGGCGGCGGGGTTGAGTTCGGCCATGAGGCGGTCGACGGGGTAGTCCTTGTTGTCGGCGGCTTCCAGGACCCGGTCGCGGACCTGGCGGATCAGGTCGCGGTAGGTGGGGGCGGCGGCGGTGTCGGTGCGCAGCAGGACGGTATCGACGACGCAGCCGCACAGGGTGTCCAGTTCGGTGCTGTCGCGTCCGCCTAGGGCCGTGCCGATGACCAGATCGGCACCGGCGCCGAGATCGGTGAGCGCACAGACGAGTGCGGCGTGCAGTGCCATATAGGTGCTCGCGCCGCAGGCGCGGGCGGTATCGGCCAGTCGCGCATGCTGTCGCGCGCTCAGCTGGCTCGACGTCACCGCCGCACGGCTGCGCTGTCCGGCGATGCGCGGCCGATCCGCCGGAAGCGGTGGGCGCGTCGGCAGTCCGGCGAGGCGCTCACGCCAGTACCGGCCCTGGGTGCTCATCAGACTGCCCGGATCGGTTTCGGCGCCGACCCGCTCGCGCAACCACAGCGTGTAATCGGCGTACTGCACCGCGGGACCGGGCCAGTCCGGTGCGCGGCCCATCGCTCGTGCGCGATAGGCGAACTCGATATCGCGGAACAGGGTGACCAGGGATTCGGCATCGCCCGCGCTGTGATGCAGGACCACGAGCAGCACGGACCGTTCGGCGCCGAGCCGATACAGCCTGGCCCGCCAGGGCGGCTGGCTCATCAACTGGAACCCGGTACCGGACTCGAGCGCGAGTTCGCGGTCGAGGGCGGTGTCGTCGGTGAGGTCGAGGATTCGGAAATCGACGGCGTCGGAACGGAATTCCCGGACCTGCTGGATCGGGCCGGACGGGCGGTAGGGTAGGACGGTGCGCAGTATCTCGTGCCGCCGCACCACCTCGTCGATCGCGGCGCGCACCGCGGCGGTATCGAGGTCGCCGCGCAGGTCGAGGGCGGCCGACATGAGGTAGTCGGCGCGGCCTTCGGCCAGATAGTTGATGGTCCAGAACCGTTGCTGGGCCGGGCTGAGCGGGATGGCGGCGGGGCGGGGCCCGACCCCGATCGGTTGCCGGGTGTGGCCGGTGCGCGCACGTCCGTCGAGGCGATGATCGAGCGCCGCGACGGTGGGCGCCTCGAAGAGATCACGCAGCGTCACCGTGACGCCGAGTTCGCGGCTCAACACGCCGACCAGCCGGATCGCGGCCAGCGAATTGCCGCCGACACCGAAGAAATCGTCCTCGATGCCGATCTCGGGTAGCCCGAGCATGGCGGCGAAATGCCCGGCCAGCAGCTGCTGACGTGGTGTGCGCGCGGTATGCGCGGTGGTCGCCGCCGGCGCCGGTAGTGCGGCCCGGTCCACCTTGCCGTTGACGGTGAGCGGCAGCGACGGCAACCGGATCACCGCCGCGGGCACCAGATAGCCCGGCAGCAGCGCGGCCAGCCGCGCTCGCACCGCCACCGGATCGACCGCGATATCCGACACCACGTATCCGATCAGCGTGGTTCCGGTGCCCGCGCGTCGCGCGGTGACCACGGCCGCGGTCACACCGGGCACCCGGTGCAATGCCGCCTCGATCTCGCCCGGCTCCACCCGGATGCCGTTGACCTTCACCTGCCGGTCGCCGCGACCGGCGAAACGCAACACGCCGTCGGCGTCCCAGCTGCCATGATCGCCGGTGCGATACATCCGCGAACCCACGGATCCGAATGGATTCGCGACGAACCGCACGGCCGTGGTCTCGCGCAGCTCGTGATAGCCGTCGGCGAGACCGGCGCCCGCGAGGTAGATCTCGCCGGTCACGCCCGGCGCTACCGGCCGCAGCATCGTGTCGAGCACCCAGACCTCGGTATTGTCGACCGGCCTGCCGATCGGCAGCGGTTCGTCATCGACCGGCCCCGGCGCGACGGCGTGGGCGGTGGCGAAGGTGGTGGCCTCGACAGGGCCGTAGAGATTGACCACCGGCAGCTCCGCGTGCACGGCCCGGGCGGCGCGGACCGCGGCCGGGGCCAGCACATCACCGGCCGCCGCGAGCGTGCGCAAACCGGTGAAACAGTCGGCCAGTTGATCGGCCAGCGCGGTGAGCAGTCCGGCCGACAGGAACAGTGACGTCACCTCGCTCGCCGCGAGCACCGCCCGGAAATCGGGCGCGGTAAGCGGGCCGGGCGCGGCCACCGCGATACAGTGCCCGGTGAGCAGCGGCCGCCACAGCTCGGTCACCACCGAGTCCCAGGTGTAGGGCGAATGCAGCAGTATCCGTTGATGTTCCGGGCCGCGGGCGGTGGCGTCCAGGCAGCGCGCGACGATGGCGCGGTGGGTGATGCGGGCGCCCTTCGGTGTGCCGGTGGAGCCTGAGGTGAACATCAACCACGCGGTGGCGTCGGCGGGCACCGGACGGCCGGGCCGGTCGGGGGAGTGTGCGGCGGCGTCGCGTTCCATCGCGCGTAGTTCGCCGAGATCGTCGAGCAGCATGGTCACGTCGGTGCGTTCGACGATCTCGGCCACCCGTCGCGGCGGGTCCTGCGGATGCAGTGGCACACAGATCGCGCCGAGTTCGGCGAGCGCGACAACGGCAAGCACCAGCTCCGGTGAACGCGGCAGTCGCAGACCGACAGCGGTGCCCGCTCGCACGCCGTGGTACTCGGCCAGGTGCGTGGCCAGCCGGTTCGCGCGGGTGGACAGCGCGCGGTAGGTGATCTCGGTGCCCGCCCACCACAGCGCAGGACGGTCGGGGTGAGCCGCCGTCACCGCCGCGAATACCGCGCCGAGTGAGCGGTCGTCGGTCGGGACTTGCGGGCCGCGTCCGAAAGTGTGTGTGCGCGTGGTCAGTTCGCGTGAGACGGCTGGGATACGCGCGACGAGCCGGTCCGGCTCCTGCGCGACGGCGGCGCAGGTGGCGAGGATACCGGCCGCGATCTGTTCGGCCGTCGTCTCGGCGATGAGCTGTTCGGGCCGCACGGTGACCCGCAGGACCAGTCCGCCGACCGGGTAGACGGTCAACGCCAGCGGATAGTGCGTGCGGTCGCGGCTGTCGACGGCGGTGACGGTGAGGTCGGTGCCCAGTAGCGGTGCGATATCGATCGGATGGTTCTCGAAGGCGACGGCGGCGTCGAACAGGGCGCCCGCGCCGCGGGTGCCGAGGATATCGGTGAGCCCGAGGTGGTCGTGGTCGAGGAGTTCGGTGCGCTGGGCTTGGATCCGTCCGGCCAGGTCGTAGGCGGTCTCGGCCGGGCGCAGCCGGATGCGGACCGGGACGGTGTTGAGCAGCATGCCGATCGTCTCGCTGGTGTCGACACCGTCGGAGCGGCCGGATACCGCGATGCCGAAGACGATATCGGTGCGTGCGGTGAGCCGGGCGAGTTGCAGCGCCCAGATCGCCTGGACGACGGAGTTCGGCGTCAATCCGCTGGCGGCGGCGCGCGCGGTGAGCGCGGCGGTGACCTCGTCCGGGATGCGGACCGTATGGGTGACGGGTTCGGCGTGATGCGGCGACGCACGGCCGACGAGGCAGGGTTCGGCGCCGTCGAGCACCCGCCGCCAAGCCGCGAGTGCCGGTCCGATCGGCCGGGCGGCCAGTTGGTCGAGGAAACGTCGATAGGGTTGCGGTGCAGGTAGTTTCGCGTCGCGGTAGGTGTGGAAGAGCTCGCGCAGCAGCAGGCCGAGTGACCATCCGTCGAGCAGGGTGTGATGCACGGTGAGGATCAGCCGCCACTGCTGCCGGTCCATGCGGGCGACGGAGAACGCCAGCAGCGGCGGTTCGCTCGGGTCGATGCCATGCCGGTCCCGCTCGGCGATCGAGGCGATTTCCCGGTCGCGGTCGGCGGCGTCGGCGAGATCAGCGCTGTACCAGCGTGGTTCCCGCGTTCGCGGTACCACGAACAGGGGTTGTTCGTCGATGGCGAACGCACCGGCCAGCTGTGGATGACGGTGGACGAGCGTGCGCGCCGCGTCTCGGAGCTTGTCCGGGTGCAGATCGCCGCGCAGGGTGAGTTGCAGTTGTACGACATACGGGTCGTCGCCGGATGAATCGTCGAGCCGGGAGTGGAACAGCAGACCGGTTTGCAGCGGTGTGACGGGCAGCAGATCGCTGATCGGTCCGAATCGCCGCACCAGCCGGTCGCGCACCTCGTCGGTGACCTCGATCGGCGCCGGAGGCGGCTCGGGCACCGATACCGGAGCGGAGGTGGCGATGGCGGCCAGCGTGCGCACGGTCCGGTGGGTGAAGATGTCCTTCGTGCTGATCGCCAGGCCCCGTGCGCGGGCCAGATCGGCCACCCGGATGGCGAGGATGCTGTCGCCGCCGAGGGTGAAGAACTCGTCGGTGACGCCGAACCCGCTGTGCCCCAATGCCGTGACGAAGGTTTCGAGCAGTACCTCCTCGCGTTCGGTGCGTGGTGGTTCGACCCCGGATCCGGCCTCACGTCTGGCGCGGGTCGCCCGCAGGGCGCGCCGGTCTACTTTGCCGTTGCCGGTCAGTGGAAGCGCGGGTATCGGGATCAGTAGGGCGGGGATCGCCTGCGGCGGTAACAGTTCCGTCAGACCCGCCCGGATCGGTGCGGTATCGGTGTCGTCGGTGACGACGTAGCCGATCAGCCGCAGGCCGATACCAGCGAGTTCCTCCGGCACGACCGCTGCCGCCGACACCCCCGGCTGCCGGACCAGCGCCGCCTCGACCTCACCCGGTTCGATCCGGTAGCCGCGGATCTTGACCTGCCGATCCGCGCGCCCCAGATATTCCAGACCTGCCGCGGTGCGTCGGGCCAGATCGCCGCTGCGATACATCACCGCACCGGGCGGACCGAACGGGTCGGCCACGAACCGCACCGACGTGAGATCGGGGCGACGCAGATAGCCGGCCGCGACGCCGGGGCCGGAAACGTAGAGTTCACCCGGTATTCCGTCGGCCGCTGGCCGCAGCGCCGCGTCGAGCACGTAGCAGCGCAGATCGGCGATCGGTTCGCCGATGGTCCCGCCGAGGGCGTCACCGGACGGCGTGGCGTCGAGGACATGCCCTGTCGTCAGCACTGTGGTCTCGGTGGCGCCGTACATATTGACCAGCCGCTGCCGCGGATACCGCGCGGGCCATTCGCCGAGCAGCGACGGCGGCAGCGCTTCACCGCTGAAGATCAGCACCCGCACGGCGAGTTCGGCGTCGGTGCGCGCGGCTGCCGCAGCTGTGAGCAGCCCGAACGCCGACGGCGTCTGATTCAGCACCGTCACCCGCTCACGGATCAACACCTCGAGGAAATCACCCGGAGCCCGCGCGGTATCGGCATCGACCACCACCAGCCGCCCGCCGTACAGCAGCGCACCCCACATCTCCCACACCGAGAAGTCGAATGCGATCGAATGAAACAGCGTCCACACATCCTGCGCACCGAACCCGAACCACCGCTGCGTCGCCTGGAACAGCCGAACCACGTTGGCGTGCGTGACGACAACACCTTTCGGGCGACCGGTGGAGCCGGAGGTGTAGATGACGTAGGCCGGGTCGCCGGGTCGCGGATGTCTCGGCGGACAAGGGGGCCGAGTACCGGCGTCGCGCGGCCCGTCGGGACCGTGGTGGCGCGCGGGTAGCGACGCACTCCGGCTGGGAGCTGGTTTGCTTGTGCGGTGGTCGTTTTCGTGGTGATCGGCGTCGGACGCATCGATACCGCCATCGGTCTCGATCCGCAGCACCGGCAGCCGATCGGGAACGTCCGCGAAATCCGGTGTAGTGATCAGCAGCGCGGGTTTCGCATCGGTGAGGATCATCCGTGTGCGTTCGGCGGGCTGCTCCGGTTCCAGCGGAACATAGGCCGCACCGGATTTCACCACCGCGACGATCGCGACGATCAGCTCCACCGACCGTGACACCGCGACGGCGACGAAATCACCCGCACCCACGCCGCATTCGCTGATCCCGCGAGCCAGAACCCCGGCCCGCCGATCCAACTCGGCATAGGTGAGCCTCCGGCCGCCGTGCACCACGGCAACGGCATCGCCCGATACCCGCGCTCGCCGTTCGAACCAGTCGGCAAGGGTGCCGCCGGACACTGTGCTCGCCGGTGCTGTTGCGTGGCCCGCTCTCGGCTCGCCCGGCACCGTGTCGTATCGGAGTCGGGCCAGCGGTAGGTCGGGTGGTGCGGTGGACAGGGCGTGGAGGGTCGCGAGGTATCGGGTGTGGTGGGCGGCGAGTTCGTGGCGGGTCCAGCGGTCGGAGCCGGTGTCGAAGTCGATGCGCAGGGTGGGGGTGCCGTTGTCGTAGACGCCGATGCTGAAACCGTCGGTGTGGCCGGGCGCTACCTCGTGCAGGGTGGCGGGGATGGTGCCGAAGGTGATGTCGGGTGGCATCGGCATGATGTTGAGGGTCGGGCCCGCCATCCGACGTTCACCGCCCGCCACCAAGCCGTCGGCGAGCATGTCGAATCGCCGGTAGTGCTGGTGTCGCAGGACTGTGCGGAACTCGGCCTGCACCGTCGTGGCGAGTTCGGCCAGCGGGGCGGCCGGGTCGATGGGGATGCGCAGCGGCACGATGTTGGAGGTCATGCCGAGGGCATGCCAGGAACGTTTCGCCGGGACGGTGAGCCCGAGCACGACCGACCGCGCGCCGGTGTCGGCGTGCAGCAGGGCGGCGGTGGTCGCGGCGAGCAGGGCGGGCCAGCCGACGCCGTAGCGGTCGGCGCCGTCGCGGAAGGAGCGCCGACGTTCGGCGCTCAGCGCACCGCTGTGCCGGATCGGTGCGGGCCGATGCGGTGGGATCGGCGCCTGAGCGAAGGTCGGCGCGTCGCCTGCTCCGGCCAGCCGGTCGGCCCAGAAGGCGCGATCGTCGGTGAACCGGCGGGAGGCCCGGTAGCGCAGGTCGCCGTCGACCAGCGCGGACATGGTGTCGAATATGCCGGTGGGTGTGGGAGCGCCGTCGAGCAGTTCGCCGTAGGTGCGGGCCACTCGACGGATCAGCGCGAGCGAGGCCCCGCCGTCGAAGATCAGATGATGCGCCCGCAGCAACCACACCTGACCCGCCGCGCCGAGGTCGAGCAGATAGTGGTCGAACAGCGGCGGGTTGGTCAGGTCATAGGGACGTTCGAATTCGGTGACGATGAACGCGCGGACGGCGCCCATCGGGTCGGCGGCATCGGCGAAGTCCCGGCGATGCAGGGTCCAGTCGGTGCAGTCGTGCACCACCTGGCACGGCCGGGAACCCGAGAGATCGAGTCCGGCGCGCAAGGTCTCACTCCCGGCGACCGCACTGCGTAGCGCCCGCTCGAATACCCCGCCGTCGACGTGCCCATGCAGGTGGACGTATCCACCGACCAGAAATCGGCGCCCGGTCTCGTCGAGCACGCTCCCCGCCCAGATCTCCTGCTGGGCCACGGTGAGCGGCCAACGGCGTGCGGAATCCACCACGATGCCCCTACCGTTCGAAGGTTTCGCCGCGTGCGAGCATGCCGAGCACGTCGTGCAATTCGGTGATGACCTGCTGGATCAGGCTGTCGCCCACCAGGTCCCGGTGCCGATCGATGCGCAGATGCAGTCGCGTGCCCGGCCATGCGGTGACGGTCAGCGGGAACAGGGTGATCTCCTCGGATTCGAATCCGGTGATCGCCATACCGTCGAATTCGGCTGCTGCCAGCAGGTTCTCGTAATCCGCCGGATAGGACTCGAAGACCAGCAGCGTGTCGAACAGCTCACGCACCGCGACACCCGTCGATTCCTCGATCTCGGCCAGGCCGAGGTACTGGTGGTCGACCAGCGCGGCCTGCGCGTCCTGATGTCCGGTGAGCAGCGCGCGCACCGCCGCACGGTCCTCCCACCGGACCCGCACCGGCACCGTATTGATGAACGAGCCGACCATCGCCTCGACGCCGGGCACCTCCGCGGGCCGCCCCGACACCACCGTCCCGAACACCACATCGCGCCGCCCCGTCAACCGCCCGAGCACCAGCGCCCACGCACATTGCAGGACGGTATTGACGGTGACTCCGGCATCGGTCGCCAACCGGGACAGCCCACGAGTGTCCTGCTCCGACAGCCGGAGCCGATGTTCGACGGGCGGCGTCGCCGGATCGGCGGGTACCGCGCCGGGCGCGGCGAGCAGCGCGGCCGGGCCCACCCCGGCGAGCGCATCACGCCAGGCCGTCGCGGCCGCGTCCCGATCCTGCCTCGCCCGCCACTCCAGGAACGTCCGATACGAACCGGCGACGGGTCGCACCGCTTCACCGGTGTAAGCGGACCACAGGTCACCGATCAGTACCGGCACCGACCAGCCGTCGATGAGCAGGCGATGGCTGGTCACCACGAACCGCCAGCCCTCGACCACCCGGATCAGCAGGAATCGGATCAGCGGTGCGGCAGTGAGGTCGAACGGCCGGATCAGCTCATCGTGCAGCAGGGCGTCGAGCCCGGACTCGTCGTCGCGCCGGTCCAGTTCGCGCCAGTCGATGGCGACCGGCACGGTCACCAGCTGACACAGCCCGCCGGAGCTGTCGGTCTCGAACGCGGCCCGCAACCCCGGATGCCGGTCGACGACCGCGCGGGCGGCGGCGCGCAGTCGGGCGGCGTCCAGCGTGCCCGTCCCCGCCAACCGCAAGTGGGTGGTGTGGACGTCGATATCGTCGGCGTGGGCGAGTGCGTATCTGGCGAACTTCTCCTGGATCGGGGTGAGCGACCAGATATCGACCAGGCCGGGGTATGTCGCCTCCCACCGGTCGATATCCCGCTGCGACGGCGTGACCAGCGGAAAGTCCGAAGGCGTTCGTCCACCGGCCGCGCGGTCGCGGCTGTGCGCGGCGAGCGCTGTCAGCGCCTCGGCCCACAGCTCGGTCAGCGCACCCACCGCCGGTGCGTCGAGCAGGGTGTCCGGGGCGGAGAACCCGGTGCTGAGCTGTCCGTCGACCACCAGCGCGTCGATCGATACGGCCGCCGCAGCGGGCAGGTGCGGATCACCGGGATGCGGTGTCGCGGTGGGATCGGTCGCGGGCAGCCATGCGGTGTCGTGGGCAGCGCTCACCGCGCCCAGATAGGTGAAGGCGATCTGTCCCGGTTCGGCGGGCAGCGAGCGTGCGGTCTCACTGTTCATATAGCGGAGCAATCCATAGCCGATCCCCGAACCCGGCACCGAAACCAGCTGTTCCTTCACGGTTTTCAGAGCCGCGTCGAGCGGGGCGCCACCGGTGAAGGCGGCATCGACATCGATGTCGGACAGATCGAACCGGCACGGGAAGATCGCGGTGAACCAGCCGACGGTATGCGAGAGGTCCGCGCCGGGCGCCAGATCCGCCTCCCGGCCATGCGATTCCAGCCGGACCAGCGTGGACGCCGACGGCCGCCCGAGCTGGGCGCGCCACCGCGTCACGGCCAGCGCGAGAGCTGTCAGCAGCACCACATTGGCGCTGGTGTGGTAGCGCTCGGGCAGCATCGACAGCACCGCCGCGGTGGTCTCGCGGTCCGATTCGATCCGCACCCGCCGCACCCTCGCGGCGATATCCACCATCGGATCGAGCCGACGATCGCCCAGCAGCGGATCGGGACCATCGAGTATCTCGCGCCAGCGCGGCAGTTCGGCGATACGCGAGGCGTGGTGGGCCTGTTCATGCAGGGTGTGTGTCCATCGCCGCATCGAGGTTCCCGCCGCGGGCAGCGCCGGTCGACGGCCGTCGGTGTACTGCGCCCAGGCGGTGAGGAAATCCGGGATCAGGATGCGCCAGGACACCCCGTCCACGGCGATGTGATGGATAGCCAGCACGAGACGCCCGGCACGGTCGGGTCGATCCGGTTCGAGCCAGACGCAGCGCACCACACGCCCCTCGGCCGGTGCCAGACCGTCGAACGCGGTGTCGACAGCGGCCGCGGTGAGGTCGGCCAGCGCACGGTCATCGGCGGTCGCGGGGAACTCGATCCGCTCGAGCAGCGCATCGAGGTCGACGACGCTCGCGGGGTCGGCGAACAGCCGCCATTGCCCGCTGGCATCTCGATACAGCCGCGCCCGCAACATATCGTGCCGTTCGAGCACGGCGGCGAGCACCGCGGACAGACCGGTGCGGTCGACGCCGACGGGCAGTGTCAGCACCATCGGCTGCGCGAAACGATCGAATCCGCCTGCCCCGGATTCGGCGAGCCACAGCCCGAATCCGATGGCCGGAGTCACCGGAAGCTCGCCGACGCCACCGCCAGGCAGTTCCGCCGGCGCGGCCGGAGTTTCGGCGCCGGTCGTCGCGATGCGGGCCAGCCCGGCCACGGTGCGCTGTTCGAACACCTGCTGCGCGGTGAACCACACCCCGCGCGATTTGGCCCGCGACACCAGCAGAATCGACATGACGCTGTCACCGCCGAGCGCGAAGAACGATTCCTCGGCACCGATCCGGTCCCGGCCGAGCACCTCGGCGTAGACCGCGGCGATGGTCTCCTCGATCGCTCCCGACGGCGCACGGTACGGGGTCGCCGGTGCGGCTGGTGCTGGCAATGCCGCCCGGTCCACTTTGCCCGCCGAGGTGGTCGGCAGGGCCGCGAGCACCACGATATCGTCGGGCAGCATGGCGGCGGGCAGCCGATGGGAAAGCTGTTCCCGCAGCACCGATTCAGTGCATGCACGCCCCGTCACCGCGACGACGTAGGCGGCGAGCCTGCCGTCACCGCGCTGGACGACGACGGCCTGCGCCACCGCCGCGCAATCGGCGAGGACGGCTTCGATCTCACCGGGTTCGATACGCACACCGTGACGTTTGATCTGGAAATCGGCGCGGCCGATGTAGTCGAGCACCTCCGCTGCCGGATCCCACCGCACGATATCGCCGGTGCGGTACATCCGAGCGCCCCGCTCGAACGGATCGGTCACGAACTGTGCCGCTGTCCGCGCCGGATCGCCGTGATATCCGCGCGCCAGCTGCGGTCCGGCCAGATACAGTTCGCCCGCGACACCGCGCGGCACCGGCCGCAGACCCGCGTCGAGCACATAGACGCGGGTGTTCCAGCCCGGCGTGCCGATCGGAATCCGTGAAGGCAGACCGGCGGGCACCCGATGGCCGGTGACGGCCCCGGTCGCCTCGGTGGGCCCGTAGAGATTGTGCAACCGCGCGGGGCAGGCGGCGGCGAAGCGGTGCGCCAGCTGCGGGGTGAGCGTCTCACCGATCATCAGTACCCGTCGCAGTCCCGGCGGCAGCGTGGCGGCATTGAGATGGCTGCTCAGCAGTGCGGGCACGAACTGGACCGTCGTCACGCCCTGCTCGGCGATCAAGCGCGCCACCAGCTCCGGGTCGGTGTTCGCCTCGGTCGGCGCGATGACGAGGCGCGCGCCGATCTGCAAGGGCCACAGCAGTTCCCAGATCGACACGTCGAAGGTGGTCGGCGTCTTCTGGAGCACCGCGTCGGTGTGGTCGAGGCCGTGATGCTCGGTCATCCAGGCCAGATGGTTGACCAGCGCCGCGTGCGTGACGCCGACCCCTTTGGGGGTGCCGGTCGACCCGGAGGTGAACAGCAGGTAGGCGAGGTTGTCCGGGCGTGGCGGGCCGTCGTACTCCGCGGACGAGGGCAGCGAATCGGTCGACCGCGAATCGTCGGCGGCCAGCTCCTCGACGTGCAGCACGAGTGTGTCCTGATGCGTGAACCCGTCCCTGCGGGTGGTCAGTACGCAGCGCGGCCGCGCCACCGTCAGCATCCTGGCGGTCCGCTCGGCCGGATGGCCCGGGTCCAGCGGCAGGTACGCACCGCCCGCCTTCAATACCGCGTAGACGGCGACGATCGCCTCGACCGAACGCGCCATGGCCAGCCCGACCACGCTCTCCCGGCGCACCCCGTGGTCGATCAGGACGCGGGCGAGGCGATCGGCGCGGGCGTCGAGTTCGGCATAGGTGAGCGATTCTTCGCCGCAGACCAACGCGGTCGCCTCCGGTGTGCGGGCAACCACGGCCTCGAATCCGCTGGTGATCGTCGCCGCCGCATCGATATCGTGTGCGGTGGCGTTGTAGCGGTGGATCAGCTCCTCGTACTCGTCCGGTCCGATGAGGTCGGCGCGGCCGACCGGTTGCGACGGCCGCGCGGTCAGCTCGGTGAACAACCGAACCAAACCCGGCTGCTCGGATTCGGGCAGCTCGACCCGCCAACCGCTGTCCTGCGCCGCCGCGACCAGCGTCGGCTGTTCTTGCGGCGCGGCAGCCGGTGTCCGGCGTGCCCGCCGCAGCCGAGCGCCCACCCGCTTGGTGAGGGTCTCGAAATCCGAGTACGACGACACGTTCACCTCGACCGGCAGGACCGCCATCCCCGTCCGCAACCCGACCGTGACGGTGCGCGCCCCCGCGCGCCGATGCGCGTGCACCGCCAGCGCGGCGAGCACCACCGCCGCCGCACCGCCACCGCTGCGCCGCGCCAGCCTGCCGAGGCCGCCGGAGTCGGGCAGGATCACCGCGTCCTGGATCATCGAATCCAGCACGGCTTCACGGGTATTCATGGAATCCCTTTCCGGTCTTGCGCCCGTGATGCCCCGCGCCGACCAGCTCGGTGAGCGCCGACGGGATGCGGTAGCGATCATCGCCGGTAGTGGTGCGCAGGACGATCAAGGTGTCGAGGACGTTGTCCAGGCCGATGAGGTCGGCGGTGCGCAGCGGGCCCATACGATGGCCGAGGCATCCCTCGAACAGGGCATCCACCGTCTCGGGATCGGTACCGGTGTCCAGTACGGCGCCCGCCTCGGCGATGCACAGCATCAGCACCCGGTTGATGACGAATCCCGGCCCGTCGCCGACCACGATGCCCTTCTTGCCGAGTGTGTCGAGCAGGCTCAGCGCCCGGTGCAGGCTGTCCGGGGAGGTCTCGGTGGTGCTGACGACCTCAACCACCTCGGTCAGCGGCGCCGGATTCATGAAGTGCAGGCCGAGCATCCGATCCGGTCGGGTGGTGTCGGCGGCCAGGTTCGTGATCGGAATGGCCGAGGTGCCGGAGGCGAACACGGTGTCGGCGGGGCACACGCGGTCGAGCTCGGCGAAGATCTCGGCCTTGAGTTCGATGCGCTCGGTGACCGATTCGATCACGAAGGTGCATTCGCTCAGTGCGTCCAGCTGCTCGGACCATCGGATGCGGCCGACGATCTCGTCGAGGTTCGCCGCACCGGAACCGCGACCGAGCAGCACGCTCAACCGCAGCGCCGACCGCAGCCCCCGACGAGCGCGCGCGATGGCCTCGGGATCGGTGTCCACCAGCACCACGGGCACACCGGCCTGGGCCAGGCACTGCGCGATTCCGGTGCCCATGGTGCCCGCGCCGACCACACCGACCTGCCGTTCGCTGCTCATCGGATCATCTCCAATTCCTCGATCGCCGCGGCGGCGGTGTCGTGCACGGGCTCCGACGGCTGTTCGGGGAGCGCGATGAGCAGTCGTCGCAGCTCGCCGAGCATGGTGCGGGCCGAATCGGGGTCGAACAGTTCGGTGGCGTAATGCAGGTGCACGGTGAGGGCGCCTTGGCCGGTCGCGGTCCACGACACCGCTAGTTCGGTGGTGGCCGGGATCGCAGCTTGCTGGCCGCTCGTCCGAGTGCCCGGCGTGCCCGCGGTGGCGTGGTCGAGACGCCGGTCATCCTCCGGCGGTTGATCGCCGGTCACCGATCCGAGATAGCGCACCGCAACCGCGGCGCTCGATTCGGGACTGCGTGCGCTGGTGCCCGATGACGTGCGGGTCGCCGATGTATCGGTGGAGTTCGCCCGGTCATCCGACGGGTTTGCGGCAGTGCGGATATGGCGGGTCCGGTCGACCAGATCGGTCCACGTGGTGTCCTCGGTCAACTCGATGGAGGCGGGCATCGGGACGTCCGCCGATCCGAGGCCGAGGTGGAGCACATCCTCGCCCGTGTACCAGGCCAGCAGCACCGTCCATGCGGCGAGCACCTCGGCGTCGATACCGGTCGCCGCGGATTCATCGCCGATCCGGTCCGCGAATCTGCCGGCGACCGGTTCGGAGACGATATCGAGGGTGTAGGAGCGGTCGGCGGTACGCGGCCGATCCGTCGGCACCAGCGTCGCCGCCGTCTGCGGCCCGGCCACCAGTTCGTCCACCGACGGCGATCCGTCGATCCCATCGGCCATGGTCGCGAGGATGCCGAGCAGATCCTGCGCGACCCGCGCCACCGTCTGCCGGGTGAACAGTTCCGTACTGAACTCCAGGCACGCACCCATGTCCTGGTCGACGCCGTCGGTGAACTCGTAGGTCACCAGCGTCAGATCGAATTTCGCGGTGCCCGTCGGCAATCCGCCGAACTCGTTACCGGCCGAATGCTCGATATCGAACAGTTCGGTCGCGGCACCGTCGACGCGGTCGACGCGCGGTGTCACCTGATGGATGTAGAGCACATCGAACAGCGGTGTACGCGACAGGTCACGCTGATCGACCAGGGCGTTGACGACCCGATCGAACGGGATCTCCTGATGCTCCAACGCCCCGAGCACAACGGAACGGACCCGCTCCAGCAGCTGCGGCAGCTCCCGATCGCCCGCGAAATCGGTGCGCAGGGCTACGGTGCTGTTGAAATAGCCGATCAGATCCTCGAATTCGCGGCGGCCACGCCCGGTGGTGGGGGTGCCGATCACGATGTCGCGTTGTCCGCTGTGCCGGGCCAGCGTCAGATACAGGCCTGTCAGCAACACCACGAACAGCGATACCGAATGCCGTTGACCGAGCGCCCGCAGCCGCGCCGCCAGATCGCCGGGCAGCACGAACGGATACAGATCGCCCACGAAGGTCTTGCGCGCCGGACGCGGGAAATCGGTGGGCAGATTCAGTACCGGAGCGTCGGCGAGCCGCTCGGTCCAATAGGCCAATTCATGATCCAGAGCCGATCCGGCCATGAGCTTGCGATGCCAGGCCGCGTAATCGCGGTAGCGGATCGGCAGCGGCGCCAGCCGATGCGGACGGCCCTCGCGCCGCGCGGCATACAGTTCCGGCAGCTGACGGCTCAGGATCAGCGGTGTCGCACCATCGGTGACGGCGTGATGGCAGGTCAGCTGCAACACATGCAGGTCCGGCCCCAACGTCAGCACCAGCACCCGCACCAGCGGGTCCGCGCCGAGGTCGAACCGCGCCTTGGCATGGTCGAGCACCAGCTCACGCGCGACGGCCATGGCGTCGGGTTCACCGCTCAGATCCACCCGCCGGAAGAACTCGCCGAGCCGTGGCCGGATCCGCAGCACCGGCGCGCCGTCCTGTTCGGCGAAGTTGTAGCGCAGGGTTTCGTGCCGGTCGGCCAGATCCTCGAACGTGCCGTGCAGGGCGTCGATATCGATCGGTCCGCGCAGCAGCTGCACCACCGGATAGTTGTACAGCGTGGTCATGGGGTCGAGCTGGTGGTGGAACCACATGCGTTCCTGCCCCGACGACATGACCGGCTCGTCATGCGCCACCAGCGCGGGCACCGGTTCCCGTATCGCGGGTTCGGTCGCGTGTTCGCGCGGGCCCGACAGCAGCTGCGCGAATTCGGCGAGCGTCGGATGTTCATAGACATCGAGCAGTTTCGGCCGGAACCCGTAGTTCTCCTCGACCCGGTCCACGAGCTGGACCGCGATGATCGAATTGCCGCCGATCTCGAAATAGTCGGCGTCGGCATCGATATCGTCATCGCTGTGCAGCAGGTCGCGCAGGGTCGCGCGCAACCACTGCACCGGGTCTGCGGGGTCAGGTCCCGTGGAGGTGGGAGCGGCGGGCTGTGGGGCGGGTGCGTAGGACGGGAGGTCCACCCAGCAGCGGGTTTCCAACAGTGGATGGCCGGGCAGCCGGACCCGCCGGGCATCATCCGGTGCGATCGCCTGCCAGTCGAGGTCGACGCCGCGCCGGTAGAGTCCGCCGAGCAGGTCGAGCAGTCCGCCGGTGCAGATATCGGCTTCCGGCACCGACTCGGCCAGCAGTGCGCCGAGCTTGCCGCCCGCACTCGGTTCGATGAACACGACCGGCCCCTCGGCCAGCAGGGTCCGCGCGGCCTGCACGAGGCGTTCGGCATCCACCGTCGGCGCGACGGCCAGATCGTCGGTGGTCACCGGGTCGGGTGAGCCGAGGAGATAGCGGGACAGGAAACGCGAGGACCCCGCGCTGAGCATCGCGGCGACCTCGACTCCACCGCTCCGCAATCGGTCATGAACCGCGAGCTGCCCCGCCAATACGTCGGCGGTACGGCCCGTGGCGGGCAGCTGCGGCGGGAGTGGTGCGGATTCGCCCGCGTCGGGAACGGCGTCGGGGGAGAGCAGCAGCACCACCTTCGGCTGCGGCCCGACCGAGGATTCGGGCACCGCCGCCGACACCAGCGCCCGCGCGAGTTCCGGTGTGCTGTCGGCGATCAGGGCGATGCGATGGTCGTAGTGCGTGCGCCCGACCGTCAGTGTGCGGGCGAGGTCGTCGAGCACCGGTGCCGCCGGATCATCGAGCGCTTCGGCCAGTTCCGCGCACAGCCTCCGCAATGCCAGCGGGCTGCGCGCGGACACACCCACCAGCCGGGGGGTGCGCCCGGAGTGAGTGGAGTGTTCCCGCACATCGGGTTGGGGTGTGCGGCCGGTCAGGTGCTCGTGCGCGCCGAGTCGGGCGGGTTGCCCGGCGTCGGACCCAGCCTCCCGCGCGGCGAGCCGGGCAGTTCGATCGGTGCCGGTTCGATCTTCCCGTGCGCCTGGATGTTCCGGCGACACCTCCAGCGCGGCCGGTGCCTGTGCGACGACGCAGTGGGCGATGCTGCCGCCCAGGCTGAATGCGCTGACACCGGCGACGCGTTCTGTGTGCCCGGTCCACGCTCGGTGCGTGGTCAGTACCTCGATACCGGCGGCGGTGAGATCCATGCCGCCGGTCGCGTGGGTGAAATGCAGGGACGGATACAGTTGCGCGTCCGCGACGCTCAGAACTGTCTTGACCAGCCCGGCGATGCCGGAGGCGTGATCGAGGTGGCCGATATTCGTCTTCACCGAGCCGATCGGCAGCGGTGCGGTGGTGGCGAAAGCTCTGGTGATGCCCTCCAATTCGACGGCGTCGCCGAGGCGGGTGCCCGAACCGTGCGTCTCCAGATATCCGGCGGTGGCGGGATTCAGCCCGGCATCGGCCCACGCCTTCGCGATGACCTGCGCCTGCGCGGTGGCGCTCGGGGTGGAGATGGTGGCGGCGGCATGCCCGTTGTGCCGGGTGGCGCTGCCACGGATCACCGCGTAGACCGGTGCCCGGTCGGCCCTGGCGCGGGCCACGGTGGTGAGCAGCAGCACCGCGCCGCCCTCACCGCCCACCGTGCCGTCGGCATCGGCGTCGAACGCCCGCACCCGGCCCGTCGGCGACACGATCTCGGTGAAATGCCCGCCACCCCAGTCCGGTGTGCCGTGCACCCGCACCGACACCCCGCCCGCCAGCGCGTATTCGGCGTCACCGGAGGACAATTCGCGGCAGGCGCGATGCACCGCGACCAGCGCGCTGTTACATCCGCTGTCCACGCTGTAGCAGGGCCCGGTGAGGCCGAGCAGATGCGCGATCCGCGCCGCACCCGCGAAACCCGCATTGCCGAGCATGCTCAACGGACCCGGATCGACTGCCGCCGCGTGATAACTCGACTGGGTCGCGCTCAGGATCACCGCGGTATCGCAGTCCGCGAGAGTGCCGGTCGCGTACCCCGCATCCTCGATCGCCTGATGCGCGAGCACCAAGGCGATCCGCTGCTGCGGATCGATCACCGAGGCCTCACGCCGCGACAGTTGAAAGAACCGATGATCGAACTGCTCGATATCGTCGAGATGGCCCATGGGCAGATAGTTGACCGACGGGTCGATCCCGGTCGCCGCGATCCGCGCCTGCGGCATCGGCCGCACCGAATCCCGGCCCGCCGCGAGATTCGCGCGGAAAGCACGCAGATCAGCGGCCTCCGGGAACCTGACCGCCATCCCGACCACGGCGATATCGGTATCGCGGGGTGCGGTGGTTCGGGCGTCATCGTGCATCGGAGTCCTCCTGTGCGATCACAGTTCGAAGGCCACAGGGGCAGTGGACGGTGCGGTGCGCTGCGGCCGATCGCCGTCTCGAACGGCAGCGGTACCGTCAGCGGTGTTCGCGCCGGCGGCCTCGGTCTGTTCGCGAACCACCTCATCGGCAGGGGAGCCGGTTGATTGGTTGCCGGTCGCGGCATCGGCTCGCCCATCGGGCCGTGGTCCGCCGCCCGAATCGGTACGGTCCGTGAGGGTCGTGGTGCTCTCGGGCTGGCCAGCACGGTGTTGTCTATCGATGTGTAGTCCGTCCGCGTCGACCTGTTCCGCGAGCGCCGCGGTGATGGCTTCGGCCTGTGCGGTGACGGTGAACAGGTCGAAGAGCATTCCGACGCGGATCGCGCCGGGCCAGCGTTGTTCGATGCCCAGGTGCAGGAAGACGACGCGGTGGGAGTTGCCGCCCAGTTCGAAGAAGGAGTCGTCGCGGTCGAATTCGTCGTGTTCGAGGACGTCGGCCCACAGGTCGGCGAGTTCGCGCTGCACCGGTGTCCAGCCGCTGCGGTCGCGGGTCGGGGTGGCGGGGCGGTGGTGCTGTGCCAGGGCGCGTAGTGCGGCCTCGTCCATTTTTCCGGCCGCGCCGATGGGAATGGTGTCGATGGGGAGGAAGCGGCTGGGGATCGCCAGGGGTTCCAGGTGCTCGGCGCAGAACTCGGTCAGCGCGCGCGGGGTCGGCGCATGCGGCCCGGCGGCGACGATGAACGCGACGAGTTGGTTCACCTCATCGGCATCGCGGATATCGAGCACCACCGCGTGCCGGACGTCGGGGTGGCGGTCCAGCAGCGCCTCCACCGCATGACGTTCCACCCGCGCACCGCGCACCTTCACCTGTCCGTCGCCGCGGCCGAGATAGTCGATCGCGCCGTCTGCACCGCGTCGGGCCAGATCGCCGGTGCGGTACATGCGCGCCCCCGGTTCGGTGGCGTACGGGTCGGCGACGAAACGGGTGGCGGTCAGCCCTGGGCGCGCCGCGTAACCATCGGTCACCTGGTCGCCGCTCAGATACAGTTCGCCGGTGTCGGCATGCGCCAGATCGCGGCCGAGGACGTGTGCCGCGGAGCCGGGCATCGGTGTGCCGATCGGAACACGGTCCGGT
The DNA here is from genome assembly GCF_029868385.1 of Nocardia cyriacigeorgica. Lineage (GTDB taxonomy): Bacteria > Actinomycetota > Actinomycetes > Mycobacteriales > Mycobacteriaceae > Nocardia > Nocardia cyriacigeorgica_F. The sequence goes on along the minus strand of NZ_JARWNX010000026.1, from coordinate 25,132 downwards.
GTCCCGGTGACGGTATGCCAGACGCAGGTCACGGTGGCTTCGGTGGGGCCGTACTCGTTGATCAGCGCGGCGTCGGGCAGCACTTCCCGGTGCCGGGCCGCCAGCGCGGGCGTCAACGCTTCGCCCGCGAGCGCGACCACCTGCGGCCCGCCGGTCAGTTGGTCGAGCAGCAGCCGATAGAACGACGGCGTCGACGCCAGGTGCGTCACCCGTTGCCGCCGCACCGTCTCCGCGACCGCCGCCGCGTTCGGCAGTTCACGATGCGTCGGAAACACCACCGTCCCGCCGCGGAGAAACGTCCACAGCGCGAACACCAGCGCACCGTCGGCGGTCAACCGCCAGGTCGACAGGGAGACCAATTCACCGTCGCGAGACCGATAGTCGCGCCCGGAGATCATTGCCGCCACATTGGCGCGGCTCACCACGACGGCCTTCGGGGTGCCTGTCGAACCGGAGGTGGTCAGCACGTAGGCCGGGGCGGTCGGGGGGTGTCCGGCGGAAGGACCCAGGCGTGGCGGCGCGTCATCGACCTGCCGACCGTCACCGGCCTGGTCGAGGCGAGCGTCGTCTCGGCGGAGCAGGCTCGGCCGGACATCCGCGGGTGTGATCCCCCGCCGGTTCACTTCGAGGACGGCGGGAACGATCACTGCCCCCGGAGCGACCGCTTCGATCTGCGTGACATCTTCGTCCGGCGCGTCGGGAGCGACCACGACCGCACCGAAGTCGATATCGACGAACAGCGCGGCGAGCGCGGCTTTCGGGTATCCCGGCTCGATAACGCACCAGGCCGCACCCGCGCGCAGTGCCGCGAACATCCCGACCACGGTGTATACGCTCTGCCGGAGATAGCACAGCACCACGTGGCCGGGCCGAACACCGGCCGCCACTATCTGCTCCGCCAGAGCCTGTGTCGCATCATCCAATTCGCGGTAGGTCAGCGATCGTGCACCAGCGACCACCGCGGTCCGATCCGGCACCCGCTCGATCTGACGGAGCAGCCCGGTCAGCAGATCACCCGGCGGGACCGGGGCGTCGGGCGCCCGCAGCAGCACATGGGCGGTATTGGGTACCGGACTCGCGCCGTCATGGGCGAGCAGCACCCGTTCCTGAGTCGAATCGAGCACCGCGAACCCGGCGAACCGCAAGGTCACCAGCATGACCCGATTGGCATCCGTTGACACGAACTCCGCCACGCACCGCTGTCCGCGCGCACCGGCCCGCTCGATCAGATGCGCGAGCAACGCACCACCCACCCCGCGCGACATCACCCGACACGACATGAGCAGCAGCAGAACCACCGAATCGGCGCCACGGGATTCGGTGACCGCCAGCCCGATCGCGCCGTACTCGCCGAACCGGTCGCGCAGCGAAGCCACCAGCACCTCATGCGATTGCGACCGCGACAGCGCGCGCAACTCGTCGATATCGAAAGTGCGGCCGGTGGTGTTGAGTTGATTGGTGCGCACGGTGAGTTCATGTGCGCGCGCCAGATCGGCGGGCCCGGCGCGGCGCACCGTCATCACCAGGCCGAGCGAGGTGAGGAATTCGGTATCGGACCCGGTGAAGGCGGCCTCGCTGTTGCGCCGATCCTGTTCGGCGCGATAGCGCAGACGACGATGGCGTGCGTCGTCGGTGATCACCGCGGGGGTGAATTCGGACAGGTCCGGCAGGCGGGCGATATCGGCGGCGTCGTAGCAGCGCACCTCGGGCAGCGCGGCGGCCACCTCCGCGCGCTCGACGGGATCGTTGTCCACGAACGCGATCGTGTCCAGCCCGATATTGAGGGTTTCCGCGATCCGGCGCACCGCGGCCGATTTCGCGCCCCAGCCGATCTGGATGGCGCAGAACATATCGCTGAGCCCGTGCTCGTCCAGATGCGCTGCGGCCGCCTCGGGGATTCCACGGCTGGCGATCGCGTGCACGATGCCGCGCTCGTCCAGTATTCGCAGCGCGTCACGCACCCACGGTCGTGGCGGCCCGGCGTCGTTCTCCAGCACCACTCCGTCCCAGACCGTATCGTCCAGATCCCAGACCAGGCATTTCACGATCGATGTCATCAGCCGACCCGCTCCGTCCGCGTGGGCAGTCGCCGCAGCAGACTGGTGCTCCACGCGGCGACCGGACTGCTGTTCAGCAGCAGCGCGTGCTCGCCCGGCACCAGGGTCGCCGACGCGGATTCCAGATTCACCAGCATGTCCAGTGAGCCGAGATGGCCGTAGTCGGCGAGGTTGCGATGGCAGGCGCGGTCGATGCGCACTTCCAACGCCTCCTCCCAGAAGCCGAACGCGCCGACCGAAAGGTTCTGCATCAGCACCGCGTCGAGCCCGTCCAACCGGTTGCCGTTGCGGCCCAGCACGTCCGCCGACATCTGCGCGAGGCGTTTCCGGCTTTCCACGGCGAGCCGGAAACTGTAGGTCGCCTCGTCGGCGCATTCCTCCACCCAGTCGTGGTCGGGGCCGCCGCGATAGTCGATGCGGAACAGGTCGGCGTAGCGGCCATCGCTGCGCACCAGATGATCGACCAGTTCGTAGCGGCCGCCGTCCTTGCCGAGCAGTACCGCACCGCCACCATCACCGAGGACGGTCATCGGCGCGCGATAACGCGCCCGCGTCGGCGTGCGCGCACCCGCGACGACCAGCACGTTCCGGCAGTGTTCATCGCCACGCAACAGCGCCGCCGCCATCGTGAACGCCGCCGAGATCGACACACAACCCAGTTCGCCGACGCCCGCGACGAATGCGTTGCGCGCGCCGAGCCGATGCTGCAACCGGGTGGCGTCGGAGGCCAGCAGATACTTCGGTGCCCGGCCGCCGACGAGCAGCAGCGCGTCCAGCTCCGAGGCGTCGAGCCCGGCCTGTTCCAGTGCGGCAGCGGCGGCGCGGGCCGCATGCTCGGATTCGTCGTCGCTGTCGGCGCAGCGCACCCGGTCGATCCCCAGCGCGAGCGCATGCGCGCGGCGTGCGGGCGTCAGCTCGGCGAGTTCGGCCAATTCGGTGACGGCCAGCGAGGTTTCGGGAAATGACAGTGCCACCGGTCCCAGCGTGACGGTCATCGGTTCATCTCCTGATCGCCGCGCAGCACCCATGCGCCGATGTCCTGTTCGGCCACCTCACGCGCCCCCTCGATGATGTTCATGACCTTGGCGTCACGGAAGAACCGGCCCACCCGGCTGTCCGGCGCGCACCCGGCCGCGCCGAGGATCTGCACGGCCTGTTCACCGACCTCCGCCGCCGCACCGGCCGCCGCGTACTTGGCGGCGATGGTGACGGTGAGCGCGTCGGGATCGCGGTCGGTACGCAACTCGGCGGCCCGCGCACACAATGCCTGCGCGCCCTGCACCTGCACCCAGCTGCGTCCCAACGATGCCCGCACCATCGGGTGATCGGCGAGTCGAGTGGCGCCCTGCAACCGGCTGCGGGCGTGCGTACTCGCGTCGTCCAGGCTGGCCCGCGCCATGCCGAGGCATCCCCACGCGATGGTGTACCGGCCGTGGTCGAGCGCCGTGCCGACCACATGCGACAGGCCGAACCCCGGACGAGCAAGCACATCGTTCGCATCGACGGCCACCGAGTCGAACGTGATGTGCGCCAGCCGCGCACCGCGCATCCCGAGCTGATCGGTGACCGGCTCGACCGTCACGCCCGGCCGCGCCGTCGGCACCAGCGCCGCGAGCATGCCCGCCGGTGCCCGCCCGACGACCAGGAGAACATCGGCCACCGCACCGAATGTCACCCACAGTTTGCGCCCGGATATCCGATAACCGGCGCCGTCCTCGGTGCAGCTCGTGCGTACCGCCGAGAGATCACTGCCCGCCCCGGCCTCGGTCGCCGCCAGTCCCGCGAGAAACGCACCGGAGATCAACTCCGGCAGCCAGCGTTCACGCTGTTCAGCGGTGCCCCACCGATCCACGGCCGCGGCCACGAGCCCCTGCACGGTGTAGAGCGAACGCAGCGAGGTGCAGACCGAACCCAATCGCGCGGCGACCCGCCCCACCTCGTGCGCGTCGGCGCCACCACCGCCGAACTTCTCCGGCCGATCCACCCCGAACAGCCCGGCCTCGGCCGCGGCGGCGACCACCGCACGCGGCAACCCCGACCGATCCCATTCGGCGGCCTCGGTCTCCGCGGCGCGCACCAGCGCGTCCAGCGCACTCACCCCGCGCCATCCACGCGGGCCGGGACGCCACGCTTGCGGTGCACGAACGAGGCGGCGCGATTGACCGTCCGGAAATTGTCCAGATCCAGATCATCGATATCGACCTCGAACCCGAAGGTGCGCTCCAGATACGCCACGATCTCCAACGCCCGCAACGAATTCACCAGCCCGAGTTCGAAATAGTCGTCATCGGGACCGAGTTCGGCGGAGGTGATCACACTGAAATGGCGCAGCAGTTGGTCCACCAGCGCCTGCGGTGGAGTGGTTCGATCGAATTCGGCGCTATCGCTCACGTGCTAGCCCTAACGTCACCCGGACACGGCGCTGCCAACCAGCAGTGAGCACGACCCTACGTCCGCCCGAGCGCCCCACGGAAGGGTTCGCGATGCCCCCAATTGGTTGGGCGAAAGTTCTGCCGGGGGTGGTCGGGGAGTACCGGGGGAGGGCGCTGTCTGTATCGAATAGCCCTGTGGGATAGCTTGATTCGATAGATCCTCTTCGAGTCGACCACTCGCTGGGCCATGAGGGGGATGGCTCGGTGGGGCCGCGGTCGGTCTGGTGGCGCTACAGCGCTCCGCCCGCGTCGATCAGCTGGGTGGTGCCGGTGATGTAGCGGCCGCTGTCGGAGACGAGGTGCAGGATCGTCGCGGTGATGTCTTCCGGTTGGAGGGCGGCGACGGGGAGGCGGTTGAGGGTGCGGGCGGCTTCTTCGAAGTCGGCGCGGTCGGGGGTTTCCAGGTCCGGGCGGAACAGTCGGTAGGTGGCGTCGTTGAGGATCATGTCGGTCGCGACGGTGGTCGGATGCACCGTATTGACCCGGATACTGTGCGGTGCGAGCTCTTTCGCGAGCACTTTCATCAACATCACCAGCCCGGCCTTCGACGCGGAGTAATGCGCGACGTTCTCGTTGGCGTACATCGCGGCCAATGAACTCGTGATGACGACCGATCCGCCGCGTCCGCCCTCGATGATGTGCGGCACCGAAGCTTTCAGCGATTTCCACACACCGGTGAGATTGATATCGATCATGTTCTGCCAGGTGTCCTCGCTCATCTCGAGCGTGGGCGCCGGGCTCGAGATGCCCGCGTTCGCGATGACGATATCCAGACGGCCGAACGCCTCCACGCCCTCGGCGATGACGGCCTCCAGGGCCGGATAATCGCGGACATCGGCGTCACGTGCGATGATCCGCCGTCCGGTGGCCTCGACCAGCCGGACCGTTTCGGCCAGATCATCGGCGTCGGCCAGCGGGTAGGGGACGGTATCCACTGTCGCGGTGGTGTCGACCGCGATGATGTCGGCGCCCTCCTGTGCGAATCTCACTGCGTGACTTCGCCCCTGCCCCCGCGCTGCGCCGGTGATGAATGCGACCCTGCCGTCCAATGTGCCCATGAGCTACTCCGAATCCGCGCCGACGACTGCGATGCCGGTCGCTGCCGCGAGAATATGGCACGGACTGTCAGAAGTCGAGGGGTCCGACCTCCCCGGCTGCGGCAAGACGGCGCTCGGCCAGCGGGAGAGCCGACGGCTTATGATCTTGGTACCGCAGCGCAGCGGTCACCGGCCGAATCGTCACCGGGCCGGATTCTCGATCACCCGTGCCGATAGCTACTCAACCGTGCTTGGAGCAGGTCAGTGACCATGACACCGGAGCCAGTGCATCAGAACGCCTCACCCGGACGAATCGATGACGAACGGGTGGCCCTGTATTCGCCCGAATTCAGCGCGGATCCACACAGCGCCTACCGCGAGATGCGTGCGCGCTACGGTTCCCTGGTGCCGGTGGATTTGGCGCCCGGCGTCCCCGCGACACTGGTGATCGGCTATCGCACGGCACTGAATATTCTCAATGATCCCAGCCGTTTTCCCGCCGATCCGCGCACCTGGGAGCGCGACATCCCCGACGACTGCCCCGTGAAACCGGTGCTGCAATGGCGGCCGAACGCGCCACGCTGCGCGGGCAAGGAGCACGCGCGCTATCGCGGGGTCACCACGGCCGCGCTCGACGGCGTCGACCTGCACGCCCTACACGCGACCGTCGAGCGGTTCGCGGTGCCGCTGATCAATTCGTTCTGCCTGGACGGTGCCGCGGATCTGGTGAGCCAGTACGCGTTTCCGCTTACCTTCGAGGTCATCAACGACATGCTCGGTTGTCCGCCGGGGATCAGTGCGAAGGCCGCGGCCGGTACCGCAGCCATCTTCGACGGCGTCGATTCCGAAGAGGGCAACCGGATGTTCGGCGAGGCGGTGAGCGAACTCGTCGAATACCGGCGCAGCGAACCCGGCGACGACGTCACCACCCGACTGCTGCAACACCCCGCCGAACTGGACGAGGTGGAGATGACGCACCAGGTCCTCGCCCTCTACGGCGTGGGCATGGGCCCGATGCAGAGTTTGATCATCAATACGCTGCGGTTGATCCTGGCCGAGGACCGATTCGGCAACGACGTCCTCGGCGGCGCGCTGTCCACCCGCGACGCCCTCGACGAAGTGCTCTTCGAAGACCCGCCGTTGCCCAACGCCAGCGTCACCTATCCGAGGCATCCGATCCTGCTGGAAGACGTCTGGCTCCCCGCCCACGAGCCGGTGGTGATCAGCCTGGCAGGCTGCAACAACGATCCCGAGGTCAGTGCGGGCGACCACACCGGCAACCGCGCACACCTGGCATGGGGCGCCGGTCCGCACGCCTGTCCCGCCCAGGCCGCCGCCTACCTGATCGTCCAGGACGCCATAGACCAACTCTTGGACGCTCTCCCCGAAATCCGCCTCTCCGTCCCCGCGGAAAACCTCACCTGGCGCCCCGGCCCCCTCCACCGCACCCTCGCCGCCCTCCCGGTCACCTTCCCGCCCACCCCACCCCTCCCCATCCTCTGACCACCCCGTCGAGTGGCACCTGACTGCGGGGCCCACTCGACGTTTGCCGCAGCCAGGTGCCCTCGACGGGTGCAGCTGGGTGAATGGAAGAAGCCGCCGGATGTCCGGCGGCTTCTGGTGTTCGCGGGGGGGGGGTGCTCGTTCAGGGGCGGTCGAACCGGCCGCGCTTCGCGCTGGTGAGGAAGTCGTCCCAGGCGGCGGGGGTGAAGACGAGGGCGGGGCCGGTGGGGTTCTTCGAGTCGCGGACGCCGGTGTGGGCGTTGTCGAGGTGAGCTACTTCGACACACTGACCGTTGGATTCGCTGCGGCTGCTCTTGAACCAGCGGACTCCAAGAGGGCTATTGGTCACGCTCGTACTCCTTTGCCTTCTTTCGCAACAGGTTTCGGGTCGCTACTTCATCGAGGGAAGCACGACGGAGCCGATCGAAGGCCAGCCTGTACCTATCGACGATGTGCTCCTTCTCGGAGTAGCTGTCGTTCGTGTGGCCCTCCAGGTAGACGGTAGTGGGCTCGATCGGAATTCCCCGACCGTCAGTATCGAAATCTAGAATGACAAACGAGCCGAGTTGATCTCCGCCCGGCATCCCGGCGGAGAACGGCACCACACGGACGGTGATGTTTGGTCGGGTACTCATATCCGCGACATGTTTGAGCTGTCCTGCCATCACGGACGGGCCGCCGATCACGCGATGTAAGACTGTTTCGGAGAGGATTGCGTCGAACTGGACTGGCCGGGTCTTTCGGGTCAGAAGCTGCCGTCGCCGTAACCTCGGCCCCATTCGACGATCCACATCGTCAGGTGACTCGTTGGGCAGTGCTTCGGCTACGAGTGTGCGCCCGTATTCTCTGGTCTGAAGAAGACCTGGCACCAGGTCAGGTTCATAGGTCGATTGGCGACGGGCAGCCGACCCGAGTCCCAGGTATACGAAGAACCTCTCGGGAACCACCCCTCCGTACTCGCACCATGATTGTCTCCCAGCCAACTCGCTTGCTAGGCCCCGTAACTCGGCTGCCCGAGGCTCCTCGATCCCATATATCTCGATCAAGCCCTCCAGATCCCGAATGCGGATCTTCTGATTCTGCCCCTTCTCGATGCGGTGCAGGCTGCTTTTGCCCCACTCCATGAGCGTCGCTGCGTCTTCGAGGGTCATCCCCATTCCCTCGCGTGCATCACGCAGACGTTTGCCCAGCTGGCGTCGAGTGACGGTGCTGTCGTGGTCTGGCAAGTCTTCCCCTGTGGCTGGTAGTTCCTCCCGAATCGGGAAAATCATCCATCCGATTCGGCACCGATGCTGACGATTTGGGGAGATTTCCCCTCAAAACGATTCTGAACTCCTCTCTGAGCCGCAGATGCGGTGTCCTTATAAGTGTGCCCGGGAGGGGAGCGCCCCATGTGAGACCCTCCCGCTCCTGGTGCGGTCCCACGTATCGGGCCGGGCGCACCCCATCCAACTACTCGACGATGCAGAGGTCTTGCGATGCGACTCGATTCGTTCGGCGACAATCCGTCCAGTCGGTGCGTGTTCTACCGCGAGGTGTGCGGGTTGGATGCGCTCGTGCAGGCGGGTACCGGTCGAATTCTTGTGCAGGCCAAGGGGGTGTGGTGTGTGCGGATGCCGGGGGTGCTCGGGCAGTCGGTGCGCGCCGATATGCATGCGCGGCGGCAGGCGGTGGGGCCGATCATTTCGCATCCGCGGTCGGGGTCCTGGTCTTTCCTGGTGCGGCCGGATGTTTCGGTGCCATCCGCCTTGTCGGCGCAGCTGTTCCGGGTGCGGGTCGCGGTGCTCCGGGCGGGCGCCGAGATCGCGTTGCCCTCGCCCGCGGACCGTCAACCGAATCTGCGGTATTGGCTGGAGCCGCCGCGTGACCGCTATCGCCCCTCGGCGGCGCTGATCCTGGCCTCGCTCGCCCGCAGCCTCCCGGCCCGCGCCATCGACGTGCGGCTGCTCGATGTCACCGACACCGACTCCAACGCCCCGGCTCCGAACGGGCCCGCACTCCGCGAACGGTAGGAACCCATGTTCATCGATATGGAACGCCCGCTGCCCACGGCGGACGAGCTCATCTCCGCCATGGAGGGCCATGTACCGCACGATCATTCACAACTGCTGATCCTGCGTGCGGCATGGTTGCTCGCGAACCTGCACCAGTGGGTCCGGCCCGATAACGTCACCACACTCGCCGGTGTCAGCGGCAGTGAAGTGCTGTGGGATATCGGCATCGCCGAAATCGAAGACATCGTGCGCGCCGCCATCACCGACCGCGTCAACCGCCAGGCCTGCACCGTGCACAACCGCGTCGGCCTCGCCGTGGACGAACTGGCCCGCGCCTGGCAGTTCTGGCGCCACCGCATGAACCACCCACCCGCCCACGCCGCCACCCTCCTCGACCTCGATTTCGAAGCCGCCGACTACCTCGCCGCCGCCCGCGCCGCCTACGACCGCATCCGCACCGGCGACGACTGGCTCCCCACCCCCGGCCCCGATAACCACACGACAACCTGATCTACCGCGCGCCACGGGGCCACAGGATATTCAGATGGTGTGCGGCCTGCTGCTCACGGCTGCACTCGGAGCTGCTCGAGTTCGGGCACCGCTCGATGAATCGTCAGGAAGTCGCGGTCGTTGTGCACGACGGTGGCCGCATGCCGCAAAGCCGTCGCGGCTATCTGAACTTCGGTGGTTTGCGCTCCGCGGCCCGCGCCGATCTTCCACAGCGCCTTTCGAATGCGTGCCGCCTCGCGCTCGACGGTCTCATCGGTTGTCAGCCAGTGGAACACCGAGCCGTACAACTCGGTGATGAAGGTGAGGTCCTGCGCGTTGCGGGCGCTGAACCGCGCCTCGTCCATGGTCACCATCGACGAACACAGCACTCCCGAGACCGCCAGGCGGTCTACCGCAAGCTTGACCGGTTCGCTTGTCCGATAGTGGGACATGACCGAGTGATCGATCAGGTAGAGGGGCCGCGAGAACGGGGTGGTCATTCGCTGCTTCGCCGCTCATCGGCGAGTTCGTCCGCGGTGAGGAAGGGATTGTGATTCATTCGGGAGAGCCTGCTCAAGGCTTCACGCTGCCGATAGCCCTGGACGAGTTCGTTCATGGCCAGGTTGATCACGGCCTTCTTGGTGGTCAGCCCGGTCAGTCGGAGCGCTTCGTCCAGAACCTCATCGGGGATGTCGACCGTCGTTGCCATCAGCTTCCTCCGATATTGCGAGATACTCGTATTCATAATACGTGTTATTCGTAATATCGGTGGGTATGGGTGGCTGCGAAGCGCTGAGCAGGTCATGGACCTGCGGCACCCGCAGAGTGGCACCTGGCTGCGGGGTTACTCGACGTTTGCCGCAGCCAGGTACCACTCGATGCTGAACGGCCGCCGCCGGGCCGAATCGCTCTGTGGGGGAGAGGGTTCGGCCCGGCGTCGGGGGTGTGGGGAGAGGGTGATCAGGCGGTCGGTTCGAAGGCCTCTTCGATGATCTCGGCCTGCTCCACGGCGTGCACCTTGCTCGAACCCGAGGACGGGGCCGACATGGCGCGGCGCGAGATGCGGCGCAGCTTGCCGAAACGCTCCGGCAGCAGCTCGGGCAGGTTCAGGCCGAAGAACGGCCATGCGCCCTGGTTGGCCGGTTCCTCCTGCACCCAGGCGATATCGGTGGCGTTCGGGTAACCGGCCAGCGCCTCGTTCAGACGGAACTTCGGCATCGGGTACAGCTGCTCGATGCGCACGATGGCGACGTCTTCGCGCTTCTGCTTGGCCTTGGCGGCGGCCAGCTCGTAGTAGAGCTTGCCGCTGGTCAGCAGCACTCGCTTGACCTTGCCGCGATCGCCGATGCCCTGCTCGTAGGTGGGCTCGTCGAACACCGAGTGGAACTTGCTCTCGGTGAAGTCCTTCAGATCGCTGACCACGGCCTTGTTACGCAGCATCGACTTCGGGGTGAAGACGATCAGCGGACGACGGATGCCGTCGAGCTGATGGCGGCGCAGCAGATGGAAGTAGTTCGCCGGGGTGGACGGCACCGCCACCGTCATCGAGCCCTCCGCGCACAGCTGGAGGAAACGCTCGATACGACCGGAGGTGTGGTCGGGACCCTGACCCTCGTGACCGTGCGGCAGCAGCAGCACGACCTCCGAGAGCTGACCCCACTTGGCCTCACCGGAGGAGATGAACTCATCGATGATGGACTGCGCGCCGTTGACGAAGTCACCGAACTGCGCCTCCCACAGCACGAGCGCGTCCGGGTTGCCCAGCGAGTAGCCGTATTCGAAACCGACAGCGGCGAATTCGCTCAACGCCGAATCGTGCACCGCGAACCAGCCCGGATTCGCCGAGCCGATGTTGTGCAGCGGGGTGTACTCCTCGGCCGTCTTACGGTCGATGATCACCGAATGACGCTGGGTGAACGTGCCACGACGGGAGTCCTGGCCGGTCAACCGCACCGCGCGACCCTCATCGATCAGGGTGCCGAAGGCGAGCAGCTCGGCGAAGGCCCAGTCGACCTTGCCCTCGTAGGCCATCTCGCGACGCTTCTCCAGCACCGGCTTGACGCGCGGATGCACGTTGAAGCCTTCCGGCACATTGAGGAACGCGTCGCCGATGCGTTGCAGCACCGACTTGTCCACGGCGGTCTGCACCGTCGCGGGCACCTTCTGATCGTCCTCGACCGATTCACTGGGCTCCGGCGAGTACTTCTCCAGCTCGCGGACCTCGTTGAACACGCGCTCCAGCTGGCCCTGGTAGTCGCGCAGCGCGTCCTCGGCCTCTTTCATGGAGATATCGCCACGGCCGATCAGGCTCTCGGTGTAGCTCTTGCGCACCGAGCGCTTGGTGTCGATGACGTCGTACATGTACGGCTGGGTCATCGACGGGTCGTCGCCCTCGTTGTGGCCACGGCGGCGGTAGCAGATCAGGTCGATGACCACGTCCTTGCGGAACTTCTGCCGGAAATCGACCGCAAGGCGCGCGACCCAGTCGCAGGCCTCCGGATCGTCACCGTTGACGTGGAAGATCGGCGCACCGATGAACTTCGCGATATCGGTGGAGTATTCGGTGGAGCGGCTGTTCTCCGGGGCGGTAGTGAAACCGATCTGGTTGTTCACCACGATGTGGATGGTGCCGCCGACGCGGTAACCGCGCAGACCCGACAGGTTCAGCGTCTCGGCCACCACACCCTGACCGGCGAACGCGGCGTCACCGTGCAGCATCAGCGGCATGACCGAGAAGCCCTCGGGGCCGTCGCCCTTGTCCAGCAGATCCTGCTTGGCGCGCACCAGACCCTCGAGCACCGGGTCGACCGCCTCGAGGTGCGAGGGGTTCGCGGTGAGCGAGACCTCGATCTCGTTGTCGCCGAACATCTGGAGGTAGGTGCCGCGCGCACCGAGGTGGTATTTCACGTCACCGGAGCCGTGGGTGGCCGCCGGGTTCATATTGCCCTCGAACTCGGTGAAGATCTTCGAGTAGGGCTTGCCGACGATATTGGCCAGCACATTCAGGCGGCCGCGGTGCGGCATACCGATGACGACCTCGTCGAGCGAATGCTCGGCGCACTGGTCGATCGTCGCGTCCATCATCGGGATGACGGCCTCGGCGCCTTCCAGCGAGAACCGCTTCTGCCCGACGTATTTGGTCTGGAGGAACGTCTCGAACGCCTCGGCCGCGTTCAGCCGGTTCAGGATGTACTTCTGCTGGGCGACGGTCGGCTTGACGTGCTTCTGCTCGACGCGCTCCTGAATCCACTCGAGCTGGTCGGTCTCCAGGATGTGGGTGTACTCGACACCGACGTGGCGGCAGTAGGCATCGCGCAGCACCGAGAGCACATCGCGCAGCTTCATCCGCTCCTGGCCGTGGAAACCCGCCACGTCGAAGGTGCGGTCCAGGTCCCACAGGGTGAGGCCGTGCTGGGTGACGTCGAGGTCGGGGTGGCTGCGGAACTTGTCCTTGACCAGGCGCAGCGGATCGGTGTCGGCCATCAGATGGCCGCGGTTGCGGTAGGCGGCGATCATCTCGAGCACGCGGGTGCTCTTGTCGACGCCGCGCTCCTTGACGTCCTTGCGCCAGCGCACCGGCTCGTACGGCACGCCGAGACCGTGGAAGATCTCGTCGAAGAACTCGTCGCTGATCAGCAGCTGGTGGATGGTGCGCAGGAAATCGCCGGATTCGGCGCCCTGGATGATGCGGTGATCGTAGGTCGAGGTCAGCGTCATCAGCTTGCCGACGCCGAGATCGGCGAGCCGGTCATCGCTCATACCCTGGAACTCGGCCGGGTACTCCATCGCGCCCGCGCCGATGATGGCGCCCTGGCCCGACATCAGCCGCGGCACCGAATGCACGGTGCCGATGGTGCCGGGGTTGGTGAGCGAGATGGTGACGCCGCTGAAATCCTCTGCGGTGAGCTTGCCCTCGCGGGCCCGGCGCACGATGTCTTCGTAGGCGGTGTGGAACTGCCCGAAGGTCATCTCCTCGGTGCCCTTGATGGCGGCGACGACCAGCGAGCGGTTGCCGTCCTTACCCGGCAGGTCGATGGCGAGACCGAGGTTGGTGTGGGCGGGGGTGATGGCGTTCGGCTTGCCGTCGACCTCGGCGAAATGCCGGTTCATGTTCGGGAACGCCTTGACCGCCTGCACGATCGCGTAGCCGAGCAGATGGGTGAACGAGATCTTGCCGCCGCGGGTACGGGCCAGATGGTTGTTGATGACCAGACGGTTGTCGATCATCAGCTTCGCGGGGATGGCCCGGACGCTGGTCGCGGTGGGAATGCTCAGCGAGGCCGACATGTTCTTCGCCACCGCGGCGGCCGCACCGCGCAGTACCTTCGCCTCGTCCGCCGCGGCGGCGGGCTTGGGCGCGCCGGAGGTGGGCGCGGCGTTGGAGGTGGGGGCCGGAGTGGTCTTCGGCGCGCGCGCCTGCTGCGGTGCGGGCGCGGCCTTGGCGGGAGCCGCGGCAGCCGGAGCCGTTGCGGCGGGCGTGGGCGCCGCCTTCGGGGCGGGTGCTGCGGCCTTGGGCGCGGGCGCCGGAACGGGCGCGGAGTTCACCGGTGCGGTCGTCGCAGCCTGCGCGGGTGCCGGGGCCTGCGCTGGCGACGGCTGACCGGCGGCGGCGTCACCGGAAGCGTCGGGGGTGTAATCGGCGAGGAACTCGTGCCAACTTGCATCGACCGATGATGGATCCTTCTTGAACTTCTGATACATCTCGTCGACTAGCCACTGGTTCTGTCCGAACTGGGAAGTTGAGCTGCTCACAGCAGGTGTTCGCCTCATTTCGTTCTTCGCGCTGCGACGTTGTGACGTGCCCGGCACGGGGATCGGCGGATACGCGCCGATGCGCCCTCTGTCGAGGATAGGCCCAGCCCCGAATTGGTGGTGCTACCGACCGGCGGACAGGCCGCTCCTCACAGGTGACGACTCGTCCTCTGCTGAGAATATTCCCTCCCTTTCTCCGGCCGCTGCCCAGAGCCGGGCATATGCCCCACGCGCGGCCACCAACTCCTCGTGGGCGCCGATTTCGGCGATCCGGCCGTGGTCGACGACGGCGATCCGGTCGGCGCGCGCCGCCGTGGCCAGCCGGTGCGCCACCACCACCGTGGTCCTGTCGCGTGCCAGTGATCTTGTCGCTACCAGCACCGATTCCTCGGTTGCCGGGTCGAGGGTGGCTGTCGCCTCGTCCAGGAGCAGCAGGTCGGGGTCGACCAGTTCGGCTCGGGCCAGGGCGATGAGCTGCCGCTGCCCGGCCGACAATCCGCGTCCGCGCTCACCCACCGGTTGGCTCAGTCCGAGCGGTAAGGCGGCGATCATCGGGGTCGCACCGACCGCATCGGCGGCGGCCGCTATCTCTTGTGCGGTCGCCGATGGTTTCCCGAATGCAATGTTGCTGGCGATGTCGCCGGTGAACAAGTGAGGTTCCTGCGGGACGATGCCGAGCCGGGCGCGATAGTCGCCGAGGCGGTAATCGCGCAGATCCACCCCGTCCACCCGGACCGCGCCCGCACCGTCGGGCGGTAGGTCGTACAACCGGGCGAGCAGTTTGACGATGGTCGATTTGCCCGCGCCCGTCGCACCGACCAAGGCCAGCGTGGAGCCCGCCGGGATATCCAGTGTGACGCCGTCGAGCGCGAGCTGCTCGGTGCCCGGATAGCCGAAGCGCACCCGGTCGAGGGCGACGGCGCCGTTCAGTCGACCGGTGACGGTGACGGCATCGGCGGGATCGGCGGCGATCGAGGACTCCGTGCGCAACAGCGCGCCGATCCGTCGCAGACCGACCTTGGCCTGCTGGTAGCCGTCGAAGACCTGGGACAGATGCTGCACCGGGCCGAACAGCAATTCCAGATAGAGCACGAACGCGACGAGCGTGCCCGCGCTGGTGGCGCCGCTCGCGATCTCGCGGGCGCCGACGAACACGACCATGGCCAGCGCCAGATCCGACCAGGCCGCGATGAACGCGAAGTACACCGCGATGGCGCGCTGGGCCCGCATCCGACTGTGCCGGTAGCGCTCGGAGTATTCGGCGAAGCGGCGCGCCGCGAGCGGTTCGTGCCGGTAGGCCTGCACCGCGCGTAGACCGCTGATGTTCTCCTGGAAATCGGCATTGACCGTGGAGACGTGTTCACGCGAGATCGTGTAGGCCGCCGAGGACACCCGCCGGAAGACCACCGTCGCGAGCACCAGCGGCGGCAACACCCCGAGCAGCACGACCAACGCCAGCGTGTAGTCGATGACCAGCAGCGCCATCGCGATCGCCACCAGCGACAGCGCGCTCACCAGCGCCGTCGACACACCGGTCTGCAAGAAAGTCGACAGCGCGTCCACATCGGTGGTCATCCGGGTCATGATCCGGCCGGACAGTTCACGCTCGTAGTAGTCGAGCCCGAGCCGCTGAATATGTGCGTAGCTGCGGACCCGCAGCCCGTAGAGCACACGCTCGCCGGTGCGGGCGGTGAGCCTGGTGGTGGCCGCGCCGACGATCCATCCCGCCAGCACCAGTACCGCGCCGAGCGCGGCGGCCCGCAGCAGCGCGCTCGACTCGCCCCCGCCGACCCCGGCATCGATCGCGTACCGCACGATCGGCGGGAACCCGATGCCGATCAGGGCCTCCAGCGCCAGCAACACCATCACCGTCAGTACCAGGGCACGTACCGGCCACAGCAACCGGAGCAGCCGGAAACCGGGGTCGGGTGTGCGTAGCCGCGTGTCGTCGAGGCCGGGTTCTTCGGTCGCCGGTGGTAGCCGTTCGATGGTGCGCCGCAGCTCCGGTGTCTCGCTCAGATCGGCGGCCGCCGCCCGGCCCGCGCCGCGCGTCACCCGCCGCGGACGCTCCGGGACCACAGCAACGGCGCCGGGCTGGGCGTAGGCGGGCGCAGGCAACCGGATCACCCGGTCGGCGTGAGCGAGGGTGGATTCGCGGTGGGCCAGGATGATCGTGGTGCGCTCGCCTCGATCGGGGAGCGCGTCGAAGATCGCGGTCTCGGTGACGGCGTCCACGGCGGAGGTGGCGTCATCGAGGATGAGAATGCGCGGACGGGCCAGCAGTGCGCGCGCCAGGGCGATGCGCTGGCGCTGGCCGCCGGACAGGGTGAGCCCGCGCTCACCGACCACGGTGTCGTATCCGTCGGGAAGCTCGCCGATGAAATCGTCGGCCGCGGCCTGTTTCGCCGCCCACCGGATCTCGGCATCGGTGGCCTCGGGGCTGCCGAGAGCGATATTCGCGGCGATGGTGTCGGAGAACAGGAACGGGTCGTCGAAGACCACACCCATCGCGGCGCGCAGATCGCTCGCGCGGAGCCGGGCGATGTCGACGCGGTAGTCCGTCGGGCCGCTGCGGTCGGGGTCGCCGGTCATGTGGTCGGGGTCGCCGGTCATGCGGTTGGGGTCGCCGGTCGCCGTGCTCGGACGGTCGCGGGGGCCATCGGTGCGCTCGGCCGTGCGATGGGCGGGCATCCCCGGATCGGTGGTCGCGTGTGGTTCAGCGGCGCGTGGTGCGCGGATCTCGACGTGACGGTCCGGTTGTCCTGCCACGCCGCCGGGTACGGGGTCGCCGGTCGAGAGGGCAGTGAGATCACGGCTCGGTAGTACGTCGTCCGATGCGGTGTACTCGGATGGGGGCAGTGTGTTCGGCGCGTCCGATCCGGTGTGGCCCATGGTCGCGCTCGGGTGAGGGCTCGGTGGGTCCACGTGTGGTGCGCAGTGCCCGGTCGGTCTCCCGGTGTGGCCGGTCGGCGCGGATGTCGCTGCGCCCGGTGCGGCTCCGAACAGGTGGATGGCGCCCGAATCGGGGGCGTAGAAGCGGGGCAGGAGCAGCGACAGGGTGGTCTTGCCCGAACCGGCGGGGCCGATGATCGCGACCGTCTCACCGGGGCGGACCGTGAGGTCGAGATCGCGCAGGACCGGGCGGTCGGGGTCGAATCCGAAGGTGAGCGCCGCCAGGTCGATGCCGAGGGGGCCATCCGGAAGATCGGACGGATCATCGGGATCGGCGACGGTGGGCGCGGCGTCGATCACCTGATACACCCGTTCGGCGGCGGCCCTGGTGAGCTGGGCCATGATCACCACCGAGGCCATGGTGCGGGCGGTGGTGGTCATGGTGGCGACGTAGGCGGTGAAGGCGAGGAAGGTGCCGAGACCGATGCTGCCGCGGATGGCGAGCAGACCGCCCAGCCCGACCACCGCCACCAGCCCGATCTGCGGGATGGCCGCCAGGGTCGGCGCGAAGCGGGAATTGATGACGGCGGCCCGCATGCGTTCGGCGAACAGAGTGCGGCCGTGGCGTTCGAGCAGATCGACCATCCGCGCTTCCTGACCGAATCCCTTGACCACGCGCACACCGGTCACCGTCTCCTCGACGTGCTGGGCGAGATCGGCGGCCCGCTGCTGCGCCGACCAGGTGGCCGCGTACAGCCGGGGACGAATCCGGTAGACCACCACCGCGACGGCGGGCACCACCAGCAGCGCGACCGTGGCCAGTAGCGGCGACAGCCACATCATCACCGCCGCCGCCAGCACGAATTGCAGTAGCGACATCCCCGACAGCGGCGCCATTGCCAGCAGACCCTGCACCAATTGCAGATCGGTGATCGACCGCGAGACCACCTGTCCGGTGCGGATGGCGTCCTGTCCGGCGCCGTCGAGCCGTTGCAGCGAACCGAGCAGATCCACCCGTAGCGAATGCTGGACGTCGAGCGAGAGCCGTCCGGCCAGCAGCCGTCGTCCGAAGGAGGCGGCGAATCGTCCGACAGCCAGCAGCACCAGCAGCGCCGCGACGGTGCCGATCACATCGGTATCACCGATCCCCGCCGCGTCGACCGCGCGTTTGGTCAGCAGTGGAGCGATGATCTCGGCTGCCGCCCCGGCCAGCACCGCCGCCGCGATCCCGGCGACGGTCCGCCGATGCTGCCAGCTCTCCAGCCACAGCCGCCTGATCCAGCCGGGAGACCCGGCCTCCGTCCCCCCAGCTGATTTCGTGCTCACCCGCGCCGATCCATTCACAACCAGCCCCCCGTCGACCACCCCTCACCATCTGCCATCGACCTTAACTACGCCCACCGACAAATTATTTGTTCCCCAGCGCTGGTCCCGGCCCCCGGACAAGGCTTCCCCGGCAGCCGATGAGGCGGAGGGGGAGGCTCGATTGCGCGGATCGCTCACTCAGACCGACGAAGGACCGACCCGGCTCGGTGCCGCAGCGGCAGAAAGCTGGAGAGGAGATGACGACACTCGACTTCGCACGTTCGGCCAACTCACCGGTACACCCGAACCGCCGCAGATGAAGGCCCCGGCATCCCAGGGGGCGACGGCCACCTACGAGCGCCGGCGACCCGCGCCCGACGCAACGTCTGAGCACCCCGGTCCGGCCGGCGTCGCGCAGAGAGTACAGCCCTCAGAGATCGCGCGAACGCACCGACCACCAGCCCGCGGCACCGACCCCGATGGTCCACAGCAGCAGCACCACGACGGCCGCGGGGGTCGGGGCCAGCAGGTCGGCGTCGGCGAAGGAACCGACGAAGATCGTGCTGATGGTCGACGATCCCGGTAGCAGGGTGGCCAGGCCGGAGATGCCGATTCCGGTCGCCACCAGCCAGATCAACGGTTCGATCACCAGGACCCAGCCGAGGACGGCCGCGACGCCGTTGCCGGGGGAACGCAACAGTAGTCCGGCGCCCGCGCCGATCAACGACCAGCACACCGTGGCGATGAGCCCGCCGCCGAACACCGCGAACAGCTGTGCGGTGATCTCGAATTTCCCGCGGCCGAATGCGAACAGGCAGGCAAGGGCGACGATCTCGACCGCGACTGCCGCTACCAGTGCGAAAGCGGCGGTGACCAGCAGCTTCGCGCCGACGAGCCGGTCGCGATCGGGGGTGAACATGGCGGTCACGGCCATGGTGTCATGCCGGAATTCGCCGCCGGCGCTGGCCGCGCCGTATCCGGCGGCGGCCAGGATCACCGCGATCAACGCCAGATACAGGCCGATCGTGGCGGAGCCGGTGGCCGGTTCCCCTCTCGGATCGGCCTGGCCGGACAGGATCGCGGTGACCGAGCTGGTGACCACGGCGATGGCCACCACCAGCGCGGCCAGCAGCCGCGGCCAGCGCAGCGTGGTGGTCTTGCGCAGTTCGGAGTTGATCGCCGGGACGAGGTCCGCGGACAAGACGTCGATCATCGTGGAATCCCGTACGGCATCGGTGACGGTTGCGGTGGGCGAGCGGGGTGCTGCGGTGCGGCGGTGCCGTAGATCACCGGCCGGTTGCGCGCCGCGGTGGTGAGCGAGGCCAGTACCCGATCCGGGTGGATGGGGTCGGCGACGATGCTGTCGATGCGGACCGCGGCCGCACCGGCCACCGCCGCGATCTGCTCCTGGCTTGCCTCCGCGACCGCGAGCCTGCCGTCCTGCCGGATGACGGCATCGGTGTATCCGGCCACCGCCAGTGCCGTGGCCAGCGCGATCGCCGAGGACGACGCCACGACCAGCCGGTCGGGATTGTTGCGCCGCAAACGTGCCGGGCTGCCCTGATAGGCCACCGCGCCGTCGCTGAGCACGATCAGGCTGTCGGAGAACGGCAGCACCGCGGCCAGGCTGCGCGCACTGACCAGCGCCGTCCCGCCGCGTCCGGTGTGGCCGCGCAGGAAATCCGAGAGCCAGGCGTGCTCGACACCGTCGAGGTCGAGGGTGGGATCGTCGAGGATCAGCAGCCGCGGATTCGGCAGCAGCGCCGTGGCCACCGCGGCACGCAGCTGCCGGCCCGGACTCAGCCCGTCGGGTTTGGTGCGCGCGAAATCGGTGAGGCCGGTGCGGTCGAGGACTTCGCGGACCCGGCGGTCCGGCAGTCCAGCGGCGGCGGCGTAGATGCGGAGATGGTCGCCGATGCTGCGGCCGGGGTGCAGTCCGCGCGGATCGAGCACACCACCCACCGCGGGCGCGTCGTCGGGACGCGCGCCGACCTCGTATCCATCCACCTCCACCGTTCCCGAGGTGGGTTCGAGCAGGCCGAGCAGCACGCCGATCACCGTGGTCTTGCCCGAGTTCTCCGGACCGACCAGGGCCGCGATGGTGCCCGGCGCGACGGTGAACCCGACATCGTGCACCACCTCGGTGAGGTCGTAGCGCTTACTCAATCCGCGAACGGCGATCGCCTGCGGTCGGCTGGCGCTCACCGGGACGCGGCCGGTGGCTGCGGAAACGCCGGCGCCGCTTCCAGCGCGGTGAGCGGATCGGCGTCGATGATCTTCGGCTGATCGGCCGGGAACCGGGCCGGTGCGGGCCCGAATGCCCTGCGCGCGTTGGCGATCGTGGCCTTGCCGAGGGTCCGGTTACCCGCACCGCCGATGACCGCGCCGATACCGGCGGGCAGCACCTTGCCCGCCATCAACGCGGCGCGCTTGGTGAGGAACCGGACGATGAACCGTTTCAACAGCGAATCGTTCATCCCCGACAATCCGGGGATGCGGGTCGCGAACGCGGTGCCCCAGTTCTTCGCCGAATGCCCGATGCTCTTCTGCACGATCTCCATACCGGTGTCGCCGAGCACGACCGCGAGCACCAGCGCGCGCCGCTGCTCCTTGTCCTGCGGCCGCACCCCGTGCACGGCGGCGACGGCGAGGGTGAACACCGCGGAGGCCTCCATGAAGAAGGTGGTCTCGGCGCTGACCGCGGCGAGAGCCGCGACCGTGCCGACACCCGGTACCGCCGCGGTGGCGCCGACCGCGCTGCCGCTGCCGGTCACCGCGAGCAGATACTGCTTCTCCAACCGCTCGATGATCTGTGCCGGGTTCTCCTCCGGATGCGCGCGCCGCACCCTGGCGACGTACTTGGCCACCGCGGGCGCCTGTAGGCGGGATCCGGTGTCGAGCAGCTCGACCACCGCTTTTTCGAACGCCTTGGTGAACACGGCCTCATCCTCCTTATCGGCCTCTGCTGCGCAACTGTAGGGCACCTGCGCCGTCAGCTCGTTCTGACAACGGATTACCCCCTGTCTTCGGTTCCGACCCCACGACGTGCACGACCTCACGGTGAGCCGAGTCACCGGCTCCCGTCCATCGGCGATCGTGGCGCGCTACTGCGGTCCGCGCAGCGCGGGCACCCGTTCGCTCAGCGGGGGTGGGGGCGGTGGGGTGCCGTCACCGAAGGGGCTGCCGCCGAGCGCCTCGCGCCCGTGCGGGGTCAACCAGTTCGTCAGATCGGGGCCGTCGGGCACGATCTGAGTGGGATTGATGTCGGTGTGCACCACGTAGTAGTGGGTCTTGATCTGCGCGAAATCGACCGTGTCGCCGAATCCCGGCGTCTGGTAGAGGTCGCGGGCGTAGGCCCACAGCACCGGCATCTCGCTGAGCTTGGTGCGGTTGCATTTGAAATGGCCGTGATAGACGGGATCGAACCGGACCAGGGTGGTGAAGAGCCGGACATCGGCTTCGGTGATGGTGTCGCCGACCAGATAGCGCTGCCCGGCCAGACGCTCGGAGAGCCAATCGAGGGCGGTGAACAGCCGGTCGTAGGCCGCGTCGTAGGCATCCTGGGCCCCGGCGAAACCGCAGCGGTACACCCCGTTGTTGACCTCGGTGAACACCCGGCGGTTCACCTCATCGATCTCGGCGCGCAGATCCGCCGGATACAGCCGCGGTGCGCCCGGCCGGTGGAATTCGGTCCATTCGGTGGAGAAATCCAGGGTGATCTGCGCGTAGTCGTTGGTGACCACCTGGCCGGTCGGTACATCGACCATGGCGGGCACGGTGATACCGCGTGGATAGTCGGGAAAGCGGGCCAGGTAGGCCTCACGCAGCCGGTGGATGCCGAGCACCGGATCGAGCCCGCCCGGGTCCAGATCGAAGGTCCAGCTCAGCTTGTCGTGGGTGGGGCCGCACAGTCCGAGCGAGATGACCTGCTCCAGACCGAGCAACCGGCGCACGATCAGCGTGCGATTGGCCCACGGGCACGCGCGCGCGGCGACGAGCCGGTACCGATCCGGAACCACCGGATAGCCGTCGGTGCCGTCCGCGGTGATCCGGGTGGTGATGTAGTTGGTGTCGCGCTTGAACTCGCCCGGCTCGACGTAGGTGCCTGCCTCCGATTCCGCCTTGGTCACACCGACAGTCTCGCAGATCCGAGCCGCGCCCATGCCCTTACGCTGACCGGATGAGTGACACCAAACCCACCAGACTGGAACGCGCGACCATCGGCGACGGCGCCGAGGTCGCCACGCTGACGCTGGCCAGCCCGCCGCTGAATCTGTTCGACCAGGCCATGTTCGACGCACTCGTCGCCGATATCGCCGAGTTGACCGCGCGCCCGCCGCGCGCGCTGCTGCTGCGCGCGGAGGGCAAGGTCGTCTCGGGTGGCGTCGATGTGCACACCTTCGAAGGGCTCACCGCCGAACAGGGCGCCGAACTCTGGCGCGATCTGTTCGCCCGCATCTGCCATCCGCTGGAGGCGCTGCCGTGCCCGGTGGTCTTCGCCGCACACGGTCTGACCCTCACCGCGGCGTTCGAGATCGCGCTGGCCTGCGATCTGATCCTGGCCGCGCCGAAAGCGAAGTTCGGTCTGGTGGAGATCGTCGTCGGGTTGACGCCGTCGATGGGCGGCCCGCAGCGTCTGGCCGAGCGCGCCGGTTCCGGCCGCGCCCGCGAACTCGTCATGACCGGCGACCTCTACGATGCGGCGACCATGGCCGACTGGGGTGTGGTGAACGCGGTGCACGAGGATCTCGACGCCGCGGCGACCGCGCTGGTGCACCGGCTGGCGCAGGGGCCGACGCGCGCGCATGCCGCGACCAAGAAGATCGTCGAGGCCTGGCGTTCCGGCGGTGTGGCACACGCCGATTCGGTGACCCCGCAGGTGTCGGGAGAACTGTTCGCCACCGAGGATCTGCGTGGCGCCGTGCGCAGCTTCCTGGAGCTGGGACCGGGTAACGCGACCTACTCGGGACGCTGATCCGCCACGCCGGGCGCATGACGACACGGAAACTTTCGCCGACTACTCCCTCGTATTTGTGATCTGCGTCATATAGTCGCAGTGCCTGACGGTTCGAAGCACGCGGAGGTCCGATGAGAGACGGCACAACGAGGCTCATCGGGCTGGGCGTGACCGACAGCGCCGAGGATCCGGCCGGTCTGCTGGTCGAATACCCGGCGGGGGAGTGGGCGGCCGATCCGCTGGCACGCGGCGCCGACGGCGTCCTGCGCTACGGCAACCTCACCCCCGCCCTCACCGAACTCCTCGATCTGCAAGTGCACGCCTTCGCCACCCGCGAAGCCGTGGTCGAGATCGGCGGCCCCCGACTCACCTACCGCGAGCTGTGGCATTCCGCCTCGCGGATCGCGGGCGGATTGCAGGAGCACGGCATCGGCTACGGCGATCGGGTCGCGGTCCATCTGCCGGTCGGCGCGCGCTGGGTGCAGGCATTCCTCGGCGCGTTGCTCAGCGGCGCGGTGCCGGTGCTGGTGCACGACGGGCTGTCCTCGGCGGTCGCCGAACGGGTGATCGCCGACAGCGGCGCCGATTTCGTACTCGGCGCCGGTAGCCGCGGCTGCGCCGCGACGAGGACCGGTGGTGTCGCCGAGTCCGAACTCCCCGACGGCGCCGCCTTCATCGATGACGGCGCGGCCCTCGACGATCTCGCTCTGCTCTGCTACACCAGCGGCGCCGCCCCCGGCCCGGCCCTGCCCAAGGGCGTCGAACTCACCAACGAAAACCTGCTCTCGGCCATACGTTCGGTGGTGGCGGCACTCGATCTGCCCACCGACGGTATGCGCAATCTGGTGCTGCTGCCCTTGGCGCACGCCAGCGGCTGTGTCGACCAGCTGCTGCCGACCTTCGCCGTCGGCGGCACCGTGGTGCTCGCGCCCGATCACGGCAGGCTCGCCGAAACCATTGCCGCCGAACGGATCGACATGATCGCGGCGACCCCGCGGATCCTTGGCGCGCTGCTGCCCGAGCTGGCCGCCGAACGGGCCGACGGATTGCGCACCGAGGGCGTAGCGCGCATCAGCACCGCAGGTCATCGCGCCGAACGGGTGGCGGCGGCTGGCGCGGCCGAACTGCGTGCGGTCTTTCCCGACGCCAGACAGTGGGCGGTGTGGGGCGCCACCGAGACCAGCGGCATCGGCCTCGCCGTCGACGATTCGGTGACCGAGTCCGGTGACAGGGTGCTCGGATTACCCTTCGGCGGTACCGAATTGGCGCTGTGGGGGCCGCGTGCGGCCAGCGGCCACGGTGAATTGCTGTGCCGTGGCCCGAATGTCACGCGCCGCTATTGGAACGATCCGCAGACCACCGCCGACCGCTTCACCGGCACCTGGTTCCACACCGGCGATCAGGTCACCATCGGCGCCGACGGTCTGGTGCGCCGCAGCGCGTGAGGACGGCGGTGGTGGGGGGCCCGGGGGGGGGCGCCCCCCCCGCCCCCCCGCACCACCCCCCCCCCAGCACCACCGCGGCCCCGCCCCCCCCCCCCGCCCCGGCCCCCCCCCCGCCCCCGCGGGGGGGGGGGCGGCCCCTGGCGTCCGCCACGCGCGCGGGGCGTGCCCGGCGGCTCGGGGGCCCCCCCCCCCCCGGCCGCCCACCACCGCCGTCCTCACGCGCTGCGGCGCACCAGACCGTCGGCGCCGATGGTGACCTGATCGCCGGT
>NZ_JARWNX010000025.1 GCF_029868385.1 Nocardia cyriacigeorgica | reverse complement strand
CCCCGTCGGGTGCGGTGGCCGCGCCCGGCCGGGCGGGGCGTCGGACCAAGACGCGAACCCCCCCCCCCGGGCGCGGGGCGCCTGTGAGGGTGGCCCCGCGCGCGCGGGCGGTGCTGTCGACGATTGCCCCCCCCCCACCCACCCCCCCCGCCCGCCGCGGACCCCCCCCCCCGCGGCCGGGGCCCGCGGGCGCGCCGCCACGGCCCCGCGATCGGTCAGCGGACTACACAGGCGCTACCGAGGTTCGTGCCCTCCCCCACCTGAATGGTGGTGCTGACGGTTTCGTCGGTGCCGACATGGACGGAGGCGGTGATGACATGCTCACCCGGTGTGGCAGGGGTCCACCGCTGGGTGACGGTATCGCCGTTGACCTCTTTCGGGCCGCCGTTGCCTCGGATCTCCCAGCCGTTGTCCCGGAAGATCGTGCGGTGCGCGATCGAGGCATCGACGATGGCCTTGATCTCGTAGGAGCAGGTGGTACCGAAACCGTTGCCGAGGCCGGGCGATACGGCGACACTGTGGACCACGGCCGCCGAGGCCTGCGGCGCCGCCATGACCAGACCGGCCGCGGCCGTGAGGAAGACAGGGCCGAGTACGCGCGTTGAACGCATGATGGTGAACTCCTGATTTCGGAAGTGATGAGGGAAAGCAGCCCGCCGGAACGGTTCCGGCGCAACTGACCCACCGTTCACCATCTCCCTCACACACCACAAGGCACAAGAAGTGGTGGCACACCCGGCCCGCCGGTCAACTCTTCTTGGCGGCGGCCTTCATCTGCTTCTTGAAGGCGCGGACCTCGAGGAGGGTTTCCGCGTCGACGATATCGGCCGCGGAGCGGCGTGAGCCGGGTTCGGCGTAGGCGCCGGCGGCGGCCTCCCAGCCAGCGGGCCGGATATCGAGCTGTTTGCCGAGCAGGGCGAGGAAGATGCGGGCCTTCTGGTCACCGTAGCCGGGCAGGTCCTTGAGGCGACGCAGCACTTCTTTGCCGTCGGGGTCGCCCTTGGTCCAGATGGCTTCGACGTCGCCGTCGTAATGCTCGATGACGTAGCGGGCGAGGTCCTGGGTGCGCCGGGCCATCGACCTGCCGTAGCGGTGGATGGCGGGCGGGGTCGCGCACAGTTCCTCGAACTCGGCGGTATCGGCCTCGGCGATCCGGTGGATATCGAGCCCGCCCATCCGGTCGGCGATCTTCTTCGGACCGCGGAATGCGTGCTCGAGCGGATACTGCTGGTCCAGCAACATGCCGATGACCAGGGCCAGCGAGCTCTCCGACAGCAGCTCGTCCGCCTCCGGTTCCTGCGCGAGAGTCAGCTTGCCCATGATGCGCTCCTCCTACCCGTCCGGACGTCCCCCGATCATCCCACTCCGCACGCTTCCATCGCACGAACCCGGCTCGGTACAGGTCGGGCTCCGCCTCGCCGCTGCCGACCGCCACGGTCCGTCGCTGGCAGTGGACGTCGACGGGCCGAATCCGAGCGCGCGGCTCCGACGGACACCGCGGACCCACCCGGCCGCCCCTCGGCGATCGACGTGGATGGCCCCATTTCCGACCCTGCATCTCGGCCTACAGCAGCCGGACCAGCACAAACGCGCGGCATCAGGTTACCGAGCGGTAGTGACTCCGGTCACAGGCCTGCGTCGCGGGCATCGACAGGCCCACGTAGGCTCGGCGCATGCCCCAAACGGCGATACCCACATCCGCAACACCCACGATGGATGGACCCATGAACAGCTTCGGGTTACGTCCCGACCGCTTCGACTCCGCGGGCCAGGAACAGTTGATCGACGTGCGCGACCTGGAAGCCGCGCTGCCCGGATTGGCGCGACTGCGCGACTGGGCCCATGACGCGCTCGCGCTGCGTCCCGGTGAGACCGCCGTGGACATCGGCTCCGGCACCGGCTCGGAGGTCATCACCTTCGCCGAGGCCGTCGGCCCGGAGGGCACCGCGCTCGGCGTCGAACCCGATCCGCATCTGCTGGTCTCGGCCGAACGCAACGCCGCCCGGCTCGGTTCGCGGGCGCGGTTCCATTCCGGCGACGCCTACGGCATCCCGTTCGGCGCCGACACCTTCGACGCGGTGCTGTGCGAGCGCGTCTTCCAGCACCTCACCGCACCCGATCGCGCGGCCCGCGAGATCGCGCGGGTGCTGCGCCCCGGCGGACGGGTCGTTGTGGTGGATTCGGATTGGGGAACCGCGATCGTGCACCCCGGTGATCGGCGGGTGGTCCGCGAGGTGGTCGACACCCTCGTCGCCGCGACCACCAACCCGTTCTCCGGGCGCAGGCTGCCCGGCCAGCTGACCAAGGCCGGGCTGGTCATCGACGATATCGGCTCGCATGCGCTGGTCCAGGACCGTTCGGCGGGCGCGGGCGCGCTCGTCTCGCGGGTTTCCGCGATGGCGGTCGCGCGCGGGTCGATCACCGAGGCCGAACGCGATCGGTTGCTGGCCGACCTGGCCGCGGGCGCCGCCAGCGGCGATATCCATCTGTCGGTGACGATGTTCGCGGTGCTCGCCCACAAACCGGCCTAGGCGAGGACAGACGATCGCTCAGCCGACGACGCACCGGCCGAGCACACCGTGTGATGGTCGGCCGATCACGATGCGCCGCTCGACCGGCTCCCTCGAACAGACAGCGACCCCGGCCGAACGCGAAGTTCCGCCGGGGTCGCCGTCTCGGATCTCCTAGGTATCCAGCAACTTCTCCGTGGCCGCCAGCAGTACGCAGGTAGCGAGCCCGTCCATCGCCTTGGCCAGCTCGTCCAGCGAGGGGAAGCTCGGCGCGATACGAATGTTCTTGTCTTCCGGATCTTTCCGGTACGGGAAGGCCGAACCGGCGGCGGTCAGCGCGATACCGGCGTCCTTGGCCAGGGCGATCACCCGGGCCGCGGTGCCTTCCATGACGTCGAGGCTGATGAAGTAGCCGCCCTTGGGTTCGGTCCAGGACGCCACCTTCGACGCGCCGAGCCGTTCCTCCAGAATTTTCAGCACCAGCGCGAATTTCGGTTCCAGCAGCGCGCGATGCTTCTGCATATGCGCGCGCACCCCGGCGGCGTCGGTGAAGAAGCGCAGATGACGCAGCTGGTTGATCTTGTCGGGGCCGATGCTCTTCTTACCCGCGTGGCCGAGGTACCAGTCCAGGTTCGCGGTGGAGCCGCCGATGAAGCTCACACCGGAACCGGCGAAGGTGATCTTCGAGGTGGAGGCGAACACCAAGGGGCGGTTCGGGTTTCCGGCCGCCTCCGCCATCCCGAGCACATCGAGCACGGGGGCGGCGGTATCGGTGAGCGGGTGCACCGCGTAGGCGTTGTCCCAGAACAGACGGTAGTCCGGGGCGGCGGCGGGCATCGAAACGAGTTCGCGCACCACATCTTCGGAGAAGACGACACCGGTGGGGTTGGCATAGTTCGGCACCGCCCAGAGGCCCTTGATCTGCGGATCGTCGGCCAGCAGCGCCGCGATGGCCTGAGTGTCGGGGCCGTTGTGGCGCATCGGGATCGCGATCATCTCGAAGCCGAGCGCCTCGGTGATCGCGAAATGCCGGTCGTAGCCGGGGCTCGGGCACAGGAACTTCACCGTCGGCTCATCGGCCCAGCGGCGCGGCGAATCCGGTGTGCCGTAGAGGGTGGCGAAGGCGATGACATCGTGCATCAGCTCGAGGCTGGCATTGTTGGCGGCCAGCAGGTTCGATACCGGGATGCCGAGCAGCTCGCCGAAGATGGCGCGCAGTTCCGGCAGGCCGTGCAGGCCGCCGTAGTTGCGGCAGTCGGTGCCGGTGCCGTCGCGGAAATCGCCGTCGCCGGGCAGCGACAGCAGCGCATCGGACAGATCGAGTTGTTCCGGCGAGGGTTTACCTCTGGTCAGATCCAGCGTGAGCTTCTCGGTTCGGAGCGTCGCGTAATTCGCGGTCTGGGTCTCGTGTTCGGACACGAGCTCCGCATGGCTCATCAAACCGATCTGCGTTTGCCGGGGCATCCTTGGCAGCCTTTCCAAGCAGCGTGGGTGGTGGGATTCGGGGGCCGATCACTCGGCATACCCCGGTCAACGTTACCCGGCGATTGCTGCGAATTGGGGGCGATGAAAATAGGGGACCCCGCGCACCCGGCAGAGCCCGTTGACCCTTGCTGCCTTCCGGCCCTGGGGGAGTTCACAGGATGCGCGCCGCGCGGGATCCGTCGGCCAGTGTAGCGGTCCGCGACGGGGTGCGCGCAGACGGGGGCAGCGCACGACAAGATCGCTGGCTACGATCCTTCTGAATATCGGAGGGGCCTTTGCCCTCAGGCACGAGGGGATCGACAGATGACGAACCAGAATCCGCCCGACCAAGGCGGCCCGGAACCGCAGTGGTGGGAAACACCGAACGCGGGCGCCGGTGCCGACCCGTCCAGGTCGGATCCGACCATCCTGCGGTCCGACCTGAATCAGCCGGTCGCCGATCCGACCATCCTGCGCTCGGATCTGAACCCGCCGGGTGATCCGTACGCCAGTGGCGCCAACCCGTACGGCGGTGCACCGTATCAGGGCGCGAACCCGTATCCGAGCGGCGCCAACCCCTACCCGCCCGGCCCGCAACAGCAATGGGCTCCCGGTCCGGGCCAGCCGGTACCGCCACCCGGTTTTCTGCCGCCGCCGCAGCGGCAGGGTGGCAACAAGACGCCGTGGATCATCGGCGGTTCGATCGCCGGGGTTGTGCTGCTGGTGCTCGTGATCGGCATCATCGCCATCGCGAAGGCCGCCTCCAAGGACGAGGGCGAACAGCCGTGGGAGGGCAATTACGCCTTCAAGGAAGGCAATGCCTGCGAACTCGTCGACCTCGCCGTTCTCGAGCAGTGGGCCGTCAACCGGGATGAGACCACGCACAAAGAGGACGGCCCGATGGATCGCATCGGCGGCGGTGACCTCAGCTGCCGGGCCAAGAACACCAACCCGGGCGAGGACGGCGGCGATGCGTCGCTATCGCTCGAAGTGGCCTTCGACACCAAGTACCAGGACGAGCCCCGGTACGACATGTGGAAGAGTTTCGACACCGGAACCACCGGCACCGGATACGACAACGGCACGGTGAGCGGGCTCGGCGAGCGCGCGTACTACGCCACCGAGGAACGCACCTACAGCTACATTCCCAGCACCCTCGATCACATCGTCGCCGTCAACGACAGCAATATCTCGGTCAAGGTCGAGATCAGCGTCTCGTCGATGGACAGCTTCGACCGCGACGCCATCGACAAGGCCGCGCGGGCACAGGTCACGAAGGTGCTCGACGCGCTGCGCAAGTAGCCCGGCCCGACGCACTCCAGCGGGGCCCATGCCCACCCCGACCGGCCCGTTTGGCATCCTCCGTGGTGCACCCGGTATGCTGCACCACGGAGGATTCGCCTAGTGGCCTATGGCGCTCGCCTGGAACGCGGGTTGGGTTAACGCCCTCAGGGGTTCAAATCCCCTATCCTCCGCCGAGACAGCGGGTCAGGACACCTTTCCAGTGTCCTGACCCGCTGTCGTTCGTCCACTGGCGGGCGAGTCGTCTCGGACAGCGCCGAATGAGCGACAGCGCTGGGCCACGGCAATCGTTTACGCTCGGCGAAACACAGCTGAGATCGGGGGCCAACCGTGAGCGATTCGACACGATCCGGACGAGTTCGCATCGCGGTGCTGGCGATGACGATCGGAGCGGCGGTACTCACCGGATGCGGTGACGAACAGGGCAAACCATCCGCACAGCAACTACCCCCGGGCACACCGGTCACATTGACCGCACACACCGCCGACGGCACCCGGCCGACCCCGGAAACCATGCACGCCACACAGCAGATCATCCAGTGGCGGGCCGAGGGTATGCAGCTCACCGGCACGACCGTGACGATCACCGATGACGCGGTGGTGATCACCGTTCCCGGTGACGACGGGACGAAAGCGCGCGCCCTCGGGCAGACCGGGCGGCTGCACATGCGGCCGGTGCTCATCGCTACGGCGCCGAAGGGCGCGGAGCCCGGCGCCACCGACCCGACGACCGCCAAGATCTCCCGGCAGAGCATCGATCCCGTGGCTCAGCAGCGGGCGCTGGCCGAACTGGACTGCGGTACACCCGATCCCCTGCGTAGCGGCGACGATCCGCAGCTGCCCCTGGTCACCTGCTCCACCGACGGCACCGAGGTCATGGTCCTCGGGCCGTCGATCCTCGACAACGATGCCATCGACGACGCCGAATCGCAGTCGGCCCCGCAGACCGGCGGCCCGATCATCGAGGTGACTTTCACCCAGGCCGGGGCGGAGATCTTCGCCGAGCACACCGCCGAGAACATCGGTGCACGATTCGCGTTCGTCGTCGATACGAGCGTTGTCAGCGCGCCGACGATTCAGCAGGCCATCACCGGGGAGTCCACCCAGATCGCCGGGAATCTCACCGCCGATTCGGCGCGGGAGCTGGCCAATTCGCTGCGGTTCGGCGCACTACCGGTGACGTTCGTCGAACGCTAGCCTTCGGCGATGGTGGCGCGGTCGGCGAGTACACCGCGCCCTCGGCGGTCGGCACGGCTCAGGCGACCATCCGCTGCTCGTAGTCCGTGGCGAGTTCGCGTAAGGCGGTCGCGCCGTCACCGAGGAAGCTCGAGCCGTGCATGATCGCGAGGGTGGTCGGCTGTAGGTCCGCGAGGCGGTAGAGGGCCGCGGGGACAGCCGGGCCGAGCGAGGTCGCGTGGAAGACGTCTTCGGCGGCCGAGGCCGGGCCGACCAGGTCGGCGGCGGTCAGCGCCGGACCCTTGCCCGCCTGGGACATCAGATCGCCACAGAACAGCGTGCCGGTGGTCTGCTCGTAGAGCACCCTGGCTTCCCAATTGTGTGGTGCGTGCGGGGTATCGATGTGTTGTACGCGGCGACCACCGAGATCGAGGACTTCACCATCGACCATCCGGCGCGGCGGTCGGTCGGCCATATCGTCGATGGAGACCATACAACCGAGTTCACCGTGGGCGACCTGAGCGTTCGGCGCGGCGGCGAGGAACAGGTTCATGGCGCCGCACTCGTCGGCCTCGACGTGCCCGAAGGTGATCCAGCGCAGCTGCTCGACCGGCCTTATTCGTTCGATCTGCGCCGAGACCATCGGAAACAGCGCACGCATACCGGTGTGGAACAGCAGCGGTTGCTCGGCGTCGACGAAGAACTGGTTGAAGGTGAACCCGGCAGGCCCCACGTCCGGGATGAAGGTGGAGATGCGATAGATGCCATCCGCAATCTCATCGGTGTGGGTATCCATGACAGAGCCCCTCGTAGTGCCGACCCCCCTCCGTGAAATCATGCGCGACCTCGCATATTACTCGCGTAGACGGGAATCTGAAACGGCACAAAAGAAGACATCCGGTCGGTTTATGACGCCAGCATCCGACGCGCATGAGTACACCATGCCCAGCAATGGGCATATCGGTTCGGCCCGACTTTCTGAAAGCAACTTAAGGTTGCTTCAGGCTAGATTCAGCCGCACCTGAGACGGTAGGCGGCAACTTCGAAAAAACAACCCTCACTGGAGGTTTCGTCCGATGCTCCTGCGCAAGATTACCGCTGTATCCACCCTGGTCATCGCAGCTACGGTCGCCGCGGTCGGGCCTGCCGGCGCGAATCCGCATGTTGCACAAGCCGACGCGGTGAACTACACAGCTACCACTACTCAGACGAATAGTGTGATAACCGTCGATTCCGGCTCACTCACCGCCGATAACGGCGTTTTCGAAATCAAAGCCCCCAATGGCACTGTGCTCGCGGGCACTCCGCTCGAATTCCGCGTCGATGATTTCATCTTCCCGATCGCCGCCGATATCCAGGGCCGGACCGCGACGCTCACACCCCGATTCGACCTCGAACACGCCACCTACCGCCCGGTCGCGCTGCCCTTCGAGGACGAGGCGCGCTGGGCCACCCCGTACGACCGTGAGGTCGCGGCGTTCACCCGACTGAAGGACACCATCGCCACCGGCGCATCGATCGGCACCATGGTCGGCGGGATCGGCGGCGGACTGGTCGGCTGCGTCCTCGGCGGCATCGCCGGTGCCACGATCGCAGCGGCGACCATCGTCGGCATGTTCGGCCCGTTCATTCCGGCCGCGGCGGTCGGTTGCCTCGGCGGCATTCTCGCCATCGGCGCCCTCGGCACGCTCGCCGGGCAGATCCTGATCACCGCCCCTGTCGCGATCGCCGCGCTGACGCAGTACTTCACCACGATCAACGAGCCGTTCACCCCGCGCCGTACCAAGTGAGCGGTTCCGCTCGATGAATGCCGTCGGCGGCCGGTTCAGCTTTCCTCGGAATCGGCCGTCGACGGCGCACGTGTCTTATCCGGCGACACCACGCGCGGCTCGCCCGGCGGCGGTCGACGACGCTCCCACGCACGGGCGAGCAGAATCGTCACCCCGACGTAAGCCCAGCCGAGCAGTACATCCACCGTGTAATGCTCACCGCCGTAGATCAGCGTGAACGCCATGGCCGGTGGATACAGCGCCAGGATCACGCGGAACCATTTCGGCGCGAACGGCCACAGCGCCACCGTCACCATCAGCGAGAACGCCGCATGCAACGATGGAAGGGCGGCGACCAGATTGCCTTGCGCTTCCAGCCAATCCGCGCTGGCGTCGAAGGACACCATCCCGAATCCGAAGCCGCTGACCCGGCCGACCTCCTCGGGGATCACCCCCTCCCGCGAGGCGTACCAGGGCGGTGCGGCGGGGACAAGGATGTAGGTGAGCAGCCCGAGATACGACAGCAGCACGATACGGCGCATGTACTTCGACCACCGGCCGCGTGACTGTACATAGAAGATGGCCGCCACCAGCCAGGGCACGATGAAATGACTGGTGTAGACGATGCCGGTGAGCACCGACCACCACGGCCGGTCGGTGCCCGTCACCAGGTGTTCCTGTAGCCAGACCGTGGGAATGACCCCGCCGAACAACCAGCTCTCGACCGTCACCAGTTCCTCCACCCGGATCGGCATGCCGAGTTTGTCGGCGATGCCGCGGGTGTGGTCGTACACCACGAGCGCGGCGATCAGCGGCACCCAGTCGACGAGGATCCGCAGATGTTCGCGCCACGGCCGATGGGGATTGAAGGCCGCGATGCCGACGACGATCCAGGCCGCCTGATAGACGCGGTCGGTCGGTATTCCGAAGACGATGCTGACCACGGCCAGGGCCGCCAGGTATCCGCACCAGACCCCACTACGAAACAATCGGCGCCTCGGTCGCTGTTGTTGTGCGACCGTCGTGTTCGCCGTTGGCACGCCCATCTACCCAGTTTCCACGCACGACGCTGCGACTCGCGCGACATACCGAAGAAGTCCAGTGTCCGACACCACGGTGAATTCGTTTGCTGAAGTGTTGCTGAATCCTGATGGGCGGGATACGGTCATGCCCGACGGGAGACGGACGACTCCCAGGCCGTTCGCACGGGATCGGGAGAATTCGATGGGCAACACGACCAATAGCTGCCACCTTGCTCGTACCGGCCGCAGCGCGGGCATGATCGTGGCCGACACGCCGGTCGACGATCTGCTGGCGACCAAGGAATTCGCCGTGAACGGCACCCCCGTCCGAGTGATGATCGGCCGCCCGGAACCGTACGCGACCGGCCGCGGCTGGCGCTGCCGGATCCGGGTGGAGCGCGGCGCTTCCCGCCTGGAGCAGTCCCAGGTCGTCGCACCCGACGAATCGTCGGTGGTGCGGTTGGCCCTGGAACTGGTCACCTCCCGGCTCGGCGTCAGCGAAACCCAGTTCTTCGAAGGCGCCACCGTCGGCCCCGGCGCGGTTGCCGGGCGCTCGCGCGACTGACCAGACCGGTCGCCGGTCGCGGGAGCGCCCGGCCCGTGGTCGGGCTCCGGCATCAGCTGGTGTGTTCGGCGAGGAAGTCGGCCCAGGTCCGCTTGCCCGCATCGGCATCGAAGACGAGGTTCTCGCCGGCGCGGTAGGCGCGGCCGAGCCGACCGGGCACCGGGATCGGCAACAACAGGCGGCGTTTTCCGGCGGCACGCAGGTACTGGCGAGTGACGGCCGTCAGCTCGAGCACCTCGGGTCCCACGAGATCGCGCACCAACCCGGACGGTTCGCCGAGAGTGAGGTCGACCAGCCGCTGCGCCACTTCGGCCGACTCCACCGACTGGAACCGCAGCCCACCGACCGCCGGTATCACCGGCGATTTCGACATGGTGCTGACCAGGGTGAACACCAGGTCGTGAAACTGCGCCGCGCGCAACGTCGTCCACGGCACACCGGACTCCGCCACCACCTTCTCGGCCGCCGCCTTCTGCCGGTAGTACCGGACCGGCAGCGCATCCGGCGCGGTGACCGAGATGTAGACGATATGGCCGACGCCCGCGCGGGCCGCCGCCGCCATCAGCGTGCGAGTGGTCTCGGCGTCGGTCTTGGCATCACCGGCCAGGTGCAGGATCGTGTCGACGCCCGTGACGGCGGCGTCGATGCCCTCATTCTTCAGCAGGTCACCCGGCACGAATTCGACCCCGTCACGGATATGCCCGCCACGGCGGCTCAACACCCGGAACGGCACGCCCGCCCGACTCAGCAGCGGCGTCACATGGCGTCCGAGGGTGCCGGTCCCGCCGGTGACCAGAATGTTCGAAGGCATGCCGTTCTCCGTTCGCATCGCGTCACCGGGCGTCCCGGTGATCAGCCGTCTACGTATGGGACGAGTGGCGGCCGAAGAATGTGACGGCTCGGCCGGACCGTGACCACTGTCTCACCGCAGATGCGGGGATCCGGGATTCACGGCCGACCGCGGCCATCACATCTACTCTGCCGCGCCCGTCCCCTCGGCGAACGCGGTCACTGCCGTGCGCACCATATCCGCGTATTCATCCAGTTCGGGGACTGTTTCCGGGTCGGCGTGGATCGAGATCGTCACGGTGTCGCCGAGACCATGAATGCCGTGGGTGAGGTGCATGACGGCGCCGAGAGCCGGGAATCCGGCGGTGAACAGGACCGGCGCCGAGCCGAAGGTCAGATCGGCTGGTCCGCGGTGCACGCTGGAGACGACGGTATGACCCGCGATCGAATCCGGGACGGTGTCGATCGGATAGCGGTCGACGTCGCGCCGCAGGATCGGGGCGGGCAGCCCGGCGGTCACCCGGTCCTGCACCGCGAGCAACGGATGCGCGGCACGGGTCCGGCGCGCGGCCAGATCGGCGGCGATCCGCTCGGCCCGGCGCCGAGGGTCGGGCTCCCCGGCGAACAGATCGATGCCGAGGCTGCGGTAGTTGTTGTGCGCCGCGGACGGTTCGGTGAGCGCCATCGGCACCTGCGCCCCCAGCCGATCCGCCGATTCACCCCGACCGAGCAGATAACGTTCCAACGCCATTGATACAGCGGTCAGCGCCACCACCGTCACGCTGAACCCGGACACCCGCAACTCCCCCGCCGGGCACACGATCATCCGCACTCGATGCCCACCGACCTCCCCCGGCCCGTTCAGCACACCGGGCGCGAACCCGCCACCGGCCTCCGGCAGATCCCCTGCCGCCGTCAGCTCGGCCAACTCACGCTTGGCCCGATATGCCCGCACACCACCCGCCATCGTGCGGGCCATCCCCACCGGAATACCTACCACCGCCACGCCGAGCCGAACCAGATCGACGCCGGAACGCACGAGATCGCCCGCCGAACATGCGGCGCGACGCACCAGCTCCCCGCCCCGATCGACGGCGCTGGTCCGTGTGCCGATGCGCTCGCTCTGAGCAGAACCGCCGTCATCGGCGAGGCCCGCATGCCCCCCGGTTCGCACCGCCACGGGGATTCCGGTCTCACCGGGACGGCCGTTCTCGACCGATCCCACAACGGCCTGCGCCCCATCATCGCCGCGAACCTGTTGCCGAGGGTTCGATGCCCGCCGACCGGGCAGCGTAGGAGAATCCGCAAGCTCCGAGGTGGGCGTGGCGAGAAGCACCGCCGATGGTGAGAACAGAGCGCGCGCCAGGTCGGCAGCCCGTTTGCCATCGGCCAGAGCGTGCGACATCTGCACTACGGCCACCGTCACCTTGCGCCGATCAGCGGACCCACCCGACGCTCCACCGGCGCGCTCCTCGGTCGGCCCAGCATCACCGCGCGCACTCTCCGGCAGCGGCGCCCCGACGATTCCGCGGAAGACATGGATCCGCCACGGACGCACCGCGGCGTCGACGCCCGTGTCGAGCAGTTCGCCGAGAGCATCCTCCAGACTCGTCCAATCCGATTGCGGGAGGCGATGTTCGATGAACTGTTCCGCATCGAATTCGCACGGCACCCATACGGGATAGGCGAGGTCGTGGGGAGCCGAGCGCAGGCGCACACGAAGGCCGGGGACGACAGCGCTGTGTGATTCGATCTGCGTGCGCAGCTCAGCGGTGCTCAGGCCGGATTCGGCGAAGCAGTACAGCAGGAACAGGTCATTGCGGGTGCGGCGGGACAGCCAGTACATCGTCGTGTCCTGCGGCCCCACCATATTCATGGGGCCGACGATAACGACCGGGCGGCGAGACGGCAGCGGTGGGCGGAAAACCATCGACTGGTCACCACAGGCAGTGCTACCGTTTGTAGTAGAGCCCCATTCACTCTATCCAGGGTCGGGTGTCGACAATGGCTGCACTAGCTCGCACTATTAGTTCGCAGGCCAACGCGGTGGACGATCGGTATCGCGCCGCGGCATTCGTGAAGCGCTCCATCAACAAGGTCTTCCCGACCCACTGGTCGTTCCTGCTCGGTGAGATCGCGCTCTACTGTTTCATCATCCTGCTGCTGTCGGGTGTGTACCTGACGCTGTATTTCGATCCGTCGATGGCGCATGTGACCTATGACGGTGCGTATCAGCCGTTGCGTGGTGTGGGTATGTCGCGGGCGTACGAGACGGCGTTGAACATCTCC
>NZ_JARWNX010000024.1 GCF_029868385.1 Nocardia cyriacigeorgica | reverse complement strand
TCAACACCGAACCCTGCGCCTGCAACACCGCCCGCGGCACAAAATTCTCCGAAGCAATCATCTCGAGCGTGTCACGCTCACGAGCCAGCTCACCCGCCATCGCGGCAGCAACCTCGGGATCGAGCTCACCGAGAGACTGAGAATTGACAGAACGAGTGATGGTAGTGGACCGGTCCA
Organism: Nocardia cyriacigeorgica; assembly: GCF_029868385.1. Taxonomy (GTDB): domain Bacteria; phylum Actinomycetota; class Actinomycetes; order Mycobacteriales; family Mycobacteriaceae; genus Nocardia; species Nocardia cyriacigeorgica_F. The sequence goes on along the minus strand of NZ_JARWNX010000024.1, from coordinate 145,648 downwards.
CGATGTGTCCTCCGTCGGATGGCAGGAACGGCCGCCACCCTGCGGGCACGCGACAGCGGAATCCGCGACTCGCACACTACGATTCGCCGATCATGCCGGTGTGCGCCCGATCCACGAGGCGACGACCGCCGGACACGGGTGTGTCCGGCACAACGGGCAGGTCTTCGGACTCGCAGGCATCGACCGGTCCCCCGCGCCCACCTACTGACCGTCGCTTCCCGGACCTGCGCGGCCCAGTGCTGTTGACGGCGTTCGTTCCTGCTTACCGCTGCGGGACAGTCCCGGATTCCCACCGGGTTCCCTCTCCACCCCGAAACGCCTACGGCGCGAGATGTCGACGCCGACGACCGAGCGGGGACTCCCGACATCCAGGCCACCGGCGAACCAGCTGCCCCGACAGAATACGACACCCGGATGCGCCGCCGACGCACGGTATGGTCCACCACTGCTCGACGGCTTCGACACCGCGAACCCGGAAAACACGAAAGCCCCGGCCGAAGCCGGGGCTGACGATGGTGCGCGATACTGGGATTGAACCAGTGACCTCTTCCGTGTCAGGGAAGCGCTCTCCCGCTGAGCTAATCGCGCGAGGTGGAGACGGGAATCGAACCCGTGTGCACGGCTTTGCAGGCCGTTGCCTCACCACTCGGCCACTCCACCGCGCAAAGGGGGACGGCGAACATTTATTGCCTGGCCCTACCTCTCGAGCGGATGACGGGATTCGAACCCGCGACCCTCACCTTGGCAAGGTGATGCGCTACCAGCTGCGCTACATCCGCATTTCGCCTCCCGGTGGCGCGTTGTTCGCCTCCGTGGTGCGAGACAGAACATTAGCCGACATTCGCTGCAACCTACAAATCCGCTGGTAGATGGGGTGGAAAACGAATTACACCGAGGTAGTTCGAGGTGCCGCCCGCGCGGGCTGGTGTTCGCCGCCCTCAGCACCTCAAGGTGCTTGCTTTCCCGCGCCGAACGCGTCCACCCATACGCGACGCGGGAGCGCTCCGGCTCCACTCCCCTGGCCCACTGCGGGTAACCGCCCGACTCCTACGACGGTCCGGCCGTGGCGCCTCGGACCGGACCCGAATGCGCGCCGCTGCGGGAGATGTTCGGGCGGCGGGTCTCGGCGTACCGGCAGCCCACAGGAGCCGGGAGTGATCATCCGGGCATCCTGTGAGAGGGGCGATTTGGTGTTCGACCGGACCCCCATGCTAGGGTTCCTACTCGTTCGGACGGCGCCAACGGCGTGGTCCGGATGGCCGTCTATCGGCCTGGATATGGTCCCATAGCTCAGCGGGAGAGCGTCCGCCTCACACGCGGAAGGTCGCTGGTTCGAAACCAGCTGGGACCACCAAAAATCCCCCCGACCTGTAGGTCGGGGGGATTTTTCTCTTCATGACTTCCCGAGTGTGAAATCCGATCTGCTCGGCCTATCGGGCAGGCTGGGCCGAAACGATACAACCGGATAGCCGTGCTCGGGATCGGTCGTGACGTGTGTCCGCACGCGATACACCTGTTCGACCAACTCCGCGGTGATCACCTCGGCGGGACGGCCCACCGCGACGATGCGGCCCTCATCGAGGATCAGCACCCGATCACAGAACATCGCGGCGAGATTGAGGTCGTGCAAGGCGATATAGCTGGTGATCGGAAGGGCCGCGACCAGGGCGAGGATATCGAGCTGGTGGCGGATGTCGAGATGGTTGGTCGGCTCGTCGAGCAGCAGTTCGCGCGGTCGTTGCGCCAGGGCCCGCGCGATCTGCGTGCGTTGGCGCTCACCACCGGACAGTGTGTGCCAGCGGTCGCCCGCCTTCTCGGTCATACCGGTGTGGGCAAGGGCTTCCCGCACCGCCGCGGCGTCGGCCCGGGTGTCGCCGCCGAAGACGCCGCGATGCGGGATACGTCCGAGGGACACGACCTCTTCGACGGTGATGTCGACTTCGGTGTCGGCGTGCTGATCGACCACCGCGACACGTCGGGCGATCCGGTTCCGGCGCAGCGTGGTGAGGTCGATGTCATCGAGCAGCACCCGACCGCTGTCGGGGCGGCCGATACCGCTCAGCAGCCGCAACAGCGACGATTTGCCCGACCCGTTGGGGCCGAGCAGGCCGATGGTCTCGCCCGCCACCGGCTCGACGGTGATGCCGTCGAGGATCAGCTGTCCGCCGCGAGTCCAGCGCAGCGCTTCGGCCCGCAGGGTCATGCCATCGCTCGATTCCGCAGCAGCAGCACGATGAAGGCGGGTACACCGATCAACGCGGTCGCGACCCCGACGGGGATCTCGGTGGGCGCGAACACCGTTCGGGCCACGACATCCACCCACACGGTGAACACGGCGCCCGCGACGACGGCGGTCGGCAGCAGTCGACTGTGCCGTGGACCGACCAGGAAGCGCGCCGCGTGCGGCAGCACCAGCCCGACGAATCCGATCGCACCCGCGGCGCTGACCAGTGCCGCGGTGATCAATGCGGTGACCCCGAGCAGCAACGCCCTGGTTGCCCGCACCGGAATGCCGAGCGCCGCCGCCGACGCGGCACCGAAGGTGAACGCGTCCAATGCGGCGGCCCGGCTGAAGCAGATCACGAGACCGACACCGGTCACCGTCGCGCAGACGGCCACATCGGACCAGTCCGCGCCCGCGAGCGAGCCGAGCAACCAGAACAGCACCCCGCGGGTCTGTTCGGCATCGGCGCTGGAGACCACGATGAACGAGGTGAGGGCGGAGAACAATTGGGTTCCGGCGACACCGGCTAGCACGATCCGCGCGGTGCCACCGCCTGCCGCCGCCGCAAGGACCAGCACCAGCGCGAAGGCGAGCACCGCACCGCCGAACGCACCGGCGGCCAGTGAGATCGACCCAGCGCCGAGCCCGAGCACCGCCACCAGCACCGCGCCGGTCGATGCCCCCGAGGAGATGCCGAGAACGAACGGGTCGGCCAGTGGATTACGCAGGACCGATTGCAGGATCGTGCCGCACAGCGCCAGCCCGGCGCCGCATACCGCGGCCAGCAGGGTCCTCGGCAGCCGCAACTCCCAGACGATGCCGTCCTTGATCCGACTCACATCGGCCTCGCCGAACCCGAGATATTCGCCCACCACCGCATAGACCTCACCGACCGACAGATTCGCCGGGCCGATGGTCAGCGCGATCGCGATCGACACCACCAGCGCCGCGCAGCCCGCGATGAGCCCGAGCGCCAGGACGACGGTGCCGCGCCGCGCGGCGAGCGCGGTCAGCGGACCGGTCCCCACTGCGCCAGCGCCGCGGCGAGTTTCTCCACACCGTCCACCGTGCGCAGCGACGGGTTCAGATCGGCGCCGTTGACCACAACGAAGCGCTTCTCCCGCACCGCCGTCATCTGCGAGGTCACCGGATGCGACTGGAGAAAGGCGATCTTGCTGTCGAGTGCGTCGCCCTCGATGGTCCGCCTGCTCAGATCGGCCAGCACCAGGACCGACGGATCGCGGTCGGCGACGGCTTCCCAGCTCACCTGCGGCCATTCGTCGGTGGTGTCGGCGAAGACATTCTTCGCGCCGACCGCAGTGGTGATGATGCCGGAGGAGCCGCAGCAACCGGCCATATACGGTGTGCGCAGATCGGAGAACCAGAAGGCGATGGTCGTCGCGGCGTGTGTTCCGGCCGCCGCTGTCGCCGCGTCGAGTCGGCGACGCAGTGACGCGATCAGGGCCTCACCGCGGTCCTCGACGTCGAAGATCGCGGCCAGCTGCCGGATCTCGGTGTACACCGAGTCGATCCGCAGTGGTTCGGTGCGCGCTCCGTCGGAGTTGACGCTCACCGCGGATTTGCCGTCGCAGTCGGTCGGGGACAGATAGGTGGGGACGCCGAGTTGTTCGAAGCGGTCGCGGTCGGCGACACCGCCGGGGCCGAGGGTGCCACCGAAGGAGGCCGAGACGAAATCGGGTTCGGCGTCGAGCACCACTTCGAGGGAGGGCTTGTTATCGGCCAGGCGCGGCACCTGCGCATTGGCGTCGGCGAGGTCGGCGCGTACGGGATCGGTCCAGGTCGCGGTGCCGACGAGGCGGTCGGCGAGACCGAGCGAGAGCAGGATTTCCGTCGAGCCCTGATTCAGCGAGACCGCCCGCTGCGGCGGTGCATCGATGGTGATCGAGCGTCCGCAGTTCTCCACCGTGAGCGGGAAACCCTCGGGTGCACCGCCCGCGGCCGCGGGGCCGGAGTCGGAGCCCGCGCAACCGGCGACGGCCAGTGCCGAGGTGAGAACCGAAAGGACACAGAGGTGCCGTAGAGCCAGGCGCATCGCGCGGAACTCCTTCGTCAGGGCTCGACCGCGGAGCCTCGAAAGTGTTGCGACGATCGCCGAGTAATCGGGCTCCGGCCTGGTTCGGCCGTTACCGTTGCGCGTCAGCCCCGGATTTCCACCGGCGTTCCCTCGACTATCGCTGCGCTGATCGTACCGGGCGGTAGGTTGCCGGTGACCGTCCGGCCGAGGCGCGACGGTGTCAGCGCGCCGCGACGAGTCCGGCGGACAGCTTCTCGATGGCGTCGATCTCGCGAATCCCCGGATCGAGTTCGGAGCCGGTCATGACCACATAACGCTTGCCCTGCACCGCCCGCATCCGGCTGGTCGCCGGATTCGACTCGAGAAACGCGATCTTCGTGGCGAGTGCGTCTCCGTCGACGCGCTGGCGGCTCAGGTCGGCGAGCACCAGAACGTCGGGGTCGGCGGCGACGACGGCCTCCCAGTTGATCTCCGGCCAGTCCTCCCGCTGGTCGGCGAAGACATTCCGGGCGCCGACCTCCTCGGCGTACATGCCGGGCGCCGAACAGCAACCGGCCATGAACGGTGTCTTGCTGCCCGAGAACCAGAACGCCACGGTCGGCGCCGGATCGGTGGGCGCGGTCGTCGTGGCCGTGGCGAGCCGCCCCTTCAACTGTTCGATGAGCTGCGCACCGCGCTGCTGCACGTCGAAGATCCGAGCCAGTTCGCTGATCTCCTGGAAGAGGGTGTCGATGGTGAGCGGTTCGGTGCGGGTGACGGTCTCGCCCTCGACGGTCGCCCCGGTGCACACCGCGGGTGATTGATAGGTGGGGATGCCGAGCTGAGCGAAGCGGGACCGTTCCGCGACGACCGCGGGGGTGAAGGTGTGGGCGCTGGCCGAGGTCACGAGATCGGGTTCGGTGGCGAGCACGGTCTCCAGTGACGGATCGTTATCGGCGAGCCGTGGCACTGTCGCATTGTCGGCTGCGAGGGCGGGCAGGACCGGGTCGAACCACGTCGAGGTGCCGACCATGCGATCGGCCAGGCCGAGCGACAGCAGAATCTCGGTCGAGGCCTGATACAGCGAGGCCACCCTGGTGGGCGCCTGGTCGAAGGTGACCTCGACTCCGCAGTTGTCGAGCGTGAACGGATAGCTGGTCGGGCCCGGCTGCGTCGGGGTCGCGTCGGTCCGGGATTCGTCGGTGCCGGCGGAGCTGCCGCAGGCGGCCAGTCCGGCCACGAGGCAGCAGACCGATCCGAACACGGCCAACATCCGTACGGATCGCATGGTCGAGGTCACGGGTGCACGGTATCAACCGGGTCCGCGACGAATCCGCAGATGACGCCTCATGTCCATCCCCGACGGATTGCGCGGCGGTACCCGTCGCCGACGCGCCGTGTCCTGTCCTCCGAAATGATGATCGGGAACCCAGCCTCGAGGCCGATGCGCCGACACCCGGCACAGCCGCAGGATGAACCTCATGCAGATACGAGTCACCGGCATCCTCGGCGTCCTGCTCGTCATCGCCGGAGCGGCTTTGTGGTTGTTTGCCCGAGACACCGAATTCCTCTGGTTCCGCGGCGGGCCACTCGGCATCGTGCTCATCGTGCTCGGACTGATCGACGTGGCGAGCATGTTCGCCACCGACCGGCAGCGGCGCTGATCGCACCGACCCGACTCGTCGGTACCCACCGCTAGGCTGACGCCGACAACCGCGAACCGACCGGACCATCCGGTCCCCGGCAGAGAGTCATATGGGTGGCGACAGAGCGGATTCGGCAGCAGGACAGCGCGGACACCACCGACGATATGGTCGACGATCTGGCCGATCACCTGAGCTTCGACCTCGACGACATCGACGAACGCCTGGCCCGGCTGATCGACGACTACGCCGTCGACCGTCCACGTGGTGCACAGATCCTGCGACTGCGTCTCGGCGTCGGTGACGACCCGCCGGAAACACTCACCAGAATCGGGGCGCGATTCGACTTCGCCCGCGACCGGATCCGACAACTGCACACCCGAGCGGTCGGCGAGCTGATCCGCCAGGCCACACTCACCGGCAACCTGCCCGCGGCCGAATTCGCCCGACGGTATCCGACGACGGCCAAGGATCAGCGGCTGGTGCGGGCGCTGCTCACCGAAACCTACGTCACCGCCACCGATCTCGTCGCCAATGAGCTGTCCTATCTGAAACTGCGTCTGGCCGGGCACGACGCCGCCGACGCCAAACGCATCGCCGGATTCGTCGCCCAGCGGCTCGCGGCCTGGCGGAAGAAGACCAACCACCGTCTGGCGCGCCTGCACGAGGGCGCACCGTTCCCGGTGCGTCACGACCACGCCTGGCTCGACGCGATCGAATGGCCGTCGACCGCCGACTCCCCCGCACCCCTACCGGCCGATTCGGCGCGCACCCTCGACGGCGACGACGACGGACGTGGGCACTTCTACCTCGACAAGGTCGGCCGCGACGTCGGCTTCGACTCCGGCCTCGAAGCTAGACTGCTCGGCGTCCTCAACACCGAGGATCGGATCGCCACCTTCCAGGAACAGCCCGATGCCGTGCTGTACCACCTCGACGGCGAAGAAGGCATCCACTTCCCCACCGCCGCCGCCCGGCTCACCGACGGTCGCATCGTACTGATCGATGTGCAACCGCTCGGCCGCGTCGCCTTCCGCGGCCACCGCGCACGGGCAGCCGCCGCCCGCGCCTACGCGCACGACAACGGCTGGGGCTGGCTGATCTGGACCGGGTCCAGGATCGGTCTCACCGAACTGCGTGCACATCGCGTCGGCGGCGATACGGAGGCCCGCCTGAGCGAACTGGTCGAGCAGGGCGCGGCGACCTGGCCCGCCATCCGACAGCTGTGCGCCGAGACCGGCCTCGACCCGCTGGGCCTGACCGGCCTCGTGGTCGGCAACGACTGGTCCTGGGACCGTGACTCGCTGCGGCTCAGCGCATCACCAGCGCCGCGGTCATGAACGTCACCAACAGCATCATCGCGAAGATGGTGATCAGCTGCCAATGGTTGATGGTCTGATGCAGCCTGCCGATCGCCGCGCGTAACGCCCGGTCGGTGCGCTGCTGGTCGATGAGTTTGCGGTTCACCTCGGCCACCGCATCGGCATGCTTCTGCGCGTAGTTCTCGGTGCGCTCCATCCGATGGGTGAGCTTGGCGATCTGTTTGGTCTTGTCCCGCACCGATTTCCGCGACATGGCCAGGGCCGTGCGCTGATTCACCAGTTCCTGGCGCTGCCTGGCGATCATCATCGCCTGCGTTTTGGTGTGCTGCTCCCAATCGGTCACCGAGGCCCATCCCTTCCTCAACTCGTCGCGGTAACCCCACGCGACTTCGCCATCGATCCACTGACGCAGGAACTCGCGCAATTCGTAGGGCTCCTGGCGCGGGGTCACCACGCCGCCGGGGCCGATCTCCAACACACCCGATACGGTGCGATAGTCGCAGGCGTTGGGTTCGAGGTCCTCGATGCCGAGCGCGGGCAGCTGCGCCACCCAGAATCCGGGCGCGCACAACCACAGCACACCGCTGAATCCGATGGCGCGCAACCGATCCGTATGCGCCTGCGCCAGCTCCTGGGTGAGCGGGCCGGTGCGCACCTCGATGGCGTAGCGGCTGTCACCTTTACGCCAGTAGACGTCGACGGTCACCGAGCCGATGCGGCGGTCTACCACGGCCTCATCGGCGCCGAACGCGAGCATCCGCGCGGCCAGCCAGAACTTGAGGCGCTGCACATCCCACTGCGCGGCCACACACCGCGCGCACCCGCAGCCGTAACCGGCCGGTGACTCACGTGCCTGGCGCGTCTTCCCTGGTCCATCCGATATTCCCAGATCGGCAAGGATTGCCCGGCGCCCGCACGCATTGTCTGTCCGCTGCTTCGTCTGCACGCGACCACCCACCTAACCCATCCCATAGCGACCTGCCCGGCACAGACCGGCACTTTCCAGGGTGCGGCAACCGGCCGGTCCCCGCCACCCTTTCACCGTCAGGCGTTATCCAGATGCGACTCGCCCGCGACTCGCCTGCCGCCACGGTGTGATGTCGACCGCGTCCGCATCGGGTTCGGCGGCCGGGCCACGTTTCAGGATCGAGCGGATCAGCTCCCGCAACCATAGATGGCCGCCGTCGGCGGTATTGCGCGGGTGCCATGCCATGCCGAGGGAGATATCCGGCAGCGGAAGGGGAATGTCGAAGGCGCACAGGCCCAATGGCGGCAGCAGGGTCGCGCTGAGGCGGGCCGGGGCCGGGCAGACCAGCGTGCCCGCGCGGACGGCGAGCAGGGCGGTGATCAGATCGGGGACGGTCGCGACGACGCGGCGGGTGCGTCCGTGCAGGGCCAGCCGGTCGTCGATGGGGCCGCGGGCGCGGCCGACCCGGGAAATGCTCAGATGCGCCGCACCGGCGTAGGCCGCGACGGTGACCCGGTCGGTGATCAGCGGGTGTTCGGGGGCCGCCACGCCGATCCACCGGTCGACCAGGACGTGCTGTACGACGGTCTCGGGGTCGGTGTGGTCGATGACGCCCACCTCCACGTCGGCCCGTCCTTCGCGCAGCGCGGTGGCGCCGTCCGAGGTATCGGGCAGGAAGTGGACGGTGACGCCGGGTGCTTCGGCGCGGACAGCGGTCAGCAGCGGCGCGGCCAGTTCGGCGAGGACACCGTCACCGGCCCGGATCGTGAAGCCTCGTTTGAGCGTCGCGGGATCGAGCGCCGCCCGCGGTGTGAGCAGGGAGCGTCCCTGCTCCACCAGACGGCTCACCTCATGGCGCAGTTCCAGCGCCCGCGGTGTCGGCACCAGATTGCGGCCCGCGCGCACCAGCAGCGGATCACCGAGCACCCGGCGTAGCCGCGCGAGCGTCCGGCTCATCGCGGGTGCGGACGTGTGCAGCCGTTCGGCGGCCAGCGTCACGCTGTTGGTCTCCAGCAACGCGTCCAGCGCCACCAGCAGATTCATATCCAGCGACTCCACCGGCGGATTATCACCACCGCAACGAGTGCTGGGCAAACTTGCCGCTCACGGCAAGCCGAAGCCCACCGGGCGGGGTTCGCTGACGGCTACACAGACTCGCACCGGACGGTTCGGCGATCGCCGCCGACGGACACGCCGCACCGACCGGAACCACCGCGGTGGGCCATGCGTCAGGCGTCGCCCGCGTACACGCCCTCCGCGACGGGCGCGCCGCCGCGCGGGGGTGCGACGGCGGATCGGCGGTTGCCGAGCACCTGATAGGCGGCCGGACGGATCGGGCGCACCCATTGCGCCGCACGGGCGCCTCTGGACAGCTTCACGCCCATATCGGCCATCATGTCGTCGAGGTTCTGGATGGCGAACGGTTCGATGGCGGTGCCGTGCGCGTGTTTGCCGCCGGTGCTCTCGTGCAGCCAGGCCAGCCGACGGTCGGTGTGCTCGGCCATCGCCTCGGCGCTGGGCAGGGTCAGATCACCGGTGAGCAGTGCGGCGGTCCAGTGTGCACCGACCTCGGCGCCGAGCGCGCTGATCAGCGACGAGTTGTATCCGGCGAAGGTCAGATGGGGTACGCCGAGCGGCAGGATATGGCGATACAGCCGGAAGTTGCCGTTGTCGTCGGTGAGCTGGCGTTGGATGTAGGGGGTCAGGAACGGCACCCGCTGCTGGAAACCGGTGGCGCAGACGACGATATCGGCGGCGATCCGCTCACCGTCGGACAGGATCGCGGTCGGCCCGGCGGGTCCGGCGTGCAGTTCGGCGATCGTCGACTCGCGACGGACACTGATCCGCCCCTCGGCGACCTGCTCGTAGAAGCCCTCGGTGGCGACGCTGACCGACTGGTCGGCGATCTCCTCGATCCGGCCCTGCGGCATCAGTCCGAGTTCGCCGAGCCGCAGGCGTTTGGCGGCCAGCGCCTGGACCAGATCCAGGTTGCTCTCCCGGAACGAGCGGCCGGGACCGTGCAGGAAGCGTTCGAAGCGGCCGGGCTCCTGATGCCGGAAGTGGGCCGCACCGGCCCTGGTGAGCATGAGCCGCTCGGCGTCGACGCCTTTGGCCAGGGTGCGTGGCAGCTTCCAGGTCAACCGGCGCGCCACCACCGTGGTCGAGGCCGCGACCTGGCTGACGGCCTCGGCCAGATCGCAGGCCGAGCGGCCGTAGCCGACGATGACGACGTTCTGATCGCGCACGGCCTCCACGTCGACGAACTGCGACGCATGCCCGAGCGCACCACCCCCGGCCTGATAGGCGTCCTCACCACGGAAGTACGGCATCGCGGGCTCACTGGACACGCCGTTGGCGACCACGAGGTGATCGCAGGAGGTGCGGTGGATGCCGTCGCCGTCGCGAATCTCCAGCAACCAGCCACCGTCGACCGGATCGGCCGCCACGACCTCGGTACGCAACCGCAGCGCGTTCTCGAAGCCGAACCGGTGCACATATCCGGCCAGATACTCCTGCATCTGCTGCCCGTCGGGCACGCGCGGCCATTCGGCGGGCATGGGATGGTCGGAGAAGTGGTAGGTGTGCTTGCTCGTTTGCGCACGCAGACCCGGGTATCGCCTGGTGGCACTCCACACCCCGCCGACGTCGGGGGCGCGGTCGAACACCTCGACCGAAAAGCCCGCCCGACTCAGCACTTTCGCGCAGGCCAAACCTGCGATACCCGCACCGACGATTCCGATACGGTTCCCGCTCCTCATGGGCAGGAGACTACGTCGCCACGGCCCGCCAGCAAAGCGGAGCCCCGGTCAGGGGGTCGGCACGGCCCATGCATGGGGACTGGAATCGACCCCTGTTCGTGTTTACTGGACATATGAGCAACACCCCAGTCACCGTCGATCGGGCCGGGTTGTGGGACGCCGAGGCGCTCAGCGATGTCGCCGCGGCGACCTTCCCACTCGCGTGTCCGCCCGACGCGACCGCCGACGATATCGAGATCTTCATCGCCGAGGTGCTGTCCGGGGAGCGGTTCGGCGAATATCTGTCCGATCCGGCGCGCACGGTACTCAAGGCAGTGTCGGGCGGTGAAATCGTCGGCTATGCGATGTTGTTCGGCGGCGAGCCGAGCGATCCCGAGGTCGCGGCGGCGGTGGGTCTGCATCCGGTCGTCGAGATCAGCAAGATGTATGTCCTGCCCGGCCATCACGGGACCGGGGTGTCCACCGCCTTGATGCGGGCCGCGCTCGACCGCGCCCGCGAGGACGGCTATCCGGGTATCTGGCTCGGGGTCAATCAGGAAAACCTCCGCGCGCAGCGCTTCTACGCCAAGTACGGCTTCGAACGAGTCGGCACCAAAACCTTCACCGTCGGCAACCAGGTGCACCACGATTACGTGCTGCGGCTGGTGTTCTGACCGGCCGACGATCAGGCCAGCAGGCGCGCCTTCAGCGTGGCGATCTCGGGATCGGTGAGACCGAGGCCGGTGCGGACGTAGTTGTCGAAGCTGCCGTACTCGGCGATGGCCTGATCGAAGGCCGCATCGAGCCAGGACGCTTCGACACCGTTGAGCAGATCGCCCGGTGCGGCGCCACGGTACTCGTTGGACAGCAGATAGTCCTCGGTCACGGTGGCGCGGTCGACGCCGAGGATGGTCAACAGCACCGCCGCCGCCCAGCCGGTGCGATCCTTGCCCGCCGTGCAGTGGAACAGCACGGCGCCACCGTCGTCGGCCTCGGCGTTGGCGATCACATCGCGCACCACCGAGGCGAAGGCGGCATCGGCGCCCGGCGCGGTGATGAAGGCGCGGTACATATCGCCGCCACCGGCCAGACTGGACACCAGCTCCGGTAGCGGCGCACCGCCGATCACGTCGTACCAGTTCGCCCGCGCACCGGCCGGAATCCGGTCGGGGGCGAGTGCGCGCTCGTAGACGGTGCGCAGATCGTCGACGTCACGAACGTTGCGTCTGGTCAGTTCGGCCAGGTCCGCGGGGGTGAGGCGATCGAGCTGGTCGGTGCGGAACACCAGACCGGTGCGCACCGTCCGGCCGTCGATAGTGCGGTAGCCGCCGAGATCGCGCGCGTTGCGGGCGCCCTCCAAATGCAGGGAGCGGTCGACGGCCACGGTGTTGGACGTGGCAGGCGGATCGGCGGGCGCGATACCGGCCGCCGGACCGAACGCGATGGCCGCGCCCGCGACCAGCGCGATCGGGATACGCAGCCCGTGACCGACCATGGTGGAACGGTTGACCATGGCGAAGCTCCCCTCATCGGCTCGTGGTGCCCGGCGACCAGGCGCGGCACCCACGGCAATTCCCGCTCAGCAAACCAAGCCGGATACCGCGCGGTCAACCCGTTTCGGCGAGTCGCCGCCCGGCTCAGGCAGTCACTTCGAACCGCGACAGCGCCAGCAGCCGGGAGATGGCACGCAGATACTTCTTGCGGTAGCCACCATCGAGCATCTCCTGGGAGAAGATCTCGTCCAGTTTCGCGCCGGATACGGTGACGGGCACGCTGGCGTCGTAGAGGCGGTCGGCCAGTACCACGATCCGCAGCGCCACGGCCTGATCGGTCACCGGGTGCACGTTCTCGATGTAGACCGCGGGCACGCCGGAGATCAGCGCGCCGTACTTGGACGGGTGCAGGGTGCTCAGGTGTTTCAGCAGCTGGTCGTAATCGTCCAGCGTCGATCCGGGGGTGGCGGCGGCGCGTTCGGCGAGTTCCTCCCGCGAGGTGGGTTCTGGTGCGGGCGGCAGATCGCGGTGCCGGTAGTCGGGGCCGTCCACGCGTACAGCCTGGAAGATCGCGCCGAGTTTCTTGATCTCGCGCATGAAGTCCTGTGCGGCGAACCGGCCCTCGCCGAGCTGCCCGGGCAGGGTGTTGGAGGTCGCGGCGATGGATACGCCGCTGGCCGACAATTCGGTCAGCAGGCGCGAGACCAGCATGGTGTCGCCCGGATCGTCGAGTTCGAATTCGTCGATGCACAGCACGCTGTTGGCGCTGAGCCGCTCTACGGCATTGGTGAATCCGAGCGCACCGACCAGGTTGGTGAGTTCGCCGAACGTGCCGAACGATTTCGGCGCGGGCGCACTGTGGAAGATCGAGGCGAGCAGATGGGTCTTGCCGACGCCGAATCCGCCGTCGAGGTAGAGCCCGGCCCCGTCGACCTGCTTCTTCTTACCGAACAGGCTCTTCTTCGAGGCGGCCTTGTGGATCTTGGCGACCTGCCCGGAGAATTCCTCGGCCTTGTGCACTGCGGCGGCCTGGCTCGGTTCGTTCGGATCCGGGATGTAGGAGGCGAAGCTGACCTCGTCGAACATGGGTGGGGGGACCATCTGGGCGACGAGTTGATCCGCCGGGACCTCAGGATGGCGATCGACGAGGCGTTCTTGCATGGGCGAAGCCTAATGACGTGGTGTGATCTGTGTTCATGCAGCGTATCCACAATGCGATCCAGCTCACAGGACTCACCGACGACGAACTCGCCCGGCTCTACGGCTATCCCGGCGAACTCGACCGGCCATGGGTGCGAGTCAATTTCGTCTCCAGTATCGATGGCGCCGCCACCAGCGGCGGGGTGTCGGGTGGATTGGGCACCGACGCCGACCACCGGATCTTCGCGCTGCTGCGCGAACTGGCCGATGTCGTGCTGATCGGGGCGGGCACCGCACGTGCGGAGAACTACGGTCCCGCCAGCACCGATCCCGCGCTCCGCCGGCGTCTGCACGATCTCGGGCTCGGTGGGCACCCCGACGGCGCGCCCCCGCCCATCGCGGTGGTGACCGCCAGCGCCGCCCTCGACGCGGCCGGGCGGCTGTTCACCGGCGGCGACCAGGCGACTCCCGGCACGTCCGGTGAGGCAACCACCGAGACCTCGGACGACCAGACCGGTCCCGGCGGTGACCGGGCGCCGAACCCGCGTACCAGCGCGCCGCTGATCATCACGACCGCCGCGGCCCCGGCCGACCGCAAACAGCAGCTCGCCGACGCGGGCGCGGAGGTGATCGAGGCGGGCGATGTCGCGGTGTCCCCGCAGGACATACTCGGTGCGCTGGCCGACCGCGGGTTGCGGCGGGTGTTGTGCGAGGGCGGACCCCATCTGTTCGGCGACCTGCTGGCGGCGGGCTGTGTCGACGAACTGTGCCTGACCACTTCGCCGGTGCTGATCGGCGGCACCGCGCGACGAATCTCGCTGTCACGCGAGGAGTTCCACACCGCGATGACACCGGCCCATATCCTGCTCGACGACGATGCCACGATGCTCATCCGGTGGGTGCGCAGCCGAGGGCCTGTGTGAAACACGGCACGAGACCTGGCAGGGTGTAACGCATGCGCTGGACTCGGGCCGTGGTGCTGGCCTCGACACTTTCGATCATGATCGCCGGATGCGGGGCCGGACCCTCGGATCGCCCCGGCGTGGCCATCGAACGTCCGCCGGTCGCGGGCGAGGCCACCACTTCGGCCGCGGACGCGCCGCCGCCCGAGGCGGAGGTGCCCAAGACGGATCTGAACTGGCGCGAATGCACCACACCGACCCTCGATCTGCTCGGTCTCGGACCGGCGCCGGAGGGCCTGCTGCTCGAATGCGCCGAGTATTCGACCCCCATCGACGCCTCGGGCGCCATCCTCGGTTCCTTCCGCAACGGCGCCATCCGGGCCCGCCTGCCGCAGACCCCCGCCGACGCGGCGCCGCTGGTGCTCACCTCCGGGGTGGACCGCTCGTCCACCGCGACCCTGGCCGGGCTCGCGGTCGGGCCCGCGAACGCGATCCTGGCGCAGCGCCCGATCGTCGCGGTGGATCGACGCGGTATCGGCAGTTCACAGCCGATCGACTGCCTGCCGCCCGAGATCCGCACCGAGATGCACGACAACGCGCAGTTCGCGCCCGGCGGCGACCAGATCGCCACGATGGCCGAGCTGAGCCAGGACGCCACCATCGCCTGCCGCGATTTCCTCCAGCCCTACGACGGGACCTTCGACGCCGCGCACGCCGCTGACGATATCGAGCAGCTGCGCAAACAATGGCAGGTCGAGCGCATTTCGCTGCTCGGCGCCGGCAACGGTGCGCTGGTCGCCATGGCCTATGCCCGCAAGTTCGGTGATCACCTGGCCCGGCTGGTGCTCGATTCACCGCATGCGGTGGGCGTCGACGCGGTGACCAGGAGCGAACAGCAGGTGCAGGGCGCCGAAGCGGCACTGACCGCATTCGCGCAGCGCTGTGTCGGGATGGGTTGTTCACTGGGGCCGGACCCGCGGGCAACGGTCACCGGACTCGTCGGCAAGGCCGCCGCCGGGGATCTCGGCGACATCTCGGCAAACGCCGTACTCACCGCGATCACCGGTTTCCTCGGCAGCCCGCGCAGTGATCAGGCCAGCCGGGTCGCCGAACTCGCCGACGCGCTGTCGGCGGCCGACGGCGGCGATCCGGCAGCGCTGCGGACCCTGATCCAGCGCGAGACCTCGGCCACCGCCGATGACGGCCAGTTCGTCAACGGCTGCACCGACTCCCAGCAGCCGCCCACCGCGGGCAAGGCCGCCGAGCTGTCGCAGGACTGGGGCGGCAAGTACCCGGTGTTCGGCCGTGCCGCGGCGATATCGCTGCTGAGCTGCTCGGCCTGGCCGGTGCTCACCCCGCCCGCGTCGCCGGAAAAGCTCGAGCTGCCGGTTCTGGTGCTGGCCGGGGTCGCCGATCCGGTCAGTGGTAGCGGACAGGCATCGGTCACCGGCGCGCTCGGGCGTGCGGGCGCCCGCAATGCCACGCTCACCTGGCAGGGGTACGGACATCCGGTGTCGAATCACTCCGGGTGCGCCCAGCGGGCCGTGGTCGAGTATCTGAAGGACGCGAAACTGCCCGCCGACGGTACCGCCTGCCCGGCCTGATCGAGGGGTCGGGCCCGCCGTCCGTGGCGTTGCCGGACACCGCGTTCTGGGCGCGCCGAGGCGGGTCCGGGCAACCATCTGGGCACGATCCGGTGTACCGTGCCCCAGTGTTCCTTCGACAGCTCGAGCCCCGGACAGCTCGCACCACCGCCGAGGTGATCAAGTTCGCACTGTGGCCCCTCGCGGTCATGACGGTGCTGAACCGGGTCCTCATCAAGGCTGTCAATGGTTTCGTCACAGACGATTATCGGCCCGTCTATCAGGCCTCACTCGATTTCCTCAACGGGCGCGCGGTCTACACGGCCAACTTCGATTCGGTCGACCCGCACTATCTGTACCCGCCCAGCGGCACCCTGCTGATCGCGCCGATCGCCATCATCGATTACGAGAAGTCGCGCTGGCTGTTCATCCTGCTGAACGCCGTCGCCATCCTGATCGCCTGGTATCTGCTGCTTCGGCTGTTCAACTACACGCTCAAATCCGTGGCCGCGCCCGCCCTGCTGCTGGCGATGTTCATGTCCGAGACCGTGGTCAACACGCTGGTCTTCACCAATGTCAACGGGTGCCTGCTGCTGGCGGAGCTGCTGTTCATCATGCTGCTGCTACGACGGCGGGATCTGTGGGCCGGAGCGATACTCGGCCTGACGATCGCGGTCAAACCGACACTCGCCCCCTTACTACTAATAGCGGCGGCGCGCGGACAGTGGAAGGTGTTCATCACCGCGCTCGGTGTCCCCGCCGTACTCAACGCGCTGGCCTGGCCGTTGATGAAGGACCCCGAGGCATTCCTGTCCCGGACCGGGCCCTACATCCTGGAGACCCGCGACTACTTCAACAGCGCGATCTCCGGCAACGCCGAATACTTCGGCCTGCCGCCGTGGCTGACCTGGACCATGCGGCTGGCCATGGGTGTGGTCGTGGCGCTGACGCTGTGGCTGCTCTACCGCTACTACCGCGAGGACGAACTGTTCTTCGTGTGCACTTCCTCGGGTGTGCTGCTGATCGCCTCGTGGTTGCTGTCGTCGCTGGGCCAGATGTACTACTCGATGCTGATCTTCCCGTTCCTCATGACGGTGGTGCTGCGCAATTCCGTGCTCCGCAACTGGCCCGCCTGGCTGGCGATCTTCGGCTTCCTGAGTTACGACAAATGGCTGTCGGATCGCTGGCAGAGCCTCGGACGCAATATCGAATACCTGCGCATCACCTTCGGCTGGGGTCTGTTGCTGCTGGTGGCGTTCTGTGTGCTCGGTGATCGTTATCTGGCCGCGCGACGGGAAGGCAGGCTGCGCTTCGGTATCGATCCGGCGTGGATGGCCACGGCGCCGGACCCGCGTGGACCCGCCGAGCCGGTGAAGGTGCCCGCCGCGGCCTCCGACGATGCGGCGGCGGCGTCATCGGACCAGGTCAGCGCGCAACCGCGCAATTCATCGGCGACGGCGGAGGACAAGCGCATTACCGTGGAGTGATGAGCTCCGAATCGGATACCGCCGACCCCGCCCCGCGGATCCAGCTGACGCCGCAGCAGTGGCGGTCGAAGCTGAGCCCTGAAGAGTTCGCGGTGCTGCGGGAAGCCGCCACCGAACGACCCTTCGTCGGCGAATACACCGACACCAAGACCGAAGGCGTGTACGCCTGTCGTGCGTGTGGCGCCGAACTGTTCCGCAGTACGGAAAAGTTCGACTCGCACTGCGGCTGGCCGTCGTTCTTCGATCCGGCCGACTCCGACGCAGTGGTCCTGCGAGCCGATGATTCGCTCGGTATGCGCCGGGTCGAGGTGCTGTGCGCGAACTGCCACAGCCACCTCGGGCACGTCTTCGAGGGCGAGGGCTATCAGACACCCACCGACAAGCGTTACTGCATCAATTCCATCGCGCTGCGGCTGCACCCCTCGGACACCGCAACGCCTCAGTAACCCGACGCGCCGTGCGCAAACGGTACGCAACCATAGGTGCGGGCGCATGCCCCGAAAACTCGGGGCATGCGCGGGCACGCGCTCAGGGCAGCGCGGTGATCAACTGCTCCACCTCGACCCGCGGCCCGGTGAAGAACGGCACTTCCTCGCGCACGTGCAGACGAGCCTCGGTGGCGCGCAGATCGCGCATCAGGTCGACGATGCGGTGCAGTTCGGGGGCCTCGAAGGCGAGGATCCACTCATAGTCGCCGAGGGCGAACGAGCTGACCGTATTGGCCCGCACATCCGGATAGCCACGCGCCTGCTTACCGTGATCGGCCAGCATCTTGCGGCGCTCGTCGTCGGGCAGCAGATACCACTCGTAGGACCGCACGAACGGGTAGACGCAGATGTAGTTGCCCGGATCCTCACCGGCAAGGAACGCCGGGATGTGGCTCTTGTTGAATTCGGCGGGGCGGTGGATGGCCACATTGCTCCACACCGGGGCGCTGGCCTTGCCGAGCGCGGTGGTGCGCCGGAAGTCGGCGTACACGGCTTGCAGGTCCTCGACCCGTTCGGCGTGGGTCCACAGCATGAAATCGGCGTCGGCACGCAGGCCCGCCACATCGTAGATGCCGCGCAGCACCACCTCGCGGTCGGCGAGACCGTCGAAGAAGGCGCGGGCCTCCTTGATCGCCGCTTCCCGATCGTCACCCAGCGCACCGGGTTGCACCTGGAACACCGAGAACATCAGATACCGAATGGTCGAATTGAGAGCCTGGTAGTCGAGTCGCGCCATACCCCTATCGTGCCACCCGGCAATCGGCGCGCCGCCGTCATCCCCGCCACATCCGCCGATGACGCGCCGGTGGCGAATCGGCGGACAGTCGCGCGCGTCGACCGCCGCACTCAGCAGTCCCGCGCCGGAAGCGCACGACCGCGTCCGGCGCGACCACCGCTCCGGAACGACGCGCTGACGCCCGCAGACAGGCACCCGAACCACTGACAGAGCCGCCTGCCGATGACGGGTCGGCGCTGCGGCGCTCGGAGGGACAAGAGATCAGGGGGATCCGCGGTGTCGCACCAGCGCATCACTCACCCTCGACCGCGCCCGCGAACTCCTCGTCGACGCCATCCGCCTCGAACTCGACCACACCCCTGGCTGATCCCCGGCCAACGCGTGACACTCCCCGTCGCGCGACCCCACTGGAACTCCGCACCGACTCCCGCTGGACACGAGCTGTTCGACCGGGCACGCCTGCGGCCAGCGCTGAGGCACCGGGGCATCGACGTCGCTTACCCCTCCGCGACCGACGAAACGTTCCATCGCGGCCGCAGGTGCATGTCGACCGGTCGGATCAGGTGAGTCCGGTCGCAATCCGGTGGGCGGCAGTGGTTGCGGAGGCCACGCAGGCGGGGACGCCCACACCGTGCAGGTAGGCGCCGGTGATCGCGAGAGTGTCGAATTCGGCTGTAGCGGATTCGATATCGGCGATGCGGGTGGTGTGGCCGGGGGCGTACTGGGCGAGGGCGCCGGGCCAGCGTTGGACGGTGGCCGAGAGGGGGGAAATGGGCACTCCGGTGACGGTGGCCAGGTCGGCGACGGCGGCGGCGACGAGTTCACCGTCCGGCCAGGCCAGCACGGCGTCGTCACCGAATTTGCCGAACGAGGCACGAACCAGGGCGATCTCGCGTTCGGCCAGATGCGGCCATTTGCGGCTGGACAGAGTGAAGGCCTTGGCGCTCAACGGTTCTCCGGTGGCGATCAGGATGCCGGAGTTCTGCGGTAGTGGTGTTTCCCGCGGCAGAGCGAGCGCGACCACGGCCGAGGAGGACAGCTCGATCTCGGCGAGAAGGGCGGCCGCGGCGGGCGCCTGCTCATCGAGCAGGCGGGCCGTCACCGGTGCGGGGGTGGCGAGGATGACGGCATCCACTTCGCCCAGTGGCTCGAGCCGCCAACCCGCCGCCGTCCTGGCCAGTCCGGTCGCTTCGCCGGTCACGAATGTCGCGCCGGAGCGGTGTGCGAGCGCTTCCAGCAGGACCCGGTAGCCGTCGCGGATACCGCCGAAAACGGGTGCGTCGGACGGCGGCGGCAGGGCCGCGCCGACGGCGGCGGTGAGGTTGGGCGCGCCGCCGTCCAGGGCAGCAGCCAACCCGGGTAGGGCCGCGCGCACCCCGATGGATCGGGAGCTGCCCGCGTACACCCCGCCCAGCAGCGGATCGACGCTGCGGTCGGCGACCTCGACGCCGAACCGGTCGGCGACCAGGCTGTACACGTCGGTATCCGAACCCGGAAGCCAGGTGAACGGCTGCTCGGGTTCGGTGGCGACGCGCGCGAGCGCCGCCGCCGAGACCAGCCCGCGCAGAGTGTCGGCATCGGACGGGATTCCCATCAGCGTCCGGGCGGGCATCGCATGTGTCCGCCCCTCGGACCAGATCAGCGGGCGCAACCCCGCGGGCCGCACCAGCTGATCATCGAGCCCGAGTTCCGACAGCAGTTCGATGACCTCCGGCCGCCGCCCGACGAACGCCTCCGCCCCCAGATCGACCGGGTCCCCATTGATCTCGCCCGTGTAGAGAATGCCGCCCAGCCGCTCCCCCCGCTCGACCACCACGATCTCCGCCTCCGGCCCGAGCAGCCCCCGCAACCGATACGCCGAAACCAGCCCGCTGATACCACCGCCGACGACCGCGATTCTCATGCCCCGACCGTAATCCCCTGCCACCACGCGTTGTCTCGGCGGTCGGCCAAACAGCTGGTCATCGCGATGGCAGCGCGGCGAGAGTCACAGTTCCACCGACACCGCGACCAGCTGGGCTCGGTGGACCTATCCGGGCACGGACGGATTGTTCGAGTACGGCGCCCCGGCGAGGCTCGGACACCCACCCCAGCGTGTGGTGGGTGTCCGAGTCATGATGCGCCCGGCCCCTGTCACCGACCGGACCCGACGGTGATCGGCTCACACCGGGCAGACGCCTGTGCGCCAGTCGGTCGGGGTGAACTGTTCGACGTGGATCCGCTCGTCGGAGACGCCCGCTGCGGTCAGTTGAGTGCGGACCGCGTCCAGGAATCCGTCGGCCCCGCAGAGGTAGATGTCCGCGTCGGTGGGGAGGGTGACCGCAGCCAGGTCGAGCAGGCCGTGGTGGGCGTCGCCCGCGGCGTCCTGATACCAGAGTTCGAGGGTGGCGGAGTCGAGGCGGGCGATCAGGGTGCGCAGACGTTCCAGCAGCGGATGGGTGCGTGGTGTGCGGTCGGCGTGCAGGGCCAGGATGGTGCGGGACGAACCGCGAGCGGCCAGGTACTCGAGGGCACCGATCATCGGGGTGATGCCGATACCGGCCGAGATGAGGACCAGCGGGGTGTTCGCGGTGGTGTCGATGGTCAGGTCACCGAAGGGCAGGGTGATCTCGAGATGGTCGCCGACGGCGACTTTGTCGTGCAGCCAGCTCGACACTTCACCGGCGGGACAGCCTGCGATCGGCTCCACCCGCCTCACCGCGAAGGCCAGCCTGCCCTCCCCCGGATTGTTCACCAGGCTGTACTGGCGTAGCTGACGCGCACCGTCGGGCAATCGCACGCCGACCGAAACATACTGTCCCGGAACGAAATCCGGGAACGGCGCGGCAGGGTCGGCGGATTCGACAGTGAAGATCGCGGCACCGGCCGGATCGTCCTCGCGGGACAGGATCATCGCGTCGCGGAACACGTCACCGGGCTCGACCCCGGCCGATATGTACAGCTGCTTCTCCAGGTCGATCAGCGAATCGGCCATCAGCCAGTAGACGCGATCCCACGCGGCCGCCACCGGTTCGGTGACGACGTCGGCGCCGAGGACCTCGACGATCGCCGCGAACAGATTGTCGTGCACCACCTGGTACTGATCGGCGGTGATGCCGAGCGAGGCGTGCTTGTGCCCGATCCGCGACAGCATCGCCGACGGGTGCGGCAGCCGAGGATCGACCAGGTAGGTGGCGAAGGCCGCGACCGAGGCGGCGAGCGCGCGCTGCTGGGAACCCTGCGCCTGATTGCCGCGATTGAACAGATCACGGATCAATTCGGGATGATTGCCGAAAAGTCGCCGGTAGAACGCCGCGGTGATCTCGTCGATATGGGCGCCGACCAATGGCAATGTGGCACGGATCGTTTCGGCGTATGCGGCTTCGAGTTCGGGTTCGGCACGGACGACGCTGTCGGTGTTCACTGATATTCCTCCACATCGGAACCACTGCTCACCGAGGTAATGGTGAGCAGATGCAGCAATTCGACCGCCGGTCCGGTGACGAGATCGGTAACGGTATACCGATCCAATTCCCGATAGAACGCTTCCTTGGCATCGGCCAGAATTCGGCGCAGACGGCAGGAACCGGCCAGCGGGCACGGATGGTCGCCTTCGCAGACGACGACCTCGCGGTCGTTCTCCAGCGCGCGCACCAGCTCGCCCACCGACGCATGACGACCGGCCGAGGTGATGAACAGCCCACCGGAGCGACCCCGCTGCGCCTGCACCACACCCAATTCGACCAGTCGCGTCACAGCGGTGGACACGTGCCGTTCGGACGCATTGACCTGCCGAGCGATCAACCGGGTTGTCACCCGATCATCGGCCTCGTCGCTCACCGCCAACCGCATAAGGGCCCGGAGGCCGATATCGGTGAAGCGGGTCAGCTGCATGGCATCGAAGCTACCGAGCCGAAGACCCGGTCGACCAATTCCTGGCAGGTGTTCTTAATTACGCGATTTCGTGCGTATTTTCGGGCCGCCGGAAAGGGATGCGGTGGAACTCACAACTGGTGAACGAGTTCGACCAGCGCGGTGATCACACCCGGATCGGTATCGGGCATGACGCCGTGCCCGAGGTTGAAGATATGACCGCTCGCCCCCATGGCGATCGCCTCGTCGGCCTCGCCCACGATACGACGGGCCTGCGCCTCAACGGCGTCCCATCCGGCGAACAGGATCGCCGGATCCAGGTTGCCCTGCAACGCTTTTCCGGGACCGACGCGACGAACCGCCTCGGTCAACGGCACCCGCCAGTCGACACCGACCACATCGGCGCCCGCCTCCCCCATCGCGCCGAGCAGTTCGCCGGTCCCGACACCGAAGTGGATGCGCGGCACACCGGCGTCGGCGACTTCGGCGAAGACGCGCTCCGAATGCGGCAGCACGAAGGTGCGGTAATCGGCCAGCGAGAGGGCGCCGGCCCAGGAGTCGAACACCTGCACCGCGTCCACGCCCGCGGCGAGCTGGGCCTGGAGGAAGGCGATGGTGATGTCGGTGAGCACACCGAGCAGCTCGTGCCAGGTCTGCGGATCGGCGTGCATCATCGCCTTCGTCCGCTCGTGATGCTTGCTCGGACCACCCTCGACCAGGTAGGACGCCAGCGTGAACGGCGCACCGGCGAACCCGATCAGCGGTGTATCACCCAGCGCGTCCAGCAGCAGCCCCACACCGTCGGTGACGGCTCCGACCTCCTCCGGACGCAGCCGTGGCAGCGCACGCACATCGGCGGTGGTGCGCACCGGTGCCGCGACGACGGGCCCGACGCCCGGCACGATATCGAGATCGATACCCGCGGCCTTGAGCGGAACGACGATGTCGGAGAACAGGATTGCCGCGTCCACACCGTGTCGCCGGATCGGCTGCATGGTGATCTCACAGACCAGTTCGGGATCGAAGCAGGATTCCAGCATGCCGATGCCCGCGCGCAGCTCCCGGTACTCCGGCAGCGACCGGCCCGCCTGGCGCATGAACCACACCGGACGTCGGCTCGGCTCGGCGCCGGTGGCGGCGGCCAGGAAGGGGGCATCGGTCAACCGGCGGCGCGTCTGTGTGCTCACCATCGTCATCGTAGGCGCGTCACCGGACCCTCAGCGGCGCGCCTCCGACTGCGCCGGGGACGGTAGGTCTACCGTCACCTCTCGTGACACCGCTCGACTACCGCGACGGCGCCGCATCGACCGAGGGCTCCGACGGCGAACCAGCTTCCTTTCGTGCCGCGGTCGAAGCGATGGGCACCGCATCAGTGCATCCCCGTATCGAGCTGGCCCCTATCCGCCCGCCGCAACGGCTGGCACCGTATTCCTACGCCCTCGGCGCCGAGGTCAAACATCCCGAGACCGGGGTGGTGCCGATCGACTCCGAAGGCGACGCCTTCGGCAGGCTGATCCTGCTGCACGATCCCGATGGCGATGAGGCCTGGCACGGCACCTTCCGGCTGGTCGCCTACATCCAGGCCGATATCGATGCCGCGCTCGCCACCGATCCGCTGCTGCCCGAGGTGGCGTGGAGCTGGCTGGTGGACGCGCTGGAATCGCGTGGTGAGCCGTTCACCGCGCTCGGCGGCACCGTCACCTCGACCAGTTCGGTGCGCTACGGCGATATCGCAGGTCCGCCGCGGGCGCATCAACTGGAGCTACGCGCCTCCTGGACCGCCATGACCACCGAGATGCGGCCCCATGTGGAGGCCTTCGGTGAGGTGCTCGCCTTCGCCGCCGGACTACCACCCGCCGGTATCACCGATTTGCGGCCACAGTCGTACACCAATAACGATCACAGCTGAGCGCCACGT
Source organism: Nocardia cyriacigeorgica (assembly GCF_029868385.1). Taxonomy (GTDB): domain Bacteria; phylum Actinomycetota; class Actinomycetes; order Mycobacteriales; family Mycobacteriaceae; genus Nocardia; species Nocardia cyriacigeorgica_F. The sequence goes on along the minus strand of NZ_JARWNX010000024.1, from coordinate 121,141 downwards.
AGAGTTCACCTCTATGCCGGAAGCAGACGGGCCCGGCCGCGCCTTGGGGAGCGGCGAGAAGGACAGCACTACAGCGCAGGCCTCGGTGGACACCGATACCGAGCCCGCCGTACCGCTGCTCGCCCCCGCCGACGGCGTCCCGCCGGTGCTCGGTACCGCCGCCGAGATCGCCGAGGCCGCCGCCCGGCTGGCCGCTGGCACCGGCCCGCTGGCCGTCGACGCCGAGCGAGCGTCCGGTTTCCGCTATTCGGCCCGCGCCTACCTGGTGCAACTGCGCCGCGCCGGTGCAGGCAGCTTCCTGATCGATCCGATTCCGGTGGCCGGGGATCTCACTCCCTTGGCCGAAGCGATCAACGATCTCGAATGGGTGTTGCATTCGGCCGACCAGGATCTGCCCGGCCTCGCCGAACTGGGTCTGCGCCCGGCCCGGCTGTTCGACACCGAGCTGGGCGGCCGGCTGGCCGGGTTCGAGCGGGTGGGGCTCGCGGCGATGGTCGAGCGCCTGCTCGGACGTGAACTGCGCAAGGGGCACGGCGCGGCGGACTGGTCGACCCGGCCGCTGCCCGAGGCCTGGCTCAACTACGCGGCCCTCGATGTGGAGCTGCTGCTGGAACTGCGCGAATCGGTGGCCGAGGCGCTGCACGAGCAGGGCAAGACCGAATGGGCGGCACAGGAATTCGAGCATGTCCGCTGCACCGAGCCGCCGGCGCCGAAGTCTGATCGCTGGCGCCGCACCTCCGGTATCCACACCCTGCGCCGGGCTCGCCAGCTGGCCACGGTCCGCGAACTGTGGACCACCCGCGACGAGCTGGCCAGGCATCGCGATATCGCGCCGTCGCGCATCCTGCCCGATTCCGCCATCATCGCCGCCGCGAACGGGGAGCCGCGCACCATCGCCCAGCTGCGGGAGCTGCCGGTGTTCGGCGGGCCGCGTCAGCGCCGGTACTCGCGCGAATGGCTCGGCGCCGTCGAACGGGCGCGGGCGCTGCCCGATACCGAGCTACCGCCGCTGTCGCAGCCCTATGAGGGGCCGCCCCCGGTGAACCGCTGGGAACGCCGCGACCCGGTGGCCGCGGCACGGCTGACCCGCGCCCGCGCCGCGATGGGCGAATTGTCGACCGAGGTCCAGGTGCCGGTGGAGAACCTGCTGACCCCCGAGGTGGTGCGCCGCCTGTGCTGGGACGGCCTGCCCGGCTACGATTTCGGCCCCGAATCGGCCACCGAACTGGCCAAGCAGATCGACGAGTTCCTCGACGCCGCGGGCGCGCGCCCCTGGCAGCGGGAGCTGTCGGCGCCCCGCCTCACCGTCGCACTCACCGTCACCGACGCACCGGATCAGGACGCAGCGCACGAGCGCTGAGTGGATTACCGTGGCGGCGTGAGCCTTACCGAGTACGCGCCGGGTGATGTGGTCTATTTTCCGGAGGGACCGTTCAGCGGGATCTGCGGGGTCGTGCAGACAGTCGACGCCGGGCGCTCCCGGATGCGCATCGGTTTCAGCGAAGGGACCGTCCATCGCGAAGGGGGCGTACTGCGGGAGCGTCGACACAGCCTGACCGTCGCCTTCGACGAGGTCGAGTTGGTCTAGTCGCCGTCCAGCAATTGTTCCCGATGACCGACGGCGACGCGGCGCTCAGCCCGCGTCGACCCATCCGGCGATGCGGCGGGCGATGTCGGGTGCGGTGAGGCCGAGTTCCTGACGCAGCTGGGCGACGCTGCCGTGGTCCAGGAACTGTTGCGGCACACCGAGATCGCGGGTCGGCACATCCAGTCCGGCGGTGCGCAGGCGGGCGGAGACGGTGGAGCCGATACCGCCGTGCAGGCCACTGTCCTCGACGGTGACCACCATGCGATAGTTCTCGGCCAGTTTCACGATGGTGTCGGACACCGGAAGCACCCAGCGCGGATCGATCACCGTGACCGAAATACCTTCCGGCGCCAGCAGTTCCGCGACCTCCACCGCTACGCTCGCGAACGAACCCACCGCGACCAGCAGGACATCACCGTGCTGGGTGCGCGCGGTACCGTCGCCTTCGGGGAGCCGCAGCACGTCCACGCCATCGAGCCGCTCGACCGCCGGAATCTCTTCGATCACCGTGCCTTTGGGGAACCGCAACGCGGTGGGGCCGTCGGTGACGGCCAGCGCCTCGGCCAGCTCCTCACGCAGGCTGACGGCGTCACGCGGGGCGGCGACCCGCATACCGGGCACGATACCGAGCACCGACAGATCCCACATACCGTTGTGGCTGGCACCGTCGGCGCCGGTGATGCCCGCGCGGTCGAGCACCAGCGTCACCGGCTGCTTCAACAGCGCGACATCCATCAGTAACTGATCGAAGGCGCGATTGAGGAAGGTCGAGTAGATGGCGACCACCGGATGCAGCCCGCCGAGCGCCAGACCGGCGGCCGAGGCCATGGCGTGCTGTTCGGCGATACCGACGTCGAACATCCGCTCCGGGAAACGCGCACCGAAGGCGGCGAGACCGGTCGGGCCCGGCATGGCGGCGGTGATGGCGACGATATCGTCGCGACGCTCGGCCTGCTCGATCAGCTCCGCCGAGAACACCGACGTCCACTCCTGCGCCTGGCTGCTGCTCACCGGCTCACCGGTGAGCGGGTCGATCGGACCGCAGGCGTGCATCTGATCGGCTTCGTGGTTCTCGGCGGGCTCGTAGCCGCGCCCCTTCTGGGTCACCGCGTGCACCACGACCGGACCGCCGAAGTCCTTGGCATGGCGCAGCGCGCCCTCCAGGGCGGCGATGTCGTGACCGTCGACCGGACCGACGTATTTGAGTCCGAGGTCACTGAACAGTTCCTGCGGGCTGACCGCGTCCTTGATGCCCGCCTTCACCGCATGCATCATCGAGTACGCCGAATCGCCGACCCGCGGGATGCTCTTGAGCAGCCGCCGGCCCGCGTCGAGCGCGTGCTCATAGGCGGGCTGGGTGCGCAGGGCGGTGAGCCGCTGAGCGAGGCCACCGATGGTGGGGGCGTAGGAGCGGCCGTTGTCGTTGACGACGATGACCACCGGACGATCGGGGGCGGCGGCGATATTGTTCAGCGCCTCCCAGCACATGCCGCCGGTGAGCGCGCCGTCACCGACCACCGCGACCACATGCCGGTCCTGGTCGGTCAACGCGAATGCCTTGGCCAGACCGTCGGCATAGGAAAGGGCGGCGGAGGCGTGGGAGGACTCCACCCAGTCGTGCGCGCTCTCCGCGCGGCTCGGATACCCCGACAGTCCGCCCTGCTTGCGCAGGGTGTCGAACTGGTCTTTGCGGCCGGTGAGGATCTTGTGCACATAGGCCTGATGGCCGGTGTCGAAGATCAGCGGATCGGCGGGCGAATCGAAGACCCGGTGCAGCGCGATGGTCAACTCGACCACGCCGAGGTTGGGACCGAGGTGCCCACCGGTGACGGCGACCTTGCGGACCAGGAATTCACGGATATCCGCCGCCAGCTCGCGCAGTTGTGGCGTCGACAGCTGCCGAAGATCTTCGGGCGTGTCGACCCGGGAAAGCATTCCCACCTGAACTCGCTCCCTCCGGATAGCGCATCTGATCCGATCAGTCTACGGAGCCGCGCCGAGTGCCTCGCACGCCGACGGACCCGACCAGCGGACATGGCCGCCGAATGTGAGACTCGACATACGCTGCCCAGCTTAGAGTGGGCCTGTGACCGTGCGCGAACAGCAGAGCACAGCGGTGGCCGATCTCGGGGTGGTGGCCCGCATCCTCGACGAGGTCCACCGCCAGTATCGCGACGAGGATTCCGGGGCACCGGCCGATTACATCCCCGAACTGGCGGCCGTCGCGCCGGATTCGTTCGGGCTGTGTCTGGCCACCGCCGACGGTCTGCGCTACGGCGTCGGCGATGTGGACGCGCCGTTCACCATCCAATCCATCTCCAAACCCCTGACCTACGCGCTGGCGCTGGCCGATCGGGGCGCGGAACTGGTCGACAGCCGCATCGATGTGGAGCCGTCGGGTGAGCCGTTCAACGAGATCAGCCTCGATCCGGTGACCGAACGGCCACGCAATCCGATGATCAACGCCGGTGCCATCACCGCCTCCTCCCTCATCACCGGCACCGACTCCGCCGACCGCTTCGAGCGGGTGCGGCGCTGCTACTCCCGGTTCGCCGGACGGGAGCTGTGGATGAACGAGTCGGTCTACGCCTCGGAGGCGCGCACCGGATTCCGCAACCGCGCCATCGGCTACATGCTGCGTTCTTTCGGCATCATCGACAATGATCCGGACGAGGCGGTCGACCGTTATTTCCGGCAGTGCTCGATCGATGTGACCTGCCGTGATCTCGCCCTGATGGCCGCGACGCTGGCCAACAACGGACGCAATCCGATCACCGGGGAGCGCGCGCTGTCGGCGGCGCTGACCGAGCGGGTGCTCAGCGTGATGACCAGCTGCGGGATGTACAACGCGGCGGGCGACTGGGTCGCGACGGTCGGGCTGCCCGCCAAGAGCGGCGTCGGCGGCGGCATCCTCGCGGTGCTGCCCGGCCAGATCGGCCTCGCGGTGTACTCCCCTCGGCTGGATCAGCACGGCAACAGTGTGCGCGGGGTCGCGGTGTGCCGGGAGCTGTCGCGGCGGCTGGAGCTGCACTTCCTGCACGTCACCCGCTCGGCACGGACGGCGATCCGGGAGACGTACTCGGTGGCGGAGGTGCCGTCACGGTTGCGGCGCAGCGCCGAGGAGATGGATGCGCTCGCCGAATTCGGGCATCAGGCCAGAATCTACGAACTCCACGGCGACCTGTTGTTCGCCGGGGCCGAAAGCGCGGTGCGGGCCATCGAGCGACAAGCCGGTGAGCTGATGGCGCTGGTGATCGATCTACGACGCGTCGGAGAGGTGAGCGCGATCGCGGTGCGCATGCTCGACGATCTACAAGCCGAACTCGCCGCAGCGGGCTGCCGGGTCGCGATCGTCGACCCGGACAGCAAACTCGGCCATCTCGTCTCGAGCCTTGACCCCACCGATCCGCGGGGCCGGGTATTCCTCGACCGCGATACGGCCACCGAATGGTGTGAAGACATCGTGCTCGATGCGCATCTCGACGCGGCCGAACGGCAATGTCTGTCGGTGACGGTGCCGGAGCATCCGGCGCTCGCCGCGCTCGACCCGGCCGATCGGGCCCGGTTGGCCGAGGAATTCGAGCTCCGCACCTTCGCTCGCGGCGAAGTGATCGCGCAGCGCGGCAGCGACCGGTCGGGCCTCTATCTGATTCTCGAGGGTCGGGTGCGGCTCACCTTCGACGGCAGCGATCTGCGCTCGCATCGGTTGGCGACCCTGTCGCCGGGTATGTCGTTCGGGGAGATTCCGATGCTCGTCGGGTCGCCGTTCGTCAACGAGGTGCGGGCGGAGACGGGGGTGCGGGTCGGTGTGCTGAGCCCGCAGCGCTTCGATCAGCTCGCCGAGCGGGCACCGCAGCTCAAGCTCGCGCTGCTCGAACGGCTCGCGGCCGGTGCGTACGCGCAGATGGACGCCGCGGTGCGGGCGGTCGCCGTGCGCGGCGGGGACTATTGAGTCGTGCGCGACGGGGAACATCGACTGCGGTGGCTCCGCGAGCACGGAGTTGCGGCACAGGATTCGGCGACAGTCAGGAGTACGTGTGAGCAAGAAGAAGTCTTCGGCGACAACGGGCACGGTCACCACGTTCGGGCACGGCACCGCCCGGGCGACCCCCGATCTGATGCGCGTCACCATCACGGTGGAGAGCCGGGCGAGCAAAGTCGCGCTGGCCTACGGCCGTGCCGGTGAGCGGGTCGCGGCGGTGACCGAATCGCTGCGTTCGGACGGCGTCGCGAGTGCCGATATCGCCACCAGCGGACTGTCGGTGCGCACCGAGACGGTCTGGGTGGAGGGCGGTGGCAACAAGATCACCGGCTATCTGGCGAGCACCTCGCTCACCGTCGCGCTGCGTGATATCGGCGACGAGGCCGATCCCGGTCCGGCCACCGTCATCGCGCACTGCGTCGACGCCGGCGGTGACGATGTCCGCCTCGGCGGTCTGGAACTGACCTTCGCCGATCAGGACACCCTGCTCACCGCCGCGCGCGATGCGGCATGGGACAACGCGAAGGCCAAGGCGCAGCAGTACGCCGACCGCGCCGAGCGCCCTCTCGGTGCGGTCGTGGAGATCACCGAGAACACCTCCGCCCCGGCACCGGTCCACCGCCCCCGGGCCCGCGGCGCCACCGAGATCGCCTATGCCGCCGCACCCGTCCCGGTGGAACTCGGTGAATCCGAGATCTCCGCCGACCTGCGCGTCACCTGGCAACTCGACTGATCCGCGGCGCATCCGGACCTCGATGGCATCGATCGGGGATCTGCCGCATCGATGCGGAACACGGCCCGGCACTGCCCGGACGGATCCCATCGACGCTGTATACGGCCGTCACCTATGCAGCTCCCGTCGCTCAACGCTCCAGCAGCGCGAGGCATTCGACGTGATGGGTCGCCGGGAACGCGTCGAAGGCACGTAGGGCGGTGAGTTCATAGCCCGCGGCGCGGTAGAGACCGAGGTCGCGAGCGAAGGAGGCGGGGTCGCAGCCGATGTGGACGATCCGGTCCGGCGCCGCCGCGGCGACCGCCCCGATGACGACTTTGCCCGCTCCGGCACGCGGCGGGTCGAGGACGACGACCTCCGGTGCCGCACCGGTGTGCTCGGCGACCCAGCGTTCCACGCGCCCGCCGCGCAGGTGCAGATGCGTCAGATCGGTCAGCGCGGCGGTGCCGTCGGCGACGGCGGTGCGAGCGGATTCGATCGCGCGCACCGCACCGGTCGGGCCCACCTGATCGGCCAGCCGCGCCGCGAAAACACCGACGCCGCTGTAGAGATCCCATGCGGTGGCACCCGGAGCGAGCGCCGACCACTGCGCGACCACATCGGAATAGCGTTGTGCGGCATCGCGATGCGCCTGCCAGAACCCGGTGGCCGACAGCTCCCAGCGACGGCCCGCCACATACTCCACGGCCCGCCCGCTGCCCTCGATCAGCCATTCGTCGCGCACCGCATGCGCCGCGGCACGATGTGCGGCGGCGCGTTGCCGTTCGGTATTGCGGGGGCCCGCCGCACCGCGGCGACCCCGCGGTCCACCGCCCTTGCCATGATGCGGCCGGTCTCCCGCGCGCCCGCGCCCCGGGCCCTCGCGTTCGCTGTCGCCGGTGTCGCCGCGCCGGTCGCGCCCCCGACCGGTGCCGGTGTCGACCGGTGGTGCCAACTCCACGATGTGGCGCACGCCGTCGCCGTCGACGGCGATCACCAGGTCCGCGCCGGGCGTCCACAACCGGTCCGCGATCCCGTCCAGCGCGCCCGGCACGGGTTGTGGGCAGCGCAGATCGGCGATCACCTCGGTGCTGCGATAGCGGTGCGCGCCCGCCCGGCCCGCCGCATCGACCGGTAGTCGCACCCGCGTCCGCCAGCCGCCGGTCGCGGTGCCCGCGTCGAGCGGTTCGACCGTGATCTCCCGATCGATACCGGCGATCCGGTGCAATTGCTCGGCCACCACCGATGCTTTGAGTCCGCGCTGCGCGGCGGGTGTGGCGTGTGAGAAATCGCAGCAGCCCGCCCCGCCGGGTCCCGATACCGGACAGGTGGCGGGTACTCGGTCCGCCGAGGCCTCCAGGATCTCGATCGCATCGGCTCGGCAGAACGAACCGCCCGCGTCCTCGGTGACCCGCGCACGTACCAGTTCGCCGGGAAGCCCGTGCCGGACGAACACCACCCGACCGTCGTGCCGCCCGACACAGAACCCGCCGTGGCCCGGCGGTCCCAGCCGTACCTCGAAGGTCTGCCCGCGCCAGTCGCTCATCCACGCCGTCCCGGTTCACGCATCGCACTCACGTCCGGTCGTCATAACCACGCCGTACCGCACCGGGCGCGTTGGTCACCCCGGCCGCTCTGGCCTTCGCGGAGGAACTCAGCTGCCACGGCACACTCGTCACCATCACACCCGGTTCGAACAGCAGCCTGCCCTTGAGCCGCAGCGCGCTCTGGTTGTGCAGCACCTGCTCCCACCAGTGACCGACGACGTACTCCGGGATGAACACGGTGACCACATCGCGCGGTGCGTCCTTGCGCACCCGCTTCACGTAGTCGAGCACGGGTTTGGTGATCTCACGGTAGGGCGATTCGATCACCTTGAGCGGCACGTTGATATCGCTGCGCTCCCATTCGCGCACCAGCGCCCTGGTATCGGGATCATCGACATTGACGGTGATCGCCTCCAGCGTGTCGGGCCGCGTGGCCCGCGCGTAGGCCAGCGCCCGACGGGTCGGCAGGTGCAGCCGCGAGACCAGCACGATCGAATGTGTCCGGCTCGGCAGCACACCGTCCCATTCGTGTTCGTCCAGTTCGCGGGCCACCGAATCGTAGTGCCGCCGAATCATCCTCATCACGATGAAGATGGCGACCATCACCGCGATGGCGATATAGGCGCCCGCAAAGAACTTGGTGATGATCACGATCACCAGCACCGCGCCCGTCAGCGACAGGCCGATGGCGTTGATCACCCGCGACCGCTTCATCCTGGAACGCTGCGCGGCATCGGTTTCGGTGCGCAGCAGCCGGGTCCAATGCCGCAGCATGCCGGTCTGGCTCAAGACGAACGAGACGAACACACCCACGATGTAGAGCTGGATCAGCTTGGTCACCTCGGCGCCGAACAGGACCACGAAGGCGATGGCGGCGCCGGACAGGAACAGGATGCCGTTGCTGAAGGCCAGCCGGTCGCCACGGGTGTGCAGCTGCCGCGGCAGATAACGGTCCTGGGCGAGCACCGAACCGAGTACCGGGAAACCGTTGAACGCGGTGTTCGCGGCCAGCACCAGGATCAGCGCCGTCACCACGGTCAGGAAGAAGAACCCGATCGGGAAACCTTCGAACACCGTCTCCGCGAGCTGGGCGATCAGCGTCTTCTGGTGGTAGTCGGCGGGCGCCCCGACCAGATGGTCGGGGTTGTGCGCGTAGACGATCCCGATCTTCTGCGCCAGCATGATGATGCCCATCAGCAGGGTGATCGAGATGACGCCGAGCATCAGCAGGGTGGTCGCGGCATTGCGCGACTTCGGTTTCCGGAACGCGGGCACACCGTTGCTGATGGCCTCCACACCCGTCAGCGCCGCACAGCCGGAGGAGAAGGCGCGTGCGATGAGGAACGCGAAGGCGATGCCGTACAGATGCTCGTCCTCGGCCTCGAGGCCGAAGGTCGCCGATTCGGCGGTCAGCTCCTCGCCGAAGACGTAGATGCGGATCAGACCCCAAGCGAGCATGAAGAACATGCCGATGATGAACGCGTAGGTGGGGATGGCGAACGTCTTGCCCGACTCGCGGACACCACGCAGATTCACCGCCGTGAGCAATGCGATCGCCACCACCGCGAACAGCACCTTGTGCGTGGCGACGAACGGAATCGCGGAACCGATATTGGAAGCCGCCGACGAGATCGAGACCGCGACGGTGAGCACATAATCCACCAGCAGCGCGCTGCCGACCGTCAGTCCGGCATTGGGGCCGAGATTGGTGGTGGCGACCTCGTAATCACCGCCACCGGACGGATAGGCGTGCACGTTCTGCCGATAGCTGGCGACCACGACCGCCATCACCACCGCTACCGCCACACCGACCCAGGGCGCGTACACGAACGCGGAGATCCCGGCCGCCGACAGCACGAGGAAGATCTCCTCGGGTGCGTAGGCGACCGACGACATGGCGTCGGAGGCGAAAATGGGCAGGGCGATTCGCTTCGGCAGCAAGGTATGACCGAGCGAATCGCTGCGGAACGGCCTGCCCAGCAGCATCCGCTTCGCCGCTGTCGTCAACTTGGACACTGGAGCGAGCATAGGCCCCGCCCCGTCGCTGTGCCCCGGGACGTCACGGTAGTTCCCCGGTTCGATGCGGTGCTGACATGTTTGATGTGACCTGGCGGGGGGAACGTGGGTCTGGGAACACGTGGCGAGTACGGTTCGATCCCGGACGGACGAACAGACCGGACGCCACGGTTCCAGGAACGAGGTTGCACGGTGTACGTAGTGATCATGGGGTGCGGACGCGTCGGTTCGTCGCTCGCGCGTGCCCTGGTCCGGATAGGTCACGAGGTCGCCGTGATCGATCGCGATCCGAGCGCGTTCCGGCGCCTCGGCCCGGACTTCCCCGGCGAGCGGGTGCTCGGCGTCGGATTCGATCGAGACGTGCTGACCCGCGCCGGAATCGAACGCGCGGGCGCGTTCGCCGCGGTGTCCTCCGGGGACAACTCCAACATCATCTCCGCGCGCGTGGCCAGGGAGATGTTCGGCGTCGAACGCGTGGTCGCGCGGATCTACGACGCCAAGCGCGCCGCCGTGTACGAACGGCTCGGCATCCCCACCATCGCCACGGTGCCGTGGACCACCGACCGGTTCCTGCACACCCTGATCGGCGATGCGGGCACCACCACCTGGCGCGACCCCACCGGCACGGTGGCCGTCGCCCAGCTCACCCTGCACGAGGATTGGTACGGGCGCACGGTGCGCGATCTCGAACGCACCGTCGGCGCCAGGGTGGCCTTCATCATCCGCTTCGGCCAGGGCGTACTACCGGAGAACAAGACCGTGGTGCAGGCCGAGGACATCATCTACGTGGCCGCCACATCCGGGTCGGTCGGCGAAGCCGTCGCCCTCGCCGGTAAGCCCCCAGCGAACGAGGACTGAGATATGAAGGTCGCCATTGCCGGGGCCGGAGCCGTCGGCCGATCCATCGCCAGGGAGCTGCTGCGCAACGGGCACCAGGTGATGCTGCTCGAACGCCAGCTCGACCACATCGACCCAGCGGCCATCCCGGACGCGATCTGGGTGCACGCCGACGCCTGCGAACTCGCCCTGCTCGAGGACGCCGGACTGGAAACCTATGAGGTCGTCATCGCCGCCACCGGCGACGACAAGGCCAATCTGGTGCACAGCCTGCTGGCCAAGACCGAGTTCGGGGTGCGCCGGGTCGTCGCGCGGGTCAACGATCCGCGCAACGAATGGCTCTTCGACGAATCGTGGGGGGTCGACGTCGCGGTATCGACACCGCGGTTGCTGGCCTCACTGGTGGAGGAGGCGGTCTCGGTCGGCGATCTGGTGCGGCTGATGACCCTGCGCCAGGGCCAGGCCAACCTGGTCGAGCTGACGCTGCCTCCGGACACCTCGCTCGCCGGTAAGCCCGTGCGCATGTTGAAGTTGCCGCGCGATACCGCGTTGGTGACGATCCTGCGCGGCGGACGCGTCATCGTGCCCGAGGCCGACGATCCGTTCGAGGGAGAGGACGAATTGCTGTTCGTCACCTCCCCCGAGGGCGAGGACGAGCTGCGAGCGGCGCTGGCCGCGCACGGCGCCAACGCCTGACGCAGACTTGCGCGCTGTGCCCGCATGGCCTACGTGGGGTGATGCTGCGCCACCGCCTCCGGCCCCACACCGCATCAGGCAGCAACCTTCAGCTCGGCGCGCAGTTTGTTCAGCGCCCGATGCTGCATCACCCGCACCACGCCGGGGCTGGTGCCGATGGCGTCGGCGGTCTCGGCCGCGGTCCAGCCGAGGATGATTCGCATCACCAGCACCTCCCGATGCACGGGTGCGAGCACCTCCATCAGCCGCCGGGTCTCGCGCTGACGTTCGGAGGCCAGCGCCCACTCCTCGGGACCGGCCGCCTGCGAGGCGGTATCGGGCAGCTCATCGGTGGGATAGGCCGGATGGGTCTGTGAGCGGCGGAAGGCATCGGCGACCTTGTTGGCCGCGATCCCGTAGACGAACGCCAGAAACGATTTGCCCTGATCCCGGTAGCGCGGGATGGCGTGCACGGTGGCCAGCAGGATCTCCTGCACGACGTCATCGGCGGTGACCTGCAAATGCGCGGTATTGCCCAGCCGGGACCGGCAGTAGCGATGCACCAGCGGGTGGATCAGGCGCAGGATATCGCTGACCGCACGAGAATCACCCGTGGCGGCGGGACCGATCAGCTTGTTCAGCTCGGCCGATACCCGGCGGCTCTCCGACAGGGCCGGATTGGTCTGCCTGCGTCGGGTGCGGGTGCTGGCGGTGATGTGCTCGGTAGCCAATTCGCCGGTCCTCTCAGCGATCGTTGCTGGTGATGAAACGATCGTCTGCCGAATGCGCGGCCGCGGCCAGGCACCCAAGGGTGGAGACCACCCCACCTTCGCGGCGAGTCGACGCCGACCCGCGCGATCAGGCCTTATCGGCCGCGGCTTCGCGGGTGACCGGCAGATGCCCGGCCCTGCGCACCGCCCAGACCGTCACGGCCAGCACCACCGCCGTCAGCGGCCAGCCCATCGCGATGCGGGCGACAGCGAGCCATCCCGTGTGATCGGTGTCGTAGAGATGCGACTGCACCAGGTATCGGGAACCGAACACCAGCACCCAGGCCAGCGTGGCGAGATCGTAGAGCCGCACCACCCGGCGGTCGGAGCGCCATTCGGTGCCGTGGCCGTTGAGCACACCCCAGATGACGCCGACCAGCGGCCACCGCAGCAGGATCGAGGCGAGGAACACACCGCCGTACACCAGGCTGGTGTAGATGCCGAACAGGAAGAACCCCTTGGCCTCCCCCATCCGGTAGGCGATGAAGGCGCAGATGCCTACGCCGATGAACCCGGAGATCGCCGGTTGCACCGGATCCCGCCGCACCAGCCGCCAGATCAGGATGGCGGCGGCGACACCGAGCGAGGCCCAGACCGCGACGGTCAGCCCGGCGACGGTGTTCACCGGGACGAAGACCAGGACCGGGAGGGTCGAATAGATCAAGCCGCTGAAACCACCGAGCTGTTCGAGCAGCGTCTGCTGGCGGGCGACCTCCGCATCGACCTCCGCACCGGCGGTGCCGTCGGGCGCAGGCCCCGGCGCGGTCGTGGTGAGATCGGCGGGCGTCGGTGCGTTCTCGTCGCTCGATGGCATACGTCAGTTGTTCCCGCGCAGTTCGTAGTAGGGGTTGTACATGACCTTGCGGCCGTCCCGGTCGCCCACGCGACCGCGGACCATGATCCGCCGCCCGGACTCGATACCGGGAATGCGTTTGCGCCCGATCCACACCAGGGTGATGGCATCGGTGCCGTCGTAGAACTCCGCCTGCACACTCGCGCCTGCGGACTGTGGGCACGCCTGCACACTACGGAGACGTCCCAGCATCGTCGCTTCGTCGCCGCGGCGACACTCCGATGCCCGGCAGGCTCCCGAGGCGTCGGCCGTTTCGGCCAGCTCCTCGGCGTCGAGCTGATCGATGTCCTCGGTCAGTCTGCGTCCGAGCCTGCGAAAATATCCCGAGGCGGGGTTCGAAGCCGCCCTTCTTCCTCCGAAGGAAGACATTGCTCGGTCTCCTGTAGAGCTGATGGACGTGGGTCGCACGACCATCTCGTTGTTCGCACGACCGTCTGCGGCCGTACAACGCCACTGTAGATGGGCAACCAGCGCACCGCTACGCTCGGTCCCGATGTTCGACTCACCCGCGCCCGCCGTCGTTGTCGGGCTCCCAGGTACCGGCTCCGACGCCCATTTCGCGCGGCGCGCGTTCGGCCCGGCGTGCGCCGAGCGCGGACTCGAACTGATCGCCGTCGAACCCGACCCGCGCGCGGTGGTCGAGAGCTATATCGCGGCGTTGGACGCCGCCGCGCGACGCGGTCCGGTACTGGCCGCGGGGATCTCGCTCGGCGCTGCCGTCGCCGTCGAGTGGGCCAGCGCGCGACCGGAGGCCGCGGCCGGGGTGCTGGCCGCGCTACCCGCGTGGACCGGACCGGATACCGGTGGCTGCCCCGCGGCCGCGAGCGCGGCGAGCACCGCCGCCGCCCTGCGCGCCGATGGTCTGGAGGAGGTCGTGGCGCGGATGCGGGCGGGTAGTCCGGCATGGCTCGGTGACGCGCTCGACCGCTCGTGGCGCGCACAATGGCCCGCGCTGCCCGAAGCGCTGGAGGAAGCGGCCGCCTATACATGGCCGGAGCCGCGGCGGCTGGAGACCCTGCGCACTCCGGTGGCGGTGGTCGGCGCGCTCGACGATCCGGTACACCCGTGGCCGGTGGCCCAGGAGTGGGCCCGGCTGATTCCCGAATCCGTGCTGGAAGAACTCACCCTCGACGAACTGGGTGCCGATCCGAGCCTTCTGGGACGACTCGGATCGGCCGCGTTCGGCTGAGTCCGGCGGGCGATACCCGCCGGACTCGTCGACGAGTGCTCCGGTTCAGTTGCGACCGAGCTGCTGCATGGCCGAACCGTCGGCCCCGCGGCGCGGCTGGTCGGGTGCAACCGGCCTGCCCATGCCCGGCGAGATTCCCGGCACCACACCCGGTGTGCCCTGCTGGGCGGCCAGCGCCTGCTGCTGGGCCGCGACGGCCTGCTGCTGCGCCTGCACCTGTTGCTGATGTGCGGCGGCGAGCTGATCGGCCAGCTCCTGCGGCAGCACCACGGGAAGGGGTTCGCGCACCGGCAGCGGATCGGTGCCGCGGCGGATCACCGTCTCACCGAGGATCGTCCGGGCCGCCGCCACCAGCGGGCTGTCGGCGTCCGCGGCGCCCGACGGGCCCGCCGCGACCAGCCGCACCATCCAGCGATAGCCATCGACACCGATGAAGCGCAGATCCGCGCCCTCGGTGACGGCGAACAGCTCCCGACCCCACGGCCCGGTCTCGATGGCGACCTTCGCACCGTCCTTGCGCAGCGAATCGGCCAGATCCGAGGCGACGGTGCGCCACTGGCCCGGCGATTTCGGCGCCGCATAGGCGGCCACGGTGATCCGGCCGTGGTCGGTGGCCAGATGCACGGCCTGCGGGGTGCCCTCCGGGGTCATCTCGACCTGGAGCTGCCCGCCCGGCGGCACCGGCAAGATCACCGAGCCGAGATCGAGCCGTTGTTCGGCGACGGCGTCGAGCAGCTCGGAGACGTCCTCGTAGTCATAGGGTCCGGTGCGTTGCTCGGCGTCGTCCTCGGCCGCCGCGTCGTCGGCCCGGTGGTAGCCGGAGTCCTCGTAGTCCTCGTCATAGTCCTCGTCGTCGGCGAGCGCCTCGGCGAAATCGTCGGAGTACTCGGGGTATTCGTCGGTGTCGTATTCGTCACCGTCGAACTCGGTGTACTCGTCGGATTCGTCGTAGCGGTCATCGTCGACGGGTCTGTCCCGGCGGACCTTCTTCTTCCCGAACATCGCGTCATTCCTCCTTGCCGGTCGCCGACGGCGCGGCGTCGACGGATGCGCTCAGACTCGCGTGTCCACCGCTGGAGCCGTAACCGCCCGCACCGCGCGTGGTTTCGTCCAGCCGGTCGACCTCGGCGAAATCCACCAGTTCCACGCGCTGCACCAGCAGCTGGGCGATCCGGTCACCGCGGCGCAGCTCGATGCGCGTACGCGGATCGTGGTTGATCAGGCACACCTTGATCTCGCCGCGATACCCCGCGTCGACGGTGCCGGGGGTGTTCACCACCGACAGTCCGGTCTTGGCGGCCAGCCCCGAACGCGGATGGATGAGGCCGACGGTGCCCACCGGGAGGGCGACCGCGATGCCGGTGCCGACCAGCACCCGCTCCCCCGGTTCCAGGATGACGTCCTCGGTGGTGCACAGGTCCACGCCCGCGTCGCCGGGATGGGCACGCGTGGGCACGGGGATGCCGGGATCGAGCCGCAGCAGAGGTATCGGTGAAAGGGCGCTCACGTAGCACGAGCCTACGCGTTTCCCGGTCGTACCTGTGCGGAGTCCCGGCGAGCCGCTGGCTTACTCTTGAGTTGTGTCCGACCAGCCCGTACCAGCCGATACCGAGCGCACGACCCGGCCGGGTCCGCCCGTCTACCGAGAGCGTCTGTGGGTACCGCTGTGGTGGTGGCCGGTGGCATTCGCCATCGCCGGTCTGCTGGCCGCGGAGATCCATATGGGCGCACCTGGCGTGCGGGCATGGCTGCCCTACGCACTGCTGTTCCCGGTGCCGGTGTGGGTGCTGCTGTGGTTGAGCAGACATCGGGTGGCCGTGGCCGCCGATGCGAACGGCGCACCGGAGCTGCGCGTGGATCGCGCGCATCTCCCGGTCGAATTCATCGCCCGCGCGGCCGAGGTGCCCGCGAGCGCGAAGAGCGCGGCGCTGGGTCGTCAGCTCGACCCCGCCGCCTATGTGCAACATCGCCCGTGGATCGGATCGATGGTGTTGCTTGTCCTGGACGACCCGGACGACCCGACTCCGTACTGGTTGATCAGTACGCGTCGGCCCGAACGGGTCCTGGCCGCGCTGGGGCTGTCGAGCGCGGACTGAGGTCCTCGCCCGACGGCGCGGTCTGCCGCCCCGACGACGGGAAGTGCGATCCCGGGTCGCGGGGCCGTGGCGTTATCGGGCGCGCGCTCAGGCCGCGCAGTCCATGCAGATCATCTGGCCGCCCTTATCGCTGGCCAGGCGGCTGCGGTGATGCACGAGGAAACAGCTCGAGCAGGTGAACTCGTCGGCCTGCTTCGGCACCACCCGTACCGTCAGTACTTCTTCGGACAAATCCGCGCCGGGAAGCTCGAACGACTCCGCGGTATCGGATTCGTCGATATCCACGACGGCGGACTGAGCCTCGTTGCGACGAGCCTTCAGCTCCTCCAGCGAATCCTCCGACACCTCGTCGGATTCGGTGCGCCTCGGTGCGTCATAGTCGGTTGCCATGTCGTCTTCCCCTCGTCCTTACTCCGTATATCCCGGATCGGCGCGGACATTCCTGTCGGTTGTCCACACCGCCCCGCCGGTGGCACACATCACACGTGTACCGGTCCCCTATCAGGGCAGATTCTGAGGTTCTGCACCGGATAGCAGTCGGACAACGCTGAACATGCCCTGCTTGTTCCCGCGACCAACCACCGATTTTCGGACCGGCGTTTCGATCTGGGCCGCCAGACAATAGCGGACCGCCGGAGAAAAGTCGCAATCAAAACACAGCCGAGTCGAAACCGTCGGGGAATCGACACCATCGACGTCACGGATCGAGACCAACGGCACGGCGGCTGCATGGATCGGCCGGACATTTTCGTAGAGTGTCCTGGTGGTTTCACTGATCACCGAAGGCAGCGCATCGGATTCACGGGGTCGACCCTTCATCCGACGGCGCCTACAGCCATGGCTCGTCCTGGTCGCGGTACTGGCCCTGATCTGCACGATCGTGTGGATCAAGGCGCTGACCACCGAAGACACCGACTACACGGCGATGGCGTGCAACTCGCCGAGCCCGGCCACCGAGCCGGGCGCCGAACCGCAGCCCGCCTTGGGTCAGCGCGTCGGTGCGAGCCGACTGGAGGATGTGGAACCGGCCGCCCTCGCCGACACCAAGGTGCGCGTACTCAACGCCAACAACCAGCGCGGGCAGGCCGCCCACGCCGCGGCCCAGCTCGGGGACCTCGGCTTCGGGAGTGTCCCGGGCGAGCCCTATGGCAACGATTCGGTATACGTCAACGGCGATCTGGAATGCATGGGCCAGATCCGCTTCGGTGTGGACGGCCGCCGGGCCGCCGCGGCCGTACAGCTGGCCGTGCCGTGCGCCGAACTGATCGAGGACAAACGCGCCGACGACACCGTCGACCTCGTCCTCGGTTCGCTGTTCCGCGATATCCAGCCCTCGAACGACGCCGAAGAGGTGCTGCGTTCGCTGAAGAACCCGGCCTCCGGCGCCACCCCCGCCCTCGATATCGAGCTGCTCGACGCGGCCAGACACGCTCGCTGCTGAGCGAAACCGCCTAGGGCTCGGGGATGGGCGCGCTCACCCCTAGCTCGTCCAGCAGGGCCAGCAGCTCCTCGGCGATCCCCGGCGCGGCCGCGACGACCAGCTCTCCCGCGGCGCCGCCGGTGGTTGCCGGTGGATGGATCACCCGGGCACCGGCCTCGGTGGCGATCAGCGCACCGGCGGCCCAGTCCCACGGATTGAGACCGTGTTCGTAGTGCGCGTCGACCCGGCCCTCGGCCACCATGCACAGATCCAGCGCCGCCGCCCCGATCCGCCGGATATCACGCACCCGCGGCAGCACCTCGGCCACCAGCGCGGCCTGGCGGGCACGCCGCGCCACGCCGTAACCGAATCCGGTCGCGACCAATGCCATGCGCACCGATTCCACCGGCGTGCAGCGCAGTGGATGCACCGAGCCGTCGGCGTCGACGCGTTCGGCGCCGAGCCCGAGGGCGGCACGGTAGGTCTGTGCGGCGGCGACGTCGACCACCGCGCCCGCGATCGACCGGCCCGCCCGCATGGCGGCCACCGATACGGCGTAGGCCGGTATCCCGTACAGGAAGTTGACGGTGCCGTCGATCGGATCGACCACCCAGACCACGGTGTCGTCGTCGGCGCGGCCGAGATCGCCGCCGCCCTCCTCACCGAGGATGTGATCGGCCGGCCGCAGCCGGGCCAGCATGGTCCGCACGACCTGTTCGGTCTCGGTGTCGACCACCGTCACCGGATCGGTCGGGGTGCTCTTGGTCCGCACGGCGCCTTCGACCTCGGTGGCGGCGGGTCCGAAGACCTGCGGTCTGCGGGCGCGCACATGCGCGGCGGCCGTCTCGGCCAGCTCGACCGCGACGCGGCGCAGCTCGGCCGCGTCGGACGGGGTGGTTTCGGGATCGTCGGTGGTCACGGCAGCGGAGCTGCGCGACGATATCGGTTCCGGCACGCACTCCATCGCACCACAGATCCTGCGAACCGCCCAGCGACCACCGGCCACTACTCTTGTCGTGCACGACACAATGCCGTCGTCGGGCACCCGTTCGCGCGCCCGCAGGCGGCCGCGATGCCCCGGTGCGGCGGCACGGAATCCGTACTGGCCAGGCACAGGGAACGAGGAACCGTCATGTCCGCTCGGGGGCACGCATTCGGGATCGATATCGGTGGCAGCGGCGTGAAGGGCGCCGCGGTGGATCTGGCCACCGGCGAACTCGTCCATCAGCGCATCAAGATCGCGACCCCGCAACCGGCGACGCCCCATGCGGTAGCCGAGACGGTCGCCGATCTGGTCGCCCAGGCGGGCTGGAAGGGCCCGGTGGGGATCACCCTGCCCTGCGTGGTGCTCGACGGTGCGGCGCGCACCGCCGCCAATGTGGACCCGGCCTGGATCGGCACCGACGCCACAACGCTGTTCAGCGCGGCGCTCGGCGGGCGCGAGGTGACCGTCCTCAACGACGCCGACGCCGCGGGGCTGGCCGAGGACCGCTACGGGGCGGCCAGGGACTTCGACGGCCTCGTGCTGCTGCTGACCTTCGGCACCGGTATCGGCTCGGCGCTGCTGTACGACGGCACCCTCGTACCCAACAGCGAGCTGGGCCATATCGAGATCGGCGGGATGGAGGCCGAGCATCGCGCCGCCGCATCGATCAAGGATCGCGACGGCCTGTCGTACCAGCAGTGGGCCAAGCAGGTGAGTACCGTGCTGATCGGCCTGGAGAACCTTTTCTGGCCGAAAGTGTTCGTCGCGGGCGGCGGGATCAGCCGGGATGCAGCGCAGTGGATACCCTTGCTGACCAACCGAACTCCGGTGATCGCGGCGAATTTGAAGAACACCGCGGGCATCGTCGGAGCGGCCATGGCCATCGATGCGGGGATCGCACCTTAGCGGTTCCCGGCATCGGAGGCGAGACCATGCGGGTCCGATCGTTACAATGGAACTGCCCGGCGGTGAGCCGGTGAAACCCGACCGGCGCTGGCCGGTGCAACCCGACAGACCGCTCCGCCGGAAATCTACTCTGGCGTGACGCCGCACGAGACCGTCACGAAAGGGCGTACGTGGTAGCCACGAATACCCGTCAGACCGCCGAATCGGCCGACGCCGACTCCGACGATGTAACCGAAGCACGGCCGGTTCGCAAGGCTGCCGCCAAGAAGGCTCCGGCGAAGAAGGCCGTCGCCAAGAAGGCTCCCGCCAAGAAGGCCGCGGCGAAGAAGGCACCGGCCAAGAAAGCCGGGGCCAAGAAGGCCGCGCCCAAGGGCAAGGACGGCGAGGAGCATCTCGACGACGAGTCGATGGATGTCGAGGATCTCGGTGATCTCGAAGTCTCCGAGGACGACCTGACCGACGAGGGCGAGGAACTGGTCGAAGAGGTCGCCGAGGAGACCGAGGAGGCGGCCGAGGAGCCGTCCGCCGCGGACAAGGCCTCCGGCGATTTCGTCTGGGACGAGGAGGAATCCGAGGCCCTGCGCCAGGCCCGCAAGGATGCCGAACTCACCGCCTCCGCCGACTCGGTGCGCGCCTATCTCAAGCAGATCGGCAAGGTCGCGCTGCTCAACGCCGAGGAGGAGGTCGAACTCGCCAAGCGGATCGAGGCCGGCCTGTTCGCGGCGGAGAAGATGCGCGAGTTCGCCGAGCAGGGCGAGAAACTGCCGGTGGCCACCCGCCGCGATTTCAACTGGATCATCCGCGACGGCAACCGCGCCAAGAACCATCTGCTCGAGGCCAACCTGCGCCTGGTGGTCTCGCTGGCCAAGCGCTACACCGGTCGCGGTATGGCGTTCCTGGATCTGATCCAGGAGGGCAACCTCGGCCTGATCCGCGCGGTGGAGAAGTTCGACTACACCAAGGGCTACAAGTTCTCCACGTACGCCACCTGGTGGATCCGGCAGGCCATCACCCGCGCCATGGCCGATCAGGCCCGCACCATCCGCATCCCGGTGCACATGGTCGAGGTCATCAACAAGCTCGGTCGCATCCAGCGCGAGCTGCTCCAGGACCTGGGCCGCGAGCCCACGCCGGAGGAGCTGGCCAAGGAAATGGACATCACGCCGGAGAAGGTGCTGGAGATCCAGCAGTACGCGCGTGAGCCCATCTCGCTGGACCAGACCATCGGCGACGAGGGCGACAGCCAGCTCGGCGATTTCATCGAGGACTCCGAGGCCGTCGTCGCGGTCGACGCGGTGAGCTTCACGCTGTTGCAGGATCAGTTGCAGTCGGTGCTGGAGACGCTGTCCGAACGTGAGGCGGGCGTGGTCCGGCTGCGCTTCGGCCTGACCGACGGCCAGCCGCGCACCCTCGACGAGATCGGCCAGGTCTACGGGGTCACCCGCGAACGCATCCGCCAGATCGAGTCCAAGACCATGAGCAAGCTGCGTCACCCGAGCCGCTCACAGGTCCTGCGCGACTACCTGGACTAGACCGTCCGATAGCGGCCCGCGTCTCGCCCTTCCGAGGGCGAGGCGCGGGCCGTTGTCGTTCGGTTGGTCACTCCCGGGTCGGCCAGTACTGGGCCGGGCGCCGCGGGCGGGTCGTGCGGGTCTCCGGTTCCCCGGCGTCGGTCATGGCCAGATGCAGCAGTAGTACGACCGTCAGCATGCTGACACCGACGGTCAGCGGTGTCAGCAGTTGTCCCGCGCCCGCGCCCGACGGTTGATGGGTATGCGCGACATCGTGCACGCGCATGGCGAACATGCCGGTGTAATGCATCCCCGACACCGCGACACCCATGACGGCGGCGGCGCCGACGGTCGCGAGAGTGCCGCGCACATGCAGGGTGAACCACAGTGCCGCGGTTGCGGCGATCACCGCGATCACCATGGACGCCAGGACGATCCAACCGTTGTAGGCGAGCGCGGCATCGGATTTCATCGCGTACATACCGCAGTAATGCATGGTGCCGACCCCCGCTCCGGTGATCGCACCGCCGATCAACAGGGCGCGCGGACCCCAGGTGCGCCGCTGCGCCACGCCGAGCCCGATCCACACCACCACCATGGCGATGAGCGCGCTGACCAGCGTTATCGGCACGTTGTAGCGAATCGAGGCGCCGTCGATGGTGAAGCCGAGCATGGCGATGAAGTGCATGACCCAGATGCCGGTACCGCCGATGGCGACGGCCGCCGCGACCATCCAACCGTCGCGCATCGACGCCGATCGCGCCCGCGCCATGCAGCGTAGCCCCAGCAATGACCCGGTGAACGACATGAGGTACGCGACGACGGGTGTGAGCCACCCATAGCTGAAGTGATCGATCGTGGGCACACGAGCTCCCTAGCTTGGCCTGACCCGAACCACGCCACGGCATGACCCGAGCCTTCGATGAACAAGGATCCGCAGGTAGGAAATTTACAGTACTAGTTTCCTTTTAAACAGGATGACGTTCGATCGAAGAAGGGACGGCCGAATACGGCAGAAGTCCGGCACAGCAGCAGGCCGACTCCCGCGATCCTGCACCCGCGGCCCACGAGAGATCTACCGTCTGTCCCACCCACGCCACCGGCAACTCATCGGCGTGCCCCGGCGGCGCTGCGTTTGTCGCTCGACACGTGACCACCGATCGCGGATGACCGCCTACGTGGCGGCACCCAGCCGAGAGCGACGATGCACCCGAAGGCAGCTGGTAGGCCGGAAGAGCGGACCGCCCGTCGCCGCTGGGGTGGTCAGTGTGGTGCGTCGGGGACGGCGGGGCGGTCGGCCGAGGGCAGGCCGGAGTCCGACAGGTCCTTCAGGTCCACACCCGAACGGCCCAATCGGCGCGCCCCGGCCACCAGTCCCGCGACGATTCGCGCGGCCTGCCGGTAGCCGAGTCCGTTCGGGCGGTGGATATTCGACACGCAGTTGCGGTCGGCGTCGGTGCGGCCGGGCCGCGGGTGGTGGGTCAGGTAGACGCCGAGGCTGTCGGCCACCGAGAGGCCGGGGCGTTCGCCGATGAGGACGAGCACCGTCGCCACGCCCATGGCGGCGGCGATGTGATCGCCGAGTGCGACACGGGCCTGGGTCGCGATCACCGGAGGCGCGAACGACGCGTGCGGCCCGAATTCGGCGATCAACGCGTCGACCATCGCCGGGCCGTGTGCGGTGAGCGCGCCGGGCGACAGCCCGTCCGCCAGGACGATCCCGATCTCGGCGGTAACGCTGCCGGGTGCGGCGGCATGAGCGTCGGTGAACGGCCACGGCTCGGCGGGTATTCGGCCCAGATCCGGGCGGCGCAGATATTCGGCACGATCGCGGGCCCGGCTGTGCACTCGCAGCGGCTCGCCGAGCCCGGCCGCGGCGAGCCGCTCATGTAGGGCGTCGACGTCCAACGCGGTGTGCACCGCGTCGCGGGCGGCCGCATGGGCCGCACGGAATTCGAGCACGCGCGTGGTGGGTAGGGCATTGCCGCTACGCCCCAGCCCGATGCGGGCCTGCGTGGTGGCGCGCAGTTCGGCCCAGAACCGTTGCTGGGGATCGGGATCCGACACCGGATGAGCTGCGCTCATCGCCGGGCTCCGGTCAGTGCGCGCAACGGTGAGTTCAGCGGCGGCACGGGCAGGACCCCGCCCCTGTCGTCGATCATGCCGAGCCGGTCCAGCCACGCCTCGAACTCAGGGGCCGGACGTAGACCCAGCACCTGACGTGCGTAGAGCGCGTCGTGGAAGCTCAGGCTCTGATAGCCGAGCATCACGTCATCGGCGCCGGGCACCGCGATCACGAACGCGCACCCGGCGGCGCCGAGCAGGGTGAGCAGGGCGTCCATATCGTCCTGATCGGCCTCGGCGTGGTTGGTATAGCAGACATCAACGCCCATCGGCAGGCCGAGCAACTTGCCACAGAAATGGTCCTCGAGACCCGCCCGGATGATCTGCTTGCCGTCGTACAGATACTCCGGGCCGATGAACCCGACCACAGTGTTCACCAGTAGCGGGTCCAGCTCCCTCGCGACGGCGTAGGCCCTGGTCTCCAGTGTCTGTTGATCCACCGGTCGCCCGCCGGTACCGAGATGGGCGCCCGCGGACAGCGCCGAACCCTGACCGGTTTCGAAATACATCACGTTGTCGCCGACCGTACCGCGACGCAAGGAGCGCCCGGCTTCATCGGCCTCACGCAACAGCGCGAGATTCACGCCGAAACCGGCATTGGCGCCCTCGGTGCCCGCGATGGACTGGAAGACCAGGTCCACCGGCGCACCCGCTTCGATCAAACCGATCGTGGTGGTGACGTGGGCCAGTACGCAGGACTGCGCCGGAATGTCGAAGCGGGTGCGGACGTCGTCGAGCAGGGCGAGCAGATCGGCGGCCGCGCGCGGTGAATCGGTGGCGGGGTTGATGCCGATCACCGCGTCACCGCAGCCGAGCAGCAGTCCGTCCAGCACGGCGGCGGCGACACCGCGGGGATCATCGGTGGGGTGATTGGGCTGCAATCTGGTGGCCAGCGTGCCCGGCTGCCCGATAGTGGTGCGGAAACCGGCGCGCACCCGCACCGCCGACGCCACGGCGATCAGATCCTGATTACGCATGATCTTGCTGACGGCAGCGACCATTTCCGGCGTCAAACCGGGCCCGACGGCCCGCAATGTCGCCGCCGGATCGGTGCCGCCCGCTCCCGACGCCACCCCGAGCAGCCAGTCCCGTAACCCGCCGACAGTGAGGTGCGCGATCGGCTGGAAGGCGTCCCGATCGTGGGTGTCGATGATGAGCCGGGTGATCTCGTCCGACTCGTAGGGCACCACCGGCTCGTTCAGGAAGACCGTCAGCGGCAGATCGGCCAGCGCCCACTGGGCGGCCGCCCGCTGCGCGTCGGTCTCGGCGGCGCAGCCCGCCAGCTCGTCACCGCTGCGGCGGGGAGTCGCCTTCGCCAGCACATCGACGAGGCCGTCGAAGCGATGGGTCACACCGTTCACTGTTGCCGTGTACCACGTCATTCGAGATCCCTTTCGGCGCGAGCCAGCACCGCGAACTCCTCATCCGGCGAACCCGCGACCAGACGGGTACGGCGGAATACACCGAAGTAGAGCATGAAGCCGCAGAACACGGCCAGTGTCCAGCCCGCGGCGACCGGATCCACCAGGAAGGTCGCGATCACCGCGGCCACCGCGACCACCAGCGCGAACGAAGTGGTCGCGATGCCGCCGGGGGTGCGATACGGGCGCGGCATCTCGGGCGCGCGCACGCGCAGCACGATATGGCTGACCATCATCAGCACATAGCTGACGGCCGCGCCGAAGACCGCCATGTTCAGCAGCATCGCGCCCTCGCCCGTCAATGACAGCACGAACCCGACGAGGCCCGGCACCACGAGGGCGAGCACCGGTGCCTTGCGTGCGTTGGTGACCGACAGTCCGGTCGGCAGATAGCCCGCGCGGGAGAGCGCGAAGGTCTGCCGGGAGTAGGCGTAGACGATCGAGAAGAACGAGGCCACCAGCCCGGCAAGCCCGATGTAGTTCACCACGGTCGCCGCGCCACCGCCCAGCGCCTCCACCAGCGGATTTCCCGATACCGACAGCGCTTGCGCACCGAGGGCACCGGTCGAGAGCACGAGCACGGTGGCACCGGTGACCATCAGTACCAGCATGCTGATGATGATGGCTTTCGGAACGTTGCGCTCCGGGTCGCGCGCCTCCTCCGCGGCCAGCGGAACGCCTTCGACGGCGAGGAAGAACCAGATCGCGAACGGCACCGCGGCCCAGATGCCGAAGACGCCGAACGGCAGGAATGCGGAACTGCCCACGGCCTCGGGGTCGGGCGCGATATCGGTCAGGTTCGCGGCGTCGAAGCGCCCCCACGCCGCGACCGCGAATACCACCAGGCCGAGCACGGCGATCGCGGTGATCACGAACATCGCCTTGAGTGCCTCACCGGCCCCGGTCGGATGGATGCCGATGAACAGCGCGTACACCGCGAGATACACCCACCAGCCGTCCGAGATTCCGAACAGATCCAGCGATTCGACGTAGGCACCGATGAAGGTGGCGATCGCCGCGGGCGCGATGGCGTATTCGAGCAGGATGGCGGTCCCGGTGGCGAATCCACCCCACGGGCCGAGGGCTCGGCGCGCGAAGGTGTATCCGCCGCCCGCCGCGGGCAGCGCCGCCGACAACTCGGCCATGCCGAGCACCATGGCCAGATACATCGCCGCGATCAGCACGGTCGCGATGAGCAGGCCACCGAATCCGCCTTCGGCCAGCCCGAAATTCCAACCGGAGTAATCACCGGAGATCACATAGCTGACCCCGAGCCCGGCCAGCAGCACCCAGCCCGCGGTACCGGCGCGCAGCGTGCGCTTGGCCAGATAGTCGTCGTTCGCGGTATCTATCGCCATAGTCGTACTCCCTCATCCCACCTCGATGGTCGGTTGACCAATTGTTGGGAGCGAATGTTGCCCGCAGGTGACTCGGTGTTACGACTACGCGCCGGGACGGTCGGACGCGACGGGTATCCGGTGGAGTACCGGCTCCACCACCCGCGCGACGACCGGTCCGACGACCGCCATGATCAGCACATAGGCCGAGGCCAGTGCGGCCAGTGTGCCGTCGATGGCGCCGGTGCTCACCGCGAGCCCGGCGATGACGATGGAGAATTCGCCGCGCGCGACCAGCGCCGCGCCCGCTCTGGCCCGGCCGAGGCGGCGGATGCCCTGTCGACGCGCACCCCACCAGCCGGTGGCGATCTTGGTGACCGTGGTGACCACCGCGAGCGCCACCGCCCAGCCCAGTACCGGCGGGATGGCGGTCGGATCGGTATTGAGCCCGAACGCGACGAAGAAGATCGCGGCGAACAGATCCCGCAGCGGTTCCAGCAGACGCACCGCCTCCCGCGCGGTCGAGCCGGAGATGGCGATGCCGAGCAGGAACGCGCCGACCGCCGCCGACACGTTCAGCGCCGAGGCCACGCCCGCCACCAGCAGCGCCGCGCCGAGCAGTTTCAGCAGGAACACCTCGCGGTCGGTGCTGTCGACCACCGCGGAGACGTAGCGTCCGTAGCGCAGGGTCACCACCAGCACGACGGTGATCGCGATCAGGGCCACCGCCAACGATTTCAGTCCGCTGGCGAAGCTCAGACCTGCCAGCACCGTGGTCAGCACCGGCAGATACACCGCCATCGTCAGATCCTCGAACACCAGGATCGACAGCACCACCGGAGTCTCACGGTTACCGAGCCGGCCCAGATCGCTGAGCACCTTCGCGGCGATGCCCGAGGACGAGATGTAGGTGATGCCACCGAGAGTCAGCGCGCCGACCGGCCCCCATCCGAGCAGCAGCGCCACCACCGCACCTGGTGTCGCATTGGCGACGATATCGAGCAGGCCGACCGGCCATGAGCGGCGCATCCCGGTGACCAGCTCGGCGGCGGTGTATTCCAGACCGAGCAGCAACAGCAGCAGCACCACACCGATCTCACCGGCGATATGTCCGAACTCGTTGGCGGCGCCGAGATTGATCAATCCCCCTTGACCGAAGGCGAGGCCACCGAGCAGATACAGCGGTATGGGCGAGAGCCCGAATCGGCCCGCCGCCCGGGCGAACATCCCGAGAGCGAACAACACCGCGCCCAGCTCGATGAGGGCGAGCGCGGTCGTGGCCACCGGATCAGCCGTGCGTGAGGATCTTCGCCGCCGCGTCCAGACCGTCGGGTGTCCCGACGACGACGAGAAGGTCACCGGCGGTGAAGGTGAAATCCGGCCCGGGCGAGGGGTGCAGCTGCCCGGCCCGCATCACCGCGACGATGGACACCTTGGTGCGGGTGCGCATCGCGGTTTCGCCGAGGGTGCGGCCGCCGTAGGGCGATTCGTCCGAGATCGGCAGCTGGCGGGTGGTGATGCCGGGCATATCGCGATGGTCGTCGTTGAGACTGGAGACCAGCTGGGGCGCACCGAGCAGATTGGCGAGCACGGCGGCCTCATCGGTGCTCAACGCCACCTGGGCGGCGCAGGCATCCGGGTCCTCGAGCTTGGACACGATCAGATCGATATCGCCGTCGCGATGAGCGACGACACCGATCCGGCGCCCGGACCGCACCTCGAAGTCTTTTCGCACGCCGATCCCGGGTAACGCAGTGACATCGACATTCACAAGTCCAGGCTAACCGCCCCCGAACAATCCGCCGAGCGCGCCACGGGCTACCACGATTCCGGCGATCGCCAGCGCCCATCCGGTGGCGCTGTCGGCATGGCGGGAGAGCCAGTCGTTCAGCCGGATGAGCAGCGGTTCCACCCGGCGATGGGCCAGATTCCGGGCCCCGATCAAGACCAGCGCGGGCGCCACCATGACCGCGCAGTAGCCGCCGAGGAGAGCCACCGATGACCCGGCGGGCAGATCACCGGCGACCAGCAGTCCGATCGCGGCCAGATACGGCACCATCGACAGCACTTCCACTGTGCCCGCGCTGACCGCCAGCACGGCGAGTCCCCGGCCCGAGGACTGGTTGCTCAGGGCGCGGTCGCGCCAGGCGGCGGTGCGATCGGCTTCGCCGCGTTCGCGTCGTTTCGCCGAATCGAACCGCCACGACACGGCGAACAACCCGATACCGAGCGCCAGCTGTGGCCACAGCACCCAGGGGCTGCCTGCCAGCTCACCGAACCTGGACAGGCCCGCCGACGCACCGAACAGCAGCGCCACGCCGACCAGGAAGTAGAACCCGGCGATGGCCGCCAGGTAGACGAGCATGCGTCGCAGCGGTGGCCGGTCGGGGGCGAGCAGCAACCACAGCGGGACGATGAGCGTGCCGATGGAGGTGCTGTCCACCAGGGCGAGCGCAGCCAGACTCAGTAGGAGCGTCACCGTCCGAGCATCGCGCGCACCGGTTCTCGCGCGCGTCGGTCGACGGTGGGACCGCGGCTCATCACTTCGGTGGACCCGGACCCGCCGGGGACTGTGCTGAGATGGGTGCGTGAAGTGGTGGGCGGCGTTATCGGCGATGGCGCAAGAGGCGCTGATCGTCACGTTCGTCTTCGTCGTCGGCGCGGCGCTGTACGGCTTCGGCCTCTATGCGATGACCTCGCACAGCTCCGAAACACCGCTGACGGTACGGATGGCGCTGCTGGCGCTGCTGTGCGCGACGAGCATGTGGCGACGCCGCAAACCGATGTTCGCCCTCGCGGCCGGTCTGGTCCCGCTGCTCATCGATTTCGCGCTCGGCCCGACGGTGCCCATCTGGATCGTCTACTCCGATCTCGTCTACGCGAGCGTGCTGTACGGGACCCGGCGCCAATCGCGGTTCGTGGTCGGCACGGTCATCGTGGTCTCGGTAATCGGCTCGGTGGCGGCTTTGATCATCACCGGTGAGTGGCGTGCCATGCTCATCGCCATCCTGGCCTCGTCGGCCTTCGCTGGCACGTCGATCTGGTGGGCGCTGACCGTGCGCGCACACAAGGAGACCGCGCAGGCCGAACGGGCGAAAGCGCGGGCGTTGGAACTGGTGGCCGAACTGGATCGCCGGGCCGCGGTCGCCGATGAACGCAAGACGATGGCCCGCGATCTGCACGATGTGATCGCCGGGCATCTGTCGGCCATCGCCATCCAATCCGAGGCCGCCCTCGGGCTGCTCTCGCGCCGCGACGACGACGATCCCGCCCTCGCCGGAGTGGTCGAATCCATCCGGTCCAACAGCGTCAGCGCGCTCCAGGAGATGCGGACCATGATCGGTTTGCTGCGCCGCGACGACGGCGCGGAGGATCTCGCCGCCCCGCGCGGTCTCGCGCAGCTGCCACTGTTGGTCGACGCCGCCCGCGCGGCCGGGAGCACCGTGCGGGTGCACGGTGAAGCCGATCGCGCCCCGCTGCCGAGCGCGGTCGACCAGGCCGCCTACCGGATCATCCAGGAAGCGCTGACCAACGCCATGAAGCACGCCCCCGGACAGGAGGTCGACATCGACATCGCCACCGACGCGACGACACTCATCGTCGCCATCCGCAATCCACTGCCGCCGCGGCCTGGTGCGAACGGCGCGTCCGCCGACCCGGCGGGTCTGTCGCACCGCGGTCTGGTGAACATGCGCGAACGCGCCGCGGCGCTCGGCGGTGAGTTCGCCGCCGGACCGGTCGCCCGGGTCTGGACGGTGCGGGCCGGACTGCCGACGGTCGTGGCCGCCGCCGGAGGTGAGCCGCGGTGACGATCCGGGTGCTGATCGCCGATGATCACAGCGCGATCCGTGCGGGCCTGCGCATGATCCTCGACGCGGCCGAGGGGATCGAGGTGGTCGGTGAGGCGGCCGACGGCGATGTGGCGGTCACCCAGGCCAGAGCGCTGCGCCCGGATGTCGTGCTGATGGATGTGCGCATGCCCGGCGTCGACGGCATCACCGCCACCGGCCGGATCACCGCGGACGGGCTGGCCAGAGTGCTCATCCTGACCACCTTCGACTTGGACGAGTACGTCTTCCGCACCTTGCGCGCGGGTGCCTCCGGCTTCGTGCTCAAGTCGGTGTCGGGGCAGGATCTGGTGGCCTCGGTGCGGGCGGTCGCGGCCGGCGACGGCGTGCTCGCGCCCGAGGTGACCCGCGCGGTGATCGCTGCCTTCGCCGCCGCTCCCGAGGCCGCTGCCGACAGCGCGCCCGACGGTCTGGCCGATCTGACCGAACGCGAACGCGAGGTACTGGCCTGCCTCGGCGAAGGGCTGTCCAACGCGCAGATCGCGGGACGGCTGTTCATCGGCGAGACCACGGTCAAGACGCATGTCTCGCGGGTGCTCACCAAGCTCGGCGTCCGCTCGCGGGTGCAGGCGGCCATCCTGGCCAGGGAGCTGCCCGGCGGGTAGCGGATCAGTGGTCGAGTTCGGCGAAACGTCCGTCGGGGCCGGGCCGGAAATCCTGTACCCCGACGACCGCGCTCGCGGGCAGCGGTCCGTACAGATGTGGGAATCGCAGATCAGGATCGTCGGACGGCACGCCCGGCTCCCATATCACCGGCGAGCCCAATCGGGCCGGGTCCAGCCGCAGCAGCACCAGATCGTCGCGGCCGCGGTAGAGGCGGTTTGCGGGCAGATGCACCTGCTGTGGTGTGGACAGGTGGATGAATCCCTCGATGTCGAGGGAGGTCGGCCGATGCGTACCGGCGTGCCTTGCTGTCAGCCATTCTGTGGCCGTGCAGATATGAACCAGAGTGTTGGTGTCGTAGGTCACGGGTAATCTCCCGGTAGACAACTGGATCGGCCTGTTCGAGTCGGTGATTCGCGTGGCTTCCCAGCCATGACCAGTGGGTTCGCGCAGAGCGAAAAGCGCTGGTCGTGTTAGGGAAAACACATTGATTCGCTTGCGGGAACAAAGCCCCCGTCCCGAACGTCTGACAGAGTAGTCATACCACTGCTGGGAAGTAGCGGTAGCGAGCCCGCGGAGTGACCACGGGCCCCACACCAGGTGAACGGTCTGTGTGCCGGGAGCCAGGACGGAGGAGTCATGCCAGGAACCCTGACAAGCACCCCACTGACCGCGGTCGATCGTTGCGACCGCTGCGGGGCGGCTGCCCGAGTGCGTGCCGTTCTGCCCGCAGGTGGAGAGTTGCTCTTCTGCCAGCACCACGCGAATGAACACATGGACAGGCTGCGTGAGTTGGAGGCCGTGATCGACACGGAATCCGCTCCCGCCCTCTGACCGCTCCTCGCGTCCGACACAACAGCATCGAACAACCGAATACCGCGCAATCCACAGCGGACGATCCGAAGGGTCGTCCGCTGTGGTGTGTCCGGGCTCAGGCGCTGCCGAGTATCCCGTCCAGTAGCGCGTCCAACCCGAATTCGAAGCCGCCGTCCGGATCGGCGGGCGCCTGGTACAGCTCCCCCACCGCCGCACCCACCCGCGACGCCAGCGGAAACGCCTGCTCGGACATGACCCGGGTCAACAGCGGGCCGTGCACCTCCCACCACCTGGCATCGCTCATCTCGGCCGCCTCCCGTGTGGCGGCGACCGCCATCCGGGCGTTGCCGGTGGCGAACTCGGTCAGCACCGCGATCGCCCGGTCCATCTCGACATCGGTCAGCCCGATCCCCTCTAGCGCCGCAAGCTGACGTTCATACCGACGCATCCGACCAGGCCCCAGCACCACCCGCCACGGCGAGACATCGAGCAGCCACGGGTGCGCGATCACCTCGGCGCGCACCTGCCGCGCCACCGCGGCCATCCGCGTGCGCGGCGGAGCGTCGACCGGCAGCGGTTCATCGGCGGCGGCGAGCGCGTCGACCATCAGCACGGTCAGCGCCCGCATGCTCGGCACATAGGTGTAGAGGCTCATCGGGCGCAATCCCAACGCACCGGCGACCGCGCGCACGGACAGTTTGGCCAGCCCGTCGCGGTCGGCCAGCGCGATGGCCGTGCGCACCACCTCGTCCACGCTGACCGTCTGTTTGGGGCCGCGGCCGCCGGGGCGGGGCGGAAGCTCATGTCGCCACAGCAGGGCGAGCAATGCCCCGGCCTCGTCGGCGGAGGCCTGCGATGCGTGCGGATCGGCCAACGAAAACTCCTCGTGCCAACGGCGGAACAATTCCGGTACCGTATGCGTTACCACAATACTCCGTACGCTATACGATGATTTGAGGGGTTCGCTCTGCCCAGCACACAGGCCACCTATCTGCCCGACCGCAATATGTTCGCGGTGTGGACCTGGACCGGTCACGGCCCGGGACGCCCACCGCGCGATCTCGGCGTCGCCGCGGTCCAGGCGCTGGCCATCCCCACCGGGACCGCCGCACAGGCCGCGGTCGGCAGTGCGACGGTCGAGGTCACCGATGTCGACTGCGCACTACTCGAACCTGCGGAGTTCGTCGCGGCCACCCTTCCCGACCCGGACGCATCGGTCACGGCCTGGCGGAAAGCACTGTCGTGCGCCGACCTCTCCGACGAGGTCGTGCCGCTCCCGCCGGCCGCGCACGCCCTGCCGAACGCGACAGCCACCGCGATCACCTCGGCACACCACGCGCTCACCGCATTCGCCGCGACGCAGGCGGTGGCCGCCGACCTGCGGCAATCACTGAAGGCCGAACTGCGCCCCTATCAGGCGCGCGGGGTGAGCTGGCTGCGCGCGACCACCGCCGATCACGGCGGCGCGATCCTGGCCGACGAGATGGGCCTTGGCAAGACCGTGCAGACCATCGGCCTGCTGCTCGGACGGGCCGACGGACCGCAGGTGGTGATCTGCCCGACCTCGCTGGTCGGCAACTGGGTGCACGAGATCCAGCGCTTCGCCCCCGGTCTGCACCCGATCGCCTGGCGGGGCGGGGATATCGCGGCCGAACCGGGGACGGTCGTGGTCACCGGCTATCCGACACTGCGGTTGCACGGCGCCGGGTTGCGCGAGATCCGGTGGGCCACCGCCGTCTTCGATGAGGCGCAGGCGCTGAAGAATCCGCGTACACGGGTGTCCAAGGCCGCCCGCGCCATCGACGCCGCCGCGACCGTCGCACTGACCGGCACACCGGTGGAGAACCATCTCGAGGAGTTGTGGGCCCTGCTGAACCTGGTCGCGCCACGGCTTTTCGGGCATCGCACCCAGTTCCGGCGGCGTTTCGTCCGTCCGATCCACGACGGGTCCACGACCGCCGCCGCCCGGCTGCGCGAGGCGATCGAGCCGGTGGTGCTGGCTCGCCGAAAGGATCAGGTCGCCGCCTCGCTTCCGGCCAAGATCCACACCGATCTGCTCTGCGATCTCACCAGCGAGCAGGAACAGCTCTACGATCAGCTGCTCGACCGGGCCATCGACGACGGTTTCGGACACGGCCTCCAGCGACAGAGCCGCATCCTGGCGGCACTGACCTCCCTCAAACAGGTGTGCAACCATCCGGGCCTGATCACCGGTGAGCTGGGCGAGCTGGCCGGCCGGTCCGGCAAGCTCGACCTGTGCACCGATATCGTCGCCAACAATCTCGATCTCGGCGCACCGACGCTGCTGTTCACCCAGTACCGCAAGACCGGTGAGCTGCTGGTCCGTCATCTGGCCGAACAGTTCGGGGTCGCGGCGCCGTTCTTCCACGGCGGATTGGATCAGTCCGAACGCGCGCAGATCGTCAGCGACTTCCAGTCCGTGGACGGGCCGCCGGTGCTGATCCTGAGCCTGCGCGCGGCGGGCACCGGGCTCACCCTCACCCGGGCCGCCGATGTCATCCATTTCGATCGCTGGTGGAATCCGGCGGTGGAAGCCCAGGCCTCGGACCGGGCGCATCGCATCGGGCAGACCCGGACCGTCACCGTCACCACGCTCACCTCCGGTACCACCGTCGAGGAACACATCGCCGCCATGCAGCGGCGTAAATCGGCGCTGACCGACCTCGCCGATGCGGCCGGTATCGCCGAACTGGCCCGCCTCGATGACGACCAGCTGATCGAGATCCTGCGCCGCAAACGGGAGAACTGATGGCCGATAACGAATTCGGATACACCCTGTGGGGCATGGACTTGGTACGCCTGGCCGAACCGCTGCGCCAGACCACACCCGACCCGCTGCTGCCGCGCGCACGCAGCATCGCCCGCAACAACGGCGTACAGACCACCGTCACCGGCCGCACCGTGCGCGCGCATATCCACCGGGGCGGCCAGGCCTCGGTGACGCATCTGGAAGTGGCGCCGATGCCACGCGTCACCATCGACGCGATCGCCGCGATCATCCCCGCCGACCCGGTCACGCTCACCGACGAGATGCACCGCGCCGTCGTCGCGGCGGGCATCGCCCCCGCACCCGTGCCGACAGCGGTGGACTGTTCGTGTCCGGCCCGTACGCAGCGGTGCGTTCACGTGCTTGCCGTCCTGTACGACCTGGCCCGCCGCGTCGACGAATCACCACGCCTGGCACTCGAGATCCAGGGATACTTCACCGTCACCGAGGCCACCGAGGCCGGGGAGTGCACCGGCGAACCAGCGCGCTGGGTTCTGATCAACACGCTCGTGGCGGCAGGGTGGTTCGACGCGCCGGACTGATTCTCCCCGCGAGCACCGGCGGCACAGCGAACCGCGCGAATCACGCAGGCCGCCGACATCGCCCTCGGCGCCCGCACGCAGCCCGCATTCGCCACCGATACCGGGTGAGCTCGGCCAGTGGCGTACTCGGACCCGGCCGACCGCCTCGCTGCCGCTGATTGCCGACGCCTGCCGGTCCTCGGCATCGCCGGACGGGTCGGCTACGCGACCACCAGCGCGTACCGCGTTCTGCCACGTTGTCGGCGCCCGTCCGGCCGCATCTCGCCGAGCGATCAGGCGTTGGTGCCGCCGTCGACGGTGAAGAACGCGCCGGAAATGCTGCGGCCGGCGGGACCGGCCAGGAAGGCGACGGTCGCCGCGATGTCCTGCGGAGCACCGAATCGGCCGAGCGCGCTGAAGGCGAGTTGTTCGGCGGCGTCCGGATCGTCGGCCGGGTTCATATCGGTGTCGGTGGGGCCGGGCTGCACCAGGTTGACGGTGATACCGCGCGGGCCGAGTTCGCGGGCGAGGGCTTTGGTGTAGCCGTTGAGCGCGGATTTGCTCAGGTTGTACAGGCTCAGCCCGCCGAACAGCGCCCGATCGGACAGGTTGGTGCCGATGCTGATGATGCGTCCGCCTTCGCCCATGTGGTCGAGCGCGGCCTGTCCGGCGACGAACGCGGCGCGCGCGTGCACGTTCAGGGCCTGATCGATCTCATCCAGCGTGAATTCCTGGTACGGCTTGGCGGGGAAGATGCCCGCATTGTTGACCAGGATGTCGAGTCCGCCCAATTCGGCGGCGGTGCGATGCACGGCGGCCACGACCGCGCCCGCGTCGGCGCTGTCGGCCTGTACCGCGATGGCCCGGCGGCCGAGCGCTTCGATCTCGGCGACCACGGCTTTGGCCCGGTCCTCGGCGTGCTGATAGGTCAGCGCCACATCGGCGCCCCTGACGGCCAGTTCCCGCGCGATGGCCGCGCCGATCCCGCGGCTGCCGCCGGTCACCAGTGCCACGGTCGCGTCCAGATCAGGCATGAACTCTCCTCCATTTACGTGTCGATCAGTACATAAATACCTAAGCGGACGGAACCGCCGGCGTCAAGAGGTATATTTAACGATCGACACAGAAAGGAATCGCCCGTGGCCGAACGAGGACGCCCTCGCGCTTTCGACCGCGACGTCGCCCTGCGGCGCGCCATGGAAGTGTTCTGGGAGCACGGATACGAGGGCTCGTCGATGACCGACCTCACCCGTGCGATGGGCATCAACTCCCCCAGCCTCTACGCGGCGTTCGGCAGCAAGGAAGACCTGTTCCGGGCGGCGATCGAACTCTACGGCCGCACCGAAGGCGCGCTCACCGCGCGCGCCCTGCGCGAAGAACCCACCGCACGCGCGGCGATCGAGGCGATGCTGTGCGATAACGCCGCGGCCTACACCGCACCGGACACACCGCACGGCTGCATGGTGGTGCTCGCAGGCTCCACCTACACCACCCGCACCGAGAGCATCCGCGAATTCCTCGTCGACAAACGCACCGAAACCAGCGCCGATCTTCGTGCGCGGCTCGACCGCGGCGTCGCCGATGGCGATCTCCCGGCCGATACCGATACCGCCGAGCTGGCCGCGTTCTACACGACTGTGCTCTACGGGCTGTCCATCCAGGCCCGCGACGGCGCGAGCCACGAGGAACTCATGCGCTCGATCCATCGCGCCATGGCGGCGTGGCCCGTGCCCGAGCGCTCCGCCGCCAGCTGATCGCGACCGAGTTCACATGCGGCGCAATGCCGCGATGCGCTCGCCCAGCTGATCGGCACTGGCCAACGCCGTCGGCGGGCCACCGCATTGGCGGCGCAATTCACCATGGATCACACCGTGCGGTTTGCCGGTCCGATGATGATGCATTGCCACCAGGCTGTTGAGTTCCCGGCGCAGCTCGCCGAGCTTATCGGCCGTCGCCACCCGCTCGGCCGCACCACCCACGGCGGGCGCAGGTTCGGGAATCGCCGCCACGGCCGTGCGTTCGGCGACCTGGCGGGCCTGTCGATCCCGCAACAGCGCACGCATCTGCTCGGCGTCGAGCAGACCGGGGATACCGAGATAGTCGGCTTCCTCGGCGCTACCCGCGAAGGTCGCGGTACCGAAGGAGGAACCGTCGTAGATCACCTGATCGAGTTCGGCGTCGGCGGCCAGCGCGACGAACGGTTTCTCGTCCTCGCCGGGCTCGTCCTTCTGCTTGTTGGCGTCGATGAGCAGTTCGTCGTCGAGGCCGTCGGACTGCCGATGCGGTTTGCCGATGACGTGGTCGCGCTGTAGTTCCAGCTGGGCGGCCAGATCGAGCAGTACCGGCACCGACGGCAGGAACACACTCGCGGTCTCCCCCGGCCTGCGCGCACGCACGAACCGGCCGATCGCCTGGGCGAAATACAGCGGGGTCGAGGCGCTGGTGGCGTAGACCCCGACCGCGAGTCGCGGCACG
The DNA here is from genome assembly GCF_029868385.1 of Nocardia cyriacigeorgica. Taxonomy (GTDB): domain Bacteria; phylum Actinomycetota; class Actinomycetes; order Mycobacteriales; family Mycobacteriaceae; genus Nocardia; species Nocardia cyriacigeorgica_F. The sequence continues at coordinate 84,121 of NZ_JARWNX010000024.1, read as the reverse complement.
TCGACGCCCTCGGACACCATGCGCACCGCGACCATCCACGGCTGGGTCCCCGCGCTGAACTCGCCGATCCGGGCCGAGGAGGCGGGATCGTCGGACAGGACGAGCACCGGTGGCGTGCCGGTCAGATGTTCCAGCAGTTCCGCGTAGGCGCGGGCGCGTTCCTGATCGGTCGCGATCACCAGCCCGCCCGCGTCGGGCATACCGGAGGAGCGCAGCTGTCCGAGCCGCATATCGGCCGCCCGCAGCACCGCCGACATCCAGTCGCCCGACGGGTCGAGCGCGGTCCGCCATGCCCGCGCGGTCTGTTCGGCGTTCAGCGGCTCACCCAACCGTGCGGAATACTCCTCCCCCGCGCTGTCACGCCAATGCGCCTCACCGGAATAGGCGAGGAACACCACCGGACGGACGACGCCGTCGGCGAGCGCTTCGGAGTATCCGTAGGAGTGGTCGGCACGCGAGCGCGGGAAGCCGCCCTCATCGGGTTCGTAGGTGACGAACGGGATCTGGCTGTCATCGCTGCGGAACGGGGTTCCGGTGAGGGCGAGCCTGCGGGTGGCGTCGCCGAAGGCCTCGGCGGCGGCGTCGCCCCAGGTCTTGGCGTCGCCCGCATGGTGGATCTCGTCCAGGATCACCAGCGTGCGGCGATTCTCCGTGCGCACCCGATGCTTGAACGGGTGCGCGGCGACCTGCGCATAGGTGACCACGACGCCGTGATAGTCGCCGGAGGTGCCGCCGGTGCTGTTGGAGAACCGCGAATCCAGCGCGATCCCCGCGCGGGCCGCCGAGTGCGCCCACTGGTGCTTGAGGTGTTCGGTCGGTGCGACCACGGTGATCTGGTCGACGGTGCGATCGGCCAGCAACTCCGCGGCGACCCGTAGCGCGAAGGTGGTCTTACCCGCGCCAGGGGTCGCGACCGCGAGGAAGTCACGGGGTTTGGTCGCAAGGTATTTGGTGAGTGCGCGACGCTGCCAGGCGCGTAGCGCTCCTCCCGCCGCAGTGGCGCCACCCGAACCTGTCACGCAGAGAACACTAACGGGCGATCCCGGTATGTCGCCAAACCGACGCGACGGGCGCGACCGGCATCACAAACAGCGGCGCAGGTAACCGGCGGTTCACCTGCTGCCCACCGACACGACCTCCGCCCGGTCCAGCCGATCTCGCGCGGGTGCGCGATGCTTGTCACACCATGAGCAACCTGCCGGATACCCGCGCCGCCGCGGCCACCGCCTCGCGGCGCGCGGCCACGGCGGTGGCGCGGGCGGGCGGGCAGACCTGGCGGCTGGTGGCCCGGGTGGCGGTCAAGGCCTGGCAGGATTCGATCTTCGCCAAATCGGCGGCGGCCGCGTTCTGGCAGACGATGTCGCTGGCGCCGTTGCTGCTCGGTGTGCTCGGCAGCCTCGGCTATGTCGGTGGTCTGTTCGGCCCGGACACCGTCGAGATCGTCGAGTCCAAGATCCTGGCCTTCAGCCGGGATCTGTTCAATCCGACGGTGGTGCACGATCTCATCGAACCCACCGTCGGCGATGTGCTGGGCCGGGGCCGGGCGGCGTTCGTCTCGGTGGGTTTCGTGCTGTCACTGTGGGCCGGTTCCTCGGCGATGGCCACGTTCGTCGACGCAATCGTCGAGGCGCACGGGCAGCAGGACGCCAGGCATCCGGTCTGGCAGCGCATCTTCGCATTGCTGCTGTACGTGCAGTTCCTGGTGGCGGCGGTGTTCCTGCTGCCGGTGATCGCGCTCGGCCCGGTGTTGATCGGTCGCGCCCTGCCCGAGGGCTGGCGCGAGCCGGGTCTGCGGCTGATCGATGCGTTCTACTATCCGGGCGTCGGCCTGCTGCTGATCGTCGGACTGACCACGCTGTACAAACTGGCGCTGCACACCTCGCTGCCGTGGCATCGCCTCTTCGGCGGTGCGTTGGTGGCCGGTGTGTTCTTCATGGCGGCCAGTGAGGGCCTGCGGCGATACCTGGGATGGGTGACCCGCACCGGGGTCAGCTACGGCGCGCTCGCCACGCCGATCGCGTTCCTGCTGTTCACGTTCTTCCTCGCCTTCGCCGTCATCGTGGGCGCGGAGTTCAACGCGGCGGTGCAGGAGTTCTGGCCCGCACGCGCCACCCGGGTCGAACAGGTGAAGGCATGGCTGGCCGATCAGGTGCGCGGCGACGCCACGGAGCAGGAACCGGAGCCGACCGGCGCGTCGGCCGGTATCGAACCCGCGTGGGCGAAGGATCCACCCGGTCTACCGAGCGATGACACGCAGGCGCGAACCGGGCCGGTGGTGCGAGACGGCGCGCAGCCCTCGCCCACCGCGCCCGAACGATGACGGGCGCGCCGCGCGAGCCGGACCGGCGGTGTCAGTCGCCCTTGCGCAACTGCTCGTAGACCTTCTTGCAGTCGGGGCAGACCGGCGAGCCGGGCTTGGCCGAACGGGTCACCGGGAACACCTCGCCGCACAGGGCGACGACATGGGTGCCCATGACGGCGCTTTCGGCGATCTTGTCCTTCTTCACGTAGTGGAAGAACTTGGGGACGTCGTCGCCGGTCGTCTCGTCGGTGGTCGTATCCGGGCGAACCAGAGTGTCGGTACTCACGCCTCCATGATGCCGTATCCCGATCGCGGCGTCGTGACCACCGGGTGTGCGCCCCGCTGTCGACAGTGGAAGACTCGGGGTATGCAGCAGCACGGCGATTCTTCCGACAAGAGCGTCGGCCGTGACGACCCGACCGGCGCGCCGATGCCGCCCCGGCCCCGCCGTTCAGCCGGTTATTTCCCCGGTGACGATAAACATCCGGTCCTCATCACCGAGGCCGCGCCGTCGCTCGAGGACCAGCACCGCGCACGGGTCCGCCGCTACACGATCATCATGGCCTTCCGCATTCCGGCGCTGGTGCTGGCGGCGCTCGCCTACGGCGCATTCAGCAACGCGCTCATCTCGATCCTGATCATCGTCGCCTCGATTCCGCTGCCGTGGATCGCGGTGCTGATCGCCAATGATCGCCCGCCCCGCGACAAGAACGAACCCAGCCGCTGGGACCGGCAGCGCCCCGCGCTCGAATCGCGACCGCACAACGCCATCGACGGCTGAGCGATCGGCCGGACATTCCGGGGGTAGTGGAAGCGGTCGCAGGTGGGCGCGGTGGCAGAGTACCGATGTGCCTACCAATCGTTCGACCACCACGGGATCGCCGCTCACCGCTCTGTGCCCCGCGTTGCGGGCCGCGTTGATTCGGGTCGGCTACGACGCCGACACTCTGTTGGAGGTGCTCGGCGCCGAGGTCCACGCCGCGCTCGGGCGCTCCGAACCGGTGCCGGTCCGCCGCGCGGCGCGTGCGGCCGGTGAACTCGGCACGCTGATCCGCCTGCTGCTGCTCGGCGACGCGCTGCCGGAGCCCGAGGTGGCGGCGGCCCTCGCACCGGTGGATCTCGACCAGGCCGTGGCGGCGGGCCTGCTGGAACGCGATGGCGATCAGCTGCGGGCGGCACTGGATCTGCGGCCGCTGGATGCCGGTTCCGGCACCCGCTGGATCCTGTCCGACCTCGACGATTCGATGCGCAGACGCACCCTCACCGCCGACCACGTCCTCGGTGTCGGTCATGCGTCGCTGTCGCTGCTGCGCGCCACCCCGACCGGCCCGGTCGGCTCGGTGCTCGATCTCGGTACCGGATGTGGTGTCCAGGCCGTGCACGCCGCCTCCTATGCGGGGCGGATCACCGCCACCGATGTGAATCGCCGCGCGTTGTGGCTGGCCGAGGCCACCGCCGAACTCAACGAGCTGGATCTCGAACTGCTGGAAGGGTCCTGGTTCGAGCCGGTCGCCGGGCGTCGTTTCGACCAGGTGGTGGCCAATCCCCCGTTCGTGGTCGGACCGGCGCGAGTCGAGCACACCTACCGGGATTCCGGTCTCGCCCTCGACGGTGCGAGCGAGCTGGTGATCTCGCAGGCGCCGCAGCTGCTCGCACCGGGCGGCACGGCCGCGATGCTGGCCGCCTGGGTGCACGTCGACGGGCAGGACTGGCGCCAGCGCGTGTCCTCGTGGCTACCCGCCCATGGTGTCGATGCCTGGGTGGTGCAGCGCGATGTCGCCGACCCCGCGCTGTATGTGGGCACCTGGCTGCGTGACGCCGGTCTGGATCCACGTGAGCCGCAGGCCCAGCAGCGTGCCGAACAGTGGCTCGACGCCTTCACCGGCGCCGAGGTGGAGGGCATCGGGTTCGGATTCGTCTACCTGCGCGCCATCGACGGGCCCACCGAACTGCTGGCCGAGGACCTCACCCACGGCTTCGACGATCCGCTCGGCGAGGAGGCGACCCGGTATTTCGAACGCTCGGCCTGGTTGCGCGCGGTCGCCGCCGATAACGACCTCGCCTGGTCGACCCGTTTCACCGTCGACCCGGCGACAGCGCTGGAGCGGGTGTATCTGCCCGGCCAGCAAGGCTGGTCGCAGCAGGTGGCAAGGCTGCACCGCGGTGACGGACCGCGCTGGCAGCACGAGGTGGACGAGACGACGATCTCCCTGGTAGCGGGAATGCGGCCGGATGGGCTGCCGTTGCACGAACTGATCGAACTGCTGGCCATCGCCCATGGGGACGGCACCGTCACGCCCGAGTTCGCGGCGGAGGCGCTCGGGGTGGTGGCCGGACTGGTACGTCACGGGCTGATCCTGCCCGGGTAGCGCGCACGGCCGCGGCGGCCTCGTCGCGGGCCCGGCCGTCCCACCGCGGGGTGTTCTCAGGAACTTCTCAGCCGAACGTGGCGGAAACCGCAGTTCAGAAGCGGTTTACCGGCGCCCGGTCAGGGAACTTTCCCTATGTCGGGTCCGTTGATCGGAGTGAGACACCACCGACAGGAGGCAAGTCATGACAAGCCCCGCCACCACTCGAGTGCGCGCCAGCGATTCCGATCTCGACGCCCAGAGCCCCGCCGCCGACCTGGTACGCGTGTACCTGAACGGGATCGGCCGCACGGCACTGCTCACGGCGGCCGACGAGGTCGAGCTGGCCAAGCGCATCGAGGCGGGCCTCTATGCCCAGCACCTGCTGGAGACCGGCAAGCGATTGTCCGCCGCGCGTAAGCGCGATCTGGCCGTCATCGTTCGCGAAGGCCGCGCCGCACGCTCGCATCTGCTGGAAGCCAACCTGCGTCTGGTCGTGTCCCTCGCCAAGCGCTACACCGGGCGCGGTATGCCGCTGCTGGATCTCATCCAGGAGGGCAACCTCGGCCTGATCCGCGCGATGGAGAAGTTCGACTACGCCAAGGGCTTCAAGTTCTCGACCTACGCCACCTGGTGGATCCGGCAGGCCATCACCCGCGGTATGGCCGATCAGAGCCGCACCATCCGGCTGCCCGTCCATCTGGTCGAGCAGGTCAACAAGCTGGCCAGGATCAAACGTGAACTGCATCAGCAGCTCGGCCGCGAGGCCACCGACGCCGAACTGGCCAACGAATCCGGTATCCCGGTGGAGAAGATCGCCGATCTGCTCGACCACAGCCGCGATCCGGTGAGCCTGGACATGCCCGTCGGCAACGATGAGGAGGCCCCGCTCGGTGATTTCATCGAGGACTCCGAAGCCACCTCCGCGGAGAGCGCCGTCATCGCCGGTCTGCTGCATCACGACGTCCGCAGCGTCCTCGCGACACTCGACGAGCGTGAACAGCAGGTGATCCGGCTGCGCTTCGGCCTCGACGACGGCCAGCCGCGCACCCTCGATCAGATCGGCAAGCTGTTCGGCCTCTCGCGCGAGCGGGTGCGCCAGATCGAGCGCGAAGTGATGTCCAAACTGCGCAAGGGTGAGCGCGCCGACAGGCTGCGCGCCTACGCCAGCTGATCTCGCCGTGCCTCCGGGCACGAGCCGGACCATGGTGGCCACCGCGTCACCTTCCCGACGCCGACCGGTGCCCGTAGGCCCCGCCCCCTCCGGAGCGTACGAACCGGTCGGCGTAAACGTGTGCGGAGCCGACGGCCACGCCTGGTCGGCGTGCCGGGCAATTCACCTCGAACGCTGGCGCCCGGTTCACCCGAGCCGCCGTGGCCCGGTATCGAAACGACTGGGCTCCGGGCCGATTCTTGCTCGCGCATAAAGGATTTCGGCCGACGACGGCGAGGCCAGGACGGGATCGAAGGACAGTTCCCGCATCTGTGGCAGATCATCGAAGAGCGCCGAAATACGTTGCGCCAACTCGATCAACGCCGCCTTGTCCACCCGCGGACTGGCCGGAGTACCCGACAGCAGCGGTGCGGCGCGCGGTGCGTCGATCAGCGCGGCCGCCTCATCCGGCGACAGCGGCAGCGCACGATAGGCCCGGTCGCCGAGCATCTCGATGATCAACCCGGACAGGCCGAACTCGATCACCGAACCGAACGACGGATCGTCCTGCACCCGCAACACGCATCCGACGCCCTTGGTCGCCATCCGCTGAATGTGCAACGCCGGATCACCGCTGAGCGCAACCAGATCCGTATACGCCTGCCGCACCGCGTCGGGACGCCACAGATCCAATCGCACCCCGCTCAGATCGGGCCGCCGCCGCCACGCGTCACTGGTCGCCTTGGCCGCCACCGGATAGCCGAGTTCCTCGGCGACCGCCACCGCGGCATCGGCATCACGCACCTCCCGGAACTCCACCACCGAGATCCCGTAGCACTCCAGCAGCGCCACGGTCTCCAGATCGGTCAACCGGCGGCCACCGGTATCGGCCATCCAGCCCGCGACCAGCTCCGCGGCCCGCGCACTGTCGATACCGTCGGGCCGGACGACCGCCGAAACCGGCCGGTCACGCCACTGCGCGTACCGGTGCACCCGCGCCAACGCGCGCGCGGCCCGCTCGGGATCCGGGTACGACGGAATCGATCCGCGCACCGCCGAGGCACCACTGCCCCGCACCGCCAGCAGATTCGGAATCCCCTGCTCGGCAATGAAGGTGGTCAGAATCGGTTTGCCCGCCGCAGGTACCGCCGCCGCAGCCGACCGGATCGCGTCGGCGAACTCACCGGTCGGCAACGGCACCGGCGGCGCGAACACCACGATCACCGAATCGACCTCCTCCGAACGCAACTGCGCCGCCACCGCGTCGAGGTAGTCGCCCGGTGTTGCCTGCGGACCCAGGTCCACCGGTTCGCCGACCAGCAGCCCCTCACCGCGAGCGGCGTCCACCGCCAGCCAGCCCAACGCCGCGCTGTTACCGATCACCGCAAGCCGTGCGCCCACGGGCAGCGGCTGGTATCCGAGCAGCGCCGCACAGTCGAACAGCTCGGAAATCGAGTCGACCTGAACGATTCCGGCCTGTGCGAACAGGTCCCGCACGATCGAACGATCCATATCACCGGCCGGGTGGGCCCGTGCGCCCAGCCTGCCGCTGCTCACCGCGACGATCGGCTTGGTCCGCGCCACCCGACGCGCGATCCGCGAGAACTTGCGCGGATTACCGAAACTCTCCAGGTACAGCAGCACCACATCGGTGTCGGGGTCGGTGTCCCAGTACTGCAACAGGTCGTTACCGGACACATCGGCGCGGTTACCGGCCGATACGAAGGTCGACAGCCCGAGGTTGCGTGCCGCCGCCTCACCGAGGATCGCCGCACCCAACGGTCCGGACTGACAGAAGAATCCGATCCGTCCACGCCCCGGCAGCACCGGTGCCAGCGTGGCATTGAGCGCGATCGCGGGATCGGTGTTGGCGATACCGAGTGCGCTCGGCCCGACCACGCGCATACCGTGCCCGCGCGCGGCGGCGACCAGATCGCGTTCGGCGGCCATACCCGCGGCACCCGTCTCGCCGAATCCGGCGGTGAGCACGACAAGACCCTTGACCCCCTTGGCCATACAGTCGTCGAGCACCGAATCGATGGATTCGGCGGGCACCGCCACCACCGCGAGATCGACCTCATCGGGGATCTCGCGCACCGTGGCGTAAGCACGGACACCGCGCACCGAACTGCGTGCCGGATTCACCGGGAACACCGGCCCCTGGAACGCACCGGACAGCAGATTCGCCAGCACCGCGCCACCGACCCGTCCAGCACTCGGCGTGGCGCCGATAACCGCGATCGACCGTGGCGTCAGCAGATTCCCGACACTGCGTGCCTCCGAGGCCCGTTCCCGCGCATCACGCACCGACAGCAACGCCTCGGTCGGGTCGATGGCGAACTCCAGATGCAGGACCGACCCGTCCCTGCTGCGCTCCACCTGATAGCCCGCTTCCCGGAATACCGTCACCATCACGGTGTTCTCGGCCAGCACCTCGGCGACGAAGGTGTCGATCTCGTTCTCCGCCGCCGCACCGGCCAGGTGCTCCAACAGAATCGAGCCGAGACCGCGGCCCTGATGCCCATCGGCCACCACGAACGCCACCTCGGCCGCGCGGGGGCCGGTGCGATCGAGCAGTTCGTAACGCCCCACCGCGATGATCGATTCGCCCAGTTCGGCCACCAGCCCGACCCGATTGTGATGATCGACATGGGTGGATCGGTACAGATCCTTCGGCGAGATCCGCGGATAGGGCCCGAAATAGCGCAGATACCTGGTCCGATCCGAGAGCGCGGCATGGAATTGCTGCAACCGATCGGCGTCGTCGGGCGTTATCGGGCGCAGCCGCACCACGCCACCGTCGGAGGCCAACACATCGGCGAACCAGTGCTGCGGCGGTGGTGGCGGCACCGCGGGGGTATCCGGGGTATCGAACTCAGTCACGGGGATCCTCCGGGTCGAGGCCGAGCGGGCCGAAGCAGGCACGGCGAGTGGCGAGCACGGCGGTATCGATGGCGCGCTGAGCCCTGTCTACCCGCGCGTCGCCGGTTTCGGGAGTGCCGCCGGGGCCGTCCCAGGGGCGGAACGACACCTCCGCACCGTCCCCCATCGTGCGCGGCGGATCCACGCGCGGCGCCGCGGCACGCACCGTATCGATCCAGTCCTGCGGTATGGCGGTCTCCGGTGCGATATCGCGGTCGAGCGCGGCGGCGAGCAGATGCGTCCAGGCGCGCGGCACCACGCGGATCAGACCGTAACCCCCACCCCCGACTGCCAGCCAGCGCCCATCGGCATAGCGGTCGGCCAGCTCACGCATGGCCAGAAACGCCGCGCGCTGACCGTCGACGGTCAGCTCCAGATCCGCCAGCGGATCCTCGCGGTGGCTGTCGACCCCGCATTGACTGACCACGATCTGCGGCCGGAACGCCGCCACCGCGCCGGGGACCACCGCATGAAACCCACGTAGCCACTGCGCGTCCCGTGTACCAGGCAGCACCGGCAGGTTGACCGCGGTGCCCGCTCCCGCACCGCTGCCCGTCTCCTCGGGCCATCCGGTATTGGGCCACAACGTCGCCGGATGCTGATGGATCGAGACGGTGAGCACCCGCGGATCGGCGTAGAAGGCACGCTGTACGCCATCGCCGTGGTGGACGTCGACATCGAGATAGGCGATGCGGTCGAAACCGTGGTCGAGCAGCCAGGAGATGGCCACCGCCGCATCGTTGTAGACGCAGAACCCCGCCGCCGAGGCGGGCATCGCGTGATGCATACCACCACCGATGCTCACCGCCCGGCGGGTGCGCCCCTCGGCGATCTCACGGGCCGCGGCCAGCGTGCCGCCGACGATCACCGATGCGGCCCGATGCATTCCGGGAAACACCGGATTATCGGCCGAGCCCAGCCCGAACGGCGGCGCGACCGGTGGCTCACCGTGCGCCATCGGTGGCGCCACGGCGTGCTCGACGGCCTCCACGTATTCGGCGGTGTGGATGCGGAACAGATCCGCGGGGCCCGCCGCCGCCGGCTCGAGCAGTTCGACACCCTCCAGTACGCCGAGGCTGCGGGCCAGCGCCATGGTGTACGCCAACCGGGCCGGTTTCATCGGATGCTGCGGCGTCCAGGTGTAGTCGAGGAAATGGTCGGTCCACACGACCGTGCCCCCGTGCGCGGGGCCCGGATGTGCGCCGGACGCTGTGGTGGCCATGCTCCCAACGCTAGTGGGAAGCTGACGGCCCCGTTCAGCGTTCACATGCAGTAGAAATACATGCATGAGCGACCACGGCGGTATGCCGTGCGCCGACAGGGTTCCCGACGCGCGAGGCGTGGTGCCGCGGCGTGCGCGAAACGAGACGTCGCGTGGGTAGAATTCGTGCCGACGAAGGGGTAACAGGTGAAGGATCTGGTCGACACCACGGAGATGTACCTCCGTACCATCTACGACCTCGAGGAGGAGGGTGTGGTGCCCCTGCGCGCCCGCATCGCCGAGCGCCTCGAACAGAGCGGGCCGACGGTCAGCCAGACGGTCGCCAGGATGGAACGAGACGGTCTGCTGCTGGTGGCCGGTGACCGTCATCTCGAGCTGACCGACAAGGGCCGAAGCATGGCCGTCGCGGTCATGCGCAAACACCGGCTCGCCGAGCGGTTGCTGGTCGACATCATCGGGCTGGACTGGCAGAACGTGCACGCCGAGGCCTGCCGCTGGGAGCACGTGATGAGCGAGGACGTCGAACGCCGCCTCGTCGAGGTGCTCAACCACCCGACCACCTCCCCCTACGGCAACCCGATCCCCGGCCTCGACGAACTCGGTGTCACACCGATCGCCGCCGCCGACGAGAACCTGACCAGGCTCTCCGAGCTGCCGCACGGTCAGGTGCACGCGGTCGTGGTGCGCAGGCTCGCCGAGCACATCCAGACCGATCCCGAGGTCATCAACCGGTTGCGTGAGGCGGGTGTGGTGCCCGACGCCAGGGTCACCGTGGAGACCAGACCCGGTTCCGTGGTGATCACCGTGCCCGGCCACGACGGCTTCGAGCTGTCGGACGAAATGGCCCACGCCGTCCAGGTGAAGCTGGTCTGACGGGTGAGACTTCTGGTTACCGGCGGCGCCGGATACGTCGGTGGGGTGTGCGCACAGGTCCTGATCGAGGACGGCCACGAGGTGGTCGTGGTCGATGATTTGTCCACGGGCAATGCCGACGGTGTGCCCGCGGGCGCGCGTTTCGTCGAGGGCGATGTCGCCGAGGCCGCGCCGGATCTGCTGGCGTCCGAAAGTTTCGACGGTGTCCTGCATTTCGCCGCGCAATCGCTGGTGGGCGAATCGGTACAGCAGCCGGAGAAGTACTGGCACGGCAATGTGGTGACGACGCTGCGGCTGTTGGAGGCGATGCGCGCCACCGACACGCCGCGGCTGGTGTTCTCGTCCACGGCCGCGGTGTACGGCGAACCGGAACAGGTGCCGATCACCGAAGACGCCCCGGCCCGACCGACCAACCCGTACGGCGCCTCCAAACTGGCGATCGACCACGCCATCACCTCCTACGCTGTCGCGCACGGCCTCGCGGCCACCAGCCTCCGGTATTTCAATGTCGCGGGTGCCTACGGCGGACTCGGTGAGAACCGTGTGGTCGAGACCCATCTCATTCCGCTGGTGCTGCAAGTCGCGGCGGGGCATCGCAAATCCATCGCCGTATTCGGCACCGACTGGCCGACGCCCGACGGCACCGCCGTCCGGGACTACATCCATATCCGTGACCTCGCCGACGCCCATCTGCTCGCCCTTCGCACCTGTGAGGCGGGCACGCACCGGGTGTTCAACCTCGGTAGCGGAACCGGGTTCTCGGTGCGCGAAGTGATCTCGGCATGTGAACGGGTCACCGGGCTGCCCATCGCCGCCGTGGACTCGCCGCGTCGTGCGGGCGATCCCGCGGTGCTCATCGCCTCCAGCGATCGCGCCGTCGCCGAACTCGGTTGGCGGCCCGAACACAACGACCTCGACGAGATCGTCACCGACGCCTGGACTTTCCTGCGCGAGCTCGGGCCACGCGCCCACAGCGCGAAGTAGGCCCGTTCCGGCGCGTTCCCGAGGCCGCCTCATCGCACCGTGTCGAGGTCGATGCCGAGGTCGACGGCCGTCTCGCGGCCGCATGTGGTCAAGCGCTGGAGCCGGTCCGGGTGCATACCGGAACGGAGAGCGGTATCGAGCAACGCCGCCATCGGATGCGCGGGGTCGGCGTCCAGCGCCGCGGCCAGCGCGATCCCGGCGAAGGGCCCATCGCCGCGGGCATAGGCGTAATAGCCGAGCAGGGTGGCGGCTTCGGCCCGGTCGTGGCCGGACAGGGCGCGGGTCATCATCGCCCACAGCTGTTCGGCGGCGTCGGCGTGCTCGGTGCCCGCGAGCGCGAACATGGCGTCGCGGACGTGGCGATCCCGCAGTGCCGCAGCCAGTTCCGCGAGTTCCGTCGGTGACATCGGCGTGCCCGAGGCCACGTTCGCGATCTGCCAGAGCATGTATTCCACCGCGCGCCTGCGATACCCGATCCGATCACCGCCGCCCGATGCCGGGGTGAACCGCCGGTGGGCTCGCGCGAACGCCCGACCCATCTGCGCGCCGACCAGCTCACGCATCCTGGAATCCGCCGTCACCAGCGCGATCAGCTCCGATCGCGAGCGCATGATCTGGCGGCCGTGCAGCACATGACTGAGCGTGATCGGCGAGGCCGCGGGATCGGGCACCACACCGCGCCGATCCGCCCCGAGCACACTCCACCAGCCGTGGCCGGGTCCGATCGCCGGTACGGCCCACGCGCCGCACAGCGCGATCTCACGCCGGTCCAACCGCGCCGCCACCGCCGTGATCAGCCGATCGCGACCGATCACGCCGGGCTCGGGCTCGGTGCGGCGATCATCGATGACGGCGGCCAGCACGCCGACCACCCCGTCCTGTTCACAGACATCGGCTACCGTGGCCACGAGCGTCGCCCGGTCCGATGCCCGGGTGGACGGTGAGTCGAGATCGAAACGTGCCACCACATCGATCATCGCGCTGTCCGGATCCAGCGGTGCGGCCCGCAACACCGCCACCACCAGTGACCGCACCGGCACGAACCCGAGAAGCGCCGGGATACCGGCGAGGAACTCCCCCGGTTCCGCGAGCCTGATCTCCCCGAGCCGCATCTCGACCCGGCCGCCGTCCGGGTGGACGAGATCCTCCGCGCCACCGCCGTCCGCGGTGCCCGTGCCCTCGGGCCGGGCGCCACACTCGGCGTCGTCTCCATCCGCGCAGCGCAGAACACCGATATCGCGGGGAGGTGGGCACGTACCGGCGCGCCCGCTCACCGAGGACGTGTCCTCGGCACCGAGACCACTCGGTCCGATTCCGGCCGTGTCGAGTTCGGCCGTGGTCTCACCCGAGCCGACGGCGCGGGCAGCAGCGCAATCGGATACCTCGGCCCGACCCGACCTCGGCCCTGATGCGCTCCGCCACGGCGCCCATGGCCCGCAGGGTTCCTCGGCGGTTGTTCTCGACTGCCCGCTCGCGTCGGACCTGCGGCGTGTACTCGGGCAGGCAGCGACCGGACCGAGATCGACGGGAACGGCAGCGCGGCCGACGGCTGCACTGCCGGATTCTTGTCCGCCGCTGCCGCGATGGCACGCACCACACCCGCGGGGCCGACCCGCACCGGGCAGCGATCCGCGCGTTCCGCCGGGACCGGTGCGCGCACCCCGGTTTTCGGACTGATCGGCCGGTGCCACCGATCGCGGCGTGCGCGTGGTGCAGGTCTGCTCACACGCTGTGGGTTCGGAGGGTGTCGCGGGAGTCGTCATGACAGGCAGCTTGCACTGCGCGCTGGTCGAGCGAGGTGAGCACGACCTGGGCTTTCATCCGACCTGTGGATAACTCTTCCCTGTGGACAACTCCATGTTTCAGCTGGTCGCGACCTTGTTCACGGCGGTGTCGAACAGCTGTTGCAGCGCTGAGGTATCCGGTGTGGCATCGCTGAACGACATGTAGGTCACCGTGACCCGCACATCGCCGATCTGCGCGATCAGTGTGCTCATCGACTGGGTCAGACCGGCGCCGCCGACGTCGGGTGTCACCGTGCGCCGCAGGGCCATGGCATCGTCGGCGTCGACCTGTGGCGCCTGCGCCAACTCGGTGGTCACCGTGCCGGTCGCACCCGCGCGCGACACCCGGATCCGTTCGCACTGCCGGATCTGATCACGCAATCGCACCAGCGGCTGATCGGTGCGGGTCAGCTCGACGGTGAGGGTGGCGCGCGCGGCGTCGTCGGTCCCCACGGCCACGGCGAGCCGATCGGCACCCGGACGGGCTTCCGGTGGTGTGCATTCGGCGGGTTGCACACTCGCACCGGCGCCGACACCGTCCAGATCGCCCGCGGCCTGCCCCGCGGCCTCCGGCGGCAGCACCACCGCCGGATAACGGTCCGGAAACTCCCCCGGATCCGGGAGCAGCGTGGCCAGTGGGCCGGAAACCTGCCTGGTCACCGCGGTCGGTTCGGCCGAGGTCGGGTGACCCGACACGGTCGACCCGCAACCCGCCGTCACCAGCGCGGCGATCGCCAGCGCGCCGCCTGCCGCCGCGCGGCCGAGCGCGGTCCTGTGCGTCGAATTCGGCACGCCCACCCGCCCCACTCTGCCAAACTCGCCGAGCGGCCCGCCCCCGCCACGCCGACCGCCGCCCGCAGGGGTGTCGGATGCCCACGCCTCGGGAATTCCGGTGGCGTCGACGCTGTTGCCCCCACGTATGGGTCGATGTCCGGCCGTGCGCGTAGGAGTACATCGCCCATGGGGGACAATGGACTGTGGTACACCCGGCGACGCGGCCAACGGTGCGAGATACTTGCGCGCCGGTGTCGGCACGCCGGATGCGCCGCGCAGGAAGGAGTACGCGATGGACTACGAGTCGCGAATGTACGAACTGGAGTTCCCCGCTCCACAGCTGTCGTCCGACGACGGCTCGGGTCCGGTCTTGGTGCACGGACTCGAAGGCTTCACCGATGCCGGTCATGCCGTACGGCTGGCGACCACGCACCTGCGCGAGAGCCTGGAAAGCGAACTGGTCGCCTCGTTCGATGTGGACGAACTACTCGACTACCGGTCGCGGCGCCCGCTCATGACGTTCAAATCCGATCACTTCGCCGATTACGCCGAACCCGAACTGAACCTGTGGGCGCTGCGTGACACCGCGGGCACCCCGTTCCTACTGCTGTCGGGAATGGAACCGGATCTGCGCTGGGAGAAGTTCACCACCGCCGTGCGTCTGCTCGCCGAACAGCTCGGTGTGCGCCGCAGTATCGGTCTGAGCGCCATCCCGATGGCGATCCCGCATACCCGTCCGCTCGGGATCACCGCGCATTCCTCCGATCGCGACCTGATCGATGAGAACCAGCGCTGGCCGGGTGAATTGCAGGTGCCGGGCAGCGCCTCCTCGCTGCTGGAGTACCGGATGGCCCAGCACGGGCACGAATCGCTCGGTTTCTCGGTGCATGTGCCGCACTATCTGGCGCAGACCGCGTATCCGGAGGCCGCGCAGACGCTGCTCGAGCACGTCAGCGACAACGCGGGCCTGGAGATTCCGCTCGCCGCCCTCGGCGAGGCGGCGGCACGGGTGCGTGAACAGGTCAACGAGCACATCGCGGGCAATTCCGAGGTCGAGACGGTCGTGCACGCACTGGAACGCCAGTACGACACCTTCGTCTCCGCGCAGGAACGTCAGTCGAGCCTGCTGGTCGGCGATGGTGAACTGCCCAGCGGCGACGAACTCGGTGCCGAATTCGAGCGATTCCTCGCCGAACAGGGCGGCTACCAGGGCGAGGGCTTCGACCTCGGCGAGGGAGACGACCAGCGCTGACCTGGATCGGTACGGGAGCCGACGGCCCGTAGGGTTGTCGGGGTGGATCTGACCGAACTGCTCGAGATACCGGGAACCGACGCCGACGCGCTCTACGAGTCGTTCGGAACGTGGGCCGCCGAGCAGGGCACGCCGCTGTATCCCGCGCAGGACGAGGCGCTGCTGGAGCTGGCCTCGGAGTCCAACGTCATCCTGGCGACACCGACCGGCTCCGGGAAATCCCTGGTGGCGGTGGGTGCGCATCTGTTCGCTCTGACCCGCGGCCAGCGCACCTACTACACCGCGCCGATCAAGGCGCTGGTGAGCGAGAAGTTCTTCGCGCTCTGCGAGGTGTTCGGCGCCGAACGCGTCGGGATGGTCACCGGCGATGCGGCGGTCAACCCCGAGGCGCCGATCATCTGCGCGACCGCGGAGATCCTGGCCAATCTGGCGCTGCGTGAGGGCGCGGACGCCGATATCGGCCAGGTGGTGATGGACGAGTTCCATTTCTACGCCGATCCCGACCGCGGCTGGGCCTGGCAGGTGCCGCTGCTGGAATTGCCGCGCGCGCAGTTCCTGCTCATGTCGGCCACGCTCGGCGAGGTCGATTTCTTCGCCGCCGATCTGCACCGGCGCACCGGCCGCCCCACGGCTGTGGTCGCGGGTACCGAGCGTCCGGTGCCGTTGACCTTCTCCTATGCGCGCACCCCGGTGACCGAAACGCTCGAGGAACTGGTCACCACCCATCAGGCTCCGGTCTATGTCGTGCACTTCACCCAGGCCGCCGCGCTGGAACGCGCACAGGCGTTGACCAGCGTCAACTTCGCCAGCCGGGCGGAGAAGGACGCCATCGCCGAGGCGCTGGGCGGTTTCCGCTTCGCCACCGGTTTCGGCAAGACGCTCTCGCGCCTGATCCGGCACGGCATCGGTGTGCACCATGCCGGGATGCTGCCCAAGTACCGCAGGCTGGTGGAGAAACTCGCCCAGGACGGGCTGCTGAAGGTGGTGTGCGGCACCGATACTCTCGGCGTCGGGATCAACGTCCCGATCCGCACGGTGCTGCTCACCGGCCTCACCAAATACGACGGTGTACGGACCCGCAGGCTCAAGGCCCGTGAGTTCCATCAGATCGCCGGTCGGGCCGGACGCGCCGGATACGACACCATGGGCACCGTGGTGGTGCAGGCGCCCGACCACGAGGTGGAGAACACCCGGATGCTCGCCAAGGCCGGCGACGATCCGAAGAAGCTCCGCAAGGTGCAGCGACGCAAACCGCCGGAGGGGTTCGTGTCCTGGAGCGCGGAGACCTTCGACCGGTTGGTGGCCGCGCCGCCCGAGCCGATGGTGTCGCGGTTCGCGGTCACCAATTCGATGTTGCTCAATGTGATCGCCCGCCCCGGAAACTGTTTCGACGCCATGCGGCATCTGCTCGAAGACAATCACGAACCACGCCCCGCCCAGCGCAAACACATTGTGCGCGCCATCAGGCTGTATCGGGCGCTGCGCGATGCCGGTGTGGTGCAACAGCTTTCCGAACCGGATGCCTCGGGCCGCCGCGCCCGCCTCACGGTCGATCTGCAACGCGATTTCGCACTCGACCAACCGCTGTCACCGTTCGCACTGGCCGCTTTCGAACTGCTCGACGCCGACTCCCCCGGTTACACACTGGAGGTGGTCTCGCTCATCGAGTCCACCCTGGAGGACCCGCGCCAACTGCTGATGGCGCAGCAGCACAAGGCCAGGGGCGAGGCCGTCGCCGAGATGAAGGCCGAGGGCATCGACTACGACGAGCGGATGGAGCTGCTCGAGGAGGTCACCTGGCCCAAGCCACTGGCCGAACTCATCGAACCCGCCTTCGAGACCTACCGGGCGGGCCATCCGTGGGTATCGGAGTTCGCGCCGTCGCCGAAATCGGTGGTGCGCGACATGATCGAACGTTCGATGACCTTCGCCGAACTGATCTCCCACTATGAGCTGGCCCGCTCCGAGGGTGTGGTGCTGCGTTATCTGGCCGACGCCTACCGCGCACTGCGGCGCACCGTGCCGGAATCGGCGCGGACCGAGGAACTCGACGACATCACCGAATGGCTGGGCGAGCTGGTCCGGCAGGTGGATTCGAGCCTGCTCGACGAATGGGAGCAGCTGACCAGTCCCGGTGCCGAGGCCGACGCCGATCAGCTCGCGTTCGGCGCGGAAACCATCCGGCCGATCTCGGCCAATGAGCGCTCCTTCCGGGTGCTGGTGCGCAATGCCATGTTCCGCCGGGTGGAATTGGCCGCACTGCGCCGCTGGCAGGCGCTGGAGGACCTCGGCACCGGCCCGGACTGGCAGGCCGATCTGGAGCCCTATTTCGCCGAGTACGACTCGATCGGCACCGGTCCGGACGCACGCGGCCCGCAACTGTTCCGCGTCGAGACCCGGCCCGGGTTCTGGCACGTCCGCCAGACCCTCGACGATCCAGCGGGCGATCACGGCTGGGCCTTCGTCGGTGTGGTCGATCTGGCCGAGTCGGATGCCGCGGGCGAAGTGGTGTTCGACGAGGTCACGGTGACCGCCGGATGAGCTGGAACCGACCACCGGAACTCGGGGTTTGACGGATTCGATCCGGGGTACCGGCCGCTGATACTGTTCCTGCGCTGCCCGACCGAAAGATCCACCGATGCCCGAATCCCCGTACCTGATGCTCCGCCCGGAGCGCGTACGCGAGAACTATCGCGCCCTCGACGCCGCACTGATCCGGGCGGGGCGACGGGCACGGATCCGGTTCGCGGTGAAGGCCTGCCCGGTTCCCGAGATCCTGCGGATCCTCGACACCGAAGGCGCACAGTTCGATGTCGCCAGCGTCGGCGAGATCGCACTGTGTCTCGGGCTCGGCATCGCCGCTGGGCAGCTGTACTACGGCAATCCGATCAAGAAGGCCACCGATATCGCTCGCGCACACACGCTGGGGGTGCGCCGGTTCGCCTTCGACACCGAGGACGATCTGCTGCGGATCGCCGAGCACGCTCCCGGCGCCGAGGTCGAATGCCGATTCCTATCGGCGGCGCCGCCCTCACGCACGCCGTTCGGCACCAAATTCGGTTGTGCGCCGGTGGAGGCGCTGCGGCTGCTGGTGCGCGCCCGCGATCTCGGTCTCGTCGTGGCCGGACCCTACTTCCACGTCGGCTCACAGCAGCTGGACCCGCAGGCCTGGCGCATCGGTATCGAACAGGCCGCACGGATCGTCGAGGCATTGTCCGACAAGGACATTGCGGTGTCCTCGGTGAACATCGGCGGCGGTCTGCCGGTGTCCTACGCCGAACCCGCACCCGGTATCGACGAGATCGCGGCGGTCACGATCGGCTCGGCGGTGCGGTTGCTGCCCGAGACCGCCGAGCTGGTCGTGGAGCCGGGACGCGCCCTGGTGGCCACGGCCGGAGTCGTGCACGCCGAGGTGATGGGGGTGCGGATCGCGCCGGACGGGCGGCGCTGGGTGTATCTCGACATCGGCCGCTACAACGGTCTGGCCGAAACCGAGAACGAGTACATCGCTTACCGTTTCGCCACCGAACGCGACGGCGACCCCGTCGACGAGGCCGTGCTCGCCGGTCCGACCTGCGACGGCGACGATGTGCTCTACCAACGCACGCGGGTCCTGCTGCCGACCACATTGCGCGCCGGTGACCGTGTCCGGATTCTCGATACCGGCGCCTACACCGCGAGCTATTCGTCGGTGTCGTTCAACGGTTTCGCGCCCTTGGCCGTACATGTCGTGGGCGCCGAGGGAGAGTGAGAGGATTCCATGACAGCGGAATTCACCGGTTGGCATGTGCTGGCCGAGTTCGGCGGGGTCGATGCGGATCTCTGCAACGACCCGCAACGGCTCGAGCACGCGTTGCGGGAGTCGCTGGTGGGCGCCGGTGTCACCATCTGCGATGTCGTGCGTAAACAGTTCACCCCGCAGGGTGTGACCGTTCTCGCGCTGCTGGCGGAATCGCATGCCTCGATCCACACCTATCCCGAATCCGGTGACATCTTCGTCGACGTGTTCACCTGCGGCAGCATCGGCGCGAGCGCGGAGAAGACGGTCGAGCTGCTGCGGAACGCCTTGTCACCCAAGGATGTTCGGATGACCACTGTGCGCAGGGGCCGGGCCGGTCAACGCGTGGAGGAGCCGCTGGGCCCCGGTCTGACCCGCATCTGGGATCTGTCGGATGTCCTGGTGGACACCAGGACCGATTTCCAGCGTCTGCTCATCGCCCGGACCGCGCAGGGCATCGGCCTGTTCTCCGACAACGATCGCCAGTCCACCGAGTTCTCGCAGCTCACCTATCACGAGGCGATGATGGTTCCGGCGTTCGTACTGGCCGAGAAACTCGACAATGTGCTCATCATCGGGTCCGGTGAGGGCGTGGCCAGCCAGCTGTCGGTCGCCGCGGGCGCGACCAGGGTCGACCATGTCGATATCGACCGGGTGGCGGTGCAGTTGTGCGCCGAGCACCTGCCCTACGGGTACACGACCGGCGAATTGGCCGACGCCGTCGACGGTTCCGGCCCGATCCGGGTGCATTTCGCCGACGGCTGGGACTTCCTGACCGAGGCCGCCGCCGACGGTGTGCGCTATGACGTCATCGTGATCGACCTGCCCGACGAACGCGTCGAGGACGCGCAGCACAACCGCCTCTACGGGGCGGAGTTCCTCCAGCGATGTCGCGCGGTGCTGGCCCCCGGCGGTGTGCTCAGCGCACAGGCGGGCTGCGCGACCATGTGGCGCAATGAAACCCTCGAGCGTTCCTGGCGCCGCTTCCACGAACAGTTCGGCACCGTGGTCCATTACGGCAGCGATGAGCACGAATGGTCGTTCCTGTTCGGCCTGGTCGATCGCATCGACGATCCGGTACCAGGTATGACCGACCGCCTCACCACCCTGCCCTACCGCCCCGCCACCATCGACGCCCGCGCCCTGATACGCGGCGCGATCGAACCTTTCGCACTGCGCACCGCGGACTGACGGATTCGGCGCTCAGCCTGCGACGCGCGGCATGGGCTCGATACGATCGACCGTCCCGACGACGCTGCCGGGCGCTGCGCAACGGTCGGCTCAGGCGGGACGCTGGGTACGGATGATCTCGGCGAGGTAGGCGTAATCGTCGGCGCGCGCGGTCGATGCCCGGAAGACCAGGCCGAGGGTGCGACCGGGGGCCGGGTTCGCGAAGCGGGCCGTCTCCAGGGTGCCGCGACCGGTTTCGGCCGCCACGGCCATCTCCGGGATGAGGGTGATGCCGAGTCCGCCCGCCACGCACTGCACCACGGTCGCCAGTGATGCCGCACGGGTATCACCGACCGCGGCGGGATGAGCGTCGGCCGAGCGGCACAGCTCGAGGGTCTGGTCCCGCAGGCAGTGGCCCTCGTCCAGCAACAGCATGGGCAGCTCGTCCAGTGCGGCGGGTTCGATATCGATGCGTCCGGCCAGCTCGTGCTCACGCGGCAGCACCAGGACGAACTCCTCGGTGTACAGCGGGATTTCGACCAGGCCCGATGCGTCGGTGGGCAGGGCGAGCACCGCGACGTCGAGGATTCCGGTGCGCAACCCGTCGAGCAGGCGAGCGGTCTGATCTTCGATCACCTGCGGTACGAGCGCGGGTAGTTTGCGGCGCAGTGCCGGCAGCAGCGACGGCAGGATGTAGGGCGCGGCGGTCGGGATGATGCCCATGCGTAGCGTGCCGCCGAGGCCGTCGCCGGTCGCCGAGGCCAGGAATCGGTCGGCCGCCTCCAGCGTCGCCATCGCCTGCGGCAGCAATCGCATGCCCGCCGCGGTCACCAATACACGCCGGGTGCTGCGTTCGATCAGCTGCAACCCGAGGCCGTGTTCGAGCGCGGCCAATGCCTGCGATAACGTGGGCTGGCTCACATTGAGCCGGGCCGCAGCCGTGCCGAAATGCCGGTACTCCGCGATCGCGACGAACGCACGCAGCTGCGACAGGGTTGGCTGATAAGTCTGATCAGTCACGCCTATCAGTGTAGTGCGACCTATCACCTTTACCTTTTACCGGTTCTTGGGCAAGATCACAGACGAGCTTTTTTGCGCACCCGGCTGATCACTCGATCACGCCGGTTACCGACATGACGAGGAGATGAGCATGGCCCTGCTGACCATCGGCGACCAGTTCCCGGCGTACAACCTCACCGCGGTGATCGGCGGTGACCTGTCGAAGGTCGACGCTCAGCAGCCTGACGACTACTTCACCCAGATCACCAGCGACGACCATGCGGGCAAATGGCGGATCGTGTTCTTCTGGCCGAAGGACTTCACCTTCGTCTGCCCGACCGAGATCGCCGCGTTCGGCAAACTGAACGACGAGTTCGCCGACCGTGACGCCCAGGTGCTCGGCGCCTCGGTCGACAACGAGTTCGTGCACTTCCAGTGGCGGGCCCAGCACGAGGATCTCAAGACCCTCCCGTTCCCGATGCTGTCGGACCTCAAGCGCGAATTGGCCGCCGCCACCGGCGTTCTCAACGCCGACGGCGTCGCCGACCGCGCCACCTTCATCATCGACCCGAACAACGAGATCCAGTTCGTCTCGGTGACCGCCGGTTCGGTCGGCCGCAATGTCGACGAGGTGCTGCGCGTGCTCGACGCCTTGCAGTCCGATGAGCTGTGCGCCTGCAACTGGAAGAAGGGCGACCCGACCATCAACGCCGGCGAGCTGCTGGCCGCGAGCGTCTGATTTCGAGGTAGACACACCATGAGCATCGACAATCTGAAGAACTCACTACCCGAGTACGCCAAGGACCTCAAGCTCAACCTGTCCTCGATCGCGCGCACCACCGTGCTGAACGAACAGCAGCTGTGGGGCACCCTGCTGGCCACCGCGGCCGCGACCCGCTCGGCCACCACGCTGCGCGAGATCGCCGAGGAAGCCGCCGACACCCTGTCCGCGGAGGCCTACAACGCCGCGCTGGGCGCCGCGTCCATCATGGGTATGAACAATGTGTTCTACCGCGGCAAGGCATTCCTCGACGGCAAGTACGACGATCTGCGGGCCGGTCTGCGCATGCAGATCATCGGTACTCCCGGTGTCGACAAGGCCGATTTCGAGCTGTGGTCGTTCGCGGTGTCCTCGATCAACGGCTGCCAGCACTGCCTGGAGGCGCATGAGCACACCCTGCGCGAAGAGGGCGTCTCGCGTGAGGTGATCTTCGAGGCGCTGCGCGCGGCCGCGATCGTTGCCGGCGTCGGCCAGGCCGTGCAGTCCACCGAGGCCTTGGCCACGGCCACGGTCTGACCTGCACTCTCTGCCGATTCAATGGCCCCGACCCGAGCGGTCGGGGCCATTGTCGTCCAGTGATGTTTGCCAGCTATTTGCTGTGATGTATGACATGGAGGGTCCTACGGCAGCACCCGCGCCTAGTACGCTCGGCTGACATGGGCACACAGGCTGAAGTGTTGCGAGTGTTCACCGACCCGGCCGGACGATTCGGCAACCAGTTGGGTGTCGTGCGGGCCGCGGAAATCGAGCAGTCCCAACGACAAGCTCTCGCGTCCCGTCTCGGCTACAGCGAGACGGTATTCGTGGACGAACCGGTCGACGAGATCGCTCGCGTACGGATCTACACCCCCATGGTGGAGCTGCCGTTCGCCGGGCATCCATCGGTGGGCACCGGCTGGTGGCTGGCCGAGCACGGTCTGCCGGTCCACACCCTCGAGGTTCCGGCCGGACCGGTACCGGTCGAGCTGTCCGACGGCCTGGTCTGGGTCAAGGCGCGCGGTACCTGGGCACCGGATTTCGCCTTCCGTCAGCTCGAGCAGCCCGACGAACTCAGCATGGTCGACCCCGCCGATTTCACCGAGGGCTCGCATTATCTGTGGGCATGGACCGATGAGCACCGTGGTGCGCTGCGTTCGCGGATGTTCGCACCCGCTATGGGAATCACCGAGGACGAGGCCACCGGCGCGGCCGCGGTCGCGCTGACGGCGCTGCTGCGACGCGGCCTGGTCATCACCCAGGGGCAGGGCTCGCAGATCTTCACCGAATGGGATTCCGACGGCTGGGTCCGGCTCGGTGGGCGCGTGGTCGCCGATTCCATCGTCGACCTGTAGTCGGCGGGCGCCGGATCAGCCCGCTACCGCCGCCACCAGCATGTAGGCGGTACCGAGGTCCATGACGATATGCGGCACGAACCCGCCGGGATGCGCACCGGCGTGGGCGAGCCAGCGCGGAGGTCGTCCGGTGGCAGTGCATGCGAGCAGTACACCGGCGTCCACGACGAACAGCGCCGCCAACCCCATCGCGGGCATCACGGCAGGCCCGCCCGTATGCCCACTCGCGGTATGACCGGACATCGCGTACAGCATCACCGCGGCCGCGATCACGTGATATCCGAGCGCGCTCGCCCGCGCCACCGGCAGCGCCCGACCGTCGACATGCCACTCCACCACCCGGACCACCAGCAACATCGCGAAAGCGACCGTCATCGCGATCAGCACCCCACGCATCGCGTGCGCATGCGCCTGCACCGGGAACACCAGCATCGCCAGCATCACCGCGCACATGATCAGATGCGCCGCATCCGATTCCCGATCGTGCGCGCCGGTAAGACGTGCGACGGACGCCGGTCCACGGGCGGACGCGACGGAGGCCGCCGCCACGGGAACAGCACTCATCGCGCGTGCCGCGACGACCACCCCGGCCAGGAGGAACGCGACCACCACCGACCACCGCAATGCAGGATATTCGAGCACGAATTCCGCCATATCCCACCACCTTTCGCCGCAGCGACCGTGACGCCGCTCCTATGGTCGCATCGCGGCAGGCGGCCCGGCGCCTTTTACGATGGATTCCCGCGGCGGACTCGGCTGGACATGCAGACCCCCGGCGGCGCCGTGACACAGCACCTTCGGCCGGGCGAACCGTGGTAGGGATCAGCCGAGGGCGCGGGTGAATGCGGTGGCGAGTTCGGCGAGCTGAGTATCGGTGGTGACGAACGGCGGGGAGATCTGCAACGCGCCCGCTCCTGCCGCTCGTGACGAAACACCGTGGGTGCGCAACGCTTTGACCATGTCGGGAGCTTCGGCGGGATCGGCCAGCTGGATAGCGGCGACGGCGCCGAGACCGCTGCGGACCTCGGCGACCCGCGGATGGTCGGCCAGCGGCGAGAGATGATGGCGCAGGGCCGATTCCAGCTGCGCTGCGGCGGTGAGCAGGGATTCACGTTCGATGATGTCGAGATTGGCCATGGCCGCGGCGGCCGAACCGGCGTGACCACCATAGGTATAGCCGTGGCGCCACCACACACCGCCGGCGAAGAACGGTTCGGCCACCCGCGGCGCGATGAACACCGCGCCCATCGGCAGATAGCCGGAGGTGAGGCCCTTGGCGGTGGTCATCAGGTCCGGTTCGAGACCGAAACGGGTGGAGGCGAACCAGGATCCGCCGATGCGGCCGAAACCGGTGACCACCTCGTCGGCGACGAACAGGATGTCGTGATCGCGGCAGATGCGGCGCACCTCGTTCAGATAACCCTCGGGTGGCAGGTAGATCCCGCCCGCGCCGATGATCGGTTCACAGAAGAACGCGGCGATGCGGTCGGCGCCGAGGTCCTCGATCAGCGCCAGCAGCGCCTTGGCGTCATCCCATTCGACGGTGCGGGCATCGGCCATCAACTCGCCGTACCCCTCGCGGTTCGGCGTCAGCCCCGACAGCGCGGTGCCCGCGACGTGCATGCCGTGATAGGCGAGGCGGCGACCGACGATGATCGATTTGTCCGGCCTGCCGAGTTCATGCCAGTAGCGGCGGGCCAGTTTGGCCGCGGTATCGATCGAATCCGAGCCGCCGGAGGTGAAGAAGATCTTGCTGCCCGGCACCGGCGCCAGCGCGGCCAACCGTTCGGCCAGCTCCCGGGTGACGGGCGCGGCGAGATCACCGAAGTTGGAATAGTGGGCCAGCCGCGACAGCTGCTGCGCGACGGCGTCGGCGATCTCGCTGCGGCCGTGGCCGACATTGGCGAACCACAGTCCCGCGGTGGCGTCGAGGTAGCGGTTACCCGCCTCGTCCCAGATGTAGGCACCCTCACCCCGCGCCACGACAAAGGCACCGTCGCGTTCGACAGCGCCCATATCGGCGAAACCGTGCCACAGTGATCCCATCAGGCGCTCCTCGCTTCGGCGGATGTTCGCCGTCCATCCTGCCAGCGGCTCGCGAGCCCGCCGAGCGCGACGACGGCCACCGCCAGCAGCGCGAACACACCGGCGAGCACCACGAGACCGATGCCGAGCGAGATATAACCCTGTTCGCGGGGATCGAGGAACGGATACGGATACCAGTCCACGATCGGGCCGCGGATCAGCGAATACGCACCGTAGACCGCCGGGTAGATCAGCAGGGCGCCGAGCAGTCGTCCGGTGCGGCCGAGACTCACCGGCACCAGGACCCAGTCGAGCATCATCACCAGCGGCAGCAGCCGGTGCAGGATGTCGTTGATCCACCGGTCGGTGAGCATGACGTCGATATCGGCCAGCAATATCGCGTACACCACACCGGTGATGAGCAGATACAGCGCGCTCGCCCCGCGCACGGCCTGCCATCGGCGAGCACCGGGGTCGGCCAGCGCGCCGACCAGCAACACCACGACACCGAGCACATTCGACTGGATGGTGAAGTAGCTGAAGTAGTTGCTGGTGGAGAACCCGGATTCACCGATAGCGCGGATCGGTATCCAGGCCAGAGCGAGAACTCCCAGCACGCCGAACGCGAATCGCAGCACCCGGATCCACGCCGGTGTACCCCAGCTGGTGATCATGGCGCCGATCGTCGCATACCGGCCACCGGTGCAGCCGGCGAATCGCGGGCACACCACCGGCAACCGCGCCGTGCGAGCGTCCGCACGACCCCGGATATGTGAACTGGGCGACGCTCACCCCGGACTCGATCAGCGATACGCAGGGCATATGCCCCAGCGACCGCCGCGGCCGGCAGAAAATGCGGAGCCCTCGCCGGTGGGTGTCCATTAGGCTGGATACCGCAATGACCAGGACCGCAGCCAGCCCGCGTGAGCTTCGCACCCGCCTGGCCACTCTCACACTCCGCGACGAGCATCGGCTGCGCAGGCAGCTGGACCGGGCACGCGGCGGCGAACTCGGGCGCATCGAGACCGAGATCGCGGTGGCCGAGCAACGCATCGACAACCGTCGTGCGGCCGTACCCGAGATCCGTTATCCGCCGCAGTTGCCGGTCACCGCGCGACGCGAGGACATCGCCGCGGCCATCGCCGCCAACCAGGTCGTGATCGTGGCGGGCGAGACGGGCTCGGGCAAGACCACCCAGATCCCGAAGATCTGCCTGGAACTGGGTCGCGGTATCCGCGGCATGATCGGCCACACCCAACCACGCAGGCTCGCCGCCCGCGCGGTCGCCGAACGAATCGCCGAGGAACTGGGCACCGAACTCGGCGACGCCGTCGGCTATACGGTCCGATTCACCGATCAGGCCGCCGAGCACACCCTGGTCAAGCTGATGACCGACGGCATCCTGCTCGCGGAGATCCAACGCGACCGGCTGCTGCGCAACTACGACACGATCATCATCGACGAGGCCCATGAACGCAGCCTCAATATCGATTTCCTGCTCGGCTATCTCAAACAGCTACTCCCCCGCCGGCCCGATCTGAAGGTGATCATCACCTCCGCGACCATCGACCCGGAACTGTTCGCCCGTCATTTCGCCGATGCCGCCGGTACGCCCGCACCGATCGTCGAGGTCTCGGGCAGGTCCTATCCGGTCGAGATCCGTTATCGGCCGCTGGCGCTGGCGGTGCCGTCCGGCGAGGAGGACGAGGACGAGCGCGTCCTCGACCGCGATCCGGTGGACGCCATCGGTGACGCGGTCACCGAACTGTTCACCGAAGGCGACGGCGATGTGCTGGTGTTCCTGTCCGGTGAACGCGAGATCCGCGATACCGCCGACGTCCTGCGCGAGCTGAAACTGCCACGCACCGAGATCCTGCCGCTCTACGCCCGGCTCTCGGCCGCCGAACAGCATCGGGTGTTCGCCGCACACACCGGACGTCGGGTCGTGCTGGCCACCAATGTCGCCGAGACCTCGCTGACCGTGCCCGGCATCCGGTACGTGGTCGATCCGGGGACCGCGCGTATCTCCCGCTATTCGCTGCGGACCAAGGTGCAGCGGCTGCCCATCGAACCGGTGTCGCAGGCCTCCGCACGTCAGCGTTCCGGACGCTGTGGGCGCGTGGCCGACGGCATCTGCATCCGCCTCTACTCCGAGGACGATTTCGAATCCCGTCCCCTGTTCACCGATCCGGAGATCCTGCGCACCAATCTCGCGGCGGTGATCCTCCAGATGACGGCGCTCGGTCTGGGCGATATCGAGAAGTTCCCCTTCGTGGAGCCGCCCGATTCCCGCGCGATCCGCGACGGCATCGCATTGCTCGAAGAATTGGGCGCACTCGCCCCGCGGACCGCCACAGCGCCACAGGGCGGCGGCCGCGCCACGGCAACAGCCGAGGCGGCGCACCGGCCCGACACAGCGACAGACCGGCACCAGCCCGAGCGCGGAGCGGGTCGAACCGAACCGGATGCCCCGCCTGCGCGAGCGACCACAGCATCAGCGGATGCGGACATGCAGCCGGCCGATTCGGGCACGGCACCGGCGGACACGGGCACGACACCGGCAGACTCAGGCACGACAGCCGAGGGAGAGGCCCACCAGCGCGTCGATGCCGGTGCGCCCACCGACCGGTCGCCCGTGGACGCCAACGGTTCCCGTGGACGCAAGCGAGGCGCTCGCCGCCGCCCCGAGGACGACAACGGGTTATCGCTCACTCCGATCGGCCGCGAGATGGCTCGGCTACCGGTGGATCCGCGGATGGCGCGGATGCTGGTGGAAGCGCACCGCAACGGATGTCTCGGTGAGGTGCTGATCATCGTGGCGGCGTTGTCGATCCAGGATGTGCGCGAACGTCCGGCCGAGCACCAGCAGGCGGCCGACACCAAACATGCGCGGTTCGCCGTCGAGAACTCCGATTTCCTGGCGTATCTGCGGCTGTGGGACTACCTGTCCGGGCAGCGCAAATCGCTGTCGTCGAACCAGTTCCGGCGGATGTGTCGGGAGGAGTTCCTGCACTACCTGCGGATTCGGGAGTGGCAGGACCTGCACGGGCAGTTGCGCACCATCACCAAGGGGCTCGGCTGGTCGGCGCACGGCGAGCCCGCCCGAGCGGCTGAACCCGCCCGTGCGGTCGAACCGGCGCGCGCAGCGAAGCAACGCGGACGCGGCAAGGGTCAGAGCAAGCCCGTGACACCGGCGACCACGGTCGACGACGACGCCCTCCCCTGGGATATGACCGCGATCCACCAGGCCTTGCTGGCGGGCATGCTGTCCCATATCGGTGTCCGTGAGGCCGAATCGCGCGAATTCCTCGGTGCGCGCGGCGCCAAGTTCATGATCTTCCCCGGCTCGTCGCTGGCCAAGAAGCCGCCACGCTGGGTGATGGCCGCCGAACTGGTGGAGACCTCACGGTTGTGGGGCCGGATGGCGGCGAGGGTGGAACCGGAATGGGCCGAACGTCTCGCGGGCGATCTGGTGAAACGCACCTATTCCGAACCACATTGGTCGTCCAAACGGGGCGCCGCCCGCGCCTATGAACGCGTCACCCTCTACGGTGTGCCGCTGGTGACCCAGCGCCCGGTCGACTACGGGCGAATCGACCCGGTCATCTCCCGTGAGCTGTTCCTGCGCCATGCGCTCGTCCAGGGCGAATGGCAGACCACCCACGAGTTCTTCCACCGCAACCGGGAACTGCTCGACGATGTGGCCGATCTCGAACATCGTGCCCGCCGCCGCGACATCCTCGTCGACGACGAGGTGCTGTTCGAGTTCTACGACCGGCGCGTACCCGCCGATATCGTCTCCGTCCGCCATTTCGACCGCTGGTGGCGCACCACCAAACGCACCGATCCCACGCTGCTGGACTTCACCTCGGACACGGTCGTCAACGAGGGCGCGGCGGCGCTGAACCCGACCGATTTCCCCGACACCTGGCGCCAAGGCGAATTGAGTTTCCCGCTCACCTACCAATTCGAACCCGGTAACGAGGACGACGGCGTCACCGCGCGCATCCCGGTCGCGCAGCTGGCGCATGTGCGCGCGATGGGCTTCGACTGGCTGGTGCCCGGCATGCGCGACGAGCTGGCGACCGCGCTGATCAAGACGCTGCCCAAGAATCTGCGGCGAGCCGTGGTGCCCGCACCGGATTTCGCCGCCGCGGCCCTGGCCGCACTGACTCCGCGCGCCGAACCACTGCGCACCGGGCTGGCCCGCGAGTTGTCGCGGCTGGGTGCGGTGCCGATCGCGCCGAACGATCTGGATCCTGCCGCACTGCCGGATCATCTGCGGATGACCTTCGCCGCGGTCGACGATCGGGGCACGGTCCTCGCCCGTGACAAGAGCCTGGCGCGTTTGAAAACCGTGCTTGCCGAGCAGGTGTCGACATCGGTCGCCCGCGCCACCGCGGGTGCGGAGCGTGCGCCCGCGCTGGTGTGGACGGCGGAATCACTCGGCACGGTCGCGCCGACGGTGAAGCGTGAGGTCGCGGGACAGACCATCACCGGCTATCCGGCCCTCGTCCCCGAAGACGAGGGGGTCGCGGTGCGGGTGCTCAGTTCCCCGGCCGAGCAGGCGACGGCCATGCGGGCCGGTACCAGGGAACTGGTGCTGCGCGCCATCCCGACCTCACTGCGCACGGTGACCTCGGGCCTGTCCCCCGCCGACCGACTGGTGGTGAGCCAGAATCCCTACGGTTCACTCGACGCCCTCGTCGCCGACTGCCGTTCGGCCGCCGCCGATGAGCTGATCGCCGCGGCCGGTGGTCCGGTCCGCAGTCCCGAACAGTTCGACGCACTGGTGGCGACGGTGCGCCCGGAGCTGGCCGCCGCGGCCGCACGTATGGTCCGGCTGGTGGTGCCGGTGCTCACCGAAGCGCATCACGTGTCGACGGCATTGGCGAACACCGCCGAACGCGATATCGCCGACGATGTCCGCGATCAGCTCGCCGATCTGGTGTTCGACGGCTTCATCTCCGAATGGGGCAGCGTCCGGCTACGTGAACTACCGCGATACCTGCGGGCCGCGGTGGTGCGGCTGGAGGCCCTGCCCGGTTCGGCGGTGCGTGACCGACAGGGCATGGCCGAGATCGACGCGGTCCTCGCCGCCTACGATCGGCTGCTGGCCGGGCTGCCCGAACCGCGCCGCCGCGCACCCGAGGTGGCCGAGATCTGGTGGATGGTGGAGGAGCTGCGGGTCAGTCTGTTCGCCCAGAAGCTGGGCACCCCGTACCCGGTGTCGGCCAAGCGGATCCAGAAAGCGATCGGCGCGATCCGCCGGTAGGCGTGCGCCGCGCCACCGCACGCGGTGAACGTACCGACGCGGCGTGGCGTTCAGTCCGTGGAGCCGACGGCGGCGGCGCGGGCCTGGCGCATGCCCTGGATCTCGCGTTCGAAATCCTCGGCCGAGGTGAACGACCGGTAGACCGAGGCGAACCGCAGATACGCCACCTCGTCGAGGTCGCGGAGCGGGCCGAGGATGGCCAGTCCGACCTCATGGCTCGGGATCTCCGGGGAGCCCTTGGCCCGGACCGTGTCCTCGACCTGCTGTGCGAGCAGGTTCAGCGCGTCGTCGTCGACTTCGCGGCCCTGACAGGCGCGGCGCACGCCACGGATGACCTTTTCGCGACTGAACGGTTCGGTGACGCCGCTGCGCTTGACCACGGACAGGATCGCGGTTTCCACCGTGGTGAAACGGCGTCCACATTCCGGGCAGGAACGTCGGCGGCGGATCGCCGCGCCTTCGTCGGCCTCGCGCGAGTCGACCACCCGGGAGTCAGGGTGTCGGCAGTACGGGCAGTGCATCCGAGATCCTTCGTCGATGCGTACGCTCGCGTCCGGGCCGGTTGCCGATCGGGGCCAACCGTCCGGCGAGCGCGTGGGCCGGGGCGGTGCCCGGCATCGGGTACACCCGCGGTGAACTCGGGTATACCTCCATAGCACTTCGAGAATACCCGTGTGGGGTTGGATTCGGTTGCGCTCACCCCGCGATCACGCGGGCACCGCTCGAACTCAACCGGTCAGCTGCCACTGGCTCGTCATATCGGCGATCACCTCGGGTAGGCGTTGGAGCAGGCGACCGCGCGCCAGTTTGTCCCAGAACGGCTCGGCCAGCACGGCGGCCGCCAGTGGCGCATCGGATTTCATATCGATATGGCGTGGCACCAGATCGCCGGTGATGTAGGTCC
This sequence comes from Nocardia cyriacigeorgica, assembly GCF_029868385.1. Taxonomy (GTDB): domain Bacteria; phylum Actinomycetota; class Actinomycetes; order Mycobacteriales; family Mycobacteriaceae; genus Nocardia; species Nocardia cyriacigeorgica_F. Next base: position 52,244 of record NZ_JARWNX010000024.1, on the reverse strand, counting down.
AGCGGGCGTCGCGATCGGCCCAGTTCCAGTCCGGCAGCGGGGTGCGCAGCGATAGCGTCCGCGGCCCGGCCGTCGCGGTGACGGTGGCCGGGCGGAACACACCGGGTGCCCGCACACCGGGCACACCGGCCTTACCGGCCACGGTGCTGACGTAGGTGAGCACACGCCCCATTGCGCCGCGACCGGCGGCGGTGACGTCCCATTGGTCGGCGACGACGTGGTTCTGTTCCCGGTCGGTCATCCGGATCAGCGCGTCGATATATCCCGCCCGGGTACCGGCGGCCACCGAGTCCCAGGCGGTGCGCAGACCGTCGTCGAGGATTCCGGCGCGGTGCATCTCGTCGATGCCCGCCAGCCCCTGCGCGAGATAGGCCTCGTGCATCGGTACCAGGTCGACGAAGATGTGCTTCTGCATGGTCATCAGCCGGATCTGGTACCAGGCCAGATCGTCCACGGTCAGCTTCGGGCCCTCGGTGGCGAGCAGCCGGATATCGTCGGGCAGCCCGCGGACCAGTTCCTCTGGCGTGGTGCGCAGTATGTCGGCGACGGCGTTGCCCAGCTGATGAATTCCCGGCAGGTCGATCACCCGCCCGACATCGCTCATATCGAAGTATCCGGAGGCGAAGGAGCCACCAGCGATTCCGGCCAGGCCGGCCCACCAGAGTTCCGGGTGACCCGACGCCAGCCGCAGATAGTTCACATAGACCTGGTTGAAGGTGCGCTCGCCCGCGGCGGGCCCGCGACTCGGATCCCATGCCGCGAGGTCGATTCCGGCGTTGTCCACCGCGACGACCAGCCAGTACTGATGCAGCAGCGTCGCATAGCGGCGCGGCGGCACACCATCGGCTCTGGCCGCCTCCAGCGCGCGGCGCAGTGTCGGCTCGTCCAGCGGCAGGACCGGATTCAGCCCACCGCCCGTGGTGCCGTCGTCGTTGACGGCGGGCTGATCGAGGTAGGCGGCATAGGCCGGTGCGGCGTGCGCGACCGGCAGGCAGACGAATCCGACGATCAGGCAGAGGACGGTGGCGGTGGTTCTGGCGAGAAACCGGAGGCGGCGGTCTCCGGCGGTGTGCTGAGGCGTCATGCGGTCCCGGTTCGGTTGTCGGCGGCGTTGCCTGGATGTGTTCAGCACAGTAGCAACGTGTTTCAGTTGCCGATCAATATTTTCGGCCAGGCCTGCTGGCCGTTCCTCGATGCCCGCGCCCGCGCGGGGGCCGGCCGCCGCTGGGCGGTGGGGCGCATTCAGCGCGGCATATCGGACAGACCGCCCGCAGGCATCGGCGCCGGTTCGACCAGCGCCGGAGGGCCTGGATGCTGTTGCGGAGTCACGGCTTCCGCACGTAGGTGCGCGATACCGATGAGCACGGTGACCGCCACCGCACTCAGCAGCGCGGAGATCGCGAGCACGGCGAAACCGACCTGGGCGCGTTCCACCCGCTCCTCGGGCCGTGGCGCGTATCCCGACGGCGCGAGGCGGACCGGACGAGTGTCATAGCGGACCACACCGGCCCGCGGCCCGGCGGCGCGTGGGCGACGATCGACCGGGCGCTGAATGGCACTGCGGGTGGATCGCACACCACGGGCCGGGCGGAGACGAACCACCGCCGCGGATGCCCGCCCGCCGCCCGTTCGGCGGCCGGGCACCGACCCGCGCGCGGGCGCCTCCAGCCCCTCGCGCTCACGACGAACCGGACCGGGTCGCACGGTTGCGGACCTGCCTGCCTCCCCGTGTGCGGCTGTGGCCGTATCGATTTCGCTGATCGCTGTGCTCATCGGACAAACCTCCGTGGTGGTACCCCGTCGTTGCTGTCACCCGCCGCGGTTCGCGACGGACGGTCGCTCTACCAGCGGACTTGCCGCCCTGTCGATCCTCATTCGATCACATGTTCGAAAGAACTGATGTTCGATTTCTACCACGGCGCGCCGACAAAGTCAGTAGAAACGCCGGACATGCCTCGAACAGATGTTTGATACATCGCGCCGACCGGACTAGATTCGAACCACGACATCGACTCCGGTACGGCGCGGTCGAGCCGGGCACCGACACGAAAGGGCGGCAACGGTGAGCCAGAAAGACGGCACGGGCGACGGGAGCGGTCTCGGCACCGAAACAGCCGGGACCGGAACGGATCTCACCGTGCGTCAGCGGAAGGTGCTGGAGGTGATCCGCACCTCGGTGAGCGAACGCGGTTATCCGCCGAGCATCCGCGAGATCGGTGACGCGGTCGGACTCACCTCCACGTCCTCGGTGGCGCATCAGCTACGCACCCTGGAACGCAAGGGTTACCTGCGCCGCGATCCGAACCGTCCGCGCGCCGTGGATGTCCGCGGCCTGGACGAGGCGGTACGCGCGGTCACCAGCCTCGCCGCGGTGGGCGGCAGCGCCGATGCCGATGTCGCGGTCGATCCCGATCGGCCCACACCGACCTTCGTTCCGGTGCTCGGCCGGATCGCCGCCGGTGGCCCGATCCTGGCCGAACAGGCTGTCGAGGATGTCTTCCCCCTCCCCAAAGAGCTGGTGGGCGATGGTTCGCTGTTCCTGCTGAAGGTGGTCGGCGAGTCGATGGTCGACGCCGCGATCTGCGACGGCGACTGGGTGGTGGTCCGCCAGCAGAACGTCGCCGACAACGGCGATATCGTCGCCGCGATGATCGAGGGCGAGGCGACGGTGAAGACGTTCAAGCGTGCGGGCAAGGATGTCTGGCTGATGCCGCACAATCCGCATTTCGAACCGATCCCCGGTAACGACGCCCAGATCCTCGGCAAGGTCGTCACGGTCATCCGCAAGATCTGAGACGTCATGCCCAGCGTTGCGGCGGTCAGCTGATGTCGGCGGCTGCCGTCGGGACGCCGGGCACTGTCGACCCGGACCTGGTCTGGTACGCCAGTTACGGCTCCAATATGAACCCGCGACGCCTCGAGTGCTATCTGCGTGGCGGTGTGCCCGAGGGCGGGGTGATGACGCTGCCCGGCTGCCGGGACACCGCACCGCCCCGACGCTCGGTAGCGCTGCTATTGCCCGGGATGCTGTACTTCGCCACCGAATCCGCCGTCTGGACCGGCGGACGCGCCTTCTACGACCCCGATATCGCCGACCACACCGCCGCACACGCCTACCTGCTCACCGCCGCCCAGTTCAGCGATATCGCCGCACAGGAGATGTACCGCGCACCCGGCGCCGATCTGGACTTCTCGACCGCGCTCGGCGCGGGCCGCGCCCGCTTCGGTCCCGGCCGATACGAGACCCTCGTCTACGCCGGAACCCGCGACGGCTATCCCATCCTCACCTTCACCGCCCCCTGGGGATGCCGGGACGTCCCCGGTAATCCACCGGCTGCCGCCTATCTGCGCCACCTGGCCCACGGCCTGATCGCCTCCCACGGATGGACCGTCCGACGCACCGCCACCTACCTCGCCACCCGCCCCGGCGCAGCCGCGACCTGGACCACCGAATCCGTGATCGCAGTGCTGGACGACACTTCGCCCCGGCCACGCCCCTGACCACGGTCCGCTCGGCGAAACCAGGACGCGGCGCCGGTTCGAATCACATCGGTCGCGATCACGCCGATACTGGTGACCACCACATCGGCGATCGACGTCGCCCGGTCGACAGTGCGGGCCGAACAGACCCGTACCGATCACATTCACCAACGCGGCGCGGACCCGATCCGATCCAACACAGCACGGCTACCGGATCGAACACACATGGGAAGCCCCCCCCATCGGGCACCGATACAGTGCGCCGACCCCGATCGAACACAGCACGCCAACCCCAATCGGGCACCGACACAGCATGCCCACCCCGATCGACTACCGACACAGCACCCGCACAACGATCGAATGCGCCGGCGTCGCCGCGATCACCGGCCCTGGTCCCCCAACGCCGCCGAGATCGCCTCGGCGCCCGCGCGGATCGCGTCGATGTAGCCCGCCCGTTCGGTGCGGCCGACCGCGGCCCGCAACGGCCCGATCTGCACCTCGTACGGTGCGCTCACACCATCGAACACCGGCGCCGACAGATAGCTGACCGGCAGTGATTCCGTCGCATCGATATCGGCGTCGGTATAGGGCCTTGCGGTCAGCCGCGACAACTGCCGCAGCACCCGCGAGCGCAGTTGCGGCTGTAACACCTCGGCGCCGACGGCCCCCAGCAGATCGGCGAGGACATCGACCAGACCGGCATCGTCGGCGTCGGGCCGGAACATCGCGTAGCCATTGCGCTCGACGAACCGCAGCAATACCGGCGCTTCCCGGCGCCGCGGCCCGGAGACCGGCGCCAGCCAGGCGCGACGTTCGGCGTCGGTGCGCCACGGCATCACCGCGGCCCCGGCCGGATACGCCAGCGGAAGCGATTGGCCCACACTCAAACCCGGTACGACTCGACTGTCCGCATACTGTTTGGCCACCACCGTCAGCCGGTCGCTCTCGATCCGGCTGAGGGTCGCACCGCAACCCGCGGCCTCGGCCAACGCGGCCAGCTCGGCCAGCACCGCCGCGCCGGGAGCGCCGGGTGGAGCGGCCGACAACCGTGCCAGCGCAGCACCGGGCCGGTACCGGAGGTCACCGTCGCGGTGCACCCACTGCGCGGCGCTGAGTTCGGCGAGTACCGCGGTGACGGTGGCGCGGGCCAGTGACAATGATGCCGCGATCTCCGAGGCACTCAACGCCCGATCGGCCGCGGTGAGCAACTCGACCACCGCGATGACACGTCGCGTCGGCGGCGACCCCGCTACAGACATTGTCGACCCCTTGTCGCCCGGCACACAGCGCCCTACACTGCATCGACTATTCGCCGAATAATAGTTGAGTATTCGACACCGAGGAGGTGCGGCGATGATTCTGGACCGATTCCGGCTCGACGGCCGGGTAGCCGTGGTCACTGGGGCCGGACGCGGTCTCGGTGCGGCGATCGCGACCGGCTTCGCGGAAGCGGGCGCCGATGTGGTGATAGCGGCCCGGACCGAATCCGAACTGCGCGAGGTCGCCGACCGGATCGAGGCGATCGGGCGTCGCGCGCACATCGTGGTGTCCGATCTCGCCGATCCCGAAGCGACGGCGGCGCTGGCCGGGGCGGCCGTCGAACAATTCGGCCGCCTCGACACCGTGGTGAACAACGTGGGCGGCGCCATGCCGAAACCGCTGCTCGACACCAGCGCCGATGATCTGGCCGCGGCCTTCACCTTCAATGTCGGCACCGCGCACGCCCTGATCCGCGCCGCGGTGCCAAAGATCCTCGACACCGCGGGCACCGGCTCGATCATCAATGTGACCTCGACGATGGGCAGGTTGCCCGGTCGCGCGTTCGCCGCCTACGCCACCGCGAAAGCGGCACTCGCGCACTACACCCGCAACGCCGCACTCGATCTGTGCCCACGTATCCGGGTGAACGCGATCGCGCCGGGATCGATTCTCACCTCGGCGCTGGCGGTCGTCGCGGACAACGACGAGATGCGCACGCGACTCGAACGCGCCACCCCGATGCGGAGACTGGGCGATCCCGCCGATATCGCGTCGGCCGCACTGTTTCTCGCCTCCCCGGCGGGCGATTTCCTGACCGGCAAAGTACTCGAGGTCGACGGCGGCCTCATCGCACCGAATCTCGACATTCCCCTTCCCGATCTGTGAGGTGACGACGATGACCTATCGCGTAGTGCACTGGGGCACCGGCAATGTCGGGCGACACGCGCTCGCCGGAGTGCTCGACGATCCACGGCTCGAACTCGTCGGCGTGCGGGTCTCGGGACCGGACAAGGACGGCCGCGACGCGGGCGAGCTGGTCGGCGCGCCCGCAACCGGCATCCTCGCCACCACCGATATCGAGCGCGTCCTTGCGCTGAAGCCCGACTGCGTCGTCTACACCGCCATGACCGACAACCGGCTCGTCGAGGCGCTGGAGGACCTGCGGATACTGCTCGCGGCGGGGATCAATGTGGTGGCGAGCGCACCGGTGTTCTTGCAGTATCCGTGGGATGTCGTCCCGGACGAGCTGCTCGTGCCGGTGGAAAAGGCTGCCGTCACGGGCAATTCGTCGCTGTTCGTCAACGGGATCGACCCCGGTTTCGCCAACGATCTGCTGCCACTGGCACTGATGGGCACCTGTCGGCGCATCGATCAGGTGCGCTGTATGGAGATCGTCGACTATTCGACCTACGACAATCCGGCCGTGATGTTCGACATCATGGGCTTCGGCAAGCCGATGGACGAGACTCCCCTGCTGCTGCAACCCGGCGTGCTGGCACTGGCCTGGGGCAGCGTGGTGCGACAGCTCGCGGCGGGCCTGGATCTGGAACTCGATGCGGTCACCCAGACCTATGAGCGCGTCCCGGCGCCGGAGACGTTCGAGATCGACTCGGGCACCATCGAGAAGGGCACCGCCGCCGGTCTGCGCTTCGAGGTGCGCGGCATGGTGGGCGAGCGCGCCGTCACCGTGCTCGAACACATCACTCGTCTGCGCGCCGATATCGCCCCGGACTGGCCGCATCCGGCCCGCGCGGGCGGCTCGTACCGGGTCGAGGTCACCGGCGAGCCCCACTACACGCTCGACCTGGCCATGTTCAGCGATCACGGCGATCACAACCACGCCAGTCTGGTCGGCACGGCGATGCGCCTGGTCAACGCCATACCGGCGGTCGTCGCGGCGCCACCGGGCATTCGCACCACGCTCGACCTGCCGCTGATCACCGGAGCCGGACTCGCGACACGCGGACCGCAAGGCTGAAGACTTCGGCCGGTTCATGACATCGGCCCGAGGCTCGGCGATCCACGCCCCGATACTGCGCCGCGCAGCACACCGTGACGAGCGTCCCCACGCGAGGTCCGCGCCCTCTACGTTGGTGGTGTCGTGAACGAGGCGCGGCGCACTGGACCCGATAACGAAGTACTCGTCGACGCCTTGTGTGCGCCGGTGACCTCGGCCATCCTCACAGCCGCGGCCCTACGGAACGGGCAGCGGGTCCTCGACGTCGGATGCGGATCGGGGACCCTGTCGGCCCGCATACGAGGGCCGGGGCCACCGGATTCCGGCGGGCCTAGCCACCCGTATGCGGCGCAGGCGTCGAATCGGACTCAGGCCAGTTTCAGGCTGCGGCCGATGATCTCCTTCATGATCTCGGTGGTGCCGCCGTAGATGGTCTGGATGCGAGCGTCCATGTACGCCTTGGCGATCGGGTATTCCTTCATATAGCCGTAGCCGCCGTGCAGTTGCAGGCAGCGGTTGATGAGGTCGAGCTGCTCCTCGGTACTCCACCACTTCGCCATGGCGGCATCCTCGACCGAGAGCTTCTCCGCATTCAGGTCCTCGATGAACCGGTCGACCATGATGCGCACCGCCGTCGTCTTGGTGGCCAGCTCGGCCAGTACGAAGCGAGTGTTCTGGAGCGCTCCGATCGGCTTACCGAAAGCCTTGCGGTCGCGCACGTACTGGACCGTCATCTCCAGGCAGGCCTCCATCGCGGCGGCGGCCATCACGGCGATCGACATACGCTCCTGCGGCAGGTTCTGCATCAGATGGATGAAGCCCATCCCCTCGGTGCCGAGCAGGTTGGCCGCGGGCACCCGCACATCGCTGAAGCTCAGCTCGGCGGTGTCCTGCGCCTTGAGGCCGATCTTGTCGAGATTGCGGCCACGCTCGAAACCGGGCATACCGCGCTCGACGACGAGCAGGCTGAAGCCCATCGCGCCCTTATCGGGGTCGGTCTGGGCGACCACGATGACGATATCGGCGTTGACGCCATTGGTGATGAAGGTCTTCGAGCCATTGAGCACCCAGTCGTCGCCATCGCGCACCGCGCGGGTCTTGATGCCCTGGAGATCCGACCCGGTGCCCGGCTCGGTCATGGCGATCGCGGTGATGATCTCACCGGAACAGAATCCGGGCAGCCACCGCTGCTTCTGCTCCTCATTGGCCAGCTCCAGCAGATACGGCGCGACGACATCGTTGTGCAGCGAGAAGCCGAGACCGGAGTACTGGCCGCGCACCGTTTCCTCGGTGATCACCGTGTTGTAGCGAAAGTCCTTCACCCCACCGCCGCCGTACTCCTCCGGCACGGCCATGCCGAGGAATCCCTGCTTACCCGCCTCGATCCACGCGGACCGGTCGACGATGCCCTGCTCTTCCCATGTCGCGTGGTTCGGCGCGACGTGAGTGTCGAGAAACTTGCGGAACGACTCCCGGAACAGGTCGTGCTCGGGTTCGAACAGTGTGCGCTCCACACCAACCTCCTAGTGACCACACGAACCGGCCCGCACCGGTCCGTCGTTGTCACCCACCGTACCCGGAATGAGAATGGCTGTTCACTTCACTCCCCGAATTCGCCGCCTCACCTGCTCGAGTAGCAGCGTCGACCATGATCAGAGGAGATTCACGACAAACGAAACCGCCGCAGCCGGTCGATGGCGCCGGTGGTGAATGCGGCCAGATCACCGCGCACCCGCCCGGTGAGGGTGCGTCCGGCATCGCGGTCGCGTTCGGCGAACAGGAACCGCAACTCCTCCTCCAACCCCTTGCGCACCACCGCGCGCAACTCCACGGCCGCGGCGCCGAGATCGGGGGCATCGCGCCACGGTGCCGGATCGATCGGTGCACCCGCGGCGAAGTAGAACCGTTCCGGCCGAGGCAGCGGCGTAAGGCCGATGCCGCGCACCAGCGGTGGGGTGAGTTCGCGGTTGATCCCGAGGGCCTCGACCGCCCACCGCAGTGGTCGCAGTACCGGATGGTCACCATCGACGACGATGTCGTAGGCGTCGTCCACCCCGATCATCGCCACCGGCACGATGGGCGCGCCCGCCTCGATCGCCATCCGGGCGAATCCGGTACGGCCCTCCCATTTCAGGTGGTACTTCTCGTTCTTGCGGCGCACCGCCTCCCGCCCGCCACCGGGGAAGACCATCACGGCCTCACCGCGTTCGAGCAGGGCCAGGCAGTTGCGGCGGGTACCGCGCACCGAACCGTAGTGGTGCAGCAGGTGCCGCACGCCGGGCACCGCGATGAGTACGTTCTCCGCGAGCCCGCGGATCAGTCTGCCGCGCCGATGCAATACCTCCGGCAGCAGCAGCGGTGCATCGATGCCGCCGAGCAGATTGTGGTTGCCGACCAGCAGCACGGGGCCTTCGGCGGGGATGTTCTCCAGCCCGTAGAACCGCGGGCTGGTCCACGCGCGCAGCGGTGCGAGCAAGGTCTCGATGATGCGCAGATCGGTACCGCTCAACGAGACCGACAGCGGCGCACCGTCGCTGAGCACGGCGGTCTCGGGTGGTGCGCCGGCGCCCCCTGGCACCGGCCCGACGGTCTCCGGCGGAGTGCCGGTCGGCCGATCACCGGAATCGGCCGAACCGGAACGGTCGTGCGACATGAACCCTCCTGATGTCGATTCGATGACGATAACGCAACGAAATCGACTGTGTCGCATCGGATATGCGGTCAGCGCTGACCTGCGACGTTGTTCATCCGCCGGACGTCGGGTCGATTACGACGCGGGCAGGTCGTCGGTGGCGGTACCCGCGTGTGCGTACTCCGCCAGCGCCGCCGCCAAGGCCTGCGGCACCCGCGCATGCACCCTCGTCCCCGATTCCTCGTGGCTGGAGCTGTCGATCCGGCCGTCGGCGTGGATGCGAGCCAGCAGGTCACCGCGGGTGTAGGGCAGCAGCACGCTGATCTCGACATCGAGTCCGCCGAGCACTTCGGCCAGCCGATCGCGCAGTGCCTCGATCCCGGTGCCCTTGTGCGCGGAGACGAACTCCGCCCCTGGCAGCAGGGCGCGCAGGCGGGTCAGCTCGACCGGGTCGATGGCGTCGATCTTGTTGACCACCAGCAGTTCCGGCGGTGCGGGCGTCCCCGATTCGCGGATCACGTCGGTGACGACCTCGCGCACGGCCTTGATCTGCTCGGCGGGCAGCGCATCCGAGCCGTCCACCACGTGCAGGAGCAGATCGGCGCCGGTGACCTCTTCCAGGGTGGAGCGGAAGGCTTCGACCAGCTGGGTGGGCAGATGCCGCACGAAACCGACGGTGTCGGTGAACACGACCTCGCGGCCGTCATCGAGTTCGGCGCGGCGGGTGGTCGGGTCCAGGGTGGCGAACAGCGCGTCCTGCACCAGTACGCCGGAGCCGGTGAGCGCGTTCATCAGGCTGGATTTGCCGGCGTTGGTGTAGCCGACGATCGCGACCGACGGGATGCCGCTCGAGGTGCGCCGCGCGCGCATGGTGTCGCGCGCGGTCTTCATCTCCCGGATCTCGCGGCGCAGCTTGGCCATCCGCTCACGGATGCGGCGCCGATCGGTCTCGATCTTGGTCTCACCGGGACCACGCAGACCCACACCGCCATTGCTGCCCGCCCGGCCACCGGCCTGACGTGACATCGACTCACCCCAGCCGCGCAGTCTGGGCAGCATGTACTCCATCTGCGCCAGCGCGACCTGCGCCTTGCCCTCACGGGAGGTGGCGTGCTGGGCGAAGATGTCCAGGATCAGGGCGGTGCGGTCGATCACCTTGACCTTGACGACCTTCTCCAGCGCGGTGAGCTGCGCGGGGGTCAGTTCACCGTCGCAGATCACGGTGTCGGCGCCGCTGCCGAGCACCACCGAGCGCAGTTCCTCGGCCTTGCCGGAACCGATGTAGGTGGCCGGATCGGGCCGGTCGCGGCGCTGGATCAGGGCCTCGAGCACCTCCGAACCCGCGGTTTCGGCGAGTGCGGCGAGTTCGGCCATGCTGGCGTCGGCGCGTGCGGCGCTGCCCTCGGTCCATACACCGACCAGCACGACCCGTTCGAGTCGCAGCTGCCGGTATTCGACTTCGGTGATGTCGGTGAGTTCGGTGGACAGCCCGGCGACTCGGCGCAGCGCGCTGCGTTCCTCGAGCTGGAGTTCACCGGCGGTGGGCTCGGGCGCCCAGCCGCCTCGGCGGGGGTTGTCGGCGCGACGATCGGTGTCGTCGAATTCGACGCCGTCGTTCTCGTCGGCGCCGTCGAACAGATCAATACCGTTGGTCATATCGAAAGACTCTGAATTCCTCATACACCATCCATGCTGCCACGAAATCCCAGCGCATCGCATGTGGATATTCGCCGGGCGGGTTCGATCACCGCGGCTGCCACCAGTCGGCGGCGATCCGTCCGGTCGCCACCAGCACCGATGGTCCGCGCAGCCACGCACGGCCGCCCTCGAGTCCCACCGATACTTCGCCGCCGGGAACCCGAACGATCACCTCACCGGTATCCTGCGTGATCCGGAAACCACTCGCGGCCAGGGCTGCGGCCGCGGCCGCCACCGTGCCCGTACCGCAGGACCTGGTTTCGCCGACCCCGCGTTCGTAGACCCGCATATCGACCGCACCTCCCTCGAGCGCGGTGACGATCTCGATGTTCACCCCGTGCGGGAACAGCTCGGGGTCGTAGCCGGGGGCCACCGTGAGATCGAGCGCGGCGAGCCCATCGGCGGTCAGCTCCGGGGCAACGCAGGCCAGATGCGGATTGCCGACGTCGATGCCTGTTCCGGGATAGGCCGCACCGGCCACTGTGGCGGTCGAGGCGCCGAGTTCGCGGACCTCGCCCATGCTCACAGTGACCTCACCGTGCACCGCACCGGCCGCATGCACCGTCACCGGGCGGGCGCCCGCGCGGCTGCCGACGACGAACGATTCGCGCGATTCCAGCCCGAACGCGGCGAGATAGTGCGCGAACACGCGGACGCCGTTACCGCACATCTCGGCGATCGAACCGTCGGCATTGCGGTAGTCCATGAACCAGTCGTCGGCGCCGACGCCGACCGGCAGTTCGGGCAGCACTCCCCCATCGCGCAATGCACCGGCTCGCGCGACCCGCAGCACCCCGTCGGCACCGAGGCCGCGCTGCCGATCGCACAGCGCGGCGATCCGCTCGGTGGTGAGCTCGAGGTGCACCTCGGGGTCGGGCAGCACCACGAAATCATTCTGGGTGCCGTGGCCCTTGGTGAACTCGATGCTGTCGGTATCTGGCACGTGCTGGCTGCCTCTCGTCATCGCGAGCGTCGGGGGAAGGTGACGGTCATCTGGCAAACGTCCGGCGCTGCCGGGAAATTTCGTACAGTGCGACGGCACCGGCCGAAGGCGCGCCGAGCGAGCTGGCGGTCCCGCCCATGGGGATGTCGACGATATCGTCGCAGGCCTGCGCCCAGCCCGCGCTCATCCCGGTGGTCTCGTTGCCGACGACCAGGATCGTGGCCTCGGTGAAATCGTGATCGAACACCGCGTGCGAGCCTCCTTCGTCGGTGCCGACGATGCGGGTGGGGATACCTCGGTGCACCTGTTGATCACGGAATTCGATGATCTGGGCGGGCCCTGCCGCGCGCAGCACCGGCACCGCGAACAGGGAGCCGGTGGAGGCCCGCACCGCCTGCGGGTCGTACTGATCGGCGCCGTGTCCGGTGACGATCACCGCATCCGCGCCGAACGCGTCCGCCGAGCGGATCAGCGTGCCGAGGTTGCCGGGCGAGTTCGGGCGATCGAACACCACCACCACCGGTGCGTCACCGGGATCACCGGGTGCGAAGGTCTCCAGTTCGATGGTGCGCGATTCGGCGACCGCGACGACCTCGGGCACGGTGCCGGACTTCTCGCCCAGCTCGGCCATCAGTTCCGGTACCAGCCCGACCTGCGGTATCTCGCTGGTCTCCAGCAGGTCCCGCGCCCAGTTCGACAGCTCCGGTGTGCCGAGCCGGTAGAGGAGGGTCTCCAATGGCCAGTCGTTGGCGAGGGCCTGGGTGATCGGACGCACGCCCTGCACCAGGAACCGGCGGTCGCGATGCCGTTTGGTGCGATTGTTCAGATACGCCTGCCATACCTGCACCGAGGCGTTGCGGGTGCTGATGCGTCGGGTCACTGCGGGGTCCGCTCCTCGAGGTCGGTGCCGATGTCTGGCTCGGCGGTCGCGAGCAGCGTGGCGACTGTAGCGGCAAGGGCGGGATCGGCGCCGTCCACCCAGCGCAACCGCCGATCACGCCGGAACCAGGAACGCTGCCGACGCACATAGCGCCTGGTCCCGATGAAAGTCCGTTCCTTGGCGTGGGCCAGATCGTATTCGCCGTCCAGACAGGCGAGAACCTGGGCGTATCCGATGGCTCGGCGAGCCGTCTGGCCGCTGCGTAGACCGCGATCGACGAGGCCGCGCACCTCATCGACCAGCCCGGTGTCGAACATCAGGTCCGTACGACGGGCGATGCGGTCGTCGAGTTCGGCGGTATCGCGGTCGACGCCGATGATGACGGTCCCCCAGCGTGGTCGGCCGATGACCGGCGCGGACGCCGCGAACGGCCGCCCGGTGAGTTCCACGACCTCGAGCGCGCGCACCATCCGCCTGCCGTCGGTCGGCAGGATGGTCGCCGCCGCGGCCGGATCGGCGGCGCGCAATGCCTCGTGCACCGCGACCACACCCCGTTCGGCCAGCAATGCCTCCCAGCGGGCCCGGACGGTCGGATCGGTGGCGGGGAAATCCCACTGATCCAGCAGCGCCTGGACATACATCATCGATCCGCCGACGATCACCGGTGTGCGGCCGCGGGCCATGATCGCCTCGACGTCGGCGGACGCGGCGGCCTGATAGGCGGCGACGGTCGCGGTCTCGGTCACCTCGAGCACATCGAGCTGATGATGCGGGATACCGCGTCGCTGCTGCGGCGCCAGCTTGGCCGTGCCGATGTCCATACCGCGATACAGCTGCATCGCGTCGATATTGACGATTTCACCGTCGAGGTGTTCGGCCAGGTCCAATGCGAGATCGGATTTGCCGGTGGCGGTCGGGCCGACCACCGCGATCGGTGTGGTGGCCACCGGGATGTCGGCGCTCACCGCTGCCCCACTCCGGTGTCCGGGCGCCATACGCTCACCTGATAGCCCACACCGAATGGTGCGTCCTGATAACGGGTATCGACAGCGGGATCGGTCGCGTCGGCGGCGAACACACCGGCCAGCATCTGGTAGGCGGCCCGCCCCTGGAGGCCCACCTCGGCGCATTCGGCCGGGTCCAGCGCGAGCAGGCCGCCGCGGTCGCCCGCGCTCAACGCGTTCTCCAGCACGGCTTGGCGGTCGGCGGCGCGTGGATGGAAGTAGCCGGGCGCGGATGTGGACAAGGTGGTGGCTCCGTCGGCGACGACGAGCACCCCGTGCGGTCGCGGATCGGCGTCCAGTTCGGCGCGCAGTTTCGCACCCAGCTCCGCGCATCGATCGACCGGACTGTCGGCGGCCACGATCCAGGCGTCGGCGACCGCGTCCGGCGCGACCTGTTCGCGCAGCCACGCCGCGATCAGCACCGGAAGCGGTAGCTCGGGATCGGCGCCGGTCGTGGCCGGTCCGGTGCCGGTGAACGCGACGGCACGATCCACCCCGAAACCACGGAAGGAGCCGACCGTCTCCGGTCCGGCCACCCGGTCGCATGCGCCGACGCCGAGCACGGTCCAGTGCGAGGTCACCGCCGCCAGCTCACCGACGGCGGCCAGCGTCGCCGCACGCACCTCGGCGACCGCCGCACCCGCGGTGAGGCCACCGCACAGCTCGGGAACCAGGATCGGCGGCGACGGAACGAGGGCCGCTAGACAGAACACGTCGTCAACGGTAGTCGCCCGCCGGAACGGCCCAGCGGCCCACCAGTCCCGGTGCGCGGGCGCGGGTTCGAGTGTCTCTGCCGGAAATCGGGCCGCAATTGCTAGTGTTCGAGGTACTCCAACCCAGGTCATCGCGGGTCGGGGTCCGTGGTGCCACACCGCGGTGCATGGTCGATCGATGTGGTTTCTAGGGCTCGGACCGGGTTCAATGGGATGAGCTAGGGCGTAACCAGGCAGCCGTGACGCGCGGCAGGGACGAGGAGCAATGACCGACAGCAACGGAACCGCGAAACCCGGCCCCGGCACCACCCCGCGACCGTCCGGAACGCCGAAACCCGGCGGCACTCCCCACCCGAAACCGCACGCCGTCAAACCACCGCCCGGCGCGTCGCACGAGCATCCGCATCCGGTCATCGTCCCCACGGTCACCGACCCCAGCGAATGGGGCCGCGTCGACGAGGACGGCACCGCCTGGGTCAAGACCGCCGATGGTGAACGCGAGGTCGGCTCCTGGCAGGCGGGCGATGCCGCCGAGGGCCTTGCCCATTTCGGCCGCCGCTTCGACGATCTGGCCACCGAGGTCGCGCTGCTGGAAGCCCGGCTGGCCGCGGGTGCCGATGCCCGCAAGACCAAGGCCGCGGCGCTGACCATCGCCGAATCGCTGCCCACCGCCGCCGTCATCGGTGATATCGAGGGCCTGGCGCGACGGTTGCAGGCCATCGCCGAGCATTCGGAGGAAGCGGCCGCGCACGCCAAGGAGGAGAAGGAGCGCGCCAGGCACGAACACACCGAGCGCAAGGAGGCGTTGGCCGCGGAGGCCGAGCGCATCGCCGCCGAATCCACCCAGTGGAAGGCCGCCGGTGATCGGCTGCGCGAGATCCTCGATGAGTGGAAGTCCATCCGCGGGGTGGACCGCAAGGTCGACGACGCGCTGTGGAAGCGGTACTCGAAGGCACGCGAGGCGTTCAATCGCCGTCGCGGCGCCCATTTCGCCGAACTCGATCGGGAACGCGCCGCCGCCAAGACCCGCAAGGAGGATCTGTGCGCGCGGGCCGAGGAGCTGTCCGGTTCCACCGATTGGGCGGGCACCGCCGCGGTGTTCCGCGATCTGCTCACCGAATGGAAGGCCGCCGGACGCGCGCCGCGTGAAGCCGACGAGGCACTGTGGCGGCGATTCAAGAGCGCCCAGGACGTGTTCTTCGCCGCCCGTAATGCCGCGGCCTCCGAACGAGACGCGGAGTTCGAGCAGAACGCCACCGCCAAGGAGGAGCTGCTCGCCGCCTACGCCCATATCGATCCCGCGCACGGTCTCGACGGCGCCCGCGCGGCACTGCGTGAACTCCAGGACAAATGGGACGCCATCGGCAAGGTGCCGCGTGAGCGGATGCAGGAGCTGGAAGGCAAGCTGCGCACCATCGAGAAGCGGGTCCGCGAGGCTGCCGACGCGCAGTGGCGGCGCACCGATCCCGAGGCCATGGCGCGGGCCGCGCAGTTCCGCGAGCGCGTCGCGCAGTTCGAGGAGCAGGCCGCCAAGGCCACCGCGGCCGGGAAGACCCGCGATGCGGAGAAGGCGCTCGAGCAGGCCAAACAGTGGCGGGAATGGGCCGAAGCGGCCGAAGGTGCGGTCAGTAACCGCTGACCTGTCGTAGACGAGACGAAGGCGCACCCGGCATCGGCCGGGTGCGCCTTCTCGTGGTGCAGTCGTTCGGTGGACTATGCGTCCGGCGCCCAATCGCAGTCAGGAGTCGCTGTCGCCGCGCAACCTGCGCCGGTCCCGGTCCTCCTCGGCGGCGGCTGCGATGCGCCGCTGCTCCTCGGCGGCCAGCTGCAATGCGGTGCGGCTCCAGACGACCCGAACCCAGTGGAAGGTCAGCACGACCGCGGCGATGGTGCCGAC
Source organism: Nocardia cyriacigeorgica (assembly GCF_029868385.1). GTDB lineage: Bacteria > Actinomycetota > Actinomycetes > Mycobacteriales > Mycobacteriaceae > Nocardia > Nocardia cyriacigeorgica_F. Next base: position 35,780 of record NZ_JARWNX010000024.1, on the reverse strand, counting down.
CACCAGGCCGATACCGGGTCCCGCACCCACATAGTTGTTCAGGCCCGGTGTCTGCCGATGCCAGATCGAGAACACACCGAACGCGCTGGCGATCGCCGAACCGGCGACCGCGATCCACGCCAGCACCCAGCGCCGGGTCATCAGCGCCAGCAGCGAGAATCCGATACCGAACACCACGACGAACCAGACGAAGATGCGGGAGGGCAGACCGATGTGCTCGGTCACCGCGGCCTCCGAGAACAGCAGCACATCGAACCCGCGGGCGGCACCGGCATGCGGCAGCACCAGCGACACCAGCAGCGCGAACACCGCGAGGGCGACGACCATCGCGCGCACACCGGGGTCGATCTCACCGGCGATCCGGCGTTCGACCGCGTCCAGATCGTCGCGGAACTGTTCGAAATCGTCGGTCTGCTCCACCGAGCTCACGGAGTCCTCGTTTCCTTCGGCTGTGTTGTCGGGTTCGGGTGGCACGGGCTGTTCCGCACCGCTATCGCGGGATTCGGCCGAGCCTGATCGAGCGGGGGCGCCACCGCTGGACTCGTCTTCCGTGCGGCGACCTGCGGCGCCGTCGGTGGACGCGGTGCCGGAGCTGGCATCCGATGTGGCCGGGCCGTCGGCCGCGGATGGCTGGTCGTCGGGGCGGGACCTGCCGTCGTCCTGTGGGTCACCGGGTTCGTGGTGCGGCTCGCTCATGTCCCGCATCCGGTGGCGCAGCCAGCGGCGGCGACCGGTTCCGGTGCGGGTGCGCCGATGCGCGGCAGGCCGAGGCCGACGCCGATGGGCTCGGTCTTGGGCGTGGTGCCGCGTTCGTGGGCATCGCCCGCGCGGGTGCGCCGATGGGTGCGCAGCGGTGCGTCGGCGATCAGATGATGCGGCGCGGCGCCGGTGATATCGACGGTGACGATGTCGCCGGGCCGGATCCGCTCCGCCGATTCCGGCCGGAAATGCACCAGCCGTCCGTCACGGGCCCGGCCGCTCATCCGTGCGGTCGCGGCGTTCTTCTTCCCCGCGCCGTCGGCGACGAGCAGCTCCACCTCGGTGCCGATGAGCGCGCGATTGGCGGCGAGGGACACCTCTTCCTGCACTGCGATCAGCCGGTCGTAGCGATCCTGCACGACCTGTTTGGGCAGCTGATCGGGCATATCCGCAGCCGGGGTACCGGGACGCTTGGAGTACTGGAAAGTGAACGCGCTGGTGAATCGCGCCTGCCGGACCACCTCGAGGGTCTGCTCGAAATCCTCCTCGGTCTCGCCGGGGAAGCCGACGATGATGTCGGTGGTGATCGCCGCATGCGGCATCGCCGCGCGGACCTTCTCGATGATGCCGAGGAAGCGGGCCTGCCGGTAGGAGCGGCGCATCGCCTTGAGCACCCGGTCCGAACCCGACTGCAACGGCATATGCAGCTGCGGGCAGACATTGGGGGTCTGCGCCATCGCCTCGATCACATCGTCGGTGAACTCGGCCGGATGCGGTGAGGTGAACCGGACCCGCTCCAATCCGTCGATGCCACCGCAGGCGCGCAACAGTTTGGCGAAGGCGCCGCGGTCGCGCGGCTGCTCGGGATCGGCGAACGAGGCGCCGTAGGAGTTGACGTTCTGGCCGAGCAGGGTCACTTCCAGTACACCCTGATCGACCAGGGCCTGTACCTCGGCGAGCACATCGCCGGGACGGCGGTCGACTTCTTTACCGCGTAGCGCGGGCACGATGCAGAAGGTGCAGGTGTTGTTGCAGCCGACCGAGATCGACACCCAGCCCGCATAGGCCGACTCCCGTTTGGCGGGCAGCGTCGACGGGAAGGCCTCCAGCGATTCCAGGATCTCCACCTGGGCCTCGTCGTTGTGCCTGGCGCGCTCCAGCAGCACCGGCAGCGATCCGATGTTGTGGGTGCCGAACACCACGTCGACCCACGGCGCCTTGCGCACGACGGTATCGCGGTCCTTCTGCGCCAGGCAGCCGCCGACGGCGATCTGCATCCCCGGCCGTTCGGCCTTGATCGGCGCGAGATGGCCGAGGGTGCCGTAGAGCTTGTTGTCGGCGTTCTCGCGTACCGCGCAGGTATTGAACACCACCAGGTCGGCCGTCTGTCCCGAGGCGGCCCGCACATAACCCGCATCCTCGAGCAGGCCGGACAAGCGCTCGGAATCGTGCACGTTCATCTGGCAGCCGAAGGTGCGGACCTCGTAACTGCGTGCGCCCGACTCCGCCGGGACCAGGGCGGGATGCGCTACTGCCTGTCCGATCGAATCCACCCGTCCAGGGTACGGGCTGCCCTGTGCCGGGTTCGCGCCGCATCGACCCCCGCGCGGCCGTCGTGCCGCAGGTCACCGGCGGATGCCGCGGGCGTCGGGAGATCCGGGCGGACCCGCGGGCGGCACGAACCCCCGCAGCTGGCCGCCAGGTTACGGCGACATGTCGATTCGGCGCGGCGACTCGGTGTGTCACGGAAAGACGCGCAAATCCGTGATTTCCGCTTAAGGTCAGGACCATGACCGACGCCACCGACGCGCCCGGAACGACCGGGGACGCCGACAGCGGGGACGCCACGGCGCCACCGATGATCTCGATGCGCAACGTCAATAAGCACTTCGGTGCTCTGCACGTCTTGCGTGATATCAACCTCGAGGTGCCCAAAGGGCAGGTCGTGATCGTGTTGGGCCCGTCAGGGTCCGGCAAATCGACGCTGTGCCGCACCATCAATCGGCTCGAGCCGATCGACACCGGCGATATCGCCGTCGACGGTGTGCCGCTGCCCGCCGAGGGCCGCGGCCTGGCCGCGCTGCGCGCCGATGTCGGCATGGTGTTCCAGTCGTTCAACCTGTTCGCGCACAAGACGATCCTCGAGAACGTCATGCTGGCGCCGATGAAGGTGCGCAAGATCAAGAAAGACGGCGCCCGCACCAAGGCCATGGAGCTACTCGAGCGGGTCGGCATCGCCAACCAGGCCGACAAGTACCCGGCGCAACTGTCGGGTGGTCAGCAGCAGCGCGTCGCCATCGCGCGCGCATTGGCGATGAATCCCAAGGTGATGCTGTTCGACGAGCCGACCTCCGCGCTCGACCCCGAGATGGTCAACGAGGTCCTCGAAGTCATGGTGTCGCTGGCCAAAGAAGGGATGACCATGCTGGTGGTCACCCATGAGATGGGCTTCGCCCGCAAAGCAGGAAACCGGGTGCTGTTCATGGCAGACGGTCAAGTGGTCGAGGACGCCGCGCCGGAAGCGTTCTTCACCACCCCGAAGTCCGATCGGGCCAAGGACTTCCTCGGCAAAATTCTCAGTCACTGAGCTGCCGAGCCGCCCACCGACCACCATCGAAAACCGAATGAGGGAAGAAGGAACTCGATGAGGATCAACCGTGCGCTCCGTCTCGGAGTCGGGGCCATCGCCCTGGCTCTGGCCGCCGCCACCACTGCGGGCTGCGGTAGCGGAGACGACAAATCCGCTCTCGACCACGCCAAGGAAGGCAAGCTGACCATCGGCATCAAATTCGATCAGCCGGGTCTCGGTCAGCGCAATACCGACGGCACCTACAGCGGCTTCGATGTCGAGGTGGCCCGCTATGTCGCGGCCAAGCTCGGCGTGCAACCCGACGGGATCACCTTCAAGGAGGCTCCGTCGGCGCAGCGCGAAACGCTGATCGAGAACGGTCAGGTCGATTTCATCGTCGCCACCTATTCGATCACCGATCAGCGCAAGGAGAAGGTCGATTTCGCCGGGCCATACTACATCGCGGGCCAGAGCCTGCTGGTGAACGCGGGCAATACCGATATCACCGGTCCGGACACGATCACAGGTCAGACGGTGTGCTCGGTCAAGGGTTCCACCCCGGCCCAGAACATCGAGAAGAACTTCCCCGATACGCAGTTGCAGACCTACGACACCTACTCGCTGTGCCTCGAGGGTCTCAACAGTGGCGCGGTCGGTGCGATGACCACCGACGACATCATCCTCGCCGGTTACGCCGCGCAGACGCCGGGCCGCTACAAGCTGGTCGGTGAGCGGTTCACCACCGAGAACTACGGGATCGGCCTGAAGAAGGGCGATCAGGAAAGCCGCGACAAGATCAACGACGCGATCGAGGCGATGATCGCCGAAGGCGCCTGGGACAAGGCCTTCCAGGATTCGGTCGGCCGCGCGGCTGGCTACCCCACGCCGCCCGCCCCGCAGGTGGACCGGTACTGATCCGATGATCGATCGCGGTGGGCGTCGTCATGCGCCCACCGCTCGGTCATCCGATCGCCGGTCCTTTCCTCATTTCACGATCGGAGGCGCGCACCCACCGTGTTCGATTTGATCTCTGAGTACGACTCCCAACTGCTCGACGCGTTCTGGGTCACCATCAAGCTGACCGTGTTCTCCGCGATCGGCGCGCTGGTGCTCGGCACCATCGTCGCCGCCATGCGGGTCTCACCGGTCCCGGTGGCGCGCTGGGTCGGCACGTTCTACGTCACCGTGTTCCGTAATACGCCGCTGACGCTGATCCTGGTGTTCTGCTCCATCGGCCTGTATTCGACGCTGCGCGTCAAACTGGCCGCCGAAGGACCCGACTCGCTGGCGGAGAACAACTTCCGGTGGGCGGTCGTCGGCCTGAGCGTCTACACCGCGGCCTTCGTCTGCGAGTCCTTGCGCGCGGGCATCAACACGGTGCCGCTCGGCCAGTCGGAGGCGGGCCGCTCGCTGGGCCTCGGTTTCCTCCAGAACCTGCGACTGATCGTGTTGCCGCAGGCCTTCCGTTCGGTGATCGCGCCACTGGGCAGTGTGCTGATCGCGTTGACGAAGAACTCGACCGTGGCCTCCGCCATCGGCGTGGCCGAGGCCTCGTTCCTGATGGCCAAGATGCTCGACACCGAGGCCGCGCTGCTGGCGATCGGTGCGATCTTCGCGCTCGGCTTCGTCATCCTGACCCTGCCGATGGGCTTGCTGTTCGGCTACATCGCCAAACGATTCGAGGTGGCCCGATGAGCCGCGAACCGTCGGTTCTGTTCGATGCGCCCGGTCCCGCGGCGCGGGTGCGCAACATCATCTATTCGGTGATCGTGCTCGCCGTGGTGATCCTGGCGGGGTGGTTCGTCTACCGCGGCTTCGACGAGCAGGGGCAGTTCGACGCCGACAAGTGGAAGCCGTTCCTCGAGGCGGACGTCTGGACGACCTATCTGCTGCCCGGTCTGCGCGGCACGATTGTTGCCGCGGTGCTGTCCATCGTCTTCGCGATGGTGCTCGGCATGATCTTCGGTATCGCCCGGCTCTCGGATCACCGTTCGGTGCGCTGGGTCGCCGGTGCGGTCGTCGAGATCGCACGCGCGATTCCGGTGCTGATCCTGATGATCTTCCTGTTCGCGCTGTACTCCGAGTACAACGTGTTCGAATCGGAGTATCTGGCGCTCGGTGCGGTGGTCACCGCGCTGACCATCTACAACGGGTCGGTCATCGCGGAGATCGTACGAGCCGGTATCCGCTCGCTGCCCAAGGGCCAGACCGAGGCCGCAGCGGCGCTCGGCATGCGCAAGGGCCAGCTGATGCGCCTGGTGCTGCTCCCACAGGCCATCACCGCCATGCTGCCCGCGCTGATCTCGCAGATGGTCGTGGCGTTGAAGGACTCGGCGCTCGGTTACGTCATCACCTACGAAGAGGTGGTCCGCAACGGTTTGCAGCTCGGCGCCGCCAACTCCAACACCATCCCCGCATTGATCGTGGTCGCCATCATCATGATCCTGCTGAACATGACCCTGTCCCAGGTCGCCACCTGGCTCGAACGCCGCCTACGCTCCCGCCGCCGCAAGGGCGGCGGCACCGTAGTGGCCGCCGACTCGGTGATCACCGACGCCGCCCCCGGAGTCGACATCACCAAGGCCCCATAGCCGGCACCCTATTCGGCGCACAGGTCGCGAGTCGCGACCTGTGCGCCGATCGCCTTTCCGCCCGGCAGTTTCGATCGCAATCCGCTGATCGCGAGGTCGTGTCCGCGCCGCTCGAATGCCACCATCCTCGCTTCTGCGACCCTCATATTCACACTCTCGAGGTAATCGGTCGCTGCCATCGCAGCCGCCGTATAGCCGCGAAATGCCCCACTACGCAGCGGCTACGACTAGGTCAATCGGTTGGGGGTTCGGAGGAGCATCGGCCTTCGGCTGCGGTGTCGAGTTCGGTTTTGACGACCGTGTAGGCGGTGGATGGGTTGTAGCCTCTGCGGGCGAGCATGGCGACGAGGCGGCGGATGGCCTTGTCGCGGTCGAGGTTCGCGGGCATGGTGCGGAGTTTGCGGCGGACGAGTTCGGTGGCGCGGGCGTGTTCGTCGTCGGTGGTGACGGCGGCGAGGGCGGGGGCTGCGTCGTCTCGAGATACGCCTTTGCGGCGTAGTTCCTGGGCCAGTGCTTGACGGCCTTTGCCGGAGTAGGTGTGCCGGGACTGCACCCACTGCTGGGCGAAGGCGGCGTCGTCGATGAGGCCGACCTCGGTGAGCCGGTCGAGGGCTTGTTCGCTCACTTCGGCGGTGTATCCCTTGGCGGCCAATCGTTGGGCGAGTTCGGCCCGGCTGCGGGCGCGGACGGCCAGCAGCCGCAGGCACGCGTCTTTCGCCTGCTCGACCGTGCCGCCCGGCTCGCGCTCCGCCTGTGCGCCGTCGACTCTCGTGGCACCGGTGTCGTCACCTTCCGATCGCGCCGCTGGCGAGATGTCCGACGCTCGGGAACGACCACCTCGCCGCCGGCCCCGCGGTGCGGCACTGTCCGACGTATCCCGTGCACCGTCATCGTCGGAGAAGTGCCCACCTCGACCCCGCCTGGAGAACTCGGTCGAGCCTGTCCGCTGCGGATCGGACCTGCCCGACCGAGTTCCCAGTACACCCGCATCGGCCGAACCACCATCGGCCGCGCGGGTCCGTCCCGGTTTCTGGCCGTCCGGCCGGAGACCGGTGGTCTCAGCGATGTCGACGCCGAGGCGCGCCAGCTGCCGTCGCATATCGGCGACCGGATCAGCCGACGCCTCCGGCGCCGCATCTGCCTGCGAAGTGACTTCCCGCGAGGTGAAGCGGGTGCGCCGTGGATCAGAAATCGGCGGGGACCTCTTCGCTCGCCGTCACATCGGCGCCGATGCCGAGTTTCTCCTTGATCTTCTTCTCGATCTCGTCGCGGACGTCGATGTTGTCCAGCAGGAACTTACGGGCGTTCTCCTTACCCTGCCCCAGCTGATCTCCTTCATAGGTGTACCAGGAACCGGATTTGCGGATGAAGCCCTGCTCGACACCCATATCGATGAGCGAGCCCTCCTTGGAGATGCCGTGTCCGTAGAGGATGTCGAACTCGGCCTGCTTGAACGGCGGCGACACCTTGTTCTTGACGACCTTCACCCGAGTGCGGTTGCCGACCGCATCGCTGCCGTCCTTGAGGGTCTCGATACGCCGCACGTCCAGGCGCACCGAGGCGTAGAACTTCAGCGCCTTACCACCGGTGGTGGTCTCCGGTGAGCCGAACATGACGCCGATCTTTTCGCGCAGCTGGTTGATGAAGATGGCGGTGGTGCCGGAATTGTTCAGCGCGCTGGTCATTTTGCGCAGCGCCTGGCTCATCAGCCGGGCCTGGAGGCCGACGTGGCTGTCGCCCATCTCGCCTTCGATTTCCGCACGCGGTACCAGCGCGGCGACGGAGTCGATGACGATGATGTCGATGGCGCCGGAGCGGACCAGCATATCGGCGATTTCCAGGGCCTGCTCACCGGTATCGGGCTGGGAGACCAGCAGCGCGTCGGTGTCGACGCCGAGCTTGCGGGCGTAGTCCGGGTCGAGCGCGTGCTCGGCGTCGATGAACGCCGCGACACCGCCCGCGGCCTGGGCGTTGGCCACCGCGTGCAGGGCGACGGTGGTCTTACCCGAGGCTTCCGGGCCGTAGATCTCCACCACACGCCCGCGCGGCAGGCCACCGATGCCGAGGGCCACGTCCAGCGCGATCGAGCCGGTGGGGATCACCGACACCGGCTGCCGGGCCTCCTCGCCGAGCCGCATCACCGCGCCCTTGCCGAAGCTCTTCTCCACCTGAGCCAGGGCGAGCTCGAGCGCCTTGTCGCGGTCGTACGCCTGTGGTGCCATGTCCTGATCCCCTTTTCGCCGGGTGAGTCTCGTTCTGTGGTTGGCGCCCACATTAGAGGGCGGCACCGACAAGTTCTGGCGACCAGATTAGACGAACAGGTGTTCGAGTCAAGCGACGCGCCCTACGCGGCTACCACTGCGGCAAGGTGGCCCGATCCCCCGCCGCGCGCGGACCGAAGATGCGCCGATCGGATTCGTCGATGCGGACGTCGTTGATGCTCGCCTCCCGGCGTGCCATCAGGCCGTCCGCGGCGAACCCCCACTGTTCGTTGCCGTAACTACGCCACCACCGGCCGGCGTCGTCGTGCCATTCGTACTGGAACCGGACGGCGATCCGGTGGCCGTCGAACGCCCACAGGTCCTTACGCAGCGCGTAGCCGTTCTCCGTCGCCCACTTGCGGGTGAGGAACTCGATGATGGCCGCGCGGCCGGTGAAGTATTCGTCACGGTTACGCCATACCGAGTCGGGCGTATAGGCGGCCGCGACGCGTTCGGGATCCCGAGTGTTCCAGGCGTTTTCGGCGGCGAGCACCTTCGCCTCGGCGGTGGTGCGATCGAATGGGGGCAGTGGAGGTCGCATGAGCTGCCTTTCGGAAGTCGGTCAAGGATTGACGGGTGAGAGTTCGGCGGGCCCCCAGCGCAGCGGACCCGCCGCGGAGGCGTCGACCTCGGTGATGGCGAATTCGATCGAGCACTCGGCGCCCGCCGCGCGCGACTCCCACACCAGCTCCGCGGTGCCGGTGAGCTGGAGGCTCCCGCCGGTGGACCAGTTCGGGACGAGGATGCCGCAGCGTGGATTCACCGCGATCCCGACGTGTCCGGCGGTGAGCTGGGGCGCGATGGCGGTGGTCATGATCCCTCCTCAGGGAATGCCAAACCCTCTTATCAGGTTTGACTGGTTAGACCCTAGGGATAGTCGACCAGCGATGTCAACCGGTGAAATACTTTCAACGGTTAAAAGGAGGTCGCCGCCGTGATCGTGCGTAGCGAACCGTTACCCTCAGGCATGCTCGATCCACGCCCTCACCTCGGTGAACCGTTGGCCTTGGATCTGTTGAACACCCGATGGATCGACAATGGCCCGCAGGATCTGCTCACCGACACGGCAGGTCTGCGCATCTGGCTGAATTCGGCGGGACTGAGCGAACACGCCGCCGACGACGCCACACTCACCGCCGTACTCGCCGCCCGCTCAGCCATCTACGACGTGGTGCGACACGACAACCGGACAGCACTGAACGAGGTGCTCGAACACGGACGGATCCGCCGCGCACTCGCCGAGACCGGCCCCGCCGACCTCCCCGAAATACCCGATCCGGCCTGGCAGCCCGGCTGGCTGGCCGCCGACGACCTACTGCGCCTGCTGGCGAAGGCCCCCGACCGCATCCGTCAATGCGACCACCCCGACTGTGTGCTGTTCTTCTTCGACACCTCGAAGAACGGCACCCGGCGATGGCACTCCATGGCCTCCTGCGGCAACCGCGCCAAGGCCGCACGCCACTACGCGAAGAAGAGTTGAGAACACACGGCCGGGATCAGAACAGCCCGTCGAGCAACCGGTAGTGGACGAAGCCCGCACCACCGCTCAGCCCTCATGAGCATCCGACCATTCCGGTGATCCGCCGAGCAGGGCGGCCATCCGCGGCGGTAGCGGCCCGTCGTCGCGAATCGATGCGGAACCGCTCACCACCGGGCGCGGGGGACGTCGAATTCGGCGCACAGGGCACGCCAGACGTCGCGGGGGTCGATACCGGCTTCGATGGCGGCGGCGCCGGTACGGCCGCCGAGGGACAGGATCACATGGTCGGCGAGCAAGGCGTCACCGCGGGACACACCGAACTCGGTGTGCAACAGCTCCTGGAATTCGGTCAATCGCACCGTGTCGAAGATACCCGCGCGCCGCCGCCACGGCAGCCGGGCCCGGTGGGGCCGATTCCTACCGGGCGGCGGCGAGGAGGGTGTGACACAGTTCGATCGGGTCGGTCACCACCGTCCGGCCCGCCGCGGCCTCGGCCGCCGCGACCGCAAAACCCGGTTCCGCCAGCACCCGCTGCACGGCCGCGCGGACGGCATCGGCGGTCAGCGGACGCACCAGCAGCGAACTGCCATGGCGCACTGCACGATTGGCGAGCTCCCACTGGTCGCCACCGCCGGGAACCGTCACCACGGGAACTCCGGCCGACAGCGCTTTCGCGAGCAGTCCGTGTCCCCCACCGCCGACGACCACCGAGGCGTGCCGGAGCAGTTCGTCCTGGCGGCCGAGGCCGGCGGTGGCCCAGGGCGGCAGATCGGCGGGCGGTTCGTCCAGCATCGACACCGCCACCCGGACACCGGTTCCGTCCAGTCCCGCGAGCACCGTCTCCACCATTCCGGCGACCCCGGTATGCGCGGTGGAGGGCGCCACCATCACCAGCGGCCCGTCACCGGGCGGCGGCTCGAGTATCGCGTCGGTCGGCTCCCACAGCAGCGGTCCGATCAGATGCGCGATGTCCGGCCAATCCGGACGCGGCACCTCCAACGCGGGCAGCGTCGCGATCAGCCGGGCGATCGGCCCCGGATCCTGCCCCGGCAGCCCGACACTTTCCCGCGCCCGCGCCCGCTGCCGCCGTCCCTGTTCGATGGCACGCGCGGTCATGGTGCGCAAGACACCGTCGCGCACCCGGCCGCGCAGCCCGACACCAGGTGCGAGGCCACTACCGATGGGCGGCAACGCCTTCGACGGTAGATACAGCGGATGCGGTGACAGTTCGACCCAGGGCACACCGAGCCGTTCGGCCGCCATCCCGCCGCCCGCGGTCAGCACATCGGAGACCACCAGTTCCGGCAGCATGGCGCCGAGTTCGGGCAGGATCTCGGTCGAGATGTGCGCGGCGCGTTCATGGATGCGCTGCCCGGCGTCGCGATCGTCATCGGTGGAGCGCGGCGCGAGCCCCTTGAGCCTGCGCACCCCGATCCCCGCCGCGCGAGCGGCGTCGAACCAGCGCGGTCCGGTGAACAGCACCGGTTCGTCACCGGCGGCGGCGAAGCGCGAACACAGCGCGATAGCGGGGAACGCGTGACCCGGGTCCGGGCCAGCGATGACGGCTACTCGCATCCGCCCAGCCTGCCACACCGGTCATCGACCACGACGGCCCCTGGCTCAGCCGCGAAAGTAGAACAGCTCGAATCCCACCGCGCGCTCGGCGGGGAAGCCGTCCTTGGGTGCGGTGGCCATATCGATCACAGCGCGCGCCTGCTCCACGATCGGCTCGTCACTCAACGCCGCCAGATAGCGGCCGTGCTCGGCCAGCGAGGCCACGGCCTTGTCGATGGTGTCGGTGACGTCGACGGCATGGGTCATCTTCGGTCCGGCCACCGCCGCCCAGCGCGGCGTCCACGGTTCCAGCTCCGCCAGCTCGCGGAAGATCCATTCATTGCCCGCATCGGAGATCGCGTCCAGCGCGGCCCGCCCGACGGCACGGTGATCAGCGCTGTTGGCGTATCCCGGCGCCCAGGTATCGCCGAAGTTGAACAGCACCACCATCTCCGGACGATGCCGCCGGATCGCCCCGGCGAGATCGCGACGCAGCGCCAGAGTCTCCTCGACGCGGCCGTCCGGGTAGCCGAGGAACTCGACCTCGCTCACCCCGACCACGGCGGCCGAGGCGATCTCCTCACCCTCGCGCAGCGGACCGGCGTCCGCGGGCACCATCCCGGCGATACCGGCCTCACCCGAGGTGGCAAGAACATAACGGATGTCCTTGCCCTGGCCGGTCCAGCGCGCCACGGCCGCGGCGGTGCCGTATTCGATGTCGTCGGGATGCGCGACGATGACCAAGCCGCGCTGCCAGTCCTCGGGTAACTGCTCCATACCCGCCATTCAAACACGCGGGCCGAGATGGCAACGGGCCGTGCGCCATCCACGTCGGATGACACACGGCCGGGGCCGTACAGACGTCAGAGTTTGCTCACGGTGTTGTTGTCCGAACCCGACACCGCCTTGTAGAGCAGGTAGAGGCCGAACACCACGGCGCTGATCACCAGGATCGGGAACAGACCTTTGATCAACGCGCCGATGACGGCCAGCGCGATCCAGACGACGGCGACCACACCGATGATCTTCCACAGCATTTTCGTGCCTCCCAGCGATTCGTTGTCCCTTCGAGCATGGCACCGACTCAGCGATAAATCACCAGGTGAAGGCCGATATCGGGGTGAAGTTCAGGGTTCACCCCTAGCCACGGAGCATGGTCGGGTCAGTAGTCAGAATCAGCCCGAGCGCAATGGTCGTCCGCCGCGCGGGCCGGTCCTACCGTCGCGATCATGACGACTTCCCCGGCGACCACCGCCACCCCGCTCAACGACATCACCGCAGCCACCACCGCCGCCGTCGCCGAGGATCCGCGCAACGCCCAAGTGGTGTTCCGCGCGTCCGCGACACCGCAGGGTCGGGTGGCGAGTGCGATCACGTTGCGCAGCCACACCCTGGTGGTGGACGAGCCGCCGACGCTCGGTGGTGCCGATACCGCCGCCAATCCGGTCGAGGTGTACCTGGCGGCGCTGCTGTCGTGCCAGGTGGTGACCTACCGGTTCTGGGCCCAGCGGCTCGGCATCGCCATCGATGAACTCCGCCTGACCGCCGAGGGCGATCTGGATGTTCGTGGCTTCTTCGGCCTCGACGACTCGGTGCGGCCGGGCTTCCAGGAGGTTCGGGTGACGGTGCGAGTCAGCGGGCCCGAGACCGACCAGCGCTACACCGAACTCCAGCAGGCGGTCGAGGCGCACTGCCCGGTGCTCGATCTGACCACTGGCAATACCCCGGTGCATTCCACGCTCGAGATCACACACTGATCCCCGCCGGGCCGCCGAGCCCGAAGCAAAACGTCAGCCCGATTCGACGCGCACCCGGTGCAGCGGCGCGTCCGGATCGAGCGTGACGCCGATCGCCCGCAAATGGTGATCGATCAGCAGCCAGGCCTGCGTGGTGAGTAGTTCGACCAGATCCTCGCGTGAGGTCTCCCGGTAGGTGAGCCACCACTGCACGGTGGCGTCGGTGAGGCCGAGCAAGGCCACCACCAGGCGGTCGGCGGCGACCGGATCGGCGTCGAAGCGCGGTATGTAGCGGGCGGCGGCCGCGGAGATCTCCGTGGCGAACGCGCTGCCGCCGATCCGCGGATCGTCCTTGCCGCGACGGTAGTTGCGTCCCAGCAGGAACCGGTACAGGTTCGGGTGTTCGCCCGCCCAGCCGACGTGTTCGACGATCGGCGCCCTGATGATGTCGAGCGGGGTGCCGTCGACGCCGAGCCCGGCGCGGATCCGTTCGGTGATCTCCAGATGTGCCCGTTTGGCCACCGCCCGGTCGAGTTCTTCCTTGCTCGCGAAATGGCGGTAGAAGTGGGTGCGGTTCAATCCGGCGCGGTCGGCGATCTGGCCGGTCAGCGCATCGGGACCGTATTCGGCGATCGCGGCGACGGCGGCGTCGACGATCGCGGCGCGCCGTTCGTCACGCGCCGTCGCGCTCGATCCGGACCGCCGCGATTCGGCGGTATCGGTCCATCGCTGTCGTTCCACGTCGCGCCACGCTATCGGAGGTAGGGCCCGCATCCGGTGGTGGGGCTTGTCACATCGGCCGGTGTGGGACACACTGTACCCGTTATTCCCGGTAACGAATACTGCCCCGGGGACCGCTCAACGGGAGGACACCCGATGACCACCTACCGGTCGTGTTGGATGAACGAGGATCTCGACGCGCTGCGCGAACTGGCGCGGGCCTTCTTCGAGAAGGAGGTCGCGCCCAATGTCGACAAGTACATCGAGCAGCACCATGTCGACCGCGACCTGTGGAACAAAGCCGGTGAACTCGGTCTGCTGTGCCTGTCGATCCCGGAGGAGTACGGCGGCGGTGGCGGCACCTTCGCCCATGAGGCCGTGCTGATCGAGGAGCAGGCCCGCGTCGTCGATACCGCCTGGGGGCAGAGCCTGCACAACGGGATCGTCGCGCACTACCTGCTCGCCTACGGCACCGAGGAGCAGAAGCAGCAGTGGCTGCCGAAGATGGCCAGCGGTGAGGTGGTCGGCGCCATCGCGATGACCGAGCCGGGTACCGGGTCGGATCTACAGAACGTCAAGGCCAAGGCGGTGCGCGACGGTGACGAGTACATCGTCAACGGATCGAAGACCTTCATCACCAACGGCGCGCAGGCCGACCTGATCATCGTGGTGGTCAAGACCGACACCAGCCAGGGCGCCTCCGGTATCAGCCTGGTACTGGTCGAGGCCGATCGACCCGGTTTCCGGCGCGGCCGGGTGCTCGACAAGATCGGCCAGAAGGGCCAGGACACCTCCGAACTGTTCTTCGAGGACGTGCGCATCCCGGTGAGCAATCTGCTCGGCACCACCGAGGGGCAGGGTTTCATCCAGTTGATGCAGCAGCTGCCGCAGGAACGGCTCATCATCGCCGTCGGTTCGGTGGCGGGCATGGAGGTCGCGCTCGAGCACACACTGCGCTACACCAAGGAGCGTGAGGCGTTCGGCCGCTCGGTGTTCGGTTTCCAGAACACCAAGTTCAAGCTCGCCGAGGTCGCTACCGAGGCCAAGATCGCCCGCGTGTTCACCGATGACTGCATCGCCAAGCACATCGTGGGCGAACTCGATATCCCCACCGTCGCGATGGCCAAGTGGTGGACCACCGAACGCGCCATGTCGGTGGCCAGCGAATGTCTGCAACTGCATGGTGGTTACGGCTATATGACCGAGTACCCCATCTCCCGCATGTGGGTCGACAACCGCGTGCAGATGATCTACGCGGGCACCAACGAGATCATGAAGGAAATCATCGCCCGCTCCCTCTGAGCAGGTCATCAGCGAAACAGTCGGCCCCGGAGCGCACGCTCCCGGGGCCGACCGCTGTTCGGCGACGGTCAGCGACCGTGCGGAGGCAGCGGAGCGGGGGCCTGTCGGTCGGCGATTTCGGTAAGGGCCTGGGCCCAGCCGTCGAGGCGGTCGGCGGCGTGCTGGAGTTCGGCGACGATGCCGTTGAACTGGTAGGCCACCACCGCGCTGTCCGGCACGGCGAGGACGCGGCCCGCCGCGGCGACCAGCTGTTCGTATTCGGCCACACCGGATGCGAGGCGGTCGAGGGCGGCACCGGCATTCCCGGTGAGCGCGGTCGCTGCCGCCGGGTTGGTGGGGCCGACGGTGGCCGCGGCGCGTTCCATTGCGACGATATCGGCGGCGAGGGCATGTAATGCCGCGGCGCCGGAGCGCGCGGTATCGAGCAGATCGTCGAGTTCGTCGGGTGGTAGCCGATGTGAGCGGGCGATCTGCGCGGCGAGATCGTGCATGGCGCGCTCGGCCCGCACCAATCGCAGGATCGGCGCGCGGGCGCCCGACCGCACACCGGGAGCTTTACGTGCGATGAACGCCGCCTGCGGTAGGGGCTTGCCGCGCAACCGCAGATAGCGGCGGGCGCTGAGCGCGGTGCCGGTGACCAGGGCCACCGCACCACCCCCGACCACGACAACGGCCCATGCGGGGGCCGAGATCACCACCAGCCCAACAGTTCCCACCGTGGTGAGACCGGAGACGGTACCGAGCTGCATACTGCGCCTGCGGGCACGACGACGTTTACGCAGCTCGCGTTCACGTGGATCGGCCCAGCGCCGCACCGCTCCGAGGGCGTGCTCGCCCGCTTCGCGCAGCGTATCCGGCAGGTTGGCGGCCTGTATGGCCCCGAAGGGCGGCGTTTGTGTGATGTTCGTGCCGCCGACGCGGCCGCGTGATTGCTTGCGGCTCATGTCCATCCTTCCGCCGACGCCACCGCGGCCGTCGCACCGGACGGCCGGTATCCGGGGCGGGTGCGGGCGCCCACCGGTCTACCGGACGCCCGCACACTCGCCACCATCGTTGTTCCTCGCGTCCAACCCGCTACTGCTGTGCGGTCTGGCCCTTGTTCATCTGCGGCTGCGGCTGGGCCGGATCGGCCTGTGCCTGCGCCGGGTTGATCGCCGGTGCGGCGCCGCCCGAGGGCAGCGCGTCGCCGCGCATCGAGGCACGGATCTGTTCGAGCTTGCTGTGCCCGGCCATCTGGATGCTGGCCTGCTGCACCTCGAGCATCCGCCCCTGCACCGTGTTCTGCGCCAGTTCGGCCGAACCGAGCGCGGTGGCGTAACGGCGTTCGATCTTCTCGCGCACCGCGTCGAGGCTCGGGGTGGAACCGGGCGCCGACAGCGTGGAGTCCATCTGCTGCAACGAGGCGCTGACCTGCTCCTGCATCTTGGCCTGCTCGAGCTGGCTGAGCAGCTTGGTGCGCTCGGCGACCTTCTGCTGCAAGAGCATGGCGTTCTGCTCGACCGCCTTCTTGGCCTGCGCGGCGGCCTGCAACGACTGATCGTGGAGCACCTTCAGGTCTTCGACCGACTGCTCGGCGGTGACCAGCTGGGCAGCGAACGCCTCGGCGGCGTTGGTGTACTGGATCGCCTTCTCGGTATCGCCCGCCGCGGTGGCCTGATCGGCCAGCATCACGGCCTGACGGGCATTGGCGTTGAGCTTCTCGACCTCGTCGAGCTGCCGGTTCAGCTTCATCTCCAGCTGACGCTGGTTGCCGATGACCGACGCGGCCTGCTGTGAGAGGGCCTGATGCTGGCGCTGGGCTTCCTCGATAGCCTGCTGGATCTGGACCTTCGGATCCGCGTGCTCTTCGATCTTCGAATCGAAGAGGGCCATCATGTACTTCCAGGCCTTGACGAACGGATTAGCCATCGATTGATCCCGCCTCCATCTGCTGCGCCGCTGTGCGCGACTCCAGTGCGCGACCGTCACGCACCCGATATATGCCTATCCTCCACCATGTGGCCCTGGTTCGGACCGAGCCCGCGAGGATGCGGGGGCTCGACCCGTTCGGCCACCTATGACGAATCTATCCGTTCTTGCGGGTGGGCCGCAGCGTTGCCACGGCCCATCCCGGATTTCGGGCTCATGCGTCCCCGATTCCCGGCTCACGCACTCCGCACCAGAACCAGCGTGTCCGAGCGTGGCGCGGGGATGACGATCCTGGTGTCACCGTCGATGTGTGGGCGGGCACCGGCCACCGACATCGTGGCCACGGCGGATTCGGACTCGGCGGCCGCCTCGACAGGTTCCGCCGCGCGCTCGGCGCCGTCCGGCTCGGGCAGGGCCTCGGCCGCGACCGGCTCACGCGCATCGTCGACGCCGGCCATGATCGTGCTCACATCCCACAGCACCCGCGACAACGGAACATCGAGGGCTTCGCAGATCGCGGCCAGCAGCTCGCTGGAGGCCTCCTTGCGGCCGCGTTCGACCTCGGACAGGTAGCCGAGACTCACCCGTGCGGACGTGGACACCTCCCGCAGGGTCCGCCGCTGGGCGAGACGCGCACGCCGCAGACTGTCACCGATCGCTTCTCGCAGCAGCGCCATCTCGGTCTCCTAACTCCCTGTTTCCAGGCCGTCGGCGCATATACGCCGTTCTTTCTGGCACAACGTTCCGGCGCGCCCGGTTGGTTCCCGAGCGAGGCATCTCGCCCGCGAACTCAGTCCGAGGCCGCCGGTCCGCGCACGCAGCGCAGGAGTTCGGCGACCGCGGTCCGCGTCGCACCGAGTCTGATGTTCCACCGGTCGCCGGACAGTTTCAACCGCATCACCTCGGTATGGCCCGGCCCGGCCAGCCCGAGGAACACCGTTCCCACCGGATATCCGCCCTGCCGATCCGGTCCCGCGACACCGGTGAGCCCGACGCCCCAGTCGGCGCCGCAGCGGGTACGGGCGCCGACAGCGAGCTGTTCGGCGGTACTCGCGGCCACCGGACCCTCGTTCGCGAGCACCTCGGCGCCCACACCGGCCAGGCTGTGTTTGAGGTCGGTGGCATACACCACCAGGCCGCCGCGCAGCACCACGCTGGCACCGGGGACGCCCGCGATGGTGGCGCTGAGCAGGCCAGCGGTCAGTGATTCGGCCGTGGCCACGGTCTGACCGGCCGCCGTCAGCGCGGCCACCAGTTCCGCGGCGGGCACGCCGACGGTGAGCGGATCGGTCATGTGGGACGGGTGCGGGCCGATCCGGCGAACCAGACGCGCGCCGCCTGCCCGACGTAGTCGAGTCCGGTGGCGACGGTCAGCACCAGCGCCACCCACATCAGCGCCATCCCCGCGGTGGCGAACCCGCCCGCGAGCGGCAGCACGAGCACCGCGATCGCCAGCGATTGCACCAGAGTTTTCAGTTTGCCGCCCCGACCGGCCGGGATCACGCCGCGGCGCACCACGATCAACCGCAACAGCGTCACCCCCAGTTCCCGCCCGCAGATCACGATCGTCATCCACCAGGCCAGATCACCGAGCACGGACAGTCCGATCAGGGCGGAGCCGATCAGCGCCTTGTCCGCGATGGGGTCGGCCAGTTTGCCGAAGTCGGTGACCAGACCGTATTTGCGGGCCAATTGCCCGTCGAACCGGTCGGTGATGGCGGCCAACCCGAACAGCGCGGCCGCGGTGATCCGCCAGCCGGTGTCGTGCCCGCCGCCGGCGAACAGCGCGAGGACGAACAGCGGGACCAGGGCGATCCTGGCCATGGTCAGCACATTGGCGATGTTCAGCAGCGGAACGGCGGGTTCGGCGGGCGGTGGCACCAGGCTCGGGCGCAGCGGCGCGGGGCCGGACCAACCGCGATCCATTTCATCGGGTTGCACGCTCATGGCCGCCTCTCGGTCCAGTCGCGCTGCCCGGCGCGATGCGTTGAGCGGTACGACTGGGTGTGCGGCACATCTCCAGACTATCGGTAGCGGGGCCGACTACTGTGCACCCCATGACCTCACGGGGACCACTGAGTGGTTCGACCAGCGACGCACCCGCCGTGGTGCCCGCCGATCCGGCAGACGCGGCACTGTCGACCGCGCCAGCCACCGCATCGGCAGGCGCCCCTGATCGTGTTCCGACCATGCGCCGCGCCCGAACCTCCGACGTCCCCGCGATCAAAGCCCTGGTGGACGTCTATGCGGGCCGGATCCTACTGGAGAAGAATCTGGTCAACCTGTACGAGGCGGTGCAGGAATTCTGGGTGGCCGAACTGGACGGCCGGGTGGTCGGCTGCGGCGCACTGCACGTGCTGTGGGCCGACCTCGGCGAGGTCCGCACGGTCGCGGTCCATCCGGACGTCAAAGGCCACGGTGTGGGCAAGCTCATCGTGCGGCAACTGCTCGAAGTGGCCAGGGAGCTGGAACTGAGCCGGGTGTTCGTGCTGACCTTCGAGGTGGAGTTCTTCTCCCGGCACGGGTTCGTCGAGATCGACGGGACGCCGGTGACCGCCGAGGTGTACGCCGAGATGTGCCGCTCCTACGACACCGGTGTCGCCGAATTCCTCGACCTCAGCTACGTCAAGCCGAACACCCTCGGCAATACCCGGATGCTGCTCACCCTCTGAGCGGTCCGCACCACCCTTCGACAGAAAGCGATCGATCGTGCCGCTGTTCGCCGTCCACTACACCTACACCACCGAGACCGTCCCCGGCCGCGATGAGCACCGCCCCACGCATCGCGCCTGGCTGGCCGACCGACTCGCGGAGGGCACCCTGCTGACCAGCGGACCGTATCCCGACGGTTCGGGCGCGCTGCTGGTGTTCCGGGCCGATGACGAGGCCGCGCTGCGGAAGCTGCTGGCCGAGGATCCGTTCGCCGGGCAGCACCTGATCACCGACGTGAAGGTGAACGAATGGCTGCCCATCTTCGGAGCGATGAGCGACGCATGAGCCCGGTGGCGCCGGTCGGAACACCGGACCGGCGCCACCGGGTTGCCGCTACTTTGCCGACTGTTTGGTGCGCAGCAGACTGGCCACGGTCGCCACCACCAGGATGCCGATGATCACCGTCAGCGAGAACGCGGTGGAGATCTCCGGCACCGTGACGTGTTCGCCACCGTTGATGAACGGCAGCGTGTTCTCGTGCAGGGCGTGCAGCACCAGCTTCACCCCGATGAACGCCAGGATCGCCGACAGGCCGTAGGACAGGTACACCAACCGGTCGAGCAGGCCACCGATCAGGAAGTACAGCTGCCGCAGGCCCATCAGCGCGAACGCGTTGGCCACGAACACGATGTAGGGCTGTTCGGTCAGGCCGTAGATGGCCGGGATCGAGTCGAGCGCGAAGAGCAGATCGGCGAATCCGATCGCCAGGAGGGCCAGCAGCATCGGAGTGACGACGCGACGGCCGTTCACCCTGGTCAGCAGCTTGTCACCGTCGTATTCATCGGTGGTCGGCACCAGCCGTTTGGTGAGCGCGACGATACGACTGTCGCGCTTCTCCTCCTGTTCGACCTCATGCCCACTCTCGCGCAGCAGTTTGACCGCGGTGTAGACCAGGAACAGGCCGAACAGGTAGAACACCCAGCTGAAGGCGCTGATCGCGGCGGCGCCGACGGCGATGAAGATACCGCGCATCACCAGCGCGACCACGATGCCGATCAACAAGACTTTCTGCTGGTAGATCCGCGGCACCGCGAAGGTCGACATGATGATCAGGAAGACGAACAGGTTGTCGACCGAGAGCGCCTTCTCGGTGACGAAACCGGCGTAGTACTCCCCGGCATACGTCCCGCCCCACTTCCAGGCGATGAAACCACCGAATGCCAGCGCCAGACCGATGTAGACCGCCGACCAGAAGCCGGACTCCCGGAAGGTCGGCTCGTGCGGTGTGCGTACGTGGGCGAAGAAGTCGAAGACGAACAAGCCGAGGATCACCGCGATGGTGATCCCCCACTCCAGCGCGGTCACCTGCATGGTGCGCTCCGATCGGCAGTAAGCATCATGGCGTCAATCATGCCCGATTTGCCTGATTTGCTCGGCTTGCGGGTTGGTTGCTCACCATGATTTCACATCCACCGGTGGTCACCGCGCCGTGAGGGCCATCCCGCTTGTGGGTCCGCCCTCGGCCGCCGACCGAGGACCGGTCCGTCGACCATCGGGGCCGTGGCCGAGGCCCACGCGGTCGACACCGACGAACCTCGGTGACGCACGGGTGCGCACTCACCGCCGCGGTCGGCGGATGGGCAAAGCGTCAGCAGCAACCGAGCACGGTGGCACGATTCGGAAATCCCGCACAAGCGGCGACAAACAATTCGGAGACGAAAAAGGCTTTTCCCGAACATTATTCGGGTGCTACTTTGGTAACCGTCATCGAAACAACCGACACACCAACACTTCCGGCGAAAGGCTCGAGCCATGAACGCGCAGCGCATTCACGAGCGGCAGTTGTGCCGACTCGGCGTCGCACGTCCGCTCGGTAGCTTCCGCATGCCCGAGGCCTCGCTGTATGCCGATCGGCGCGCCCGGAGCGGCCCCTAGCTCGATCCACGCGATCCAGCAGGGCCATTCCAGGCGATGAAGCCAGGAATGGCCTTTTTTTTCGTGTGCCCATGAAAGCACGCGAAAAGACGGCAGTATGCCCGAGTGGACGAAAGGGCCTGACTGTAAATCAGGTGCATTACGCCATCGGAGGTTCGAATCCTCCTGCTGCCACCCATTCCTGCCCACGGAAAGCCTCGACGGAGGTCACTCCTCGTCCGATCCCGCACGCCTCACGACAGTGCGGATCGGCCAGAGCAAACCTACCGAACCGCAACCCGCCGAATCAGTCCTCCGACTCCTCGGGCGCCTCGTCCCCACCGCCGCGAATCGACCACAGCAGCCCATCGAGTTCATCCGGTTTCACCAGCACATCGCGCGCCTTCGACCCCTCGCTCGGGCCGACGACATTGCGCGTCTCCATCAGATCCATCAGGCGACCGGCCTTCGCGAACCCGACCCGCAGCTTGCGTTGCAGCATCGAGGTGGAACCGAACTGTGAGGTGACCACCAACTCCACCGCCTGCACGAACAGGTCCAGATCGTCGCCGATATCGGGGTCGACATCCTTCTTCTCCCCCGCCTTGGCCGCCGTCACGCCCTCGGTGTACTCGGGTTCGGCCTGATTCTTGGTGAACTCGACGACGGCGTGGATCTCTTCATCACTGATGTAGGCGCCCTGCAACCGGGTCGGTTTACCGGCCCCCATCGGCAGGAACAGGCCGTCACCCATACCGATGAGCTTCTCCGCACCCGGCTGATCCAGGATGACGCGCGAATCGGTCAGCGAGGAGGTCGCGAACGCGAGCCGCGAAGGCACATTGGTCTTGATCAGGCCCGTCACCACATCGACCGACGGACGCTGCGTCGCCAGCACCAGATGAATGCCCGCGGCGCGCGCCTTCTGGGTGATCCGCACGATAGCGTCCTCGACGTCACGCGGTGCGGTCATCATCAGATCGGCGAGTTCGTCCACGATGGCCAGGATGTAGGGGTAGGGGCGGTAGACGCGTTCGCTGCCCAACGGTGCGGTGATCGCGCCCGACTTCACCTTCTTGTTGAAATCGTCGATATGGCGGACCTTGTTGGCCTGCATGTCCTGATACCGCTGTTCCATCTCTTCCACCAGCCAGGCCAGCGCCGCGGCCGCCTTCTTCGGCTGGGTGATGATGGGGGTGATCAGATGCGGAATGCCCTCGTAGGGGGTCAGTTCCACCATCTTCGGGTCGATCAGGATCATCCTGACCTCCTCCGGGGTGGCCCGCTGCAACAGCGACACCAGCATCGAGTTCACGAAGCTCGACTTACCGGAACCGGTGGAACCCGCCACCAGCAGATGCGGCATCTTGGCCAGATTCGCCGACAGGAACTCACCCTCGATGTTCTTACCGAGGCCGATCACCAGCGGGTGGTGGTCGTTTCGGGTGGAGGGCGCCTTGAGGACATCGGCCAGGCGCACCAGTTCCCGATCGGAGTTGGGCACCTCGATGCCCACCGCCGATTTGCCCGGGATCGGTGCGAGCAGGCGGACGTTCTCGGTGGCGACCGCATAGGCGATATTGCGGGCCAGCGCGGTGATCTTCTCGACCTTCACACCGGGGCCGAGTTCCACCTCGTAGCGGGTGACCGTCGGTCCGCGGACGAAGCCGGTGACGGCGGCGTCGATCTTGAACTGCACCAGCACCTCGGTGATCGCCTCGATCATCGATTCGTTGGCGGCGCTGCGCTTCTTGGGCGGTTCACCATCGGTGAGCAGGTTCATCGGCGGCAGCGTGTAATCGCCCTCGATGACCCGGTCGGTGACGAACTCCGGTTCCTTCGGCGGCGGCGGGGTCTGATCCACCGCCTTCGCCGGTTTCGGTTTCGGCTTGGGCTTCGGCGGCTCGGCCCGCGCCTGTTCGGCGATCGGTTTGGCATCGCGCAGCGGTGGTTCGCCCAGCGCCTCGGTGACGGCATCGGACCCGGCGAACTCGTCGGTCGGATAGTTCTCGGCCGGGGTCCGGCCACGACGCCGGGAACCGCCACGCGAGAGCGGGAATCCATCGGCGTCGTAGCCGCCGGACGCGAATTCGGGGTCGTAGTCGTCGTATTCGTCGCCGCCGCTGGCAGTGCCGAAATAGTGCCGGAACAGCTCGGGCACTTCCCGGACGGTGATCCCGGTGACCAACAACAGACCGAAGACGATGGCCAGCAACAGAATCGGCACCGACAACCACGCGGTCAGCCCATCGGTGAGCGGGCCACCGACCACGAACCCGACGAATCCGGCCGCGCGCGAACGTCCGTGCGCGTCGGTCGGCGCGCCCGCGGCGATATGCCAGAGTCCGAGCAGCGGCAGCCCGATGAGCAGTCCGCCGAGTACCAGGCGGGGACGGATCTCCGGATGCGGTTCGGTGCGCATCAACACCAGCGCGATGCCCGCGGCCACGAACGGCAGGGCGGCCGAGGCCGAGCCGGAGACCGCGCGGATGGCGTCTTCGACGAAATGTCCGATCGGTCCGCCCGCCGAGAGCCAGACGGCGGCGGCGATCACGCCGCTGAGCGCGATCAGACCGAGGGCGATCCCATCGCGACGGTGGCCGTGCTCGATCTCGCCGGCGCGGCTCAGGGTGCGGGTGGTGGCGCCGAGGCCACGCGCGAGCATGTTCCAGCCGCTGCTGATCCCGCGTCCGAGGACGGCCAGCGGCGCGGTATCGGATCGACGCCGGGCAGGTTTACGACCGGCCGCCTTGACCCGTCCGGCGGAGGCGCGGCCGCGGGCCGCCGTGGTGCGGCCGCGGGCGGCGGAACCGGTGCGAGTGGTCGAACGAGATGGGTTCGTAGCCGAACGCGAGGAGGCCGCAGTTGTCCGCCCCCGAGCCGATCCCGCCCGCGCACGTGTCGTCGTGGTGCTGCGGGACTTACCTGCCATGAACTCAGGCTAGCCGTAAACGCACCATCAGGACCATCCGCAACACTGGTATCGCCTGTAACTTCTCCGAAGGCGCGGGGCGAATGCCCAGGTGATGAGTCCTCATCATGCACCGGGTTGCGGCGCGGAACACGCCGACACACCGCGTCCGTCGCCGCCTCGACAGCGAAAAACCCGCCGGACGACGAGGCATCCGGCGGGTTCGGCGAGTGCGTGCCGGTCTCAGACCCCGATGACGGTCGGCACGATCATCGGCCGGCGCCGATAGGTATCGGCCACCCAGCGGCCAACCACCCGGCGCACGCCCTGCGCGATGCGATGGGTGTCGGTGATGCCTTCACCGGCCAGGCGCAGCAGCTCGGACTCGACCAGCTGCGCGGCCTCCGACAGTGCGGTGGGATCGTCGGAGAACCCGCGACCGCTCACCTCCGGTGGGCTCACCGCCTTACCGGTGGTCTCGTCGATCGCGACGGTGATGGCGATGAAGCCACCCTCGCCGAGGACGAGGCGGTCCGACAGCGTGGATTCGCCGACGTCGCCGACCGAGAGCCCGTCGACGTAGACGTGCCCGACCGGCACCCGGCCGACGATCGAGGCGATGCCGTCGACCAGATCCACCACCACGCCGTCCTCGGCGAGCACCACGCGATCCTCCGGGACGCCGGTGGCCACCGCGAGGGCGGCGTTGGCGCGCAGATGCCGCCATTCACCGTGTACGGGCATGGCATTGGTGGGTCGCACCGCGTTGTACAGGTAGAGCAGCTCGCCCGCCGACGCGTGGCCGGAGACGTGCACCTTCGCGCTCTGCTGGGTGATCACCGAGGCGCCGAGCCGGGCCAGACCGTTGACCACGGCGAAGACCGAGTTCTCGTTGCCGGGGATCAGCGAGGAGGCCAGCACCACCAGATCGTCGGCCCTGATATTGATCTGGCGGTGGTCGCCGCGCGCCATCCGGGACAGCGCCGACAGCGGCTCGCCCTGCGATCCGGTGGAGATCAGCACCAGCTTGTCGCTGGGCAGGGTCGCGGCCTGATCGAGTTCGACGACGATACCGTCCGGCACCGTCAGATAGCCGAGATCTTGCGCGATCTGCATATTGCGGACCATCGACCGTCCGACGAAACAGATCCGGCGACCGTACTTCTGGGCCACATCGACGACCTGCTGGATGCGGTGCACATGGCTGGCGAAGGAGGCGACGATCACCCGGCCCTTGGCCTTGCCGATCACCGTGTCGAGCACGCCGCCGATCTCGCGTTCGGGGGTGACGAAACCGGGCACTTCGGCGTTGGTGGAGTCGACCAGGAACAGGTCGACGCCTTCGTCGCCGAGGCGGGAGAATCCGGCCAGGTCGGTGAGCCTGCCGTCGAGCGGCAGCTGGTCCAGCTTGATGTCACCGGTATGCAGCGCCACGCCCGCCGGGGTGCGGATCGCGACGGCGATGGCATCCGGGATCGAATGGTTGACGGCGAAGTATTCGCAGCCGAACGGACCGTGCGTGGTGTGCTGGCCCTCGGTGACCTCCACCAGTTTCGGATGCTGGCGGTGTTCGCGGCATTTCGCCGCGACGAGTGCGAGGGTGAATCTGGAGCCGACGACCGGGATGTCGGGGCGCAGCCGCAGCAGGAACGGCACCGCACCGATGTGGTCCTCGTGACCGTGGGTGAGCACGACCGCGACCACATCGTCCATCCGATCCTCGATCGGGCGGAAGTCGGGCAGGATCAGATCGACGCCGGGCTGCTGATCCTCGGGGAACAGCACACCACAGTCGACGATGAGCAGTTTGCCGCCGTACTCGAAAACGGTCATGTTCCGGCCGATTTCGCCGATACCGCCGAGCGCGAAGACCCGAAGGCCGTTACGCGGTGCCTTCGGCGGCGTGCCGAGCCGATCCTGCGGCGCGACGGCGGCACGCGGATCCGGTGGCGGCGCGGACTGATCGCCCCGACCACGGCCACCCTGACGGGACCGCCCGCCCTGCTTACGCGAGCCGGACTGACCACCACGGGATTCGGCGGGCGCGGCCGATTTCGCGGGCGCGGCGGACGCTTTCGCGGCAGCCTTCTTCGTCGGCGCCGCCGCGGCGGGTTGCTCGACCTCACTCGGCGCAGAAAGCGTTGCGTCAGCGGGCTTTTCCGGCGCAGGCGCGGGCGGCTGCGGGGGGCGCGGTTCGGCGGGACCGGCACCGCGGCTGGCGGTACGACGGGGACGACGGCCTAGCGGGGCCGTCATCCGAGCACTCCGGCGGCCCTGAGGTCGGCGCTGAGCAGATCGCACTGATCGGGGCCGGGCATGAGCTGCGGCAATCGCGGTTCACCGACCTCGATACCGAGCAGGCGCAGGCTCGCCTTGGACATCGCGACACCGCCGAGGCGGGCCATCGCGGCGTTCAACGGCACCAGCCCGGCATTGATCTCGCGGGCCCGCACCACATCGCCGGAGGTGTAGGCGTCCACGAGTTCACGCAGGCGTTCCGGCACGAGATGACCGATGACACTGATGAATCCGGTCGCACCGATCGACAGCCACGGCAGGTTCAGCGTGTCGTCGCCGGAGTAGAAGTCGAGGCCGGTGGTGGCGATGAGTTCGGCACCGGCGTTGAGATCGCCCTTGGCGTCCTTGACCGCGACGATACGCGGATGCTCGGCCAGTCGGCGGATGGTGTCGGAGGCGATCGGCACGATCGAACGCGGCGGAATGTCGTAGAGCGTCACCGGCAGATCGGTGGCATCGGCGACCGCGGTGAAATGCGCGATCAAGCCTTCCTGGGTGGGCCGCGAGTAGTACGGCGTCACCACCAGCAAACCATGAGCACCCGCGCGCTGGGCGTTGCGCGCCAGCTCCACCGAATGCGCGGTGTCGTAGGTGCCCGCACCGGCGATCACCGTGGCGCGCGAGCCGACGGCGTCGACGACGGCGCGCAGCAGATCGGCCTTCTCCGATTCGGTGGTGGTCGGCGATTCACCGGTGGTGCCGGAGATCGCGAGCAGATCGACACCGCGGTCGACCAGGCGCGCGGCCAGCGCGACACCGGCGTCGACATCGAGCTTGCCCTCGGCACTGAAGGGGGTCACCATCGCGACGCCGACCGTGCCGGAGGCACGCAGTCGGGTCGGATCGCCAGCGCTGCCCGGCTCCGGGTGGTTACGCATGATGCCGCCTCGGGGCCTGCGCCTCGCACCGCGGTGTCGGCGTCGATTCACCGTTCGTCATGGTCAGAAAGGCTACCCGGTCCGGGACACACCCTCGACACCCTCGTCGCCGTTCGGAGACGTCGGGCACATGATACCCGTCTCATAGCGTCATGGTGACGTCATATTCACCCTTGAATGACATCACCAATGGCGTCACACTGGTGCCATGGATCTGGACAAATACACCGCCCGATTGCGTGCGGATCTGGTCGCGGCAGCGGCCCTCGGCGATGAGAAGACCCAGGCCACGGCTGCCGCCCTGGCCGCGGCCGTGGAGAGTTCGACTCGGCTGGTACTGCTGTCGGCCCTGTCCGATATGGCCGCGGAGGTGAGCACCGCGCTCGGAGACCGAACCGTGCACGTCTCGGTGGACGGCGCTGACGCCACCGTCGACGTGCGCAAGAACGCCGCCGCGGAATCCGAGCACCCGACCATCGAGGACATGACCGGCGATATCAGCCGGGTCACGCTGCGTCTGGTGGAGCAGGTGAAAGCGCGCGCCGAGGAGGCCGCGGCACAGAGTGGGCAATCGTTGAACTCGTGGATGTCGGGGGTGGTGTCGGGCGCGCTGCGAGACCAGATGCGCGGATACGGCAGCAGCCCCAAACGCGATACCGGCGGCTACCCGCGCGACACCGGTTCCGCGCGCGACACCGATAACCCCGCCTGAGTCCGCGTCGATCCGTCGATGCTGTCGGCCACGCGGTCTCATCTTCCGAGCCCCTTGCACCGTCGTCACGCCGGGGATCGCCCCGATTCGAGCGCAGGGAACCCGCACCGCTGGCCGCCGTCACCAGCATGACCGTGGTGCTGTACGGCCACCGGTTCCAGCCCACGAGGACCATCGAGCCGAGTGCCCCGTCGGTGCAGCCGTAGAGTTCGACCGCCTCCCGGAATCTGCGACGAGCCGTCTACTGCACGGGCCCGCACTCGGCTCACGAAGCGTCGACTCGCCCGGCGTCAGCTCACCGCGCGCAGTAGCGGCATGAGGTCGCCGCGATCGCCGAGGACGATGTCATCGAGGGCCAACCAGTCGGCCATCTCCCGCAGCGCCACCGACATGGCCTGCGCCGTCCGCGTGTCGCAGCGGCCGGGTTCGGCGAACGCGGCCGGGACCAGCAGTCGGCCGGTGCCGCGTTCGGCGCGCAGGTCCACGCGTCCGACGAGTTCGCCGTCCAGCAGGAAGGGGAACACGTAGTAGCCGTGCACCCGCTTGGGTTCGGGGGTGTAGATCTCGATCCGGTAGTGGAAGCCGAAGATCCGTTCGGTGCGGGCGCGGAAGAAGATCAGCGGGTCGAACGGGCACAGCAGGGCGGCGCCGTCGAGCTTGCGTGGGGTCACCGCACCGGAGCGCAGGTAGGCGGGTGCGCCCCATTCGGCGACCTCGACCGGTGTCAGCTCGCCCGCGTCGACGAGTTCGGCGATGGCGGGCCTGGTCTGCGCACTGCCCAGCCGGTAGTAGTCACGCAGGTCGGGTTCGGTGGCGACTCCCAGCGCGGTGGCCGCGCGCAGCACCAGTTCCCGGATGGCCTCCGGCTCGGGCACCGACCGGGCGAACACCTCGGCGGGCAGTACCCGCTCGGCCAGGTCGTAGTGGCGGGCGAAGCCGACTCGGCGGCCCACCGACAGCTCACCGGCGGCGAAGAGTTGTTCGCAGATCATCTTGGTGTCGCTGAGGTTCCACCAAGAACCCGGCGGGCGTGGTTTGTCCAGCTCCAGATGACGTTCCACCTCTCCGGCGCTGGCCGCACCGACCTCGGCGATGACATCGAGGATGTCCTTGCCCAGCGTCGGATTGCGCTCGAGCACCGCCCGCGCACCACCCCAGCGGCCGTGCCGGTAACGCTCCATGCGCCAGCGCATCAACGGCCAGTCCTCGACCGGGATCAGCGCCGCCTCGTGCGCCCAGTACTCGACCAGGGCGCGCGGGCGCCGGGTGCCGGTGTGCCAGGTGGCTTCGTCGAGCAGTGCGCGATCGTAGCCGCCGATCCGGCTGAACACGGGCGCGTAATGCGCGCGGACCACCGCCGAGACCGAATCCAATTGCAGCAGTTGAGTTCTGCCCAGCACGCCGAGCACGGTCCGTCGGGTCGTCTTCGCAGGCTTCGGCCGACCGAAGCCCTGTGCCGCCAGCACCGTTCGGCGGGCCACCGCCGCACTCATCGTCCGCATACCCGCACCCTGCCATGGAGGTACGACAGATACCGACCGTGCGTGCCTGTCGCCGGACGACGTCGGGCGCTCATCCTCCGTCGTCCACCACCGACGCCGGTCGCGATCAAGTGGAGACGGACACCGCACCCGATAGATCGATTTCCGTCCGCCGATCCTGCTCCGGTGCGTTCGCCAGCACGGTCGCGAGGATGCGGCGACCGGTCGGCAGGATGCGCACGGTGACCGATCCCGCGTTGGCCGCGTCCAACTCCCTGGTGGCCGCCTCGATGACGCGGCGGCGCACCGAACGCGGCACCCCGTCGAAGCCGCCGTCGTCGAGCAACACCACCTCGACGCCGCGCGAGCGCGCACCCCGCGCGGCGCTGTTGAGTTCGTCGGTGGCGAGTTGGGGCGCGCGCAGCCCGTCACGCAGTTCGGCCTCCAGCAACCGGCATTGCTCCCGTTCGAAAGGGGTGAGTTCCACGCCGTCGGCGATACGTTCCAGGATCGGCCGCGCCACCTTGTCCAGCCGGGCCAGCTGACGGTCGCGCTCACCGTTCTCGGCCGCCATGGTGGCCTCGGCGGCCGCACGCATGGTGGCCTCTTCACGCAGTAGCCGCAGTGAACGCTGGGTGGGCCGCATGATCAGCGCGCACACCGACACTCCCGCAACGGTCGCCACCGGCACGATCGAGCCGACGATCACCCCCGCAGACAGTCCGGCGACAGCGCCGACGACGGCGACCACCGCGGCCACCCCCGCGACACCGAGCCATGCCGCGCCCATTCGGCCGCGCAGCACGAGCACCGCCAGCACATACGACGACGCGAACGCCGTCCACACCTGGCTGGACGCGTGTTCCGGCAGGCCGAAAGTGGTCAGCGCCGTCGCCAGCGGCCCGGCGATGACGATGTAGGTGGTGGCCTGCCACGGCAGCGGATCCACCGGGATCATCAGCACCATCCCACCGGCCACCACCAGCAGTACGAGGGCGGCCGTGGCGGGTACGACGGCCACCTCGGCGAAGTTGCGCACCATGTACAGCACGATGGTCACTTCCAGGATGGCGAGAAACAGCCAGCCCGCGGGGCCGCGCAGGCCGAGTAGATCGCGCAATCCGAAGTCCGTGCTCGTCTCAGCCATCGCCACCCCACACCAACGTGACCGTGGTGCCGTGACCCGGCTGCGATTCCACGAATCCGGCGCCACCGGCGAGCTGACGCATCCGGCCGAGAATGCTGACCGAGATACCGAGCCGGTCCACCGGCACCAGGTTCTGATCGAATCCGGCGCCGTCATCGCGCATCTCGGTGCGGATACCGCCGGCGCTGACCGTCACGGTGACGCTACGGTGCACCTCCCGGCCCGGCACCGTGGCATGGCGCAGACTGTTGCGTGCGGCCTCGGCCAGCGCGGCGGCGATCGTGCTCGCGGCAGTCACCGGCAGCCGCAGATCATCGAATCCCGCGGTGCGCCGTGCGGTGAATTCGATGCCAGGGTTCACCTCGTGCACCGCCGAACGCAGGAAGCCGATGGCCGACTGCGCGTCGAGATGGTCCGGATCGGTACTCGTGGCACGTGATTCGTCGAGTTGTTCCATGGTGCGTTCGGCCTGACGGCGCAGTACCGGCGATTCGGTGCCGCCCCGCGAGGCGTCCAACAGAGTCGACAGCACCGCATCGTGGATCAGTGCGGCGAATCGGGCCCGTTCCCGGTCACGGGCCGCGGCGCCCGCGACGGCGGCGGCCCGGCTGCTCGCCACCTCCGACTCCCGGTCTACCCGAGCGCCGGCGGCCCTGGCGTAGACCACGCACCACAGGAACAGCGCGCACAGCCCAGCCGCACGTGCGAAATCGCCCGCCGTCGTCAAGGGCGAAACATCCGGCACCACGAAAAGATTCACCACGGCCGACAGTGCCGATCCGACGAACAGATAGCCGATCGCGGGCCCGGTGGGCCAGGCCAGCGCGGCGGCGAGCACGCCGAGGGCGAGCACGCGATAGACCCAGACCGAGCCGACGGCCTCGGTGGGCTGGGAGTAGGCCAGCAGGATCACCACCATCGCCGCCAGGAAGCTGATCGCCGCGGCGCCACTGACCAGGCGAATGGTGCGGGGCCGGGCGCCGATCGATACGAGAGCGAGCACCGGGAACATGCCGAAGGCCAGCACGACCGCGGTGATCGTGGAACTCAGGGCGATATCGCGGCTCTGATCGGCGATCTCCGGCAGTTCGACCAGTGCGGCGATCACCCCGGCCAGGCCGACGACCAGGCCGAATCGGCGCAGGATGCGTTCGGAGGCGCCGTCGGCGGCCGTATCGCGTGACGCCGAGGCCAGACCGCGCCACCATCGGGTCGCGCGCACTCGGTCGAGCGGGGTGGCGGGCGTGGTCGGCGGTGTCTCCAGCACGCCGGACGCGATCACGGGCGAGGATGCCGCTCGGGGACCGGCAGCCATCCGTCCTCCACCGCACGCTTGTACAGATCCGTCTTGGTCGGTGCGGGCCGACCCGCATCGGAGTACTTCTGCCGGATCCGGCCCAGATAGTCGTTGACGGTCTGTTCCGACAACCCGGTCAGCCGCGCCACCCGCGACGCCTTCTCCCCCGACGCGTAGAGGGTGAGCACTTCTTCCTGGCGCGGGCTCAATCCCACGCTGGACAGCTGCGGGTCGCCGTCGATGGCGGCGGCCCAATCGGTGGTGACGACCTGTTCACCGGAGGCGGCGCGGCGCACCGCGGCCACCACCGTCGGCACATCCTCGGATTTGCGCACCACCCCGAGCACACCGGCGCGCGCGGCCGAACGCACCAGGAAGGCATTGTCGGCACCGGTGAACACCAACACCTCCATACCGCGCTCCCGCAGCGCACGCACATTGTCCTCGGGGGTGGATCCATCAGCGAGACGCAGATCCAGCACCACCAGATCCACCGGATCGGCCACCGCGGGATCGGCCAGCAGCTCGGCGACCGTACCCGCGGTCGCCACCAGGTCGAGATCGGGATGTGGCGCGAGCATCGCCGCCAAGCCGATCGCCACCGACTCGTGGTCCTCGACCAGCCCTATCCGGCGTGGTGCGTTCGCAACCCCTTCGGCCGACATCACCTCGACAACTCCCATCCCGAGCAACCCGGCCCACCGCGGACCGCCCAATTGGTACTCCCAGCAGTATGCCCGCCGAACCCACACATGGTCAGCCACCAATAATCGGGGGCGCGTCGAGAGCGGTGCCGCTCAGGATCGACGTTCATCGGAGGACGCGATCACCACGGGCTCATTCCATGAGCTGAGCGGCCACGGTTGCGCCGAGTTCCCAGCACGCTTCGAGATCTTCTTTGGTCGGCTTGCCCGAAACCACCACGTAGTCGGCGGCTTTCACCCAGCCCAGCCCGGTGGTGATGGAGGTGACGGCCTTCTCCGCTCCTTCGGTGCCTTCGTTGCCGTGGAGGTAGAGACCGAACGGGCGGCTGCGGGTCGAGTCGAGGCAGGGGTAGTAGATGACGTCGAATGCGTGTTTGAGGGCGCCGCTCATGTAGCCGAGGTTGGCCGGGGTGCCGAGTAGGTAGGCGTCGGCGGCCAGGACGTCGGTCGGCGAGACGGCGAGGGCTGCTCGGCGGACGACTTCTACGCCTTCGATTTCGGGGGCGGTCGCACCGGAGACCACGGACTCGAACATCGCCTGGGTGAACGGTGACGGGGTGTGGTGGATGATCAGGAGGCGCGGCACGTCGATGAGGGTAGCTCGGGGTGGTTATCGCCCGTGTTGCTCGCGTTCGTGTCGTTCCAGTTCCACCGCGCGGCGCATGGTGGCTCTGGCTCGGCCGCGGTCGCCCGCGTAGTCGTAGGCGCGGGCGAGGCGGTAGGAGACGCGCCAGTCGTCGGGGTCGGCTTCCCATTCCTGTTTGACCTTCAGGAACAGCTCGTCGGCGGCGGCGCGCTCGATTCGGCCCGATGGGCGCCGCGGGAGTTCCGAGACGTCCAGTTCGAGGTCTTCGTCGTGGATGCGTCGGGCCAGATGCTGGTGCGCGAGGGCGGCGCGGACGGTGGCGTACACGATCCAGACACCGAGCAACGGCAGGATCAGCACACCGATCCCGATGGCGACGGCGGCGACCTCACCGGAACCGATCAGGCCGATCGCGATCCGGCCGAGCAGCAGGAAGTAGAAGATCAGCACCAGTACGAGCACCGCCACCATGGCGATGATCTTGACGACGTCCCGGCTCGGCCCCGCGCCGGCCGGTTCGGTCGGATCCTCGGCGCTCACAGGTCGAGCAGCGGATCGAGCCCGACGGTGAGTCCGGGACGGTCGGCGATACGCCGGACTCCGAGCAGCACACCGGGTGCGAAGGAGGACCGGTCGATCGAATCGTGCCGAATGGTCAGCGTCTCGCCCTGGGTACCGAACAGCACCTCCTGATGCGCGACGAGCCCGGCCAGGCGCACCGAATGCACCCGCACACCGTCGACGTCGGCGCCGCGCGCGCCCTCGAGTTCGGTGCTGGTGGCGTCGGGGCTGCGGCCGACACCCGCCTGCTGCCTGGCCTCGGCGATCAGCCCGGCGGTGCGGTAGGCGGTGCCCGAGGGCGCATCGGCCTTGTTCGGATGATGCAGCTCGATGACCTCGACGGATTCGAAGAACCGCGCCGCCTGCTCGGCGAACCGCATCGACAGCACCGCACCGATCGCGAAGTTCGGTGCGATCAGCACACCGACCTGCGGTTTTCCGGCCAACCAGCCGCGTACTTCGTCGAGGCGGGCCGCGTCGAAGCCGGTGGTGCCGACGACAGCG
The DNA here is from genome assembly GCF_029868385.1 of Nocardia cyriacigeorgica. Classification (GTDB taxonomy): domain Bacteria; phylum Actinomycetota; class Actinomycetes; order Mycobacteriales; family Mycobacteriaceae; genus Nocardia; species Nocardia cyriacigeorgica_F. Next base: position 1,315 of record NZ_JARWNX010000024.1, on the reverse strand, counting down.
TGGATACCGTGTTCGACGAGGAACTTCAGGTTGCCCATCACCACGTCGGGGTGGGTGAAGTCGACCACGACCTGGGTGCCGGTCTCCAGGAACTGCGCCAGCGGATCACCCTTGTCGACGCTCGCGACCAGCTCCAGATCGGCGGCGGCCTCGACCGCCGCGCAGATCGCCTGTCCGACCTTGCCCTGCGCGCCGAGCACACCCACCCGAATCGGTGCGGTCACGATTGATCTCCCTACTTCTCGTCCGGATCTTGTCCGCCGAGCCTAACGTTCGGACGCGGCGCGGTCGGCGCGCCCACCTGCGGGCCCGGTCACATTCGCGCGATGCGGCCGTGCCGCAATCGAAATCGGGGGGTTGGCAGTGGTACGGAACCGACGCTAATGTGGCTTCTCGTGACGGTGCTCCCGTTGGCCGCCTTGTACCGAGCCCGGGGTCGGGACCGTCACTACTCGAGGAGAAATCCCCTGTCAGTACAGTTCAATCACACCATTGTCGGATGCAAGGACAATCGGGTTTCCGCCGAATTCTGGGCGGACATTCTGGGTGTGGACATCGGAACCGAATGGGGTCCGTTCATTCCGGTCACCACCGGTAACGGCGTCGCGTTCGATTTCGCGAATGTTCCACCGCACATCACCGACATCCAGCCCCAGCATTACGCGTTCCTGGTATCGGAGGCCGAGTTCGACGCGGCCTACGACAAGATCCAGCGCTACGGGCTGGAGTACTGGGCCGACCCGCGCCAGCAGGACGCGGGGCAGATCAACCACAATGACGGTGGTCGAGGCATCTACTTCCTCGACCCCAGCGGGCACTATCTGGAGCTGATCACCGTCCCGTACGGCGGCTGGCCGCAGTAACCCTTCCGGGAGCCCGGGGTTGTGCGTACGGCACACCCCGGGCTCCCCCGTCGCCGCCGCAGCACACGGTTCGACCGTTGAAACGAAATGGACCACCGATGAACGCCGACCTACGCGACGCAGTGATCGACCTACACGCAGATCTGGCCGAATGGCTCGGATCAGCGGCCTCCGATTCGGTATTCGAACGATTCGCGTCGGCCCAACACGACTCCTTCTCGATGGTGACCACCTCGGGTGAGAAATTGCGTCGCGAGGAATTACTCGCCGGACTCCGCGGCGCGCGCAATGCGCAATCGGATCTGCGTATCGACATCACCGAATTCGAGATCCTGACCGAGAAATCGGATCTGGCGGTGGTGCGCTTCCTGGGATCGCCCCCCCACCCCCGAGCGACCACGCATACTAGGGGGTCGGCCCGTCAGGTGACCGCCGGTATGGCCATCTACGAC
>NZ_JARWNX010000023.1 GCF_029868385.1 Nocardia cyriacigeorgica | reverse complement strand
ACTGGGAGCAGGCCGATTCCGCCGAGGACGGGACGGGCGAGCAGTCCTGGGAGTCGTTCGCCACCCCGGAACTGACCGCCATTCATTCCTCGCTCATGGAAGCGATGGCCTCGCTGAAGGATCCGCGCACCCGCTGACCCGTCGGCTGTGCCCTGCGGCCTCGAATGCGCCGCAGGGCATGGGCATCCGAAAGGACTTCCGGGCCGCCCGCTCGGCTTGTGGCCGCGTATCGTCCGCAACTGAGGCTTCGATCGTCCTGTACCTCATGGAGAGGGGCAACAAACGCCTGGCCAGCTCCGGCAGCGAACTCGGCGGCCCCGGCAATTCCCGATGCTCCCTGACCAGCCGTCAGGGGCACGAGGAGCATTCCTCGCCGATTCTGTAGTTGCGCCAATTCCGACCTGGCTTGCTCGCGGGCCTTTCTCGCTCGGCCGCGTTGTCGGCGGCCTGCATGATGGGCACTGCCAGGAAGACACAACCCGGTCGGCGAGCACCGATGCCGCACACTTCGATCGCGTATTCGGTGGCGCAGCGGAGAACCAGCACATCGACATCGCGAGCAGATTGCCTTCGATCACCTTCAGCGCGACACCGGCCTCGGCCACGCGGTAGCCGATGTCGCCCTTCAGGCCGCTGAGCTGCCCGTCAGGAAGGCTCGATCGCGCCTTCCCGGTCAGCGCGTGGACGCGGGATGAAGGCCGCGATCATCACGCAGAGGATCGCCGCACCGAGTCCGAGCGCGAGAGTGAGCAGGAAGCCGCTTTCGCTCGGACCGGTCACGCCACCGACCGTCGTGATGGACTGAGCGAGAATCGCGCCTGCGACGGCCGAGGCGATGGTCGTGCCGAGCGAGCGCATGAGCGCATTGAGCCCGTTCGCGGCTCCGGTCTCGCTCGCCGGCACGGCCTGCATGATGAGCGCGGGCATCGCGGCGTAGCCGAGGCCGACTCCCACGCCCAGCACAATATTGACGATGAGGATCTGCCATGGCTCGGCGTGGAAGATCAGTGCGAGCCCGTAGGCGAGCGCGAGAATCGCGGCACCGATGATGAGCAGGGGCTTCGCGCCCCAGCGCCGCTCGACCCTGCCCGCGACGGGTGACATCGCCATCATCGCCAGACCAGCGGGCGCGAGGATCATCGCCGCGACCGTGAGTGTCAGTCCCAAGCCGATGCCGGTCGCCCGTGGCAGCGCGAGCAGTTGCGGCAGCACCACGTTCGACGCGAAGAGCGCGAAGCCCATCGAGACGGAAGCGAGGTTGGTGAGCAGCACCGGTCCGCGCGCGCTGACCCGCAGGTCGACGAGTGGATCTTGCACGCGCAGTTCGAACACGCCCCACAGCAACAGCACGACTACGCCGCCGAGCAGAAGTGTCAGGGTACGTGCGTCACTCCAGCCCCATTCGCCGCCGCGAGTGAGGGCGACGAGGGCGCCGACAAGCCCGAGCGCGAGCCCGATGATGCCGACGACGTCGATGCGTCCCGGTGTGCGCAACGTGCTCGACGGCACGAAGACCGCGTAGGCGACGAAGGCGAGCACCGCGATTCCCGCCGCCACCCAGAACAGCGCGTGCCAGTCGAACCGCTCGGCAACAACCGCGCTGAGCGGCAGGCCGAGCGCGCCGCCGACGCCGAGCGTCGCACTGACGAGCGCGATACCCGAGCCGAGCTTCCGTGGTGGCAGCACATCGCGGAGGATCGAGATGCCCAACGGAATGACGCCGGCCACCATGCCCTGCAACGCCCGAGCGATGACCATGGTCACCACATCATTCGAGAGGGCGGCGAGAATTGCGCCGGCCGCCTGTAACAGCAGGAGTGCCATGGCGATTCGGCGCTTGCCGAACATATCGCCGAGCCGTCCCGCGACGGGTGTACAGACCGCGGCAGCCACCAGCGTCGCAGTGATCACCCACGCGGTGTTGTCACTGGTGGTGTTCAGCAATCTCGGCAGCTCGCCCTGGATCGGAATGAGGATCGTCTGCATGAACGACGCGCCGAGGCCGGCGAAGGCGAGCACGGCGAGGACCACCCCCGAACCGTGCCGGCGCGTGCGGGCGCTGTCGCCTCCGCGTGCCCCGCCGCCATCGGCGGAGGTCACAGCGAGGTCCTGGGTCGGTGCGTGGGTCATCGGTCGTTCGCCCATCCCTTCTGATCATGATCAAAATTCATGAGACTGCGTCTCTCTAACGAGAGATAGTATCATCTTGTAGACTTTTGATCATGGCCAGTAAAGTGCGCGATCGCAGCCGCGAGATCCTGCGTGCCGAGCTCGCGGATGCCGCGGCCACCTTCTGCGCCGAGCGCGGATTCGACGAGGTCAGGGCGGACGAGATCGCACAGGGCATCGGAATCTCACGCGCAACCTTCTTCCGCTACTTCACGTCGAAAGAGGATGCGGTGGTATCCGCCGCGCGCGGCTCGGCCGAACGCGCCGGCGCCTTCGCGCAGCGCGTCGCCGAGGCCGCCGACGCCGCGGAGCCCGGTACGACCGTGTGGGCGATCATCCGCACGGCCACCGAGTCGATGGTCGACACAGCTGAGACACGCGGGGACCCGCTACGGGCGCGCCTGCGCATGATCACCGCCGTGCCCGCGCTCGAGGCGCACCTGGCCACCCAACAGCGCGGCGATCAATCGGCCATCGCCGACGTGCTGCGCGAGCGCGTCGGCGACGATCGCGCCGCCCATGCCATCGCCGCAGCCGCGGTCGCCGCCGTCGACCTCGCCTGGCAGGAGTGGGCGCGCACACCCGATTCGAAGCTGCGCCCGCTGCTCGACGCCTATTTCACGGCGTTCGGCGACGTCACGCTGCCGAAGCTCACCTGAGCTGACACCGAAGCCCGAGCCACTCAGAGAGGAGAACCGGCGCCACTCGCCTCGGTGAGAAAGGACCAGACGCTGGCTGAAATGGCGGAAGCAGGGTTCGCGGTCGCCGGGTTCGTCTCGATCCGAACCGCTTCTCCCCGTGAACCACCGGCGGGTCCGTAGAACTCGCCGCCGTGTGCGTGCGGATCGGTCAGCGCGCGGACGCCCGGCCACGCCGCAGCATCCTTGCCTTGCGCCCAGCGGGTGTAGGGGTTGCGCTGATAGGGCACGGTCTCGTCAAGGATTCCGGCGCGGCGCTTTCGCGTCGACGCCGACTCCGGGGTGCGTCAGGATTGATGAGATCGGCAGACCTGCCGCGCGTATGCGTCGATCGAGTTCGTACGCCTCGGACAGCATCCGCCTCAACGACCTCGCCCGCGAGACCGGCCTGGGCGCCGGAACGATCTACCGGCACTTCGCGACGGTGACGTCGCTGATCGAGTGCCTCGATATGGATGCCCTGGAACAGCTGGCCGCGGCCGCGCGGCGCGCCCGCTGAATCAGCAGGGAGGAGAGTGGATTCAACGATCCTCCCGGCCGAGGTGACACCCGTGTCCGGAGGAGCGCACGGGGGCGTCCCACGGACTACCCCGTGAAGGGCAACGCGTCGACGGCAAAGGTGAGTGCGTCGACCTCTCGCGTGAGAGCGGACTCTGCCAGTGGCAATGCTCGCCAGAGGACCAGTCCGTTGACGACGCCGAGAAGGAAGTGGGCCCTGGCCGTGTTGTCACCCGCTTCGAGAGCCCCCTGCTCCACGAGAACCGACAGCCATGCCTCGACGCGCCTCGTCGCCTGCTCGTCGAAGGCGGCGTATGTGGCACGGACGTCTTCGGGGGCGTCAGGGCTGATGTAGTTCCTGAACATCTCCGCCCATCGCGTCCGGGCCGTGTCCCCGGTGCCGATGGCGGCGACGAGCCGACCCAAGTTGTCGATGAGGCGCTGGCGTGCTGGCAGCGCCGTGTCGTGGATGCGATCGTCGGGCATCGCCGACTCGTACAACGCCGCGAGGACGGCGTCGAGCAGAACGCGCTGAGTCGGGAAATAGTGCCGCAGGGTCCCCATTCCGACACCCGCTCGCTCGGCGACCGCACGCACTGTCAGTCGGTGCCCTTGACCCTCTTCCATCATCGACGTGGCCGCATCCAAGATCTTGCCTCGCGTGCTCATGACCCTTCCCGTTTCTGCCAATCGGCGCACCGCCCACGCTAGCACACTGTGCTAATATCATTGCTAGCACATTGTGCCAGCCATCGTCGGCAAGACGCACCGATCGGGACTCCGAGCTACCGACAGCCGGCCGCGGGCTGCATCCTCGCCGCCCTGTCACGACCATCCGCGCGCCGTCGAGGCCACCACACATCCGACGCACAATGAAAGAACGCATCATGCGCCGAAAGCACAAGCTCCCTGCCCTCCTAACCGCCACACTCGTCCCGGCAGCACTGCTGCTGCCCGCCTGCACGACGCCACCAGCTTCTGACATTTCCACGACAGCGGCCGACCTGGACCGCTTCTACGATCAGGAACTCCAGTTCGAATCCTGCGATGGCTATGCCATCACCGAGTTGCAGGAGACGACGTTCAACGCCGTCACCCGCGCCGAGTGCGCGCGCCTGACGGTTCCCATCGACTACGACCACCCTGACGACGGCACCACGCAACTCGCCGTGACGCGCATGGCCGCCCGCGGCGACACAAAGGGCTCCGTGGTCGTCAACTCCGGCGGCCCCGGCGGTTCCGGACAATTGCAGGCCGTCATCGCCTCCGCCGGTTTCAAGGACACCCCCATCACGGAGCAGTACGACATCGTCGGCATCGACCCCCGCGGCGTGTCGGCCTCGTCCCCGGCCATCGACTGCATCTCCGACGAGCAGACGGATGACACCGGATTCGTGTTCCCCGCCGGCGTCGTCCAGGGATCCTGGACGGCAGCAGACACGCAGGAGATCGCCGAAGAGTGCACCCGGCGCACCGGCAGCGAACAGTTCATCGCCGAGGTCGGGACCCCGAACGTCGCCCGCGACATGGATATCCTCCGAGCGGCCCTCGGCGACGAGAAGCTGACCTACATCGGACAGAGCTACGGCACCCGCCTCGGCGCGGTATACGCCGAGATGTTCCCCTCGAACGTCCGCGCGCTCGTCCTCGACGGCGCCCAGGACCCCACCCTGGAGACCGCGCAGCGGAAAGTCACGCAATACGCCGGATTCCAGCGCTCCTTCGATCTGATGGCAGACTCCTGCACTCGGGAACCGGACTGCGTCCTCGGCCAGGACCGCGATCAGGCGCTGCGACGGTTCCAGGAGATCGTCCGCCCGCTCATCGACACACCCGCGTCGACCGTGAGCGGCCGCCCCGTGGACTTCAACACGGCGATCGGCGCCGTCATCGGCGGGCTCTACCAGTCCACGACCTGGCCGGACGTCCAGGCCGGTATCGCGGAGCTGACGCAGGGCAAGGGTGACACTCTGCTCGCCCTCAGCGACGGATTCGCCGAACGCGGCTCCGACGGTGTCTGGTCCAACTATCTCGAGGCGAACGTCGTCATCAACTGCATGGACGAGCAGCGCCGCACTCCGGAACAGGAGGAGCGGCTGCGCGCGAAGATCTGGGAGGAAGCGCCCTTCCTGGACCCAGGCGAGAGCATCGAGGGCGCGCGCGACGGCTGCGAAGCCATGCCGGGCGACACCGAACTCACCTATCCGTACGCGCAGGACATCTCCGGCCTGCCCGAGACCCTCACCATCTCCATCACGGGTGACCCGACCACCCCGTATGCGGGCGGCGTCGCCCTTGCCGAGTCCCTGGGCGGCGCCCTGCTCACCGTAGAAGGCGAACAGCACACCATCGCGATGAGCGGCGCGAGCATCTGCGTCAATGACGTCGTCAGCGCCTACATCATCGACCTCGAGATCCCCGATGAGGGAGCCGCCTGCACGCTCGGCTGAGGTCGCGTCGTCTCCACTTCTGAGTCCCGCCTGAGGCGCAGGCCGGGTCGTGGAGTGTTGAGGTACGGCCTCCCCCATCGTGTTCCAGAACAGGTCTTCTCATCGCGATCGCCGGGAGCAGCTCGAGCAACACGCACTGACGCGTGGCACTCGATCCTCGGTCGCCACTCTCGTTGGCACTGCCGTGTGCCCGTGTGTCGAGCTTGGTCGGCCATCCATCCTGTCCGTGGCTATGTGTCTTCGGTGGTGCGTTGATTGTCGGAGTCGACGCCGGACATGGTGCTCAGCGTTCGGCGTTGCCTGGCCGAACCACGCCACAATTCGGAGTGAACCGGCACCGACCGGTGGCCGTCGCACTGCGGGAAACTACTCCAGACCTTTTTGATAACCACGGTGACACATCTCCACATGTGGCCGTTTTGAGCGTGACGGACCGGTATACGAGCTGATCTCCCGTGATGACAAAGGCCCCGCACCGGGTGTCGCCGGTACGGGGCCTCCGCCAAAAAGAGCTGCTGGGAGCTACTTTTCACTCACTGAACATCACTTACTCGCCAGCGCCTTCGCCTCGCGACGACGACGGTGCAGGATGGGCTCGGTGTAACCGTTGGGCTGCTTGGTGCCCTCCAGGATCAGCTCCTTGGCGGCCTGGAAAGCCACGCTGCCCGCGAAGTCGGGCGCCATCGGCCGGTAGCTCGCGTCACCGGCGTTCTGGCGGTCGACGACCGGGGCCATCCGCTCCAGGCTGGCCACCACCTCGTCGGCGGAGACGATGCCGTGGCGCAGCCAGTTGGCCATCAGCTGGCTGGAGATGCGCAGGGTGGCGCGGTCCTCCATGAGCGCGACGTCCTTGATGTCGGGCACCTTCGAGCAGCCGACGCCCTGGTCGATCCAACGCACCACATAACCGAGGATCGACTGGGAGTTGTTGTCCAGCTCCTGCTGCTTCTCCTCGGCCGACCAGTTGGTGTCGGCGGCCAGCGGGATCTCCAGGATCTGGTCGACGGTGGCTCGGGGGCCACCCTTGACCAACTCGGTCTGCCGCTTGAACACGTCCACCAGGTGGTAGTGGGTGGCGTGCAGGGTGGCTGCGGTGGGCGAAGGCACCCACGCGGTGTTGGCGCCCGCCTTCGGGTGGCCGACCTTCTGCACCAGCATGTCGGCCATCAGGTCCGGCATGGCCCACATGCCCTTACCGATCTGCGCCTTACCGGGCAGCCCGGTGGCCAGACCGGTGTCGACGTTCCAGTCCTCGTAGGAGGCGATCCACTGCTGAGCCTTCATATCGGCCTTGCGGACCATCGGCCCGGCCTCCATGGAGGTGTGGATCTCGTCGCCGGTGCGGTCGAGGAAGCCGGTGTTGATGAACACCACGCGCTCCTGAGCGGCCGCGATACAGGCCTTCAGGTTGACGGTGGTGCGGCGCTCCTCGTCCATGATGCCGACCTTGAGGGTGTTGCGCGGCACACCGATGACGTCTTCGATGCGGCCGAACAGCTCATTGGTGAAGGCCACCTCGTCGGGGCCGTGCATCTTCGGCTTCACGATGTAGACCGAGCCGGTGCGGCTGTTCTTCAGCGTCGTGTCGCCGCTGAGCGCGTGCTTGGCGATCAGCGAGGTGATCAGGCCGTCCATGATGCCCTCGGGCACCTCGTTGCCCTCGGCGTCGAGGATGGCGTCGGAGGTCATCAGGTGGCCGACGTTGCGCACGAACAGCAGCGAGCGGCCGTGCAGCACCAGCTCGGAACCGTCGAGGGCGGTGTACACGCGGTCGGGGTTCATGGTGCGGGTGAAGCTCTTGCCGCCCTTGCTGACCTCTTCGGACAGATCGCCCTTCATCAGGCCGAGCCAGTTGTGGTAGCAGAGCACCTTGTCCTCGGCGTCGACCGCGGCGACCGAGTCCTCGAAGTCCATGATCGTGGTGACGGCGGACTCCAGCACCACGTCCTTGACGCCCGCGGTGTCGGTGCTGCCGATCGGCGATTCGGGATCGATCTGGATCTCGATGTGCAGCCCGTTGTGCTTCAGCAGAATCGAGGTCGGGGATTCGGGATCGCCCAGGTAGCCGACCAGCTGCGAGGCATCGGCCAAGCCGATCTCGGTGCCGTCCTCCAGGCCGACCTCCAGCTCACCGTCGACGATCTTGTACGAGGTGGAGCCGATGTGTGAGCCGGTGATCAGGGTGACCGAATCATCGAGGAAGTTGCGCGCCCACTCGATGACCTTGTCGCCGCGCACCTTGTTGTAGCCGGTGCCCTTCTCGGCGCCGTTGGCTTCAGAGATGGCATCGGTGCCGTAGAGGGCGTCGTAGAGCGAACCCCAGCGCGCGTTGGCGGCGTTGATCGCGAAGCGCGCGTTCATCACCGGCACCACCAGCTGCGGGCCCGCGGTGGTCGCGATCTCGTCGTCGACGTTCTGGGTGGCGATCTGGAAATCGGCCGGTTCGGGGCGCAGGTACCCGATCTCGGTCAGAAAGTTCTTGTAGGCGGCCTTGTCGTAGTTCGCGCCGGGGTTCTCGCCGTGCCAGGCGTCGAGCTTGCCCTGGATCTCGTCGCGTTCGGCCAACAGAGCACGGTTGCGCGGGGCGAGATCATTGATCACCTGCTCCGCACCGGCCCAGAACGCGGCGGAATCCACGCCGGTACCCGGAAGCGCCTCGTTCTCTACGAACTCGTGGAGAACACTGGCCACCTGGAGCCCGCCGACCTGAATCCGCTCTGTCATCTAAGCCTCACTTGTAGAGAAACGGGTAGGGAAAGTCGCAGCCATGTTACCCGTCGGTAGTGCTACGACCGCGCGTCGGGGTCAACACCGGCGCAGGCCGGTCTGTTCCCGCCGCCACCGACCCTACCGGGCCTTTTACCACGACAGCGGCAGGCCATCCGACACCGGAGTCCACCGCCGCCGAGAAAATGGCCCGACAACTCGGTATCCGGTGTGCCACCATGATTTCGACGATGATCCACCGCATCCGGTGGTGATCGACGAGAACTCAGGAGAGGAGGAGGTGGCTTTGACTTCGATGAATTCCATGCAGCTATGGGCTCCGATCGTCTGCACCCAGCCGCGGCTGCTGATCAGCGTCGCGCGCGCGGCACTCGAATCCGGCCGCCTCCAGGACGGCCGCTGAACCACAGCACCCCCGCCCCATCCGCACATCCCTGATCTCGCCTCTCGCTCTCCCGAAACATGGTGATTCCCATGCCGATACGCCGTGCCGCCACAGCGGTGGCTCCCACTGCCGACAACTGGATACACACCCCGGTGCTGGTGCTCAACGCCAGCTACGAGGCGATCGACGAGATCGCCGCCGACCGCGCGGTGGTGCTGTTGCTCAGCGGTGCCGCCGAATCGGTCGCCGACCGGGAGCCGCGTTTCCCCATCCGCTCCAAGCATCTGCACATCGTGCTGCCCGAGACGATCCGGCTGCTGCGCTACGTCTACCTCGAGCACACGACACGGGTGCGCGATGAGAGCCGCGCCACGGCGGCGGGCGTTCTGCGGCGCGATAAGCACCGGTGCGGCTATTGCGCGGCGTGGGCGCGCACCGTCGACCACATCCGTCCGCGCAGCCGGGGCGGGCCCAATACCTGGGCCAACCTCATCGCCTGCTGCGGACCGTGCAACACCAGCAAGGCCGACCGCACTCCCGAGGAGGCGGGCATGCGGCTGCTGTGGGAGCCCAAGGCCCCCGACCCGCTGGCCCAGCGGCAGCGCCGTATCTGGAAGCAGCTCGCCGCCACCGCCTGACCGGATCCGCAGAAAGGAGAGGATCGCCATGACCGTCACCACCTTGACCGACCTGCTCCCACTCTCGGACAGCCGGGAGTGGCATCGCGCCGCATGCCGCGGTGACCCCAACCACGAGGCGTGGTTCCCGTACCCGTCGCAGGATTTCGCCTACGCCCGCACCGTGTGCGCGGGGTGCCCGATCCGGGCCGCCTGCGGCGATTTCGCCGAGCGCACCGGCCAGTCCGGCGTGTGGGGTGGGCACGAATTCGACCGCGGACGGGTGATCCGCGAATGATCCGGTGCGGTGGCCCGCCGTCGTCCCCACGGCGGCGGGCCACGGCCCGGCTGTGGCGGCACACACACGCATACACTCGTGCCTCGTGGGTACACATCGCAGCCGTTCCAGGTCCCGGGGTATCAGCAAAGGTCCCGTTATCACCGTGGTGGCTGTGCTACTACTCGTCGGAGCCGTCTTCGGCTGGTTCCAGTTACGCGATCGCTCCAGCAGCAGCACCAGCGCGGCGGCCGCGGAATGCGTCGAGGGGGACACGGTCCTGAATGTGACGGTCGATCCGTCGCTCGCCGCCACGGTCCGCACGATCGCCGACCGATACAACGCCACCGAACCGATCGTCGGCGACCACTGCGTGACGGTGCGGATCGAGGCGCAATCCGCCACGGCGGTGGCCGCCGCGTTCGCCAGCAACACACCCTGGGATCCAGCGTTGGGCCCGCAGCCCGCGCTGTGGATCCCCGAGTCGATGCGTCAGATCGAATCGGTGCGGGTGCCAGGACTCGTCCAGGGCACACCGGCGTCGGTGGCGGTCAGCCCGATCGCATTGGCGGTACCGGGCGAACTCGGCGCCGCACTCGGGCGCGGGCCGATCACCTGGGCGGATCTGCCACGCCTGCAACGTGGTTCGCTCGAGGAGGTGCAGCTGCCGTGGGGTGGGCTCCGGATGGCGGTGCCGCCCGGTGACGCGACGCTGGCCGCCGCCACCGCGGTCGCTTCCGCGGTCTCGGGCGCCGATCCGCTCACCGAGGACGCCGCGCTGTCCGGTCAGGTCGTCGCCGCGGTGTCCGCGCTGGCCGCCACGGCGCCGGAAGTCGCCGACATTCCCGCCGCGCTCGGTGCGCTCACCGCGACTCCCCCGGCCGCCGCCACCATTCACGCGGTCGCCGCTACCGAACAGCAAATCAACGCGCACGGCGGGCTCACCGCGTTCGTCCCGGCCGGTGCGGCGCCCGTGGCCGACTATCCGGCGGCCATGATGACCGGCCATTGGGTCGACAGCGCCCAGAACATGGTCGCCGGTGTGTTCACCGATTATCTTCGCGCCCCGGAGCAGGCCGCGGATTTCACCGCCGCCGGATTCGGTCCCGCTCCCGCCACCACCGCGCCGGTGCCCGCTCGCGCCGCATTGGACAAGGTGCGCGCCACCCTCGCCGAGCCGGTGCTCGGCGTGTCGGCGACCGTGCTGATCGATGTGTCGTCGTCGATGGGCGGCACCGACGGCTCCACCACCCGGTTGACCAATACCCTTGGCGCGCTGCGCTCCACCATGAATGTCATGCCGCCGGATTTCGGTCTCGGCGTCTGGACGTTCGGCAAGAACCTCGACGGAACCACGCCCTATCGGGTGCAGTCGATGACCGCACCGCTGGCCGCCGAACATCGCACCGAGATCACCCGATCGCTCGACACCATCCGCCCGACCGATCTGCGGGCCGACCAGTGCTATCCCACGCTGTTGGCCGCCTACCGCGCCGCCGTCGCCGGATACACTCCCGGCCGGACCAATTCGATCCTGCTGATCACCGACGGGCCCGAAGACGATTCCACCCTCACCGGAACCCAGCTGCTCGCCGATCTCACCGCCGCGTCCGATGCGTCGACCCCGGTGCGCGTGGACGTCATCGTGATCGGCGGCGAGGGCACCGACACGCTGCGCGCGGTCACCGAGACCACGGGCGGCACCTACACCCGAGTCCCCACCTCCAACGACATCAGCTTCGGTACGGCGATGGTGCAGGCGCTGACCACGACATAGCGGGCCGGTCGGGAATCCCGGCAGAGCGGGCGATCTCCGGGGCCTCTCGCCAGAGGCGGAGGAGTCCCGCTGCCGGTCGGCACGACACCACCGACCTCCGGAGGAAGCGCCCACCGCGCCACTCCAGCCCGCGACCGCACTCGCCGCCGATCCGGTGCGGCAGCACTCACCGCCCGCGACCCTTGCGCCGTCGTGCGTATGGCTGCTGCGGTAACCACCACGACGCCCGCCGCACCAGTGGTCAGCCGACCGGCACGCGCACCAGGAGTCCGGATTCCATTGCTACCGTGATGATTCCGTCCGCCCCGGCGATGAGCCCGTGTGGTTCGGCGCCCGGGAGCGCCAGGCCGGTGATCTCCCCCGCCGTGGTGATGCGGCCGAGACGGTCCGCGCCCCATTCGGTGAACCACAGCGCACCGTCCGGCCCGGTGATGATCGCGTGCGGCCGCGCGTTGCGGTCGGGTAGCGCGAATTCGTCGATATTGCCATCGGTGGTGATTCGACCGATCCGGCCCGCACCGATTTCGACGAACCACAACGCATTGTCGGGGCCTACGGTGATGCCGACCGGGTTGGCCGATTCGGTGGGCAGTGGGTACGCGGTGATCTCGCCCGTGGTGGCGATCCGGCCGATCGCATTGCCGAGGTTGAGGGTGAACCACAGGGCCCCATCGGGTCCGGCGACGATCATCGACGGCATGCCCTCGACGGGAAAGCGGGTGATCTCACCGTCGGCATCGAGCCTGCCGATGTGACCGGACTGTAGTTCGGTGAACCAGAGCGCGCCGTCCGGTCCGACGCACAGTCCGTAGGGCGCGTCGGCGGCGATGCTGGTCCGCGTACCGTCGGCGGTGATCCGACCGATGCGGTTGCCACGGAATTCGGTGAACCACATCGCCGCGTCCGGTCCGCCGACGATCACGGTCGGCTGACCGTCACCGGGTTCGAGGGCGAAGGTGTCCGTCGTACCGCCATGGTGTCGGCCGATGGCGCCGGTCGTGGCCATGGTGAACCAGAGGGCGCCGTCGGCGGCGATCGCTACCCCGTATGGCGCACCCGTTACCGCGATCGATTGCACAGTATTCGGCAAAGTCCTTTGTTCCCTTCTCGATTCCATCGAGGCGTCGCCGTGTCGGGCCGTTCCGCGATTGGGAGCCCTCACCACTGAACCCTGCCGGCGGTCCGATGAACCCACCGACCGGGCTTCTTGCCCCACTCCGTCCGCCACCGAACTCCGCGCCGGTGTCGCACTGCGGTGCCCTGGTCGTTGCGTTGCCTCTTCCACGTCGAACCACATCCCGTCACAATCGCAACTTGTGTAGCCTTAAGGTAGCGAAGAGTCACCACTAACGCAACAGGAGTTGTCTTTGACGGTGCAGAAACGACCCGGCGGGCGCAGCGCACGAGTCCGTGACGCAGTGCGCGAAGCGACCCTCGCCGAGCTGGTCGAACACGGCTATGCGGGCCTGACCATGGACAACGTGGCCAACCGTTCCGGGGTGCACAAGACCACCGTCTACCGACGTTGGACCGATCCCGAGGGTCTGATCGCGGACGCACTCGACCTCGCCGCCACCGAACCGTGGCCACTGCCCGACACCGGCAGCATCGAGGAAGACCTGCGCGCCATCACCGAACTGGTCCGCACCGGTTTCGCCGATCCGGCGCAGGGCCCGGTCTCCACGGCCTTCATCGCGGCCGCCATGCAGAATCCCGCTGCCGCGACAGCGTTGAACGCCTTCTTCACCGCACGTCACGATCAGTCGGCAGACGTGGTCCGCCGTGCCGTCGCACGCGGCGAACTACCGGCCCAGGTCGATGCCGAGGCGGTGATCCGGTGCGCCGTCGCCCCGCTCTACTACCGCCTGTTCATCTCGCACGAGCCGGTCACCGAGGACGATGCCGCGAACGCCGCCCGCGCCGCTATCGCCGCCGCACGCGCCGGGGCGCTCTGAACCGCGACGATTGCGCGGCCCCTTCCCGCTATGCGGCACCGGCGCCGGTTCGGTTCCGGCGCGAGCATGCCCCGTGCGGTTGTGCGACATTCCGCCGGTACAGGACCGCACCGCGAGCAGTACAGGACCACGTCGGCCGAGGGCCCCCCTAGTCGGTGTAGGCGTCCAGCGGTGGGCAGGAGCACACCAGGTTGCGGTCACCGAACGCACCGTCGATCCGGCGCACCGGCGGCCACACCTTCGCGCGGGCGTGGTCGAGACCACGCGGGTAGACCGCGATTTCGCGGCTGTAGGGGTGATCCCATTCCCCCACCAGGCTCGCCGCCGTATGCGGCGCGCCGCGCAGCGGATTGTCGGTGACCGGCCAGATGCCCGCGCCGACCTGGTCGATCTCGCGGCGGATGGCGATCATCGCTTCGATGAAATCGTCCAGTTCGGCGAGGTCTTCACTCTCGGTCGGCTCCACCATCAGGGTGCCCGCCACCGGGAAGCTCATGGTCGGCGCGTGGAAACCGTAGTCGGCCAACCGCTTTGCCACATCGTCGACGGTGACGCCGGTCTGTTTGGTGATCTCGCGCAGATCCAGGATGCATTCGTGGGCGACCATGCCGTTCTCGCCGGTGTAGAGCACGGGGAAATGCTCGTCCAGGCGGCGGGCAATGTAGTTGGCCGAGGCGATCGCCGACAGCGTCGCCCGACGCAGCCCGTCTGCGCCCATCATCCGAATGTAGGCCCAGGTGATCGGCAGGATCGACGCCGAACCGTACTTCGCCGCCGATACCGCATGTGAACCCGGCTCCAGCGGATCGCCCGGCAGGTACTGCGCCAGATGCGAGCGCACAGCCACCGGTCCCACGCCGGGACCGCCGCCGCCGTGCGGGATGCAGAAGGTCTTGTGCAGGTTCAAATGGCTGACGTCGCCACCGAATCGGCCCGGCCGTGCCAGCCCGACCAGCGCGTTCAGGTTCGCGCCGTCGATGTAGACCTGACCGCCCGCATCGTGCACCAGCGCGCACAGTTCGGCGACCTCGTGCTCGTACACGCCGTGTGTGGACGGGTAGGTGATCATGATGCAGGCCAGCCGATCGGCGTGGTCGGCGATCTTGGCGCGCAGATCGTCGAGGTCGACGTCACCGTTGTCGCGGCAGGCCACCACTTCGACCCGCAGACCCGCCATGGCGGCCGAGGCCGCGTTCGTGCCGTGTGCGCTGGACGGGATCAGGCAGGTGTCGCGGTGGGTGTCGCCGCGGTCGAGGTGATAGCGGCGGATCGCCAGCAGTCCCGCGTATTCGCCCTGGCTACCGGCGTTGGGCTGCAAGCTCACCGAGTCGTAGCCGGTGATCGATGACAGCCACCCCTCCAGATCGGCGATCAGGCGCAGCAGACCCGGCGCATCCTCCACCGGCGCGTACGGGTGCACCCGCGCGAATCCCGGCCAGGTGATCGCTTCCATCTCGGCGGTCGCGTTCAGCTTCATGGTGCAGGAGCCGAGCGGAATCATGCTGCGGTCCAGGGCGATGTCCTTATCGGAGAGCCTGCGCAGATAGCGCAACATCGCGGTCTCGGTGCGGTAGCGGGTGAACGCGGGATGGGTGAGGAACTCCGAGGTGCGGGTCTCGATCGACACCGGCGCGCCGCCCTGGTTCTCCGAAGGCAATGCGGTGCCGAAGGATTCGAGCACGGCCGCGATATGCGCATCGGTGGTCGCTTCGTCGCAGGCGATGCCCACATGGTCGGCGTCCACCAACCGCAGATTGATGCCGCGCGACTTCGCCTTGCCCACAACGGCTTCCGCCCCACCGGGCACATGCGCGAGCACAGTGTCGAAGAAACGCTCGTGCACCACGGCACCGTCCAACCCCGCCGCGATGGCCGCCGCGTGCCCGTGCACTCGCCGCGCGATGGCGCGCAGGCCGTCGGCCCCGTGGTAGCTCGCGTACATGGCGGCGACGATGGCGAGCAGCACCTGTGCGGTACAGATGTTGGAGGTGGCCTTCTCGCGCCGGATGTGCTGTTCACGGGTCTGCAAAGCGAGCCGGTAGGCGGGCGCGCCGTCGGCGTCGACCGATACACCCACCAGACGCCCCGGCAGCTGACGGGCATGCTTGGCGTGCACCGACAGATACCCGGCATGCGGACCGCCGAAGCCCATCGGTACGCCGAACCGCTGGGTGGTGCCGAAGCAGGCATCAGCGCCCAGCTCACCCGGCGGCGTGATCAAGGTCAGCGCCAGCAGGTCCACACCGACGGCCACGAGCGCACCGCGCTCGTGTGCGGCCTCGATGATCGGCGCCACGTCGACGATCCGCCCGGACGCACCGGGGACCTGCGCAAGGACGCCGAAGAAGTCGCCATCGGGCAATTGCCCGCCGGACAGATCCGCTTCCACGATCTCGATACCGAGCGGCTCGGCGCGGGTGTGGAGAATGGTCCGGGTCTGTGGGAAGAGATCGGTGTCGATCAGCAGCCGAGCCGAGGCAGACCGGTTCGCGCGCCGCAGCAGCGTCATCGCCTCGGCGGCAGCGGTGGCTTCATCCAGCATGGACGCATTCGCGACCTCCATACCGGTCAGATCCGACACCATGGTCTGGAAGTTGAGCAGCGCCTCGAGCCTGCCCTGACTGATCTCCGGCTGGTACGGGGTGTAGGCGGTGTACCAGGCCGGGTTCTCCAGCAGGTTACGCACCAGCACGGGCGGGGTCAGCGTGTCGTAGTAGCCGAGCCCGATCATCGAGGTCGCGACGGTGTTGGCATGTGCGAGGGCGGCCAGTTCGGCCAGCGCCTCATGTTCGCTCACCGCGGCCGGCAGCGCAGCCAGCACGGAATCGTCGAGGATCCCGGCGGGAATCGCGGCGGTGGCCAGATCGTCGAGCGAGCCGACACCGACGACGGGCAACATCCGATCGAGTTCGGCGCGATCAGGTCCGATATGACGGTCGGCGAAGGTGCGGCTCACTGCATACTCCCAGGTCGGGCGGATCGACCACGCGGTCGACGGGTCCAGCCCTCCCCCTCTGTCGTGGCGCCTGAGAGATTCGGTGGTCACGGCCGGAGCCGAACCCCTTTCCCCATGGGCGGGCAGCCCGCAGCCACCGCTTTCCAGAGGCGCCGAAGCCCGTACGGTCCCTGTTGCCTGAGAGATTGACGGGGAGGTGCTGCTCCTTCGGCGCCCGGACTCGAGGCCCGGAACTCTCCCGCACGGCGGCGACGCGCAGATCAGTCTATTCGGCTTCAGCCGACGGTGGCACCACCGACCCCGTCGCCACGGTGTTGTTCTCATCACGCACACACGCTCGGCGTACCAGAGGCCCTCTGATATGGCCTCAGACCGCTAGTCCCGAACACACCCGGGTGGCCGCGACGACGATGGCACCGGCCTGCGCCCTGACGAGGTGCTCGAGCGGCACCACGACGCCGGGCGCCACCGCCTCGATCTCACCGGACCACCGGTCGAACAGCGTGCCGAACCGAACTCGCGCGCGGGCGAGCGCCGGTGCCCCGTCACGAACCTCGGATCCGAGCAAGCGCAGCGCCATACCGCAGACACGCAGCCGCATCATGGCAATCCATACGTAATTCTCGACGAACACCTCCCCACGCGTAGCGATTCGTTCGCCGGCTCGGGCGGCTCCCCTCTGTTTCGCTGCCGCCATCGCGGTCAGGTCTGCGCGCATCGCACGCAGGGCCTGTTCGAACGGCCCTGGCGGGTGGTCGGGCGTCGGGCACAGCTCCACTGCATCGTCGATGAGCGCTACCAGCTCTCGATACGCCTCGGCCACAGCGTCGAGAACCTCGGCGCTGCACAGTTGGCTCGGGGAATCGTCGTCGATGCGTGCATCAACCCAGAGCGGCAGCTCACTGACGAGTACCGCTGTGCCGTATCGCCCGGCATAGTCCAAGCTTCCGCCACCGCCCAGCACTGTCGCAGGATCGGCGCCGGCCGCGGCCAGAGTCTCGGCCATGGTCGAGAAGCTCGGCAAATGAAAGACTCCAGGCGCCACGGCGCGCGAGCCGGGCGCATCGGGCTCGCCCCGGTACACCGGGACCTGAGCCGCTGCCAGTAGCCCGGTCAAGGCCGCCCAATAGCTCTGGTCACCACCGGAGCAGTAGAAGAAGCCGCCGCCGAAATCGGCGTTGTGCAGGGAGGCGATCAGCGCAGGACGCGTTCGGTCGATCAGCGTCATGAGCGCCGTCGTCTCGGGCAGCGGCGTTCCGATCGTGGTGCCGCGCCAGGCGGCGGGGAAGCACCATTCGGGTTGTTGGCTGCTCGGCGGACGATAGAACCCACGCGCCACGTCGGTCCTGGTCATCGGGCCACCGAACCAGGCTTCGTTGAGTCGTGTGCCGTCCGGATCGAGGCACGGCACGATATGCCAGCTCGCTCCGAGCGCAGCCGATTCGTCCTCGACGAGCCGGCGCACCAGATGCCGGATCGTTGCCATCCCGAGTGGCTCATTGGGATGCGGATTGCCCAGCACGATGATGTGGGGTTCACCCGTTCCGATGCGCGCCGCGCGGATCGGCTCACCGTTGCGTGAGTGTCCGATATCGGTGAGGAGCACACGATCAGGCCGTGCCGCGGCCAGCTCGGCGAGAAAGACGGCGAGCTGATCGACCGTTGGGAACCCGTCGATCCGGCCGACCGATCCGACGATCGCACCGATATCGTCCATGAGCCAAACCTCCCGCGGCCGAGTTCAGATAATCACGTTATTTCAATAACGACGTTATCATCAGTGGGTGCGCCGTGCCGACTTACAGTTGAACAACCGAAAGGCCCTGCTGGAGGCCGCCATTGGCGCCATCGCAGCACGCGGCCATCAATCGACGCGACTGAGCGAACTCGCCGACCAGGTCGGGCTGACCACCGGTGCGATCTACTCGATATTCGGCAGCAAGCGGGCATTGATGATCGCCGCCATTCAGCATTTGGTGGCTGATTTTCAGCAATCGCTGGCACCGCTGCTCGACGATCCCGGCCTTGACCTGGCCGAGGTACTGCGCGGCTATGCCGATGCCGCACTCGGCTCAGCGGGCGGAGCGCGGGCCTACCAGGTGTTCGCGTTCGAACTCGACATCCTCGGCGCCGCGCTGCGGGACCCCCAGCTGCGAGCCGATATCGCCGCCGAGGTTCCGCGCAGACTACCGACCCTGATCGCGCTGTGCACGGGCCGTCGCATCGACCCCGATGGCACACACACGACGACGGCGGACCAGGCTCGTCGCCTGGCACCCGCCGTCGATGCGTTGGTCACCGGTTTCGCCCAGCACGCGGTGCTCGAGCCGGACAGTGTGGACCGCGACTACGTGCTGGAGAGTACGGTCGCGCTCATCACACTCGTGCGATAGTCAGCCGGTCTTGCGATTCATCCGCGCCTTGCGCCGAAAGGCGAGTTCGTCTTCCGGACGGTCGGTGGCCGCGGTAGCCCGTTCCGCCGGGAAGTTGGCGATGGCACCGGTCAGCTCACGCATGGCACCGCTCACCGCGATACCGAAGACACCCTGTCCGCCTTGCAGTAAATCGACGACTTCCTCGGGCGAGGTGCACTCGTAGACCGAGGTGCCGTCGGAGAACAGGGTGATACCCGCGAGATCCTGCACGCCACGGCTGCGCAGATGGTCGACCGCGATGCGGATGTTCTGTAGCGAGATGCCCGCGTCGAGTAGTCGCTTGACGATCTTGAGGACCAGGATGTCCTTGAACGAGTAGAGGCGCTGACTCCCCGAACCGGCCGCACCGCGTATCGACGGCACGACCAGACCGGTGCGCGCCCAGTAATCGAGCTGCCGATAGGTGATACCGGCCACCTGGCATGCGCTCGGCACGCGGTAACCCACCAGGTCGTCGGGCACCGAGTCGTCCGGGAACAGTCCTGGCTGTACCTCGTCCTGGTAATGCTCTGCCACTGACCACTCCCTTGTTTCGCCGACGCGTTCTCAGCCTCATCGATGACCCGGTTCCGTCACGGCCACGAATCGAGCACCGGTACCCCGGCGCGACCCTGCCGAAACGGACGTGGCCCAACTATCGAGATTACTCTTCTCGATTGTCTCGGGAGCGGTCTCGTCCGGCCAAACGCGACGCGCGGTAAGAGTCTCGACCTGTAGTTAAGGTCTAAAAAATAGTTTCCGCGCTCAGCTGTCGGTGGCCTTGAAATCGTCGGGCGAGACCGACTCCAGGAACTCCTTGAACTTCTCCACCTCGTCCTCGCGCTCGTCCGGCATGACCAGACCGGCCTCGTCGAGAACCGCTTCCTCGGCATAGATCGGGCAGCCGACGCGCAAGGCGATGGCCACCGAATCCGACGGGCGCGCCGAGATCCGCAGATCGTTGTCGAACACCAGATCGGCGTAGAACGTGCCCTCTTGCAGATCGACGATCCGCACCTCTTTCAAGGTGTGCCCGAGGTCGGCGATCATGATCTTGATCAGATCGTGGGTGAGCGGGCGGATCGGAGTGACGCCCTCCTGCTCCAGCACGATGGCGGTGGCTTCGGCCTGTCCGATCCAGATGGGCAAGTACCGGTCGCCGGATACCTCCCGGAGCAACAGCACGGGCTGGTTCTGTGGCTGCTCGACACGGATGCCGATCACGCGCATTTCGCTCATCGCACTGCCTCCCAATACTCGCCGACAGCCCGCCGTGTCCCTACCGAGCTCGCCGTAACCACGAGTCTAAGCGAATTCCCGACCGTGCCGCGATGGCTGAGTTCACGGCGTTGCGGCGTGTTGGTCACGACCCGAACGCACCGGAATCAGTTGCCGAGCGAGGCCCGCACCGACGCCTTCACGAGGCTGGTGTGCAGGGTCAGCGACAGCGCGGCGAGTTCACGCACGGTCTCCTCGGCGCGCGCTCGCGCACCCGCGTCGCGGCTCTTGGCGATGGGCGCTGCGATCTGGGCGACGAGTGCCGCCTCGCGGTCGGCGGCGAGTTTGAAGGCCCGCAGATGCCGTGCCTCCAAACCGAACTCCGACATGGCGCGGGCGGTTTTGGCCAGCGTCACCGCATCGGCGTCGAAGAATCCGGCGGCGCCGGGAGTGATCAGATTCGCCCGGATGAGGTCGGTCAGGAACTTCTCGTCGATCCCGGCCTGATCGAGCAGATCGGCGCGGGTGAGCCGGACCTCGTGATCGAAGCGCAGTTCGTCCGGGGAGATCTCACCCGGTACCACGCCGAGCCTGCGCGGGGCGGCGGCACGCTCCCCCGCCGCGGCGCGCTCGCCCTCACCGGACGGACGTTCCGGTTCGGGACGCACGGAGTGCGCCCGGGCGCGGGCTTCCCGCACACCGAGCGTCGCCGCACCACTGTCGATCGCTTCGAGCTGCTCCTTGATCACCTTCAGCGGAAGGTACTGATCCCGCTGTGCGGTGAGCACGAACCGCAGCCGCTCACAATCGGCCACCGAGAATCGGCGGTATCCCGACGGTGTGCGCTCCGGCCGGATCAGCCCTTCCGCTTCCAGAAAGCGGATCTTGGAGATGGTGATATCGGGGAAATCCGGCCGCAGCAGATCGAGCACGGAGCCGATCGACATGCCTCCGCGTGCCCACTGCGCCGCGCCCGTCATGACACCGAGTCTTTCATGTGAGAGCGCCGATCACGAGTATCGGCGCACCGTCTGTCACAAGCTGCCCGCACCCGCCGCCGAATCGGTGGTCTGGGCACGCGGGCCGGTGAGGAATACCAGCCGGAACTTGCCGATCTGGACCTCGTCACCGTTCTGCAACTCCGAGGAATCCACCGGCTCCCGGTTGACGTAGGTGCCGTTCAGGCTGCCCACATCGACCACCTGGAAGGAATCCTCGTCCTGACGGAATTCGGCATGCCTGCGGCTGACGGTCACGTCGTCGAGGAAGATGTCACTGTCGGGGTGACGTCCGGCCGAGGTGGTCGGCTGATCCAGCAGGAAACGCGAGCCTGCGTTCGGACCACGCTTGACGACCAACAGGGCCGCGCCGACCGGCAATCCCTCGACACCCTGGACCGGCTGTTCGCCGGTCGCCTCTCCGGAGCGTGACGCGTCGACCTCGTTCAGGAAATCCGCGCGGAAGACCGACGTCGTCTCGGCCGCGGTCTCCCCGTAACCCGGGTCTTTGTTCTCGCTCACCGTTTCTCTCCTCCTCGAACCTGATAATCATGCAGGCAGGTGCTGCCTCGACCGCCGCGACCCGAGGTCGCGGCCGCACAACCCACCAGTGGCCAGGCAGCACATCCGTTGGCATTGACCGTACCCTGCCGGGGCGGACCCGTGCAGGGAGAACTGGGAAGGCCGCCTCAGCCCCCGATAACTCCTTGATAACCTGCGGCA
The DNA here is from genome assembly GCF_029868385.1 of Nocardia cyriacigeorgica. Classification (GTDB taxonomy): domain Bacteria; phylum Actinomycetota; class Actinomycetes; order Mycobacteriales; family Mycobacteriaceae; genus Nocardia; species Nocardia cyriacigeorgica_F. The sequence goes on along the minus strand of NZ_JARWNX010000023.1, from coordinate 128,647 downwards.
TCGAGCAGTTCACCGAGTGCGGTGTCCAGTGCCGCGGCATCGCTCACCTCGAGCTCGAACAGCCATCCCGACCCGTATGGATCGGTGTTCAGCGTCTCCGGCGTGTTCTCCAATTCCTGGTTCGCCCCAACGACTTTCGCGTTCAGGGGAGCATAGATGTCGGAGACGCTCTTGGTCGATTCGACCTCGGCGATGCTGTCACCGGCCGCGACATCGACGTCGACGGCAGGCAACTGAACGAACACGACGTCACCGAGCTGGGACTGCGCATAGTCGGTGATGCCGACCCGGACCCTGGAGGGGCCGATCCGACGCACCCATTCGTGCTCTTCGGTGTAGCGCAGATCCTCGGGAGTCTGGGTCACAAGGCGTCCTTTCGTTGTCCACGGTGCACGCAACTGTATAGCGAGCGCCCACACGGGCGCGGGTCAGTGGCTCGCCACCGGCGGGATGGCCCGTGCTACGGCGACCGCCTTGCCCAGGTAGAGCACCCCGGTCCAGACGTAGACCGCGGTGCCCCAGACCAGTAGTGCCCCGCCGAAGGCCCGACCGAAACCATCGCCCGGCCAGTCCATCTGCCCGGCCAGCAGCCACGGCAGCGCCGACATGAGCGCGAAGGTGGCGGCCTTGCCCAGGTAGATCACTTCCGGGGGGTCCAGATCACGGCGCCGATACACCGACAGGGTCAGGGTGAGGATCAGATCACGGCCGATCAGGATGGCGGCCACCCACCAGGGGATCAGCCCGCGGATCACGAAGGCGGCCAGCGTCGTCACCAGGTACAGCCGGTCGACGAAGGGGTCGAGCAGCGCGCCGAGACGCGAGGACTGGTCCAGCAGCCGGGCCAGTTTGCCGTCGAGGAAGTCGGTGACGCCGCTGACCACGAGCAGGGCGAAGGCCCAGCCGTCGGCCTTCTCGACCAACATCAGCCACAAGAACACCGGTACGCCGATCAACCGCAGCACGCTCAGCGCGTTGGGCACGGTCACGATCCGGTCGGCGAAGACGCCGCCGAACAGCTCGCGCCCGGTCCCCTGGCCGGATTCGGTCGTCCCCGATTCGCTTGTCACAGCCCCGTGCATACCGTATCGGCACCGGATGACGCCATCCGGGCCCGCCGTGGTCGACCGACCCCGTGACAGCCTCACCCCGCGCACCAGCCACCGGCGACCGGGCACCCGTACCCGGTGTGGGAGTCGGTAGCGTACGCGGTGATGAGCAGTGGAATCGACCTCCGTAGCCATACCTCCGCCGAGGACGCCATGGCCCGTGGCGCAGCCCTGCGCGAGCGGGTGCCCTTCGGCGCGCGTGATCGCGCCGCGGCGGCACCGGACCGGCCGGACGTGGTGCGGTTCGTGAACGAGAGCAACACCGGGCGGCTGCACCATCTGATCCCGTTGCGAATCGGACGGATGATCACCTCACCGTTCACCTTCTACCGGGGCGCGGCCGGTCTGATGGCCGCCGATCTGGCGGCGGGCCCGGACACCGGCCTTACCGCCCAGTTGTGCGATGACGCGCATGCGGCCAACTTCGGCCTCTACGGCACCGCACGGGGCGATATCGTCATGGACATCAACGATTTCGACGAGACCATCGCCGGTCCGTGGGAGTGGGATCTGGAGCGTCTGGCGGCAAGCCTGGTACTGGCGGGCCGCGAAGGCGGCTCCGACGAGGACGACTGCCGGACCGCCGCGCGCGATGCCGTGCGCTCCTATCGCCGCACCATCGCCACGCTCGCCGAGATGCCGTTCATGCAATCCTGGACCGCACTGCCGGACGAATCGATGATCGGCAAGGCCAAGGCCGATGATCTGCTCGACGATTTCAAGAAGGCGGCCAAGAAGGCGCGTAAGAACACCAGCGCCAAGGTGGTCGCCAAGTGGACCGAACATCTCGACGATCATGAAACCGGTATCCGCAGACACCGTTTCGTCAACGATCCACCGATTCTGACCCATGTCGACGACGCCGTCGCCGAGGCGGCGATCGACGCGCTGGAGGACTACGCGGGCACACTGCGGGAATCCCGTCAGGGTTTGGTGGCTCGATTCTCGGTGTCCGATATCGCGTTTCGTATCGTCGGCACCGGCAGTGTCGGCCTGCACAGCTACGTGGCCCTGCTCTACGGCAATGACGGCGAAGTACTGGTGTTGCAATTGAAACAGGCCACACCCTCCGCGCTCACGCCGTTCGTGCCACCCGCCCCGCCGCGACATGAGGGTGAGCGAATCGTGCAGGGCGCCAGGCTGGTTCAGGCCGAGACCGACATCCTGCTCGGCTGGACGAGCATGCGCGTACCCGCGACCGATACCGAACCGGAGCGCGAACTGCCGTTCCTGGTGCGCCAGTTCCGCAACCTCAAGGGCGGAATCGACCCTGCCGACCTGGATTCGGAGGATCTCGACGATTACGGCAGGCTCGCCGGTGCGCTGCTCGCGCGGGCCCATTCCCGCTCCCTCGACCCACGGCTGACCGCCGGATACCTCGGCGACGACGAACGTTTCGACGAGGCGGTCGCGGACTTCGCGGTGCGCTACGCCGACCGCACCGAGGCCGATCACGCCGAACTGGTCGCCGCCGTACGGTCCGGACAACTACCCGCCGAGCCCTCGGACGGGTAGCCTTCGGTCCGGCACCGCGTCCGTCCCACCGGGACACAGCGCGGGGTCGGAAATCTCGGGTCGGCGCCGACCCGCCTCGTATCCTTTTCCGGTACCGGGTGTCGACGTGAAGGGCGGTCGCCAATGCTCGTGCGAGTGCAGAACAGCGCAGGCACCAATGCCGAACGGGCATTGATCGACTGGTTGCGCACCTGGAAGGACCCGGGTAGCCCGCACGGCGTGGCCACCATCAACTGCGGTCTGTTCCATCAGGACAAACTGCACCAGTTCGACGCGGTCATCTGGACGCCGACCAGCTGCGTGGTGATCGAGGCCGAGGCGCTGATGTCACGTCAGGAGGGCGTGCTCCAGATTCCGCTCAACGGTTCCTGGACGGTGTCGGGTGAACCGGCCGCACTCGAGAACAAGGACCGGCGCACCCCGCTCGAGCGCTCCCGCGATCACACCTTCGCCCTCCAGAACTGGCTGGCCGCGCGCGGCCTCGGTCAGCGCGCGGTGCACGGTGTGGCCCTGATCGTGCCGATGCGCGGTGCCCGGCTCGAGATCGAACAGGCTTGGAGCGACCCGAGTTTCGACGCCATCCTGGGCGACGACCCCGAGCAGCTGCGGCACTATTTCAACACTCTGGCCGAGCAGGAGAACCACCTGTGGACCGCCAATGACGTCGCCGTCGCCTTCCGTGGGCTCGGCATCCTGCCGTATCTGCCCGCACCGCAGGAGCTGCTGAACGAGGGCTTCCTCGGCCCCATCGACATCACGCTGTGGCACGGTGGTCCGGCCCAGGCACAGGCGGAGGCCTATGCCGAGGAACTCGCGCAGGCCGAACGCGAGGCGAACAGGCCGAAGGTGATCCGGGCGCCGTGGTACAGCCCGTGGAAGCTGTATCCACCCGAGACCGGCGACGTCGATTTCGGGCGCGCTTTCATGCGGACCACGCTGGCGGTGGGCATGATCATCGCGTTCGCCTGGGTGCTGTGGATGGTCGTCACCGCGATCCTCACCTACGGTCCGTAGGCGGCCGCCGCGGCCGGTGACTATCGTCGTTGCGGTGATCGCAGCTCCAGGAACCGGCGAACCCGCCGCACGCGGACCGGATTCCTTCCGTGAGCCCGCCACTCCCGATCAGGCCGTCGCGTTGGGTATCGCGGCCGTCGCGGGCACGGCGACCGCGGCCATTCCGCTGACCTTCCCACCCGGCGGCGGACCCACCGGGCTCGATCAGCGGCTCGCCGATCCGATCAGCGCGGCGCTCGATCCGCGGCCGTGGGTCGCCGAAGTCCTGGCGCTGCCGAGCAACACCTGGGTGGTGATCGCGCTGATGCTGGCGGGTGCGGCCTGGTTCGGCTGGCAGCACCGCTGGTGGCGCGCCACGGCCATGGTCGCGGTGCCCGAGGTCGCGGCCGGGCTCAACACCTGGGCGCTGAAACCGTTCTGGGGGCGGCCATTGCACGATTACCTCGCCTATCCGAGCGGGCACACCGTGCATCTGATGGCGGTCGCGACGACGTTCATGCTGTTGATCGACTCGACCCGGGCGCGGCTGGTGATCGCCTGCTGCACCGTCGCGGCGTGGTGTTCGGCGGCCGTCGGCATGATCGCGCTCGACTATCACCACGCCACCGACATCATCGGCGGCGCGAGTGCGGCGATCGCACTGTCGGTGCTGCTGTGCGCGGCGGGTATCCGGGCCCGGCGCCGGATCATCGGCGCCGAATGAGCCGGTTGCCCATTCGGCGCCGTCGATCCGCTCGCTCTGGTTTCACCCGCGTTCGAAGACGCTCGCATCGTCGAGCATGGCCGCGCGCAGCATCGACTCCGGCACGCCCATGCCCTCGATCAGCGTCAGCGCGTCCGGCCGCAGCCGGTCCACCAGCTCGTTGACCCCGCGACGCACGGCCTTACCGCGTTCCACCGACATGAACCGGTGCATGATGAACCAGGACAGGTTCTCTTCCAAGGTCGCGTAGACGAACAGGTCGCACACCGTTTCCGCGAGCGCCCGCGCGTCCGGGTCATCGATGACGGTGAGGCCCTCGATGAACGCCTCCAGCACCAACCGGTCGATATGGGCCGAACCGGCCGCGAGGATATGGTCCTGCGCGTTGTTGAACGCCTCGAACGGGCTGGTCTCCTCCGCCCGCGCCCGCAGCCGGTGCGCCGCGGTGCGGACCAGATAGTCCTCCCGGTCGGCGAAGAGCTGGAGCTGGACCGCACGCTTGGACAGATCGCCCTCGTCGACGGATTCGTCACCGCGATCGCGCAGGGTCTGGATCAGCTGACGCACGCCCGACCGCTTGCGCACCACATCGCCGGCCATGGTGGCGGCGAAGCGCACCCAGCCGAGTGCGTCGAGATCGCGCACCTCATCGGAGTAGGCGGTGAGCAGTTCCTTCGCCACCAACTGGGTGAGCACCACATTGTCGCCTTCGAAGGTGGTGAACACGTCGGTATCGGCCTTGAGGGTCACCAGCCGGTTCTCCGTCAGATACCCGGCGCCGCCGCAGGCCTCGCGGCATTCCTGGATCGCACGGGTGGCGTGCCGGGTCTGGGCCACCTTGAGGCCCGCTGCCCGCTTCTCCAGCGCGCGCTGGGCACCCGGATCCAGATCCTGGCCGGTCTGCACCAGATGCATGCGCCGGACCAGGTCGTTCTGCGCGAACGCCAACGCGTAGGAGCGCGCGATCAGCGGCAGCAGTCTGCGCTGGTGGTTGCGGTAGTCAAGCAGCAGGGTCTCGCCGCCGTCATCCGGATCGCCGAACTGGCGACGCTTCAACGCGTACCGCCCCGCGATGCTCAGCGCGACCCGCGCGCCCGCCGCGGCCGCGCCACCCACGCTCACCCGGCCGCGGACCAGGGTGCCGAGCGTGGTGAAGAAGCGGCGGCTCGGGTTCTCGATCTCGGAGTCGTAGGTGCCGTCGGGGGCGACGTCGGCGTAGCGGTTGAGCAGGTTCTCCCGTGGGATGCGCACCTGGTCGAACACGATGCGGCCGTTGTCGACACCGGGCAGCCCGCCCTTGAGCCCGCAGTCGGAGGTGGTGACACCGGGCAGGTCGTTGCCCTGTTCGTCGCGGATGGGCACCAGCAGGCAGTGCACGCCCTGGTTACCCGCCGGGGTGATGAGCTGCGCGAAAACCGCTGCCATCCGGGCGTGTTCGGCGGCGCCGCCGATGTAGTCCTTACGCCCCGACGGGGTCGGGGTGTGGACGATGAACTCCTGGGTCGCCGGATCGTAGGTCGCGGTGGTCTCGAGGTTGGCGACGTCGCTGCCGTGGCCGGATTCGGTCATGGCGAAACAGCCGAGCAGGTCCAACGAGATGAGCCGCTTGATGACATCGCGATGTCGCTCGGTGCCGAGGTTCTCCACCGCGCCGCCGAACAGACCCCACTGCACACCGGACTTCACCCAGAGCGACAGATCGGTGTAGGCCAGCATCTCCAGCCCGACCACCGCCGCGCCCGGTTCACCGGTGCCGCCGTTCTCCCGTCGGAATCCTCGCTCGGCCAGTCCGAGCCCGGTCAGTGCCCGCATCTGCTCGAGCACCCGCGCGCGGGCCGCGTGATAGTCGAGTTCGGGGTCGCCGGTGAACCGGTCCCCGGCCAGTCGCTGCCTCGCCTCTTCGCGGACCGCGCCCCACGGTCCGTCCAAAGCCGCACGAAGATGATCTGCCGTCGTTACGCTGCCGGTAGCCATGTCCCCGACCCTAGCCGCATCCGGGGACGGCGGGTCGAAGGAACGCGGGGCGAGATCGGTCACTCGGCCCGGCACACGCTCTCGCCGTGATGCGGGAAACGGCCGTCGGAGTATGACATCCGCGACGCGTGCGCACGGTTGCGGGGATCACGATGCGCGGGCGTTGTGCAAGTGACTACCTTCACGGCTATGGCTATTGGCGCGCCCTCGGGAGGAGACACCGGCGAACCACGGGTCGAAGAGTTCGCGGCGCGCGGTCCACGGCGGCGACGAATCCTTCGGCTGCCCGTGGTCACGCAGGCATTCGGACGTCTGGTCGGCGATCGTCAGGCGACCGCCGACACCATCGTCGCCGCACCGACGCCGCTCCAGCCGATCGATCTCACCGACGATGCGCGCGTCGCGGAGGTGCTCGACCTCGCGGTCCGCATGGGTGAGGTGGTGCTCGCCTCCGGTACGTCGGTCAACGACACCACCACCACGGTCCGGTTCATCGCCGCCACCTACGGTCTGGCGCGCTGCGATGTCGATGTCACCTTCGACTCGATCCGCATCTACGCCGACCGCGGCCGTTCGCTGCCGCCCGCGAGCAGCATGCGCGTGGTGCACTACCGCGGGATGGACTTCACCCGGCTGGCGGCCGTCGATCGGTTGACCCGCCGGATCCGCACCCAGGTCGTCGATCCGGAGGACGCGCGCGCCGCGCTCGACGCCATCACCTCCGCACCCCACCCCTATCCGCGCTGGACGGCCACCTTCGGCTGGTCGTTGCTGGCTGCGGCCATCGCGGTGCTGCTCGGCGCCGGTGTGCTCGTCGCGGTGATCAGTTTCGGCGCCACCACCGCGATCGACCGGGTGAACCGGGTACTCAATCGGTACGGGTTGCCGTTCTTCTTCCAGCACATGGTGGGCGGTGCGATCGCCGCGACACCGGCGATCGTGTTGGCGACCCTGGCCGAGCCGCTCGGTATAGATGTCGACCCGACGCTGATCATCGCCGCGGGCATCACGGTGTTGCTCAGTGGTCTGCAACTGGTCGGTTCGGTGCAGGACGCCATCACCGGAAGTCCCATCACCGCCGCCGCGCGCATGCTGGAGCTGATCATGATGACCGGTGGCATCGTCGCCGGTATCGCGCTGGCGCTGCGGGTGGGGCAGATCCTCGGCGCCACGTCGCCGCCGCTGGATCTGACGCCGGGCCGGGTGATCACCGATCTGCCGGTCAAATTGCTCGCTGGTGCGGTGGCGGCGGCGGCCTACGCGCTGGCCTGTTATGCCGAGCGCCGGGCCCTCGCCGCCGCGGCGCTCAGCGGTGCCGTCGGCACCGTGGTGTATCTGTTCGTGCAACATGCGGGGTTCGGGCCGGTGGTCTCCTCCGGCGCCGCGGCCACGGTCATCGGCCTGGCCGGTGGTCTGATGGCGCGTCGTGCGCTGACGCCGCCGCTGGTCGTCGCCGTCGCGGGTATCACTCCGCTGCTGCCGGGTCTCAGTGTGTACCGGGGTCTCTACGGCACCCTCAACGACGAATTGCTGATCGGCGCCAATCAACTCCTGGCCGCGCTCGGTGTGGGTTGTGCGCTCGCCGCTGGTGTCACCCTCGGTGAATGGTTCGACCGGACGGTGGTCCGGCCACCGGTGCTGCGCCGGTTCGGCAGCCTCAAGCGGCCGACCGTTCGGCGCCGACGGCGGCCGGTCGTCATACCGCCCTACCTCCGCAAAGAGTTCCCGCCGAACCTTCGTAAGGACAGATGAGCCCATCGCGGGACCCAGGGCGAGCCGGTATCGTCGAAGCGATCGGTCCGGGGAGCGTACGGGCCGCGCAGCGGTCCGTGCCGAGGGTCCGCTGCGCATGAGAGTCCAGTGATGGTGAGGTGGTTGCGGATATGTCGCATGGTCCGGATGTGTCGGGTACCGATCACGCCACCGCGGCGGGGGCGGCGCCGCTGCCGTTCTCCGCGCAGATCCGCAGCGCCACCGCCCGTCAGCACGAAGAGGCCGAGAACTCCTCGTTCATCAGCGATATGCTCGGCGGCGAACTCGGCGTCGAGTCCTATCTGCGCTACACCGGCCAGCTGTGGTTCGTCTACCGGGCGCTGGAGGGCCGCTGGGATGTCCTGGCCGACGACCCGATCGCGGGGCCGTTCATCCGTCCCGAACTGGCCCGCACCGCCGAACTCGAACGCGATCTCGCCCATCTGGCCGGGCCCGGCTGGCGCGACGGGCTCGAACCGCTGCCCGCCACCGCCGCCTACGCCGCGCGGATCGATGAATGCGCCCGCGATTGGCCGGGCGGCTATATCGCCCACCACTACACCCGCTATCTCGGTGATCTGTCCGGCGGGCAGGTGATCCGCGGTACCGCCGAGAAGTTGTGGAATCTGCCGCATCGCGGTGACGGTGTGCGGTTCTACGTCTTCGACGCCGTCGGTAATCCGGCCGCGTTCAAGCGGGAGTATCGCGCGTTGCTCGACCGCATACCGCTCGATGATCTCGAGCGCCGCCGCGTGCTCGACGAGGGGCAGCGCGCGTTCGCGATGAACACCGCGGTCTTCCAGGAACTGGCCGAGGAATTCCCGACCCGTCGGCCATCCTGATCTCGATCGGCCGGTTCGTCGTCATCGCTCGCCGCGAGTCCGCGGCCCGATACTCTCGTTCCGCGCCCGGAATATCCGTGAACCGAGTTATCTGTCACCGCGAGTCGCACACTCATTAACTGAAAACTGTTGTAACACACAAAATCCCCACCCTGCCGTTCGTGACCATTCACACAACACGCTTCGGCCGGTCCGGCTTGCTACCGGCGGGTAACCCCCGTTAATGTTTCGATCAGTCAGGACGACGGTGTTCCTACTCTCGACCCGACGAATTCTTCCGGGGGTCGAAATCTTTCGATGTCCGCATTCACCGCAGCATGCCGGACAACTCTGTGCGACAACAGCTTCGAGTGAACAGCAGGGGTAAGACGGTGACTTCATTTATCGTGACAGGCGGTACCGGTTTTCTGGGCCGTCGTGTCGTCCAAGGAATTCTGGACCATGAGCCGGACGCGACCGTGCACGTGCTGGTGCGCGCGGAATCGCTGACCAAGTTCGACGCGCTCGCCACCCGGTGGCGCGGCAGCGAACGGGTGCGCCCGCTGGTCGGCGACCTTACCGAGGACGGCCTCGGACTGACCGGGCCCGCGCCCGCCGCCGGGCACATCGTGCACCTCGGCGCCGTCTACGATATGACCGCCGATGAGGACACCGCGCACGCGGCCAATGTGCGCGGCACGAATTCTGTTCTGGCACTGGCGAAACAACTCGACGCGGTACTGCATCACGTTTCTTCGGTGGCGGTCGCCGGTGATCATCGCGGCCGGTTCTTCGAAGAGGATTTCGACCTCGGCCAGCGATTGACCTCGCCGTACCATCGCACCAAATTCGCCGCTGAGAAAATGGTGCGCGAATCCGAGGGCGTGCGGTGGCGGGTGTACCGGCCCGCGATCGTGGTCGGTGATTCACGCACCGGCGAAATGGACAAGATCGACGGCCCCTATTACTTCTTCCCCGCTATCGCCGCGCTCGGCGGCCTTCCGGCGGAGCTGCCGATTCCGCTGCCGGATCTGGGTGCGACCAATGTGGTTCCGGTCGACTATGTCGCCGCGGCCATGGTCGAGCTGGTCCGCAGGCCCGGCCTGGACGGTCGCACCTTCCACCTGGTGAATCCGCGCCCGCAGCCGTTCGGTGAGATCTACGGCGCCCTCGCGGCCGCGGCCGGCGCCCCCGCGGGTGTCGGGCTTGTGCCGGGGAGCCGACGCGCGCTCAGCGGTCTGGCGCAGCTGCCCGGTGTACCGACAGTGCGCGATTTCCTGCTGGAACGCCTCGGGATTCCCGCCGCAGTCGCACCGCATGTGTCGTTCTCGGCGGAGTTCGTCTCCGATTCCACCCGCGCCCTGCTGCGTGGGCTGGCGGTGCCCGAATTCGACAGCTACGCCGCACGGCTGTGGGAGTACTGGCGGACCAACCTCGACCCGGATCGGCATCGGCCCGCTTCCTCCGAGGAGATCTTCGCCGGACGCGTCGTGCTCATCACCGGCGCGTCGTCCGGGATCGGTCTGGCCACGGCGCACGCGGTGGCCCGTCGCGGGGCGACGGTGCTGATGGTGGCGCGCGGACGCGCGGAACTGGAGGCCGCTGCGGAAGCGGTGCGTGCCGATGGCGGTGACGCCCACGCGTACTCGTGCGATATCACCGATGCCGACGCGGTGGACGCGCTGGTGGCGGCGGTCCGTGCCGACCATGGTGGGGTCGACTATCTGGTGAACAACGCCGGTAGGTCGATCCGCCGTTCGGTGCTCAATTCCACCGACCGGATGCACGATTTCGAGCGGACCATGGCGGTCAACTATTTCGGCGCGGTCCGGTTGATCCTGGCGCTGCTGCCGTCGATGCGGGAACGCCGGTTCGGCCATATCGTCAATATCTCCTCCATCGCGGTGCAGACGAAGGTGCCGCGTTTCGCCGCCTACGTCGCGAGTAAATCGGCGCTGGACAACTTCAGCGAGATCGCCGCCGTGGAGAACCGCGACGCGGGCATCACCTTCACCTCGGTGCGGATGCCGCTGGTGCGGACGCCGATGATCGCGCCGACCGATCTGTACCGCTCGCTGCCGGTGCCGGATCCGGCGCAGGCCGCCGATATCGTGATCCGCGCGCTCGTCGATCGACCGGATCGCATCGATACGCCGGTCGGGACCTTCGCGCAGGCGGTCGAACTGCTCATGCCGTCGGTGAAGCGCACGATCATGCATCAGGGGTATCGGATGTTCGGCGAGTCCAAGGCCGCCTCGGGCGCGACCCTGCGGCCGGAGGGCCCGGGTGCGGCCACCGCAGATCAGCTCGCCGAACCGGCGCGCAGCCCGTTGACGGTGTTGTCGCCGGTGCTGCTGCCGTTGATGGCGCTTCCGGGTCCGGCCGCGCGGATGGCCAGGGTCGTGCCCGGACTGCACTGGTAGGCGCGCCGTTCAGAGCAGGTGGGCGGCGAAGTCGGCTGCCGCGGCAATCGTGTCGCGGTAGCCGACATGCGCGTCCGGGTCGGTCGCGCCTAGCTGGCAGATCGGATCGCCAGGGGCGCAATAGCTCCTGGTCCGGCTCGCGTAGACGTCGGCGACCGACCACGCGTTGAGGCGCAGCGGGTCGCCGAACAGCAGGACGGCGGCGATCCGCGGCGCCAGCGCCGGTGGGAGTTGACGAATTCCCGGCATGGCCACCATGACTCCGGTGCCGAGCGCGCCGTGCACCACGACCGCGCCCTGCGAATACCCGGCCACCACGTATCGCTGCGCCGGGCACCGCACGGACCGGTCCACCAGATGGTCGACCAGATCGCCGGTCCCTCTGCTCACCGATCCGGGATCGAGCAGATCGGCAGGATAGCGAACCGCGTAGGCGCCGACACTGAGCGGTACCGCCGCGGCCAGGGCGGCGTACAGCGGATCACCCACTACGGCACCGAGATTCCCCGGTTCATGCGTGCCGCGTACGGCGACCATCTCCACAGCCGCGCAGTCGTCGGCTCTCGCGTACCCGCCGCTGCCCCAGGCTCCGGTCCCGAATACCAGCAGAATTGCTACGAACAGTGTTGCCGCGGATCGGATATCGATCCGTCGCCGTCGTCCGGCCATCGTGATCACCGCCGTTCACACCCGAAAGTGCCTGCCGGGAGCGCGGTGTCGGCATCACCGGTCCGGCTGTATCCGCGAAGGTACGAACGCGGTGGTGGTCGGTCAAGCGGGAAGTGCCAAAAGATATCGACTCAACGCTCATTCGTGTCCTGGCCGGTCAGGGCAGCAGGACCGCGGCTCCGGCGAAGCGACCGCCCGCCAGGTCGGCGAGCGCACGATCCGCGGCATCGAGCGGATAGGGGTGTGTGGTCAGCCGGATGCGGTGCCGCGCCGCGACAGCGAGGAATTCTCGTGCGTCGGTGCGCGTATTGGCGGTGACCGAGCGGATCTCACGTTCTCGGAACAGATGCCGCTGATAGTTCAGGGGCGGGATATCGCTGAGATGGATGCCCGCGATCGCCAGCACCCCACCGCTGTCGAGCGCTTCCAGCGCGGGTAGCACCAGGGTGCCGACGGGCGCGAAGAGGATGGCCGAATCCAGCGGCACGGGTGGCGGATCCGCCGCCCCCTGGGCCGAGGCCGCCCCGAGGGCGCGGGCGAGTTCGGCGGCCGACCGGTCGCGGGTCATCACGTGCACCTCGGCGCCCTCGGCCATGGCCACCTGGGCGGCGATATGGGCACTGCCGCCGAAACCGTAGATACCGAGCCGCCCGCCTTCGGGGAGTGCGGCCCTGCGTAATGCCCGGTACCCGATGATCCCGGCGCACAGCAGTGGCGCGGTGTCGGCGTCGCTGTATCCATCGGGTAGCCGCAGCGCATAGGCGGCCGGGACCACGGCGTATTCGGCGTATCCGCCGTCGGCGTCCCAGCCGGTGTAGCGCGAATGGGGGCAGAGGTTCTCGGCGCCGCGACGGCAGTACCGACAGGTTCCGCAGGTGGCGCGCAGCCAGGCGATGCCGACGCGATCCCCCGGTAGGAACCGGTCGCCGGGGCGCGCGTGCGGCTCGGCGGTGCTTTCGGGTCCGACCTCGACGACCACACCGACGACTTCGTGACCGGGCACCACACCCCGCCGGTGCACAGGCAGGTCGCCCTCGGCGACGTGTAGATCCGTACGGCACACCCCGCAGGCCAGCACCCGCACCAGCAGCTCTCCCGCCGCGGGTTCGGGGCGCGCGGTGGTGGTGAATTCCAGCGGACCGCCGTCGATCGGGCCGGGCGCGCGTACTCGCCAGCACCGCATCGGGGCTTCCCGTCCGGGATCTGCTTCGCCCATGTCACGTCCCCTATGTCCACGACGAGCGCTGCGGGGTTGTTCCTGGAAAGCAGGCTACTCCGCCGAATCCACCCACTCGCCTCGCCAGTTCTGATACATTCTCGTATCGAATACAGTTTTGTATCGGTTCGAGCGTACGGAGAGGTACCGCTGTGTCATCGTCCACGGTGCAGGCACCGGCCAAGCGGGTCACACGCCGCCGCGCCGCCACCCGCGGCCGCCTGCTCGAGGCCGCCTACGAGGTCTTCGCCTCGACCGGTTTCGGCCGCAGCACCGTCGAGCAGGTCTGCGAGGCCGCCGGATTCACCCGCGGCGCGTTCTACTCCAACTTCGACTCACTCGACGAGCTGTTCCTGACCATGTGGGAGCAGCGGGCCACCGCCATGCTCGATGACGTCCGCGCCACGCTGGATCAGATCAGCATCGATGACGTCACCGATGTGCGTACCGCCGTCGAACGCCTCACCGCGGCCGTCCCGGTCGATGACGGCTGGTACCGCATCACCGCCGAGTTCACCGCCCACGCGTTGCGCACACCGGATCTGAGCCAGGTCATGGCGGCACGCGAGGACGCGATCGTCGCCGCGCTGGTACCGAGCATCACGACCGCCCTTGGCCAGGTCGGCCGCACCGTTCCCGATCCGGCCGCACTCGGCCACGCCCTGGTCGCGGCGCATGACGGCACCACCGTGCAGATCCTGCTCGAACCGGAAAACCCCGCGGTGCGCGACCGGCGCATCGATCTGTTCTGTCACATCGTGCTGGCCTACAGCACCGACATCGGAGGATGAACGTGTCCGCATCTCTCGACGAACCCGAGGTCATCGTCGTCGGCGCAGGTCTCGCGGGCCTGGTCGCCACCTATGAGCTGGTCCGCGCGGGCCGCCGGGTGCTTGTCCTCGACCAGGAGAACCGCAACAATCTCGGCGGTCAGGCGTTCTGGTCGCTGGGCGGGCTGTTCTTCGTCGACAGCCCCGAACAGCGCCGGCTCGGCATCAAGGATTCCTACGAACTCGCGCTGCAAGATTGGTTCGGTTCGGCCGGATTCGATCGCGAGGACGAGGATCACTGGGCCAGGCAGTGGGCACGGGAGTATGTGCGCTTCGCCGCCACCGAGAAGCGCGACTATCTGCACGCGTTGGGCCTGCGGGTGACGCCGCTGGTCGGCTGGGCCGAGCGGGGCGGCGCCGCCGCCGACGGACACGGCAACTCGGTCCCCCGTTTCCATCTCACCTGGGGCACCGGGCCCGAGGTGGTGCGGATCTTCGCCGAACCGGTGCTGGAAGGTGAGCGCAAGGGTCTGGTGCGGTTCGCGTTTCGGCACCGCGTCGACGATCTGATCGTCGAGGACGGTGCGGTCACCGGGGTGCGCGGCAGTGTGCTGGAGGCGACCGACCTCGAACGCGGTAAGGCCTCGTCGCGAACGGTGGTCGGCGACTTCGAGTTCCGGGCGAAGGCGGTGGTGATCACCTCCGGCGGTATCGGCCACAACCACGATCTCATTCGCAAGAATTGGCCCACCGAACGGTTGGGGCCGTGCCCGGAGACCATGATCTCCGGTGTTCCTGCCCATGTGGACGGCCGCATGCTCGGTATCGGTGAGGCGGCGGGCGGCGCCATCGTCAACCGTGACCGCATGTGGCATTACACCGAGGGCATCATGAACTGGGATCCGATCTGGCCCGATCACGCCATCAGGATCATCCCCGGCCCCTCGTCCCTGTGGTTCGACGCCAACGGCCAGCGGCTGCCCGCGCCGTGTTTCCCCGGCTTCGACACCAACACCACCATGAAGGCGATCCTGGCCACCGGCCACGACTATTCGTGGTTCGTACTGACCCAATCGATCATCGAGAAGGAATTCGCGCTCTCGGGTTCGGAACAGAACCCCGATATCACCGGTAAAGATTTCAAGCTCACCCTCAAGAGCCGCGTCGCAAAAGGCGCGCCGGGTCCGGTCGAAGCGTTCAAACAGCATGGCGCGGATTTCGTCGTGGCCGATACGTTGCGCGAACTGGTGGACGGGATGAACAAGATCGCCCGCGGCCCGCAGCTCGACTACGCCGATCTCGAACGCCAGATCGTGGCCCGCGACCGCGAGGTGGCCAACAAGTTCTCCAAAGACGCCCAGATGATGGCGATCACCAACGCCCGCCAGTACTTCGGCGACAAGGCCGGGCGGGTCGCCAAACCGCATCGCATCCTCGATCCGGCGGCGGGACCGCTCATCGCGGTGCGGTTGAACATCCTCACCCGTAAAACGCTCGGCGGCCTGCAAACCGATCTGAAATCGCGGGTCATGCGACCGGACGGCGATCCGCTGCCCGGTCTGTACGCCGCCGGTGAGGTGGCCGGTTTCGGTGGCGGCGGCGTGCACGGTTACAACGCGCTGGAAGGCACCTTCCTCGGCGGATGCATCTTCTCCGGGCGGGCGGCCGGACGCGCCATCGCGGCAGAGCTGGGCTGAATCGCCGAGCTGCTCGCCTCGCTCAGAAGCGCGCGGCGAGCAGGTCGGCAGCTTCGCGGGCCAGGCCGATGAGCATCCGGGCCTGGCCGCTCAGGTCGACCGCCGACCGGTCCGCAGCGATCCGGGTGCTCAGCGACAGCGCCGCCACCGCGGCGCCGCGCCTGCGCACCGCAACCGCGACGCAACCGATCCCCGGCACCGACTCCTCGTTGTCGACCGCGACGCCTTGGCGGCGGCGAATGCGGGCGAGCTCGCGCTGCAATTCGGTGCGGTCGCCGATGGTGCGGGCGGTCAGCTGCGGCAGCCGGTCCCGGAAAGAGGCATCGACCACGCTCGGTTCCAGTGCGGCCAGCATCGCCTTGCCGAGTGCGGTGCTGTGCGCGGGCATCCGGCCGCCGAGCCGGGTCGGCACACTCGCGGTGTGCCTGCCGCCGACCTTGTCCAGGTAGAGCACCTCACGGCCGTCGAGGACGCCGAGATGTCCGACGAGGTCGAGGTCGCTGCGCCGGCACAGATCATGCAGCAGTGGACTCACCGCATCGCGGATCTCGTTGTGCCCGGCGGCCAATCCGCCGAGTTCGAGCACACGCATGCCGAGACGGTAGCCGCCGGGCGCGTGGGCCAGCCAGCGCAAACGAATCATCTGATCGAGAATCCGGTGCACGGTGGAGCGCGGTAGTCCGGTGCGTTCGACGAGCCGGTGCAGGGTGAGGATCGGGGTCGCGCCGTCGAAAGCGTCCAGGATCAACGTCATCCGCTCGAGCATCGACGCCGGGGGCTCGGGGCAGGGCGCCGGATCGGGGCCGGTCCACAGACCCTCGGCCTCGGGGTGAATCGGCACCTCGACCGTCAAGATGAAACCTCCATTGTGCAGCGCGTACAGCTTACGAGCGGCGTGCGCGGCGACAGCACGGATTCGGCGGGCCGAGACCACCATCACACACCGCGAGACATGGGCATGAGGACCGGCAGCGGCGGCCGTCGGATGTCGGTTCGGGAGGGCATGGCGAGCAGCATTCCCGTTGTCACCGCGCATCGGCCCGGCGCGCCCGTGTCGTAGATATCGCCAGGTATCAGTTGGGTAGTAGCGGTGTGACCAGGCGGCTGCACAGCCAGCGGCCGTCGACCAGCTCCATGCGGGTGGACATGGAGATCTGCTCGGTCTCCTCCGGTTTGTCCGGTGGTGAGTTGATCTGGGTGAGCAGCACATCGACGTCGGCGACGGTGTCGGCCTCGCTCATGGTCGCGGTGCATTCGGCGTCGGAGGCACGGGAACGGACCGGGTCGGAGTCGACCAGCATGCCGACCATCGGCAGGACTCCGGCCGCCTGGGCAGCCCATTCGCCGGTGGCGCCATCGCGGACGCTCTGCTCCCATCCGGCCGGATCGGCATAGTCGTAGGTGGCCATCAGTTTGCTGTAATCGCAGGCCGCCTGTTCGGCGGCCGCCTTCGCCCCCGCCGGCGGGGCGCCCGCCTCCGAATCGCCGCCGCGCAGCACCACCGCTGTCACCGCGGCCGCGGCGAAGACCGCGATCGCGCCCACCGCCGCGGCGAGCGGTTTCCGAGCGCGACGCCACCGGGACAGCGGTGCTCGGTGTGGTGTGGAAGAGAAGGTCACGTCCGTGGGAGAAGCCGGGCCACCCGGCTGGCCGTGCCGCGTACTGTCACCCATGACGGCAGCCTGTGCGGTCGGACCGGTGATGGTCATGGGGCGCGGCGGGTGTCGCGGTGCGGTCAGCGCCCGCCGCGCACCGGCGGCCAGTTCGCCGCAGCTGCCGAATCTTTCGTCGCGGTTCTTGGCCATGGCTCGGGCGATGACGTCGTCGAAGGCCGACGGCACGGACGGATCGTGTTCGCTGGGACGCGGGATCGGGGCGTTGAGGTGGGCGTTGATCAACTGCCCGGTGGTGTCGCCCGGATACGGGAGCCTGCCGGTCAGCAGGTAGTAGAGGGTGCAGCCGAGGGCGTACACATCGGCACGGTGGTCGGTGTCGGCGCGCAGTTCGAACAGTTCGGGCGCCGCGTACTGGAAGCTCGCGTACAGCTCGCCGGTTCTGGTCAGCCCGTCGGCGCGGTCCAGCGCCTTGGCGATACCGAAATCGGTGAGGTAGACCTGCCGTTGCGGACCCCATTCCAGCAGGATGTTGGCGGGCTTCACATCCCGGTGCAGCACACCCAAGCGGTGCGCGTGATCGAGGGCCTTCGCGGTCTCCTCGGCGATCCGCACGGCGTCACCGGGGCGGATCGGACCCTGGCGTAGCGCGGTCGCCACATCGGTGCCCTCGATGTATTGCATCGCCATCCAGAGCCGGTCCTGCTCCTGGCCTCTGGCATACACCGCGACGATATTCGGGTGCGCCAACCGCGCCGCGGTATCGGCCTCACGCAGGAACCTGGCCCGCAGCTCGCCGTCGTCGCCGATCACCGGAGTGAGCAGCTTCAATGCCACCGGCCGCGGCAGATCCCGATCCTGGGCCAGGTACACCTCCCCCATCCCGCCTACCCCGAGCAGCCGGTCGATCCGGTAACCGGCGAACTCCTGCCCCGGCGCCAGCCGTCGATCCACCCGTATATCCCTCCACGAAAGCTGCCGCACACCTTAGTCGATCCGCGCCGCTCGGCCGGGTACGGGAACCCTCGCTTGGCGCCCGACCTATCGATTCGGCCGGACCGAGTCGCCCGTTGCGCTCGTATTCAGAGGCCCGGCCAGCCGTAATGATCGGAGCCCGCGGCCAGGCCGGCCAGCCGGGGTGGTGGTGCGGTGGGCTCGGATCGCGCGGTCGGGCTGTGGGCCGCGGCGGGGAGTTCTCGGCGGAAGGCGTCCATATCCATCCAGCGGATCTGCTGGACGAGTTCCTCGAGGTGGTCGGCGGGCAGGTAACCGGCCTGTGAGAACACCAGCAGCCCCTCGCGGAAACCCATGAGCCAGGGATAGCTGTCCACCTGCGCAGCGGCGACCAGCGCCGTCTCGGCTTCGCCGTCGACGGTGGCGTGCACGATATCCGGGTGCGTGTCGGCGGAGGAGCCGTAGACGGGCGCGAACCGGGTGCACCAGCCGCACCAGGAAGCCCAGAACTCGACCAGCACGATGTGGTTGCTGGCGATGACCTGGTCGAAGGTGTGCTGAGTCAGCGGTTTCGTCGGCATCGTCTTCCTCCCGGCGACCCCTGTCCCGATCGAATCGCCCCTCGCGTTCCACTGGCCTCGAATCCTCGCACAGAACAGGGTGGCCCGCGGTGCGTGACCACCGTAGGTGATGGGCAGCGCGTAGATCCCCGGTCGCGTTCACGCGCGCCGGTCACGTCCGACGCCTGCGACACAGCTCGTGCTTGCCGGTGTTCGTGCTTGCCGGTGGCCCGACACGATGCGGCGTGTTCGCATATTTCCGCGTCAACCGATGAATTCCGGCGTATCGATGAGTCCTGACTATGAGCGGGCGGTGTGCGCAGCTGTCCGTGTGCCGAACAGTGAGGAGTCGACGATGACCGATACCGATGTCCGGGCGGCGATCGCCGCGCAACGCGGGTACCTCGTGGATGTGCTGGCCGGGCTCGACGAGGCGGGCTGGGACTCGCCGACGTTGTGCGAGGGCTGGCGGGTACGCGAGGTGGTCGCGCACATCACCATGCCGTTCCGGCTGTCGCTGCCCCGTTTCGCGCTGGGCATGATCAAGGCGCGCGGCGATTTCCATCGGATGGCCGACCGCAGTGCTCGCGCCGATGCGGCGCACTTCAGCTCGGACCAACTGATCGCTTCGCTGCGCGACAACATCGACCATCCGTGGAAGCCGCCGGGTGGCGGGTTCGTCGGCGCGCTCAGCCATGACGTCATCCATGGACTCGACATCACCGTCGGACTCGGCCTCGATCAGACGGTGCCGCAGGACAGGTTGCGGCTGGTGCTGGATTCGGTGCGACCCAAGCAGTTGAAGTACTTCGGAGTCGACCTGGACGGGGTGCAGCTACGCGCGGACGATCTCGACTGGAGCTACGGCACCGGCACGGCGCTCACCGGACGCGCGCAGGATCTGCTGCTGGTGTTGTGCGGGCGGAAACTGCCCGTCGGTCATCTGCATGGTCCCGCGGCGGATCGATTCAGCGCCGCCCGGTAGTTCGGCGCCGCCCGGTAGTCCATCGAGCGTCGCGACCGATCGGTCCCGGCCCGAGGTCGGAGCCGTTCGCCCAGCAATGGCTGACCAGGTGGGGCCATGGTCATCCGCGCGCAGTCGTGGGTGGTTCGCGTTGCTGCACCGCCGGATCCGTGGGCGGCAACGTGGCGCCACCGGAGTCGGTCTGGACGGCTCGGCGATCCCGGCTGATCCGCGGCAAAGCGCACACCCGAAATCACTCGGCGGTCCGAGGCGGGCACGGTACAGTCGCCCGGTGGCATGGATCGCACCCGAGGTGGATCGGATCGAGACGTTGTCCGTGGCCGACGAACGGCCGATGCTGCAATCGTGGCTGGACTACCACCGCAGGACCCTGCTGCTCAAATGCGCGGGCCTGAACGCCGCTCAGCTGGCCCAGCGCTGCGTCGCCCCGTCGACCATGTCGCTGCACGGACTGCTCCGGCACCTCACCGAGAACGAACGCGGCTGGTTCCGCATCACCGCCGCCGGTCAACCCCTCGACTACCTCTACTGCTCCGAATCCAACCCCGACGGCGATTTCGACGACGTCCCCCACGCCGACCCCGCCACCGACCTCACCACCTACCAGCGTGAAACCGAACTCGCCGACGCCGCCATCGCCCCACTGTCCCTCGACCACCGCTGCCACCACCCCACCACCGGCACCGAATTCACCCTCCGCTGGATCTACCTGCACATGATCGAGGAGTACGCCCGCCACAACGGCCACGCCGACTTCCTCCGCGAACGCATCGACGGGCGCACGGGCCGATAATGCGGCCCGCCGCCGGACTCCGAGTCGCCTGTACGACAACCCCCGCAGACCGGAGCAACATGCAGCGAAACTGCCGTCTCCCTTCGTCCCTTTCGCCAGAATTCCACCGGCACCGCTGAGTTCGCCGCAGCGATCACCGCCTCCGGGCTGGCGGTGGCCCCACCGTGGCGGTCGAGGAGCAGGCTGTGCGCGAGTATGGCCTAGACTATACCCAACTCCTCAGACAAGTAGAGAGGTTCGTCGATGGACAGCCAGGTACGACGGCACCCGTTGGCCGAGCAGGCAGCCGAAGTTCTGCTCGCTCGGATTCGTGGCGGGGAATGGCCGTTGGGACATCGACTCCCCGGTGAGACGACGTTGGCGGCACAGCTGGGCGTCGGACGTTCGACCGTGCGGGAGGCGGTCCGCGAACTGGCGGGCAAGGGTGTGCTGGCGAGCCGCCAGGGTGCGGGTGTGTTCGTCACCGCGCTCGATGTGAGCGAGGACTGGGATATCGTGCTGCGCCGCGCCACCATCGCCTCGGTGATCGAGGCGCGCATCGCCATCGAAGCCGAGGCGGCAGCCCTCGCCGCGCGGCGACGCACCCCCGCCGACCTGCGTTCCCTGCGCCGCGCACTGGCCGCGCGGACGGTCGAGGGGCAGACGGTGGCCGAACATGTCGATGCCGATATGGAATTCCACCGCGCGGTCCTGCTCGCGGCGCACAACGACATCCTGGTGCAACTCTTCGACGCGTTCCTACCGCGGCTACGCCTGGCCATGATCGACATGCTCGAGATCCGACCGGTCCCGTCGGAGCAGGCCGATCACTTGGCTCACGAACAACTCGCCGACGCCATCGCGTCCAGAAACCCCACGGCGGCAGCCGAATTCAGCCGCTCCCATCTGACCGCCCTGAAGGAGGCCTTCTCGTGACCGTCCCCGTGCTCGATCTGACCGAGGTGACCTTCCGCCGCGAGGGCAAACAGATCCTCGACGGCATCTCGCTCACCGTGCACGCGGGCGAGCATTGGGCGCTGCTCGGGCCGAACGGTGCGGGCAAGAGCACACTGCTCGGGTTCTGCGGTGCGCTCACCCATCCCACCTCCGGCACCGTTCGGATCCTCGGCGAACAGCTCGGCCGGGTCGAATTGCAGCGGTTGCGGCGGTCGATCGGACATGTGAATCCCCGCCATCCGCTGCGGTATCCGCTGACCGTGCGTGAGGTGGTCCTCACCGGAATCACCGGCACCGTCGATACTCCGATGCGTTGGAGCCCCTCGGCCGCCGATCTGGAGCGCGCGCACCGCATGATCGACGCCGTCGGCATGTCCAGGAAAGCGGACGAGGTGTGGCCGACGCTGTCGCAGGGGGAACGCGGCCGCACCCTCATCGCCCGCGCTCTCATCGCCGAACCTCGTCTGCTGCTGCTCGACGAACCCTCCACCGGCCTGGACGTCGCCGCCCGCGAACAACTCTTGGAGACCATCGACGCGCTCGACCGGACCCATCCGGACGTCGCCTCGATCCTGGTCACCCATCACCTCGAGGAACTGCCGAGCACGACCACCCATGCCCTGCTGATCGCCGCCGGTCGCACCGTCGCATGCGGCACCGCCGGGGACACGATCACCACCGACACGATCTCGGCGGCCTTCGATCATCCGGTGGAAGTCCACCGCGTCCACCACCGCTGGATTGCGCGCTCCCCCATCCCCCAGCTCGCCCGGCCCTGAGCGGCTCGGTCGTGTGCGCTGCTGTTCGGCGCAGTGTGCGACCCGGCCGCACCGCGCGTCACCGGCGTGGCCGCCGTGGGAGCCTGATACCGGGCACCGTTCCGATCTCCGACCCTCATTCCCGGCGAATCGGACGGACTACCTGCGACGCAGCAGGATGCCCCGAATGAACGCTGCCTGCCCGGAATGCTGGATATCGTCGTCGATGACGCTGATCAACCGCACACCGAGCGTCACCGGCGGATCCCACCGGGTATCGACCACGCGTGGGAGGTCGGCATCGGTGAGCCCGGCGACGTACTCGATGCTCTGCGCGTGCACGGCGTCGTGATATCCGAGCAAGAGTTCGGCAGTAACACCACTGAGTTCATCCACGTCGCCGCCGCTGTGCCCGTATCCGGTGTCGGCGTCATCGAACGGCAACCCGAACCTGCGCGCCCACCCGTCGCGGGTCCACACCTGTTCGATACCCACCACATCCGCGAGGTGATCGTCTTGCACCCGCGTCAGATGCCACACCAGCCAGGCGATCGAGTTGGCCTCCGCGTCCAACCGAGCCCCCAGTTCCGCACCGCTCAACCCGGCGACCACCCGGTGCACGTTCTCCCGGATCCGGCCGAACCCATCGATCAACAAGTCAGCACTGGTCATATCCGTGTCCAAGACCCGCGCGCCGAACGATATTCCCACACCCGCCACCTGTTCACCGCGTGGCCGCTCGACGATGTGGGCGGGTGCCGGTGCATCCGCCCACATCGTGTGGAGCCACTCAGTTGTTCGAGATGCTCGCCGCACTCATGTGTGGCAGCACATACGGGTCGGCGGCACCCAACCGCACCGGCAGCTCGGCGAGGCCGCGGATCAGCAGGCTCTTGCGCCAGGTCAGATCGTTGAACTCGGCGTTCAGGGATATGGCCGGGATGCGGGCCAGGAGGCGGGTGAGGGCGATGGTGGCCTCGGTGCGGGCGAGGGCTGCGCCGAGGCAGTAGTGGATGCCGTGACCGAAGGCGATGTGGCGGTTGTCGGTTCGAGCGGGGTCGACCTGGTCGGGATCGGGGAACATTCGCGGGTCGCGGTTGGCGGCGGCGAGGGAGATCATGATGAACTCACCGGCGTCGATGTCCTGACCGCCCAAGGTGATCGGCGCGGTTGTATAGCGTGCCGTGGCCAGGTGGACCGGGCCCTGGCTGCGCAGCACCTCGTCGAGGAAGGCCGGTATCGCCTCCGGATCGCGACGCAACCGCTCGGCGGTGGCCGGATCGCGCAGCAGTTCGAGCACCGCGTTGCCGATGAGGTTCACGGTGGTCTCGTGCCCGGCGGCCAGCAGCAGGAAGAGCATCGCGATGAGTTCGGTCTGGTCGAGGCGGTCGTCGTCGTCCTTGGCGATGATCAGCTCCGAGAGCAGATCCTCCCGCGGGTCGTCGGTGCGGGTGGCGATCAGCTCGGTGAGATAGGTGAAGAAGCTGATGCCCGCGCTGGTGCGGTCCTCGATGGGAGCCGATTCGTTCACCAGAATCGCGGTCCACGAACGGAAATCGTCCTTGTCGTCGTCGGGGACGCCGAGCAGTTCGCAGATGACCGCGATGGGCAGCGGAAAGGCGTAGGCGTCGAGCAGATCGACCACTTCGCGTCCGGCCATATCGTCGAGCAGGGTGTCGGCGATCTCGGTGATCCGCGGACCGAGACCGCGAATGGCGCGGCCCGCGAACGCCTTGGACACCAGCTTGCGCAGCCGGGTGTGCTGGGGCGGATCGGCGAAGAGCATATTGTCGTTGATCGCGGCATTGAACATGCCCGCCGCGCCGTGCTTGGCCAGCACCGCCTGACCTTCCGGTGAGCCGATGCGCTTGCTGATGTTCGGTTCGACGAAGGCCTGTTTGGCGATCTCGTGATCGACGACCAGCCAGCCGACCACACCATCCAATCTGATCCGATGAATGGGACCGCGTTCACGCAGCGTCCGGTAGACGGAGTGCGGGTCCTGATAGAACTCGTCGGTCAACTCGAGAATCTGCTGCGCGGCCGTCATGGACGACCACCGGCCTTCGCTGCCGCGTCCGGCCATGATTCGAGGTAGTGCACGTGCCACAGTCCTTTCCACGTTCGAACGGTTCTGACGTGCACCGGAGGCAGCCCGAACTGTGGTCGGCGCACGGCGGTGTGGGAACGGTCGGCGCGGCGAGCTATCGATCAGGTCTGCGACGGTGCGTGGTCGAGCAGTGTCGATCGGTGTGACGCGGAAAAGCCCGGCGCTGGTCCGGTCATGACCGACGACATCTCGAACTCTGTGCCGCAGCGGCCGCTTTTCCGGGTGACATCATTGCACGCCCGCCCGCACGGAACTCAGCGGATCGCCGAAAGTGGGTCGGACCGCCGGGAATTCGATGGCACAGCGGGTCAGGAAGATTCCTCCGCTTCGGCCAGTTCCTTCAAGGTCCGCAACTGCTTACGCATCATGATCACATCACCGACAGCGAAGATCCGGCCCACCCATCGGGGACCTCCGAAGCGCACCCGGACGACCAGCCGGGTGCCCGCCCCTTCCGGGTGTACCGCGTAGGTGACGCAGATATCGTCCGCGCGCAATGTGACGTGCCTGCCGGGCTCGAACGCTTCCAGCTCGAACTGCCCCATGAACCGCTGCCCCACCGCGAGTTCGGTCAGCCGCGGATCACGCACCCGCGGACTGGGTTTCCCGCGATTGCCGAGGCGAAAGCTGTAGGTGGCCACCCGAAGCTGGCACAGCCACGCGAACACCAGCGCGGGCGATGCGTCGATACTGATCGCCCGGTCGGCGCTCAGCGCGTTCGGCTCCAGCTCGTCGCAGGGCAGCGCGGCGGCGCGTTCGGCCTCGGTGGCGCCCCACACCAGTCCGGTATTCATGACGCCGCCGCGATCCGGCGCAATATCGTGCGCACCACGAGCTTGTGCCCGCCGCTGCCGATCACCAGCGCCCGGTAGATCGCCCCTGCGACACCGGGGAATTCGGCTCTGGTCGCGGCTCGCACGACGGTGTGGCGCGGGCCGTCGTCGTCGAGTTCGAATGTGAGGGTGTAGCGGGAGAATCGATGTCCGCCCGCGAGCGCGAGCCGACGCGGCGGATCGATCGCGTCCAACGCGAAGCCGCGCGGCACGGTCGACGGGTCGGCGTGATCCCGGCAGACAACTTTCAGCAATGCTTTCCAGGTCCGGTCGCGATTCGCGTCGACGGATCTGGCATGCTCCTCGATATAGGGCATCCGCTCCATATGGAAGGAACGTACTAGTACATGGCACCGCCCCGCAAGCACGCCACCGATGTGATCCTCGACGCAGCACGCACCCTGGTCCTGTCCGATGGGCCGCGGGCAGCGAGTGTGGCCGCGATCGCCGAGGCCAGCGGAGCACCGGTCGGCACCCTCTACCACCGCTTCGGCAACCGCAACGGCGTGCTGACCGCCGCCTGGCTCCGCGCTCTGGAACGCTTCCAGGACCGGGTGAAGGCCGCCGCCGAGGATCCCGATCCCCTCGAGGCCGGGGTCGCCATGGCGCGGGCGGCGATCGGATTCGGCCGCGATCTACCCGATGACGCCCGATTGCTGCTCAGCCTGCGGCCGAGCGATCTGCTCGACGGCAACCCCGACGAGGAGTTCGGCGCGCGGCTCACCGGGATGAACGCCCCGCTCATCGAGCATCTGCGTCGCATCGCCGCCGGGCTGTTCGGCAGCGATGGGGCGCGCGAGGTCGATGCCGTCAGCCGCGCGATCGTCGATCTGCCCTACGCCGCGCTGCGCAGACACGCACAGGCGGCGGAGTTACCGCAGTGGCTGGAGCAGGATGTCACCGGCGCCGCCCGGACCCTGCTCGAGTCCTTCCGCACGGCCTGATCCGCACGCCCCGGTCACCGAGCATTCGCCAGGCAACCGATAACGTGTTCTCATGACCGAAGACCTGGCCGGTAACGCACTGCCCGACGCCGAGCATCACGAAGGCGGCTTCCGGCCCATGTCGGAGCTCATCGACGCCGCCAAGAATGCCGATATCACCCGCGGCGGCCCGCACTACGGCGCGTTCATCGAACAGGTCCGCGCGCTGATGGACCGGGCACGGCTGGCATGCCCGTCCGATGAGCTGGCCCTGGAAACGATCGGCGTGCTGAAGCAACTCAACGACCGGCTGGACGCGGCGGTCGTCGACGAATGGTCGGCCCCCACCTGGACCCGGGCCGATCTGCCCGCCCGCGGCAACATCACGATCCCGCCCTATGTGATCGACAAGGCGAGCAAAGACGGTGTGGAGGCCAGGATCACCTTCCGCACCTTCCACCTCGGCGGTAACGCCGCCGCGCACGGTGGTCAGATCGTGGTCGGTTTCGATGATCTTCTCGGTATGGCCGCCGCGCTGTACGCGGGCGATGTGACCCGGACGGCGTCGTTGACCGTCGACTACCGCTCCATCACCCCGTTGAACACCGAATTGCGTCTGCATACCTGGGCCGAACGTCGTGAGGGCCGCAAGGTGTACGTCCGGGCGACCCTGCACGACGGCGACCGGCTGTGTGCGGAGGCGAACGGGCTGTTCATCGTGCTGAAGCCCGGCCAGCCCTGATCCGATCCGGCCTGTCCCGCGTCCGAACCGCGGGACAGGCCGGATTCGCTCGGATCAGCGCGCCGGGAAGTGCGCTTCCAGATACGGCCCGAAACTCGCGTCGACCGATTCGGCGGTGAGATCGAAATCGGCGAGGGTGTATTTGTGCGCCGGACGGGCCGCACCGGAGGTCGACTCGCTGTGCAACGAGGCCATGGCCGTCCGCGCGCCGTCGGTGAGTTCCAGGTCGAAGTGGCGGTAGATCCCCTCGACGGTGCCGATCGGGTCGGCGACGAAATCGTCGTAGTAGACATCGCAGAACTGGGCCGCGTCGTGGTTCTTACGATCGTCGAGGAACCGTTGTGCGCCGCGTGACCACAGTTCGAGCTGGGTGCGTCCGACCACCGGCCCGCGGAACTTCTCCGACCAGCCCGCCGACGCCTGTTCGTTGAGGCTGCACACCGACGCGATGATGGTGCTCGGCGCCCGATGCATCTGGATCACCAGTGCGTCCGGGTACACCGCGAGCAGCGCGTCCAGTGCGAACAGGTGGCTCGGGTTCTTCAGCACCCAGCGTCGGTCGGCGTCGTTGAGCCCGATGAGTTGCAGGTTGCGGCGGTGTCGGCGGTAGGCGTCGGTCCACTCCTGTTCGCGCAGCCACTCCGAATAGGTCGGCAGATAGCCGAGACACTCGTACGAGATCGACATCGCCGATTGGCGCAGCAGCTGCCAGCACTCCTCGACCTGATCGGCCGAGATATGGTGCACGCCCATGAATTCCGGATGCTCGACATGATGTTTGTCGTATCCGGCCTGCAACCGCTGGAAGACCGGATTCTGTTCCCAGGTCTCACGCGGCGGACGCGGCTGCGGCATCTCGGTCAGCCACATCTCCAGCCCTTGATGGGCCGGGTCGGCGGTCAGCAACCGGTGCACGGCCGTGGTCCCCGAACGCGGTAGTCCGGTGACGAAGATCGGACGTCGGATCGGCACCTGCGCGTGTTGCGGGAACTGTTGCCACGCCGCCTCACTCAGCAGGCGCGCGATCAACGCGCCGCGCAGGAAAGCCCGATTGATCTTGTTGCCGAACGGGGTGAGTTCCGCATCCTCGGCATAGGAGTCGAGCAGCACCCCGAGCCCCTCGCGGTAGTCGTCGGCCCCGAAATCGGTGAGCCCCACGACCTTGCTCGCCGAGGCGTGCAGATCGTCGATGGTACCGACGTCGTCCCTTCCGATCATGTTCGTCTCGCTCCTCAATTGTGGTATTCGCCGCAGTTGACATCCAGGCACGCACCCGTGATCGCCCGCGCCAGCGACGAGGCGAAGAAGACGACCGCATCGGCGATCTCGTCGGGTTCCGGCAGCTTGCGCAGGTCGATGGTGGCGGCGGTTTCGGCATAGACCTCATCGCGGGTGATGCCGCGTTGCTGGGCGAGGTAGTTGAAGTACCACTTCAAGTTGTCGGCCCAGATATAGCCGGGTGCCACGGAATTCACGCGGATACCGCGCGGCCCCAGCTCGGTCGCCAGACTCTGCGCGAGTGCCAGCAGGCTCGCCTTCGCCATCTTGTACGGGCCGAAGGTGCGCCGGGAATGGTGCAGCACCGCCGAGTTGATCATCACCACCGAGCCCTTGGACTCCTCGAGCGCCGGAACGAACAGCCGGGTCAACCGCAGTGCCGCGAGCACATTGGTTTCGAAGCCCGCGCGGACGGCGTCCAGCTCCACATCGGCCAGATCGACGATCGGCGGGATGGCGAAGGCATTGTTCACCAGTGTGTCCACCCGACCGAAGGCGCTGTGCGCCGATTCCACCAGATTCGCGGCCGCGGCCTCGTCGTTGATATCGGTGGGCACCACCACCGCACGCCTGCCGAGGTCGGTGATCTCCTTCGCCACTTCGGCCAGCCGCGATTCGGTGCGCGAGGCGAGTACCACATCGGCCCCCGCGACCGCCGCCCGCACCGCGATCGCGCGCCCGAGCCCCGGGCCGACACCGGAGACGACGACTACTTTGTCCTGCAACAACATCAGCCGAGCATCCTTTCCGCCACCGCCGCCTGCCGCGCCGCAATCCGTTCCCGCCACTGCTTCGGGGTCACTCTCGCCTGGTCGTGATGCGGCAGCCGGGCCGCCAGTTCTTCGAATTTCACCACTTCGACCGTCGGCCCGTCCTCGGGTTTCATCTCCCGCGACAGCCGTTGCCAGCGGAATTGGAGGTACCCGCGCGCATGACCGGTGCATTCGATCCAGTTGGCCAATCCGGGGTCGCGTTCGCTGACCACCAGCCGGATCATTCCGTCTGGGTCGAGATGCGCCTGATCGGCGGTGAGGCTGGTCTGGTGGTTGATGTAGTCCAGCGACAGGTACCACATGCTGCCGAGTTGGAAGCCCTGATACGGCGCGTCCGATCTGGGCACCGTGATGATCATCGCCTCGTCGTCGGCCAGCTCGTAGTGCCCGGCCGAGGAGAACTGCGTGGTCAGGCCGCCGGGGGTGCTGCGTGGTTCGGTCATGGTGTTGACCGGCAGATTCAGATAGAACCACTGGGGGAAGGCCAGGAAGGTCTGGA
Organism: Nocardia cyriacigeorgica; assembly: GCF_029868385.1. Lineage (GTDB taxonomy): Bacteria > Actinomycetota > Actinomycetes > Mycobacteriales > Mycobacteriaceae > Nocardia > Nocardia cyriacigeorgica_F. The sequence continues at coordinate 99,227 of NZ_JARWNX010000023.1, read as the reverse complement.
GCCGCGACAGCAGCATCTTGCCCGCCACGCCGTATCGCTTCGTCATCAGATCCCGGGTCAACGCGGGCGGCGCGTCGCCGACCTTGTCGGCGCGGTGGATGCGCAGGGTGCCCGGCTGCTCGGCGGTCCAGTCGCTGAACACCTCGCGCACCACGAGCATGGCCGAATCGGGGGCGAGGGTGATGTAGTTCGGCCCCGCTTCGCCCGGCCCGAAACGGACCTCGAAGGAACCGTCGGCGGCGATATCGATGGCGCGATCATCGAATGCGGTGCGGCTGTCCGGCACATCGACCGGCGAATAGTCACCGTTCAAGACCTGAAAACTCAGATCGCGGGTGGTGCCGCGGGTGCCGGTCACCACATACTCGGCGTCCGGGCGCAGATAGGAATGGAAGTAGAGCGTATCGGGATTGTCCAGACCCATTTTCGTGTACGGGCCCGTCGACTGGACGAAGAACGGAAAATCACGTTCATAAGCCCATGCCATCTGAATGGCGGCGCGAATACTGCCCGCCAGATAGTCGTAGCCCTCGACGAGATCCTGTTCGGTCCGAATGTGCGGTGCCTCGGTGATGATCTTCTCGGCGGCGGCGATGGCGTCCGCGAACGGCTGCGTCAGCAAGAGACTCTCCGGTGTTCCATATATGTACCGCTCTGGTACATTTCGATACCGAAGACATTAGAACGTGTTCTAGGAGTGGTCAATGGTCGAACGACGATCCGCGCCGACCCAACGGGTGGTGCAGGTGCTGGACTTCATCGTCGAGCAGCAGGGCAAGCGGGTGGGGCTCTCCGAACTCGCCCGCACCCTCGACCTGGCCAAACCCACCGCGCTCGGCATCCTCACCGAACTCACCGCCGGTGGCTATCTGGTGCGTGATCCGCGCACCCGCACCTACGGCCCCGGTCCCGCACTCATCGCCGCGGGCCGGGTGGCCCAGGACAGTTTCGCCGTCGCGGGCGCCGCCCATCCCGAACTGGCACGCCTCAGCGAGATCTACCGCACCACCTGCACCGCATCGGCGCTGGTCGGCGAACAGATCATCGTGCTGGAGAGCGCGGGCCCCGGCATGGTCAAAGTGGGCGCGACCTACCATTTCGCGCCGCCGGTCGGCCTGATGTACGTGCTGTGGGATACCGACGCGGCCTTCGACGCCTGGCTCGCCATGCCGCCGACGGTGCCGTTGCAGCAGGACGAAGCGCGTCTGCGCCGCATCGTCGCCGAATGCCGGGAACGCGGCTACCTGGTGGAGAGCATGACCGGCGCGGGGCGGCGACTGTACTCGCTGCTGGCCGGTGTTGCCGCACGCGAACTGCCCGACGAACTGCGCGAAGTCGTCGCCGAACTGGTCACCAGCCTGGGCGAACGGGTCTACCTCGGCACCGATCTGCGCCCGCGGAAGGAGCATCCGGTGAGCCTGCTCGCCGCGCCGACTTACGACGCCGACAGCAGGCAGAACATGGTCCTCACGATGTATGTCGGCGCGTCCATCACCGGCGCCGAGATCACCCGCCGCGGCGAGGCGCTGGTCGCCGCGGCCGATACGGTCACCGAGAAGTCCGGCGGGCGCAAACCGTTGACCAATTCCCGAAACGTGTTCTAATTTTGCAGTGTGAGCCAGTACGCGAAGTCGACGGCGAACACCTACGAGCTTCCCCATCTGGACGCGCTCGAGGCCGAGTCGGCACATATATTCCGTGAAGTCGCAGCGACTTTCGAACGTCCGGTGCTGCTGTTCTCCGGCGGCAAGGATTCGGTGGTGATGCTGCACCTCGCGGCCAAATCATTTTGGCCCGCTCCCCTACCGTTCCCGGTGTTGCATATCGACACCGGACACAATTTCGACGAGGTGATCGAGTTCCGCGATCGCACCGTGCGGCGGCTGGGACTGCGGATGATCGTCGGGCGGGTGCAGGACGATATCGACGCCGGACGCGTCACCGAGGACAGCGGCCCACGCGCCACCCGCAACCGGCTCCAGACCGCCACCCTGCTCCGTAGCATCCGCGAGGGACGTTTCGACGCGGTATTCGGCGGCGCCCGCCGCGACGAGGAGAAAGCCCGCGCCAAGGAGCGGGTGTTCAGCTTCCGCGACGAATACGGACAGTGGGATCCACGCAGGCAGCGCCCCGAGCTGTGGAACCTCTACAACGGCAGCCATCGACCCGGCGAGCACATCCGGGTGTTCCCGCTGTCGAATTGGACCGAACTCGATATCTGGAGCTATATCGCCGCCGAGGACATCGAACTGCCACCGCTCTATTACGCCCACCGCAGGCCCGTGGTCCAGCGCGACGGAATGCTGTTGGCGCACACCCGCTTTCTACACCTGCTGGACGGTGAGACGCCTTATGAGTCGACGGTGCGGTTCCGCACCGTCGGCGACGCCACCTGCACCGGCTGTGTCGAATCCCCTGCCGCCTCCCCCGCCGAGGTGGTGGCCGAGGTCGCCGCGGCCCGGGTCACCGAACGCGGCGCGACCCGCGCCGACGACCGCATTTCCGAGGCCGGGATGGAAGACCGCAAACGAGAAGGCTACTTCTGATGAGCACATTGCTGCGCCTCGCGACCGCAGGCAGCGTCGACGACGGTAAATCGACGCTGATCGGGCGTCTGCTGTTCGATTCCAAGACCTTGTTCACCGATCAGCTCGACGCGGTGGAACGCACCAGCCGCGATCGTGGGGAGGACTATCCGAACCTCGCGCTGCTCACCGACGGCCTGCGCGCCGAGCGGGAACAAGGCATCACCATCGATGTGGCGCACCGTTATTTCGCCACGCCGCGCCGAAAATTCATCATCGCCGATACGCCAGGCCACATCCAGTACACCCGCAACATGGTCACCGGCGCCTCCACCGCCGATCTCGCGCTGGTGCTGGTCGACGCGCGCAAGGGCGTGGTCGAACAGACCCGGCGGCACGCCTTCCTCGCCGGTCTGCTCGGCATCCCCCACCTGGTGCTGTGCGTGAACAAGATGGATCTGGTCGACTGGTCGCAGGAGCGGTTCACCGAGATTCGGGAGGAATTCGCCGGATTCGCCGCCAAGCTCGACGTCTCGGACCTGACGTTCGTACCGATGTCGGCGCTGCACGGGGACAATATCGTGCACCGTGGCAGCTCCATGCCCTGGTACGAGGGCACACCGCTGCTGCACCATCTCGAAGAGGTGCATATCGCCTCCGACCGTAATCTCATCGATGCGCGCCTGCCGGTGCAGTATGTGATCCGAAGTCACACACCGGATTTCCGCGGCTACGCCGGAACCGTCGCCGGTGGTGTCTTCAAACCCGGCGACGAGGTGACGGTGCTGCCGTCGGGTCTGACGACCACGGTCCGGTCCATCTTCGGACCGGGCGGAGTCCCCATCGAGCAAGCGTTCCCGCCCCAGGCGGTGACGGTGCAGCTGGCCGATGAACTCGACGTCTCGCGCGGCGACCTGCTCTGCCGTCCCGCGAACCGCCCGCACACCGGGCGTGATCTCGACGCCATGGTGTGCTGGTTCGCCGACGACGCCACCCTCACCGCGGGCGCGACGTACACGATCCGACACACCACCCGCTCCAGCCCGGTCGAGGTCCGTTCGCTCGACTACCGCCTCGATGTGAACACACTGCACCGCGATGAGTACGCGACCACGTTGTCGCTCAACGAGATCGGCCGCGTTCAGCTGCGCACCCGGCAACCGCTGCTGTTCGACCCCTACCGCCGCAACCGCTCGACCGGCAGTTTCCTCCTGGTCGACGACTCCACCGGCGATACCGTCGGCGCGGGCATGATCACCGGACCGAGCCTGCCGTCCTCGCGGGTGGTGTGGCATTCCACCGCCGTCGGCCGCGAGGAGCGCGCGACCCGCGGGATGACGGTCTGGTTGACCGGGCTGTCCGGATCGGGCAAATCCACGGTGGCGGTGGAGCTGGAGCGTCGGTTGGTCGCCTCCGGGCGACCCGCCTTCCTGCTCGACGGTGACAATCTGCGCCACGGCCTCAACGCCGGCCTCGGGTTCTCCGCCGCCGATCGGGTGGAGAACATCCGCCGCGTCGGCGAGGTCGCCCGGCTCTTCGCCGAGGCCGGTGTGGTGGCCATCGTCTCGCTCATCAGCCCGTACCGCGCCGACCGGGACAAGGCCCGAGCGGTGCACGAGGCCGCGGGCATCCCGTTCCTCGAGGTGTTCGTGGATACACCGCTGGATGTCTGCGAATCGCGCGACCCGAAGGGCATGTACGCGAAGGCCCGCGCGGGCGAGATACGCGATTTCACCGGCGTCGACGCCCCGTACGAGCATCCGCTCACACCAGGATTGGTACTGCGCCCGGCCGACGGCGATCCGGCCGCGATGGCGTCGACGGTGCTCGCCCTACTGGCTGGCATGGACTGACACCGCAAAGATCCCGCGTAGCCGGGCCGTACCGCCTATCGTCGGGCGAGAAACACCGATGCTGCCGACCACCGACCCACCGTAGGGAGTTCCGGCAGAAACTCGACCCGCACCGCATCCGGCGGGCGGCGGCGGTCGGCCATCGCGACCGGCCGCGCGTCACCGCGTCGGAGTATGGTACACAGGAGGCAACTTGTACCGAAGGGATGTTCGATGCGGTCCACTCTCCTGTCTCGGCGTGATCTCGACTTCCTGCTCTACGAATGGCTCGACGTCGAGCGACTCACCGAGCGGAAACGGTTCGCCGAGCATTCCAGGGAGACCTTCGACGCCGTCCTCGAGCTGAGTGAACAGCTGGCGACCAGGTATTTCGCCTCGCACAACAAGCTCGGCGACGCCAACGAGCCGACCTTCGACGGTGAGCGCGTCACCCTCATCCCCGAGGTGGAGACCGCGTTGCGCGCCTTCGCCGAGGCCGGGCTGCCCGGTGCGGCGATGGACTACGAACTCGGCGGATCGCAGCTGCCCGCGACCGTCGCGCAGGCGAGTTTCGCCTGGTTCCAGGCCGCCAACCCCGGCACGTCCGGTTATCCGTTCCTGACCATGGCGAATGCGAATCTGCTGCTCACCCACGGTCGCGAGCACATCGATCGGTTCGTGCGGCCCATGATCGAGGGCCGGTTCTTCGGCACCATGTGCCTGTCGGAGCCGCAGGCCGGTTCGTCACTGGCCGATATCGTCACCCGCGCGCAGCCCCAACCGGACGGCACCTACCGGATCTTCGGTACGAAGATGTGGATCTCCGGCGGCGATCACGAACTCGGCGAGAACATCGTGCATCTGGTGCTGGCCAAGATCCCCGGCGGGCCAGCGGGCACCAAGGGGATCTCGCTGTTCGTCGTGCCGCGGTTCCTCGTCGGCGAGGACGGTTCGCTCGGTGAGCGCAACGACGTCGCGCTGGCCGGGCTCAACCACAAGATGGGTTATCGCGGCACGGTGAACACGGTGCTGAATTTCGGCGAGGGCAAATGGATGCCCGGCGGCGAGGCGGGTGCGGTGGGCTATCTCGTCGGTGAAGCGCATCGCGGGCTGCCCTACATGTTCACGATGATGAACGAGGCACGCATCGGCGTCGGGCTGGTCGCCACCGCCCTCGGGTACACCGGATACCTCGAATCGCTGGAGTACGCGCGCACTCGCGCTCAGGGCCGCACCAAGGGCGCAGGTGATCCCACTTCACCGCAGCGGCCCATCGTCGAGCACGCCGACGTCAAGCGAATGCTGCTGGCGCAGAAGGCCTACGCCGAAGGCGCACTGGCCCTGGTGCTGTACTGCGCACGGCTGGTGGACGAGCACCGCACCGCCGCTTCCGAGGACGACCGGCGCGCGGTGGCGCTGCTGCTCGACATCCTCACGCCCATCGCCAAGAGCTGGCCCGCCCAGTGGTGCCTGGAGGCCAACAGTCTCGCCATCCAGGTGCTCGGTGGTTACGGCTACACCCGCGAATACAACGTCGAACAGCATTACCGCGACAACCGGCTCAATCCGATTCACGAAGGCACGCACGGTATCCAGGGGCTCGATCTGCTGGGCCGCAAGGTCACCCAGCACGGCGGGGCCAGTCTGCGCGCACTCGACGAACGAATTCGAGCCACCATCGCCGACGCTCGCACGAAGGGCGGTAAGGCCGCCGAACTGGCCGCCCGGCTCGAATCATCCTGGCAGCGCCTGGTCGAGGTGACCGCTGGCCTGTTCGCCGATGGTGACATCGAGGCCGCTCTCGCCAACAGTTCGGTCTATCTGGAAGCCTTCGGGCACATCACCCTCGCCTGGATCTGGTTACAGCAGATGCTCGCCGCCGACGGTGAGCAGGGCGATTTCTACGAGGGCAAACGTCATGCGGCCCGCTACTTCTTCCGCTTCGAACTCCCCCGCACCGCACCGCAACTCGATCTGCTGGCCGCCCGCGACACCACAACGGTGCAGATGCGGGACGCCTGGTTCTGACACCACTATTAGATACACATCCATATAGATGTATCATTTGTGGGTGACCAGCGATGAGCCTACCGCACCCCGCCCACCAGGGCGTCCGGCCTCCGCGACCCGGGAAGAGGTCGTCGAGCTGGCGCGGGTGGCCTTCCTGGCCGGTGAACGAGTGGATGTGCAGGCGATCGCGGCGAAGCTGCGGCTCAGTCGCGCATCGGTGTATCGCTGGTTCGGCTCGCGTGACGGTGTCCTCGGCGCGGTACTCGCCGGTGAATTCGAGAACCTGATCGATCGCGCCGATGCCCGGCGCCGCGCCACCGGCGCCCAGCGCATCCTCGACGTGCTGTATCGGGTGAACCGCTGGATGGCGGGCAATGAGCCGTTCCGGCGGTACTTCGAGAACGAGCCCATCAACGGCCTGCGCATCCTCACCACCGGCGACGGCCCCGTGCAGCCGCGGGTGGTGGCGGCCGTCGACGCGCTCATCGCACGCACCGAGGAACAGGACGACTATCACCCCCCGCTGGAGCGGTCGTTGCTCGCCTACACCCTGGTCCGTCTCGGCGAGGCCTTCCTCTACAGCGACAACGTCACCGGCCTGCGCAGCGACGTCGACCGGCTACGCCAGGTGCAGGCAGCGTTGCTGGGTCTGGACCCCGGCGGTGTGGCGGCCCGTTCATTGGAATCGGCGTGATCAGAACCTTCGTTCACGCGGCGAAAGTGGCGCAATGGGCGGCGCCGAACTCGTTTGCGCAGGTCGTGACGTGGGCGTACCCGGCGCAATAGCCGAGCCCGATCCGAGCCCGTCCGGCAGCCGGAATCGATCGCCCGAAATCGCCGCTATCGTCGCTGTCCATGCAGGTCAGCGACAAAAATGTGGAGGCGCCCGCCCCGGTGCGGCGGCTGCGGGCCGACCATGCGCGCCGGGTCGCCGATATCCTGCGCCAGCAGATCCACACCGGCGCATTCACCGATACGCTGCCCGGTGAGCACGATCTCGCGGCCGAACATCAGGCCTCCCGCAATACCGTGCGCGAAGCCCTCGCGCTGCTCAGGGACGAAGGGCTGATCGCCCGCATCCCCAAGGTCGGCACCAAGGTGGCCGCCCGCAAGTTCGACCACGGGCTCGACACCCTGCTCGGGTTGCAGGAAACGTTGAAAGGCCACGGCGTCGTCCGCAACGAGGTCCGGGCCGCGACCCCGATCAGCGCACCGCCCGCCGTGGCGCGCCGCTTGGCGCTCGCACCGGGTGCACAGGTGGTCTACATCGAACGCCTGCGTTATCTCGCGGATCTGCCACTGAGCCTCGACCTCACCTACCTCGCGCCCGAGATCGGCGCCGAAGTCCTCGGCCACGATCTGGAACGCACCGATATCTTCGTTCTGCTCGAACAGATCACCGGGCAATCGCTGGGATCGGCCGATCTCGCGGTCGAAGCCGTCTCCGCCGACGCGCACACCGCCTCCACCCTCGACACTCCCGACGGCGCCGCACTGCTGATGCTCGAACGCCTCACCCGCCTCGAGGACGGCACCCCGGTCGACCTCGAGTACATCCGCATGCGCGGCGACCGAATCACCATGCGCGGCAGCCTGTCCCGCAGCATCCCCGAATGGAAGGTCCTCTAGATGGCTCTGGCGAACCAGCGCACCGACATCCCCGTGACCATCGACGAATCGCTGTGCATCCAGGGTTGCACGCTGTGCGTCGAGATCTGTCCGCTCGACTCCCTTGCCATCAATCCCGACAACGGCAAAGCCTTCATGCATGTCGACGAGTGCTGGTACTGCGGCCCCTGCGCCGCGCGCTGCCCTACCGGCGCCGTCACCGTCAACATGCCCTATCTCCTGAGGTAGTTCACATCATGAAACATTGGAAACGCCTGGCCGCCGTCGCCGCCGCACTGGCACTCACCGGATGCTCCCTCGAGGATGCGGGCTCCGGCGACACCGTCAAGGTCGTCATCGGATACCAGTCCAAGACCATCAACACCGTCACCGCCGGCACTCTGCTGCGCGCCCAGGGCTATCTGGAACAGCGGCTACAGCAGATCACCGATGGTGGTGGCGCGAAGTACGAGGTGGAATGGCAGGACTACGACACCGGTGCGCCGATCACCGCGCAGATGGTGGCGGAGAAGATCGATATCGGTTCGATGGGCGATTACCCGTTGCTGATCAACGGGTCGCGCACGCAGGCCAATGAACGCTCGCGCACCGAGTTCATCTCCGTCACCGGGTACAACCCGAAGGGCGCGTTGAACATGGTGGTCGTCGCACCGGATTCGACGGCCGATGAGCTGACCGATCTGGCGGGGCAGAAGGTGTCGGCCAGTGTGGGTTCGGCCGGGCACGGCACGCTGGTGCAGGCGCTGACCCGCGCGGGTATCGACCCGGTCGACGGGGTCGAAGTGCTCAATCAGCAACCGCAGGTGGGTGCATCGGCGCTGGAGTCCGGGCAGGTGGGCGCGCTGTCACAGTTCGTGGCCTGGCCCGGTCTGCTGGTGTTCCAGGACAAAGCGAAGCTGCTCTACGACGGCGCCGAACTGAACGTGCCGACCTTCCACGGGGTGGTGGCCCGCGAGGACTACACCGCCGAACATCCCGAGGTGGTCGACGCGTTCTTACAGGCGCAACTCGACGCCACCGAATTCCTGTGGCGGGAACCGCTGGAGGCGGCGCGCATCGTGGCCGAGGGTTCGGAGCTGCCGCAGGAGGTCGTGTATCTGTACAACGGTCCCGGCGGCACCTCGTTCGACACCACGCTCAAGCCGAGCCTGATCAGTGCGTTCAAAGACGATGTCCAGTACCTGAAGTCGATCGGTGACTTCGCCGAACTCGATATCGACGGCTTCGTCGACGACACCCGCCTGCGGTCGGCCTTCACCGCTCGCGGCGGCCGCGATTACGACAGCGCCCTCGCCGACACCACCAACCAGACCACCGGCTCCGGGACCGAACTCTGGCTCGACGGCCAGGACACCACCCAGCCTGCCGCCGACGCCACGGCGCTGCTGCGCGCCGTCAACACCGCGCGGGCCCAGGGCAACGCGGTGCGCTCGGCCTACATCGTCGACACCGAACTGGGCACCCGCTGGTTCGCCGACAAAGCGGTCTGGCTGCGCGACGGCGACACCTTCCTGCCCTTCACCACACCGGCCGCCGCCCAGCGCTACCGCCAGGCCCACCCCGCCGCACAGCCGGTGAGCTATGACCAGGCCGTCACGGAGGTCCGGCCATGACGCCTTCCCGCACAGACGCGGTTCCGGCCGAGGCGGAGGTGATCGATACGGGCAACCGCACCGATGCCGAACCGGACAGCAGCGCGGGCACCGCTGCTGCCCGAGGCGAGGGATCCGGCACAGGTACCGATACCGCACGTGGCCCGGTAGGCGAGTCCGGCACGGGCGCAGACACAGACACCGCAATCCCCACCAAGCGCGCACGTCCACGTGCTGGTGTCGGTTCGATATGGTCCTCGCGCGCCCTGCGCCTCGGTTCGGTCGTAGCCGCGGTCTTGCTCTGGCAGTTGTTGACGGCCAACGACTTCCGGCTGTGGCTGCGTTTCGACACCCTGCCGACGGTCACCGAGATCGTGACCGCGTTCGGTCGTCAGCTCGGCACCGATGTCTACTATCTGGATCTCGCACAATCGCTGATCCGCATCCTCACCGGGTTCGCCATCGCGACAGTGCTCGGGGTGGCCAGCGGTATCGCGCTCGGCCGGTCGCGGCTGTTCGCCGATATCCTCGGGCCGCTCACCGAACTCGCGCGGCCGGTGCCTGCCATCGCGGTGGTGCCGATCGCCATACTGCTGTTCCCCGACGACGAGGCGGGCATCGTGTTCATCACCTCGCTGGCGGCATATTTTCCGATCATGGTCAGCACCCGGCACGCGGTGCGCGCGCTGCCGACGCTGTGGGAGGACTCGGTGCGCACGCTCGGCGGCAGCCGCTGGGATGTGCTGGTGCGGGTCGTGTTCCCCGGTGCACTGCCCGGCATCTTCGGCGGGCTGTCGGTCGGTATCGGTGTGGCGTGGATCTGCCTCATCTCCGCCGAGATGATCTCCGGCCGCCTCGGTGTCGGCTACCGGACCTGGCAGGCCTACACCATCGTCGACTATCCCGGCGTATTCGTCGGGATCATCACCATCGGCGTCCTCGGATTCGCTACGTCCGCGGCGCTGGAATTGCTCGGCCGCCGCGTCACCCGCTGGTTGCCGCGCGGAGAGGAGAACTCGCGATGACCACGGCCACCGCCGTCGGCATGAGCCTGCGTCTGGACGATATCTCGTTGTCCTACACCGGCGAACCGGTGATCAGCGGCCTGAGCCTGGACGTGCGTCCCGGTGAGATCCTGGTGCTCACCGGACCGTCCGGATGCGGGAAGTCCACCGTCCTGCGCACCCTGGCCGGGTTGCTCGCCCCTGATGCGGGCCGAGTCCTCGCCGATGACGAACCGGTGACGACCACCTCCCGCGACCGCGCGGTCGTCTTCCAGGACAACGCGCTGCTGCCGTGGCGCAGTGTGCGATCCAATATCGAACTCGCGCTGACGCTGCGCGGTGAACCGAAACAGGGCCGCCGCGCCGCCGCCGATCGGTGGATCGAGGAGGTCGGGTTGACCGGGTTCGCCGATTTCCTGCCCAAGAGCCTGTCCGGCGGAATGCGCCAGCGGGTGCAGTTGGCCCGTGGTCTGGCGGGCGCGCCGCGGGCGGTCATGATGGACGAACCGTTCGGCGCGCTCGACACCCAGACGCGAACCACCATGCAGCGCTTGCTGATCGATACCTGGCGTACCCATCCCACCACCGTCGTCTTCGTCACCCATGACGTGGACGAGGCGCTGCTGCTCGGCGACCGGGTCGCCGTGCTCGGGCGAGCGGGCACACCACTGCGCGCCGTCGTCGATGTTCCCGCCCCGCGTACGGCCGCCGACCGGCCCGCCGAACGCACCCGGATCCTGGAGGCCCTGTCGTGACCGCTCCGACCCTGCTCACGGCGCCGGATCTCGCCGAGACCGTCCGCTGGGACTGTGATGTGCTCGTCATCGGTGGCGGTACGGCCGGGACGATGGCCGCGCTCACCGCCGCCGAACAGGGCGCGAATGTGCTGCTGCTGGAGAAGGCGCATGTGCGGCATTCCGGTGCCCTGGCCATGGGTATGGACGGGGTGAACAATGCCGTCATCCCCGGTAAGGCCGAACCGGAGGACTACGTCGCCGAGATCACCCGCGCCAACGACGGCATCGTCGACCAGCGCACCATCTATCAGACCGCGACCCGTGGCTTCGCCATGGTGCAGCGGCTGGAGAGCTACGGGGTGAAGTTCGAGAAGGACGAGTACGGCGAGTACGCGGTGCGCCGGGTACACCGTTCCGGCTCGTATGTGTTGCCGATGCCCGAGGGCAAGGATGTCAAGAAGGCGCTGTATCGGGTGCTGCGGCAACGCAAGATGCGCGAGCGGATCCGCATCGAGAACCGGTTGATGCCGGTGCGGGTGCTCACCGAGCACGGCCGGGCGGTCGGTGCGGCGGCATTGAACACCAGGACCGGTGAGTTCGTCGCGGTGGGCGCCAAGGCGGTGATTCTCGCGACCGGACCGTGTGGGCGGCTCGGACTGCCCGCGTCCGGCTATCTGTACGGCACCTACGAGAATCCGACCAATGCCGGTGACGGCTACTCGATGGCGTATCACGCGGGTGCCGAGTTGAGCGGTATCGAATGCTTCCAGATCAATCCGTTGATCAAGGATTACAACGGTCCGGCCTGCGCGTATGTCGCCAACCCGTTCGGCGGCTATCAGGTCAATGCCGAGGGTGAACGGTTCGTGGACTCCGATTATTGGTCGGGCCAGATGATGTCGGAGGTCAAGCGGGAGATCGAATCCGCGCGCGGTCCCATCTATCTGAAGGTCTCACATCTGCCGGACGAAACGCTCTCGACGCTCGAGGGCATCCTGCACACCACCGAGCGCCCGACCCGCGGCACCTTCCACGCCAACCGCGGCCACGACTATCGCACTCACGATATCGAGATGCACATCTCCGAAATCGGTTTGTGCAGCGGACATTCCGCTTCCGGTGTGTGGGTGGACGAAAACGCGCGGACCTCGGTTCCCGGCCTGTACGCCGCAGGTGACCTGGCCTGCGTACCGCACAACTACATGATCGGCGCCTTCGTCTACGGCGATCTGGCCGGAGCGCATGCGGCTTCGACGCTGCCCGACCTCACCACACCCGGTGAGCTGCCGCGCGATCAGCTCGCGCAGGCCCATGAGCTGATCTACCGTCCGCTGCGTCATCCGGACGGCCCGCCGCAGCCGCAGGTCGAATACAAGCTGCGCCGGTTCGTCAACGACTATGTGGCCCCGCCCAAGACCGCGGCGAAGCTGTCCATCGCGGTGGAGACCTTCGAGCGGATGCGCGGTGAGATCGCCGAGATGGGTGCGCGCACCCCGCATGAACTCATGCGCTCGGTGGAGGTGTCGTTCATTCGCGATTGCGCGGAGATGGCGGCGCGTAGTTCGCTGACCCGCACCGAATCACGCTGGGGGCTCTATCACGAACGTGCCGATCTGCCCGAACGCGATGATGTGGGCTGGCGGTATCACCTGAATCTGCGTAAGAACGCCGACGGCGCGATGGAGTTCCTCAAGCGTCCGGTGGCACCGTATCTGGTGCCGGTCCCCGGGCTCGACGATCTGCCCGACGCCGACGCCGAGATCGAATTCGTCGAGCAACCGGAACTGATCGCGCAACGCGCACCGGCGACCGACACCGTGGCGAACATCGTCCGGGAACCGGCCGCGCCGCCGTCTCCCCGTCTGGTCACCCTGCTCGGGTTGGACGCGCCGACGGTGCCCGACCTCGCCGAATATCTCGCCGACCCCGACCCGGTGGTCCGGGTGGCCGCCCTGTCGGTGCTCACCGAGCACACCCCGGACGGATTCACTCCCGCATTGATCGCCGCGCTCGACGACGCATCCGCCGCGGTCCGCGCGGCGGCGACGGCGGGCCTGCGCGAACTCGTCGAGGTGTTGCCCTCGGCCGATGGGCTGTCGCAGCGGCTTGATTCGCCCGATCCGGTGGTCCGGTCGACGGTGGTGGATCTGCTGCGCGCCCTGCGCGCCGGGACCGCGGCCCAGTTCACCGCCGCGCTCGCCGACGCCGATCACCGGGTGCGGATCGAGGCGGTGCGCGCCTTGGTCTCCCTCGACGACGGCGACCGTGTCGCGGCCTTGGCGGCCGATCCGAACCGGGAGGTGCGTATCGCGGTCGCACAGGGTTTGGCGACCATCGGCGCCGGTGGTGTCGGGGTGGTGCGTACGCTCGCCGCCGACCGTGATCCACTGGTGCGCGCCGCCGCGCTTGCCGCGTTCGCCGCGCTCGGCACCGATGTCGACACGACCGCCGAGCTCGTCACCGCGCTACGGCATTCGGCCTGGCAGGTGCGGGTCGGAGCGGCACGCGGGCTGGTCGGCGCGGACCCGGAATTCGCGCTGCCCGCACTGACCGACGCACTGTCGGATCCGCATCTCGATGTCCGCAAGGCCGCGGTTTTGGCGCTGTCGCACTGGGCCGGACTCGACGCCGCCAGGATCGCGTTGAAACAGGCGGTCGACGATCCCGATGCCGATGTCCGCGCCTATGCCCGCCGCGCCCTCACCGGGTGATCGGCGGCCGGGGCGCCCGAACCTGTGTTCGGCGCGCCCCGGTCCCGTCACCAACCGCGCCGCTGCGGCCGCGAACCCACCAGCTCGCCCGGACGGGCGTGCCCGCGACTGCGGTACACGATGTAGGGCCGGAACAGGTAGGCAACGGGGGCGCTGAACGCGTGCACGAGCCGGGTGAACGGCCACAGCGCGAACAGCGTCAACGCGATGACGACGTGGATATGGAACGACAGCGGCGCCTGCGCCATCAGGTCACCGCGCGGTTGCAGAATCCAGATCGACCGGAACCACGGCGACACCGTTTCACGGTAGTTGTGTTCCTCGCCGACGACTCCCGACCCCATCAGCGTGGTCGCCAGACCGGCCACGATCGCGGCGATCAGCACCACGTACATCAGCTTGTCGTTCCAGGTCGTCGCGGTGAACACCGGACCGGTGGAGCGACGCCGGTACACGAGCAGGGCCGCGCCCGTGAGGGTGGCGATCCCGGCGATGGCGCCGAGTGTCAGCGCCTGGATGTGGTAGGCGTGTTGGCTCAGCCCGATCGCGTCGGTCCACGACCGCGGGATCACCAATCCGATGATGTGGCCGACGATCACGACGAGGATGCCGAAATGGAACAGCGGGCTGCCGACTCGCAGCAGCCTGCTCTCGTACAGCTGGGAGGAGCGGGTGGTCCAGCCGAATTTGTCGTAGCGGTAACGCCACCAGGTCCCCACCGCCAGGATCGCCAGCGTCACATAGGGGATGACATCCCAGAAGATCTCCGCGGCCGACATGATCAACCACCTCCCTGGTGCGCGGCACTGCGACGCGGCGGCACCGTCAGCGTGAACGGTTGCAGACCGACCTGTTCGGCGGGTGGGCCCGTCAGGACCAGTGCGCGGGCGCGTCGCGCATCCTGGTCGGTCGCGGCGGGCAGAGTCGCCGCGACCGCGCCGAGGACGGCGGCGTAGGGCGATTCGCGATCGGTCAATGCCGTGTGTAC
Organism: Nocardia cyriacigeorgica; assembly: GCF_029868385.1. Lineage (GTDB taxonomy): Bacteria > Actinomycetota > Actinomycetes > Mycobacteriales > Mycobacteriaceae > Nocardia > Nocardia cyriacigeorgica_F. The sequence goes on along the minus strand of NZ_JARWNX010000023.1, from coordinate 84,199 downwards.
CGCGTCGATGGCGTGGCGGTGCGCGGCCAGCAGTCGGCCACCTGCCTCCGGGTCGACGGTCGCGGCGAATTCCAGGACGACCGCGAGATGATCGGGTGCCTCACCGCTGGGTGGTGTCGCGCCCGCCGCGCGGTAGGCCCGGGCGAAGGCGAGCATCGCGGTGCCGCGGTTGCGGGTGTCGCCGTCGGTCCAGTAGGTCAGCAGCAGGGTGGTGCGCCGCTGTAGGTCGAAGATATCGACGTAGTGGCGGGCGGATTCGGTGACGGTGGTCCGGCGCAGATGCGCGACGGTGGCCCGTAGCGGTTCGGCGCGCTGCTCGGGAAGCCGAGCGCACAGTGCCTCGACCGTGTCGAGGCGCACGGCCTGCGCGGCGTCCGGGTAGGCCAGCAGCAGCGACGCCGACTGCCACACCAGCCTGCGCTGATCCGTCGCGGCGCCGCGACGCCTCCCCCACATCATCGGCTCTTGCCTCGCCCGTCATGACCGGCAGGGAACAGTCCCTCGGGGACGCCGTTACCGTCCCAGTTGAGCAGATTGACCCGCGACGGATTGCTCGCGGTCGCGCCGAACGACTCACTCGTCTGCCGCTGGCGCAGCGCATGGAAGGTCTCCACCGCGACCGGCACCGGCCCGCCGCTGGATTCGCCGAACGGGCCCTCCCCGTACATGCCCGGTCCACCGTCGAAATCCAGCGCGCATTCACTGACCGCTTCTTCCAGCCGATGCCCCTCCTCGGCATAGGCCGATGGAATCACATATCTGTCTTCATATTTCGCCAGCGCGAGCAGCCGGTACATCTCGTACATCTGCTCTTCGCTCATCCCCACCGCGGCCGGAATACGGCCCTGCGGCTCGCGCCCGAGATTGATATCGCGCATATAGGACCGCATCGCGGCCAGCTTGCGCAGCACACCCGCGACCACCTCGGTGTCCCCGGCGGAGAACAGGCCCGCCAGATACTCGATGGGGATGCGCAGCGCCTCCAGTGCGCCGAACAGGTTGCCCGCGTCCTCGCCGTCGTGCCCGTCGCGGCTCACCGCGTCCACCACCGGCGACAGCGGCGGCACGTACCAGACCATCGGCATGGTGCGGTATTCCGGATGCAGCGGTAGTGCCACGCGGTACTTCGTGATCAGCGCGTGCACCGGTGAACGCCGGGCGGCCTCGATCCAGCTGTCCGGGATGCCCTGCGCCCGCGCGCCCGCGATCACGTCCGGGTCGGCCGGGTCGAGCAAGGTGTCGAGCTGGGCCCGGTAGAGGTCACGGTCATCGGCGACGGAGGCGGCGTCGAGCACCTTGTCCACGTCGTAGAGCACCAGGCCGATATAGCGCAACCGGCCGACGCAGGTCTCCGCGCAGACGGTGGGGATGCCGACCTCCACGCGCGGATAACAGAAGGTGCATTTCTCGGCCTTGCCGGTTTTGTGGTTGAAATACACCTTCTTGTACGGGCAGCCGGACACACACATCCGCCAGCCGCGGCATTTGTCCTGGTCCACCAGCACGATGCCGTCCTCGGTACGCTTGTACATCGCCCCCGACGGACACGACGCCACACACGCCGGGTTCAGGCAGTGCTCGCAGATACGCGGCAGATAGAACATGAACGTCTGCTCGAGCTCCAACCGGATCTGCTCACTCACCTGGGTGAGAACCGGATCGCCCGGAACGATCTCGGGTGAACCACCCAGGTCGTCGTCCCAGTTCGCCGACCATCCCACCTTCATCGGTTTGCCGGTGAGCAGGCTGCGCGGCGGCGCCACCGGCATCTGGTCACCGAGCGGGGCATTGGTGAGGTTCTCGTAGTCGTAGGTCCACGGCTCGTAGTAGTCGTCCATGGCTGGCATCTTCGGGTTGGCGAAGATGCGGCTCAGTTTCGCCAGTCGGCCGCCGTCACGCAGCCGCAGCCGCCCCTTGCGGTCGCGCACCCATCCGCCGCGCCAGCGCTCCTGATCTTCGTAGGTGCGCGGATATCCTTGTCCCGGACGGGTTTCCACATTGTTGAACCACACGTATTCGGTGCCGGAACGGTTGGTCCAGGCCTGTTTGCACGTCACCGAGCAGGTATGGCAGCCGATGCATTTGTCGAGGTTCATCACCATCGCCAGCTGCGCCATCACCTTCATCAGTAGCTCACCTCCTGGCTACGGCGCCGGACCACGGTCACCTCGTCGCGTTGGTTGCCGGTGGGGCCCAGATAGTTGAAGGCGAAGGAGGTCTGGGCGTAGCCACCGGCGAGATGGGTGGGTTTGATCAGCAGCCGGGTCAGCGAATTGTGGATACCGCCGCGGTTGCCGGTGGTTTCGGTGAGCGGCACGTCGATGGTGCGTTCCTGGGCGTGATGGACGTAGACCACGCCCTCGGGCATGCGATGGGAGACGATCGCGCGGCACACCAGCACACCGTTGCGGTTGACCGCCTCCACCCACTCGTTATCGGCGACCTCGATCTTCGCCGCGTCGGCCGGGCTCATCCACATGGTCGGGCCGCCGCGCGACAGCGACAGCATCAGCAGATTGTCCTGATACTCCGAATGGATGGACCATTTGGAATGCGGGGTCAGATAGCGGACCGTGAGCCCGACACCGTCACGCGCCTGGCCGACTCGGGGTTCGTCGAACAGCAGCGCCATATCCAGCGGTGGCCGGTAGATCGGCAGCTGTTCACCGAGTTCCTCGATCCAATCGTGGTCGAGATAGAAATGCATACGGCCGGTGAGCGTGTGGAACGGTTTGAGTTCTTCGATGTTCACCGTGAACGGCGCGTACCGCCGGCCACCGGTTTCGCTGCCCGACCACTCCGGGCTAGTGATCACCGGCACCGGCCTGGCCTGCGTATCGGCGAAGGTGATCCGGCGTTCCTCGCTGCCCTCGGCCAGATGCGCGAGCCTGCGACCGGTGCGTCGTTCCAGTTCGCGGAACCCCGCCACCGCCAGTCTGCCGTTGGAGGTGCCCGACAGGGCGAGAATCGTCTCGGCCATCTTGTCGGCGGTATCCAACGCCGGACGTCCCGCCGCCGCACCGGAATTCATCACCCCGTGCTTGCGGCCGAGTTCGACGACCTCCTCCTCCGGGTGCACCGTGACGCCCTTGGTGGTCAGACCGGCGGATTCGACCAGCGGACCCAGCGCCGACCACTTCTGCGCAATCGCCGGATAGTCCCGTTCGACGGCCACCAGCGGCCCCATTGTCGTACCCGGCACCGGCGCCACGCGCAGGGTGCGCCAATCCCGTTCGGTACCACCGGGATAGGCCATGGCACCGGGAGTGTCGTGCTGCAAGGTGCCGAGGACGAGATCGGTGCGCCTGCCCAGATGCTTCTCGGCCATGGCGGAGAACCGGCGGGCGATGGCGGCGAAGGCATCGAAATCCGAGCGCGCCTCCCACGGCGGATCGATCGCCGGGGTGAAGGCGTGCACATAGGGGTGCATATCGGTGCTGGACAGATCGGATTTCTCGTACCAGGTGGCGGCGGGCAGCACCACATCGGACAACATCGTGGTCGAGGTCATCCGGAAATCGATCGACATGAGCAGATCGAGCTTGCCCGCCGGCGCCTGCTCACGCCATACGACATCGTTGGGCCGCAGCGGCGGCTTCGCCTGTTCGGCTTGCACATTCGATGTCGTGCCGAGCAGATGCCGCAGGAAATACTCGTTGCCCTTACTGGAGGAACCGAGCAGGTTGGCCCGCCACACGCTCAACACCCGCGGCCAATTCTGTGGGGCGTCGGGATCGGCGAGTGCGGACTTCAGCTCGCCGTCGGCGAGCTTTTCGGTCACATACCGCACCGGATCGACACCCGCGGCGCGGGCCTCGTCGGCCAGCTCCAGCGTCGAACGGTCGAACTGCGGGTAGAACGGCGTCCAGCCCATCGCCGCCGCCGAGGCCAGCACATCCATGGTGTGCTTACCGCGGAACCGGCCGCGTCCGGTCGGTGCGGCGAGGGCGTCGGCGCGATAGCCGTCGTAGCGCCACTGGTCGGTATGCACATACCAGTAGGAGGTGCCCGCCATCTGGCGTGGTGGCCGGTTCCAGTCGGTGCCCATCGCGACGGTCGCCCAGCCCGTCACCGGCCGGCACTTCTCCTGCCCGACGTAATGCGCCCAGCCGCCGCCATTGCGGCCCATCGATCCGGTCAACAGCAGCAGGCTCAGGATGGCGCGGTAGGTGGCGTCGCCGTGGAACCACTGACAGATGCCCGCGCCCATGATGATCATCGAACGGCCACCGGATTCGATGGCGTTATCGGCGAATTCGCGCGCGATGCGGATCACCTGTGCCGCGGAGACCCCGGTGAGGGCTTCCTGCCAGGCGGGGGTGTACGGCGAGCCGGGATCGTCGTAGCCGGAGGGCCATTCCCCCGCAAGACCCGCCCGCGCGACACCGTACTGCGCCAGCATCAGGTCGAATACCGTGCACACCCGATGCCCGGCGACCGTGCGCACGGGCACGCCGCGCTCGATGGTGCTACCACTGCCGTCGACGGTGTCGAAGCGGGGCAGCGTAATGACGGCGGTATCGGCCACACTCGACTCGACCGTCAGTGCCGGTGCGAGATCGCCGAGGTCCAGATTCCATTTGCCGACACCTTCGGCGCCGAACCGGAAACCGAGTGAGCCGTGCGGCACCGCGGCCTCGCCGGTGGCGCCGTCGAGCAGAACCGGTTTGAAGGCAGCGTTTTCCGACGACTCCCCCAGATCCGCGGCGGTCAGGTTCTTACCGGGGACCAAGCGACCGTCGCGCTCTTCGAGCTTGATCAGGAACGGCAGATCCGTGTACTGGCGCACATAGTCGACAAAGAACGGCTCCCGGCGGTGCACGAAATACTCCGTGGCGATCACATGCCCCATCGCCATGGCCATCGCGCCATCGGTGCCCGCCGCGCACGGCATCCATTCATCGGCGAATTTGGTGTTGTCCGCGTAATCGGGGCTGACGCTGACCACCTTCGTGCCGCGGTAGCGCACCTCGGCCATCCAATGCGCGTCCGGTGTGCGGGTGACCGGCACATTGGAGCCCCACATCATCAGATACGCGGCATCCCACCAATCACCGGATTCCGGGACGTCGGTCTGATCGCCGAACACCTGGGGTGAGGCGACCGGCAAGTCGGCGTACCAGTCGTAGAACGAGGTCATCACCCCGCCGAGCAGTTCGATGAACCGTGAGCCCGCGGCGAACGACACCATGGACATGGCGGGGATGGGTGAGAATCCGGCGATCCGGTCCGGGCCGTAGGTCTTGATGGTGTGCACATGCGCCGCGGCGATGATCTCGGTGGCCTCGTCCCAGCTCGCCCGCACCAGCCCGCCTTTGCCCCGCACCTGCTGGTAGCGACGGCGCAGATCGGGATCGGCTTGGATCGCCGCCCACGCCGTCACCGGGTCGCCGTGTTCGGCCTTGGCCGCGCGGTAGAGATCGAGCAGCACTCCGCGCACATACGGATAGCGCACGCGGGTGGGCGAATAGGTGTACCAGGAGAACGCGGCGCCGCGTGGGCAGCCGCGTGGTTCGTATTCGGGGCGATCGGGGCCCACCGACGGGTAGTCGGTTTCCTGGGTTTCCCAGGTGATGATGTCGTCTTTGACGTAGATCTTCCATGAGCAGGAGCCGGTGCAGTTGACGCCGTGGGTGGAGCGCACCACTTTGTCGTGGCTCCAACGGTCGCGGTAGAAGACGTCGCCTTCGCGGCCGCCGTCCCTGGTGACCGTGCGGCGGTCCGGCGAGAATTCGCCGGGGGTGAAGAACCGTCCGCTGCGCAGCAGCAGGTCTTCGATGGAGCCGTCGGTGTGTTCGCTCGCCGCCACGTGGTCTCCTTCTCGTCCGCTCTACGGGGTCGCCGCAACGTCGGATCGGGTGCACGGGCCGCGTGGTTCGACTACAGCGGGGGCGACGACCGGGCAGTGCAGATTCGATGACGGACGGCGCGGCGACGGGCCTGCGGCGAGGTCGATCGCGCGGCTCGGTGGCGGGATGAGGTCTGATCGCCCGGTGTCGGTGCTGATTCGGGGCCGATCGGCCGGGCCCGGCGGGATGTCGGCGCGGGCTCGCGTCCGATCGGGCGTTTCCGTGGGGTTGTGCGTTTCAGTGGGAACTGACGTCACCGTCCCAGCAGAACATGTCGGCACGCGTTCCGCGGGTGTAAAACCGTCGATGCGGATTACGTTTCGGCCACAATGGCCGACGGATCAGGCGATGGCGTCGTCACCGCGGCCGATCGATTCGGATGTGCGGGCGCCCTTGCGTCGGCGCGGACACCCGCAGCACGGTAGGGCGCCGATCAGGCGCCGATCACGGCGTTCATGATGGTGCCCGCACTGGTGGCGACCACGCCACCGGCCATGGCGCCGGCCACCATCTTGGGCGACTGCAAACCGCCGCCGCTCCACTTCTCCCAGGCGAATCGGCCGCCGCCGTAGGTGATGGCGGTGATGCCCGACAGCAGAACGAACCAGGTGAGATACCTGGTCAACTGCATGATCTTGTCCGCCAGCGGCGGAGCTTCCGGGGTGGGGTTGCCGATCTGGGCCACCACCGTGCCGTAGCTGTCGTGCAGCGCAACGAGAATCATGCTCACGTTCATGCTCCTTTTCGGATGCTTGTCGAGTGATGCCGGAGACGCTGACGGCATCAATTGAACAGCACGCCTTCGCGATCCGAGGGAAGACACACGAACGATCGGCGCGTCACGGCGTGGCGCGCGGCGCGTCGCCGTAGACGACGAGCCAGATCGCACGCCCGAGCGTATCGGCGAGGACCTCGTCGGAAACGCCGGTATCGGCCGAAAAAGCGACCGCGATGGACCGTTCCACCATCGAGGTCAGTACCACCGCGGTGGCCGTCGGGTCGATGGCTGAGCTGATCCGTCCGGCGGTCCGGTCGGCGTCGAGCCTGGCCCGGACCATCGCCGCGAAAGTGGCCACCCGCGCATGCCAGTACGCGCCGACGTCGCGGTCGTAGGCCGAGACCTCGGTGAGCGCGAGCAGCAGGTGCCGGTGGGCGCGGAAACCCGCGATCATGCTCCGAATCGCCTGCACCACACCGTCGACGCCGTCGGTGTGATCGGCGGTCCACCACTGTTCGGCGGCGTGGAACAGGTCGGTGGTGGCCAGATCTGCCATCCGGATCAGCAACTGGCTCTTGTCCGGAAAGTATCGGTAGAAGGTCGATCTCGCCGAGTGCGAGGCGGCGGCGATCTTCTGCACGGCCAGTTCGGTGTAGGGCGTGCCATCGGCCAGCAATTCCTCGACCGCGATCAGCACCCGGCGTTCGAATTCGGCTCGACGGTCGTCGGCCGGTTTGCGTCCGCCGCGGGGGACCCGGGTCAGCGACGGCATCCGGCGCCCGTCCGCGCAGCCGTCGAGCCGCGGTCTGCTCGCTGTTCGGTCGAATGCTGCATGCGGCCCATTGTGCCTCGGGCACCGCGGATCGGCATCGGCCGTTGACAGCGGCGCGCCGGAGGTTCACCATCAATCGGACATAGTGTCCGAGACGCGATGACCGAGGCGTGAGAATGGCCGATTCCTCCAGTACGGCGGTCGAATACACCGACGTCATCGTGGTTGGCGCCCGGTGCGCGGGCTCCGCCGTCGCGATCACGATGGCCGGGGCCGGACGCCGTGTGGTGGTCCTCGACAGCGCGCGTTTCCCGTCCGACACGCTCTCGACTCATCTGCTGTGGCCCGGCGGACTCGCCGAATTGCGCGCGCTCGGAGTGCTCGACCAGGTCGAACGCCTCGGTGCACCGCGCCTGACGTCGGCGTTCGCCGCCGGTGGCGGGTATCGGGTGCCCTCGGAGTTTGCGGCGGCAGATGGCATCGATTACGCGATGTGCGTGCGCCGCACCGGTATGGATGCCGTCTTGGTCGGTGCCGCCCGTGCGGCGGGCGCCGATGTCCGGGAACGCTGTCGGGTGACCGAATTGCGGTGGACGCGTGGTCGATGCGCCGGTGTGCGGTATCGCGACCGCGACGACAATGTCGTCGAGGTGCGCGCACCGCTGGTGGTCGGCGCCGACGGCAGGCGCAGCACGGTGGCGCGGCTCTGCGGTGCGGACGAACCCTTTCTGCGCGCGCCGAGCGGGCGCGAATGCTATTACGCCTACTGGCGCGACGGCGCGCGGTCCTGGCGGCACATCGCCGCCCAGTGGCGTGCCGGACGCGATCTCGGTACGGCGTTCCCCTGCGATGACGGGCTGCTGCTGTCGTTGGTGCAGCCACCCGTCTCGAACGACGGCGGCCTCCGCCCAGGCCGCGCCGAACAGCGCTATACCGATGCGATCGCACGCCTTCCCGGTCTCACCGATCGGCTGCGCGATTGCGAACGGGTCGGCCGGGTACGGTCGGCGACCGGCATCGTCTCCTACTTCCGGCGCTCCAGCGGACCGGGCTGGGCTCTGGCCGGGGACGCGGGACATTTCAAGGATCCGGTGACGGCGCAGGGCATCCGGGACGCACTGCGCTACGGCAGGCTGCTCGGCGAGACGACCGCCCCGCTGCTCGAACATCCGAAGGCGCTCGATATCGCGCTGGCCCACTGGGCGGATGCGCGTGTGCGCGACTGCCTGCCGATCTATCAGTGGACCAATCGGCTCGCGCGTGCGGAAGCTATGCACCCCTTGGAAATCGAGCTGTATCGCACGGCCACCAGCGACAGGTCACTGGCGGCCGCGGTCACCGGGATCTTCTCCCGCACCACCGAACCCGGTGCGGTGTTCACGCCACGTCGCGCGGTCGGTCTGGCCGCCGGTGCGGTCCGGCACACCCCGACGGCCGCGGGTGCGGTGCTCGCCGATGTCACCCGGGAACTGCGTGCGGCGGCCGCCGACTGGCACGAGGCACGCACCGCGTTGCGCGCGGTCGACCGCAGATCTTCCATCCCGTCGACACCCATCGATCACCTCTTCCGTGCTGGAGACGAATATGTCTGAACCGCAATCGAATACGGCCGAATCGTGGACCCGGCGCGATGTGCTGCGCGGCGCCGTCGTCGCCGGGGCGGCGCTGGCACTCGGTGGGACGACCGCGACCGCCGGTACCGCACCCGTGCGCCGCTCCCCCGGTTCGCCCGGCAACCGGAACGTCGCGATTCTCGGTGGCGGTGTCGCCGGATTGTCGGCGGCGCACGAACTGATCGAACGCGGTTATGCGGTGACCGTGTACGAACCCGCCTATCTCGGTGGGAAGGCACGCAGTCTCGGTGTGCCGGGCACCGGCGCCGATGGTCGCCGTGATCTGCCCGGTGAGCACGGGTTCCGCTTCTTCCCCGGCTGCTATCAGAATCTGCCGGACACGATGCGCCGCATCCCTTTTCCCGGAAATCCCAACGGTGTGGCCGACAATCTCGTCCGCGTCGAGGGCACCATCGCCGGATTCCGCGGCAAACCGCCGGTCTTCCTGCCCGTGGAGCCCGCCGCGCTCGGGCAACTCACACCGGAACTGCTCCAGAACACGATCGTCACGGGGCTCGGCTTCATCCCCGAGCTGCCACCCGCCGAGCTGGCGTTCTTCGCCAAGCAGATGACGATGTGGTTCACCTCCTCCACCGAACGACGGTTCGGGCAGTGGGAATACCTGACGTGGGAGCAGATCCTGCGCGCGGACGGTAAATCGCAGGCCTACCGCGATTATCTGGTCTCGGCGCTGACCCGCATCACCGTGGCGGCGAAACCGCATATGAGTTCGGCACGCACCATCGGCACCATCGGCGAGGCGCTGGTCCTCGCGGGGACCGGACTGATTCCGCAGTACTCGGCAGGTATCGATCGCATCCTCAACCGGCCGACCAATGAGGCGTGGATCGATCCGTGGGTCGCGTATCTGCGCGGACGCGGTGTGCGGTTCGTGATGGACCAGCGGGCCACCGCGCTCGAGCTGCGCAACGGCCGCATCGCGGGTGCCACGGTCGTCGACTCCGGCGGCGCTGCGTCGACGGTCGAGGCGGATTGGTATCTCTGCGCCATGCCGGTGGAGCGCACCGTGCCGCTGCTGAGCCCGGCCATCCTCGCGGCCGATCCGCGGCTGACGGGGATGGCCGAACTGGTCACCGACTGGATGGTCGGCATCCAGTACTACCTGACCAGGCCCTCCGACATCCCGGAGGGCCATATTGCCGCGCTCGGCTCGCCGTGGGCGATCACCGCGCTGCGGCAGGCGCCGATGTGGGTGGGCGATTTCGCACAACGCTACGGCGACGGCCGCGCGGTGGAATGTCTGTCGGTCGACGTCTCCGATTGGGACACTCCCGGCGTCCTCTACGGCAAGACCGCCAAACAGTGCTCGAAGGAGGAGATCGCGGCCGAGGTGTGGGCCCAGCTCGAACAGTGGCTCAATACCGGCACCGGCTGGTTACGCGCCGACGATATCCACTCCTGGCATCTGGACCCCGGTATCAGCTGGTCCGGCGGGACCACGCACAACGACACTCCACTGCTGGTCAACACCGTCGGCTCCTACGACAACCGCCCCGACGCGCACTGCGCGATCCCCAATCTGTTCTTCGGCGGCGATCATGTGCGCACCCATATCGACCTGGCCACCATGGAGGGGGCCAACGAGGCGGGGCGTGCCGCCGCCAATGCCGTCCTCGATGCCGCCGGTGATCCCGCGCCGCGCGCCACGATCCATCCGCTGGTGAGTCCGCCGATCTTCGAGGCGGCCAAGCAGCTCGACGCCGACCGCTTCCGGGCGGGCTTGCCACACGTGCTCGATGTATGAATCCCCGTATCTCGGCGCAACCTGCCCCGCGATGATGTGATGGCTGCCACACTCATCGCATGAGTGATCACGTCTATCGCGTCATCGAGGTGGTCGGTTCCGCTCCGGACGGCGTCGACGCCGCCATTGCCAATGCGATCGCCCGCGCGGGCGAAACCGTCCGCCATCTCGAATGGTTCGAGATGGTGAACGTGCGCGGCCACATCGTCGACGGCGCCATCGCCCATACCCAGGTCACCGTGAAGATCGGGTTCCGGATCGACCCGGCGGGCTGAGCGCGGCCGCCACGGCGAGACGGCGGCCACGCTAACGGCGATCATCGGTCGCTCGATAGGGCTGATGAGCATTCGGGGATGCCACACGTCCGCATCCTGCCGACTCCCGGCCCCGCATCACTTCACCTCAGGAGGCTCCCTATGGCACGCCACCACATCACCACCGCTACCGCCCTCGCCGCCACCGGCCTTGCGCTCACCACGGTTTTCGCCACCACCGCGGGCGCCAGACCCATCGGCCCCTTCGACGTCGGCGGCGCCATCGAGGTCAAATACGACCAGGCCGGCGGCTACAACACCTTCGGCAACCCCATCACTCCCGAACTCGACGCCACCGGCGGCCGCTTCCAGGCCTTCGAACGCAACAACTCCATCTACTGGTCCCTCGGCACCGCCGCCCACCAGATCGGCGGCGCGATCCGCGACAAATGGGGCGCCGCGGGCTGGGAGAACAGCCCCCTCGGCTTCCCCATCACCGATGAGGCCGCCGCCAAGAACAACGGTCGCTACAACCGCTTCAACGGCGGCGACATCTACTGGTCACCCACCACCGGCGCCCACATCATCTGGGGATCCATCCGCGACACCTGGCTCGCCGCCGGAGGCGAGAACGGCCGCTACGGCTACCCGACCGGCGACGAATTCGACTACGAGGGCGGCAAGGCCCAGGACTTCCAGGGCGGACGCATCACCTGGGAGCCGTGAGCTGTGGCGGGCCGGTCGAGCCCGGCCCGCCACCACCCGACGTCAGCGGCCAAGCATCATCGGCCGCATGACCTCCCGCGTGTTCCGCTGACAACCGAGACGGAAGAGGCACCAATGCATCTGAGCAAAAGGACCACCCGATCCCTCATCGCAGCCGCCGCCGTCGCGGCCCCTCTGCTCGCCGTCGCCCCCGCCGCGACCGCCGACAGCAACCCACTCAACGACGCAATAACACTGACCAGCAACGGCTTCTGCGTCGGCCATATCGATTTCGCACTCATCTACGGCCCGAACACCCCCTACTTCGGCCTGATCAGCGCCCTCCACGGCATCACCCCCTGCTCGGTCGAAGTCGCAGTGAACTGGCGCAATCTCGACACCGGCGCCACCGGAACAGTCCGACAGCAGATCTACGGAACCGGCGGCACCCAAATCCAATTCGACCCGGGCCCCGGCCACATCACCGGCACCCTCGCCACCAACGCCCCACACAAACCGGGCTCCTTCGACTTTCAGCGAACCGCTCCATAGAGCCGACGGACGCGCAGCCCACCCCACAGGACGTGAAGCGGTCAGCGGCTCCGGGTGTCGGCTGCGACGATTCGGGCGGCGTCCGGGGCGTTGTCGGGGTCGGCGAGCCATTGGCTCGCCACGCCCACGAGTAGTGCGAAGTAGTGGGAACCGACGGCTTCGACTGTTTCCGGGTCGGCGGTATCGGGGTCGAGTCCGCCGAAGGCGTGGGCGAGGCTGCGGCGAGCGGTGCGTTGGCCGGCCGCGATCATCGCTTGGATCTCTTCGTCGTCGCGGGCCGCCGACACGGACTCGAAATTCACATACCAGAGCGCGCGGTTGTTGCGGATAGAGGTGACGATCCGGTCCCAGCGCGCCTCGTTGCCCGCCGGGCCGGGCGGATCGTCACCGCCGATGGCGGCGAAGAGGATATCGCCCCATTCGCGGTTGAGATCGTGCAGCGTGTCGGTGAGCAGGCGTTCCTTGGACCCGAAGTGGTAATTGATCGAGGCCTGGTTGGCCCCGGAAGCCTTGACCAGCTCGCGCACGGTCGTGTTGGCGTACCCCAGCGAGAGCAGGCAGTCGCGCGCTGCCTGTAGGAGCTTGTCTCGGTTGCTCATGTGTCTATAGTATTAGATAAACGTTCGTTTATAACGTATGTTTATAACGATTGTTTATGTTGCGAAGGGACACCATGCACACCTCTACTTCGGCCCCACCTGTACTTCGACTCCGGGGCCTGCGCTGCGAGTACCCCGGGGAGAGCGGATCGGTCCACGCCCTGCGGGGCGTCGACCTCGACATCGCGCCGGGCTCGTTCACCGCTGTCATGGGCCCGTCGGGCTCCGGCAAAACCACCCTGCTGCACTGTGCCGCCGGGCTCCAGGTGCCGACCTCGGGCCATATAGCCTTCGACGGGCAGCCCCTCGACGCACTGGACCAAAATCAGCTGGCGAAGCTGCGCCGACGCCGGATCGGATTCGTTTTCCAGTCGTTCAACCTGCTTCCGGCGCTGTCGACCGTGGACAATGTCGAACTGCCGATCCGCCTGGACGGGCATCGACCCGACCGCACCTCGACCCGGGCGCTTCTCGCTCGAGTAGGCCTCGACGAGCGGGCCGCGCACCGCCCCGACCAGCTCTCCGGCGGCCAGCGGCAACGCGTCGCAATCGCCAGGGCGCTGATCACGAACCCCCAAGTGGTCTTCGCCGACGAGCCCACCGGAGCGCTCGACATCCGCAGCGCCCGAGAAGTCCTCACACTCATGCGCGGACTCGCCGACCAGGGGCAGACCATCATCATGGTCACCCACGACCCGGTCGCCGCCTCATACTCCGATGCGGTTCTTTTCCTCGCCGACGGCCGGCTGGTCGACCGCGTCGCGCGGCCGACCGCTCGCGAGGTCGCGAACCGCATGGCCATGCTGGTCGAATCCGCCGAGCGGGCCTCGAATGTGAGCGCGCGATGATCGGCCTCGCGGTGCGTTCTTTCGCGCACCACCGCGCGTCCGCGGTCACCACCGGACTCGTGGCGATGGTCGGGACAGCCCTGGTCACCGCCATGGCGGGGTTGCTCGGCACCGGCCTCTCGGCGGACACCACCACCGGCGACCGCGACTTTCTGGTCCAGTTCCCGCTGATCCTCGGTGGCTGGGTGCTGGCGATCGTCGTTTTTGCCATGGTCTCCACGATCGGCGTGGCGCTTCAGAGCCGGGCAGGCGAGATCGCGGGTATCCGCCTCGTCGGCGCGACCCCGTCGCAGGTGCGCCGGATGGTGGTCGCCGAGACCGCGGTGGTGGCTGCCATTGCAGCGATTCCTGGCCTCGGCGGCGGGCAGCTGCTGGGCGCCGGCCTGCTTGCCGGCATCCGCGGTACGGGCCTCATCGATGACGCGACCGGCTATGTCCCTGGTGCGGCGCTCCCGCTGATCGGGGCAGGGTTGATGCTCGGCGCCAGTATCGCCGCCGCCTGGATCGGCAGCCGCGCCATCGCTTCCCGCAGCCCGGTCGACGACCCGAGCCCGGCGCGGGCACATGGCCGCACCGGTCGTGCCCGCCCGATGGCAGCGATCTCACTGCTGGTCGCCGGGCTCGCTTCCTCGTTCCCCGTACTCGCCATCGATCCGGACGATATCCTGACCACCGCGCTTACCGGCCCCGGATGCGTGCTCGTCGCGGTCGGGCTGAGCCTGCTGGCGCCGGAACTGATCACCATGGCCGAGTTCGTCTTCGGGAAGATCCCCGCCCTACGCGCGGGCCCGGCCGGGCACCTGACGGCACTCAACCTTGCCGCTGCCCCGGAGCGAGTGCGCCCTGCGGTCACCTTTCTGACCCTGTTCATCGGCGTCGCCGCGGGCACGCTCTCCATGCAGGGCATCGAGAACCGGTACGGCGCCGAGGGCGGCGACGGGCAACTACTGGCGGCTATCAACTATCTCGTGGTGATCCTCATCGCCGCGTTCATGGCAATCGCACTGTCCAACAACCTCGTCGCCTCCATCGCCCGCCGCCGCACCGAGTTCGCCGCCATGCACCTCATCGGAGCCACGGCCGCGCAGTCGCGGCAGATGCTCATCGGCGAAGCCACCGCAGCCGTCACAGTCAGCGCCGTCGCAGGTGGCCTCGGCGCATTCGCAAGCACCGTCCCGTTCGCGATCACCAAAACCGGCAACCCACTCGCCGCCCTGGCCCCGCTTCCCTACCTCCTCTCCATCATTGCCGGCGCGATCATCACCCTCAGCGTGACCGCACTAGCGGGCCGCCGCGTAATCAACACAGCCACAGCATGATCGGGGTTTCCTGACATAGTCCGAGGGATGCCTCGGGTGCGCGAGCCCTCGACAGCAGGCATTGGCCCGCCGACCGGGCCTTGGGCTCGCGCCGGTCGGGTTACCGGTCGAGTTGGACCTGGAAGATGGCCCGGTTGAAGTAGGCGCGAGCTTCCCGGATGAGGCCGTCGGCGTCGAGGTCGTAGACGTTGATGCCTGACCAGTTCACCGGAATGCCCGTGCCGGTGACAGCCGCGCCGGTCCATGACACTGCGACCGAGTTTGCGACGGTGTAGGCATCGCGGGGAGTGAGGCCCAAGAAGGGATTGAAGTTCGGTAGCACCGAGGCGATGAACTCGCGGATGGCAGGGCGGCCGACGATCGGCGGTTCACCGACCGGATCGTGGAAGACGCCGTCGGTGGCGAAAGCATCGGCCCAGGCGTCGGCGTCGCCGGACTGCGAAGCGGTGAAGAACTGCATCACGGCGGTGGGCATCGCGGGCATGGCCATCGGTGATCTCCTGGAATGGTTGCGGGAACAGTGGAATCAGGGAAGTCGTTGGGGCTCAGGAGGATACCGTTGTGCGGTTCCTGCGATCGTGGCGGCGGGCGAAGGGCAGCACCGCCAGTCCGGCCATGGCGAGCGCAGCCTGCAAGGCGCAGACACCGGGCCAGCCGAAGGCCGCATAGCAGACTCCCGCCACAGCGGCGCAGATCGCGCCACTGAGGAAGACTGCGACCATATAGACGGTGTTGGCGCGGCTGCGTGCCTCGGGCAGGTAGGCGAAAATGCGGGCCTGGTTGGCAATCTGACTCCACTGCACCGCGATATTGACCAAGACGATCGCCACAATCATGAAGGCCGGCGCGGTGCGACCGAGTGCGTAAGCCGCGGCAGAGAGCAGAGTCAGCGCCAGCGCCGCGGTGATGATCGGCAGAGCGCCGCGACGGTCGATGAACTGCCCGGCCCACGGCGCGGCGACCGCGCCTGCCAGCCCTAGCGTCCCGAATAATCCCGCGGCGGCGGTGCTGAAGTGATACGGCTCGTGGGTGAGGACCAGCACCAGCGAGGTCCAGGTGGCGTTGTAGGCGCCGAACAGGCTCGCATGCAGAAGGCACGAGTGGCGCAGAGCCGGTTCGGCCCGCACCAGTCGTGGCAGCGAGGCGAGCAGGCGGCCGTAGCCGATCGTGGCCGCACGGGCAGGCTCACGCGGAACCAGGGCAACGGTCAGCAGCCCGGACGCGCCGGTCAGCACGGCGGCCAGCAGGTAAACCGCCCGCCAACCGAACACCTCGCCTACCGCGCCGCCGATTACGCGAGAACCGACGATGCCGGTCATCAGCCCGATCTGAACCCAGGCGACAACCGAGGCTTGCCGCTGCGGCGAGGCCAGCTCCGCAGCCAGCGGCACCAACACCTGCGGGACGACAGTGAATGCGCCCACCAGCGCCGCAGCGGCCGCCAGCAGCGACAGGCCGGGCGCAGCCGCAGCGAGCAGCAGCGCGATCACGGTCGCGGCCAGCATGACGATCAGCAACGGCCGCCGGCGGCGGACATCGCCCAACGGCACCAGAAGCAAGATCCCCGCGGCGTACCCGAACTGCGCGCATGTCACCACCACACCGGTCGCCGACGGCGCGACACCCAGACCTCGGGCGAACAACGTCAGTAGCGGTTGCGCCAGATACACGTTCGCCACGGTCACTCCGCTGCAGATCGCCATCACCGCGAACAACAACGGGCGCACGGACAAACCGGCGGCGGCGGGTGGGGCGAGTTGCTGATCTTCAGTAGTGGTCATCACCATCTCCATAAGCGATCGAACTAGTTAGTTCGAATGCTAGGAGTCTGTGCTCAACACTGTCAAACGAACTGGTTCGTTACACTCGAGGGCATGGCATACGACTCAGCGGCAACCAAGGAACGTATCCTCATCGCGGCGGCGGAGGAATTCGCCGCCCATGGTGTCGCCGGAGCACGTGTGGATCGCATCTCCGCCGCGGCCAAAGCCAACAAGCGAGCCATCTACGACTACTTCGGCGATAAGAAGGCACTGTTCGCCGCTGTGCTGGAACGGCTGATGACCGACCTGGCCGCAGCAGTGCCGCCCCGCGACGATGCCGACCTCGGCGCCTATGCCGCAGCCCTGTTCGACTACCACCACGCCCATCCCGAGGCCCTGCGGCTCCTGCTGTGGGAGGCGCTCGAAATGGGCGACGATCCGGTTCCGGACGAGCAGGCACGTACCCAGCACTACCTCGATAAAATCAACGCTGCCGAAGCTGCAACAGGAGCACGCGACGACGATCCGCGTGCCCTCATGTTCTTCACCCTTGGACTCGTCGGATGGAGCCTCGCCATGCCGCAGCTGCGCCGCATGATTCTCGGTCCCGACTACACGCCGGATCAGCTCCGGGCGGCCGTCTCCTCCGCCGTTCGCGCGCTGGCCGGCAGGTCAGCCTCTGACAAGTAGAACTGGCGTGGCGAGATCCGGACTTCAAGGCGGGCGCAACTCCCGCCAGCCGTGATCGGGCCGGCCGCACCCCGATCACGGCCGCCTTGCACCCCCATCGAATTCGCCGACCAGCGGTTGCCACTTCCCCGATGGATCTGAAGTACCAGGCTATCGACGCTGCGGACTTCTCTGCGGTGAGCCACCCACCTCCGGCGACGTCCAAAGCGGCCTCTACGACTGCGTCCAGTCCGGAGTGCCGTTCGAGGAGTGCGAAGCGCGGCTGCCGCGCGGATAATTCGGCCAGTGGTCGGCCGCGAAGAAAGGAGCTGAGCGTGGATCAACCAGCACAACAGCGTGAGGTATCCGGCCAGTTCGAGGGACTGAGGGCGTAGTTCATCAACGCAACTCTCAAACCATCGCCCGAAGTCAGCAATACCGGCGGGCTGATCGACCGTTCGGCAGACATCATGCGGCAGCACGGCGTAGACGTCGAGGCGATCCGTGCCGTCGATTACGACATCGCGACCGGTGTGTGGCCGGATATGACCGAGCACGGCTGGGCGCATGATGCGTGGCCCGAGTTGTTCGACAAGGTCATGTCGGCGCACATCCTTGTGCTCTGCGGTCCGATCTGGCTCGGCGACAACAGTTCGGTGATGAAACGAGTGATCGAACGCCTCTACGGCTGTTCGAGCCTGCTCAATGACGCCGGACAGTACGCCTACTACGGCCGCGTCGGCGGATGCCTGATCACCGGAAACGAAGACGGCATCAAGCACTGTGCGATGAACCTGCTCTACAGCATGCAGCACCTCGGATACACCATCCCGCCGCAAGCCGACGCCGGTTGGATCGGCGAAGCCGGCCCAGGCCCCTCCTACCTGGACCCCGGCTCAGGTGGCCCGGCAAACGACTTCACCAACCGCAACCTGACCTTCATGACCTACAACCTGCTGCACCTGGCCGCGATGCTGCGGGACACCGGAGGCTTCCCCGCGGAGGGCAACCGGCGCAGCGAATGGGACGCAGGCTGCCGCCCCGAGTTCGCCAACCCCGAACACCGATAACGATCGGCACAGCAGGCCCATCGTCCGACCGCACCGAGAGTGCCCGGCCATTCGGCTGCGACTGGGGATCACCGCCAGCCGGATACGAGATCAGCGCGCACCAGCGCCACCTCGCCCTGCTGCGCGCCGCTCGACGATTCACTGCTACTGACGCGAGGTCGCGACGCGAGCCACCTCAGCGGGGTCGATGAGATGGGAGTGGTCGTCGTCGCCTACGTCCAGCTGAACCACGTCGATGCTTCCGTTGAATTTGCTGACCCCGGAGTAGTCGGCGCTGACAGGCATACCGAAATCGTCCCCGATATCGGTGGTCTCGTCGGCGGAGAAGATCATCGGCTGGGTCTGCTCGACCCGTCCACTGCCAACGGCTCGGCCGTCGACGTAGAGGGTGACTTCGCCGCCTTTGGCCAGACCACCGCCGTCGTAGGCGAAGCTCGCCCGGATCTGGTGACGACCGGTGGTCAGATCTTCGGTCGCGCCGATGACCCACTCGGTCATGCCGAGCAGGTTGTAGACGAATTTCACCCGCCCTTCCCGGACATAGAACGCCCATCCGCCGAATCGACCGCCCTGGGCGATGACCACACCGTTGGTCGGTCCCTCCTTCGACGTCTCGATCGCCGCGGTCACCGAGAACGACCGGTTCTTGATATCGATGACGCTGTGCTCGCTGAGCCTGCGCATCCCGGGGAACATCACCTGCTTATTGCCCGTCACCAGCTGCGGCCTGCCCGCGATGGTCGGATTCAGACGTTCGAACCTGCGATCGTCGATGGGCAGGACGTTGTATTTCACCGCCTCGATCAACCACAGGCGTTGCAGTGCCGCGAGCCTTTCGGGCTGCTCGGCGGCCAGATCGCGCGCCTGTGTCCAGTCGGTGCTGCCGTCGTACAGTTCCCACACATCGTCGTCGAGGGACGGAAGTACCTCGTTCGGAAGCCATGGCGTGCTGTGCCGGGTGACCGCACTCCAGCCCTTGTAGTAGATCCCACGGTTGCCCGCCATCTCGAAGTACTGCACGTCGTGCTGCTCTGGTGCATCGGGCTCGTCGAAGCTGTACGCCATGCTCACCCCCTCGAGCGGGGACTGCTGAACGCCATTGACGAACGTGGGATCGGGCAGCCCGGCCGCCTCGAGCACTGTCGCCGCCACATCGATGACGTGCGTGAATTGCGACCGCACCGCGCCTTTGCTCTTGATGCCGTTCGGCCAATGGACGACCGTGCCATTGCGGGTACCGCCCCAGTGCGAGGCAACTTGTTTGGTCCATTGGAACGGTGCGCACATCGCCCACGCCCAGCCGACCGAATAGTGGTTATAGGCTTCCGGCGTTCCCAGTTTTTCCTTGACCTGCGCCATGAACTCGGGTGTTTCGATCGCGGCGAGGCCGTTGAAATTGGCCATCTCGTTGAAGGCGCCGTTGACCGTGCCTTCCGCCGACGCTCCGTTGTCGCCGATGATGTAGAAGATCAGCGTGTTGTCGAGCGCGCCGAGTGCCTCGATGGCGTCGATGACCCGGCCGACATGGACGTCGGTGTGCTCGAGGAATCCCGCATAGACCTCGATCTGCCGCTCCAGCACCGGTTTGAGCGTGTCGTCCATATCATCCCACGCCGGAATCACGTCGGGGCGTGCGGTCAGTTCGGCATCGGCAGGCGCCACACCGCGCCGCTTCTGTTCGGCGAGTATCGCTTCGCGCTGCGCATCCCACCCGTCGGCGAACCTTCCCACGTATTTGTCCGACCATTCGGTGGGCACGTGGTGCGGTGCATGGGTCGCACCGGGTGCGAAATAGACGAAGAAGGGCCGGTCGGGAGCGAGCGACTTTTGGGTGCGGATCCAATCAATGGCGTGGTCGGCGAGGTCTTCGGTGAGGTGGTAGCCCTGTTCGGGCGTCGTGTCCGGTTCGACCGGGGTGACGCCCTCGTACAACGCTGGGTAGTACTGATTGTTCTCGCCACCGATGAAGCCGTAGAAGTGCTCGAATCCGCCGCCGCCGGTCGGCCACGCGTCGAACGGTCCGATCGGCGAGGTCTGCCACGGTGGGACCTCATGGCATTTGCCGAATTGCGCTGTCGAATATCCGTTGAGCTTCAATATCATCGGCAATGTGGCCTTGGTATTGGGTCGCAGCCCGGATGAACCGGGCGCGGAGGTCGCGGTTTCGGTGATCATCCCCATGCCGACCGAATGATGATTGCGCCCGCTGAGCAATGCAGCCCTGGTCGGTGCGCACAGCGCGGTGGTATGAAATCTGTTGTAGGTCAATCCACCGCGTTGCAATCGTTCCGCAGTCGGGGTTTGCGCCGGACCACCGAAGGCGCTGCTCGCACCGAATCCGACATCATCGAGAAGAACCACCAGCACGTTCGGCGCCCCGGCCGGCGGCAACAAGGGTTCGATGGGCGGAAACGCCGTATCGGGATCTTTCGCATCGTAGGTGGTCAGGCCCAGATGCTGCCGATCGGGAATCGGAAGTACCTCGCGACGCACGTTCTTTCGCTCCACCATGGCTACTCACATTCCTCTGCCGATATCGGAGCGCTCGCAGACCTCGGCCGGCCCGAGAGTGCACTGCTGCGAGAACAATATCCCGGAGACGAGTACTCGAAAACCCGATGCTTCCCGGTATTCCCTCATATACCGAGAGTTGTTATCGAACTGCACATCTCTTCGGCATCTGTGTTCATTCCGTGACTTCCGGCGTTTGGCTTCATGGTTCGACGGGGGCAATCGAATTCGACTGCGGGAGCGATTCGGTAAAGTCGCGGACCTCGAAAGTTTTCGTGTGCCAGCCGATTCCGCTTGCGTTCCCGAAGTTTCTCATTCGGGGACGGCCACTTCGGCCGGGATGTGGATTCGCGGCCGAGCGCAGCGCACGGCGGTCGAAGTCTTCGGACACCGACACCCCCGGCGTTGCCCCGTCGTGACTCCATCGTGACCGTCGCCACGCACTCCGGAGACGCCCTGAGCGATCCAACTGATGGTCGCCGCTCTCCTACCGAGGACGGCATCGATGTCATCGTGCGATCACACCGAGATCGAGCACGCTTTCCCAAGGCCAGGAGGCCCGATGCGATCAACGCGGGTCTCGAGCGAAACGGACCGGAGACCGCAGCCACTTGGAGAACGGATTCGCGGTGGGGTGAGCGCCGTGTGGATGCCGTTGCCCGTGCATGCTCCTCACCCCAGCAATTTACGCTTGGCTGCGGCGAACTCGTCGTCCGACAGCACACCGGACTCATGTAGCCGGCCGAGTTGTTGCAGCTTCGCCACCAGGTCTTCGGAACCGGAAGGAGTAGGCGGTGGCGTTGGCATCGGGGGCGGTGGCGGCGGGGCTTGCTGTTGTTCGGCATACACCTGGCTTTCGGCCGCACGGCGTTGTGCTCGTCGGTCGACGGCGTTCGATGTGGCGCGCGCAGTGCCCGAAATGACAGCCGTGCGTGCGACTGTGCCGAGCAGACCTGGTCGCCCGGCTCGTCCTCCGCGAAAAACCATGTGTCCTCCTCCTATTGAACCGACAGGGCGGCTTCGACCGCGTCGCGGGGGATCTGCACGTGCAGCGCGACTTCTCCGCCTGCGCCGCGAACTGTGCCCGCCAACTTCCGTGCCCACGTCTGCTCGTAGACGATCACGACCGCCGAAGTGCCGGGGTCCATCGCGGCTCGGACGACGTCAAGATCGTCATCGCTGACCAGGCCGCGTGAGTCGACGGTGACACCGTCTAGGCCGATATCGGTGAGCGGCTCGTCCACTTCGACCTGGCGGATCGCGCCGGTGTCGTCCATCGCCAGGTAGATGAGGTCGAGCACGGTCACGTAGCCGCGGTCGACCACTTCGGCCAGCGCGGTGGTGACGGCTCGGTCGATGCGTGTGCCTGGAAACGCGAGAACGACCATCTCCACCGGCCCGAGTTCGGATGAGCGCGTCATGACCTCATCGTGCCGAGACCCGACCGCCCGGCGCCTCACCCGATGCGGATGATCTGGCGCGTGCCACAGGAGCGCCGGACCCGGATTCCCGGTGAGGCGACACCCAGAAGCGCCGCTACGGCGTGACGATCGGGAAACGCGGGTCGGGGGCGTCGAGCAGGCCGGTGAGGGTGGTCAGGACCGACTGGTCGCCATCGATGCCGATGCCCGCGGTGGCTTTGCCCGCGAACATGCTCAGCAGCTGGTCCTTGGTCAAGGTGAGGGTCAGATCGGCGGAGCCTCGCAATGGCGCGTCGGCGGTGCCCGTGCGATGGGTCAACGCACCGTTCGACATGGTCAATCGGACGACGCGGTCTTCGTCGGTCAGTTTCCAGTCCATCGTGAAATCCGACCGCGCGGCCCTCGGCCCGTCCACGCGCACGGCCAGCGAGTCGATGATCATATCGACGCTCAGCGCGGACATCAGTTCCGCGCTCGCGGTATCGATATCGACGGGTGTGGCGCCGTGGCGCAGTTCGCGCGCGCCGACCAGGAAGAAGTTGCGCCATGGTCCGTTCTCGGCCCCGTAGCCGAGCTTGTCGTACACCTCGGCCAGCGCCTCTCGGGCCGCGGTGTGGCCCGGTTCGGCGAACACCGCGTGGTTGAGCAGGGTGGCCGCGAACCGTAGATCACCGCGCTCGGCGTACTCGCGTCCTTTGGCGATCACGGCGTCGACGCCGCCGTAGTCGGCGACGTAGCGTTGCGCCAGCTCGACGGGTGGATGCTCCCACAGGTGAGCGGGGTTGCCGTCGAACCAGCCCATATAGCGCTGATAGATCGCCTTGACGTTGTGGCTGAGCGAACCGTAGTAGCCCCGATCGGCCCAGGTCTCGTCGAGGGCCGGTGGCAGGGCGAGTTCTTCGGCGATCTCCGCGCCGGTCAGTCCACGATTGGTCAGGCGAAGGGTTTGATCGTGCATATAGGCGTACATGTCTCGTTGCTTCACCAGCCAGGCGATCCAGTTCGGCGCGCCCCACGTCGGCCAGTGGTGGGAGGCGAAGGCGACATCGGCCTTGTCGCCGAACAGGCCGATCGCCTCGTCCAGATAGTGCGCCCAGACCCGGCTGTCGCGCACGACCGCGCCACGCAAGGTCAGCACATTGTGCATATTGTGTGTCGCGTTCTCGGCCATGCACAGCGCCCGTCGGTCCGGGAACAGGAAGTTCATCTCGGCGGGGGCTTCGGTGCCCGGGGTGAGCTGGAAGACGATCCGCACACCGTCGACCTTTTCCACCTGACCGGTATGGGTGATGTCGACCGTCGGCGGGATGAGGGTGACGGTCCCGGTCGATGTCGTCATACCGAGGCCGGCGCCGATCTGCCCGTCGGGCGCCTTGTCCAATCCGGTGCCGTACATGAAGATGGCGCGGCGGGTCATCGCGTTACCCGCGTAGACGTTCTCACTCACCGAATGTTCGAGGAAGCCGCTCGGTGCGAGGATCGGCACCGGTGCGTGCCCTTCCGGCACGATTCCGCGTGCCCCGCCGAAATGGTCGACGTGCGAATGGGTGTAGATCATGCCGGTGACCGGGCGGTCACCGCGGTGGCGCCGATACAGTGCGAGCGCCGCGGCGGCGGTCTCGGCGGAGATCAGCGGATCGATGACGATGACGCCCTCGCGCCCTTCGATCAGCGTCATATTCGACAGATCGAGATTGCGCACCTGATAGATGCCATCGGTGACCTCGAACAGCCCCTGTTTACTGCACAGCTGCCCCTGCCGCCACAGGCTGGGATTCGCGGTCGCGGGACACTCGCCGGACAGGAACTCGTAGGCGCCGGTATCCCAGATGACGCGTCCGTCGGCGGCGCGGATCTCCGGCGGGTCGAGCGCCTCGATGAAGCCGCGGTCGGCGTTCTCGAAGTCGGTCGTGTCATCGAAGTTCGGCTGTGCCGCCATGTTTCCTCCACCTCGACATTCCGGTACAGGTCAGGGCGCCGTAGCGGGCGCCGACCTCGGTTCGGGGGCGCGCCGGTTGCTCGGATCGGCTCGAGCCCCGGCCACTGCCGACCGGCAGCGGACATCGCGAACGCTAACCAGGAATATCAGCGGCCGGTTCACCCGTCGCGGGTGAATTCCACCCGGTGCCCGCCGTCGACTCCGTCCCGGCACCCGGCGAACCCCGGGTCATGGTGATCTCCGGGTCGCATATCGATCCAAAGGAGGATGTCGCGTCCACCGTGCCCACGGATCATCGAGCGGTGCGATGGACGAGAGCTGTTCTTGCGGTGGTGCTGGCGGCGACGCTGACCGGATGCGTCGATTCGGAGACGGAATCGGGCGGTGGTGATGGGCCGTCGCCGCGTGTGGCGCGGTTGGTCGCCGAAGCCGATGCCGTGCCGACGCCACGGCTGGAATGGGGCTCATGCGGCGAACCCGAACTCGACGGCTACGAATGCGCACAGGCGCAGGTGCCGCTGGATTATGCGCGGCCGGAGTGGCGCTCGCTGCCGTTGGCGGTGATCCGCCGACCGGCCACCGATCCCGATCAGCGCATCGGTACGTTGTTCGCCGCCGTCGGCGGACCGGGCGGCTCCGGGTACGACTGGGCTCGCGATACCGACATCCTGTCGGGTGAACTCGCGCGCCGCTTCGACGTGGTGACCTTCGATCAGCGTGGTATCGGGCGCAGCGGCCAGGTTCGCTGCTTCGCCGATCCCGATGCCCAGCACAGGTTCTGGAGTGGATTGTCGTTACCGCCGGTGGACACCGACCAGCGGGCCGCCGCGGCCGCCCGCGCCAGGGAACTGGCCGCGGGGTGCGCTGAGCACAGCGGTGATCTGCTGCCGCATCTGACCACCGTCGACGCGGCGCGCGACCTGGATCTGCTGCGACGCGCGGTCGGTGACGCGCAGCTGAACTACATCGGCTACTCCTATGCGAGCTATCTGGGTCAGGTGTACGGCGCATTGTTCGGGGAGCGGGTGCGGGCATTGCAGCTCGGTTCGATGATCGACCCCGAGCGCTACACCAACGACAGCGTCGCGGCGCTCACCGGCACCGCGGCCGGCACCGAGGAGGTGTTCGCCGAGTTCGCGCGGCTGTGTGAACTCGCTGGTCCCGGTGCGTGCGCGTTCGCGGGTGATGGAGTGCGACAACGCGATACAGCGCTGCTGGACCGGCTGAAGCGCGAGCCGATCGTCGTCGGTTCGGGTGCGGACGCGCTGCCGGTGAGCTACCACGACGTGATGCTGGTACATGTGGCCCTGCTCTACGATTCCGCACAGGGTTGGGCCGCGCTGGCGCAGCTGCTCGCCGAGCTCGAACGCGGCCCGAACGGCGATCCACGCACCACCGCCGAAATCCTGTCGGCGGCGCCGTACACCGAGGATTTCCTCGAGTCCTACACCGCGATTTCCTGCGCCGACAACTCCTTCCCCCGTGACCCGGACCGTTGGCCCGAATTCGCCGCGACCGCGCCCGGCTACGGGCCGTACTGGTTGTATCCGCTCCAGGCCTGCGCCTCCTGGCCCGCTCCGCCGGCGGGCTACCCGCAGCGGTACACCGGCCCGTGGACGCTGCATACGCAAACCCCGGCGCTGCTCATCAACAACCGTTTCGATCCGGCCACGCCACTACCGCACGCCGAACGCGCACAACGCGCCCTCGGCAACGCGCAGCTGCTGGTCGTCCCCGGATACGGACACGATCCGACCAGCCCCTGCGTGCGAGCCGTCCAGCAGCGGTATCTGATCGATCTGGAGCTGCCGACCACCGAATGCCCACCCGCACACGTGCCGTTCACCGGCTGAACCGCGGCCCCGCGCCGACGTCGCCCCGACGCCGTTCGAGGCACCTGCCCCGCCGCCGGGCCCAACCGTGTTCGGGCAGGTTCGCACGCCCGCCGACCACGGCGCATATGTGCCTGCCTGATGGAATACGCCCGACCCTCTGCCACGTTGTACCCGTCGACCCGACGTCCCGGTCCGCCCCGGCGCGGCTCGTACCGGACGAACGGCGATACCAGGAATTCGCGATCGAGAAGGAGACGGTGTGAGCAGTCCACGGAAAGCGGTGCTGGCGGGTGGGTGCTTCTGGGGGATGCAGGACCTGATCCGTAAGCAGCCGGGAGTGCTGTCGACGCGGGTCGGCTACACCGGCGGCAGCAACGATCACCCCACCTACCGCAACCATCCCGGTCACGCCGAGGCGGTCGAGATCGTCTACGACCCCGAGCAGACCGATTACCGGGCGCTGCTCGAATTCTTCTTCCAGATCCACGACCCCACCACGAAGGACCGGCAGGGCAACGACATCGGCACCAGCTACCGGTCCGAGATCTTCTATCTCGATGACGACCAGCGGCGCACCGCGCTGGAAACCATCGTCGACGTCGACGATTCCGGGCTGTGGCCGGGCAAGGTGGTCACCGAGGTGACACCGGCGCCCGAGTTCTGGGAGGCCGAGCCGGAGCACCAGGATTATCTGGAGCGCTTCCCGGAGGGCTACACCTGCCACTTCCCACGGCCCGGCTGGAAGCTGCCCAAGCGCAGCACGACCGCGCAGTAGGGATCACACACAGCTCACCGGCCCGGTAGTTGGACGTCGTCCGCTACCGGGCCGCCTCGTCACGCCACCTCGTGTGCAGGCCCGCCCTGGCATCCACGAGGATGGGAGCGTCGATCCGGACCGAGCGACTCCTTCCCCTCCGGCATGGCGAGGGTCAGCACGGCCAGCCCCATGGCTACCACCGCGATCGCCACCATCATCGTGATACTGCCGCCGAGGGTGTGTGAACCGAAGAACAGCGTGGTCAGGACCGCGAGCCCGACGGCGTTGCCGACCTGCTCGATGGTCGGCAGCACCCCGGAGGCCTCCGACATCCGATCCGCGTCCAGCCCCGACAGCATGATCGGCTGGAGCTGTACACCGAACACCCCGATACCGAAACCCGAGGCGACGACCGGACCGGCCGCCAGCAGTGCATTCACTTCGCCCCCGGTCAACCGCAGATAGACGGCGCCCGCGGCCAGACAACCGCCGAACAGCGCCATCCCGGCGGCGAGGACGCGAATCCCCCAGCGCCGCACCAGCACCAGCGAACCGATCGCACCGGCGCCCGCGCCCAGCGCGAACAGGGTCATCACCAGACCCGTCCGCCACGGCGAATAGCCGAGCACATCCTGCATGGTGATCGATGCGGCGAAGACGAACGCGGTGAACAGCCCGAAAAACGCGCCGACCAGGATCGAACCGACCCGGAAACCGTGATCGTCGAACAGGTCGAGTCGCATCAGCGCGCTGGCCCCGCGCCCGGACCGTCTGCGTTGATGGGCCACGAACATCGCAGTCAAGGCCAGACCGGCGGCCATCGCGGCGATCAGTTCCGGCCGCCACCCCCGCTGCTGGACCTCGGCCAGCGCGAAGATCAGCGCGAACAGCCCGGCAGTCGACAACACCACCCCGCCGAGATCGAGCCGATCCCGCTGCTCCGGCCGCCCGAGCCGCAGGTAACGCCAGCCGAGTGCGAAGGCGAACAGCCCGATGGGCAGGTTGATCAGGAAGACCGAGCGCCAGCCCCACCCCCCGATATCGATGGTGATCAGCGCGCCGCCCACGATGGGTCCGAGCATCCCGGCGAATCCGGCCACGGCCCCGTACAGCGCGAACACCAGCGGATGACGTTCCCGCGGAAAGCTCGCGGTCAGGATCGCGATGGTCTGCGCCGCCATCCCCGCGCCCGCCGCCCCCTGCACGACCCGGGCCAGCACCAGTTCCGTGGCGTCGGTGGCCAGACCGCACCACATCGACGCCGCGGTGAACGCCGCCACCGACGTCAGGAACATGATCCGGCGGCCGACCATCGCCCCGATCCGGGCGGCGGTGAGCAGGGTACAGGCGAAGGCGAGTGCATAGCCGGAGATCACCAGCAGCTGCGCCGACCGGGAGGCATGCAGATCGGTGGTCAGATCGGGCAGTGCGGTGTTCACGATCGTCACGTCGATCATCTGCATGAACACCGCGATCAGGCAGCCGGTGAACGCGAGCCACGCGGTGAGTTCGCCGCCGACCCGGTCCCGGATGGTCGCCAGGTTCGCCGCCATGGTCATGCGGTGAGTTCGATGAGCGCGCGCGGACCCGACAGCGCGAGCTGGGTGGGGAAACTCATCCGCACCAGTCGATGCGGTGGCGCCTCCTCGAAATGCGCGAGGAATGGCGGCAGAATTCCGCCGATCACCTTGTCCAACAGCGTGTTCACCTGCGCGAAGCCGGGACGCAGCCGCACCTGCCAGCAGGGCACGCTCCCGGCGGGCACCTCGACAGTGGCGCGTTTCTCCACTTTCGCCAGCAACCGCCAATGCACCGAGAACGCCAACCACACGTCGATGGACTCGATATGCCCCTCGGCGAAGTCGAGCCCGCGCAGCAGTGTCAACCCACCGGCGATCGGCATGATGTTCGCCGGATACGGCGCCGGACCACCAGCGAATTGCAGATGGGTGGTGTGCAGGAAGTTCGCCTCCTCCCGCGAGACCACCGT
Organism: Nocardia cyriacigeorgica; assembly: GCF_029868385.1. Taxonomy (GTDB): domain Bacteria; phylum Actinomycetota; class Actinomycetes; order Mycobacteriales; family Mycobacteriaceae; genus Nocardia; species Nocardia cyriacigeorgica_F. Next base: position 55,250 of record NZ_JARWNX010000023.1, on the reverse strand, counting down.
GGCGCCGGAGCGGGTCTCGGCCCGATAGTGCTCGGCGCGCAACCGCTCACCGGCCCGCGTGAACCGCTGCTCGATCGTCATCGACAGCGCCGCGCCACCGCGTCCCGCGCCACCGATCCTGGCCTCGAGGGCCGACAGGTAGCCGCCGGGCTCGCGGGTGATGAGGTTGGTCATCTCGAACCCTTGCCGCCGATCGGCGAGGCGGACCGAGTACACCGATTTCTCGCCGTCGGGAATCCACGGATCCCGGAACACGGTGGGCACATATCCTCCTGGTCAGCTGGGTTGCGCGGTCGCGGCGATCGCCGCGAACACCGATGCCATGGCGGTGACGTACCGGTCGACGGACGCGTGCGCCACCTCGGTGCCCGGATAGATGACGCTCAACCAGGTCCCCGACGGCAGCCGATTGATCCAGATGAGCACCTCCTCCGATGCGGCGCGGTTGGCGTACACCCCGGCGGTGATCTCGTCGAAGAATTCGTGACCGGCGAAATCCCGCGCGTCGATGAACGAGATCATCGGGGTGACCCAGCCCGGTTCGGCCTTGATCTCCGAATCGGCGGGTAGCAGTTCGAGCACCCGGTGAAAGGAGGTGGGCGCCAACCGCAGCCCGTTCTCGTAGGCGCGCTGCGCGATGGTCAGCGCACGGGCGAACGGCGTACTCGGCCCGAGCGGAAACGCGACGGGCACGAGCGTCACATACCAGCCCACCGAATTGCCTTCCGCGGCCGAGGTTCTGGTACTGATCGGCGTCATGCCGAAGTAGTAGTCGGAACCGGTGAGTTCGCGTTCGGCCAATGCGGCGGCCGCGAATGCGCCGCCGACGAATTCGGCGTCACTGGCCCGGCAGACCCGTTCGAATCTGCTCGCATCCTCCTCGTCGAGCAGCAGGATGCTGCGGTGTGCGCTGCGGTTGTAGCCGTCGCAGCGTTTGCCGAGATCGAGTGGGAAGGTCGGCAGCCGGTTGTCGTTGCCGCGCAGCAGCTCCAGCCATTTGCGTACGCCCGGTGAGGACAGCGTCAGCCGCGCGCTGTGCTCACGCTCGGTGACGCAGTAGTCCAGATAGCTCGCCGCGGGTGGCAGCGGTTGCTCCTCGCCCGACAGCTGGCCCGCGTACAGCTGGGCGAAATCGGAGGCCGACAGGTATTGCCCGAGACCGTCGGTGTGCAGATGATCGACGGCGAGATACACCGTGGTCGACTCGCCGTGTTCGATCGCACCGAAGGTGAAGCAGTCCCAGTGGAAGGGGCCGGGCGTGGTCTTCTCGACGTGACTGCGGATCGCTGCGGGGTCATCGAGCATGCCGTAGTCGACGGGGATGAACTCGACCGCGTCCTCCGGCACCAGATGTCGGCGCAGCGCACCGCCGGGTGCGATCGCGAACCAGGTGCGAAAGGTGTCGTGGCGCATCAGGAACTGGTGGATGACCCGCGTCATCACGTCCCGATCGAGGTCGGCGAGCGGGATCTCGGCGGTGACGAGGCACAGCCCGGAGAACCGGAATTCCGCGTGCGCGTGCCGATCGGCCTGCCGCAGATACTGTTCCTGTTGGAGTGAGGGCGGGGCCGGATGCACCGGAGCCTGTTGGGCGCGTTCGAGCGACGCCGGGGACGCGACCCAGGTGATGAGCCGCCCTGGCGCGGGCTCCCATTCGTCGATGAGACCGAAATCGACCATGGCGAGAAACCCCTTCCCTACCGCGCCACGGCCATCGACGTTTCGTCGACGCTCTCGTTCGACGCCGACCCGTTCGCGGCCGGATCGTCGCCGGTGCGCCCGGTGGACCCGTTCGCGGTGGCGGCCACGATCACCGGGTCCGGCGCCGTCGGCGCGGAACCCGTCTCGTGCGCGAGGATCAGCTCCGCCACCTTCGGACCGGCCTGTTCCAAACTGAACGACCGACCCATCTGCAACGACATCAGGTCGATGCCGAGCGCTTTGGTGACGCGCGCGCCCAGCTCGACCGCCATCAGTGAGTCCAACCCGAGTTCGGGGACCGGGATCGTCATATCGATCGACTCCACCGGCACCCCCATGACGACGGCCAGTTCCTCGGCCATCTTGCGGGCGATATGCGGTCCACGCTTGGCCTCCTCCATGGCCGCCAGTTCCGCGCGCAGCCGCGCCAGTTCCGAGGTGTCCTTGGCGGAGGCCTTGGCCAGTGCGATCGTGCGGCCGGTCCGGGTGAGCTGTGGGAAGGTGCCGGTCAGCTTGGCCCAGTCGGTGGGGATGATCGCCGCGCGCGATACCCCGAGTCGCAGTGTCTGCTCCATGTACGCGGTGGCGTCGGCCATGTCGATCGGCCCGAATCCCACCAGGTCGAGGTACTTTTCGGCGGTCTCGTCGGCGGCCATACCGCCGGTGGCGCCGGACAGATGGCCCCAGCCGATGCACAGCGCCCGTTCACCGGCCCGCGACCAGGTCTCGGCCAGTGCCTCGACCGCGACATTGGCGGCGCAATAGTTGTACTGGCCGTAGATGCCGTACATCGAGCCGCCCGAGGAGCACAGCACGAACATGTCCAGTGCGATATCGGCCTCGGCGACGGCCCGGTGCACCACCTGCGCGCCGTGCACCTTCGGCCGGTAGACCCGGTCCAGTTGCTCGGGTTCCATCTTGCTGATCCGGTTGTCGGCCACGGCACCGGCGGCGTGGAACACTCCGCGCAGCGGATGGCGTTCGGTGTGGGCCCGTGCCACCACTTCGGCGATCGCGGCCGCGTCGGCGACGTCGGCGCGCTCCTCGACCACCTCGAGGCCGAGCGTGCGCCAGGCCGAGAGTTGCTGCCGCGCTTCCTCGGTGGCCGGACCACTGCGCCCGAGCAGGACCAGTCGGCGTGCGCCGCGCAGAGCCAGCCAGCGCCCGATGGCCAAACCGAACCCGCCGAAACCGCCGGTGATCAGATAGGTCGCGGTACCGCTGATCTCGACCTCGGGCAGGTACGGCCGGACCGATGGCTGCGGTGCGTCCATTCGCAGGGCGATGCGGGCCGGGCGTGATGAGCGCAGGGTTTCCTCGAAAGCCTTGCTCACCTCGTCGGTGTCGAACAGCTGGTACGGCAGCGGCGTATAGGTGCCGTCGGTGACCTTCTCGAACACTCGCTCCAGCAGTCGGGCCAGTCGCCGCGGACTCACCGCCACCAGGCGGTCGAGGTCCATCGAGTAGTAGGCGAGGTTCTTGTCGAAATTGGCCAGTTCCAGCAGGCCGCCGGTGTAGATATCGGCTTTGCCGACCTCCACGATGCGCCCGAATTCGGCAGCGGCATTGAAATTCTGCCGCAGGATTTCGCCCGGCGCGCTGCTGATGATCACGTCGGCGCCCGCGCCGCCGGTCAGTTCGAGCACATCGTCGACGAAATTGAGCGAGCGTGAGTTCACCGCGTAGTCGGCGCCGAGGGCGAGCACATGGGCCCGACGCTCGTCGGTGCTCGCCGTGCCGATGATGCGGGCGCCGCGTGCCTTGGCCACCTGGATGGCGGCGGTGCCGACGCCACCGGCCGCGCCGTGGATCAGGACCGTCTCCCCCGGTTCCAGGCGGGCCAGATCCAGCAGGGCGTATTCGGCGGTGCCGAAGGCGATGGTGCTGGTGCAGTGGCCGGGATCGGTACCGGCGGGCAGGGCGACCACCAGTTGCCGGTCGACGACGGCGAAGCGCCGCATCATCCCCTTGGCCGCCACCGCGACCAGATCGCCGACCGCGACGTCCTCGACTCCGGGACCGACCCCGACCACGGTTCCGACCCCTTCCATACCGGGCACGGTGCCGAAATAGGTGGGCGCCAGTTCACGTTCACCGAGCAGCCCGATGATCTTGAGCGGGTCCTTGTAGTTCAGCCCGATGACCTGCATCCGCACCTCGAGCTGACCGGCGCCCGGCGCCGGGCGCGGGCATTCGCGCCAGGCCAGCGCCGACAGCAGCCGGGTCCGTGGCATATCGAGTTCGAAGTTCACCTCGGGATCGGTGAGCGGTCGCACCGCGTCCAGCTCCTCGAGGCGATCGGGCAGGGGTTTGGTCACCACCGGCGCCCAGCGTTTGCCGTCCCGCAGCAGCACCTCATCGCAGTTGTCGTGCGAAAAAGCGCCCGGCACGGCCAGTTCCGCGAGCAGATCGGTCGTCGCGGTGCCCGGTTCGATATCGACCAGACGCCACCGCAACGGTGTCTGCTCATTGAGCAGCACCCGCCGCGCACCGGCCAGGGCGGCCTGACGCGGGTCCGGTGCGACCGGGCTGCCGGGCAGGGTGAAGGCGCGCTCGGTCACCAGGGTGGCGTGCACGACGCCGTCCCCGAACACCGATTGCGGGGAATCGCCTTCGGCGGGCGGGTTGGCGAATTCGTCCACCGCGACGGCGATGCGCTTCAACGTCCACAGGGCGGCCACATCGTCGTCGATCGCACCGGCGACCACGCAGACGTGCAGCCGGTCGGTCCCCTCCGCTGTCGCCGCACGCAGATTCGCCACCAGATCGGATTCCAGGTTCTGGCCTCGGTCGGCGACATACAACCGTGAGCCCGTGCATGCGGCCGCGAGTTCGCCCGCCCTGGCGCCCTCCCCCACCTGCACGATCACGGTGGTCACCGAACCGGCGTCGGCGAAGGCCGCCGGGTCGATCGGGTCGCGTTCTTCCATGGTGTCGCTGTAGTAGAAGTCGGCCATCCGGTGCAGCGGATAGTCGCCGGGTTTCAGCGCGCCGATCTGCACACCGGTCAACCGCGCGACCAGCATGTGATCGCCGTCGAGCAGATCCACATCGGCCCGCAGCCTGGCCTGCGGGTCACGGCGCGCGACCACGGTGATGGTTGCGGGGAGTTCGGCGAGCAGCCGGACCGCGGCCACACCGACCGGAACCAGTACACCTTCATCGATGCGTTCATCGGCGAACAGCAGGGCCGCGCACTGCATCGCGGCGTCCACCACCGCCGGATGCGCCAGATGCCCGGAACCTGCGGCGATGGCGCCGTCGACGGTGGCGACCACGGCGTCCTTGCCGACCCGCACCGAGGTCACCCGCTGGAACGACGGGCCGTACTGCAATCCCGCGGCGGCGAGACCGGAATAGAACATCGCGGGATCGACGTCGATACCGACATCGATCGTGGGGACCCGCACCACCGTCGGCTCATGACTGCCTGTCAAGGTCCGCCCCGACGCGTGCACCGTCCACGCGGTGCCGGTCGCACTGCGCGATCTGATCAGGAATCGGCCACTGGCCTCCTCGACGCTCACCGCGACCAGCGGTACATCCGGTGCGCCCATGATCAGCGGTGCGACGAACCGAACACCTTCCAACGCCACCTGTTTGCTCCCGATCCGCGATGCGGTGGCGCTGAGCGCGGCATCGAGATAGGCAGCGCCCGGCATGATCTTGATCCCATTGACCACATGATCGGCCAGCCACGGCAACAACTCGGTGCCGACCTGCAACAACCACTCCGGGCGGCCCTCCACATCCGGATCACCGAGCATCGCATAGGAATTCGGCGTGCCGAGCCGCGCCTGTTCGAACAGCGGCAGCGCCGAATGCAGCCGGGTGCGCTGCCAGGGATAGCGCGGCAGCGGCAGATGCGGGGTGGGTGGGCTGTCGGGCGGGAACAGCCGATCGCGGTCGAGCACACCGGCGGCGTGCAGACCGATGAGGGTGCGGCGCATGCTCACCGAATCGGATTGTTCGCGATCGAGGGTCGCCACCGTCGTCCCGTTGACATCGGCGCCGAGCAGCACCTCGCGGATATTGCCCGACAGCACCGGATGCGGGCCGACCTCGAGAAAGACACGACTGCCCGCGGCCGTCAACGCGCCGATGGCAGCGGCGAACCGCACCGGCTGCCGCACATTCGACCACCAGTATTCGGCGTTCCAGTCCCCCTCGGTGACCGGTGCGCCGGTGACCGTCGAGTACAGCGGCACCGTCGGCGGCCGCGGCGTCAGCTCGGCGAGCGCTTCGCGCAGCTCGGCTTCGATCGGCCCCATCAGCCTGCTGTGATAGGGCACCTCGACCCGCAGGCGGCGCGCGAAGATACCGTCCTCGGTGAGCTTTTCGGCCAGTTCGTCCAGCCTGTGCACCGCACCGGACAGGGTGAGCGAGGTGGGGCTGTTGACCGCGGCGATATCGATGCGCGGATCGTCGCCGATGAGTTCGATCGCCTGTTGTTCGGTGAGGCCGACGGCGAGCATGCCGCCGGTGCCCGCGGTGCTCGCCTGCAACCGGGCCCGGTGATAGACCACCCGCACCGCATCCGACAGCGACAGCATCCCGCTCACATATGCCGCCGACACCTCGCCAACACTGTGGCCGACGATCGCGGCGGGCGTGATGCCGTACTCGGCCAGCTCACGCACCAGACCCACCTGGACGAGGAAGTTGGCGGGCTGGGCCACCTCGGTGCGGGTGACGCGCGAATCGTCTTGCGGTTTGCGCAGTTCCTCGATGATCGACCACCCGGAGATCGCGCGGAACTCCGCGTCGATCTCGGCCGCCGCCGCGGCGAAGGCGCCACCCGCCGCCAGTAGGCCGCGCCCCATCTGCCAGTGCTGCGGGCCCATACCGGAGAACACGAACACCGGTTCCGCGCTGCGGGAGACGATGGTCTTCGACGCGTCACGCCCCTCGCCCGCCGCGTAATCGCGCAGATCCCGCACCAGGTCATCGGTGGACTCACCGAGCAGTACACCGGTGCGGTACGGGTGGTGCGCCATCCGCGTCCACGCCGCTTCGGCGAGATGATCGGGGTCGGCGCCCGCGGTGATCAGATCGGCGAACCGGCCCGCAAGTGCCCGAGCGGCGGCGGTGCCGCGTGCGGAGATGGGCAGGATGCCCAGGTGGGTGCGGCTCGGCCGCGGCGCGGGCGAATCAGGTCGGAACTCGTGCAGGATGGCGTGGGCGTTGGTGCCGCCGTAGCCGAAACCATTGACCGCCACCGACATCGGCGGCGCGTCCGCGGGCAGCGGTTGTGCCTCGGTCTGCACGTGCAGACCGAGTTCGTCGAAAGGGATGTCCGGGTTCTGCTGGTCCAGCCAGCCCTGCGGCGGCAGCGTACGGTGCTGGATGGCAAGGGCCGCCTTGATGACGCTGGCCACGCCCGCTGCGGCCTCGGTGTGGCCGATCGTCGCCTTCACCGAACCGACGCCGACACTGCCCGTCCGACCGGTCGGCGCGCCGAACACCTGGCCGAGCGCCCGCAGCTCGACCGGATCGCCCACGAGGGTTCCGGTGCCGTGCGCTTCGAGATAGGTGATCGATTCCGGCGCCAGTCCCGAACGCGCGCACACCGCACGCGCCAGCGCCTCCTGCGAATCGACATTCGGCACGGTGATGGCGGTGGTGCGCCCGTCCTGATTGGACCCGGTCGCCTTGACCACCGCGTAGATACGGTCACCGTCACGCACCGCGTCGTCGAGCTTCTTCAACGCCACCATCCCGGCGCCTTCGCCGCGTCCGTAACCATCGGCGGCGGCATCGAAGGATTTGCAGCGGCCGTCGGTGGCGAGGAAGCCGCCCTTGCACATCAGGACGAAGGTCTCCGGTTGCAACATCACGTTCACGCCACCGGCCAGCGCCACCTCACAGTCACCGTTGTCGAGGGCCTGGCAGGCCAGATGGAGCGCCACCAGCGACGACGAGCACGCCGTATCCACGGTGATCGCGGGCCCGACCAGGTTCAGCGCGTAGGCGATCCGGTTCGACAGCATGGTGTAGGACGCACTCGCCGGGGTGTGCATATCGGTGTGGAACAGCGCGGGCCCCACCACCCCGATCACCGACTGGTCCACCACGAACCCGCCGACGTACACACCCACCGACTCCCCTGCCGCGCGACCCGCGAGCCCCGCGTCGTCGAGCGCTTCCCAGGTGACCTCGAGCATCAGCCGCTGCTGCGGATCGAGCACGGTGGCCTCACGCGGTGAGATACCGAAGAAGTCGGGATCGAACTCCCAGGGATCAGTGGTCATGAACGCGCCGCGCTTGGTGTAGGCGCGCCCCGGTGTGCGTGGTTCGGGGTCGTAGTAGCGGCGGTAGTCCCACCGATCCGCGGGCACGTCGACGACGCCGTCGCGCTTCTCGATCACGAAATCCCAGAATGTTTCCGGTGAGTCGATTCCACCCGCGAACCGACAACCGATACCGACAATGGCAATATCAGACACACATTCCTCCGGTGTCTCGGTAATGGCGATCGCCGATACCGTCTCGGCGATCACACACGTCTCATGCGGCCCTACGCAGTCGACCGATGAAGCCAAACTAGGACCGAACAAATCGGCGCAGAAAAGAATCGGCAGAGTTTGGCATCTCTCCCGTGGTTCGACCGTCACGACTTGTGACCCCGCCCAGCCGCTGATGGCCCGCACCGCGGTCATCGACGAGGAGATGCGAGGGGAAAGACCTGCTCATCACCGTAATTCAGCGCATCTCGCGCATATGAAGCCTCGGCTGTCAGTGACCGGAACACCCCCGATGCACATGTGTCACAACGGTTCACCTGCGGCCCTTGTGACCGCGCGGAAATGGGCGTGATCGGACGGTGAAACCCGACTGCGAGTTGTATCGTCGCCACGGTCCTCGCTCACGCACCGGAACGTTTCGACCATTCCGCGAAATCGCCGGGTGAATACGTGAGGACATCTTTCATACCGCCTTGTCCGATGATGCCCGACGGAGACGGTGTCGCGTCACAGCAGACCGGGTGCGATCCGCGCGATGAATGGGGAGGCGACAATTGTTCGCCGAGTTGACACACTGGGCCGATATCGTGGTGCGGCGACGTTTCACCGTCCTCGGCGTCATGGTGGCCGCGCTGCTCGCACTCGGCTGGTACGGGCTCGGTCTCGGCGCCCAGCTCGGCTCCGGCGGCTGGGACGATCCGGGCTCGGAATCGGTGCGCGCGGCCCAGTTACGCGATGAGGTGTTCGGCCCCGATCACAGCGCCGACATCATCCTGCTGTTCCACGCACCCGATGGCGCCACCGTCGACGATCCCGGATTCGCCGAGCCGATCGTGGCGTGGTTGAACGAACTGCCACAACGTTTCCCGGAGCAGATCGGCCGCGTCAACGGCGCCTACTGGCCCACCGACACCGGACTGGCGATGCCAGAGGTGTTCGGTTCCGACGACCGGCGCCATGCCTTCGCCTCCCTCGCCGTCAACGGTGCCGACGACACCGCGCAGATGCGCAATTTCCGCACTGTCGCCGACGTTTTCGACCTACCCGGCGTCGATATGGAAGTGGCCGGCGGTCGACCGGTGGCCGGTGCGTTGAACGACACCATGGCCCATGATCAGCGGCGCGTGGAACTGTTCGCCATCCCCGCCGTGGCGGTGCTGTTGTTCTTCCTCTTCGGTGGTGTGGTCGCCGCCGCGCTGCCGCTGATCGTCGGCGCGCTCACCGTGCTCGGCGCCTGGGGCCTGCTCCGGCTGCTCACCACGGTCACCGAGGTGAATTCGTTCGTCTCACCGGTGGTGTCGATGATCGGGCTCGGTCTGGCCATCGACTACGGCCTGTTCGTGCTGAGCCGGTTCCGGGAAGAACTCGCCGACGACCGCGACGTACCCGATGCCGTGCGGCGCACGGTGTCGACCGCTGGCCGCACCGTCTTGTTCTCCGCCACCATCGTGGTGGTCGCCGCCGGCGCCATTCTGGTGTTCCCGCAGGGCTTTCTGAAATCTTTCGCTTTCGGCGCCATCATCACCGTCTCGCTGGCCGCGCTGACCTCACTCACGGTGCTGCCCGCCCTGCTGGCGCTCCTCGGGCGGCGGGTGGACCGGTTCGGCGTCGACTGGTTCCGCACGGTCGCCGCCCCGAATCAGGAACCGGACAATATCTGGGGCCGCATCGCCGCACGCGTCATGAAAAGGCCACTCGCGGTGGCCATCACGGTATGTCTCGGGTTGCTGCTGCTGATCCTGCCGATGCGTGGTCTGGCCTTCGGTTCCATCAACGAACGATTCCTGCCGCCGGAGCATCCGACCCGGCTCGCGCAGCAGCATTTCGACGAGCTGTTCCCGCTGCGCCGCATCAATCCGATCGACCTCGTCGTCGTCACCTTCGACACCGACGCCGGCGACACGGTCTTGGCCAGAGCCAACCAAGCGCCGGGCCTGGCGGCCCCCTTCCCCGCATTGTTGCGCAGACCCGCCCAACCCAATGTGTTCACCACCCAGACCGTGCTCGATGCCTCCGGCGATGCCGAACAGACCATCGACCATCTGCGTTCGATGCCGCTACCGCCGGGCGCCACTCTGCTGGTCGGTGGTCAGCCCGCCGTCGAGCAGGACAGCGTGGACGCGCTGGTCGACCGGATGCCGTATCTGATCGCGCTGGTCTTCTTCGCCACCTCCGTGCTGATGGCGCTGACCTTCGGTTCGCTGGTGCTGCCGATCCAGGCGGCGGCGATGAACCTGCTCGGGCTCGGCGCCACGCTCGGCATCCTCACCTGGATCTTCATCGACGGTCACGGCGCCGAACTGCTCGGAGTCACGCCACAGCCGATCATGGCGCTGGTGCTGGTGGTGATCGTCTCGGTGATCTACGGCCTGTCCACCGACTACGAGATATTCCTGCTCTCCCGCATCGTCGAGGCACGTGCGGCAGGCGCGTCGACGACCGAGGCGATCCGATCGGGGGTCGCCCACACCGGGCGGATCATCACCGCCGCGGCCTTGATCCTGTTGATCGTGACCGGCGCGTTCGCGCTCTCGGACCTGCTGATGATGCAGTACATCGCGTTCGGCATGGTCGCGGCATTGCTCATCGACGCCACGGTCCTTCGAGTGCTGCTGGTACCCGCGAGCATGCGATTGCTGGGCGAGGCCTGCTGGTGGGCGCCCAGATGGATGCGGCGCAGTCCGCGGACGCCGGTCGACGGTCAGGAAAAAGCCGCGATGTCCGCCGATGACGCGGCGCCCACCGCCGGTGGCGCGCGCTGAACGATTGTCCGCGCCTACCTCATTCGGTGATCGCCGCTTCGAGCAGCGGCCAAGAATTGTGCAGGTCCTGCTCCCAATAGCCCCAGGAGTGGGTGCCACTGGGACGGAGGTCGAAGGTGGCGGGAATGTCCAGTTCCCGCAATCGGTCCCGCAACTGCCGGGTGCACGCATGGGCGATGCCGTCCAGGACGCCGCCGAGGACGAGTTGATCGGCCAATGTCACCGGGTTGCCGTCGATACCGGGGCCGTCGAGGGTGTCCAACGGGCCCGGCCAGCCGTTGCCCGTGGACACATAGATCGCGGTGCCGCGGAGTTCTTCGGCACGCAGATAGGGATCGTTCGCCGACCACAGCGGATCCGTCGGCGGCCCCCACAGATTGTGCGGATCACCCCCGTGCCCGAGCACGATGGCATCGACCAGCGCCTGCCCGTGCGGGTCGCTGGTGCGCACACAGCCGCTGTAGGAGGCGACGGCCCGGAATCGCTGCGGCGCCGCGAGGGCGAGCCGGAACACCGCGGCGGCCGCCATCGACAATCCAGCCACCGCGTCGACACCGGTGCCTCGTAGTGCCGAGTCGATCACCGGCGGCAGCTCCTCGGTGAGGAAGGTCGTCCACCGGTGTCGACCGAGCTGCGGATCGTCGGCGCGCCAATCGGTGTAGAAACTGGCACCGCCACCGACCGGCATCACCACATTGACCTGCTTATCGGCAAAGAAGTCCGCCGCATCCGTTTCGGTGAACCAATTGCTGCCGTCGCTCCAGACCCCGGTGCTCGAACCGCCGTCGACACCATTGAGCAGATACAGCGTCGGCGCTGGCCTCGAAACATCGGCTGCCGGAAGGACTTCGACCGCCACTGTCCGACCCATGGCGGTCGAGTGGACCGACAGGTCGATGATCCGACCCGGCCCCTGTCCGGCGGACACCAGATGCGAGCCGTCGGCCGCCGGTCGCGCAGCAGCCATCGCGCGCACCGGAATCGGTGCGTCGCCGCCGGTACCCGGTGCTGCCGGTGCATGGCCGACGCCGCAGCCGAACACGAGAGCCGAGACCAGTACCGCGATACGTGTCGCGCGGGCCCTACCGGGTTCGGCGGCGCTGACATCCACGCGGGCACCTCCCCAGAGGATCGGATGCAGAATCGTCCGGTCGAGGCTACGACCGGATTCCTCCGGCCAGCGACATATCGATCGAGGTCTGGGGACCTCGCCAGCGCCACCCGCGCTGCGCCTGGTACCTGCCACAACTCCCGAGGCCGGAATCGATCGCTGGGGCGCGAGGCGTTCGCACTACCTGAGCACAAAACTGCCGGACCGAATCCATCTCGCGGCCGCGCATGATCGGAACGCTCGGCCGCGCTGGCCTTCAGTCCGGTAGGCGGGCCATCTCCAGCAGGGTCAAACCGAGGGAGTCGATGCGGGCGAGGATTCCGCGCATGGCGGTGTTGTCGGCAACCGGGCCGTAGAGGGTCGTCGTCGCACGCGCCGACCGAGTGCTCGCCGTCAACTCGGGAAAGGCCGCCAACGCGCGCTCGGACAATTCACCCTCGATGACGAACTGGTATCGCATCGGCGCTGGCATCGGCTCGGTACCTCCGTCCGGTCCGCGGCTGTGGTCGACTCCGGGCATCCTGTGTCCAGCGTGCGGCGGCGGCGGCCCGGCCACATCATCCGATAGGGGTGAATCCCGCTGGTCGGCCCGCTACAGCAGACCCAGCTGCCGCGCCTGCGCGATGGCGTCGGCCCTGGAGGTGGTGCCGAGCTTCTGGTAGATGCCACGCAGGTGGGTTTTGACCGTGTTGATCGATACGCCCATATCCCTGGCGACGTTCTGCGAGGTCCGCCCGGACGGTAGCTGCCGCAGCACGGTCAGCTCGGTCTCGGTGAGATGGGGCGCACCCGCCGAACGCCGCGCGCTCGGATGGGCGCGAATGATCTGCACCAGTGCGTCGCCGTGGCCGAAACGCCCCGCGTTGGCGGCGAGCAGTTCGAGGGCGCCGGGGACGTCGAGGAACGGCCGGATGATCTGATCGGGCGCCGCCGCGGCGAGAGCCTTGTCCAGCGCCTCGTACTCCTTTGCGGGCCGATCGAGCTGATGGCAGGCCGAGGCGCACAGCAGCCACGCGGTCACCGCGGTGCTCGTTTGCAGGGATTGCGCATCCGCGAGCACCGGTTCCAACAGCGATATGGTGCTCGCCGGTTTGTGCTGGGATTCGGCCAGCGCCGCGGCGACCACGGCCATCTCGGGTGTCGACCCGAGCGCGGACCGTCCGTGTTCGATCAACCGGCGCGCGGCATCCTTGGCATGCAGTTTCAGCTGCACCCAGACCACATGCACCAGGATCCGGCCGGTGGCCTCGACCGGATGGGTCTGGTCGAGCAGCTGGTGCGCGGCTCGATCGAGTTCCTCGGCCGCGAGATGCCGATCATCGGCCGAGTCGAAGGCGGCGAGCCCGAATACGAGTCGCTCACGCCAGATCGCGGTGGGTACCAGCGCTTCCCGGTAATTGCGACGGCCGGCGGGTTCGGTGCCGAGAAACGGCGACGGTTCACCGCGTAGATAGGCGGCACCGGCGACCATCACCCTGGCCTGTACCACATCGGGTAGCTCGGCCAGCGAATACTTCTCGGCCAGCGCCACCGCGCGCATCGCCCGTTCGCGCATCGCGACGATCGAACCGGACAGCCCCGCCGACATCGCCAGCCTGACCACGGCCAGGATCTGCAACCGGGGCAGTCCGGCATGTTCGGCCAATGCCAGCGCATGCAGTATGCCGGCCTCACCGTCGCGCACATCGCCACGGCGCGTCCGGTCCGTCGCGGCCTGGAGCACGATGAAACAGTCCAGATCGATGTGTCCGGTAACCGCCTCCATCCGCAGCTGGCTCGGATCCGGCGCCGGCCCGGCGTCATGGTCGGCGATATGCGCGTCCACCGCGACAGCGGAGGCCAGTGGGCGCAACCAGGTGTGCGGAACGATGGCCGATTCGCCGACACCGCGCGCGGTGAGCAGTCCGAGATAGGCACCGGCTTCCACACTGTCGGCCCGCGATACCGCGTCGACGGCGCGCAGCAACCAGAGGAAGGGATCGTCGTCGAAACCGCGCTCATGACCGAGCAGTTGGAACAGCACGGCACCCTCCCCGCCGAACACGACTCGGGGGCCATGGTCACGCAGGAACCGCGCCACCTGCGGTCGGCCCGGTTCGGCGAGCAGATGCGGGAGGGCGTCCAACGGACGGCCCGCCGCCAGCAACGCCCGCGCCGCCCGCGCGTGCAACCCGGCGACCTGCTGCGGATCGCGTCGACGCGATTCGGCCAGCAGGTAGGTGCGGACCATCGGGTGGTAGGAGTACCAGAGGTCACCGTCGCGGGATCTGTGATGGATGGGGAAGTTCATCCGCGCCAGATCTTCCAGGATCCCGGCCGTATCCATCCCACACAGCTCATCGGCCATCTCGGCGGTGAACGCGATCGGTACGGCGGTGCCGATCACGAAATCCAGGGTCTGCGGCGGCAAGAGATCGAAGACCTCACCGACGAGGAAATCGGCGACCGCATGCGGCGTCCGCGCCAGCGCCGAGAGCGCACCGTCGCGGTCGTCGGCATGGCCGGTCAGGTAGATGGCGGCGATGCGGACCAGCGCGGCCCAGCCACCGGTCAGCCGCTCGACGGTTTCGATCTCGACATCGGTGAGACCGATCTCGTGCTGGGCACACAATTGCGCGATCTGCCGATCACCGAAGACGAGGTCGGCGGCGCCGAGGCGCACCAGCCGTCCGGTGAGCGCTACCGGATGCCAGCGCAGCGGCGGATCGAAGCGACCGACGACCACCAGGGTCGACATGGGTGGCGCATGCGCGACCAGATACTCCATTCCGGCCAGATTCAGCGGGTCGGTGAGCAGATGGGCGTCATCGATCACCAGCACCACCGGAGCGGACCGGGTGCCGAGTTCCTCGACCAGCGCGGCGGCATGGGCGGTCGGTGTACCGATCGCGCCGGTGGCCAGCGGCGCCGCCGGCAGGTCCAGCGACGTTCTGACCGCCGCCCACAACGCTTCCGGATCGTCCATCTGCTCGGTCACCGTCACCCAGCCGACCTCGAGCGTGGCGTCGCGGCGCAGCCGATCCTCGAGCCAGGCCACCACGAGCGCGGTCTTACCGGAACCCGCGGGCGCGCATACCAGCGTGACCTTGCTGTCGTCGCAGGCCCGGTCCAACGCGTCGATGGCGGGCGTGAGCCGGATCGGCGGGAACGGCAGCGTGGGCACCCCTCGGCCCGCGCGACCGCCCACGGCAACGGCCCGGCTATTCACCGCACCGGGCGATATGGACTGCGAAGCGGACACCGCGCCTCCTGGAGCTGCACCGTCGACGAATCGTTGCCATGACGCCATTGCCTTGCAGATCAAGTGAAACGTACCTGTTCGTTTGCCACCGGGTGCGCTTTGTAATGACTTTGTGGCATGGTTTTCATCCAAAATCCCGTGCCGGGGTTCATCCGAAACGTGTGAGGCCGCCGCGCCGCCCGACTCGTAGCGTCGATACCGACCTGCGTTCGCCGATCTCGACGATCAGAGGAGCACCCGATGGCAGCGACCCTGACAGTGTGGAAGTTTCCGACCGCGACCGGTGCCGATACCGCGATCGACACGCTGAGCCGATTACAGGCCGAGAAGCTGATCAACGTCCACGACGCGGCCATGGTCAGCTGGCCCAACGGCGCGAAGAAGCCGCAGACCCGCCAGCTGCATCATCTCGCCGGTGTCGGCGCACTCGGCGGCGCGTTCTGGGGGCTGCTGTTCGGGATCCTGTTCTTCATCCCGCTGATCGGCGCCGCGGTGGGCGCCGGTGTCGGCGCGCTGGCCGGTTCGCTGTCCGATGTCGGTATCGATGACAAGTTCATCGCCGAGCTGAAGAGCCAGATCACCCCGGGGACCTCGGCTCTGTTCGTGTTGACCTCCGACGCCACTCTCGATCGCGTGCACGACGAATTCCATGGGCAGCACGCCGAACTCGTCACCACCAATCTCTCCCATGAGCAGGAAGCACAGCTGCGCGAGGTCTTCGCCGACTGATCCCACCCGCCCGTCGACCCAGAGAAGAGCCGAGCATGCGCGCCACCAGGGGATCAGAGAAGAAGCGGCGCCGCGAGGCGGTACCGCCACCGGCGGCCTCCGGTTCGGTGTGGGCGATTCCGCGTGGGCTCATCGTGCTGTTGTCCATCGCGGGCGCGGTCGTGGCGATCGCCGGGGTCAAGGCGTTCTCCGGGGTGCTCGGGCCGCTGTTTCTCGCCCTGATGCTGACCGTGGCCGTACAGCCCATCCAGTCGTGGGTGCAGCGGCGCGGTCTACCCGCCTGGGCCGGGATGGTCGCCGCGCTGGTGGTGGTGTATCTGATCATCATCGTGTTGATCGGCTCGCTGGTGGTGTCGGCGGCGCAGCTGGCCACTCAGCTGCCCGAATACACCGATCGCGTCGACGATCTGCTCGCGGGCACCCGCGGCGCGCTCGCGGATGCGGGAGTGGATTCCACGCAGATCAACAACCTGCTCAGCGGTATCGATGTGGGCAAGCTCGTCGGGGTGATCGAGCAGGCGTTGCAGAGTCTGCTCGCGATCATGTCGAATCTGTTCTTCATCCTCGCGCTGCTGCTGTTCATGGCGTTCGACGGCATGACCATGGACCGCAAGATGGCGATCGTGGCGCGGGCCAGGCCCGAAATCGCCTACGCCCTGGAGACCTTCGCCACCGGCACCCGCCAGTACCTGGTGGTGTCGACGGTGTTCGGGTTGATCGTCGCCGTCATCGACGGTGGCGCGCTGTGGTTGATGGGTGTTCCGCTGCCGATGCTGTGGGCGTTGCTGTCGTTCATCACCAACTACATCCCGAATATCGGGTTCGTGATCGGCCTGATCCCGCCCGCGCTGCTCGCCCTGCTCGACAGCGGGCCCGCGCTGATGCTGTGGGTGATCGTCGTCTACTGCGTGATCAATTTCGTCATCCAGTCGATCATCCAGCCGAAGTTCGTGGGTGACGCCGTCGGCCTGAGCGTGACGGTGACCTTCCTGTCGTTGGTGATCTGGACCTGGATTCTCGGCGCCCTCGGCGCGCTGCTCGCCATTCCGCTGACCCTGCTGGTGAAGGCACTGCTACTGGATATCGACCCGTCGTCGCGATGGGCGAATGTCCTGATCAGCTCGGGTTCGTCGGTCTCGGACGGCGGTGCGGCCGAGCCCGCGCAACCACCCGGCGACGATGCGGTCCCGGCCGGTTGAAGCTCACCATATTCACCCTGCACGGGTGAAGCGCCCGCGTCCGGCACCCGCGAATGTCGATCTACAACCGCTTCGCATGAAGGGACCAATGATGACGCACTCTTCCGAAACCGACCACCCGGTGCGACAGGGCGTCGCGGCGGGGACGTCCATCGGTGCGGCAATCCTGCTGCTCACCGTTGGTGTGCTGTCGATCCTGCAAGGCATCTCGGCGGTCGCCGAGGACAAGCTGTTCGTGGTCGGTATCGAATACGTCTACGAATTCGATACCACCACCTGGGGCTGGATCCATATCGTCCTCGGCATCATCCTGGTGATCTGCGCGCTCGGCCTGATGACCGGGACCACCTGGGGTCGTGTCGCGGCGGTGACCATCGCGGCGTTGTCGATCATCGCCAACTTCCTGTGGCTGCCCTACTACCCGGCGTGGTCGATCCTGATCATCGTGCTCGACGTCGTCGTGATCTGGGCCGTCACCACATGGAACCCCAGCCAGATGTGAGTTCGAGGAGCCGCCGCCGCATCGCCCCCGCCCGCGCGGGGTGCCGATGAGCAGGCTCACCCACTGGATACGAGCCCGGCTGCCCGGTGCGCGCATGCGCAGAAGCGATGTGCTCGCCGGGCTTTCCGGTGCGATCGGCAGTGTGCCCGACGGTATGGCCTCCGGCCTGCTCGCCGGGGTCAACCCGGTGCACGGACTGTACGCGTCGATGGCCGGGCGGATCTTCGGCGGCCTGACCACCAGCACCAAGCTCATGGTCGTCACCACGACCAGCGCCTCCGCACTGGCCGCCGGATCCGCGCTGGCGACGGTTCCGGTCGAGGACCGCTCCGCGGCGATGGTGTTGCTCACCCTCGTCGCCGGCGCGATCATGCTGTCGGCCGCGGCACTGAAACTCGGCCGCTACACCCGATTCGTCTCGCATTCGGTGATGACCGGTTTCCTCTCCGGCGTGGCCGCCAATATCGCCTTCGGACAACTCGCCGGATTCACCGGCGCCACCGCCGAGGGCGGTGTGGCGGTGACCAAGGCGGCCGAGGTCGTCCTACACCCGAGTCGCATCGATCCCGCCTCGGTGCTGATCGGGGTGGTCACGGTCCTGCTCGTCCTCGGACTGGGCCGAACCCGTTTCGGCACGCTCGGTTCGCTCACCGCACTCCTCGTCTCCACCGCGATGCTGCCACTGTTCGGATTGGATTCGGTGGCACGGGTTTCCGATGTCGGTGAGATACCGCAGGGGCTGCCGCTGCCCGCCCTGCCCGATCTCGGGATGCTCACGCCATCGCTGATCGGTGGGGCCGCGGCGGTCGCGGTGATCGTGCTGGTACAGGGCGTCGGGGTGGCCGAAGCCGCACCGAACCGCGACGGCACCCGATCCGATATCAATCGTGATTTCACCGGTCAGGGTGCCGGAAACGTCGCCTCCGGTCTCCTCGGCGGTATGCCCGTGGGTGGTTCGGTCGGCCAGACGGCGCTCACCACCGTCGCCGGTGCGCGTACCCGATGGGGTCCGATGTGGTCGGGACTGTGGATGGTGGTCATCCTGATCGCATTCGCCGGACTGGTCGGCCATGTGCCGATGCCGACATTGGCCGCGGTGCTCATCATCGCCGCGGTCGGATCATTCGATCCCGCGCGGATCCTCGCGATCTGGCGCAGCGGGTCCACCTCGCGCATCGCCCTGGCGGCGACCTTTCTCGCCACCCTCGCGCTGCCGGTCACCGCGGCGGTCGGCGTCGGGGTCACGTTGTCGCTGCTGCTGCAACTCAATCAGGAAGCCGTGGACCTGAAGGTGGTTCAGCTGCGGGCCGAGAACGGGAAGCTGGTCGAGGTGCCGGCACCGACCGCATTGCGCAGTCGCGAGATCATCATCCTCGACGTGTACGGCAGCCTGTTCTACGCCGGTGCCCGCACCCTCCAGGTACGGCTGCCCGACCCGGCCGGCGCCGAATCGCCGATGGTCATCTTGCGCATGCGCGGCCGGACCACGCTCGGCGCGACGTTCTTCGTCGTGGTCAGCGATTACGCCCGTCGCCTCGACGCGATCGGCGGACATCTCTATCTGAGCGGGATCGACGCCCAGGTGCTCGCCTATTGGAATCAGGATCGGCTGCACAGTCAGGGCATCGCGCTGGATCTGTACCCCGCGACGCCCACGCTCGGCGAATCGACACTCGCCGCCTACGCCCAGGCCCGGGTCCGGCTGCGGGACGAGTCCGGGTCCTGAACACCGATTTCACCCTCAACGTGTGACGAGTGCGGTGTGCGGCGTCGTTAGGTTGGCGCCATGGGCTCAGTCATCGGTGATCTGCTTCCGCTGGCCGTGGGTGTGGCGATCTCGCCGATACCGATCGTGGCAGCCATCCTCATGCTGTTGTCCGCCGACGCCGCCAGGACGAGTACCGGGTTCGGACTGGGTTGGGTGGTGGGAATCGCCGTGGTCACCGGTGTTCTGGTCGCACTGTCGGGGACGTTGAGCGATACCGGTGACGATCAGCCGTCCACGGCGGCGTCCTGGGTCGAGATCGTGCTCGGCGCCTTGCTGATCCTGCTCGCCGCCAAGCAGTGGCGCGACCGCGGCGATACCGAGGCGCCGGGCTGGATGCGGGCGATCGATCAGCTCGGCTTCGGTAAAGCCGCCGGTCTCGGGGTCGTGCTGTCGGCGGTGAATCCGAAGAACCTGCTGCTGTGCGTATCGGCCGGTGTCGTCATCGGCACGGGTGGGCTCTCGGCACAGGGCGATATCGTCGCGGTGATCGTGTTCACCATCCTGGCCGCTTCGACGGTGCTGGTGCCCGTGCTCGGATACGCGGTCGCCGCCGACCGGCTGCGCGGCGGGCTCGACGCGATGAAGGTCTGGCTCCAGGACAACAACCACCTCGTGATGGCGATCGTTCTGCTGGTGATGGGCGCGGTGGTCCTCGGCAAGGGCATCGGTGGCCTGTGATGGCCGGGCAGACCACCGACCGGCCGTGGCCGGTGTTCGGTTCGCTCCAGCACTATCAGCGCGGCTGGCTGCGCGCCGATGTCGTCGCAGGGCTGACGGTATGGGCGGTGCTGGTGCCCGAGGCGCTGGCCTACGCCACGATCGCCGGGGTGCCGCCCGTGGTGGGCCTGTACGCGGCGATCCCGGCCCTCGTGCTCTACGCGCTGGCGGGCAGTTCCCGGCACCTGGTCGTCGGCCCGATGTCGGCGACCGCCGCGCTGTCGGCGGCGATCATCGCGCCCCTCGCCGCAGGCGATGGCGGCAACTACGTCGCGTTGTCGACCGCGCTCGCCCTCGCCACCGGCATCGTCGGGCTGATCGCGGGACTGATCCGATTGGGGTTCATCGCCTCGTTCATCTCCGAACCGGTGCTGAAAGGCTTCATCGTCGGCCTGGCGTTGACGATCATCATCGGCCAGGTGCCGAAACTGCTCGGCATCGACAAGACGCCGGGCAACTTCTTCGAACAGGCCTTCGGCATCCTCCGGCATCTCGGCGACACCCAGTGGCGCACACTGCTGATCGGCGCGCTGTCGCTGGTGATCGTCCTCGGGCTCAAACGGTGGTTGCCGCTGGTGCCAGGGTCGCTGCTGGCGGTGCTGCTCGGTATCGGCGCGGTCACCGCCTTCGGGCTCGACGAGCACGGTGTCGAGATCGTCGGCCCGATCGACTCCGGTCTGCCCACGGTGGGTATGCCCGACGGCATCGGCATCGGCGAACTCATCGACCTGCTCGGCCCCGCGGTCGGGGTGCTGCTGATCGGGTTCGCCGAGGGGCTCGGCGCCGCGAAAACGTATGCGGCCAAAGCCGGTTACACGATCGATCCGAACCGGGAACTCCTCGGGCTCGGTGCGGCGAATGTCGGGTCGGGACTCGGTGCGGGCATGGTGGTCAACGGCAGCCTGTCCAAGACCGCCGTCAACGGCAGCGCCGGGGCGAAGACACAGGTGAGCGGGCTGGTCGTGGCGGTGCTGGTCATCGTGACGCTGCTGTTGCTGACCGGACTGTTCGAGAACCTGCCCGAGGCGACGCTGGCGGGCGTGGTCATCGCCGCCGTCATCGAACTGGTCGATATCGAGGCGCTGCGGCGGCTGTACCGGGTGTGGACGGCGCGCCTCGGCAGCATCTACGGCCATGCCGCACGCGCCGATTTCACCGCCGCCATCGCCGCCATGGCGGGTGTGCTGATCTTCGACACCCTGCCCGGACTCCTCATCGGTATCGGTGTCTCGATGCTGCTCCTGCTCTATCGCGCATCGCAGCCGCATGTGGCGGCACTGGCGAAGCAGGGCGCGCTGTGGGTCGACACGGGTAGGCATCCCGAACTCGAACAGCGGCCCGACCTGCTGGTGGTTCGGGTGGAGGCGGGATTGTTCTTCGCCAATGCCGACTTCGTCGAACAGCAGATCGCGAGCAGGTGCACCGACCGCACCCGGCTGGTCATCCTCGACGCCGAGACCTCACCGTTCGTCGATGTGAGCGCGGCGTCGATGCTCGCCGAACTGCGGGACCGACTCGCTCTGCGGCGCATCGACTTCGTCGTCGCCCGCGATATCGGACAGTTCCGCGACGCTCTCGGCCTCGCGGTATCGCCCGATCGACGGGTTCCGGTATATCCGACGGTGGCCGCGGCGCTCGACGATCTGGACCGCCGATGACACCACGACACAGTGCGAGCGAGGAGGTCACCTTGGAGTCCTGGCGCGACAGTCCGGCCCGCACGGCGGTCGTCGAGTTCGTCGAACGAGTCGAGCGCACCGGTGTTCCGGTGGCCGACCGGGTCGCCGTATTCGATAACGACGGCACCCTGTGGACCGAGAAACCGATGCCGGTGCAACTGGTGTTCCTGCTGTCGCGGTGGGCCAGGATGGCCGAGGACGATCCGCGGCTGCGGACCCGGCAGCCCTATGCCGCCGCGACCACGCACGACTATCGCTGGCTCGCCGAGGCCGTCGACAGGCATTACGCCGGTGACGATTCGGCCACCACCCAACTGCTCGGCGCGGTCGCCGCGGCCACCGCGGGTCTCGACGTGGAGACCTATACCGCCCATGCCAGGGAGTTCCTCGCCGCCGGGGTGCATCCGGTGCTGCTGCGACCGTTCGGGGAGTGCGTGTACCCGCCGATGCTGGAGCTGATGCGCTATCTGGAAGCCCATGATTTCGCGGTCTACATCGTCTCCGGCGGTGACCGCGATTTCATGCGACCGGCCGGTGACATGTTCTACGGCGTGCCACGCGACCGCGTGATCGGCTCCAGCCTGGGACTCGAATACGGCGGCGGCACCGTGCATTACAGCGCGAAAATGGCGTTCGTGGACGACGGCCCGGAGAAACCGGCGCGCATCTGGAGCCGGATCGGACGGCGCCCGCTGCTCGCGGCGGGCAATTCCGACGGTGATGTGCCGATGCTCGAACTCACCCGTGACGACGGGCTGCGGCTGCTGATCCACCACGATGACGACGATCGCGAATTCGCCTACGACACCGGCGCCGAACACGCGCTTGCGGTGGCCGCCGAACACCGGTGGCCCGTGGTGAGCGTGCACGAGGACTGGGCGCGCGTCTTTCCCGACGAACCACGAGCCGGTGCCACCGATGGCCAGCACGCGTCCACAGAACAGGCGGGCCGGTGATGGGTGAGCTGTTCGTGCTGCTGCTGCCGGAGATGATCGGCCTGCTCATCACTCCCGGCGCCGTCGCGGGCACCGTGCTGCTGCTGCAATCGCGGCATCCGATACGCAATGCGGCCAGTTTCGCGGCCGCGTTCCTGCTCGTCTACACCCAGATCGCTGTCGCGGCGCTACTCGGCGGAGCCACCGATCCGGGTGCCACCTCGAAGAACGTCTCGCATTGGGCCGGTCTGATCGTCGGTCTGCTGTTCATCGTCGCCGGGGTGCTGCTGCTGGTTCGCACCGGCCGACAGGAGCGGACAGCGCCGAAATGGCTGACCGAACTCGAAGACGCCAGTGCCAGAAGGGCCTTCGCGATCGGGCTCGCGCTCGGGGTGCTCAACCCCAATGTCTTCATCATGATGTCCGGGATGAGTATCGTCGCCAGTTCGTCGACGACCGTTGCGATCGCGCTCACCGGAACCGTGCTGCTGTTGCTCGCCGCGGCGCTCGATTTCGCGGTGCCGATCGCGTTCTATCAGCTGATGGGCGAGCGCGCCCGGCACGGGCTCGACGCCGCCAAGGAGTGGATGGTCGCCAATACCCGGCTGATGACGATCGCGGTCCTGTTCGGTTTCGGCGCGCTCTTCACCGTCCGGGGTCTGGTCAACCTCGGCTGAGAGCGGCCCGCACCGCGGTCCCGGCGGCACCCGGTCCGGCGACTTCTCTCGAACGTGTGGGCGGCGGCCGGGAAATCCTGAACACTGGTAGACGACCACCCACCGCATCGAGAGGAGCCGGGATGCAGCCCGCCATCGCCGTCATCGGCAGCGGCTTCGGTGGCCTGGCCGCCGTCATCGAATTGAAGAAGCAGGGCTTCGACGACATCGTCGTGTTCGAGAAGGGCGCCGACGTGGGCGGGGTGTGGCGGGAGAACACCTATCCGGGTGCGGCCTGCGATGTGCCCTCGCCGTTCTACTCGTTCTCCTTCGAGCCGAATCCGCGCTGGCCGCATCGGTTCTCCCGACAGCCCGCGATCCTCGACTACATGCGGCACGTCGCCGACACCTACGATGTGCGCCGCCATATCCGATTCGGTGTCGAAGTACTGGCGGCCGCGTTCGACGAGACGAGCGGGAAGTGGACGGTGCGCCTGAGCACCGGCGAATCCGTCGACGTCGATGTGCTGGTATCGGCCGTCGGCCAACTGGCGCGCCCGGCGCTGCCGGAGATCGCCGGGCGCGAACGGTTCGCGGGTGTCGATTTCCACTCGGCTCGCTGGCGTCATGACGTCGACCTGACGGATAAGCGGGTCGCCGTGATCGGCACCGGGGCCAGCGCGATCCAGTTCGTACCGCAGATCCAGCAGCAGGTCGGCCAGCTGACGGTCTTCCAGCGCAGCGCGCCCTATATCGTCCCGCGGCCGGACCGCGAGTTCTCGCCGCTGCATCACAAGGTCTTCGAGAAGGTGCCGGTGACCGAACTCGCGGAACGCGCCACCTGGTACGGCGTGGTGGAAGGGCTCAGTGTGGCCTGGGTCTACGCCAAACCGTTGGCCGCCGCCATCAAGGCGGTCGCGAGATGGCATATGCGCAGGCAGACCAAGGCGAAGCCGGGACTGTTCGAGAAGGTGTGGCCCGACTATCCGGTGGGCTGTAAGCGGATCCTGTTCTCCGACGATTATCTGCCCGCGCTCACCCAGCCCAACGTCGAGCTGACCACGGCGCCGATCAGCGAGATCACCGCATCGGGTGTGCGCACCGCCGACGGGATCGAGCACGAGGCCGATGTGATCATCTGGGGCACCGGATTCGCCGCCACCGAATTCCTGGCCCCGATGACCATCACCGGCGCGGCGGGCCGCGACCTGCACGACCAGTGGAAGGACGGTGCCCGCGCCTACTACGGCATGACCGTGCCCGGCTTCCCCGACCTGTTCATCATGTACGGACCCAACACCAATACCGGCGGCGGCTCGATCATCTATTTCCTCGAGGCGCAGGCGAAGTACCTCGGCCGATACGTGACCCATATGGCGGAAATCGGCGCCCCACTCGCGGTGCGACCGGAGGTCGAGCAGTCCTTCGACGAACGGATCCAGGCCGAACTCGAGGACAGCGTGTGGAGCCGCTGCTCGTCCTGGTACCGCCAACCCGACGGCCGCATCACCACCAACTGGCCCCTGCTCGGCATCGAATACAAGGCACAGGCGACATTCGACCCGACCGATTACGTGGCCGTGCCCTGAGCCATCTCTGAATCCGGCCGGTTTGGCCCCTATCCGGGCGGTAGACACTATCCGCCGGTCACCGTCCGCCGATGTGTGATCTGTCAAGATTCTGCACCGAACTCGATCAGAATCCTTGCCAGCAATGGGAGTTGGGAAATGTCCCAGCCCGGGTCATCGCTTGGAAACGAGCCGAGCGGATCGCCGTCAATGCCCCGCTGAGCCTCATCGGGAGCAAACGGATCGTCGAGGAGACCTCCGACTGGACCACCGCGGACGCCTTCGATCGGCAATACGAGATCGCCGCTACCGCACTGTTCTCCGACGATGCCACCGAGGGCGTGCGGGCCTTCACCGAGAAACGCGATCCGATCTGGCAGGGCCGGTAGCGGCCGCCCGCTCAGGCCTCGAACAGCAGGTACAGCCCGGTGAAGGTGAAGCCGACCATGGTGAGCATGAGGGCGAGCTGGCCGGTCAGCCGGTGCCGGGCCGGTAGCAGCCGCAGGCAGCGGTCGTGGGCGGCGGCCACACCGAGAATATGGCCGACGAGGACCGCGAGCACCTTGATGGTGGCGAGCACCGACGGATGGTTCGACAAGATGTAATGCACCTCGAGGTCGGCCAGGCCCGCGATATTCCAGCCGCGCTGCAATGGGTCGGCGCACAGAATGAGCGTGGCCTGCCCCTTCTCCACCAGGAAGCTCAGATAGTGGGCGATGATGTAGCCCGCCACGATCGGGGTGAGGCTGTGCGCGAGCTGAATCGGCAGCGGCGACCGTTGTTCGCGGGTCATACCGCCGGTGGCGCGCGTGGCCAGGATGAAGACGCCGCCGACCACGGCGAGGAAGCCGAGTAGTCCGGCCGTACGCAGCAGCGTTGTGATCAGCGTGGAATCCCCGCCCACCTCGACGAGCAGATCCCGCCAGCTGGTGAACATCGAAAAGCTGTCGAACGCGGTCGATCCCAGCAGTGTCGCCGCGACGGCCACCGACCCGAGCAGCGCCGGGGTGCCCGCGAGATTGTTCAGCGGCCAGCGCAGTACCGGCGTCCGGTCGCGCCCGCGGGCCAGTGGGCTCAACCGGGCGAGCAGACTGCTGTACACCTCGAGCGGATCGCCGCGTTCGGCCCATACGGTGCCGAAGACGATCAGTCCGGCCGTGCCGACCAGCAGATAGCCGGTGAACCAGATCGTCACCGCGAGCACCGAACCCGGTTCGGAGGACGCCAATTCCAGCCAGACGAAACTGAACAGGCCGACAGCCGCGGGGCGGTATCCCCACGATTCCGGGTACCGGACCAGCCCCTGCTCCGGCGCCCGGCCCGAGACCCGGCACAGCAGCCGGTGCAGTGCCCGCGTCGGTGACACGATCTTCCACACCGGGCCCACCATCAGCGATGCCACCATGACGCCGACCCAGACGAAGATGTAGACGATACCCGGCACCGGGTTGTCCGCCGCGTCCGATGAGCCAGCGAAGCCGACCACCACCACGCCGACCGCCGCGATCAGCCCCGCCGCCGCGAGAACTATCCGCGTCGGCCTCGCATCGATGACCGTTGGCACGAAGCGCGGCGCCGCGACGCCGGGCGAATCGGGGTTCAACCGCGGTTCCCGCCACGCGAACGCCAGCACCGCGAACGAGAACGTGAGGGCCCAGGCCGCGCCGATCAGCGCATAGGACAATGGGATCGGCAGATCGGTCGCACCGGAGATCCCGTGCGCGAGCACGTCCGTCACGGGCGGACGTCCACCGTGGCGACCGTGCGATGGGAGTGATGCAGCTCGATCTCCACGCGGCCGGGCACCTCCACGGTGAAGCGGAACCGCTGACCGGCCGCCGGTTCCACCGCGAAGGTGTGTTCGGGTGTCGCGTGCACGTGCAGTTCGTCGGTGGCGTCACTGTCGACGATCAATTCGATCGGCTGCCCCACCGTCGCATCGAGCCGCGCATGCACGGGAGTCACCGTGCCCTCGGCGATGCGCACGGCGATGACCACGGCGTCTGCCTCGGCCGTCTCGGTCGCCGAAGCCGGTGCGGGCTGGCCGGGTGTCGTGGTCTCGGCCGAACAACCGAGCGCCAGGGCGGCGACCACCGGCACCACCGCGCAGTATCGCCATCTGCGGGTCATCGAGGCTCCTCATCACGAGTGGACTGTTGCTGTGCCTGCCCGGAATCCGCATCGCCCTCACGTCTTTCGGCGCGACGATCGCGCACCGCGATGAACACGATGATGCCGACCACGACGAACGCCGGGAGGAAGGCCGGAACCGCCAGCAGGACCGAGTGATCGGCGAGCACATCCACCCGGTCGACGGCCGAGATCATCCTGGGCTCACCGAACTCGTCTCCGGGGCGGCCGCGAGATAGCGGTCGTTGATCCTGGCCGCACCCCACGACAGTGCACCGAT
Source organism: Nocardia cyriacigeorgica (assembly GCF_029868385.1). GTDB lineage: Bacteria > Actinomycetota > Actinomycetes > Mycobacteriales > Mycobacteriaceae > Nocardia > Nocardia cyriacigeorgica_F. The sequence goes on along the minus strand of NZ_JARWNX010000023.1, from coordinate 27,808 downwards.
CAGAATCAGGCTGCACACCAGCACCAGCAGCGAGGCAGCGCCGAACAGCCACGCCGGATGGTCGAAGGAACGCTCACGCTGCAATACGGTGATCTCGGCGACGAACTCACGGGTGAACTCCTGCGGCGCCGCGACCTCGGCCGCGCCGATACCGGCATCGGCGGGCATGAAGATCGGCAACGCGGTCTGCGTCCGGCCGTCCTGTACGCGCAGCACCGTCTTCCAACTTCCGTGCGCTGGAACGGGTTCGGTGGATTCGTAGTGTCCGGCACCGACTCGCCGCAGCTGGTCGACGACGAGGCCGCGTCCGGGGCTGTCGGAGCCGACACCGCCCTGCCAGGCAAGGATCTGCACCCATTCGGGGTCCTCGCCGACCAGATCGGCCGGAGTGATCCGTACGTCGGCGGTCACCATGCGCCCGCCGTCGACGGGCTCGGCGTCGCGCAGCGTCACGGTGGCGGTCGCCTCGGCGGGCACCCGGATGATCAGGCCGTTCGCCGTGGTCGCGGCCACGATCAGCACTGCGGCGACGATGAGCGTGCGGCGCACCGGCGGCCGCGGCAGCGGTTCACCGCGCAGCACCAGCCCGAGCATCGCGCCGACCACACCGCCCGCGATGCCCGTCGGCACCGTCATCGCCAGCAGCTCCGGCCACATGGCCGCGGGCCACGGGTCGACGAAAACCGCGGAAACCCACAGCGATTCCAACCAGATCCCTACCGTGGCCACCGCGAAACCGGCCACCGCACCCCACCACAGTGGACGCCGCGCCAACGGCAACAGCGCCATCAGCTCGACGACCACCGCCGCACCGAGATACAGCGGGAAGGCATTGCGCGGCGCATCGATGATCGGGCCGCCCACCAGGAACGCCACCACCCCGCGCACGACCGCCGCGAAGGCCACCACGACGAACGTGCTGAATGCACCGAGCGTCGCCCGCGCCGCGACCAGTGTGATGGTCGCGGCCGCGACGATCAGCATCGGCTGGAGCACCAGCCGGAATTGCTCGACGCCGAAATCGAATTCGACCTGGAACACCGACAGCCCGATGATCAGACCGCCGAAGGCGAACGTGCGCATCAGCCAGATCAGCCAGCCATCGGCGCGTTCGGGATCGGGCCGGTTGCGTCCGCCCTCGAATTCCAGCAGTAGCACGCCCACCAGCGACAGCCCCGCGCCGCCGATCAGCATCAGATGGGTCGGCCCCCACAGCGTGACGTCCTGTCCGAACATGCGGTGCCAGATATCGTCGAGCGGAAACCCGATGAGCGCGTACAGTCCGGCGCCCGCGATGAGGATGCCGCCGACCGGGGCGTACCAGGTCCGGGTGATGCGCACCGAGGCCACGCCCGGCTTCTCGTCGAGCGGCAGCACGATCGCCAGCATTCCTGCGGTGAACAAGAAGAACAGGCCAGCGAGGATGAAGTAGTGCGCCGGGTTGGCCAGCGGCCCTTCGTCGCGGCCGTTGCCGATGTGCAGGCTGACGTCCCAGATGAAGCCGAGCAGCGCGGTGAGGATCGTGGCCAGGAACATCACGATGGGCAGCGCCACCCAACCGGGTCGGTTGACGACCGCGCCCACCCGATCGGCCAGTTGGCCGAGCCAGGTGATGCGCCGGGTGCGGTGCAGATAGCCCACCCACAGCAGCACCAGCGCGATGACGCCCGCCGAGCCGGTCATGATGGCGACTTGGTCGAGGGCCGCACCGCCGCCCTCGGTGCCCTGTGCCATCAGTCCCCCTGCCACTTCGTGGATCGCGCCGGACACGAAGACCTCCAACCGGAATGGGTTTACACCCGTTTCATATGACTGTTACGGACAGTACTACATACTCTCCCGGATCGGTGCCGCTCGGCAGTCACGCAGTTGAACCGCTGTTTCCGACCATGTTCACCGCCATATCCGAACCACATCGCCACGACTTCCCGGTTCGCCATCGGCGCATTTCGGAGCACGATCGTTCACCCATTCTCTGTGACGCCGATCTCATCAGGAAACCCTGGACTCGAACCGTACCTCTCCACCGCACCCCGCGGTGGTTTCTCGGTCGGGCGTCGAACCCCCGCAAGAACTCAGGCCGGTGGGCGCTGGATCGAGCCGCACAGGAAGCATCCACCACCGCGCCGTACCTGGTGAGCACGTTCGCGTCATGAATAGCCGGCGGGCTCATCACGTCCCGGACCGAACCCGATCGTGCCGCGCGGTATCCATTCCCAGATCGAGCTGCGGCCAGTCCGCCACATCGCGCTGTAACTGTCGGTCGTGAGTCGCCACCACCACTGCCGCCGCGGTCGCGGTCAGCGCCTCGGTGAGGTCGTCGACCAAGCCGATGGACAGGTGGTTGGTCGGTTCGTCCAGCAGTAGGGCATGCGGCCTCGCGGCCAGTGCGCACGCCAGATCGAGGCGACGCTGCTGCCCCATCGACAGCTCACCCACCCGCTTGTTCACCTCGCGGGCGCCGAGCAGGCCGAGGGTCGACAGGCCGATGACCTCCGACTCGGCCAGCACGCCGTCGCTCACCAACCCGGCGACATGGGCGTCGTACAGCTCGCGGGCGCACCGCTGCGGGGCACGCCGCGACTCCTGCCGCAACAACTGGATCCGCGCCTTACGCGCCCGATGCACCTGCCCGGACGTCGGCGTCAACGCACCCGCCAACACCTCGAGCAGGGTGGATTTGCCCGCGCCGTTGGCGCCGGTGATCACCAGCCGGTCACCGGAGTCCAGGGACAGATCAACCGGGCGGTGCAGCCGGTCGGCGACCGTCACCTGCTCCGCCCGCATCAACGTCACACCCGGCACCGGCGGCAGCTCGGGCATCCCGAAGCGTCGCGGCGGTGTGGGCGCGGTGAGGAGATGCCGTTCCAGCTCGTCCTGGCGCCGGTGCACCGCGCGGGTCACCGATCCGGCGCGGGTGGCGCGCTGATGTTTGCCGGTGTCCTTGTCCGGGCGCCAGCCGGTGACGAGGCGGTTCTGCGCCGCCGACAGATCGTCGGCCAGCTTGGTTCGTTCGGCCCGCTGCTGGTCGTACTCCTGCTGCCAGCGCTCGTATTCGGCCCGCCGTCCCTCGCGGTAACCGGCGTAACCACCGGCATAGACGCGTGGTGCGCCGTCGCGTGTCGGGTCCAGGTCGAGCACGGTGTCGGCCACGTCGGTGAGCAGCGCGCGGTCGTGACTCACCACCACCACACCGCCCGGATAGGCACGCACCCGCGCGGTGAGGAATTCCAGCGCCGGGCGGTCGAGATGATTGGTCGGTTCGTCCAGCAGCAGGAAATCGTCTCCGGCGGCGAGCAGCACGGCCAAGCGCACCCGGTACCGCTGGCCCACCGACAGGGTGTCCAGCCGTCGAGCCCGATCGGATTCCGCGCCGAGCCCGGCCAGGGCCACATCGACGCGCCGGTCGGCGTCCCAGGCGTCGAGCAGCTGCGCGAGATCCAGTGCGGCGCTGTATTCGGTATCCGCGCCGGGACTTCCGTCGGCCAATGCGGCGGCGGCCGCGTCGAGCCGGACGATCGCGGCACGCGCGGCGGCGAGTTGTTCGTCGATGACGTCGCCGACGGTGCGCCGATCCTGATCGGGCATTTCCTGCGCCGCCACGGCCAATGTGCCGATCCGCCGCACACTGCCGGTATCGGGGGCGAGCAGACCCGCCGATACCTGGAGCAGCGTGGACTTTCCGCGCCCGTTCTCGCCGACGATCCCCCATCGGGAACCGGGCGAGACCGTCATGTCGACACCGGCGAGCACCGTGCGCTCACCACGGTGGACGTGAATGTTCGTGCAGGTCAATTGGGCCCGCTCACGGGCAGGCTGAATCCACAGAGTCATAGGTCTTCCTTCGGGCACACCTCATCCGCGTTCGCGGGGTGAGATGCGTTGCCGTGATCGATGAATGCGCGCAGAGGGCGCGACGGGTCACCGGCAAGAGCCACTCGCGATCCGCATCGGCGGACCGGGGCTCGTGTGTATTACAGGAAGTACATATGCACGACGCCGAGGCTAACAGCTCGCCTCGACCCTGCCCACCGTTTTTCCGCCGACGCCACCCCTGGCCGACCGAATCGGGTCACCACCTGCGCCCGGTGCCGCGGGCACCCGGACAAACGACCGCCGTCCGTCAGCGAGTATTCAGCCGGTGACGATGGGCGCCAGATAGCGCCGCGCGAATTCGGCCATCTGCTCGTCGGTATCGAGCGGAATCGAGCCGACCGGCTGCACCAGCAGCGAATGCACGAACCGGCAGGCGATCTCCACCCGCGTGTTCAGATCGGGCGAATCCGCGAGCATGCCGCGCTCGACCGCGGTGCGGATCGCGGCGGTGCCCGCCGCCGTCGACACCATGAATGCCGGACCACCTTCGGTGGTGAGCTGCGGCAGAACCCGGTCGGGTTCCACCGTGAGCATGCGCTGCACCAGCGGATGGGCGCGCCACCGCGTGACGATGGTGACGAAGATATCGGCGACGAGATCGGCGAAGGTGTCGTTGCGGGCGGCGACCTCGTCCAGTTCGGTGAGAACGGCATTCACTTCACGCAGTGTCACCGCGCGCACCACATCGTCGCGGGAACCGATGCGCCGGTACACGGTGACGCGATCGACGCCCGCCGTGCGGGCGATGTCTTCGATGGTGGTCTTCTTGAAACCGAGCTGGCCGAACTGCACCAGCGCGGCATCGAGAATTCGCGATTCGATCGAATCGGTGGCGTCGGCGCCAGACGGTGCGGTGGTCACGACCCAACGGTAGCAACCACGGCCCAACTTGCAACATTTGCAAATATTTTGTTGCCGCAACATTGCAAAGCATTTTGTTGCGCTGTACCGTCGACCGCATGGCGGAGATCGACGCGACGAAGCGTCCCTACCAGGAGGAAGCGCACGCGATCCATGCCCGCGACGTGCACTTCGACTTCGATTCGGTGCCCATGCACTACATCCCCGACGAGGTACTGGCCACCCACATCGTCAACGTGATGCACCTGGTGCTCCCCGAGGGTGAGCGCGCGATGGCCATGGCGCTGGCGGAGGCGCTACCCCATATCGACGACCCGCGACTACGGGAGGAAGTGCAAGGTTTCGTCGGACAGGAGACCATGCACGCGAGCAGCCATGAAGGCGCACGCAAGCATCTGCAATCGCTCGGACTGGACGCCGACGGATACGTGGAGGCGGTGTCCTGGCTCGTCGATCGGGTGCTCGGCGATCACGGATTGTCCGGGCGCGCGAAACGCACCTGGCTACAGGAACGCCTCGGACTCTTCGCCGGGATGGAGCATTTCACCGCGGTCATCGGTGAATGGCTGCTGGAGGCGGATGTGCTCGAACAGAAGGGCATGCATCCGACGATGCTCGATCTGGTCCGCTGGCACGGCGCCGAGGAGGTCGAACATCGCAGTGTCGTCTTCGACGCCTATATGCATCTCGACGGCAGCTATGCCCGCCGCGCCCGGACCGCGCTGCTGGCCACCGCGACGCTGCTGCCGCTGTTCATCGTCTCGACGGCGTACCTGTATCGCAAGGATCCCTCCGCGCACAAGGGCCGGTTCTGGCCGCTCCAGTTCCTCAGCGCGACCGCGCGGGGCGTCATACCGAGCTGGACGGTGTTCTTCACCGAGATGCCGCGGTATCTGCGGCCGGGTTTCCATCCCTCACAACTGGGTTCGATGGACAACGCGCTGCGCTACCTTGCCCATTCACCCGCCGCCCGCACCGCGGCGGAATCCGCGGCGGGCGCCGACCATCTGGAGGCATGGTGACGCACCGCCCCGCTCCTCCGGCCGGTCTGCGCGCCTTGGCCACGGCGGTCGATGTGTACAAGCAGCTCTTCGTCGCGGGACCGGCCGCACCACTGCTGTCGCAACCGAAGCCGTTACGGCGCAGTGGTTTCGATCTGGATCTCCGCATCGCCGCCAGCTCCCTCGAGGCCGGGGACGTCCGGGTGCTCACGCTGCGCGCCATCGACGGCGGCAGGCTGCCGTCCTGGACGCCGGGCTCACATCTGGACGTGTTCCTGCCATCGGGCAGACAACGTCAGTACTCGCTCTGCGGCGATCCCGCCGATCCGTTCGGCTACCGGATCGCCGTGCGTCGCCTCGCCGACGGTGGCGGCGGTTCGATCGAAATCCACGACGATCTGCGGATCGGTGACCGGCTCCGCGTACGCGGGCCGCGCAATGCGTTCACCTTCGTCGATGCCCCGTCATACCTGTTCCTCGCCGCCGGAATCGGCATCACCCCGATCCTGCCGATGGCGAGGGCCGCGGGTGCACGCGGGCAGCTGATCTATCTGGGCCGGTCACGCACCTCGATGCCATTTCTCGATGAGGTGCCGGGCACCGCCGCCATCCGGCCCGACGACGAATTCGGTACGCCCCGGATCGCGGACCTGCTCGCACACGCCGCGCCGGGCGCCGCCGTCTACGTCTGCGGACCGCCACCGGTGCTGGCCGAGGCGCAACGCGTCTTCTTCGCGCGGAATCCCTCGGGTTCACTGCACACCGAACGCTTTTCCGCGCGGCCGGTGGCGGACGGCAGGGCGTTCGACCTGACCCTCGCCCGCACCGGCCGGACGGTGCGGGTCGGCGCCGAGGAAACCGCGCTGGCCGCCATCGGTCGCGTGCTGCCCGATGTCGTCTATTCCTGTCGGCAGGGTTTCTGCGGGACGTGCCGGGTCGGCGTCCTCGCCGGGGAGGTCGACCACCGCGACCGATTGCTCACTTCCGCCGAACGCGACGATCAGATGCTCACCTGTGTCTCCCGCGCGGTGGGCGACACGCTCGTCGTCGACCTCTGAGCCCGCACCATGACCGCATCGCACCAGCTCGTCGGCAGCGACGCAGCCACCCGATCCGACGAGGAGCCCACCACCATGCCCGCACCCACCGAACACACCCGAATCGCCATCGTCGGCGCCGGATTCGGCGGCATCGGATTGGTCGTCAAACTGCGCGAAGCCGGGTTCGACGACCTGATCGTCCTGGAACGCGCGGGCGATCTCGGCGGCACCTGGCAGGCCAACACCTATCCCGGATGCGCCTGCGATGTGCCCTCCCACCTCTACAGCTATTCCTTCGCACCGAACCCGGACTGGTCACGCACCTACGGCACGCAACCCGAGATCCTCGACTATCTCCGGTCGGTGGCGACGAAACACGATGTGGTGCGCCATATCCGGTTCGATACCGAACTGCTCGGCGCGCACTGGGACGAGCGACTCTCGCACTGGCGGATCGACACCTCACGCGGGCAGCTCACCGCCGATTTCCTGATCTCGGCGGCGGGGGTGTTCGCGGAGGCGAAATATCCGTCGCTGCCCGGACTGGAATCGTTCGCGGGCACCGCCTTCCACTCCCTGCACTGGGATCACGAACATGATCTGACCGGCGAGCGCATCGCGGTCATCGGCACCGGAGCATCCGCGGTGCAGTTCATTCCCGAGATCCAGCCGAAGGCCGGACAGCTCACCGTCTTCCAGCGTTCGGCGCCGTGGATCGTGCCGCGGATGGATCGGCGGACCGTCGCATTGGAACGGATGCTGCTCGATCGCGTGCCGCTGACCCAGAAGGCCCTGCGCGGCACCTGGTACACCCTGATCGAGAGTTTCGGTCTGGTGGGTTTCGTGGACAACCGGTTCCGCCATCCCTTCCAGCTGCTCGGCCGTTTCCAGCTGCGCCGCCAGATCCGCGATCGGCGGTTGCGGGAGAAGGTGACCCCGGATTATATGATCGGCTGCAAACGCGCCATCTTCTCCGACGCCTACTTCCCGGCCCTCGATCAGCCGAATGTCGAGGTGGTCACCGATCCGATCGCCGAGGTCGGACCGCATTCCATCCGCACCTGGGCGGGCGAGGAGATTCCGGTCGACACCATCATCTTCGGCACCGGCTTCGAGCCGACACCCTCGATATTCGACCGATTCGTCGGACGCAAGGGCCGCTCCCTCGCCGATCTGTATCAGCAGCGGCCGCAGTCCTATCTCGGGACGGCGATTTCGGAGTTCCCGAATTTCTTCGCCACCCTCGCGCCGTTCGGTGCGGCGGGCAATCAGTCCGCCATCTACATGATCGAATCGCAGATCGCCTATATCGTCGACGCGCTCACCACGATGCGGGATCTCGGCGCCCGGCGGATCGAGGTGCGCAGGCATGTGCAGGACGCGTTCGTGCGCGAGATGGCCGAGCGCAGCGCCTCGACCGTATGGCTGACCGGCGGCTGCACCAGCTACTACACCACCACCGACGGCGCCAATTCGGGCCTGTACCCCAACTGGAGTTTCGAATACCGCCGCCGCACCAGCAAGTTCGACGCCGCATCCTATGAGGTGACCGCCTGATGGACCTCAGGGCACTCAACCCGTTCGGCCGGTCCGGCGACTACCGCGTCGCGGGCACCACCGCACTGATCACCGGTGCGGGCCAGGGCATCGGACTGGAGTTGGCGGAGATCCTGTACGCCCGCGGTGCCTCCGTCGTCCTGGTGGACATCGATGCGGCGGCGGCCGAATCAGCGGCGCGCGCCCTCGGACCGCGGGCATTCGCCCTCGGCGCGGATGTCGCCGACCGGGCGCAGATGACGCAGGCGGTGCACCGTACTGTCGACCGTTTCGGCAGGCTCGATATCGTCGTCGCCAATGCCGGTGTGACGCCGACGCCCGCGACCGTGCGCACCATGGACCCGCGCGAATTCGATCGCGTCATGGGGATCAACCTGACCGGTGTGTTCAATACCGTGCATCCGGCGCTGGACGCGGTGATCGCCGCGAAAGGCCATGTGGTCGTGGTGTCCTCGTGTGCGGCGTTCGCGCCGGGCATGGGCGGTTCGCCCTACATGATGAGCAAGGCGGCGGTGGAACAGTTCGGTCGCGCCCTGCGGGTCGAACTCGCCGCCGTCGGCGCCAGCGCGGGCATCGCCTATTTCGGCGTGGTCGAGACCGCGATGACCCACGATATGCTCGATGCCGACGAGCTCGGCGCCGATCTCGACGCCATGCTCCCGTGGCCACTGAACGTCCGCATCACCGCCGAACAGGCCGCACGCACCATCGCCGACGGCATCTCCCGCCGCGCACCCCGCACCATCGCCCCCATCGGCTGGGAACCGTACGCACTGCTGCGCGGAGCGATCAATATCGTTCTCGACAGCCGCCTCGCCGCGGACCAGAAGGTGCACGAACTGATCCATCGACTGGAACTGCGCCGCTGACCCCGCAGAGGTAGCGGGCACGCCTGGTCGGCCCAGGAGCGCAACCAGGCGTCGGGGGAGGCAAGCTCGACGTCCACACCGACACCACCGTCCCGCACGGAATCCAGCACGACCCAGCGCGGGCACCGGGTGCGTCCGGCTACGGTGGAACAAGGATGAGTGAGTTCGTGCGCAAAGCACCGCGGCAGCGGCGGTCCAGGGAGACGGTGGACACGTTGCTCGAGGCGGCTGCGCAGATGTTCACGCGGGAAGGGTTGGCGACGACCACCAATCGGATCGCCGAACGGGCGGGGCTGTCGGTCGGAACCCTGTACCAGTACTTTCCGAACAAGCACGCCCTGTTGCGGGCGATCGCCGAACGGCATCTGGCCGAGGCGACCGTCCGGCTCGACGCTGTCTTCGCCGAATTGCGCGTCACACGACCGGAATTCGACGACACCATGCGGACGATCGTCGAGGCGGTGGTCGATCTGCACCGCGACCGACCGGCCCTGCACGCACTGCTGCACCGGGTCGCGCCGCGGCTGCCCGAGGAAGTCGAGGCGGTGCAGGCATTCGAGGATCATCTCGTCGCGGAAGTCGCCTTCCACCTCGAACGGTGCGGCCACGGCGGCGCCGACCCGGTGTATCTGGCGCGGACGCTGGTCCACGCGATCGACGCGCATCTGCATCGCGTCCTGACCCGGCACCGCCTCGACGTGGACGCGCTGATGCTGCTGGCCCGCCGGATCATCGCCGCACCGACCGCGCAACGGTGAACTAGACGGTCTCGGCCAGCACCTCGGTCAGCGTGGCCTTCAGCTGGCCGAGCCCCGGTTCCTCGATCGGAAGATGCCCGCAGCCCTCGAGGAGGGTGAGTCGGGTCGGCGCCGCGATCCGTTCCAGGAAACGCCTGCTCAGTTCCGGTGGCGTCCACCGGTCCGCCGCGGGATGGACCAGGGTGACCGGTGTCGTGGTGAAGGACTCCGGCGGTGTGTGCGCGAAATCGAGGAAGTCGGCCAGGAATCCCAGCGGGATCCGCACACCGCCACCCTTCGAGTCGGTGGCACACGAGCGCGACACCTCGGGATTCAGGCTCATGTTCTTCATATCGACCAGCCAGCGAATCGGCAGCCGGAGCCCGCCTGCCAGTGGCCGCGCCGACCGCAACAAGGTCGGCGCGAGGCCACCGGTGAACGACCAGCGGACCGCGGCCCGGCGCGCGGCCGGATCCGCCGGATCGAGCAGGCAGGTCACCACCAGATGCGTCACCGCCTTGGTGCGCGCCGCCACCTCGTAGGCGAGCATTCCGCCCATGCTTGCGCCGAACACGATCAACGGCCGTGCATCGGATTCGGTTTCGGCGCGGACGAACGCACACAGCAGTTCGACCCAGTCGGTATAGCGCACCGACCGCGGGTCCGGTTCCACGGTGTCGCCGTACAGGGGCATATCGATCGCCATCGCCTCGACGCCCGCCGCCACGGCGAGCGCTGCGAACGGCCACATCAGCCCGGCGTGACCACCCGCCCCGTGCACCGCCAGCACCCGCACCGAGGCATCGGGGGCCGTGGCGCGGGCGACGTGCACCTGCCGCTCCCGCCATGACCACCAGGTCGATTCCGGGGTGACCATCGGCTCGCGTCGGTATTCGGCGGGCAGGAACTGGGCGTATCGGAGGTATTCCATGCATCAAGCCTCGCTGCGCCCGGACGCTGGGACAACTCGTGTTCCACGCCTACCCCGCCTGCCGGAAAATGCACTCCGAACTGCTGTTATCCGAGTTCTAGAGACTTGTTCGGCCCGGCTACTCGCATTCGTGACCCGCCCACGGATCGCCCGCCCGGCTCTGTGAGCGACCGATCGGACTCGCGGAATGCACCGGACCGGTGGTGATGACGAGGGCCGAACCTGTCGGGCGGCACGATTGATCGTGATGGGCGTTCCGAGATCGGGCCCACTCACTGCCCCATGATGTACTCCACCGACGGTCCCGCCGTCCAACCGCCGTCGACGGCCAGTTCGGCGCCGGTGGTGTACGAGGCGTCATCGCTGAGCAGATAGGTGACGGCACCGACGAGTTCTTCGGCGCGGCCGACCCGCTGGAAGGGGTTGTTCGGGAAGGCGCCGGGTTCGGTACTGATACCGGTGGGTGCGGTCATCGGCGTGTAGACCATACCGGGATGCACCGAGTTCACCCGGATGTTCTCCCGTCCGAGTTCGACGGCGGCGATCTTGGTCAAACCGCGCACACCCCATTTCGCGGCGCCGTATCCGCTGGTCAACGCCATGCCCATGAGTCCGGCCGCGGAGGAGATGTTGACGATCGACCCGCCGCCCGCGGCGCGCATGGCCGGTACGGCGGTGTGGATGCCGGTGTGTACGGCGACCAGGTTGATCTGGATGATCCGCTGGAAGGTGTCGAGCGGTTCATCGGCCACCGGCTGGCCCGACGCGGAGATACCCGCATTGTTCACCAGCCCGTTCAGCTTCCCGAACGCGGCGACGGTGGCGTCGACGGCGGCCTGCCAGCCCGCCGGATCGGTGACGTCGAGGTGCACGTAGCGGGCGTTGTCCCCGAGGGAGGCGGCAACGGCGGCACCTTCCTCGTCGAGCAGGTCACCGATCATCACCTGTCCACCGGCGGCGACGATACCGCGGGCGAAGGCCGCACCGAGACCTCGTGCACCACCGGTGACCAGGACGGCCTTATCTGCGAGATTCATTGATGTTCCTTTCGTTTCGCGGTGCGGATGTGGCACCGCTCAGGTTTCGGGGCGCCCGAACATGGCGTCGGCGATGGCGGCGGCGGCTTCCCCGGAGGACAGGCCGTCGCGCACCATATGGGTCAGCCCGGCGATCACGAACAGCACCGCCTGACCACAGGCGACGGTCGTGTCGACGGCCGACTCCTCGGCCCGGATATGGCGGGCCACGCCGGGCCGGATGATCGCGGCCGTCTCGTAGCTGGCTTCCAGCCACACCCGGCGCAGCGCGGGATCGGCGAAGACCGTCGCCATGATCGCGCGCGACTGCTCGTCGACCGAGGTGGCGAAGGTGCGTTCGAAGGCGTGCACGAGCACATCGGCGAACCCGTCCTCGGCCGGCTGGGCGGCGATCGCCGCCGCGAAGGCGTGATTGCCGTCGTCGAACAGCGGCCGGAGGCTGTCCTCCTTGGTCGGGAAATAGCGGTAGAAGCTGCGCTCGGCGAGCCCGGCCGCGGCGGCGAGCGCGGCCACCGTCGGCGAGGAGCCGCCCGCGCGGACGAACAGATCGGCGCAGGTGCGGGATATCGCTACCAGCGCTTCCGGTTCCAATGGCTTCCGTGCCATATCCGCAGCCTACGCTTTAGTGGCAGAAACTGCCATATTCGAAATCGTCCGGCAGGCACGGCGGGGTCGTGTACATGTGATGACTGCGGTCATATCGTGGAACGGCTCTACGAACCGCCATGTCCGGCCACCGGCCGGGCCACATCACGAAGTCAGGTAGCCGATGAAGATCACCGGAGCAGTCCTCGAGGAATCCGGCCGGGCCAGGCCGTTCGCCCGGTCCCGGCCGATCACCGTTGGCGAGGTCGAGCTGGGCGAGCCCGGCCCCACCGAACTGCTGGTCAGGATCGAGGCGGCGGGCGTCTGCCATTCGGACCTGAGCGTGGTCGACGGAAACCGGCTGCGGCCGACACCGATGCTGCTCGGACACGAAGCGGCCGGAATCGTGGTGTCGACCGGCGCCGCGGTGACCGATATCGACCCTGGTCAGCGGGTGGTGATGTCGTTCCTACCACGCTGCGAACAGTGCGAGGCCTGCGCCGAGGACGGACGCCTGCCCTGTTCGGTGGGCACCCGCACCAATAACGCGGGCGAGCTGCTGCACCACTCACGGCATCTGACCCGCGACGGCGACACCGTCCACCATCACCTCGGCGTCTCCGGCTTCGCCACCTACGCCGTGATCGACCGCGCCTCTGCCGTTGCGTTGGACGCCGATATCCCGCCCGATATCGCCGCGGTACTCGGGTGCGCCGTCCTCACCGGCGGCGGCGCCGTCCTCAACGTGGCCCGCCCGCAGCCGACGGATTCGGTGATGGTCGTCGGGCTCGGCGGTGTCGGTATGGCGGCGGTGATCACCGCGAAGGCACAGGACGTGCACCGGATCATCGCCGTCGACACCGTCGCGGAGAAACTGGAGCAGGCACGTGCGCTCGGCGCGACCGAGGTCTACACCCCCGAGCAGATCGCCGAGCAGGCGATCAAGGCCCGCTACGTCATCGAATGCGCCGGACACCCGCGTGCGTTCGAAACCGCTTTCGCCGCAACGCGATCCGGCGGCACCACCATCACCGTCGGCCTGCCCGCACCCGCCGCGCGGGCCTCGATCTCCCCGCTGACCATCACCGCGGAGGCGCGCACCGTCGTCGGCAGTTATCTCGGCTCCGCGGTCCCGGCCCGCGATATCCCCCGCTACGCGCAGATGTGGCGGGAGGGCAAACTGCCCGTCGACAAGCTCATCTCCTCCCGCATCGGCTTGGCCGAGATCAACGAGGCGATGGATCTGCTCGCCGACGGACTCGCGATTCGCCAGGTCATCATGTTCGACGAACCCGCCGAGACGACCGCCTGAGCACAGCTGATCCGAACAGCCGGGGCACCGGCCGCCGCCGGAACCGTCGAGGCGCGATTGCGCTCGGCGGCACCGGGTACGCCGATGACATGTCCCCTGTGATCGACGAACATGCCGTGCTGCCGCGGCCTCGTGGCCCGCTGTCGGCCGCGATCATGGAGACGCTGACCGGGCAGCCGGGTGATCCCGTGCCACCCGCCGGGCATATCGACCCCTATGGCGATGATCTGCATCTGGCCCTGCACACCTGCTATGAGCTGCACTATCACGGTTTCGAGGTGGTCGACCCCGGCTGGGAATGGGATCCCGGCCTGCTGCGTCTGCGTGCCGAACTCGAGCACGCCTGGTCGGAGGCACTGTGCGAGGACGTCGCCGGTGGGGACGACCTCGACGGCGAACTGAACCACCTGCTCACCGCACCCCTGGACGCACCCGGCGTCGCCCAGCACCTGCGTGAACACCAGGACTGGACGCAGCTACGCGAATATTTCGTGCACCGCTCCATCTACCACCACAAGGAAGCCGATCCATACGCCTGGGTGATCCCGCGTCTGCGTGGTCAGGCCAAGGCGTCGGTGGTCGCGGTGGAGTTCGACGAGTTCGGTGGCGGGCGCGGCGAGCGCATCCATGCCCAGCTCTACGCCGATCTGCTCACCGGTGCCGGTTTGGATCCGGGATATCTGCGCTATGTGGACGCGGTACCGACCCCGATGATCGCGCTGGTCAACACCATGTCGCTGTTCGGGTTGCACCGTAAATGGCGTGGCGCGCTCGTCGGCCATTTCGCCACCGTGGAGATCACCTCCCCACCCGCCTCCGCGCGGCTGGTGGAGATCCTGGAGCAGATGGACGCCGATCCGGCCTGCGTGCTGTTCTACCGCGAGCACGTGGAGGCCGATGCCGTACACGAGCAGGTCATGCGCCACGACGTCATCGGGGATCTGGCCGTCCGCGAACCCGCGCTGATCCCGTCGATCGTCTTCGGCATCCAGGCGACGAATCTGCTGGAGGACCGTTTCGGCGACCATGTGGTCGACAGCTGGCGGGCCGGACGCAGTTCGCTACTCGATCCGTCCGTGCTGCCGACACAACCCGACGACCAGCACGAATGACTCGCCCGAAACGGGATATGCCCCTCACATGAGACTCATTCGCGCCCCCGGCGTCTACCGTCCGCAGGCCGATTCATGGCTACTCGCCCGCGCCATGACCGAGGCCGGACTCGTGCCGGGCGGCCGGGTGCTCGATATCTGCACCGGTACCGGCGCGGTGGCGATCGAGGCGGCCAGGGCCGGTGCCGCGACGGTCACCGCGGTGGACATTTCCCTGACCGCGTTGACCTCGGCCTGGATGAACATGCGGCTGCGCCGGCTCGCGGTGGAGCTGGTGCACGGCGACTTCCGCACGGTGATCCGTGATCGCCGTTTCGATGTGGTGCTCGCGAACCCGCCGTATGTCCCCGTCGCGGATGGGGTCCGCACCCGCGGCGGCGCCCGTGCGTGGGATGCGGGTGGACGCGGGCGAGCCGTTCTCGACCCGCTGTGCGCCCGACTGCCGAGTCTGCTCGACCACAACGGTGTCGCCTTGCTCGTGCAGTCGGCGATCAGCGGGCCCCATCTCACGCTGTCCAGATTGCGCGCTAGCGGACTGAAAGCGGCGGTCGTGGCCCGGACCCGGATTCCGTTCGGTCCGGTCATGCGGTCACGGGCCCGGTGGCTCACCGCCGAAGGCTTCATCGAGCCCGGACAACGACATGAGGAGCTGGTGGTGATCCGTGCCGACCGAACCCGAGCCTGAACCCGTGCGCATGCGCTTCACCAAGGACGGTCCGCTCCTCGTCGAAGGCCCCGTCGAGCTGGTCACCGCCGACGGACGCACGGTCCGTTCCGACAGATTTCAGGTCGCGATCTGCACGTGCCACCGATCCAAGTGCTACCCGCTGTGCGACACCAGCCACCGCCGCCATCGCCGCGAATGACGACACGCCGTCTCTGAAACCCGAACCCGGACCGCAAACAACTGAATGACCTCGACTGTGCCGGGTACGCCGCAACCAGGCCCTACCGGGCCGTCGCGGAACCAGCAGAGGAAGCCATGTCGGCACGTCGTACGCATTCAGAGGAAAATACCTGGTCAGGACACCAGGACGGCCCGGCCCGCAACACGGGCGCCGCTCACGACATCTGGAACTGGCGTGCCCGAGCCGAAACCCCGACCCAGCGCCTCGACCGCAACTGGGCGCATCTGTTGCAGGAGCTGCGCGTCCTCCAGACCGGTGTGCAATTGCTGACCGGCTTCTTGATGATCCTGCCCTTCCAGCCCGCGTTCGACTCGCTCGACTCCGGTATGCGCGCGGTGTACCTGGTCACCGCGGGTGCGGCGGTCGGCGGCACCATCTTCCTGGTGGCGCCGGTGTCGTGGCATCGGCTGCTGTTCCGCCGACACCGCTTGCAGACCATCGTGACCGCCTCGCACCGGTTCACGATGGCGGGTCTGGTGCTGCTCGGTGTCGCCATGTGCGGGGTGACCGTGCTCATCGTCGATGTGGTCGGCGGCCCGGTGGTCGCGGTGATCACCGGGGTGGTGACGGCCGGGGTGTTCCTGGCGGTGTGGCTGGTGGAGCCGATGCGCCGTCGACCTGTTCCACCCGCTGAACTGGTTCACCCGCAGCGGTCGGCAGCAGGCGGCGGAGCACATCGGTGATGGTGATCAATCCGGCGGGGGCGTCGGCGTCGGTCACCACGGCGAGGTGGGTGCGGGTTTCACGCATGGTGCGCAACGCCTCGTAGATGGGTGTGGTCGCCGTCAGGGTGAGTACCGGACGCATCATCTCGGCGGCCGTGGCGTCCGGTGCGGCCGTGAGACTGTCTCGCACGTGGACGACGCCGCGGTAGCCGTCACCGTCGCGCACGAGCAACCGGAGATGGCCGGTGGCGCGCGACCTCTGCTGGATCGTGTCCCGCTGCGCGTCGGGGGTGACGGCGTCGGGGGACGTGTCCGGCTGCATCAGATCGCCGACGGTGAGTTGCTCCAGCTCCAGCGCGCTGATGAGGTTGCCGTGGTAGCGCTCGTCCAGCGTGCCCGCAGTCGCCGAATGCTCGACCAGATGACGCAGCGCCACCGGGTCCTGACCGGACTCCACCTCGTCGACCGGCGCCACACCGACGCGGCGCAGGCACCAGTTCGCCATCTGGTTCAACAGTTTCAGCAGCGGCCGGGTCACCGCCATGAACGCGCGCATCGGGATCGCGAGCATGGTGGCCGAGCGTTCGGGATGCGCGATGGCCCACGATTTGGGCGCCATCTCCCCGACCACCAGATGCAGGAAGGTCACGATCACCAGCGCGAGCACGAACCCGGCGATATCGGCCGCCCACAACGGTGCACCGATCCGCTCGAACAGCGGGGTGAGCCAATGATGCACGGCCGGTTTGGTGATCGCGCCGAGCGCGAGCGTGCACACCGTGATGCCCAGCTGCGAACCCGCCAGCAGCACCGACAGTTCCGAGGAACTGCGCAGTGCGGCGCGGGCCGCCGAGCTGGTGGCGGCGGCGTCCTCGAGCCGGTGACGGCGCGCGGCGATCAACGCGAATTCGACCGCGACGAAAAAGGCGCTGGCCCCGATCAACCCGATCGTGACCACCGCGACGACCCACGGACTACTCATCGCCGACCTACTTCTGTTCGGTGCGCAGGCTCAGGAACACCGAGGCGGGCACATGGTTGGCCACCGTCCGCACTTCGGCGTCGAGCATGCGCGCGGCCGGAGGATGTTCGGCGATGTAGTCGGCGCCACTGGGTTCCAGTTCGATCGCGACTCGGGTACCCGCGTCGGGCAACCCACCGAATACCGCGATGACGAGTCCGGCGATCGTCTCGTAGTCCCCCGCGGGCAGTTCGACATCGAGCACGCGCTCGATCTCGTCCAGATGCACATCACCCGCGACGAGCCAGCCGTCGCGCTCGGCGACGATATCGGTATCGGGTCCGGTGTCGTGCTCGTCGGCGATCTCACCGACCAGCTCCTCGGCGATGTCCTCGATCGTGACGATTCCGGCGAAACCGCCGTATTCGTCCACCACGAGTGCCATCTCGTCACCGGCCGCGTCCAGTTGGGCGACGACCTCGGGCAGCGCGAGCGATCCGGGTACGACGACAGCCTCGCGCAGATGATCGGCAGCCGTACCCTCGACCGGACCGGCGAGCAGATCGTGCAGGTGGATGACGCCGCGCAGATCGTCGCTCGAGGAACCGACGACCGGATAGCGGGTGTGCCCGGTGCCCATGCGGGCGAGCACCGCGTCGACGGGGTCGTCGATATGCACGGTGTCGACCCGAGAACGCGCGATCATCGCATGCTCGGCGTTGGCGGTCGGGAAGTCGAGGATGCGATCCAGCAAGGTCGACAGCTCCCGCGGCAGCTCCCCGGCATCGCGCGAACTGGCGACGATGTGCTCGAGGTCGCGCGGGGTGGCCGAATGCTCCACATCGTGTACCGGCTCGATCCGCAGGGCACGCAACAGCAGATTCGACGACTGGTCGAACAGCCAGATCAGCCAGCCGAACAGTTTCAGATAGACCGTCGTCGAGGTGGCCAGCCAGCGGGCGACGGGTTCGGGCCTGGCGATGGCGAGGTTCTTCGGGAAGAGTTCACCGAACAGCATCTGCACCAGGGTGGAGAACGCGATCGCCAGCACGGCGCCCACCGCGATGCCGACGCCCGTGGGTACCCCGATACCGCCGAGCAGTTCACCGAGACCACGGCCGATCAGCGGTTCGGCGACATAACCCACCAGCAGCCCGGTGACGGTGATGCCGAGTTGGGCGCCGGAGAGCATGAACGAGGTGCGGCGGGTGACGCCGAGCGCTCGTTGCGCCGGTGTGTCACCGGCTTCGGCGCGTGCCTTCAACCGGGAGCGGTCGACCGCCATATAGGCGAATTCCTGAGCGACGAAATAGCCGGTCAGCGCCGTGATGAGCAGCACGACGAGAACGCCGAGGGCAATGCTGGCCGCGGTCAGCACGAGGTCTCACCGCGTGGCGGCAGTGGCAGGGGCGAGCCGGGTTGTCGGCAGATGCGCGAAGCGCGTTTCATATGTCTCTCCGTGGATGGAACGACAGAACTGAGCAACCGTCCCCGACCGGTACGCCCGAGACGCCGGGACGGGTGCCCAACGATATCGGCGCGTCGGCCGGATGCGGGAGATCGACGCGACACGGTTCGGATGCCGGAACCGGTCGATGCGGGCGGAGGAGGGATTCGCGGTCCGACGATTCGTTCGGTCGACGCGAATGACGTTCAGGACCGCACTGTTTCCTCGACGTCCGCGGATTCGGCGTCGGCTCCTTTGTCGGCCCTGCCCGCCAGCATCCGCTTACCCACTTCGACGACGATCGGCAGCACCGACACGGCCACGATCAGCAGGAAGATGAGGTCGATGTTCTCGCGCACCACCGCGATCTGCCCGAGCAGATAGCCGAGATAGGTGACGCCCGCACCCCACAGCACACCGCCGACGATGTTGTAGAGCGCGAAGACCGAATAGCGCATACCGGACGCACCGGCGACGACCGGCGCGAAAGTCCGCACGATGGGCACGAATCGGGCCAGCACGATGGTGATCGGCCCGTGCTTGTCGAAGAACTCGTGCGATTCGTCGATGTACTTCTTCTTGAACAGCCGCGCGTCGTCGTTCTTGAACAGCGCGGTGCCGCCGCGCGCTCCGATCAGATAACCCACCTGATCACCGGCGATGGCGGCCACCGGAATCAGAATCAGCAGCAACCAGATCGGCGCGAAGGGCTCGATCTCGGTGGATTTCGATGCGGCGATGAGTCCGGCGGTGAACAGCAGCGAATCGCCCGGCAGCAGCGGGAACAGCAGCCCGGATTCGATGAACACGACGGCGAGCAGGCCGACGAGCATCCAGGTACCGAAGGAATTCAGCAGGTTCACCGGGTCGAGGAATCCGGGCAGCAGCGCCAGATGGGTGATCGACTCGGCCGAGAGGTAAGTGGTCATCGCGGTCCCACAGTAACACGCGCGACTGTATGGTTTGGGTATTGCGTGGCGCTCCTCGCAGCCGGGCCGCCAAGCGCTGTATCGTTTCACCGCCGCGCGAAAGGAGGCCCATGACCGACACCCTGGTCAGGATCGGCGAATTGGCCACCCGTGCGGGAGTCAGCAACCGGACCATCGACTACTACACCGGCCTCGGGCTACTCACCCCCGCCGAGCGCACCGCGGGCGGCTACCGCCTGTACCACCCCGGCGACGTCGACCGCATCAACCTCATCCAGCGTCTCGAAGCCCAGGGCATCCCGCTGGAGGAGATCGCCGCCGCCCTCAACGCCCGCCCCGGCGATACCGGCAAGGCCCTGGCCCAGATCGACGGCGATCTGAAGAACCTCCAGACCGCCGCCGAGAAGGCGCCCGCCGAGATCCAGGGCCTGCTCGACATCATCGCCGCCCGAGTGCACTCCCTGGTCTCGGTAGCCCTCCAGCTCCCACCTGACCTGCCGATCCTCTGAGATCACTCGCACACCGGCCGGAAGTGCTCGACAGTCGGGAACGGATCGTAGAAGTGGTGCAGAAGCGCCTTCCACCGCTGATAGTCCGGCGACCGGCGAAATCCGACGGTGTGGTCCTCGAGGCTGTCCCATTCGACGAGCAGTAGGTACGTGCCCGGCGACTCCATCGACCGTGAGAGCGTGAGC
Organism: Nocardia cyriacigeorgica; assembly: GCF_029868385.1. Classification (GTDB taxonomy): domain Bacteria; phylum Actinomycetota; class Actinomycetes; order Mycobacteriales; family Mycobacteriaceae; genus Nocardia; species Nocardia cyriacigeorgica_F. The sequence continues at coordinate 7,285 of NZ_JARWNX010000023.1, read as the reverse complement.
TTGCCGAAGCCGGGCCTCGCCGCGATGATCTCGCGGGCCTCGGCGAAGGCGGCTTCGAAGTCGGCCTCGCGGCCGCGAACGACATTCAAGAGTGCATGCTCGGTGATCACTCCATACATCCTCACAGTCCGGGGAATCACTCCTCGACGCGCGGCGGGCGATGCGGCGCGGTGAATCGCGGTGACGACGGATCGCGCGGCGGTTTCAGCCGCACGGCACCGGCATGGACGGCGGCCACCATCGTGTCGAATCCCTGCCAGTGACGGTGGTGATGGAGGGCCTGTTCGTCGGTGACGCCGCCGGGGCTGGATTGTTCACGTTTGTAGCGGACGAAGTCGGAGGTGAGCAACGCGACGTGTTCGCCGTAGGTGTAGTGCATTTCGTCGCCCTCCGGCGCGATGGTCCGGCGGGCGACGATGTCTTCGGCATGGCAGTCGATCAGGTAGATGTAGAGGTCGAGTTGCCCCGCCAGCCGACCGAGCATCGGCCTGCACCTCAATTCGTAATGCCGAACCCACACCGACAGCACCGCCACGGCCGAATGAACCAGCGGATCATCCACCGGATCGACCGCGCAGAAGACCCGGAACAGGCGGCCCGCATCCGGCAGCAGTGGTGGGCGCGCGAGCGCACCGGAATCGTCGGCAGCCGGGACGGTCGATATCGCCTCTCCCCCATCGGCATCCATCATCGTGCGGTCGGCTCGTCGTCGAGCAGCCGCAGATCGATCTTCCCGACCGGCAGGCACCGGCTGACCGCCGCCACCACCATTGCCGCCGAAGGCCGGAACCGGTCGCGCAGCGGTTCCACCCACTGCCGCATGGTGAACGGCCGATCCCCCGGCGACGGCAACGCGATCTCCCCGCCGTACCGGTGCACCGCCACCCCCACGCCGTACAGCTGCGCGAAGAGCCGATCCGATTCCGGCAGATCGGGCCGCACCAGAAACGTCCAGGTACCCGACCGCGGATGAGAAACGATGGGCCCCACCGCATACCGCCGGGAATGCAGGTCGTGGCGCACCGCCTGCCCGAGCCCGGCGGTCATCCGTAACGCCCACACCGACCCCGCTGGCATGACGATCCGCCCGGTACCGGGCCGCACAACAGCGGCCAAACCACACACCCTGCGATAGAACTCGCACCGCGACACCGGAGTGTCACCACACGCCATGTGCTCCATGAGCAGACCTCGAGTCAGGTAGTCGGAAGTGTTCGGGTGCGCCCGGCCCGGTGGATGACCGGCACCGGGAACGGGAGCTGCGGAGGGGTCCGGGTTGGCGTCCTCCCTGCCGGGCGCCCCACAAGGAGACCACTCGCCACGCTCTCGGCTGCAACGCATCTGAATCTTCAAACCAATGCGTTCAAAGTCCCACGAGAGTCGTCAGATTTGCGAGACCATGGATTCAAAATCGCCTGCGGTCAAACTCAATTCAGAGGGAGCCTTGATGTCAGAGGAGTCACCCACGCTGCTTCGCCGCCAGCTCGGACGGTTCCTGAGAGAGCGGAGAGAGGGTCGCGGCCTGACAATCGCGGCGGCAGCTGCGGAGGTTCAGCTCAGTACAGCCGCGCTACAACGCATGGAGACCGGGCGCCCACAGAAGCTGCGTAAGCAGGATGTGCGCGCGTTGTGTGAGCTCTACGAAGTAGCCGCAATCGAGACCGAGCAGGCCGTCGACTTGGCGATCAAGGCAGCGAACAACCCTGATGTCACCGCGTTCGGCGGAATGTTCAGCAACGCGTTCAACATGTACGTCGGTATGGAGACCTCGGCACGGCGCCTCCTGTCGTACTGCGAACAAGTCCCCGGTCTGCTACAAACCCCGGACTACGCGCGCGCGCTGATTGCGGCGTTCCCCGGATTCGACAGTCAAGATGACATCGAACGACGCGTGCAGGTCCGGCTCAAACGACAGGCAATCGTGACTCGCAAGGCAAGCCCGCTCCAGTTGGAAGTACTCCTTCACGAGTCCGCGCTGCATCGTGTGGTTGGGAGCCCGCGAATCATGGCTGCACAGCTACGGGAACTCGCGGAGGTCGGCAAACGCGACAACATCACGCTCCGCGTCCACCCTTACTCGGCCGGTTTGGCCTGGGGATTGATGACTGGGCCGTTTGTCATCCTCGATTTCGGAACGACTTCGAAGGGCACACCGATAGAGCCACCGGTTGTTTACCTGGACGGCGGTATGAGCAGTGACATGTACCTGGAAAAGCGAGAAGACGTGCAGCGTTACACTGAGCTCGCTGACTTCATCCGGTACCAGGCACTGGATGAAGCGAGAACGCGAGACCTGCTCCGGCAGGTAGCAAGGGAGCATGACCAGCGGTGAACGTCGACTTAGCCGGTGCACGATGGTTCAAGAGTCGCCATAGCGAATCGAACGCCCAGTGCGTGGAAGTCGCCCACCTCGACGAGGGGTTGGTCGGGGTCCGCGACTCCAAGAACCCCACCGGCCCGGCACTTGTCTTCGCCCCAGCCGAATGGGACGCCTTCACCACCAGCCTCCGTCACGCCGAGTTCGACCGCGGCTGAGCACACCGGGGCGAGGTTGGGTGGTCTCGAGCGTCAGAGCTACGTTCGAGGCCGCCCGGCCTGCTCCAACTCGCCGAGGAGGTCGAATCCCGGATTCTGGGTGCCCGCCTCGTCTGCCCCTCATGGCAGGGGCAGGCAGGAACTCCCGGCGTCGATACCGCGGCCCTGTACATCCACCTCGATGTACTTCGAGGACGTGTACTGCCCCGGTGTGAATTGCTGAGCGGTGATGTTCTGTCGTCCGGTGTATTTCGGTGTCCACTCGAACGTCGCCGTCCCGTTCTCGGGGTGATACACCGCCTGGCCGAGGCGTTCACCGTTTCCGGGGACCGATCCGCCGCTGTTGATGATCGTGATCTCGCCCGCCTCCCACGGCGGTGCGTCGACAGTGGCGGTCACCGTGACGGCGCATCCGGTGCGCAGGCCTTCCGGTCCGGCGGCCACGCTCACTCCGGTCACCGCGGCGGTGGCTCCGGGCGCCGTGAACACCGTCGCCAGCGCGATGACGCCGAGAGCGGCGGCGGGCCCGAATCGCCGAAGGTGGGTGCGCATCGTTGATCCCTCTCGTCGTGCGGTCGGTTCGCCTCCGAGTCTGCCACGAGCGCCCGCCGACCGATCGCGATCCGATCAGAAATAGCGCATGGCGATATAGATCCACGCCAGGATGCTGCTGAGCGCTGTCACCACGATTCCGTACCGGGTGAACTGCCAGAAGGTGATCGGATGCCCGGCGCGGCGCGCGATATCCAGGGCGACGACATTGGCGCTGGCCGCGACCGCCGTCCCGTTACCGCTGAAATCGGCGCCGAATGCGAACGACCACCACAGCGCCTGCCCCTGAGCGGGATCCGGTGTCTGGTCCACGAGCCCTTCGACCACCGGCGCCATCGTCGTCGTATACGGAATATTGTCGATGAACGAGGCGACGACCGCCGAGCCGAACACCAGCGTCGCCGAGGCGAGCAGCGGGTTGTCGCCGAACGCGGCGACGGCGGCGTCACCGATCCGGTCGATCACACCGGTATGCACCAGCCCCGCCACCATCACGAACAACCCCATGAAGAACACCAGGGTGCCCCATTCGACTTCGCGCAGCACATCGCCCACATCGAGCCGCGAGATCAGCACCATCGCCCCGGCACCCAGCAACGCGATGATCGACGGCGCGACATGCAGCACCGAATGCAACCCGAAACCGATGATCACGCCGCCGAGCACGAGCAAGGACCGGGTGAGCAGCCGGGTATCGGTGATGGCCCGCCGTTCCTGCAACGCCATCACCGTGGTGATGTGTTCGGATTCCTGTCGCAGATGCGCACGGAACAACCAGCGCGTGAACACCACGAACAGCATGAAGATCACCGCGACCGCTGGCGCCATATGAATGAGAAAGTCGTTGAAGCTCAATCCCGCTCGGCTACCGATGATGATGTTGGGCGGATCACCGACCAGGGTGGCCGCGCCGCCGATATTCGCCGCGAGCACTTCGGCGATGATGAACGGCTGCGCCGCCATCCCGAGCCGATCGCAGACGACGATCGTGACCGGCGCGATGAGCATGATGATCGTGACATTGTCCAGGATCGGCGAAGCCACCGCGGTGATGATCATCAGCATCACCATGAGCCGGAACGGATTACCGTGTGAACGTTTCGCGGCCCAGATGGCAAGGAAGTCGAACAACCCGGTCTGTTTGATGACACCGACGATGATCATCATGCCGAGCAGCAGGAAGATGACATTCCAGTCGATGCCCGCATGCGCGTTGTAGAACACCTCCTCGCCGGGGACCAGACCGAAGATGGTCATCAGCCCCGCGCCGATGAGCACGATCTTGACCTTGTCGGCCCGTTCGGTCGCGATGAACCAGAACGCCCCGATGAAAATGGCAACGGCCACCAGCTGGTTCATCGCTCACCTCGCCTCGGCCGGGTGGCGGTCAGTCTTCGGGACCGGCAACGGCCAGGCTGATCAGCAGACGTTCCAGTGTCACCGCACCGAGCAACGTGCGCGAATGGTTGACCACCGCGACCAGCGGGCTGTGCCGCTGCGCCATCAGCGCCGCGATCTCGAGCAGCGTCGCATCCGGGCGGACGATGGCGGGTTTGGCCGAACGCTCGGGCAAGCAGTCACCCACCGTGAGATGGCCGGGATCACGCCAGAACAGTTCGGCGTGCACTTCATCGATGGTGCGGGCCAGGGCCGGATCGTCCTGATACGAGCTGGGAATCGCCAACCGCAGCACCTGGGTGCCGGGCAGGACGGCGACGGGACGATCGTCGTCATCGACGACGATCATCCCCGGCAGCCGGTTGACGACCATCAACCGCATCGCCTTGGCCACCGGATCACCGGGGTGGACGGTCGGCAGCTGGATCGCGATCTCATGTGCTTGCATCGATTGGCCCCGTCGCGCGTGCGGGAAAACAGTGGTCATGAGCGGCTCCGCTCGCCGGTGAGCTGGTCCATCAGCCGTTCCAGGCGAGCCACCCGATCGGGGATCGGCGCGCTGTGCAAGAGTTCGGCGAACTGATCCGCCTCGTCGGGCTCCAAGGCGATGGACTGGACGGGTTCGTCGCGGACGGTGTCGTAGACCAGCACGTGTTTGCTCCCGTCGCTGCCTGCCACCAGAGCGAACCGGGCGCCACTGCGGGTCAGCAGATGGTGCACGGTGCCCTTACCCGGCACAGTGGTGCGGTCGACGTCCATGTCGAGCACCTCCCGCCACCGTCTGCGTTGTCGATCTCAGTCTTGGCGACGGGCAGGGTCGGCGACTATCGGTGCCCATACCCATCTGTGTGGGCAGACGCTATGTAGTGCCGGGGAGCGGAATGGGTGGCGCACCCCATGGACACCATGTGCACCAGCGGCCACACTGGGGTCATGGACCGTCCGGAAAGTGGAATCGGCCTGTTCCGGCGGCACACCCGGACACCGGCGGATGCCCTGTTCCGGCGGATCTTCCTCATCAACGGATCGGTGTTCACCTTCGGCACCCTGGTGCTGGCGCTATCACCCGCCACGGTGTCCTCGCGGGTGCGGCTGACCGAGATACCGGTCCTGCTGGTCGGGCTCGCGGTGATCCTCGCGGCCAACGCCTTCCTGCTGCGGTCGAGCCTCGCACCGCTGGACCAGCTCATCGCCTCCATGCAGCGCGTGGACCCCCTGCGCCGCAGCGGCAGGCTCGACGAACGCGGCAACGGCGATATGTCGCGCGTGATCGACTCGTTCAACGCCATGGTGGAGCGGTTGGAGTCCGAACGCGCCATTGCCAGCGCTTCCGCACTCGCCGCCCAGGAGGGCGAACGGCAGCGCATCGCCCGTGAGCTGCACGACGAGATCGGCCAAAGCCTCACCGTCGCACTGTTGTCGATGAAACGCGCCGCCGACCGCGCACCCGACGATGTCGTCGATGTCCTGCACGGTGCGCAGGAGACCGTGCGTTCCTGTCTGGACGAAGTGCGTGGGATCGCGCGCCGGTTGCGGCCCGATGTGCTGGACGATCTCGGTCTGTCCAGCGCGCTCACCGCGCTGTGCAGCGAGTTCGCCTCCACCGCCGGGATCACCGTGACCCGCGATGTCGACCGCAATCTGCCCCGGCTGGCTCCCGATGTGGAGTTGGTCTGCTATCGCATCGCGCAGGAGAGTCTGACCAATATCGCCCGCCACGCCGAGGCCCGCCGCGTCGAGCTGAGTCTGCGTATGCATGGGGATTCGCTCGTGCTGCGGGTGCGTGACGACGGCCGCGGCGGCGTGGACGAGGAGGGCGCAGGTATCCGCGGTATGCGCGAACGTGCGCTGCTCGTCGATGCCGATCTGACCATCGAAGCCCCGCCGGGACACGGCACCGAGGTCTGCCTGCGGATCCCGCGAGCGCACGGAGGAAGCCGATCATGAGCACCGCACCGGCCCGAATCCTGCTCGCCGACGATCATGCCCTCGTCCGTTCCGGTCTGCGGATGATCCTCGACGCCGAACCCGATCTCACGGTGGTCGCCGAAGCCGCCAACGGCTATGAGGCGGTACAGCAGCTCACGCAGGTGCCCGTCGATCTCGCGATCCTCGATATCGCCATGCCGAGGATGACCGGCATCCAGGCGGCCCGCGAAATCAACCGCGACAACCCCGGCGTGCGCATCCTCATGCTGTCGATGTATGACAACGAGCAGTACTTCTTCGAGTCGCTACGTGTCGGCGCGTCCGGTTACGTCCTGAAATCCGTCGCCGACCGCGACTTGCTCGAGGCCTGCCGAGCCACCCTGCGCGGCGAACCGTACCTGTATCCCGGCGCCGTGAACTCTCTCATCCGGGATTGGCTCGAGCGTGCCACCCAGGGCGATCCGCTCCCCCAGACGGTCCTCACCCCGCGTGAGGAGGAGATCGTCAAACTCGTCGCCGAGGGCTATTCCTCCCGCGAAATAGCCGGGGATCTGGTGATCAGCGTCAAGACGGTCGACCGCCACCGCGCCAATATCTTGCAGAAACTCGGCCTCCGCGATCGTCTGGCTCTGACCCGCTATGCCATTCGCGCCGGGCTGATAGAGCCGTAATCCGTTCCCGAACCATAGAAACGACGAAAGCCCCCCGACCGTGGTCGGGGGGCTTTCGTGAAAGGATGTTCCGGCGGTGTCCTACTCTCCCACACCCTGTCGAGTGCAGTACCATCGGCGCTGGTGGCCTTAGCTTCCGGGTTCGGAATGGGACCGGGCGTTTCCCCACCGCTATAGCCGCCGTAACTCTATGAAACTAT
>NZ_JARWNX010000022.1 GCF_029868385.1 Nocardia cyriacigeorgica | reverse complement strand
ATCCGCCAAATCCCGCTCCGACGGCACACCCACCGCCTGCCCACCCACCAACCCGACCACCAACACCGCAGCACCCGCCACCACCGCAGCACGCAACACACGACGCGAAACACTCCACCGCATAACAAGCCTTCCTGAACGTCGAAATTCCAGCGACAGCGCCGACATCCGGTCGGCGGCACGGAAACTGCGCCAACGCTAAGACCGCGCGACCCCGAAACCGCGGTGCGGAAGCGGTCTCTGGAAACCTCACGAACGAAGCCGATCACCAGTAGGGACCGGACACAGTCGGTCGACGTGCGCATCACGCACGGTGAATCTCACAGCGGCGCAGCCCACCGACAGGGTCTGGCGCACAACGCCACGTGCACCGACACGAAAACGTGCGCCGGAAATCGGTGAATCCTCCAGATAACCAGCGAATCACCGCGTATTCGCCGCCGGGTGTCGAATCATGGGGAAATACCTTTCCCGCCACCGGTGGTCACCGCCCGGCACATTCTTGGGAGCGCCCATGTTCGATTCGATGGCATCGCCGACCCGCGCACATTCGGAAATCAGGGCCCACCGCAGGCGACCGATCCTCCGGCTCACCGCATTCGCGGTGCTCGGCACAGCCGCCGTGCTGGGCGCTGGACTGCACCCGCCCGCCGCGGTTGCCGAGTCGACGGGTTCGGCCGAGTTCGTGTCCGGCCCATTGGCTCAGGTCCACGGCCCGGGCACCGCAATCGTCGTGCTCGGTTACGGGCTGCTCGCCGACGGCACCATGCGCCCGGAGCTGATCGACCGGCTACGCACCGGATACGTCCAGGCCCTGCTGGCACCGGCCTCACCGATCATCGTCACCGGCGGCAATCCGCGCAACGGCATCAGTGAGGCCGTCGCGATGGCGGACTGGCTGGTCCGGCACGGTATCGCGGCCGAGCGCATCCACCTCGATCCGGCCGCGGTCGATACCGTGCAGAACGCGCAGCATTCGGCGCAGATCATGCACGACCTCGGTGCAAGCGACGCTGTCGTGGTGACTTCCGCCGACCATATCGACCGCGCTGTCGCGAGTTTCGCCGCCGCAGGTGTCCCGGTCGCGGCCGCGGTCACCCCCGACCACGTGCCCGCCCTCGCCTGGGTGTTCGGGCCGATGCGCTGATATTCGCCCGCCGAATTCCGTTCCGAGCGAACCCGAGGAGCACAGATGTCCGAGGCAGCAACCACCGTCGCACCCGCCGATCAGGTTCGGGCCCTGCTCGACCATCGATACCGATCGGCGCACCGGTACATCGTGGGCCGGGAGAAGATCCGCGAATTCGCCCGCGCGGTCCAGGATCGGCATCCGGCGCACTGGCATGAATCCGCGGCGGCCGCGCTCGGCTACCCCGGCTTGATCGCACCGCCGACCTTCGCGTCGATCATTCTGCTGCGGGTGCACCGCGAAATCCTGGACACCGTCCTCACCGGCTACGACCCGGCCCGGATTCTGCACGCCGATCAGGTGATCGATATCGGCAGGCCATTGGTCGCGGGCGATGAACTCACCTGCGATATCTATTTCGAATCGTTCCGTCATTTCGCCGATTACGACGTGATGGCGATCAAGAGCGTGCTCACCGATGTGCGCGGCGCGGTGGTGCAGACCGGATCCACCGCGCTCCTGGCGCGCACCGGCGAATCCGCGCGACTCGGTGAAGCGGTCCACCGGGTGGCGATGACCGACAGCCCGGCCGAACCCGTGCCGGGCACCATCACCGCCGCGGGTCAGGACACGGTGGGTGTCATGCGGCCGCGGCATACTCCGTGTATCGCGGTCGATCCCGCGACGCTGCGGGTCGGTGCCGCACTGCCCGCCAGGGTGCTGCGGCTGTCCCGTGGCGATCTGGTCAACTACGCGGGTGTCACCGGTGATGCGAATCCGGCGCTGTTCGATGAACGCACCGCCATCGAGTCCGGGCTGCCGACGGTCGTCGCCCCCGGCATGCTCAAGCTCGGTCTCGCCGCCGGCTATCTGAGTTCCTGGCTCGGCGACCCCGCCGCGGTGACCCGCCTGCGGGCCCAGTTCGCCCACTACACGCACTATCTGCGGATACCGGCGCTGGCGTCGAGTCCGATCGAGTTCGGCGGCCGGATCACCTCGCTGGATCCGCATCGTCGGCGCGGCACCGTCGCCATCGAGGCGCGGTCACACGGCCGCAAACTCTTCGGCTATGCCGCCGCGGAGGTGCGCTTCGCCGACTGAGGAGTCAGTGCGGCAGTTCCAGCGCCTTCGCGAGGGTGGGCCAGGTGCGCGGCAGCTGCGCCCGGAAGTCCGGCCAGGTGTGCATGCCTTGGGGCAGAAGTTCGACCGTCGCCGGGATATCGAGTTCGGTCAGTCGTGCGGCGAGTCGTTCGGTACACGAACGCGCGCCCGCTTCCAAGGCCGCGCCGCCACCGATCTCCCCCAGCGCCGCGACGATATCCGGTGCCTGCGCCACCTGGACCAGATCCACGCCGGTCGGTGCGCCCGTGGCGGCCGACAGGTAGATCGCGGTGCCGCGCAGCCTTTCCGCGCCGAGCAGGCTGTCGTGGGCGGCCCATTCCGGTGACGAGGGCGGCCCCCACAGATTTTCCGGGTTGCCGCCGCGCGAGGCGACGGTGATGGTGGTGACCGCGCGACCCAATTGGTCGGAGGTCGAATAGCATCCGCTCATCCCGGCCACCGCACGGTACATCCCCGGATGACGCTGAGTGAGCATCATCGCCGCCTGCGCACCCATCGATACGCCCGCGATCGCGCGTGCGCCGGTCGCGCCGAGATAGGTTTCCACCAGTGGCGGCAGTTCCTCGGTGAGGAAGGTTTCCCACCGGTTCAGCCCGAGCGCGGCGTCGGTGCGCACCCAGTCGGTGTACATGCTGCCGGTGCCGCCGGTGGTGAGCACGACGTCGACGGGTTTATCGGCGAAGAATTCGTCGGCGCCGCCCTTGGTGAGCCAGCCGGAGGTCTTTTCGCCGTCGACCCCGTCGAGCAGGTACAGCGTCGGGCGGGGTGCCGGACCGGTGCCGATCAGGGTGTCGATCGCGATCACGCGACGCATGGCGGCGGAGGCGATATGCAGCCGGATGCGCTGTTTGCCGAGCACTTCGACGCGGACCAATGATGTTCGGGTGATGGCGGATTCGGTTGTCGCGGTGGTGCCCGGCGCCCGTGGTGTCGGGTCGACCGGAACAGCCGCTGCGGAAGTCGCGCCCACTGCGGCGACCAAGGCCATCGCCGCCGCCGTCATCGAGATTCGTGCGTTCATCCGGCCGCAGCAGCCCGTTCCGCACGGCGCGGCACCGCCACTACGCACCGGTTCGACCGCTGTCGTCCGGCTCGCACCGCGAGGTCCCGACGCGCGCCATGGCTTCTGTTCTCACTCGGCGCCACTGAGTTTCGTGCCGCGGACGGCGGCGGCGCGAGCATCTGGGATCGGGTGACCACGTCGACGTTCGCGCGCAGCATACTATCGGGCGCGGGATCGGATACGGCGCCACTGATGGTGCAGGAGAAGATCATATGCAGGTTTTCGTCGACGGCGATTCGCTGGAGCATACGTTCCGCGATCGGTTGGTCACAAGCGAGATCGGTGTCGCCTTCGGCGATCGGCGCCCGGTCACGCGGGATGACCTGATCGTTCGGCGCGGTGATCACAACGTTCTCCTGTCCTGCTCCGGCCACGAGGCGGATTCCACGGTATGCGCCGATGATCAGGCCGATCGGCCGATTCGCACGTCGTTGGGAGGATCGACTACCGGCATCCGGGGCGACTGGGCGCAATCACAGCCACCGGTGTCGCCGCCGTCGGTGATCCGGTACAGCCCCGGTGGATGGCCGGATCCGCGAAGATGGTCGAGGACGTCGTGCGCGCGCCCGGCCAGTTCCGGGATCCGCTCGGTGGCGCCGCAGACCACCGCCGCGGTGAGTTGAACCTCCGCCGCTTCACCGACCGCCTCGAGAACCTCACCGGTCATGGCAGGCGCGGGCGCGAACGCCGAGGCCGCGTCCTGTGGGATCAGTACCGTTCCGCCGTCGGCCGACAACAGCGACAACGACCGCGACCCCAGCGGCGCCGCCAAGGCCGCCTGCACCCGGCGCAATTTGCGCCTGCCCGCCGACACCGCCCCGATCCCGGACGCGTGTTCGTCCGGATGCGGCGGTATCGCCAACGCCACCACCTGATACGCCGGTGCCACGGTGATGCCGGTGCGCTTGGCCAGCGCACCGACTCCGTGGCCGCTGAGCAGCGCCGATACCAGCGTCTGCGCGGCGGTCTGATGTTCGCGGGCGACGAGGCGGTGCTCGTCCAGATAGGCCGCGGACGCGGTCACCGTCACCAGTTCCAGTACCCGGACCATGAGCTGGGTTCCGGCGAGCAGTTCCGCCGCCGAACCGGAGTCGGTGTCGGCGCGGTCGGCCAAGAACTCGAGCCCTTGACGGATGCCCTCGTGGTAGGCGCCGAGGACCGTCTCCAGTGCGACCCCCTCCCGTGCCCAGCGCACCGCCGAACCCGCGACGGCAGCGGCACCCGCACCGGGTCGCGCGCCGCGCGGTTGCAGCTGTTGTACGGCTTCGGCCAGACAGTGGCGCGCCGTTGCCGCGATATCACCGCCGGCGGCGCTTCGTCTGCGGCGCATCAGGAATCGCACGAGTTCTGCTTCCAGGCCCGAAATATCCGCGCCCGCCTGTGTGCCCATCATGACTATCGGACGATATCGGTGTGCGGCGTCGAAATTGCCCGGAGCGGAGCGGAATCGGATAAGTCATGAGGGCAATAGTGGCCCGTTGGGTGGAATCACAATCAGATAACGGACCGCGGGTAGGATGGCCCGCGCGGGCAGCGAACAACGCCAGCGAAATTTATGGGACACGGCGCCGGTCCGCGCATTTCCCGGCGCCGCGTCGCGGTCACTGTACGGCCGCGACGCCGCAGGTGGCAGCATTCGCCGCTGCCTTCGGGACCGATCACGAGCGTGCCGTTCCCGGTCAGGGACTACGCACAAAATCCGACCGGCCGCGATGGAATTTCCGCGTGGTCACGGCGAGAGCGATAGACGGTCCGCTGTGAGGTGTCCCATGAGATCGGCGCCGCCGCTGTGCGCGGGCCCTCGACCGGGTTAGCATCGAGCGCTGCGCCACCGCACGGCTCGGCCGCGCGGTAGTTCTACGGCGCGGGCGAGCGTGAAGGGCTGGATCCACAGATAATGAGCAGTACTCGAGAAAAGCTGGAACAGCTTCAGGGCATCCTGGAGCTCGCCGAGGAGCCCGCCGGCGAAGCCGGTATCACCAAACGCAAGCACAAGGGCATTCCGAGCGCCAGACAACGGGTACGCGCACTGCTCGACCCCGGCAGTTTCGTCGAGATCGGCGCGCTGGTGCGCCAACCGGCGAGCAATGAGGCCATGTATGGCGATGGTGTGGTCACCGGACGCGGCCGCATCGACGGCCGGCCGGTGGTGGTCATCGCCCACGATCAGACCGTGTTCGGCGGATCGGTGGGCGAGATGTTCGGCCGCAAGGTAGCCGCCGCCCTCGACTTCGCCCTCGACAACGCCTGCCCGGTGGTGGCGATCAACGATTCCGGTGGCGCCCGCATCCAGGACGCGGTCACCTCGCTGGCCTGGTACGCCCTGATGAGCCGCCGACAGGGCAAGCTGTCCGGTTTCGTCCCGCAGGTGTCGATCATGTTGGGCAAATGTGCGGCCGGTTCGGTGTACGCGCCGGTCAACACCGATGTGCTGATCGCGACGGAGAAGTCCTACATGTTCGTCACCGGGCCCGAGGTCATCAAGGAGGTGACCGGTGAAGAGGTCAGCATGGAGGAACTGGGCGGCGCCCACGTGCAGGCCGCCAACGGCACCGTGCACCATGTCGCGGCCACCGAGCAGGACGCCTTCGACTGGGCGCGCGCCTACCTGAGCTTCCTGCCGTCGAGCTGCCTGGAGCAGCCGCCGATCGTCAACCCCGGCCTCGAACCCGAGCGCACCGATTCCGACCTCGAGCTGAACTCGATCATCCCGGACTCCGATACGCACGGCTACGATATGCACGACATTCTGCTGCGCATCTTCGACGACGGCGAATTCCACGAGATCAGCGCCACCACCGCCCCGAATCTCATCACCGGCTTCGCCCGGGTCGACGGCCGCAGCGTCGGGGTGGTCGCCAATCAGCCGATGGCTCTCGGCGGCGCGATCGACGCCCGCTGCTCGGACAAGGCGACCCATTTCATCCGGCTCTGCAACGCCTTCGGGTTGCCGCTGGTGTTCGTGGTCGACACTCCGGGTGTGCTGCCCGGTGTGGAAGAGGAACGCAGCGGTGTCATCAAGCGCGGTGGACGATTCTTCCGGGCGGTGCTCGAGGCGACCGTGCCGATCGTGACCGTCGTGGTCCGCAAGGCCTACGGCGGCGGGTATGCGGTGATGGGCTGCAAACAGCTCGGCGCCGACATCAGCTTGGCCTGGCCGACCGCACGTATCGCGGTGATGGGCGCGCAGAGCGCGGTGAGCATCGTCGGCCGCAAACAGCTGTCGATGGTTCCCGCCGATCAGCGTGAGGCCGTACGCGATTTCATGATCGACCAATACAACGCCACCACCGCGACACCGTGGATCGCGGCCGAACGTGGCTACATCGACGCCGTGATCGAACCGTCCGACACCAGGCTCGAGATCCGGCGCGCCCTGCACCTGCTGCGCGACAAGGGCACGGTCGCCGAATACGATCCACGCAGACACAGCCTGTTCCCCGTATAGGCCAGTTGTGTTCGCTCACAACCGTTTCCACCGGCAGCAGGAGATTGTCCGAGATCGTGCGCCGGGCGCTGCCGCGCACGCCGATCTGTTCTAACGTCGGTGCCGCACCCGGTTCTCGTTCGCCGCGTCTACCGGGTGCACGGCGTGCCCGGCGAGCTCGTTCCCTACCCTTGCTCGCCCGGCACGCCACCGCGGCGGCCGGTTACGCCTCCTCGCCGGTCGGGTGCCGCAGGATCGGCGGCTGACGCCGTCGCAGCGCCCGCAGCAGACCGGGAGTGCATTCCGGCGGTGTCGCGTGTACCGACAGCTGGTTGGCCACCGCCCGATACGCATCGAGGTCGGCGCGTTTGTCCAGATACAGTGCGCCGGTGAGCTGCTGGATGTAGACGATATCGGGCAGATCGGCCTCGGCGAAGCGCAGGACGGTGAACGCGCCCTCGGTGAGCGCGGGACCGCCGACATCATCGGCCAGCAGTTGCACGGTGATATTGGGCTGCTCCACCGCCGCCATCACCCGGTCGAGCTGTTCGTTCCACACCGCCGACCCGCCGATGCGGCGGGCCAGCGCCGCCTCCTCCACCATCAGCCACAGCCGCGGCGGATCGGGGCGGGTGAGGATCTCCTGGCGACGCATTCGCAGCGCCACTCTGCGTTCGATCCCGTCCTCCGATTCGGACGGATGCGCGAGTCGGATCAGCGCACGCGCGTAATCGGCGGTCTGGAGCAGTTCCGGTACGGCCCGCGGCTCGTACGCGCGGATCATCGAGGCGGCCTGCTCCAATCCCAGGTACATGTCGAACCATTTGGGCAGCCAGTCGTTATCGCGATGCCACCATCCCGAAGTGCCCGCTTCGTCGGCGAGCCGGCGGAATTCGTCGAGTTCCGCCGCGTCGGTGACGCCGTAGAGTGCGAGCAGGTCGACCAGGTCGCGTTCGCGGATCGGGGTGCGGCCCAGTTCGATGCGGCTGATCTTGGAATGTGAGCCGCGAATGTGTTCGCCCGCGGCCTCCCTGGAGATATTGCCCGCCTCACGCAGCCGCCGTAACCGGCCGCCGAGCACCATCCGTAGGACGGTCGGCCCGCCGTCGAGCGCCGGGGTCCGCTCCCCCGTTCGCGGTGGGACATCGGCCGGGACGGAACGTAGCTGCGAGGCACCCATCCTTCGAGTCTCCCATGGCCCGCGATCATGTCCGACGCGAAAACCGCTCGGTCCGATCGGCATTCGGCTCCGAACGCCACCGCTAGCAGCGCAGCAGCACCTCGGCGGTGGCGCGTCCGAACAGTTTTCGACCACCGCATGTCGCGGTGATGGCCACCGTCGCCGATCCGCGCCGAGCATCGAGTCCGGTGATCCGGCCGTGGAATTCGATCGCCCCGGACCGGACGGGGTCGACCGGAGCGAAGCCCGCGAACCGCACGCCGTAGTGCGTCACCGCGGCCGGGTCGCCGAGCCATTCGGTGAGGTAGCCCGCGCCGAGCCCCATGGTCAGCAGGCCGTGGGAGACCACATCGGGCAGCCCGGCCGCGCGAGCGACCCGATCGCTGAAATGGATCGGGTTGGAATCACCGGATACGCCCGCGTAGTTGACCAGATCGCCGCGCGAGAGCGCGACCGTGCGCGACGGCAGCGTATCGCCGATCCCGAGGTCGTCGAAGCGGACACGGGCGCGGGAGGGTCGTACCGGTTCCGGGTCGACGGCGGTCAGCTGATCGAAGCATTCGACGACAGCGGGTTCGTCGGTGTCCTCGGCGCGCCGTGCCGCCGCCGCCAGCCGGTCGGCCTTCGAATGACCGGACATGATCACCCCGTCCACCGCCGCGGCCAGCTCGTCGGTGACGACCGCGCCGGTCACCGCCACCACGGTCGTCCTCGCGACCTGGACGATCTCCTTGTACTCATCGCTGAGCACATTGCGGGTGACCATGAAGTCCTTGTCGCCGAACCGGCGGAACGATTCGACATAGGCGTCACAGCGCAGCCGGTCACCGGCCACCAGCGGGCGATACATCCGGATCGTCTGCTCGGTCTGCAATACCTGGCTGATGTCGTAGCCGGTGAGCACCGCGTCGAACATGGCGCGCTGCATCTGGATCCACACGACCGCCGGGAACGTCAACGGAGCGATCAGACTGTCGTAACCGAGCGCGGCGGCGGCCTCCTCGCGCCAATGCGCGGGATGGTGATCCTGTACCGCCCTGGCGAATTCCCGGATCTTCTCGCGGCCGACCTCGTAATGGTCGACCATGCGGTAGTGCCGTCCGACGAGCGCGGCGGCCTGGTCCGCGGCCGCGGTCGAGGTGTCGTTCATCTGCCCTGCCTTCCGGCCCGGCGGTACACCGCCGGGACCGGGTAACGGTATCGACGTCACGCGGTGCGCGCCCGCCCGCGGCGTGACTCTGGGCCCGGCGACAAACAGCGGTCGTCGGCGTCGTCGACCGTCACATACCGGCGATCAGCATTCACTCACCGCGGGCACCCCGCGCAGTCGTTCGTCCAGCCACAGCATCGCCTCCGGATAGCCGAGACCCGCGGCCACGATGTGCTCACCGAAGACGCTGCGGTACACGGCCGTGGCGCCGAGCGCGCACTGCTCGTCGAACAGTGCCCTCGCCGCTTCGGCGGGCAGCCAGAACTCCTGCTCACCGTGGTAGATGTAGAGCGGGGTGCCCGCACGCAGACCCGACATCCTGGTCACCTGGTAGATATCGGCGGCCAGTGGGGAACGCAGCGGATCGGCCATATCGGCGGCGATATCGATCGGCAGATGCAGCACGCCCGGCAGCGCGAATACCGATACGCACTGGTCCTTCATCGGCGAGATGGCCACCCATTGCGCCAGATGATTCATCCGCGCCAGGATCTCCGGGCGTTCCCGGCCGATGGCCAGCACCGCCGCCATGAACACCCCCGATGCCAGATTGGCGTTCATACTGCGCGCGAGCACCTCGTAATCGGCCGGGACACCGCCCAGTGCGGCACCGGCGATCACCGGGGCGAGTTCCGGGGCGTAACCGTCGATGAGTTTCACCGCCCCGTGCGTGGCGATGGCGCCACCGGAATAGCCCGTGATCCCGAAGCGGCTGCTGCCGAACTCCCCCGGCGCCAGCCCACGGACCGCGCGGATCGCATCCAGCACGGCATGACCGGCCACATACGGCTCGGCATAGGCCATACGCGGACCTTCGTGGTCAGGGATCAGCAGCGCGTATCCGCGCAGCAGCGCGAGCTGCGAGGTCGGCGGGATGAAATCGGTCAGCGCGGTATGCGATGAGAAGCCGTGCGCCAATGTGTATCCCGGCGTGCAGTCGCGGCCGAGCGCGTCGATGGGCAGGTTGTTCACCACCACCGGGCGCGCATCCGCACCGGTCCACGCGGCCGCCGGTACCGCCAGCGTCGCCGTCGCGAACGACGGATTGCCGTGCGCGTCCTCGGTGCGGTACTTCACCAGCTGGGCGCTGCGGATCGGCACGGTCAGCAGCGGTGCGGCGGTGGCGGTGATGTCACGCACCGCGAGCACCCGGCCGTTGGGTTGGGCCGCCAGATCCGCGGGCCAGGTGTCGAACATCGGATCGCCCACCGGCGAGGGCAGCACCGCCTGATGCAGTGCCGCCAGCGTGGGCGAGGTCGTCGCGGGCGCTTGGCCCGGCACCGGACCCGGCGGCAGCGCGGGAATCGGTGGCGGCGGCACCACCTGGTCGATCCACTGCTGGACGCCGGGCAGTATCGCCGCCGGATCCGGTAGCGGCGGTGGCGGCAACGGGATACCCAGCGCGGGCACCCCCGGCGGCGCCGGAACGGGCGGCTGGGCCGTGGCGGGCCCGGTCGAGAGCATCCCGGCGATCATGATCGCGACGACGACAGCTCGTATGGATCTCATGGCACCCGCCTCTTGCAGCGACGTCGAACAGCGGCGCCCGGAGATGCGGTTGTCGAACCCCCGTAACCCCCTTCTGATCCGGGGCCGGAAGATCAGATTACGCGGGAGCGCACACCCGGACACGGCATCGTGCCCGAGTTGTGCGCGTCGCGACGCCGGATCGTGACGATCGGCGCGGTTGCGGGCCTGGCCCAGCGTTTTTCGGTGGCAGGCCTCAGCAGTTGCTCGGTGCGGGCTCACCACGGAGTCTGGCGTCGATCCAGACCAGGGCCGCCGGGAGACCGAGCACCGCGGCGGTCAGATGATCCGGTACGGCGACCGTCTCGGCCTGCACCTTGGCACCGGCCGCGCACCAGCGACGGTTGGTGTTCACGATCGAGTCCACCGGGACCAGGCCGTCGATCGGGGAATGCCATTCGAACACCGGCATGGTGGGCGTGCCGTCGTAGAGTTCGAGGCTGTTCTCCTCGACCACCTTGCGTGCCTGCGGATCGTCGATCATCGACGTCGTCTTGGCGAAGTCCAGCGCACCGTGGCCCGCACCGGTGGCGAGGATGCCGTTGGTGCAGCTGTTGGCGATCGCGTCACGTGCGGCCAAGCCGCGGTCGTTGAGCTGATCACTGATCGGGAATCGCTGCGGATACTCCCGCTCCAGGCCGAGCCCGGCGGCCAGCGCGAGACCGAACACCGGATGCGAACCGAGCCCGAGGCCCTCCAGCATCTTCACCAGATTCATCGGCACGCCGCCCATCGCGGCCCCGGCGATCTCCAGTTCCGGCGCGTAGGTCGGCTGCAATGCCGCGGCCCACGCCGTGGCCATACCGCCACCGGAGTAGCCCACCATCGACACCCGGCTGTTCTCGACCTCCAGCTCCTGCACCCGCTTCACCGCGCGGATACCGTCCAGAGTCACCTGACCGCCCAGCTTCGCGGCACCGTAGGCGAACTGCGGGCCGAGATGGTCGGGCAGGGTGACCGTCCACCCGCGCTGCAACAGCACATTCCACGCCGGGGCCTCGCGCACCATGAGGTCCGGGTCGTTGGTGTAGAGCACCCGCGACACCGAGCACTGGGCGCCGAGCCCGTTGATGATGTGTTGCAGCGACAGCAGCGGGCCGTCCTTGCGATGCGCGCGGGGGCTGAGCACGGTGGTGGTCGCCGCGATCGGCTTACCGGTGGAGTTGGTGGAGCGGAACCGCACCGCCGTCACCGTCGTCTCGGGGAAGAACGGCAGCGGCGGCATCTGCCGCACCGCGAGCACCTCGCCCGGCTGCTTATCGGCCAGTCCCGGCGGTTCGGCGTAGAACGGATCGGGGTCGGGCGCCGGATACAGCGGTGCGGTGTTGGCCTGCGCGGCCGTGCCGACAACCATCATCACCCCGACGGCCAATGCGCCCGCCACACGTAGCAGCCGCCGACGCGGCCGTCCCTTTCCAGTCGAAGGATTGGCCTGCCACATCGACGTCGAGCCTCCCGAAAATACGCGATCAATTTGTGAACATACTGTGTCGTGGCAGCCCGTTCCGGCTTGTTACCGGGCAGTTCTTTTGACAATTCACAAGTTTGAGCCCCGCCACCTGTGATCGTCGGTGGTGGGCTCTGGTGAGAATCTCCGACACTGCCACGGGTGCCGCTGTGAATTGTCCAGCACGCGCGCTGGAACATGTTCTCGGTGATGGTGAGGATCTACCGTCACACTTACCGGCGCCGATGCCGACGCCGCGGAAGGAGATGGTGATATGAACTCCCGAGCACACGCATTCACCTACCGCACCCGGCACGCGGAGGTGCCCACCCGGCGCGTCACCGTCTACTTCGACGGCCCGACGCCCGACGACGCGCTCGTCCTCGAGTACGCGGCGACCAACACCGAAGCGTGGGAATTCACCTCCGCCGCGGTGCATGCCGGACTCACGGTCACCGTGGACGGTATGGTCCGCCCCGGATTGCGCCGCCTTCCGTGTAGTTCGCTGTGGCATTGACCGCGCCGCCCGGTGCGCCTCAGCCACGGCCGAAGATCCGGTGCAGGAAGGCCAGTACCGCGGGCAACGCCTGATCGGCGGCCTCGAGATGGTCGCCCGGATAGACCTCCACCTGCACATCGGCGCCCGACAGCCGCAGCTCGGCCATGAGCTTCGCGCTCAACGGCGCGGGCACCTCCCGATCGGCCAGGCCCTGGGCCACGAACAACGGGGTGGAATATCCGGCGGTCGGAATCCGCATCATGGTCCGGGCGGCCGCCCACAACGCCGGATCGTCGAGCGGACGGCGCAGCATCGCGCCGATGGCGATATCGGCCACCAGCGCATCGGCCTCGTTCACACATTCGGACTCCACGATCCGCACCACCCGCTGCCCCACCGGCGTCAGATAGCTGTCGATATCGAGTTCGGGCGCGGTGACCCGGAGCCCGGCGAGCAGCAGGCCGAAGTAGGTGGTGGTCCGACGCAACGGCACCTGCGGAATCCAGGGACCGGCCAGTGGCACGGCCAGCTCCAGATTCGACGGCGGCCCGGTGGCGGCCGCGCCACGGAAGTCGAGTTCCGGCGCGTCGGCGGGTGCCAGGTGCGCGGTGAACAGCGCGGTCTGACCGCCCTGGGACTGACCGAGCACCGCCCACCGCACGCCGAGCCCAGCGACCGCGGCCCGCGCGGCTCGCACGCCGTCGATCACGCTGCGCGCCTGGGACGGGCCGTCCAGATACGGGTGGATGCCCGGCGTTCCGAGGCCGACGTAGTCGGAGACCACGACCGCGTACCCGGCGTCGAGCAACGCCGGGTAGACGGTGTCGAGGTAGTAGTCGCGCGGGTGCAGCGTGAACGCGCAGTGGTCGGCGATGCCGACCGAACCGTGCGCATACGCCACGATCGGCCAGCCGCCCGGCGGCGGCGTACCCGGCGGCACGTACACCGCGGCCGTACTCTGCATCGGACCGCGTGGACCACGCGACCAATAGGTCAGCCGGTGCGCCGAGGCCGCCTCCGCCACCAGCAACCGCCCCGACAGCGCCACCGCTCCGGTGACCGTGCCCGGCGAATCCGGCGGCGCCGCGGCCACCGGACTCGCCAGGACGATGGCCGCCGCGAGTACGACACCCGCGGTCGCCGCCGTGATCCGAGTCCGCTTCACCGACCGACTATCACCGTCGGCGGCCACTCCGGGCAAGACACCACAATCGGTGGGACCGCGGCCGACCGGAGCGCGATCGGGCCATTCGCGGCCACACCCACTAAGCTCGACCACACGGCAGAGGGTGCCGATGACGAGTTCGGGAGGATCGGTATATGGGGCGACGAGCCGCGGGGGCGGTCTGCGCGCTCCTCCTACCCGCCACAATCGCACTCGCGGGCTGCGGGTCCGACGACTCCCCCGCCGCGGCGCCGACCTCGACCCGTACCACCGCACCCACCACCACGACACCTACGGTCCCGCCACCCGGCGCCCCCGCCGAAACACCATTGGCCGCGGCGCCGACCGTCGACCCGTACGCGGGCCAACCCCTCATCGACCACGTCGTCTGGACCGAGAACGTCGACGGTCCGCGCCTGCTGGTCCATCCCACCACCGCCGGCCGCAAGACCACCTATCCCGGCTCCCACGAACGCGCATGGCAGGAGGTACTCGCCCAGTCCCCCGAGGCGGGCACGCCCGGTATGCGCGACCAGTTCATCTGCCACTGGGATTGGGCGCGCATCGTCGCGCCGGACAAGCCCAGCTGGAATCTGGAACCCTGGCGTCCCGATGTCGGCTATCTGGCCGTCGTCGAGGCGCGCTGCAATCCCGGCGGACCGGAACGGTGAGGAAAGGACACGATCATGCGCATCGTCATGGCGGGCGGACACGGCAAGATCGCGCTGCTGCTGGCCGATCTGCTCACCGGACGCGGACACAGCGTCGCCGCGCTGATCCGTAATCCGGCCCACGCCGCCGAGGTCTACGCCGTCGGCGCCGAGCCGGTCGTCATCGACCTCGAACGCGCCGATGTCGCCGATCTCGCGGCGACCGTTCAGGGTTCGCATGCGGTGATCTTCGCCGCGGGCGCGGGCCCTGGCAGCTCGGCCGCCCGCAAATACACCGTCGACCGTGACGGTTCGATCCTGCTCGCCGATGCAGCCGAGGCCGCCGGGGTGCGCCGGTTCCTCCAGATCTCCACGATGGGCGCCGGTTTGCCGCCCGCACCCGGCCGCGACGAGGTCTGGGCGGCCTATATCGACGCCAAGACCCAGGCCGAAGACGATCTGCGCGCCCGCGATCTGGACTGGACCATCCTGCGTCCGGGCGCGCTGACCGACAAGGCGGCCACCGGACAGGTCACGCTCGCGCCGCCGCGACTCGAGCGCGGCGATATTGCCAGAGCCGATGTCGCCGCGGTCCTCGCCGAACTGCTTCCCGCCCGGCATACCGCGGGGATGACTTTGGAGCTGGTCGGCGGCGACACCCCGATCGCGGCTGCTGTCGCAGCCCTCGGACGCTGAGGATTTGCCCCGCGAAAACCGAAGCGGGCGCGTGCATTAGATCGTGCAGATGTGCTTGCATCTGAAAGGCACATGAACTTACACTCGCTCGTACGACGCTTTACAGGGGACAACCACGAAGGCCGCGTGAGCGCGCCGGCGGTTGAGATCACCATCGGTTCGCGGCCGCCTGACACGAGGGGCGTTCATGCAACAACCACTACCCAGCGGCCGGTTCGCAGTTGCCGATACCGTCGTGGCCGCCCGGTCGGCGAACGGTATTGATATGAGTACTATCTCGGCCACCGGTGGCCGCATCCGCACCCACACCAGGGAGAACGCCGTCGAGTTCGTCATCGACGCGGTCGAATCCACCGGTGCGGCAACACGTTACGATTTCGATATCGATCGGATCGTATCCACCGTGCACGCCCTGGCCGACGATTGGGATTTCGCCGGGTTGCAGCGCGCCACCTTCTGGCGGGTCGCCTCCAGCTTCATCAAGGAGTAGTCGGGCTCGCTCCGTCCATGACACCCTCCGTGGTGATACCTGTGCGCCGGATACGGTGCCCAGACGAATGTCGGCCGTGACCGCTTGTACGACAAGCGATCACGGCCGCACTGCTGTCTGGGGTGCTTCGCACTCAACCCTTGGCGTACTCGGCGATGATCTCCATCGACCGCTCCGGGCGGGCGGCCTGCACACTGAGCCGATCCATCACCGAGAGATACAGCGCCATGTCCTCGCGCCGGTCCAGATACAGGGCGCTGGTCAGATGCTCCAGATAGACGATATCGGGCAGTTCGGCCTCGGCGAAGCGCAGGATGCTGAACGAGCTACCCGCCGCGGCGTGTTCGCCCGCCGAATACGGCACCACCTGGATGGTGACATTGGGCAGCTGCGCCAGTTCGATGAGGTGGGCCATCTGCGCACGATGCACCTCGGCGCCACCGACGGGGCGATGCAGGGCCGCTTCGTCGATGACCGCCCAGACGATCGGCGGATCGGCGCGATGCAGAATCTCCTGCCTGCGTTGACGTACCGCGACACGGCGATCGGTATTGGCGTCCTCGTAGCCGAGGGATACCACGGCGCGCGTGTACTCCGGGGTTTGTAGCAGGCCGGGCACCAGATGGGCCTCATAGGTGCGGATCTTCGTCGCGGCCTGTTCGAGGCCGAGATAGGTACCGAACCAGGATGGCAGCAGATCGCTGTAGCGATGCCACCATCCCGGTTCGTTCGCCTTACGCGCGAGATCCAGGAAGGTCTCGCGCTCCTCGGGATCGAGGACTCCGTAGAGAGTCAATAGATCCCGGATATCGCGTTCCTTGAAACCGGTGCGGCCGAGTTCGAGACGGCTGATCTTGGCGTGAGATCCGCGGATGGCGTCGCCTGCGGCCTCGCGGGTGATGCCACGCGCCTCCCGCAGCTTGCGTAGCTGCCCACCGAGTGCGATCCGTAATGCTGTCGGGCCACGTTCGGCGACAACGGATTGCACGCGACCATCGTCATCGGGCTCTGCGATCATGGAGTCGTCTCCGATACTCGGGAATTACCCGCGATGTGTCACAAACGAGACCGTGCACACATCGCACCGACGGCCCATGCTACCGCTCAGCTAGCCAGATCGTCGAACTCTCCGGCCTTCGCGCCGCGGATGAACGCATCGATCTCTGGACGGGTGTAGAACAGGATCCCGCTCTCGGGCTCGCGCGAATTGCGCACGGCCACCAGATTGTTGGTCGCCTCCGCCATCTCCACGCAGTTACCGCTCGGATTGCTGAAAGTGCTCTTGCGCCATGCTCCGGCGACGTGATTGGTGACTGACTCCGCCATTGGACCCACTCCTCGGTTACGACGTTCTGTTCGACGCAGTGTTTGCAGATGCACACGCAAATGTTCTTGCATTTGCACCCTCATCTGGACCATAGCACGACGCGCGCCCGCGCGCGCCCGCAGATACACACCCGCCCGCGACCTCGGCGCAACCGCTCGACGAGGCGGGTGAACCCGGCGGGCCGCGCATGCGCCGGTGGCTGGTCGCCGCCAGGCTTCATCTCGGTCACGAAACGACGACGCACGCACAGATCGCCCCCGACGGGCTATCCCCGGTGTATGACTTGGTCTCGCACCACGGCGAGGGCGATCGGGCAAAGCGCATGCGCCACAGTGGGCGTCACCGGCGCATCGGCCCGGAAGGATCGAAGTGTTCTCTTCAATGTAAGCTACAAATGTACTTGCATTTGCAAGCTACAGAGCCCTAAACTCGATCATGAGAGTCGGGGAGGTACGCAGGAGTTCACGCCGCGTCACCATCACACCTCCCACCACGTTCTGATGCGAGGGGCGGTCGAGATGAGCCAGCCATTCCGAACTCCCCGCCGAGTCGCGGTCGCCGGTTCCGCCGGTGTCGAGACCCTGCGGCACCTTCCCGATGCCCTGCGCCACTATCCGGCGCCGGAGATCGCGACCGCCGACTGCGGTTCCGAACCGCCCGGCCTGACCTATCGCCAAGCGCGCGAGATCCTGCGGGTGCACGAGGTCCACGGGCCCCGCTGTCGGCAATGGCTCGCCGCTGCCGCGTATCTCTCGGCGGGCCTCGACGACGAGTGAACCGGCCTCGGCGACGAAAGCGAATGTGCCGCCACCGGTTCGGCCGATCTGAGACGAAGCAGTTACCGGAGGTCCGTCCACTCGTATAGTGAGGCGAACGAACCGGGTGCTGTGGGTCGGCATCCGAGGTGGCAACGGAGCAACTACATGAGCTTTTCCGCGCTCGACCTCTCGGTCGGCGATAACGACACGGTGCTGGAGATCGGCGGACAACCGGCATCGGTGCCGCTACAGAACACCGACCGGGTCGCCTCCCGGATGGTCGACTATTTCGCCACCTGCGTCGCTCCGTGTCGCACACTGCCGGGAGAACAGATACGCGGTGAGGTCACCGAGGTGACCCGCTACTGCCTCGGGCTGATCGCCGAGATGTTCGACCGGCGTGCGCTTCCCGAGGACCACGCCTTCACCGAGGTGCGCTCGGCCGCCGCGCAATGGGCGCGCGAGGGAGTGCCGCTCGGCACCATCCTGCGGGCCTATCACGAGGGCGTGCGTATCGCCTTCGGTCTGGTCACCGCCCGCGCCGCGGCCAATGACGTCGACGAGGTCATCAATGCCACCGATCTGATCCTGGAATTGCTCGAGGCGCTCACCGCGGCCGTCTCCGATTCCTATGTGCACGAACAGCAGTTGGTCGCGCGGGAACATCAGACCGCCAGCCAGACCCTTGCCTCGGCGCTGCTGAGCGGGCGCTCGCATGCCGCGCTCGCCCTGCAATCGGGCATACCGGTCGCCGAGCGCTATCAGGTGGTGGCGCTGTTCATTCCGCCGCATCCGGATGAACGCAATCTGCGGGTCGATACACGGGTGGCGGCGCGGCGCAAACTGCGCCGGGTGCAGTCGGAACTGGCCGTGGTGTTCGAATCCACCGCGCTGGCCCTGCTCAGCCCGCAGGGCGGCACCCTGCTCATTCCCCTCGACGGCGATGTCGAACTCACCGACGACGTCCTGGTCCGGCTCTCGGCCGCGGCCGAGGTTCCGGTCACCGCGGCCGTGGTGAGCAGCGCCACCGGTGAGGTGCCCGAGGCCGCCGATCAGGCGCATGAACTGCTCGGCCTGGTCCGGGCGGGCGAGCGCGCCGCCGGGCTGTACCAGATGACCGATCTCGCGGTGGAGTACCAGCTCACCAGGGGTGGGCCCGCCACCCGGCGGATCGCGACCATCCTGGAACCGCTCGACGATCACCCCGAACTGTTCGCCACCATGCGCGCGTATCTGCGCAACGATATGAACCGCCAGCTCACCGCGCGGCAGTTGTATGTGCATCCGAATACCGTCGACTACCGGCTACGTCGCATCGCCCAGCTGACCACCGTCGATCTGGCGACCTCGGCGGGTATATCGCAGGCCGCGATCGCGCTGCTGGCGCGCGATCTGGAGCGCGGGCCCGCCGCCCGCCGCTGATCATGTTCCCACCGACCAGGTGATGCCGATTCGTGCTGGTCACGCGGTCGTCGAGGGGGGATCCTGGTAGGCGGAGTGTCCCCTTTTGGATGGTGAACCATGCGAATCGCGGAAATCTTGCGCAGAAAAGGCAGTGAGGTAGCGACCGTCCGGCCCGATTCGACGGTCCGTGACCTGCTGGCGACGCTCGCCGCGCACAATATCGGCGCCGTGGTCGTGTCCTCGGATGGTGTCGGCATCACCGGCATCGTCTCCGAACGCGACGTCGTCCGCAGCCTGCACCGGCTCGGCACCGATCTACTCGACGCCCCGGTATCGGAGATCATGACCGCCGATGTGCGGACCTGCGATCCGGACGATCTGGTCGACAGCCTGCGGCGCACCATGACCGACCACCGCGTCCGGCATCTGCCGGTGGTGCGTGAGGGCCGGTTGGTCGGCATCGTCAGCATCGGCGACGTGGTCAAGAGCGCGATCTCCGAGCTCGCGACCGAACGCGAACACCTGGTGGGCTACCTACAAGGCACCTACTGAGTCCACTAGAGATCGGCGCTGTTGCCCAGATCGGCGGACAGCCAGTGCTCGGGGCGCATGAACACCACGACCTGCTCCCCGAACTGGCTCGACGCGCGTAAATAGCCCGCCACGTTCTCGGCGGGCAGGAAACGCGCGGCCATCTCGTGGTGCTGTGCCTCGGTCATCGGTTCGATCCGGGTGACGGGGCCCTCGGCGCTCACGTATCGCACCGTCGGTTCGATTCGCTGTGCCATCAAGCTGAATCGGCCCGCGGCACGGATATGGCGCAGCTTCTGCGACTCGGCCCCGGTGATCACCCAGAGCTCACCGCCGGGACGGTACTGGTACCAGATAGGCACGTTCAGCGGGCCGCGCCCGTCGGCGACGGCGACGGCCAGTGCCGCCAGATGCGGCTGTGCGAGGGATTCCTGGCGTTCGGTGAGAGTCAGCGGCATGGTCGGCACGCTACGCCGACCCACCGACACTGTCGTGGATCGCAACGCGGACGATGCTCGCCGAGCGCACCCGTGGAGTATGAAAGCCGTTGGGTGCGAGAAAAGTTCGAAGCTTTTCCGGTTTGTGCGTATCGTTGAGCGATATCCAGCGCGTCCGGCGGAGGGAGCGTCACGGTGGGGTCACCTGCGCGAGCGGCGCATCCGATATCGGTCCACGCCTACCCGGCCGCGCCGGCACCGGCTCGGCGCGCGATCGATACGGCGCGCGCGCTGTTTCCGGCGCTCGGTGACACCGGCGAGGTGTATCTCGACAGCGCCGCCACCACCCAGAAACCGTGGCCGGTCATCGACGCGGTGACCGGCTATCACCGCGCACACACCGCCAACGCCGGGCGCGGCGCGTACCGGTGGTCCACCGAACTCGCGGGCCGCATCGCCGAGGTGCGGGCGCGGATGGCGACGTTCATCGGGGCCGCACACACCGATGAGATCGTGTTCACCGGGGGCGCCACCGCTGCCCTCAACGCGGTCGCGCTGTCGTGGGGTCTGGCCACCCTCGCCGACGGCGATCAGATCCTGTTCAACCCGCACGATCACGCCGCCAATGTGCTCCCCTGGTTTCACCTGCGTGAGATCATGGCCCGGTTCGGTCGCCGCATCGAGCTGGTGCCGTACCGGGTCACCGAACTCGGCGAGGCCGATATCGCCGATATCGCGTCCAAGATCGGCCCGCGCACCCGGTTGATCACCACCAGCCATCTGCACCACGTGTACGGCGCCGTCACCACGCTCGAGGAGCTGCGTGGGCGGATTCCGGCGCGGGTGCTGCTGTGTTTCGACTGTAGCCAGAGCGGCGGGCATCTGCCTGTCGACGTCACCGAACTGGGCGCCGACTTCGCGGTGTTCGCCGCGCACAAGATGTTCGGCGCGCCGGGCGCCGGGGTGTTGTACTGCCATCGCCGCGTGCACGATCAGCTGATTCCGTTCCTGCCGGGCGGTGGTGCCGGTGTCCGGACGGCCGGCGGCGCGCGGACGCCTATGCCGGGACTGCTCGAGGGTGGGACTCCCGATATCCCCGCGCTGCTCGCCCTCGGCGCGGCGCTCGAGGTGCTGGAATCGTTCGGCCTGTCCGCGATCGCCGAGCACAACCGCGACCTCACACTGCGGCTGCTCGACGGCCTGCGCGCGATCCCCGCCGTCCGCTTCCTCCCCGGTCCCGCGCACGCATCGTGTGCGACCGGATACGGGATCGTCTCGTTCACCCTCGACGGGATCTCCGCCGACGATCTCGGTTTCGTCCTCGCCGAATCAGGTTTCATGGTGCGCACCGGATCGCATTGCGTACCGGGCGATCCGGCGATGTCGCCGGATATCGATTCGGTGCGGGTGAGCACCCAGATCTACAACACGCACACCGAGATCGATCGTTTCACCGACTGCGTCCGGCAGGTCGCCGAGGAGGTCCTATGACTGAAGCATCGAACAGCGGCGGCACCGGCCACACCGCCCGCTACGACCGGCGCGGCGCGTCCCGGATTCTCGCCGAACTCGCCCAGCCAGGACTGTTCACCGAGGCGCCCGCGCCCCGATCGCGGCGCATCGAATACACCAGCACACCCTTGACTCCCGAGCCCGGCCGTCGCCTCACCGTCTCGCAGCGGCTGTATCTGGAGCGATTCATGCGGCCGTGCCGACCGGATCAGGTCAC
Source organism: Nocardia cyriacigeorgica (assembly GCF_029868385.1). GTDB lineage: Bacteria > Actinomycetota > Actinomycetes > Mycobacteriales > Mycobacteriaceae > Nocardia > Nocardia cyriacigeorgica_F. The sequence goes on along the minus strand of NZ_JARWNX010000022.1, from coordinate 128,831 downwards.
CAGCGCCACCCACCGGATCACCTGGACCGACAGTCACGGTATCCCCAATACCGGCCACTATCGCGAGGACGGCCTCGGCCCGGCCACACCGATCGCCGCCCGCGAGGCCGTCCTCGAACTCTGGGATCGACTGGCGGGCAACAGCGCTCTCACCGAGCGCGCCGCCCGGATCGACGATCGTGCGCATGCCCTGCTCGCGGGTACCACCACCGACCACGATCCGGTCGAGATCTTCCGCGTCGGTATCGAGGCGACCGGGCGCACACTGGCCCAACATGCGCTGCTGGCTCATCAGACTCCCTACCGTGACCCCGCCCAATTCGCGTGCGCTCTGCGCGATTCCGGAATCTTCGCCGCTGTCGCGACCAGGTGGTACTGGGAGTTGCAGGCCTCCACGTATCGGCGCGGCATGATACCGGCGACCTTGTTCACCCAGTCCGATGCGACGGTGCGGTATTCGGCGGAGACGGTGGCAACATTGCGGGCTATGAAGGACGCCACCATCGCCGACGCGCATTCGGTGATGCGGCGCGCCACCGGCCCCGAGGGACTCACCGTGGCCGAGGCGATCGAGAAGTACCACGACGATCTCGATCTCATCTCCCGCCAGTACGCGCTGCTGCCCTCCGGTGCGCGGCCAGCGTGTCTGGCGGCCATGCCCCATCGGATCGCCGATGAGCACTACAGCATCCTGCCGATCGTGGCGGAGCGGTTCGTGGAGGCGTTCACGACGATCCATGCCGGTCTCGACGTCGTCGCGGTGTCGGGTGCGGTGGACGGCCCGAGCGGCGACGGCCCGATCGCGGCCGACGATCAGGTCTTCTACGTGCCGGATATGACGTGCAAGCACTGTGTACGCACGATCGGAGGGGTGCTGGAGTCGATGGGTATCCGGGTGGCCGATATCGATCTGGTCAGTAAACGGGTGGTGGCCGAGTTCCGGTCTCCCCGTAATCGGGCCCGCGCGTTCGAAGCGATCCGTGACGGCGGATACAACCCGTCGGCGGTGCCGGTACGGTCGACGACCGAGCCGGAGACGAACCGGGAGCAGGCAGCCGTCACAGCGGAATCCACCCGATGACCGCAGCCGGCCTGCCCGCACTGATCGATCCGATGGTGCGGGCGTTCCTCGACGACCGTGCCACACTCGATACCGCCCTCGAGAGGTACGGCTCCCCGCTGAACCTGGTGTTCCCCGAGGTCTTCACCCGGAATCTCGCCCGGTTGCGGGCCGAACTGGAGCAGCGCCCGGCGCGGTATCGCATCTGCTACGCGCACAAGGTGAATCAGGCACGTTCGTTCGTGCGTGCCGCCGCGGATGCGGACATCAGCATCGATGTGGCCTCGGTCGGTGAGCTGGACAGTGCCCAGAACGAAGGCTTCACGGCGGGACGCATCGAGGCGACCGGTCCGAAGGGTTCCGCGTTCCTGCGACGGCTGATCGATGACGGTGTCGTAGTGAACGTCGACAACCAGTGGGAGCTGGAGACGATAGCCCGGCTGTCCATCGGACCGACGCCGGTGCCGGTGCTGCTGCGCGTCTCAGGTTTCGATCCGGGGCGGGTGAGCCGGTTCGGCATACCGTTGGATCAGCTGGACCGCGCCCTGGCCACGCTGGTCGCCGAACAGGAGCGGATCGACTTCCGCGGATTCGCGTTCCATCTCGATTCCGGCGATGTCGGCGAGCGGGTGCGCGCCGTCGACCGGTGTCTGGCCCTCACCGAACTCGCCTTCACACGCGGGCTGTTTCCGTCGGTGCTGAATATCGGTGGTGGTCTACGGCAGGTGTTCACCGCCGATGCCACCGCGTTCGAACGATATGTGCAGAGGTTGCGCGCCTCGCTTTCGGGCGGTGGCTCGCCGATGAGTTGGGGCAACAACACCTTCGGCTACCAGGTGGACGGCGGCTCGGTGCGCGGTGTGCCGGTCTTCCACAAGTACGCCAATACCGTTGCGGCCGAACGGATGCTGGCCGAATTGCTGGACACACCGTTGGAACGGCACGGTGGCCGGTCCGTCGCACAGGTCGCCGCCGACAATCTGCTCGAGCTGTGGCTGGAGCCGGGCAAGGCGCTGGTCGACCATGCGGGTGTCACGGTGGCGACGGTCGAGGTGGTGAAGGAGGCCGCCGACGGCAGAATCCTGATCGACCTCGATATCAGCCGCGATGCGGTGACACCGGCCGATCAGGAGGTGATGGTCGATCCGCTGGTACTCCCCGGCGGCGGACGGGCGGTGGATGGTGCACCGGCGCAGGTCTATTTCGGCGGACGGCTGTGCCTGGAGCGGGATCTGATCACCAACCATGTCGTCTCGCTGCCGTGGCTGCCGCGACCGGGTGATCTGGTGGTGTTTCCGAATACCGCCGCCTATCACATGGATCTGTCGGCCGCGTCGGCGTCGATGCGTCCACCGGCCGCCAAGGTCGCCGTCCTGCGCGACGCGGACGGATTCAGTACTCACGCCGACTCCCCCACCGCCCAGGACGACGCGCGCTCGGTGGTGCGGTGATGCCCTACGACCACATCACCGAACTCATCGGCAACACTCCCCTGCTGCGGCTCGACCCCGCCGTACACGGCCTCGCGGGAGTCCAGCTCTACGCGAAGCTGGAGTCGCACAATCCGTTCGGATCGGTCAAGGACCGCGTGGCGTGGGCGATGATCTGCGATGAGATCACCGAGATCGGCGCCGCGGGCCGCGGCCTCATCGAAGCCTCCAGCGGCAACACCGCCAAAGCGTTACGGGTGCTCGGCGCCGTGCACGGCATCGGGTTGCGGGCGGTGACGAACCGGATCAAAGTCGATGAGGTGCGGGATCTGTTGCGGCTGCTCGGCACCGAGATCGTGGAACTGCCCGGACTCTCCGAATGCCCCGATCCGACCACACCCAATGACGTGTACTCGGTGATCGAGGCGACGATGGCCGAGCACCCCGGCGCCTTCCATCACCCCTCGCAGTACACCAACGAGAAGAACGTGCAGGCCCACCACGACGGCACCGGACGCGAGATCCACGACGACCTCGCCGCCGCCGGCATCGATCGGGTCGACTATCTGATCGGCGGTCTCGGCACCACCGGATCGACCCGCGGCGCCGCCACCTATCTGCGCAAACATCATCCCGAACTGCGCACCATCGCGGTGGTGTCGGAACGCTCCGACTTCATCCCCGGTATCCGCTCCGAGCACGAGATGTGGGATGTGGGGCTGTTCCAACCCGATTTCTACGACCGCATCGTCACCGTGGATTCGGCGCGTGCGGTCGAGGCGACGCTGGCCTTGGCCACCGGATACGGCGTGCTCGCCGGGCCGACCAGCGGCGCTGCCTACGCGGCGGCGGTGGATACGCTTGCCGCCCTGGATCGTTCGGATACCGAGCCGATCGTCGCGGTGATCGTGGTCTGCGATCGCATCGAACCGTATCTGTCCTATTTCAAGAAACGCAGGCCCGACCTCTTCGGCGGCGTGCACCGGCGGTATGTGCCGACCCCGGCGGAGCTGACGGCGGCGCCGGTGCTCACGCCTACCGAGCTGGGCGAGCTGGATCGCACCGAACATCCGGTGCTGGTAGATACCAGGGGCGCCATGGCCTACCGGATCGGGCACGTCCCCGGTTCACTCAACCTTCCCGACGACCAGCTCGGCGATCTGCTCACCCACGGCACCCCCTTCTCCACCTCCCGCCCGGTGGTCTTCATCTGCCCCACCGGCGAGCTGTCCCGCCACTTCACCGCCACCACCCGACGTACCGGGCATCGCTCCTACAGCCTCGACGGTGGGGTGATCGCCTGGCGGGATGCAGGTCTGCCGCTGGAACGTGGCCGTTGAGGGCCCTGCGACGGCACCCCGCGCGCAGTCGCCAGTGCAGGGTGATCGGCGGGCACGGTCATCACCACGACGATCCGACGGCACCGTGACTCCTCAGTCCGGGACGAGAACGGTCGGCGAGATACGGCCGGTCAGTACCAGCAGCAGCTCCGAGGCCGGAGCCGTGATCGGCGTGCCCGAGCCCGCCGACCAGTTCGTATCGGTGGCGACGAGCCGGTAACCGGCCAGCTCACGTTCGGCGTGGAACGGCCAGCCCATGGTCCAGATCCGGTGCAGCGACCATCGGGCCGGATCGGCCGGGATCTGGTGGCGCACACCGAGCGGTACCGCAATGTCCTGGCCGTGGACCAGCAGATCCATCAGTCGATCGGTGGGGGTCGTGCCGATCGGGGTGAAGCGGGTCTCGACGCGATCGCGCAGCCGATCCAGCAGTTCGGCGGTGCTCGCCCGCGCGGCCAGGCGCAGGGCGGTATCGCGGTTGAGCCGGTCGACGCTGCCGCGGGCGCGGACCAGCTGCCACAGCAGCCAACCGGTCGACGCGCCGGAACTGATCACCACATGGGCGACGACCTCACGCACCCGCCAGCCCTCGCACAGCGAATCCCGATGCCAGTCACTGTCCGGTAGTGCCGCGAGTAGCTCGATCAGGCGTCTGCGCTCGGCGGCGATCGCCTGCCACACCTGCTCATGGGACGGAGTTGCGGTCTGCGTCATCGTGTTCCTCCTGTGTACGCGGCTACCGGTACCGTAGAAACTCCAGCCCGGTGGAGGTTCCAGCGAAGGTGACGCACGACACACATCCCCGTGACCTGGTGGGCATCGGCGAACTGCCCCGGCGCACCGGCGTCACGGTGCGCACCATCCGGTTCTATTGCGATGAGGGAGTGCTCCCGTCGCGTCGTACCTCCGGCGGACATCGCGTCTTCGAACCGGCCGTTGTCGACCGGTTGCTGGAGATCCGCAGGTTTCGGGCGCTCGGGCTCGGCTTGGCGGCGATCGCCGAGATCCTCGCGGGTGCGCTGGCGGTCGAGGACGCGTTGGCCGAGCAGCGGGCCGGGGTGCGCGCCGAACTCGACGCGCTGTCCTGGCGGCACGCCTGCCTGCTCGCGATCGAGCAGGCACCGCCCGCCGAACGCGCCGCCAGGATCGCCGCGCTCGCGGACGTACAGGATCGGGCGGCCGCGCGCGGCACGATGATCGAATTCTGGCGGCGGGTGCTCGCGGCGATGCCAGCGCCGCTGTTCGACGACTTCATCGAGATGGAAGTGCCGCGAGTGCCGACACATCCGACACCGGATCAGGTCCTCACCTTCGCCGAATTGGTGCGTCTGGTCGGTACGCCGGAGCTGGGCCGCGTCGTCGCCGATCAGCTCTGGCGTTCACGCGCCGACCAGATCCGTGACAAACGGGCCCTGATCCTCGGGGTCGCCGAGGCCCACGCCGCCGTCGCCGAACGCGTTCTCGCCGCCGATCGGCCTACCGTCGGTGCCGAACTCGACCGGTTCGTCACCGCGCACGCGGAGGTTCGCGGTCGCACCGACACCCCGGCATTCCGGCGTGAACTGATCGGCAATATTCCCGACCTACACCCGGTGAGCACCAGGTATTGGACGTTGACCGCGGACATCCTCGGCACCACGGTCACCACCGGTACGACTCAACGATGGCTGCACGCGGCGCTGAACGCGTCGGTCGCCGGATCACCCGCTCGGTGAGGTCCGTAGCCACGTGCGCACTCGCTCGCGGGGCTTGCGGGGTGTCGAAGTCCGTGATCCAGCGGGCGTCTACGCATTGCTGTCGCGTCCGTGATCCGGGGGCGTCCACGCACTTCTGTCGACGTCCGTGATCCAGGGGGCCTCGACGCATTCCGGTGAGTAGTCGATCGACGTGATCGGCCGAAGATCCACGGACGGTGATTCGCGTCCGTGCGCGATCTGCACGGTCACCGGCCGATCGTGTCAGGTGGTATCGATACGGGACGGCGCGGGCGACGCCGCGGCGGTGTCCTCCGCGACGGGTGGTCGGGTGTGGCGGTAGCGCTGGTAGCCGGTGAGCATGATGATCAGCCACAGCAGGCCGATGGTCCAACCCGCGAGCACATCGGTGGGCCAGTGCACGCCCAGGTAGACGCGGGACAGCCCGACCAGGACGACGAACGTCGCCGCGGCACCCACCACGATCCGGCGCGGCCCGCGCCGCCGCAGGCCGACCGCGACGACGAACGCGATCACACCGACGACCACCACCGAACCGAGACTGTGCCCGGACGGAAAAGAATGGCTGTTGACGGTCACCAGCCGGTCCGCCATCGGTGGCCGCTCACGGTCGACAACGGATTTGAGCAGCGGAATCAGCACCGCCGAACCCGCACCGGTTACCGCGACGAGCGCCAGTTCGGGCCATTGTCTGCGCCAGGCGAGCACCGCGCAGGCCAGTAGCGCCGCCGACCACATGGCGATGGTGCCACCGCTGTGCGTGACGACTTCGACGGCGGGGGTGAGGGCGTCGCTGCGATGGGCGATCACCCAGTCCATGATCGGCACGTCCACCAGCCGCTCGGCGTCGCCGACGACGACGAACCAGGTCAGCGCCACCGCCACCACGGCCAGGACGATCGCCACCCACACCATCCGACCACCATATGCCCAGCCGAGGGATTCCAGCTGTTCGGTGTTCGGCACGGTCCCTCACCAGCCTGGTCCGCGGCGGCCAGAAGCCGGATCGATGCGCCGTGTGGTTGCCGATGCGGCGATGCGCGCCGGTCGCCGCGCTCGCCCGCCGGGTCTGCCACCCGGTCAGCCCGTGCCACCGACCGCACAGTCTGTTCAGCTCGGCAGCGGCACGTTCTGTAGCCGCACCTGCCCGCGGGCCAGGGTCTTGCCGGACGCGTCGTCGGTGATCACCACCTGCCACAACTGCTGGGTCCGACCCTGATGCAGGGGCTCGGCCGCTACCGCCGCCCGGCATTCGGTGGCCGGGCGCAGGAAATCGGTCGCGTTGTGCACGCCGACGGCGAATTCGCCGCGCTCGGCTACCGCGGCGCTGGCGCCGACGCTCGCCGCCGTCTCCACGATCGTCGCGTACACCCCGCCGTGCACCACGCCCCATGGCGTGTGGTGATCGGTGCCGAGGTCGACGTGACCGGAGACGCCGTCTCCCGACAGATGGTCGACCACGAATCCGCTCGCCGCGACGAATCGGCTGGCGGCGGCGAGGTCCACGCTCGGCATATGCGGCGAGGTGGTCGAGGAATCTGGCATGCGGTGCTCCCGAGGACGGCATCTGGCTTTCGATATAGAAGCTAGCCATCTCGACCGGCTGACTGTCAAGTCCGAAGGCAGCTAGGCTCATCGCATGGAGTGGCTCGAGTTCAGCACCGCCAATTGCTCGGTTCAGCGCACGCTGGACGTCATCGGCGATCGGTGGACGATGATCGTGCTGCGTGAACTGTTCAACGGCGTGCATCGCTTCGAGCAGATCCGGCAGCACTCGGGCATCTCGGAATCGGTGTTGTCCAATCGGCTCGGCAAACTCGTCGAGGCGGGCGTGCTGGATGCGGTGCCCTATCGCGAATCGGGCAGCCGGACCCGCCGCGAGTACCGACTCACCGCCAAGGGCATGGACCTGTATCCGATCCTGCTGGCATTGCTGCGGTGGGGCGATGAGTACTGCGCCGATCCCGAAGGTCCGGCGCTGAAGGTCGAACACCGCGACTGCGGACATCCCGTCGATGTGGTGGTCCGCTGCCACGCCGGACACGAACTGGAGGGGCCCCGCCGGGCACGTGCCCGCCCTGGACCTGCGGCGAAGGCCGTGGCCGAGACGCCGCCGCGAACCTGACGACATACGTTGTCGCGCCGACCACCCGACGCCCGCCGATGCGGCTCGGTCCCGAATGTTGTCCGGCGCTGTCGACAACACCGGGCGCGACCGGCGGACCAGCACCAACCGGTGCCACCGTACGATTCGGCCCGATCGGCCGTCCCCACCCGATGCCGACGAACTCGGCTCGGCCGAGGTCAGCCCCGGCCATCGACGATATCGGGCTCCGACGGCCGGAAAACGCCGAGCGCGCCAGGCTCGCTGCTGATGGTCAGGTCTTTCACGCGATGGTTGACCTCGCCGTCGGTGGCGAGTGAGACGTCGGCCCCGACGACCTGGACGTGCATCCGGGCGACCCGGCGGTGGACGTAGGTGTGCGAATGCTCCAGGCTTCCGGTGATGGTCGACCAGATCAGCCGGGTCCGCGACAGCGGCAGATCCGCGCGCAGGTATCGGACGTCGAGGGTGCCGCCGTGCAGTCGCGGCCGTGCGGTCGGGACCTGGTGGCCGGGCAGATAGGTGCCGTTGCCGACGAACAGCATCCAGATCTCGGTACGTTCGCCGTCGATGATCACATGCAACGGCTGCGCGCGCGACAACACACGCAGCAACGCGACCGCCGCGGCGGGCCATTTCCCGAGCCGTGATTCCAGCTTCTCCCGCAGCCGCACGAAATCCGGATAGCCGCCGAGACTCGCGGTATTGACGAAGGTGCGCTCACCGTCGCCGCCGAAGCGCACCCGAGCGGTATCGGTGCGCATCACCTCGCCCGATTCGAGCGCCGCCACCGTCGCGGCCGGATCGTCGACGCCGAGATCGCGGGCGAAATGGTTGAGTGTGCCACCGGCGAACACCGCGAGCGGCAGATCGTGGCGCACCGCCGATTCGGCGACACCGGACACGGTTCCGTCGCCACCGAGAACACCGAGCGCGCTCACCCCGCCCTCGCCGACACACTTATCGATCTGGGCGCCGAGGTCGGCACGCGGATCGAATTCGAGTACCCGGGCGGCGGGCAGCGTGCCGCGCAGCTCCTCGGCCCGGTCGCCGTTGCCGAGACCCGACAGCCGGTTGACCACCAACAGCAGCCCCGCCCCCGCAGGCACCGGGTCCACGGATTCGGTGGGCCCCATAGTGGCCGGTTCCCCGGCGCGCACCGCCCACCAGCGGCGGGTGCCCAGCGCCAGCGCGGAACCGAGCATCGCGCCAGCGACGACATCGGAGGGCCAGTGCACCCCGATATGGACCCGGGAGTACCCGACGGCGACCGCCACCGGCGCCACCACCGCGGCCGCGCGGCGGTCCTCGAGCGCGACACCGGTGACGAACGCCGCCGCCGACGCCGAATGCCCGGACGGGAACGAGGAAGAGTAGGGCGGTTTGACAGGTCTGCGCACGAACGGGACCGAGGCGTCCGGCGGCCTGCGCCGGGGGAACAACGGTTTGGCGATCCCATTGGCGATACCGCTGGCCAGGCCGACCGACAGCACCCCGCGCACGGCGGCTCGCCGTTGCGCACGATCACCGAGCAGGTACATCGCCCCGGCGGTGGCCACCCACAGCAGATTGCGATCGGCCATCCGGCTCAATCTGAGCAGTATCCGGTCCGCCGGGGTCGGCCGCATATCGGCACTGCGCGCAATCAGCCACCGGTCCACCGCACTCACCGCTTACCTCGCTTCTCACCGGGCCGCCGGGCACCGGCCACGGCACTGTCGAAGTCTAGCCATCTCCGGGTGCCGCGCGCCGGGCCACGACCGTGGCCGTGCCTCCGCACATCTCGGGAGACGCACCCCGCCAGCGCGATCGATACAGCGCCGCAACAGTTCTCGCGCCTATCCGATTCGGGCACGGGTCGGTGGTTCCTCGACCAACACCGGTTCGCCGAGTCCGATGCGGTGTTGGACGCGTTTCATCCAGTGCGGCGCCCACCAGCAGCGATCGCCGAGCAGCTTCATGGTGGCCGGGACAAGCATCATGCGCAGGACGGTGGCGTCGATGATCAAAGCGGCGATCATGCCGAAGGCGATGTACTGCATCATCACCAGATCCGAGAAGGCGAACGCGCCCGTCACCACCAGCAGGATCAGCGCGGCGGCGGTGATGATGCGTCCGGTGTGCGCGGTGCCGGTGCGCACGGCCTCCGTGGTGGTCGCGCCCCGCGAGCGGGCTTCCACCATCCTGGACAGCAGGAACACCTCGTAATCGGTGGACAGCCCGTAGATGATCGCGATGATCAGCACCAGCATGTTCGCCTGGATGGGTTGCGGGGTGAAGTTCAGCAGACCCGCACCGTGTCCGTCGAGGAAAATCCAGGTCAGGATGCCGAGTGTGGAGCCGAGGCCCAGCGCGCTCATCAATGCCGCCTTGATCGGTAGCACGAGGGAACCGAAGGTCAGGAACATCAGCAGCGTCGTGACGAGCAGCACCAGCGCGATCATGAACGGTATCCGGACCAGCAGGGCGTCGATCGAATCCTTCTGGATGGCGGGGACGCCGCCGACGAGCATCGTCACCCCGTCGGGTCGGTCCATTGCCCGCAGGTACTCGATGGTCTCCCCCGCTTCGGCGGAGTCGACCAGCGTGGCCTTGGTGCGATACACCTGCTCCTGCACCGTCGATCGTGCCGGTATCTCGAAGCTGCCAGCCAGCCCCGGCGCCGCGTTCGCCCTGTCCCACAGATCGCCGACCGCATTGCTGTTATCGGAGACGAAGATCAGTTCCAGCGGATCGGATGTGCGGACCGGGAACAGGGTGTCGATCCTCTCCTGCGCCACCCGGGTCGGATCGTCGGGCGGCAGATACCGTTCGCTGAATCCGCCGAACACCAGATTGCGCATCGGCAGGATCAACAGGAGCAGACCGAGACACAGGGCGACGGTGATCTTCAGTGGATGCCGCATCACCCACTCGGTGCTGCGCGCCCAGAAACCGCTCTCCACCTCCGCGGTGGTCCTGGTGCGGCGGAACCGTTCGAAACCGAGCAGATCCACCCGCGGCCCGAGTACCGCGAGCATGGCGGGCAGCAGGGTGATCGAGGTCAGCGCCGCCAGCGATACCGTCGCGATGGCGCCGTAACCCATGGATTTCAGGAAGCCCTGTGGGAACAGCAGCATCCCGCCGAGGCTCGCGATGATCATGATCGCCGAGAACACCACGGTCCGCCCGGCCGTCATCACCGAGCGCCGCACCGCGGCCGGTGTGTCGTATCCGGCGGCCAGCTCCTCCCGGAACCGGCTGACCACGAACAGGCCGTAATCGATCGCGAGTCCGACGCCGATCATCGAGACCACCGGCGATACGAAGGAATTCACCTCCGTGACGGTGGTGAGCAGCCGCAGTATCCCGTAGGCGCCGAAGACCGTCAGCCCACCCACGATCAGCGGCAGCGCCGCGGCCACTACACCACCGAAGATGAAGAACAGCAGGATCGCCACCGCGGGCACGGCCAGCATTTCGAGCCTGCGGGTGTCGTTGGCCGCGGTGTCGTTCAATGTCCCGGCCACCGCTTGCAGACCGCCGACCTGCACGTCGATACCGGGGATGGCGAAGGCGTCCTTGACCTTCCGATAGTTCTGCACCATCTCGGTGTCGGTCGCACCGCGAATGGCGATGGCGGCGACGGCGTGTTTGCGGTCATCGGTGGCGGCCTGTGCGCCGGTGAGTCTGCCGGTCTCGGTCGGCCAATAGGCGGCGTTGATGCCGAGGATCTCACCGGGATGCTCGCGGGGCAGACTGTTCAGATTGTCCACCACCCGGCGCGCGAACTCCGGGTCGTCGACGGTGGCACCGTCCGGCGCGGTGTAGAGCACCACCACATCGACATCGTGATTGCGACCGAACGCCCGGTCCGACAACCGCGCGGCCACCGCCGATTCCGAGGTCGGATCGTCCAGGCCGCCCGAGGTCAGATGCGCGTCGAGGCCGATCCCGATCACGCCGAGGCCGAGCAGTGCCGCACCCACGAGGGCGATGACGGCGAACCGCAGCCGATACACGAATTCGCCCCAGCGCGTGAACATCAGCCGACCTCGCGCGCCCGGACGCCGCTACCCCCACCGGCGCGCCGAGGAGGGATTCTTCGATCCGATCTGACCAGCACGCCGATTGCCAAGGGGCCGGGTCCTTTCCGCTCGTACCCGCACTGTTGAACGTCATCCAACGTACCGGCCCGACAAGACCGGACGTTACATTCTCGAATCCCGTTCTACCTCGGTGGAATTCATGCCCGCCGCGACGATCGGCGACGTGGTCGAGGTCAGCGCGCGGTGAGCAGGGCGGCGAGCGGTCCGCGGTATCCGGCCGCCAGCGCACGCACCACCGCGGTGAACCGTTCGACGAACGATGCGGCGGTGGCCGGGTCGAACAGCGCGGTGGGATAGAGGAACACGCCGTCGACGCCGCCCGGCTTCCCCGCCTCGTCGTATCGTTCGACCAGCCCGAACTCCAGATCGTGTTTGGCGCGCGGTGCCCCCGCCGGCAGGTCGGTCACGGTGAGCGCCGGTGCGCCCGTCGCTGATTCGGGCGCGACGGCGCCGCGCTCGAGGATCAGGGTGGCCTGGAACAGCGGGCACGCCGCGTCCTGCATCAGACAGCGCTTCAGGCGCGGATTGGGAGTGTCCGGATGCGCGAAGGCGGCGAGCGCGACCCGGCGGACCTGGTCGATGAGTTCGTCCGGGTCCGCGGCTCGGTCCAGTCGGATACGGAGCAGCACATCGTCGGCGAAATTGCCGACGAGATCGTCGAGCAGGCGGTGATCTCGCCCGCTCACCGCGGTCGCCACCGTGACGTCGGCGCTGCGCCCGAACCAGCCGACGCACAGTGCGAACGCCGCCTGCAACACCATGAACAGACTCGCCCGGCCGTGCTGTGCCCGATCGAGCAGCGCCGCGTGCACGGATGCGGGAAACGCGACGGAAATGCTCGCGCCTGTCGAGGAGGGCAGCACCGGACGCGGACGATCGCACGGGAATTCCAGCAGCGCGGGCCGCCCGGCGAGCGTATCGGCCCAGTACCGCAGCTGCTGGGTGGCCCGGCTCCATTCGTCGGTGTAGTCGCCGAGCTGGGCGTGCTTCCACAGGGTGTAATCGGCGTAATCGACCGGCAGCGGGGCGAGGGCAGGCGCGCGGCCGCACGCGCGGGCGGCGTACGCGGCGCCGAGATCACGCAGCAGCGGGGCGACCGACCGGCCGTCGATCGAGATGTGGTGGCCGACCAGCAGCAGCACCACGTCATCGGCGTCGAGCGCATACACCCGCGCGCGCAGCGGTAGCTCGGTCGCGAGGTCGAACCCACGCTCGGCGAATTCGGCGAGCCGTGCGGGCAGATCGGCTTCGGCGAGGGCGCACACCCGCAGGTCGAGTTCGGCGTCGGCCGTCGCGACGACGACCTGCGCCGGACCTTGTTCGGTCATCGGGTAGCGGGTACGCAACGGTTCATGTCTGGCCACGACGTCACCGATCGCGGCGACGAGCGCGTCGATGTCGACCGGACCACCGCGCAGGCGAACCGCTCGAGCGACGTTCCAGTCTGCCGAACGACCCATGTGGGCCGCATGCCACATCCGCTCCTGCGCGGGAGCCAGCGGGATATGGTCCGGGCGCGGACGGCGCATCAGCACCGGCGGGCGCGGCAGCGGCGGCGCCGTCCGGATGGCGCGACGCACCACCGGTATCGACCCGCTACCGAGCCCGTCGTCGACGATTTCCCCCGACAAGATCCCCGTAGCGGAGTCCATCTGCACCTACACCCTCACCAGCACGCTCGATATCGCCGGGACGCTATCCCGAGGGAGTTAACCGCTGGTTACCGATGCGTGACGCCGTCACGTCGGCGATCGGGCGGGGTGGCCGAGACCCGCTCGGGGCGGCATTAGGGTGGAACGGTGCAGACAGGCCAGGACGCAGACCACCCGCACGCGGATCCACTCGGCGGACCCCGGATCTGGGGCGGAACCACGCTCACCGAACGCAAGCAGGTGCGGCGGGCGACGTTGCTGGAGGCGGCCCTCGATCTGATCGGCGAATCCGGAGCAGCCGGAGTCACCATGCGGGCGGTGTGCCGCCGGGCCAACCTCACCGACCGCTACTTCTACGAGAGCTTCGCCAGCCGGGACGAGCTGCTCGATGTGCTCTACCGGCAGGTGGCCGAGGAGTTCCTGGAGCCGATGACCGCCTTCGCCGTCGCCGACGATCCCTCCAGGGACCGCAGCCTGTCGGAGGTCCTGGTGGACAAGGTGCTCGAGGACCCGCGCAAATCCCGTCTGTTCCTGGTGGAGCCCTATTCCAGTACCGGCCTCGGTCAGACCACCATCGCGGTGATGCCCGCGTTCACCCGGCTCATCCAGGACCATCTGTTCTCCCAGATCGCCGACCCGGTGCGTCGCCGCCTGGCCGCCGTCACCATGGCCAGCGGCAACGCGGGCATGTTCTCGGCCTGGCTCGGCGGTTCGCTGCGCGCCGACCGCGCGGAGATCATCGACCATCTCGTCGCGATGATCACCGCCTATCGCGGGCTGTACCAGCACTGACCGCCGCTGCGGCGCCACCAGTGAAACGTAAGGTGAGCGTAGGAGGTTCGAACGTTGACCGATGCGGTGGTGGGTTCTACGGGTACGCTGATCTCGCCGATCCGGGGGGCCGGGACGCTGGGTGAGGTCCTGGTCGCCATCCGAGGGGGAACCGAGCTCTACATCGCGCGCGCCACCGAGCCGATCGCAGCCGGGGCGACCGTGCTGATCATCGCTGTCGACTCCGGCCGCATCGCCGACGTGGTGCCGTGGATCCCCCTCGTCCCGGATCCGCTGGACCGACGTTCGAAACAATAAGGGAGACACACGTGCTGGGTTACCACGTTCCTGATCCGGACGAGGCGATGCTGGTCAGCGGCGCCAAGAGCAAGGACAACGCCCCGTTCAGGGTGATCATCGGGCGCGGCGCCTGGGTGGTGCCGTTCTTCCGCAAGGTGCGGTACCTGTCGCTGGCGATGTTCGAGGCCGAGATCAAGGAGCGCTGCGAGACGAAACAGGCGATCCAGCTCGATGTGCGCGCGGTCATCGCGTTCAAGGTCGCCAACGACACCCCGTCGATCGTCAATGCCGCGCAACGATTCCTGTCCGAGCAGGAACGCGAGATGTCGATGCTGACCGGGCGGATCTTCTCCGGTCACCTGCGCTCCATCGTCGGCTCCATGACCGTGGAGGAGATCATCAGGGAGCGGCAGCGGCTCGCCGACGAGGTGCTGGTGGCGTCGAAGGTCGAGATGAGCAATATCGGCCTCTGGGTGGACTCGTTCCAGATCATGTCCATCGACGACGGCGAACTCGGCTATATCTCCGCGCTCGCCGCACCGCACAACGCCGCGGTACAGCGCGACGCCCAGATCGCCCAGTCCCAGGCCGCACAGCGCTCCGCCGAGGCCGAGCAGGAATCGCTGCGCCGGCAGGCCGAATACGAGCGGGAGACCTCGCTGCTCAAGGCCGAATACCAACGCGATATCGACAAGGCGCAGGCGGAGGCCGCCGCGGCCGGTCCGCTGGCTCAGGCCTTGGCCCAGCAGGAGGTGCTGATCGCCAAGGCCGAACAGGCGCGTAAAGAGGCCGAACTGCGCGAGCAGCAGTTGCAGGCCGAGGTGGTGAAACCGGCGGCGGCCGAGGCGGAACGAGTGCGCATTCTCGCCGAGGCCGAGGCCGACCGCACCAGAATTCAGGCCGAGGCCGCCGCCTCCAACAACCGGATCGCGCTGGACCAGTTGCTCATCGAGCAGCTGCCCGAGATCGTGCGGCAGGCCTCGCACGGGTTGTCCAATGCCAACCTCACCGTGCTGAACGGGCCCGACGGGGTGAGTGAATTGGTGAACGGAATGGTCGGTCAGGGGCTGACGGTCTTCACTTCGCTGCAAAAGGCGCTTTCCTCCAACGATGGAGAAAATGCGGGCTAAAGTGGCCCGGTAGCGTCGGCGGCGAGGAGCGGGTGTGGTGTCCATCGGGAAATTGGTGTCGTTCGACAGCTCGCGCGGATTCGGCTTCATCCGGCCCGAAGACGGCGGCCCGGATGTGTTCGTGCACGTCAACGACATCGGTCTCGACGAGGACGAACTGCGCCAGGGCCGGGTGTTCGAATTCGAGATCACCGAGGGTGATCGCGGCCCGAAGGCGGTCAACCTCGCCGCCACCGGCGCACCGGCGCCCGCTCCCCGCGGCCGGACCAGAGACCGGGCGGGCGTGGTCGTGCTCAGCACCGCCGAGCACACCAGGCTGGTCACCGAACTGTTGCTCGAGGCCAGCCCGGCGCTCACCGCCGGCGAGATCGTCACCATCCGCGAACGGCTCACCGCCTTCGCCGGTGAACACGGCTGGCTCGACGACTGAGCCGGCGGCGGGCGTGGCCGTTCGACGCGCCTGCCGCCGCATGCACGGATCCCGCACGCTGTCGGTGCCGCCGCATACGATCGCGACACCGATGAATCCTCGTCGGCCGCGACGTCGACATCGGTGAGGACCGACTCCGAGGAGGATCGCGTGGACCTACCGGTGATGCCACCCGTGCGACCGATGCTCGCCAAAGCCGCGCCAGCGGTACCGCGCGAGGCGGGTCTGAGCTATGAGCCCAAATGGGATGGATTCCGGTGCGTCGTGTTCCGTGACGGCGCCGAGATCGAGCTGGGCTCTCGTAATGATCGGCCGCTGACCAGGTATTTTCCCGAGGTTGCCGAACTGCTCGCGGCCGCGTTGCCGCCACGGTGCGTGGTCGACGGTGAGATCGTCATCGTCACCGAGGCCGGACTCGATTTCGACACTCTCCAGTTGCGGCTGCATCCCGCGGCCTCGCGGGTCGCCAAGCTCGCCGCGGAAACCCCGGCCAGTTTCGTCGCCTTCGATCTGCTGGCGCTGGGTGACGATGATCTGACCGGCGAACCGTTCCGCGAACGGCGGCGTCTGCTCGAGACGATCCTCGACACCGAGCTGGCTCGGGTGCACCTGACGCCCATCACCTCCGATCCCGATGTCGCCGAGGACTGGTTCACCCGCTTCGAGGGCGCAGGTTTCGACGGTGTGATGGTCAAGGCCGACGATCAGCGTTATCTCCAGGACAAACGGGTGATGCTCAAGGTCAAACACGAGCGCACCGCCGATTGCGTCGTCGCCGGATTCCGCTGGCACAAGGACGGTGCGGGCATCGGTTCCCTGCTGCTCGGGCTCTACGACGACGAAGGCAACCTGCATCACGTCGGGGTCGCCAGCAGTTTCACCGCCGCCAAACGCACCCAACTCATCGATGAGCTGGCGCCGTGGCGCGAGGGCGCGCTGGACGATCATCCGTGGCGCGACTGGGCCGATGCCGCGGCGCAGGCGCGGGCCGACGGGAAGATGCCGGGCGGGGTGAGCCGATGGACCGGCGGCAAGGATCTGTCCTGGGAGGCGCTGCGGCCCGAGCTGGTCGCCGAGGTGCGCTATGAGCATGTGCAGTCGGGCCGGTTCCGGCATGGCGGCAGGCTGGTGCGCTTCCGCAACGACCGCACACCGCAGTCGTGCACCTACGCCCAGCTCGACGAGGTGGCCCCCGCCGAATTGGCCGCCATCTTCGGTTCCGAGGTGGCCCGATGAGCGATTCGGTCGATATCGAGGTCGACGGCCGCGCGGTCACCATCTCCCACCCGGACAAGGTGTATTTCACCAAGCGCGGTGAGACGAAACTGGATCTGGCGCGCTACTACCAAGCCGTGGCCGAGCCGCTGCTCGGTGTGATCGGCCAGCGCCCGCTGCTGCTGGAACGCTATCCCGACGGCGCCTCCGGGAAATCCTGGTTCCAGAAGCGGGTGCCGAAATCCGCACCGGACTGGCTGCACACCGTCGAGGTGTCCACCCCCAACGGCACCACGAGCGATGCGCTCGTCGCGCACGATCTGGCGCATATCCTGTGGGCGGTCAACCAGGGCTGTCTCGGATTCCACGTGTGGCCCAACCATGTCGACGATCTCCGCATCGCCGACGAACTGCGCGTCGACCTCGACCCCTCCCCAGGTATCGGCTTCGACGATCTGCGTGCGGCCGCCGTACTCACCCGAGAACTGTGCACCGAACTCGGTATCGACGCACGCGTCAAGACCTCAGGGTCGCGCGGGCTGCACCTGTATGTCGCGCTGGAACCGCGATGGGACGGCTATCAGGTGCGAGCGGCGGCCGTCGCGTTGGCGCGGGAACTGGAGCGCCGCCACCCCGACCACATCACCGCGCAATGGTGGAAGGAAGAACGCGGCAGCCGCGTCTTCATCGACTTCAACCAGAACGCGCCGCACAAAACGGTTTTCGGTGCCTGGTGTGTGCGCCCCAAGGTCGGCGCACAGGTGTCGACACCGATCTCCTGGGACGAACTGGACTCGGTGGTGCCGGAGGAACTGACCATCGCCACCGTGCCCACCCGGCTCGCCGAACGCGGCGATCCCTGGGCCGACCGGCCCGCACAGTCGATCGAACCACTGTTGGAGATGTCCGAACGCGATATGGCCGCCGGGCTCATGGACGCACCATGGCCACCGCAGTATCCGAAGATGCCCAACGAGCCACCGCGGGTGCAGCCCAGCCGCGCCAAGAAGGCCGACTGAGTCCGGGTGTACGGCAGGGCGGCCCCCGGCCGTACACCCCCGCGCCTCAGTCCTCGAGCGCGTCGACGGTGGGGACGACGATGCCGAACAGGTCGGTGACGGTGGTCAGCGCCGCTGCCTGTAGCGCGGCCGCGGGCACGACCGTGCCATCGGGTGCGGTGAGGGCGCGGGTGGCGGTGGTCTCGGCGACGACGGTCGGGCGGTAACCGAGGGTGAACGCGCCCTGCGCGGTGAAGCCGACGCACATATGCGTCATGAAACCGGCGAGCACGAGATCGCTGCCGGGTTCGACGCCCGCGGCACGCAGTGTCGGTTCCAGTTCGGTGGCGTGAAACGCATTCGGGAACTGCTTCACCACCACCGGCTCACCCTCGATGGGCGCGACTTCGGCGCTGAGGGAGCCGATCTCGGCGCGGATATCGTAGGGGCTGCCCTCGCCACCGTCGTTGACGATGTGCACGACCGGAATTCCGGCGGCGCGGGCGCGTTCCAGCAGCCGCGCACCGGCCGTGAGGGCGGGCTCGGCGCCGTCCAAGGCCATGACGCCCGTCCGGTAGGTGTTCTGGTAGTCGATCATGATCAGCGCCGACTCACGCAGCCGCGGCGCCCGGTCGTCCAATCCGGAGACGGTGCGCAGGGTGGCGGAGGGGTGAGTTGTGGTCATGGAACAGCCTTTCGATGGGAAATGGGCATGCGAAATCCCCTCCTCGCACGGATGCCGAGGGGAGGTCGAGGGGTCGGGCGGATCAGGCCGTCCGAGTGCGGAAGCGGCGGCGATAGGCCGCCGGAGTGGTGCCGAGCTGGCGTTTGAAGGCCCGGTGCAGCGTCTCCACCGAACCGAGTCCCGCACCGGCCGCGACCTGGTCGAGGCCGCGATCGGTGGTCTCGAGCAAACGTCGCGCGACCTCGACACGGGTCGCTTCGACATAGGTGCTCGGACCGACACCCATCTCGGCGGTGAACACGCGCACGAAATGACGTTCGCTCAGACGCATCCGGGCCGCGAGTGCCTCGGTCGACAGATCCTGGTCGAAATGCTCGGCGATCCACAGCCGCAGCTCATCGATATCGCGGCGGGCCGGTGCGGGGCGGCTCAGCGGCACCGAGAACTGACTCTGTCCGCCTTGCCGTTTGAGGTACATCACCAGTTGGCGCGCGACCGCCAACGCGGTCTGCTCACCCAGATCCTCGGTGACCAAGGCCAATGCCAGGTCGAGGCAGGCGCTGATACCGGCGCCGGTCCACAGCCTGCCGCGGTCGGTGCGCACGAAGATGGGGTCGGGGTCGACGGTGATCTCGGGATGGCGGGCGGCCAGCTGCGCGGCGGTCGACCAGTGGGTGGTTGCGGTCTTACCGTCGAGCAGCCCGGCCGCGGCGAGCAGGTGCGCGCCGACGCACACCGAGGCCACTCGCCGCGCGTGCGGCGCCGTCGCGATCAGCCACGCCACCACCTCGTCATCGATCCGGGCGATGGGTCCGGTGTCGGTCATCTCGACCGCGCCCGGCACCAGCAGGGTGTCGACCTGCCCCTCGACCTGCTCGAAGGTCAGATCCGGCAGCAGCCGGACTCCGGCCGATGTGGTGACCGGGTCGGCCGACGGGGCCGCCAGCCGGATCTCGTACCCGGCGCGGCCCGCGGTCTCCCGGTTGGCCAGCGCGAAGACCTCCGCCGGGCCGGTGACGTCGAGGAGGTCGACCTCGGGGAAGACCGCGATGACGACTCGATGCGATATGGGCACGAACTCATCCTCGCCGCTGCCCCGGATGACGGCAATGACGAGTCTCTGTCAGATTCGGACATCCACGCTGCCGGGCCGCCGGAACCTCAGGCCGTCCACAGCACCCAGGTGGCGCCCCGGCCCTGTCCCTCACAGACCAGGGCACGCCCGTCCGCGGTGCGGGCGGTGGCCGCGACCCCCGGTGTACAGCTGGTGCCGCCCTCGCCGATGATCTCGGACACCGTGTAGGGGCCCTTCCATTGGAAACCGGTGGTCGAGGTCGCCGTGGTGAGGCACAGCAGCGTCGATCCGTCGGCGGCGGTGCCGATGAGGCCCGCCTCGGGGCAGGCGGTGCGCAGCGCGGCCGTCGGGGTCGCGGCGACCGCGGGCCCCGAGGTGGATGCGCCGGTGGGCGCCGTCTCGGGTGGCGCGGTATTCGTGTCCGGCGCGGGGCCGGTCGGTCCGGTCGCCGAAGCGGCCAACACGGACTGTGAGGTCTGCGTCGACGCGAGAGTCCCGGTGCGCGACACCACATCCGAGAGCAGATCGCCCGGCACCAGGATCAGGCCCGCGATGATCGCCGCCTCGATCAGGCCGAGCGCCAGCGCGGACAGTGCCATCACGCGGCCGCGCGGATGGCTGAAGGCGATGAGCCCGAACACGATCGCCACGGGCATCAACAGCAGCAGGGCCGCGACCAGCGCGATCACCGCGTAGGGGTTGACAATTCGGCGCGGGCCCGGCTCGTCGGCGGCGGCTCGGGACCATTCCTGCTCGTATTCGTCGTCGTGCTCGTCGAGCGCGACGCCTCGGCCACGGCGGGCACGCGCGGTGTCGGTGTCGTGCTGGACTTCCGGCCAGCGCTCATCGGCCCAGCGCTGCGAATCTGCCATTCGAGGTCCCTCTCCCACTCACCGTCGCGCGGAAACCCCGGATATCCGGCCCCGCCCCGACACCGAGAAGGATAGAGCCCCGTCGCCGAAACTTCCCGTGAATGGGCGGATCGCTCTACCCGACGGCATGCCGACCTGTCCGGCTTATGCGTAACGAACACAGCACGATTGATTTGCGGCCGCGTATCAGTGTCCGCTGTCGACTTTCGGCAACGACTCGGCGACCAGCGTCAGCAGCATGTCCACCAGCAGGCCGTGCACCTGCGCGCGGGTGAGGGTTCCGCGGGTGATCCATTCGCGTCCGGCGACTTTCACCAGCCCGCCGTAGGCGCGCACCATCGCGCGCATGGACGCACTGTGTGCCGAATCGGCGAGCCCGACCATCAGCAGCAGCCGTTCGGCGGCCGCGTCATCGGCCTGATCGAGGATCTGCTGGACGTCGGGGTCTTCACCGACACCCTCGTGGCTGGTCACTTTGACCCAGGTGCTGCCGTGTTCGGAGATGGTGTCGAGCAGCCAGTGCACGCTGGCCTCGACGCGCTCCCGTTCGGTGCCGGTGGGCACCACCATGTCGTCGGGCCGCGGCAGGGTCACCATCCGGCGCACCACGGCCAGGTAGAGATCGCGTTTGTTACCGAAGTAATGGTTGATCAGACCGCGCGCCACACCGGCCCGCTGGGCCAGCTCGGCTGTCGACACCGCGGCATAGGGCCGCTCACCGAACATCTCGATGGCTTCGGCCAGGATCTGGGCCCGCCGTTCGTCGGGCTCGAGCCGCCGACGGCGCGGTTGCCGGTCGGCGGCGGAGGCAGGGGTATCAGAGAGACCGCGCAATGAGATCCTTCATCACCTCGTTGCTGCCCGCGAGGATGCGCAGCACACGAGCGCCGGTATAGAGCTGGGAAATCGGGTACTCCGTCATGTAGCCGTAGCCGCCGAACAGTTGCAGGCAGCGGTCAACCACGATACCCAGCTGGTCGGTCAACCAGTACTTCGACATGGCAGCGGTGGGAATGTCGAGTTCGCCCCGCAGATGCTTGGCGATGCAGTCGTCGAGGAAGGTGCGGCTCACCGTGGTGAGCGTCGCGCATTCGGCGAGTTCGAATTTGGTGTTCTGCATCGCGAACAACGGTTTGCCGAACGCTTCGCGGCCCTTGGTGTATTCGACGGTCAGCTCGACGGCGCGTTCCATCATGGCGACCGCCATGATCGCGGTGACCAGGCGTTCCTGGGCCAGCATCCGCATCATCTGATAGAAGCCCTGACCCTCGACGCCGCCGAGCAGATTCGTGGCGGGCACGCGCAGGCCGTCGAAGAACAGTTCGGCGGTGTCCTGGCCCTTACCGCCGATCTTGGACAGGATGCGTCCCCTGGTGAATCCGGGCGTATCGTCGCCGACCTCGGCGAACAGCAGTGAGACACCGGCGGCGCCCTGCTCGGGGTCGGTTTTGGCGGCGATGATGATGCCGTCGCACAACCAGCCGTTGGTGATGAAGATCTTCGAACCGGTGATGACGTAGTCGTCGCCGTCGCGCACCGCGCGGGTCTTGATGTTCTGGAGGTCGGAGCCGGTGCCGGGTTCGGTCATCCCGATCGACAGCACCATCTCGCCACTGGCCGCCCGTGGCAGCACCCGCTGTTTGAGTTCCTCGGAGCCGAATTCGGCGAGGTAGGGCGCGATGATCGCGCTGTGCACCGGCATGCCCATGGCGCCGTCACCGGCCCTGACCTGTTCTTCGATGATCGCGGCCTCATGGGCGAAGGTGCCACCGCCGCCGAAGGGTTCGGGCAGCGCGGCGCACAGTAGGCCGAGCTTGCCCGCGGTGCGGTAGAGCTCGCGGTCGGGATGGCCCTGTTCGACGAACTTCTCCTCGTGCGGAACGACCTCGCGCTCGAAGTAGTTGCGTGCAAGATCCCGCACCGCCTCGACCTCGTCGTCACTCCATATCGGGCGTGCCATCGTCGCGTCCTCTGCTCGTCCTCCACCCGGCCTACCGGGGCTTACGGACCCAGATTCGCGCACTATTGGCATTCTGTCAACAAGTCGGGCATGGACCGGTGCCGAGGAGGAAGCGGAAGGGTTCAGCGGTCGGTATCGACCGCGGCGAGGGTGGTGAAGATCGGGGTGGCCGGGTCGGCGTCGATGCCGCGGCGCCGCAGGAAGCTGTCGATCAGACCCCAGACGTATTCGGTGGTCTGATCGACGAATTCGGTCGCCGCACGCGCCGGATCGTCGCCGCCGAGCCATAGATCGGTGATGGAGACGACCACCCCGGTGATGGCGCGGGCCAGATAGTCGATACCGCTGTCATCGATGGGCACGGCCTCGGCCACGGCGCTCGCCTGTTTCGCCAGGCGCCCCGCGACCTGCCGCCCGAGGTCGACCTGCACCACCGAGCCGTCACGATCGTGACCGGTCTGCGCCTGCCCGAGGAAGCGGAAGACGTTCGGATGTTCCAGGATGCCGTCGGCATAGGCACTCAGCACCGTACGCAACGCCGTTCGCGGCGGTTGCAGGACGAGGGTGAGATCGCTACCCGCCGCCGCGAACGCCGTTTTCGCCATGCGATTGCCGATTTCGGTGAACAGGTCGGCCTTATCGGCGAAGCGCCGGTAGAGGCGCGGTTTGGTGATACCGGCCTCGCGGGCGATGTCGTCCATGCTCGGGCGCGGGCCGTCTCGGTCGATCACCCGGATGGCCGCGTCGATGATCTCGTCGCGGCCGACGGACCGCGGCGCGGTGCGCACGCTGGTGCGGTTCACGATGGTCAGCTCCGTGCGGCCGGTGACGTCAGACGTTGGCGAGTACGGCGGCGTTCACCCCTCGATGCAACACCACCGACCCTGGGTCGAGAGCATACACGTACTCCGGGTACGTGCCAGTCGAGGCAGATGTTTCGATCATAAACCTCGAAAATCAGTGATCTATCACACATCGGCATCTACCTGCGGCATATGGTTTTCTTCGCCACCGTACTGACAGTATCGTCGACCGTACTGCCAGTACGTTCGAACGAGGTGACGTGATGACCGAACCGCGCGACCCGCACCACGGGCCCGGGCCCGATCGCCAGTGGACGATCCGGGTCGACGACATCGAACTCGCCGGATACGAATGGGGCGCCCCGACGGCCGAGCCGCTCGTGCTCATCCACGGCGCCTCCGACACCCACCGGGCCTGGGAGCAGGTGGCCGCGACTCTCGCCGACGAGTTCCGGGTCATCACCTATGACGTGCGCGGGCATGGCCGATCGGGCACGCCGAGCGGGCTCGGCGCCTATCGCCTGGATCGTTTGGCCGAGGACCTCTACACCGTCCTCGAGACCGTCTCCCCCGACCGCCCGGCGCATCTGGCCGGGCACGGCTGGGGCGCCATGCAGGGATGGGAGGCCGTGGCCGATCCGCGGGCAGGCACCCGCATCGCCTCGTTCACCGCACTCTCGGCGCCGCATCTGGACCATATCGGCCTGTGGTTGCGTCAACTGCGATATCGCACGCGGCGCGGCGTGCATCGACTGCAATCACGCACCACGCGCCGGTTCGTGTCATCGGTGCCGGCGGCGAGCGGGCGTGTGACTCACCCGGCGGCACCGGAACCTCCCCGGCACCGCCCGATCCTCGGTCGTGAGCGACATTCGGTCGGGCCGCACCGCGCGCTTCCGGCCACTCGCACCGCGCGCCGCACACCGATGGCGGTGTCCTCTGCGCTGGACGAAGCGCGCGTGACGCTGCACTCCTCGCCGTCGCTGCTGCGGCGCGCGGTCTACCAGCCTCGCCTACGCACGTGCCTGCGACAGATCGCGCACCGCTCGCCTCGTGCGGACACCCCGATCGCACCGACCTGGCGCACCGATCTGGTCGCCGGGATGCGAATCGTCCGCGCCAATCTCGGCCACCACCTGTGCCATCCACGCGATCAGCGCACCGCCGTGCCGGTTCAACTGCTGCTCGATACTGCCGACCCGGTCGCACGGGCGGGGATCCGCGCCGCGGTGCACGAGCGGGTGGATCGATTGTGGTGCTACACGCTTCCGGCCGACCATTGGCTTCCGGTGACCGAACCATTGCTGGTGGGCGAGGCGATCGCCAACTTCATCGGTGATCTGCGCGCCGACAACGACCCCGCGTTCCGCACCACCCACTGATCCGGCCCGGCGACACCCCGAGGCCCCTACAGCCATTCGCGACGAAAGGCATCATGACCACCGCAGCCGACACTGTGTCCCGGACGCTCGGCGCTCCCCTGCCCGCGGCCTTCGCCGACCTCACCGATGAACAGCTCACCGAACTCGACCATCTACTGCACGGCGCCTCGGCCCGCCGGGCAGGCCAGATGCGCGAGGCATTCGAGTCCGGGCTCGGGCTGATCCCGCGTCTGATGCGCCCGGCGGTGAAGAAGGCCCTCGGACTATGAGCGACCATCTGCTGGCCCTCGCCGAGACCACCAAGCTCGCCCGGCTCCTGGGTGTCGAGCCCGAGCAGCTGGGGTTCCTGGCCGATCTGCCGCCCGCGGCCATCCGCGAATTCCGCGACCGCAGCACCGATATGCTCTTCGACCGCGACCGGTCGAAACTGGCGCGGGTGGCCGCGGCGGCCAACCTCGTGCCGGTGGCGATCAGCGCCAAGATCGCCACCCACGCCTTCGGGCCGGTGCTGTGCGCGGCCGTTGCCGCCGTGGTGGACCCGCGGCGGGCGGTGGATATCGCGGCGGCCCTGCCCGCACCGTTCCTGGCCGAAGCGGCGATCGCCCTTGATCCGCGGCGCACCGCCGATGTGATCGCCAGGGTTGCGCCCCGGCAGGTTGCGGCGGTCGCCACCGAACTGCTCGCGCGCGAGGAACACGTCACCATGGGCCGGTTCGTCGGTGTGGTGCCCGAGCCGTCGCTGCGCGCGGCCGCGGCGGTCATCGGCGACGCCGATCTGCTGCGCATCGGATTCCTGATGGAGGACAAGAGTTCCATCGATACGTTGATGGAGATCGTGGCCGATCGGCTGCCAGGGGTCATCCGTGCGGCCCATACCGAGCGGCTGTGGGTGCAGGGCCTTGATCTGCTCGGCACGGTGAACAGCGCGAACAAGGCCAGGCTCGGCGATATCTGCGCCGACCTCGGCGACGACGCACTCGATGGGCTCCTCGCCGCCGCGATCGAACTCGACGCACTGGCGACCCTACTGCCGATCGCCGGCGCCATGAGCTCGACGGCTCTCGCGGCGCTGGCCGCCCGGCCCGCGCTACGCGATGAGCAGTTCCTCGGCGCATGTGTCGAGGCCGCGCTCGGCGAGGGGTTGTGGCTGGATCTGCTGCCGTTGACCGGGCATCTGCCCGCCGAGTCACTGACGGTCGTCGCCGCAGCGATCGCGGGCGAACCGGATGACCGGCTCGACGATCTCGTCCGCCGCGCGGGCGCCGCCGGGCGCTGGGATGCGCTGATCCCGCTCACCGCGGCCATGCCGGAGGACGATCGTCGTCGCCTGTCGGCGCTTGCGGTCATGAGCGAATCGGAGGCGTCCGGCCTGGCCATCGCCGGTGGGTCGTCCGGCACGCCGGAAGCCCGGCTCGGGGACGGTGCGTGGGCCTCCGGGCGGGCCGCGTTCGCCGAGGCGGTGCGGATCACCTGACCGCCATTCGAGAGCCGTGATCGCCCGGCACGAAACTCGGATGGGCGGTCACGACACGACAGTGGTACGTTCCCCGCCATGACGACATCGGGGGACTCCGCGAATCAGTCGGGCGCACAAGGCGATCAGCCGAACTCGACCGGTGCGGCGCCGCAGCAACCGCCCGTCGCGCCCGCCGATCCGACGGTGCTGCGCCAGCCGGGTACACCGGACCCGCAGCACGATCCGACGCTGCTGCGCTCCTTCGATCAGCCCCCTGGCGGATTCGCGTCGGCACCGCCGCCCGGTGTCGCTGCGGGCGGGCCCTCCGGGTCCCCGACGCCGGAGCAGGGATTCGCGCCACCCGCGCCTGGTTTCGCGCCGTCGGCGCCGCAGCAGCCCGTGGCCGGTTCGGCGCCACCCGACGCATCACAGGGTCAGTTCCCGCCGCAGGGCCAGTTCCCGCCGCCGCAGGGGCAAGGGTTCACACCGCAGGCGCAGGTTCCCGTGCCAAGCCAAGGTTTCACGCCGCAGGCGCACGCTCCCGCGCCAGGCCAGGGTTTCACGCCGCAAGGCCAGGAATTCGGCTCGCACGGACAGGGGTTCACACCTGAGAGCCAAGGTTTTGCACCGCAGAACCAGGGCTTCGCACCGCAGGGCCAGGGCTTCGCACCGCAGGGCCAGGGTCTCGCGTCGCAAGGCCAAGGATTCGCAGCGCAAGGCCAAGGATTCGCGCCGCAAGGCCAAGGATCGTCGCTGCACGGCCAGGACTTCGCAGCGCAGGAGCACGGAGCAGCGCCGGGTGGGTTCGGACCGGGCGGACCCGGTGGGACCGGATTCGGCCAGCCCGCACCGTCGTTCGGTCCGAACGGTTCCGGTGGTCGGACCTCCTCCGGCAAGGGCTGGTTGTGGGGGCTCGGCGGCATCGTCGTCGCATCAGTGGTGTGGGGCGGCGCGGTTCTCGCCTTCGGTGGCTTCGGCGGCAGCAGCTCGGGCGGAGTCGCGCCCGGTGAGCCCGACCTGCGCGGCTACACCTATTCCGCCGACTTCTGCGATGTGGCCGACACCGAACCGTTCACCGAATCCGGCTACAAGATCTCCACCAAGAGCATGTCGGGTACCTACGACTACCCGAACTTCACCGGTACCGAGCACACCGCGCGGGACACGATGTTCTGCGCTCAACGGCTTCTCGGCCCTGGAGCCGAGGAAGACGACTACGAGGACGCGTCCCTGTACTCCAGCGTGACGATCCACAAGAAGACCGATCCGGGCCCCGAGTTCATCGCGGGCTTCGATACCTGGGAGAACCCGTACGCCGACTCGGGCGCCGAGGGCCGGGCCGAGAAGATCTCCGGGATCGGCGATGAAGCCTATGTGACCGTCGAGCCCGACAAGGCGGGCGATCCCGCCCCCACCGTCACGCTCAGGATCCGCGATGGCTGGATCGTCGGCGCTTTCACCTGGTCGCAGTTCCTGTCCACGTCATCGTCGTCGAATTCGTCGAGGGCCCTGCCGGAATCGGAGGTCATCGACAAGCTGACCGAATCCGCCCGGTCCACCCTGGCCGCGCTGCGCGACTGAACCGCGCATCGCCATCAGCCGCCGAGGTGGAGGTGAGCGGCCGGTCACCCGACCCCGTTTGAGACAATGGGCGCGACACATGCCCAGCTCATGAAGGATGTCTCCACCTCCGATGGCCGAAACCACGATCGATCCCGATTCGCTCGCCACCTGTCTGCGGGTCTTGGAGCAGGCGGGACAGCTCGACAAGGATCATCCGGATTCGGTGGCGGTGCAGCGCGCCGTCGGGCATATGTTCAAAAAGCTCAAGCAGCGCCGTCGCGCGGCGGCCAGGGACGCGGTGTCCTCCGCCGACCGCGCGGTGGTCGCCGCTACCGCCACCGGATCGCCCCAGCGGATCGACGACGAGACCGCGGGCATCCCGATCAGTTCCACTGCCACCGGCGCCAGCGCGGGCACTCTGCTGCGGGCCCGGCCCTGCTACATCTGCAAACAGCGCTACACCCGCGTCGACGCGTTCTACCACCAGCTGTGCCCGGACTGCGCCGCCGACAGCCACGCCCGCCGCGATGCCCGCACCGACCTCACCGGCAAACGAGCACTGCTCACCGGTGGACGCGCCAAGATCGGCATGTACATCGCGTTGCGGCTGCTGCGCGACGGCGCGCACACCACTATCACCACCCGTTTCCCCCATGACGCCATCCGTCGCTTCGCCGCCCAGCCCGACAGCGCGGACTGGCTGCACCGGGTGCGCATCGTCGGTATCGATCTGCGTGATCCGGCGCAGGTGGTGGCCCTGGCCGACGATGTCGCCGCCCAGGGCCCGCTCGATATCCTGATCAACAATGCCGCGCAGACGGTGCGCCGCTCCGCCGGTGCCTACAGCGCTCTCGTCGAGGCCGAGTCCATGCCGCTGCCCGCCGGAGCGTTGCCCGATGTGGTGACCTTCGGCAAGACGATGCAGGCCCATCCCAGCGCGCTCACCGCCTCGCTCACCCCGACGCTCACCGCCGACGATGTGGCCGGGCTGGCGTTGGTGGCGGGTTCGGCCACGCCCGAGCGCATCTCCCGCGGTGTCGCCATCGACGCCGGTGGGCTGGTGCCCGATCTCGCCCACACCAACAGCTGGGTACAGACCGTCGGCGAAGTCGAGCCCACCGAACTGCTCGAAGTGCAGCTGTGTAACTCGGTCGCGCCGTTCATCCTGGTATCGCGGTTGCGCCCGGCGATGGCGGCGGCGCAGGCGCGGCGCAAGTACATCGTCAACGTCTCGGCGATGGAGGGCCAGTTCGGTCGGGCGTACAAGGGCGCCGGCCATCCGCATACGAATATGGCCAAGGCGGCGTTGAACATGCTGACCCGCACCAGCGCCGCCGAGATGTTCGAGGCGGACTCCATTCTGATGACCGCCGTCGACACCGGCTGGATCACCGACGAGCGCCCGCATTACACCAAGATCCGGCTCGCCGACGAGGGTTTCCGGGCCCCACTGGACCTGGTGGACGGCGCCGCCCGCGTCTACGACCCGATCGTGCAGGGCGAACAGGGCAATGACCTGTACGGCTGCTTCCTCAAGGATTACCGCCCCTCCCCCTGGTGATCTCGACTCGCTCCCGCGCGGTTCACCGTCGAGTGTCGGCACCGTCGAGTCGGTTGCCGATGGCCGCGGCCAGTTCCGCAGGGCGTTCATCGAGATAAAAGTGTCCGCCGGGGAATTGCGCACTCGTGAACTCGCCGGTGGTGAACTCACTCCAGCGGTCGAGCTGTGACGCCGAGGTCGTCGGATCGCACGTCGGAATCCGTTCCGGTCGACGGCTATTACGCTGGGTGCGGTGAGTGTGCACGAACGGCTGGTCCGTGATTACCAGGATGGCATCGGTATCGAGGACCATTCCGACACGCCCGCGCCGGAGTTCGGTGCCGTGTTGGCCGCGGCGTTGCCGGTGGCGGGGCTCGCGGCGGGTGCGATCGGGGCCGTCATCGGCGCGGCGAACCGGTTGCGAATGGCACACGGACTCGATCCCGTGCGGCATCGGATCGACCCGCAGCGCATCGCGGCCGCGTTCGCCAGTGAACGGCTGCTGCGCATCGACGGCGCACCGGTGGGGATGTTCGCCGACCTGTCGGGTTTCTTCCCGACCTTCGACGGATGGGTCCGCACCCATGCCAACTATCCGCACCACCGGGCCAGGCTGCTCGCCGCGCTGAACCTGCCCGGCGACGCTCCCCTCGACCTGGCCGTCGCGCAGATCGCGATGAGCCGCGCCGCCGATGTCGAGGACGCGGCCGCTGCCACCGGTGCCATCGCGGTGCGGGTGCGCACCGAACGCGAATGGGCGGCCACCCCGCAGGCACGTGCCGCCGCGGCGGGACCGCTGGTCTCCTCGATCGCCCGCGCCGACGCACGCGGTAGCGGACTGCCCGATGGTGCGACACCGTTCCTGCCGCTGCGCGGGGTCCGCGTACTCGATATGACCAGGGTGATCGCCGGACCGGTCGCGACTCGCACGCTGGCCCTGCTCGGCGCCGATGTCCTGCGGATCGACCCGCCCGGTCTGCCCGAGATCAGCTGGCAGTTCCACGACACCTGCCAGGGCAAACGGTCCACCGTGCTGGATCTGCGCGCCGACCGCGGGCGGATCGAGGCGCTCCTCGACACCGCGGACGTGCTGGTGACCGGCTATCGACCGGGCGCGCTCGAACACGCCGGACTGACGATCCGGCCGGGACTCGTGCACGGGCGGGTCAGCGCGTGGGGCGATACCGGCCCGTGGGGTGCGCGCCGAGGTTTCGACAGCATCGTCCAGGCCGCCACCGGCATCGCCATCATCGAAGGCGCACCGGCGGTGCCCAGCGCACTGCCCGCGCAGGCGCTCGACCACGCCTCGGGTTACCTGCTCGCCGCCGGCGTCATCGACGCGCTCACCGCCCGCGCCGCCGACGGTATCGGCCGCGATATCCGGGTCTCCTTGGCGCGCACCGCGTCCTGGCTGCTCGCCGCACCCGAACGCACCCTCCGCCACCCCGCGGCCACCGAACCCGATCCGCGACACACCGTCACCCACGGCAGTATCACGACCGCCCTCCCCGCCCTCGCCGAATACCCCGACTATCCGGCGCCCGCCCGCCGGTACGGCTGGGATCAGCCGACCTGGTCGTCTTCGGCGTCATCGCGCCGGCTGTGATCGGCGCCGGGGCAATCCGGGAGCAACAGAGCGCAGCGCGCAGGGCCCCGATCCGCGCGAGGGTTCCTACGGTCAGCGGGGCTGACGTTCTCCGGTGACGCCTTCCGCGAGCCCGGACCGCTACCGCCGGATGCGGGCTGGTTAGGCTCGGGACGTGCGGCAGAAGATCATCGTTGACGTCGATACCGGGGTGGACGATTCGCTGGCGCTGCTCTATCTGCTGGCCAGCCCGGAGGCCGAGATCCTCGGCATCGCGTCCACCGCGGGCAATGTGAGTGCCGCGCAGGTGGCGACCAACAATCTCGCCTGGCTCGATGTGTGCCGGGCGCCCGATATCGAGGTCGCGCTCGGCTCCGCCGTACCGCTGTCGATCCCTTTGCGCACCACCGAGGACACGCACGGTCCGCACGGAGTGGGATACGCGGAGCTGCCCGCGCCTACCCGGACCGTGTCCGAGCGCACCGCCGCCGACCTCTGGGTCGGTCTGGCGCGCGCGTATCCGGGGGAGATCGTGGGGCTGTGCACGGGCCCGCTCACCAATCTGGCGCTGGCGCTGCGGCGGGAACCGGCGCTGCCGCTGCTGTTGCGGCGCCTGATTGTGATGGGTGGCGCGTTCAACCATCCCGGCAATACCACTCCGACGAACGAGTGGAACGTCCACGTGGATCCGGAGGCGGCCAAAGAGGTCTTCGACGCCTTCTCCGCCGCACCGCCGGACCGGCGCCCGCTGATCTGCGCGCTCGACATCACCGAGACCATCGAGATGCGTCCGGGACATCTGGTCCGGCTCGCCGAACGCGCGGGAAGCACACCCGTCGAACTGGTGTCGCCTGCCGATCCGCCGGATGCCAGGTCGGCGGCCCGGAATCCGATCATCGGTCATCTCACCGACGCGGTGCGCTTCTATTTCGACTTCCACCACCGCTTCGATCTCGGATATCTGGCGCATATGCATGATCCGTTCGCCGCGGCGGTCGCCCTCGATCCCACGCTGGCGCGCACCCGGCCCGCGACGGTCGACGTCGAACTCGCCGGAACCCTCACCCGTGCGATGACGGTGGCGGACTGGGCGGGTATGTGGGGCCGAGAACCCAATGCCGACATCGTGATCGGCACCGACCCCGAGGTGTTCTTCGACCGGCTGATCGACCGGGTCGGCGGTTTCGCCGCCGAGGTGTATCCCCCGGCGGACCTGCCGGTTCCCGTAACCGCCGAGGAGGCGCCATGACCGACGACACCACCGCCTACCTCGCCGCGTTCCGCCACCGGCTCGGGCTGCCCGCCATCGTCGATGTGCACACCCATTTCATGCCCGATCAGGTGATGCGCAAGGTGTGGGCCTATTTCGATTCGGCCGGGCCGCTCACCGGGCGGGCGTGGCCGATCACCTACCGCGACGATCAGGCGGTGCGGTTGAAGACCTTGCGCGACTTCGGTGTTCGTGCGTTCACGTCGCTGGTGTATCCGCACAAGCCGGGGATGGCGGCGTGGTTGAACTCGTGGACCGCCGAGTTCGCCGCCGAGGTTCCCGATTGTCTGCACACCGCGACCTTCTATCCCGAGCCGGGCGTCGCCGACTATGTCGCTACCGCGCTGGCCGATGGCGCGCGCGTGTTCAAGGCGCATATCCAGGTCGGGGCCTATTCACCGGTCGATCCGCTGCTCGATCCGGTGTGGGGGATGCTCGCCGAGTCGGGCACGCCGATCCTCATCCATTGTGGTTCCGGCCCGGCGCCCGGTGAGTTCACGGGTCCGGGGCCGATGGTCGAGGTGCTACGCCGTTTCCCGGACCTCCGATTCATCGTCGCGCACATGGGTATGCCGGAGTATTCCGAGTTCTTGGATCTGGCCGAGCGCTATCCGGGCGTCCACCTGGACACCACCATGGCCTTCACCGATTTCTCCGAGGAAGAGGTCCCCTTCCCCGCCGCCGACCGGCCGCGGCTGCGTGCCTTCGGCGACCGGATCATGTTCGGCAGCGATTTCCCGAACATCCCGTACCCGTATCACCATGCCGTCGCCGCCCTGGAACGCCTCGACCTCGGCGACGACTGGCTACGCGCGGTCTGCCACGACAATGCCGCGCGCCTGTTCGAGCTGCCCGACGGCGGCGGGGACGCACACTCGGCCCCCGCATCGTGAGCCACGTCGTCGCGCTGATCAGTCGCCGTCGAAGGCGCGCAGTAATTCCTCGGCGGCCAGCGCCGCGGTCAGCCCACCTTCGCGGACCTGCTTTTCCACCTCGTCGCGCAGCGCCTTCACCCGCGGATTGTCGGCGAGGCGGCGCAGCAGCTGGTCGTGCACCATGGTCCAGGTCCAGTCCACCTGCTGACGGCGGCGCTTCTCGTCGAATTCGCCCGCATCGGTCAGCACGCGCCGATGCTCGAGCACCGTCGACCAGAACTGCTCCAGCCCGATACCTTCCAAACCGCTCATGGTGAGCACCGGTGGCCGCCACAGCGCATCGTGTGGATGGATGAGCCGCAGCGCGCCCACCAACTCCCGCGCGGCCTTCTTCGCCTCGAGTTCGTGTTTACCGTCGGCCTTGTTCACCGCCACCAGATCGGCGAGTTCCAGCACACCCTTTTTGATGCCCTGCAACTGATCGCCGGTCCTGGCCAGGGTCAGGAAGCAGAACACGTCGACCATGTTCGCGACCGTCACCTCGGATTGGCCCACCCCGACGGTCTCCACCAGGATCACGTCGTAGCCCGCCGCCTCCAGCAGCACGATGGTCTCGCGGGTCGCCTTGGCCACACCGCCGAGCGTGCCAGCGGTCGGCGAGGGCCGGATGAAGGCGTCCGGCTCCACCGACAGCCGCGCCATCCGGGTCTTGTCACCGAGGATCGAACCGCCGGTGCGCGTCGAGGACGGGTCGACGGCCAGCACCGCGACTCGATGCCCCTGGCCGATGAGAAACATCCCGAGCGCGTCGATGAAGGTCGACTTGCCGACGCCGGGGACGCCGGTGATGCCGACCCGGTTCGACAGCGCGGCACCGGTGGCCGGGGTCAGCTGGAGCAGTAGTCGCTGCGCCAGCTCCCGATGGTCGGCCCTGGTCGATTCGACCAGGGTGATCGCCCGCGCCAGGGCCGCACGCTCACCGGAGCGGACGGCCGCGGCGAGGGCGTCGACATCGATGACGCGCGGACCACCGCGGGCACCATCGGTCCTGGCATGATCGTGGCCGGGCTGACCGCTCATTCGGCGCCGCCGCCTCCGATCCGATGCCCGAGTTCGGTCGCGAGCTTCTTCAGCAGATCGATCGCCGCGTCCGCGATCACGGTGCCGGGCGGGAAGATCGCCGCCGCCCCTGCCGCGTACAGCTCCTCGAAGTCACCGGGCGGGATGACACCGCCGACGATGACCATGATGTCGGGCCGTCCGACATCGGCCAGCGCCTGCCGCAGGGCGGGCACCAGTGTGAGGTGACCGGCCGCCAGCGAGGACACACCGACAACGTGCACATCGTTGTCGGCGGCCTGGCGCGCCACCTCTTCCGGGGTCTGGAACAGCGGGCCCACATCGACGTCGAAACCCAGATCGGCGAAGGCCGTGGCGATCACCTTCTGGCCGCGGTCGTGGCCGTCCTGACCCATCTTCGCCACCAGGATGCGGGGGCGGCGGCCCTCGGCCTCGGCGAACTCCTCCACCAGATCACCGGCGGTGGTGATGTTGGTGACCTTGCCTGCCTCGTCGCGGTACACACCCGACAGGGTACGGATCTCGGCCTGATGGCGGCCGTACACCTTCTCCAGCGCATCGGAGATCTCGCCGACGGTGGCTTTGGCGCGAGCGGCATTGATGGCCAGCGCCAGCAGGTTGTTCTCCATACCGCCCTCGGAAGAGCCTGCGGCACGGGTCAATTCGTCCAGCGCCCGCTCGACCTCGGCTTGGTCGCGGTCGGCCCGCAGCTGCCGCAGCTTCTCGATCTGCTCGGCCCGCACGCGCGAGTTCTCGACCTTGAGGACCTCGACCTCGTGATCCTCTTCCACCTGGTATTTGTTCACGCCGATCACCGGCTGCTGCCCGGTGTCGATACGCGCCTGGGTCCTGGCGGCGGCCTCTTCGATGCGCAGCTTCGGGATGCCCTCCGAAATCGCCTGCGCCATACCGCCGTGCGCCTCCACCTCCGCGATATGGGCGCGGGCGCGGTCGGCCAGCTGATGGGTCAGCCATTCCACGTAGTACGAGCCGCCCCACGGGTCGATCGGGCGGGTCGTATTCGATTCCTGCTGGATCAGCAGCTGGGTGTTGCGGGCGATGCGGGCCGAGAAGTCGGTGGGCAGCGCCAGCGCTTCGTCGAGGGCGTTGGTGTGCAGCGACTGGGTGTGGCCCTGGGTGGCGGCCATCGCCTCGATGCAGGTGCGCGCCACATTGTTGTAGGCGTCCTGCGCGGTCAGCGACCAACCCGAGGTCTGCGAATGGGTGCGCAGCGATAGCGATTTCGCGCTCTTGGGCTCGAACTTCGCCACCAGCTCACTCCACAGCAGCCGACCGGCGCGCAGTTTGGCGACCTCCATGAAGAAGTTCATGCCGATCGCCCAGAAGAACGACAGCCGCGGCGCGAACTTGTCGACCTCCATACCCGCGTCGATACCGGCGCGGATGTACTCCACACCGTCGGCGAGGGTGTAGGCCAGCTCCAGATCGGCGGTCGCACCCGCTTCCTGAATGTGGTAGCCGGAGATGGAGATCGAGTTGAACTTCGGCATCTTCGCGCTGGTGTAGGCGAAGATATCGGAGATGATCCGCATGGACGGCTTCGGCGGATAGATGTAGGTGTTGCGGACCATGAACTCCTTCAGAATGTCGTTCTGAATCGTTCCGGCCAGCTGCTCGGGCGTGACGCCCTGTTCCTCCGCGGCGACCACGTACAGCGCCAGGATCGGCAGCACCGCACCGTTCATCGTCATCGAGACGCTGACCTGATCGAGCGGGATGTGGTCGAAGAGCTGGCGCATATCGAGGATGGAGTCGATGGCCACACCGGCCATACCGACATCGCCCTGTACGCGCGGATGATCGGAGTCGTAGCCGCGGTGGGTGGCCAGGTCGAATGCCACCGACAGACCCTTCTGACCGGCCTGGAGGTTACGGCGGTAGAAGGCGTTGGAATCGGCGGCGGTGGAAAAGCCCGCGTACTGGCGGATGGTCCACGGCTGGTTGACGTACATCGTCGGGTAGGGCCCGCGCAGGAACGGCGCCACACCGGGCACGGTATCGAGCGGATAGCCCTGTGCGACAACGGCATCGCGATCGGCCCTGGTGAACACCGGCGGCACATCGATGCCCTCGGGTGTCGACCAGACCAGCTGCTCGGGAGTGGTGTGGTTCGCCGTCGCGGCCTCGGCCACGAATGCGCGGACCTGGTCGGCGTCGACGGCGGCCGCCACGGGGTCGTGCTCGGTGAGCGGCACATCGGCGAAACTGCCGACGATGTGCTCGATATCGGATGTGGTCATCAGGCTCCCACCTTCTCCAACAGCTGCGACAAGACCGCGACCGCGTCGATGCGCAAGGTCAAGTATCCGTCGGGACGCTGTGCACCGCTGTACTGCGTGACCGACTTCTCCGGTCCGGCCAGCAGGACGGTCGTCACACCGGCGCCGCGCAGGGCTTCGGTCGCCTCCCCCGCCTCCTCGCCGTAGCGCTTGTCCGAACCGCACAGGACCGCGATCCGCGCACCGGATTCCGTCGCGGCGGCGGCAATGTCGTCGGCGGCCAGCGGGCCGGGATCGACCGCTTCGATTCCGCCGGAGGCCAGGACGTTCGCGGTGAAGATGGTGCGCGCATTGTGTTCGGCGACCGGGCCGAGCGGCACGATCAGCGCCTTCGGACGGGCACCGTTGGCGGCGAGATAGGCATCGGAACGGTTGCGTAGCGCCTCGAACGCGGCGCCGTAGCGCGGATTCGGACCCGGTGTCCGCGCCTGCTCCGACAGCGGCGCCTCGGCCAGATTGGGGAACTCGTTGACACCGGTGACCGCGCTGCGGCGATGGGCGACATCGGCGGCGCGGGTGGCGGCGGTCTCGGCGATCCGCGCGGCGAGCACACCGGACTCGAGCGCGGCGAGATAACCACCCGCGGCCTCGAGTTCCTGCATGAATTCCCAGGCCTTGGCGGCGAGTTCGTCGGTCAGCGCCTCCACGTACCAGGAACCGGCGCCCGGATCCTGTACGTGACCCAGGCGCGATTCCTCGAGCAGCAGCAGCTGGGTGTTACGAGCCATCCGCTGCGAGAACGTGGCCGATACGCCCAGCTCGCCCGCGGGCAGCGCCGAATCGAACGGCAGCACGGTCACCGAATCGGCGCCACCGACACCGGCGCCGAACGCGGCGAGGGTGGTGCGCAGCAGGTTCACCCAGGGATCGCGCTGGGTCATCATCGCGGCGGAGGTGATCGCGTGTTGCGGAGCCGCGCCGAACGCGGGCGCACCGCACACCTGGGCGACCCGCGCCCACAATCGCCGCGCCGCCCGGAACTTCACGATGGTGGCGAACTGGTCGTCGGTGGCCGCGAAGCGGAACTCGAGCTGACCGAGCGCATCGGCAATATCGACCCCGGCGCCGGTGAGCAGACGCAGATACGCCAGACCGGCCGCGACGGCGGCGCCGACCTCCTGTGCGTCGGCGGCGCCCGCATTGTGGAAGGCGATGCCGTCCACCGTGATCGCCCGCACCGTTTCGGCACGGGCGATCGCCCGCTGCGCCACGGCGACCGTCTCGGTCTGATCCAGATCCTCGGCGCCGGTGAAGGCGCTCGTCAGCGGCGCGGCGCCGAGACCGACCCGGATCTGCGTGCGATCGGCGACCGAGTAGCCGTCGAGCACCTCGAACACGCGCTCGGCCGCGGCGGCGGTCGCCGCACCGGCGACGAGGGTCAGCGGGGCCAGCTCGAACAACAGACCGCGCAGGGCGACGGGGATATCGTCGACGGGGACGCCGTAGGACCCGATGCCGAGCGCGATGGCGCTCACGCCGTTCTCCAGGCCGGTCAGGATCGTCCGGTTGGTGGCCTCGGCATCGTCTTCTCCGGCGAAGGCACTGACGAACCAGCCGCGCTGCGGATCACGGGCGGCATCGCCACCACGCACATAGGGGAAGGCGCCCGGCAGCGGCTGCTCGGGCAACTCGTCGCGGCGGGTGTAGAGGGGCGCGATGGTCAGCCCGTCGTAGGTGGTCTCGTCGAGCAGATGCTCGGGTTCCGCGGGGAGCTCCGATGTCTCGACCCGCCGCGCTTTGGCCAGCACGCCCGCCACACCCTTACGCCACGCGGCGTACTCGGGCACCGGTTCCGGGGCGAGTCCCGCCCCGGACTCTGAAGCTATCGGCATACGCTGATTCCCTCTTCCATTCGAGTACGGGCGCACCACTCCTGCACGCCCATACCTCTGCATCCGCCCAGCTCAGCGGACACTTTGGTTAACGAGCATTCGGCCCGTTGCCTCTGATGCTAGCGGGGCGCCAATACGCGCCTGTCCGAGGCCACCACTACCAACGGGTAACCTTGCGCGGGTGACTCGACTGCTCCGAGACCGCCGGATCGTCGCGCTGTTCCTCGGGATCTGCGCGCTTTTCGTTGTCGCGATGCTGATCGAGCTACCCGAACCGGCCCAGATCCAGGACTGGGCCGACAGCGTCGGACCGATCTTTCCACTCCTCTTCTTCGCCGGATACGCCCTGGTGGCCGTGGCTCCGGTGCCGCGGACCGTGCTCACCGTGAGTTGCGGTGTGCTGTTCGGATCCGGGCTCGGGGTCACAGTGGCATTGTCGGCCACAATGGTCGCGGCCGCACTGGCGCTGCTGCTGGTGCGCGCACTGGACCGCGATCGGGTCGCCGCCCGGCTCACCCATCCTGCGGTGCGCGCGATCGACGATCGGCTCGAGCGGCGCGGCTGGCTCGCGGTCGGTTCGTTGCGATTGATCGCGATCGCACCGTTCTCGGTGGTCAACTACTGCTGCGGGCTGTCCTCGATCCGGTTCTGGCCGTATCTGATCGCGACCGTCCTCGGTTCGCTGCCCGGCACCGTGGCCACCGTGATCCTCGCCGACGCACTCACCGGCGGCAGCCATCCGGCGATGGTGGTCATCTCGGGCATCTGCCTGGCCATCGGTGTGGTGGGGTTGGTGGTCGACGCCCGGTGGGCGCCCGCGCCTCGTGCACGCACGGCCGAACCGGAGGCAGTGGCGGTCACCGAGTGAGCAACGGTCGCGGCAGATCTCCGCGATAGTCATGCAACCCCAACCGCCGATCAGTCGACGGTGAGTTCGCTCGGCACCGCGATCACATCGACCATCGCCCCGTTGCGCAACACCGTGACCGGCACAGACGTGCCGATCGCCGCGGCGAACAGTTGCCGCTGGATACCCTGCGCATCCCGCACCTCGATCCGCGCGACGCTGAGCACCAGATCGCCGCGGCGCAGACCGGCCCGGTCGGCGGGGCCGTCGCCGATCACCTCGACGATGCGGACGCCGCCGTCCTGGCCGGTGCGGGCCGCGATATCGGCGGGCAACGGGGCGGGTACCCCCACCAGGCCCAGGTAGGCCCGCCGGACCCGGCCTTCGGCCCGCAGGGTCTGCACAATCATGCGGGTGGTGGCGTTGACGGGGATCGCCAGTCCGAGCCCGATCCCGGCGACCGCGGTGTTGATGCCGACCACCCGCCCCGCCGAATCGGCGAGCGCGCCACCGGAATTGCCCGGATTGAGCGCGGCGTCGGTCTGGATGACGTCCTCGATGACCCGTCCGGCCCGGCGCGAGGCCACCGGCACGGCCCGGCCGAGCGCGCTGACGACCCCGGCCGTCACCGATCCGGCCAGCCCCAGCGGGCTGCCGACCGCAACCACCAGCTGCCCGACGACGAGGGTGTCCGCATCGCCGAGCGTCACCGCGCCGGGGGTATCACCGCGCGTATGCAAGACCGCGAGGTCGGACAGCGGATCGGCGCCGACCACATCGAAACGGGTCTCGGCGCCGTCGGCGAACACCAGCTCACCGCCACGGGAGCCGCCGACGACATGCGCGTTGGTCAGCAGATACCCGTCTGCGCATAGCCTGCCGGGCTCGGATGCAGATGATCACCGCTGTCGGAGGCGGGGGCCATTGCATCGGGATCGTCCGGTGCGGCGATGGCATGCTCGAAGTCGATGACGGCCTCGAACTCGCCGGAGGTGCTGATCCACGCATTGACGGCGTCGCGCACGCAGAGGATGCGCGTAGATCCTCGGCCGAACCGGCGCGACCTCATCACCGTTGCCGCGTCCGGCGCCGAACGCGGCAACGGTGACGGCTCACTGATGCGTGCCCGGCGGCTGCCAGGGCCTGCCGTGGATATCACTGGCGCCCGGTTGTTGGGGTGGCGGCGAAAGCTGTTCCCGCACAGGCGGTTGCGGCGGTGCGGGAGCGGGTTTGTTCAGGTTCGCGGGTGAGGGATCCACGCCCGGCACCAGCCCCTCTACCGGGGTGCGCGCTGTCGCCTCGGCCGCGCGTACGGCCCGTTCGATGGCCGGATCGGGTGCGGTGTCGAACCAGTCGGCGACGTCTTCGGAATCGTCCTCCGGCTTGGTGTCGCTGCCGTCGGAGGCGGGCGGCTCGTACCGGAACACCCCGTCCTCGCCCTTGGTGGCGAAGTTCTTGGCGAAACCTTCCAGCGCCTTACCGAAATCGCTCGGCACCAGCCACACCTTGTTGGCGTCACCGCGCGCGACCATCGGCAGCGTCTGCATGTACTGGTATGCCAGCAGTTCCGGGGTCGGCTTACCGGATTTGATGGCGGCGAAGACCTTTTCGATCGCCTTGGCTTGGCCCTGGGCTTGCAGATAGGAGGCGGCGCGTTCACCCTGCGCGCGCAGGATGCGGCTCTGCCGTTCACCTTCGGCCGACAGGATCGCCGACTGCTTACCGCCCTCGGCGGACAGGATCTGCGCCTGTTTGGCGCCCTCGGCGGTCTTGATCTGCGATTCGCGTTGACCTTCCGCGGTGAGGATCATGGCGCGCTTCTCGCGGTCGGCCTTCATCTGCTTTTCCATCGACTCCTGGATCGAGGGCGGCGGGTCGATGGCCTTGAGTTCGACCCGCGCCACCCGCAGCCCCCAGCGGCCGGTGGCCTCGTCGAGCACACCGCGCAGCTGGCTGTTGATCTGATCGCGGGAGGTCAGCGTGTCTTCCAGGGTCATACCGCCGACCACATTGCGCAGGGTGGTGACCGTCAGCTGCTCCACCGCGGCGATGTAGTTGCTGATCTCGTACACCGCGGCCTGCGGGCTGGTGACCTGGAAATACACCACCGAGTCGATCTGGAGGGTGAGATTGTCCTGGGTGATCACCGGCTGCGGTGGGAACGACACCACCCGTTCCCGCAGATCCACCTTCGCCCGGATGCGGTCGGCGAAGGGGACGAGGAAGGTCAACTGCCCCGATACCGTGCGCGAATACCGGCCGAGTCGTTCGATCACCGCGGCCTCGGCCTGCGGCACCAGCGCGATCGATTTGAACACCACCACCACGACCAGCAGCACGAGCACCGCGGCCACGATCAATACAGCCATTACGGCCCTTTCCAGACGACGGCGGTCGCACCGTCGATCTTCATCACATACACGGTGGTTCCCTGCGGATACTCCTCGGACGGATCGAACGGGCGCGCCGTCCATTCCTCGCCACCGAGTTTCACCCGGCCGCTGTGCGCGCCGACGGCCTCGAGCACCAGCGCCGTCTTACCGGTCAGCGCATCCACATTGGTGAGGGTCGGCGGCGGAGTCGCGAAGCGCCGCAACAACATCGGACGCACGCCCAGCATCAGCGCAACCGAGACGATCGCGAAGATGATCGCGTCGGCCACCACGCTGGTGTCCGCGGCGAAACTGATGCCAGCGGTGATGAGCGCCCCACCACCGAGCATCAACAACGTCAGCTCACCGACGAACATCTCGGCCGCCACGAGCAGAATGCCCACGACCAGCCATACAACTGCGGCCACATCCTCCACTGTAGTGGCCGGACGCGATTCCCGTGGCGGTGCGAACACAAGATCATGAACCTGTGCCGCGCGGCCGCCGCGACCCACGGCGGTGCGCCGCGACCACAAACCGCTTCGGGTGCAGTAGCTTCGGCCGGGTGAGTTCGCGTGACATGTACGGCGGTGACATCTTCTCCCGGCACACCCGCGCCAGGAAGCCCGCGGTACCGCGGGTGACGGCCGAACGGGATCTCGTGGTCGAGGACGCGGCCAGCGGATTCTGCGGCGCCGTCGTCGGATTCGACCGCAGCTACGACGGCGAGTTCGTGAAACTGGAGGACGGGCGCGGCGCGGTCCGGCTGTTCGCGCTGCGCGAGGCCGCCTTCCTGATCGACGGCACACCGGTCACGCTGGTCCGGCCCACCGCACCGGCGCCCACCCGCGAGACCCGCTCCGCCTCCGGTTCCACGCGCGTCGAGGGACTGCGCGCCCGAGTCGCCGCGGCCAGCCGCATCTGGGTCGAGGGCGTGCACGACGCCGCCCTCGTCGAACGCGTCTGGGGCCACGACCTGCGGGTCGAGGGTGTGGTGGTGGAGCATCTCGAAGGGTTGGACAATCTGGCGGCGCGGCTCACCGAGTTCGGTCCTGGGCCGGGCAGGCGGGTGGGGGTATTGGTCGACCATCTCGTCACCGGAACCAAGGAATCCCAGCTCACCACCGGTCTCGGACCCCATGTACTGGTAACCGGACATCCGTACGTCGACGTCTGGCAGGCGGTGCGCCCGGCCGCGGTCGGTATCCGGGAGTGGCCGCAGGTGCCACGCGGCGAGGACTGGAAGACCGGCATCTGCCGTCGGCTCGGCTGGGGCACGCCGCAGCAGGGCTGGCGGCGCGTCTACAACGCCGTCGATTCGTTCCGTGACCTGGAGGCACCGCTGATCGGGGCGGTCGAACGGCTCATCGACTTCGTCACCGAACCGGAGTAGCGTCCGGCGTTCAGGGCGGGCCGTGCCCCGACCGGAACACCTGGTCGCCCGATACGGAGGTGAACATGTCCGCGAAGCCACTGGCGGCGCTGCTGATAGCCGTCGCATCGACCGTGCCCGTATGGTCCGCCCCGGCCGCGAGCGCCGCCCCGACGGCCGAGTACCGCACCCCCGCCGCGACCGGTTCCGCCGACCTCGCGCCCGCGCTGCTCGATCTCGTCATCTGCCTGATCCAGCTGCCGCCGTCGGCCTCCGGTGATCCGTCGCAAGGCTGCAATACGGCCGGATGATCATTGTCCGGGTGGCGTCGGCCGCGTCGTCCGGATCGTGCTGGGCGCACCGATGTCCGCGTATCGCGGCGAACCTTTATGCTCGAAGATTATGTGCTCCCCGAGTGCCACGCTGACGGTGTGGGCCGGCTCCTGGCTGGCCGGTACCAGTGCGCCCGACGACGTACTGGAGGCGCTGCACGCCTGGGCCCCGCGTCACACCCTCGCTGCGGGCGATCCGTTCAGCGGTGCGCGCACCGACCTACCGTGGTCCTCGCTGGGCAATCCGGCGGGCACCGGAGTCATGCCGCTGCTCAAGGTGATTCGGGAAACCATGGCCGAACCGGGCGCGCATCTGCGGCTCGTGCTGCCGGTTCCCGGTGATGTCCGCGGGCTGCCGGTCGGCACGGCGTTCGCCGCCGACGCCCTCGATGCCGGTGAGGGCATGCTCATCGGTGTTCCCGGCGCCGAGGGCACCGGGCTGATCCCGCAGTGGGAGGGCGAGCAGACCCTGCAATGGACCGTGTACAGCACACCCATTCCGGCCACCACCGGGATCGATATGTCACTGGGCGAAGCCGAATTCGCGATGCGTGAGGCGGTGCGCGATGCGGCCGACGCGCTCATGCGCCTGCACACGACGGGTCTCGGCGCCGGTGACGCCGATCCGCGGGAACTGATCGAGGCCGAACTGGCCGATTACACCCGCCACGACTACCCCGAGTCGATCCCGCTGCGTGCGCGCCGCATTCTCGACAGCGCCGATCATGTGGCCGCCATCCTCACCG
This sequence comes from Nocardia cyriacigeorgica, assembly GCF_029868385.1. Lineage (GTDB taxonomy): Bacteria > Actinomycetota > Actinomycetes > Mycobacteriales > Mycobacteriaceae > Nocardia > Nocardia cyriacigeorgica_F. The sequence continues at coordinate 84,651 of NZ_JARWNX010000022.1, read as the reverse complement.
TCGCGCAACGGGAACCGGCCTCCTCCCCCACCTCCGCGAGCGCCGTCACCGAACACGAGTCCCTGCTGCGCCCGCTGTGGGATGCCATCCGGGCGGCCCGTCTGGTGGCGGTGCACGCCTCGGCGCGCGGACACTGATCCCGGCCCGCGATCGATGAACGGCTGCTGTATCGGTACGGCCGGGTCGTCGTCACGCGGGCATCATCGGCCCCGGTACTCCCCGCTGGAGCACTAGCGGCGACGTGGTTCGGCCCCGACCGGGACTGAAACCACTCGCTCAGCGTCCGGGCCGGGCAGCAGGCGCGCAGCATCCCACCGCGCAGGGTTCACCATTGATGGTGCACCCGTATCCGGGCACGGCGCCCAACCGACGCGGCGGCCGATCCTCGAGCTGTTCGGCGATCAATTCCACCACCAGCCGAGCGAAGCGCGGGTCGGTGCCCGGTGTGCCCGCGCGAGCGAACGCCATACCCAGTTCGGCGGCCTTCTCGGCGGCCTCGTTGTCCAGGTCCCAGATCACTTCGAGATGATCGGAGACGAATCCGACCGGGCACACCACGACCGCGTCGACGCCCTTGCCGGACAGGTTCTCCAGATGGTCGACGATATCGGGATCGAGCCACGGCACCTGCGGCGGACCGGACCGTGACTGCCAGACCAGGTCGTACTCGGCGAATCCGGTGGCCGCCGCACACAATCGGGCCGCATCGGCGACCTGGCGACTGTAGAGCCTGCCGCCGTCGGCGGGCGGGCCCGCGCTCAGATCGGCCGAGACCGGGATCGAATGGGCGGTGAACACCAGCCGGGCCCGGTCGCGTCGCTCGGCCGGGATCTGTTGTACCGCAGTGCGAATCGCCTCGGCGAACGATTCGATGAGCAGCGGATGATCGAAGTACTGGCGCAGCTTGGTCATATCGGGTGCGCCCGCACCGACGGCGCCGCGCGCCCGCGCGATGTCCTCCTGGTATTGCCGACAGCCCGAATAGCCGCCCCAGGCCGAGGTGGGGAACACCAGCGCCGAACGCACACCGTCGGCGCTCATCCGGGCGAGGGTGTCCTCGACCATGGGATGCCAGTTGCGGTTGCCGAAATAGACCGGAAGATCTATTCCGGCAGTGGCCAATTCGGCCTCCACCGCGGTGATGATGTGCCGGTTGAGTTCATTGATCGGCGACACCCCGTCGAAGTGCAGATAGTGTTCGGCGACCTCGGCGAGGCGTTCGCGCGGCACCCCCCTGCCCCGAGTGACGTTCTCCAGGAACGGCATCACGTCCTCGGGGCGTTCGGGGCCACCGAACGACAGCAGTAGCAACGCATCGGCCGTGCGGCCCACTGTGACTCCTCTGTCGTGCGTGAACGGTCAGTCGACCGGCATGTTCTCCGGGAACCAGGTGTTGTGGCTGGCGCCGCCGTCGACGTAGATGATCGAGCCGGTGGTGCCGGGCAGCCAATCCGAGAGCAGCGCCACCACGGATTTGCCGACCACGGTCGGGTCGTCGACATCCCAGCCGATCGGCGAGGCGCCGTCCCAGTAGGTGTTGAGCTGGTTCAGCTTGGCGGCGTCGTCGGTGGCGGTGCCCGCGATGGCCTTGGCCGCGAGGGTCTTGATCGGACCGGCGGCGATCAGGTTCGATCGGATCTTCTTGGCCGCGCCGACCTCGCGCGCCACATAGCGGTTCACCGACTCCAGCGCCGCCTTCGCCACGCCCATCCAGTTGTAGTACGGCATCGCGGTGCGCGGATCGAAGTCCATACCGACGATCGAGCCGCCCTCGTTCATCACCGGGAGCACGGCCCGCGCGAGCGAGGCGTAGCTCCAGGCGGAGATCTCGAACGCCTTGGCCGCATCCGGGCCGGGGCCCTCGAGGAACGGCTTGGCCTCCGGGCCCATCAGGGTGCGCGGCGCGAACGCGATGGAATGCAGCACGCCGTCGAGGCCCTCGGGGGCAAGTTCACCGATCTTGCCCGCCAGCTCGGCGAGGTTCTCCTCGTTGGTGACGTCGAGGCCGATCGCCGGTGGCACCTCCTTCGGCAGCCGCTTGGCGATCCGGTCGATCAGGCGCAGGCGCTCCGGGATACCGGTGATGATCACCTTCGCACCCTGTTCCTGTGCGATCGCCGCCGCGTGGAACGCGATCGACGCGTCGGTGATGATGCCGGTGACCAGGATGGTCTTACCGTCGAGCAGTCCGCCCATGAGTTCTCGGTTCTCCCTGGAGTGTGGATGTGTGCCGCGGTCCGGAAGGACCCTCGGCTGCGCGCCCGATTCGGTCAGCGCGGCTTTTTCGATAGGTGATGGCCGTCAGTGGCCCATGCCCATGCCGCCGTCGACCGGGATGACGGCGCCGGAGACGTAGGCCGAGTCCTCGGAGGCGAGGAAGCTGACCACCGCGGCGACATCCTCGGCCTTGCCGAGGCGCTGCAACGGTATGAACTTCTTGGCCATATCCCGCAGGTCCTCGGGAAGATCCTTGGTCATATCGGTCTCGATGAAACCCGGTGCGACCACGTTGGCGGTGATCGAGCGGGAGCCCAGTTCACGGGTGACCGAACGCGCCAGCCCGATGACACCGGCCTTCGAAGACGCATAGTTGATCTGACCGGCCTGACCGGCCATACCGACCACCGAACCGAGGAAGATCATCCGGCCCCACCGGGCGCGCAGCATGGCACGGTTGGCCCGCTTCGCGCACCGGAAGGCACCGGTGAGGTTGGCGTCGATGACCTTCTCGAACTGCTCCTCGGTCATCCGCATCAGCAAAGTGTCGTCGGTGATACCGGCATTGGCCACCAGCACCTCGACCGGACCCTGATGCGCCTCGACCTCGGCGAACGCCCGGTCCACCGATTCGCTGTCGGTGACATCGCATTTCACACCGAACAGCCCGTCCGGCGCGCCCGAACCGCGATGGGTGACGGCCACCTTGTGTCCATCGGCGAGGAGGCGCTGCGCGACCGCGAGACCGATGCCGCGGTTACCACCGGTCACCAGCACCGACCGGGACGCCCGCTCCGCGTTCTGCGATTCCGACTTACGACTGTCCTCGACAGAGTTCGACATGCGGACAATCTAGCCGATGGTTCCGGTGGGCGAAAAACACGGCCGGGTCGGCAGAGTCGAGGACAATTGGGCGCGCGAACGCCCTCACCTGTGTGCGAACTCGCACGGTGCGGATTCCGCTGTCGTCGATCACAGAATGCCCGACGGAAAGCAGGGGAATGCAATAGGCGACGGCGTCCGCGGTGTGGCGCGAATAGGCGCATTTGCCTGACATCGCGTGCGTCGCGCGATTATCGGCGGCACCCGAACATGGCTGTTCCGGGGACCGCTCGACCCCCGGAACACGCCACGACTACGGCAAACGCTGCCGATACACCAGCCCGGTGACGACACCGGCGGAAATGAACACCAGGCCGAACAACAACCAGGGGCGGCTGGCGTCACCCATGGTCATCTCATAACCGATCTGCTGTTCGAGGGTGTCGTATACGGCGGTGAGTTCGGCCAGACTCGACGCGGTATAGAAATCCCCGCCGGACAATTTGGCGATCTCCCGCAGAGAATCGTCGTCCACCGGAACCGGGACCCGCTGCGGGCTGCCACCGTCCTCGTCCGGAATCTCGACGACGCCCCACTCGGTACCGAAGGAAATGGTCGAGACCGGGATGTTCCTGGTTTTGGCGAGCCTGGCGGCGGTGAACGCGTGCCGCGGATCGTCGACGTCCTGATCGTCGGGCACGGTCTGCTTACCGTCCGACATCAGCACCACCCGCGCCGGTGGCGGCGTCTCGGCACCACCGAGCACCGAGGCCAGCGTTTCGATCGACTGCAACGCGGCGAAGATGCCCTCACCGGTGGCGGTGCGCTCGCTGAGCTTGATGTTGTCGATGGCGGCCTTGACGGCCTCACGGTTGGTGGTCGGTGACACCAGCACCGAGGCGGTACCCGAATACACCACCAGACCGAGGTTGATGCCGGGAGTGAGGCCCTCGGCGAAATTCTTGGCCGCCTTCTGCGCGACTTCCAGCCGGTTCGGTTCCACGTCGGTGGCTTCCATCGACAGCGAGACGTCCATCACCAGCACGACCGTCGCCCGGTTGCGCGGCTCCTTCTGCGCCGTCGTCGGGCCCGCCGCGGCGATCGTGAGGAAGACCAGGCCGATCAGGATCAACGCCACCGGGACATGGCGCAGCGGACTCGGGCGCGAGGGGGCGACCTTCTCCAGCTGCTCCATATTGCTGAACCGCAGCATATGCCGGTGCCTGCGGCGCTGCACCAGCACATAGCCGAGCGCGATGAGCGCGACCACGGCAAGGAAACCGAGCCAGATCTGCGCGGTGAAATGCGAAATACTCACTGACGTGGCACCCGCCCGGTCGGGGCGCCGAGGCTGTGGCGCCGGGTGGACACGAACCGGACCACGTCGGCGATCCAGTCCCGATCGGTCTGCAAGGTGAGCACCGGCGCGCCGCAGCTGCGCAGCGCCTGCTCCACCTGGTCACGATGGCGCCGCGCGGCCGCCGCGTAATCGGCCCGCAGCGCCGGGGTGACGCTGAACTCGCGGGTGCGGCCGGTCTCCGGATCGTGCAGCACCACATCGCCCATATCGGGCAGCGAGATATCGCGCGGATCCAATACCTGCACCGCCAGCAGATCGTGGCGCGCGGAGATGGCGCGCAGCGAACGCTGCCAGTCGATGTCACCGAGGAAATCGCTGATGATCACGGCCAGCCCGCGTTTGCGCTGCGGACGGCGCAGCGATTCGATCGCGGTGCGCAGATCACCGCGCACACCGTCGCGGGCGTGCGGGGTGGTCGCGATACCGCGCAGCAGCGACTGCGCGTGCACCCGGCCGCTACGCGCCGGAATCCGGGTGAGATGTTCACCCGTCGCCACGACGGCGCCGATGCGGTTACCGCCGCCGCTGGTCAGATGCGTGATGGCCGCGGCGGCGGCAATGGCGAGATCGCGCTTCTGACAGGCCGCGGTACCGAAGTCCAGGCTGGCCGACAGGTCGACCACCATCCAGGTCTCCAGTTCGCGGTCGGCGATCATCTGCCGCACGTGCGGATGTGTGGTGCGCGCGGTGACCGACCAATCCATCTGGCGCACATCGTCACCGGGCTGGTAGGCGCGGGCCTCCCCCGGTTCGGAACCGGGACCGGGGATCAGGCCGAGGTGATCACCGTGCAGTACGCCGTCGAGGCGTCGGCGCACGGTGAGCTCCAGGGTCTTCAGCGCCGCCGACAGCTTCGGGTCGGTCAGCTCGCCGGCTCGGAACGAGGGTGGTGCGTGCGATGACATCGGTACTCGGTCGACCGGCTCCGGCGTCGCCGTCACTTCGACTGGCTGTTGACGGCGGCCTGCGGCACCTGGTTCGACTGCGGCTGCGGGGGCACCGGCTGCTGCGGCGGCGCCGACTGCTGCTGCGGCGCGGGGCCGTTGGCCTGGGTGCCGTTGGCCGGAGCGGGCGCGGTGGGCGCGCCCTGGCCGACCGCCTGCGGCGCGACCTGCGGCAGACCGACGGTCTGCAAAACGCGCTTGATGACGTCTTCGGGGCTGATCTCGTCGGCGAGGGCGTCGTAGGACAGCACCAGCCGGTGCCGCAGCACATCCGGGATCACCTCGACCACATCCTGCGGCACCACGTAATCGCGGCCGCGGATCAGCGCGACCGCACGCGCCGCGGCGATGATGCCGAGGCTCGCGCGCGGGGAGGCGCCGTAGGAGATCCAGTTGGCCACATCGTTCATGCCGAATTCGGCGGGTGTGCGGGTCGCGGCGATCACCCGGACGACGTAGTCGACCAGTGCGTGGTGCACGAAGGTGTTGGCGGCCAGCTGCTGCAACCGGATGAGTTCGGCCGGTTCCAGGATCTGCTTGGCTTCCGGCGCGCTCACACCCATCCGGTAGATGATCTCGCGCTCTTCCTCCACCGAGGGGTAGTCCACGACGACCTTGAACAGGAAGCGGTCACGCTGCGCCTCGGGCAGCGGGTACACGCCTTCGCTCTCGATCGGGTTCTGGGTTGCCATGACCAGGAACGGATCCGGCATCGGGTAGGTCTTGCCACCGATGGAGACGTGCCGTTCGGCCATCACCTCGAGCAGCGCCGACTGCACCTTCGCGGGTGCGCGGTTGATCTCGTCGGCGAGCACGAAGTTCGCCACCACGGGGCCGAGTTCGGTGTCGAACTCCTCGCGGCCCTGCCGGTAGATGCGGGTACCGATGAGGTCGGTGGGCACCAGGTCGGGCGTGAACTGGACGCGGGAGAAGGAGCCACCCACGACCTTGGCGAAGGTCTCCACCGCCAGGGTCTTCGCGATACCCGGTACACCCTCGAGCAGTACGTGGCCGCGGGCGAGCACACCGACCAGCAGCCGCTCGACGAGCCGGTCCTGTCCGACGATGACCCGCTTGACCTCGTAGATCGCCTTCTCGAGGGTCTGGACGTCACGCTCGAGGGTGCTCGACCCGGGTGCAGGCGCCTTTTTCGCCAAACTTGCCCCGCTGACACCGTCCGTCGAAGTCACCAACATCCCCGCTTTCGCCTTGGTCTTGTGCGTGTTGCCACAACTATTCCAGGTAATGACCGCATTCGCCGCAACCGGACCCGATATGCCGGAATTCGGCGCCGGAATTCGAGCGCCCGCAGCGATCTGTGGTCCACCGTACGTGCAGGCGGCGGGTCCGCATTCGCTGCGAGCAGACAGGGTTCGCTCCGGCAGGGCGGATCACCCCGTTAGCTGACGATGCGTACCGCATAGGGCATGATGCCCGATTCCCGCACGGGGGAAACCTTCACCACGTCGCCGGACTGCGGCGCCTCCACCATTTTTCCGTCGCCCAGATACAACGCGACGTGCTGACTGCCGTTCGGGCCCCAGAAGAGCATGTCGCCGCGTTCTCGCTCGTCGACCGGCACCCGGGTGCCCGCGTTGTACTGATAGCCGCTGTAGTGCGGCAACGAGACACCGATACCGGCGAAGGCGTAGAGCATCAACCCGGAACAGTCGAAACCGACCTTGTTGTAATCGCCGTGGCTGTCGGCCACGCCGCCATCACGGATGCCGAGGGTCGGGCCGTCCTCGTCACCGCCGCCCCAGGCGTAGGTGACGCCGAGCTGGGACATGGCCCGATCGACGACGATCTCGATCGCCTCGCTGCCGGTGACGGAGGGGACGTCGCTGTCCTCGTCCTCGCTCCCGGACTCATCGCTGCCGGATTCGTCCTCGTCACCACCGGGCTTCGGTGTGGGTTTGGTCGTGCGCGGTGTGTCCTCGAGCTGGGTGTGTGGACGTTTACCCGCGCCGAGTTGGGCCGCGCGATCCTTGGCCGCCTGGTCGGCCGCAGCGCGCGCCGCCGCGGCCGCGGCCGCCGCCAGCACCGCCGCTTCTTCGGCCCGGCGCTGCTGATCCCAGGCCTGGTAGGCATCGCGCTGGCCCTGCAATCCGGTGACGTTCATCCGCGCCGCGTCCAAGCGGGCCTGGGCATCGGCGCGCTGGCGCAGCAGATCGTCTCGGACGCTCGTCTGCTGGTTCAGTTCCGCCGTCGCCGTGCTCACCGCGTCCTCGGCGGCGACCTTCTTCTGCTCGGCGTCGGCGGCCGCGGCGTCGGCGGCGGTCTTGGCCTGGCGCGCACCCGCGTTCTTGTTGCCCTGGTCGATCTGGGCGCGCCGCAGGCCGTCCATCACCTGCTGCTGATTCTTGGTGACCAGGCCGATGATCTGGGCGCGGTCGAGGGCGGCGTCGGGATCGGCGGCCGAGAGGTAGGTCATCATCGTGCCGGTGCCGGGGCGGGTGTAGGCCTGGGTGGCGAATTCGTCGAAATCGGTGCGCGCCCGGTCGACTCGCGCGCCCGCGTCGGTGAGATCGCGCTGCGTGGTCGCGACCAGGTCGGCGGCCGCGTCGGCGGCATCGCGCGCGTTCTGTAGGTCGACCAACGCCTTGTTGACCTGCTCGCGTCGCTGCGCCACCGCGTCATCGAGTTGACGCACCTGCTGGTCGACGACGGCCACCTGATTGATCAGCACACCCACCTGGCCGATACCGGCGTCGACCCGCGCTCCGGCGTCGGCCAGTTCACCGTCGCTCGGATTGGGCGGAGGCGGCGGAACCGCTGTCGACGGCGCGCCGGTGATGACGATCGCCGCCGATATCAGCAAACCGAGAGCGATCGACACGGGACGACGATGACGGACCCCTCGCGTGTTGCGCATCGCACCTCCAGGCGACCCGACTGCGGTGTGGCATCACGAGCACCAGCCGACCCACGCAGCACTGTGGTCGGCAAATTGCCCTGTTAACACTCTTTCCCCAACAGCGATCACTCGAACCGTACGACACTTCCGTCACCGTCGGAACTACAGCAACGGAATCACAGACGCGTAATTTGCGCTTTGCTCGAAATTAGCCGGATATGGCACAGGGTTCACCCCTGGAAAACAAACCGACCGTCAGGAAATGCGTCTCGGATCGAGACGCATTCAACGAAGAGGCTCAGACTGCGGCAGATGCCGAATCATCCGCGGGGTCCGCCGGAGACGATTCGGCGGCGGCCCGTCGACGCTTCACCCAGTACAGACCGCCGACGGCCAGAACGGTGCCCGCGAGCAGCACACTGGTGAACCCGGTCCACGGCACCGATTCCTCCTGGTGCAGCCGATCGGTGAAGATCTGCACCGCCTCCTCGGACTTGCCGCCCTTCCATTTCGCGGCGTCCTCGGCCCATTCCAGGTGCACCCTGCTGATCGAATCGCTGTAGGTGCCCATCCAGTCGTCGCTGAAAACGGCGACGGTGCCGTGCTGAAACTTGCCGACCTCGGTCGCCAGATCGCGCAAGCTGGAATCGTGCCACGGATTGCCCTGTACGACGACCACACTGAGCGGGATGCCGTCGGCGCGCGCCTGAGCCACGATGGCGGCCAGTTCGGACTGATCCTTGCCCTCGGGCGCGGCTACACCGTCACCGGCCAGATCGGCCCGGATATCACCGAGGTCGGTGTTGTCCGGTAGCTCCGTGGCGACGAGCGAAAAAGCCCAGGTGTGCGAGACGGTCATCTTCCATCCGGTCTTGTCGAGCCGCATCGGCACGCGAGGCGACGGGGTCTCCTACACTGCGGATGAGCACGCCGAAGGGCCGTCCGTCCGGACCGGCCGCCCCGACAGCTCACGAGGCACAGTACGCGACGCAGTGTCGCATCGGCGCCACTCGCCACGCCGACCGGCGCCGGACTACGCCCCGGCGCGTTCATAGGACAAGCGTACTGTTAGAGTCGAAGCTGCGAGGAAGCCGGAACCACGCGGGACCGGCACCCCTCCGAAGACGTAGACCGCCCGGCACAGCCCCGCCTGGCGGCAACCCTCACAGACGAGTGGAGCTGACGTGACGACAAGTATCGATACTTTCGGCGCCAAGGGCACCCTCGAGGTCGGAAGCAACTCCTACGAGATCTTCCGGCTCTCGGCCGTGCCAGGTACCGAAAAACTCCCCTACGCACTGAAAGTCCTCGCCGAGAACCTGCTGCGCACCGAGGACGGCGCCAACATCACCGCCGATCACATCCGCGCGATCGCGAACTGGGATCCGTCGGCCCAGCCGAACGTCGAGATCCAGTTCACCCCCGCCCGGGTGATCATGCAGGATTTCACCGGTGTGCCCTGTGTGGTCGACCTCGCCACCATGCGTGAGGCCGTCACCACCCTCGGCGGCGACCCGAACAAGGTCAACCCGCTCTCGCCCGCCGATATGGTCATCGACCACTCGGTGATCCTCGACGTCTTCGGCCGCGCCGATGCCCTCGAGCGCAATGTCGATCTCGAGTACGAGCGCAACGGTGAGCGCTACCAGTTCCTGCGCTGGGGCCAGGGCGCCTTCGACGACTTCAAGGTCGTCCCGCCCGGTATGGGCATCGTGCACCAGGTCAACATCGAGTACCTGGCGCCCACCGTCATGGTCCGCAACGGCCAGGCCTACCCGGACACCTGCGTCGGCACCGACTCGCACACCACGATGGTCAACGGCCTCGGCGTGCTGGGCTGGGGCGTCGGCGGTATCGAGGCCGAGGCCGCCATGCTCGGCCAGCCGGTCTCCATGCTGATCCCGCGCGTCGTCGGCTTCAAGCTGACCGGTGAGATCCAGCCGGGCGTCACCGCCACCGACGTCGTGCTCACCGTCACCGATATGCTGCGCAAGCACGGTGTGGTCGGCAAGTTCGTCGAGTTCTACGGCGCCGGTGTGGCCGAGGTGCCGCTGGCCAACCGCGCCACCCTCGGCAATATGAGCCCCGAATTCGGTTCCACCGCGGCGATTTTCCCGATCGACGCCGAGACCATCAACTACCTGCGCCTGACCGGCCGCACCGACGAGCAGCTCGCGCTCGTGGAGGCCTACGCCAAGGAACAGGGTATGTGGCACGACGCCGATCGTGAGCCCGAGTACTCCGAGTACCTCGAACTCGATCTGAACACCGTCGTCCCCTCGATCGCCGGTCCGAAGCGCCCGCAGGACCGCATCCTGCTCAGCGAGTCGAAGATCGCCTTCCGCAAGGACATCTACAACTACACCGACGACGCCGTCGCCACCCCGCACACCCAGCTGGACGAGGCGATCGAGGAGTCCTTCCCGGCCTCGGATCCGGCCGAGCTGTCCTTCGCCGACGACGGCGCGGTCGACGTGACCTCCGCCGCCAACGGTTCGGAGGGTCGCCCGTCCAAGCCGGTGCGGGTCAAGTCCGAGGAGCGCGGTGAGTTCGTGCTCGACCACGGCGCCGTCGTGGTCGCGGGTATCACCTCCTGCACCAACACCTCGAACCCGTCGGTCATGATCGGCGCGGCGCTGCTGGCCCGCAACGCGGTCGAGAAGGGCCTGTCGTCCAAGCCGTGGGTCAAGACCAACATGGCGCCCGGCTCGCAGGTCGTCTCCGACTACTACGAGAAGGCCGGTCTGTGGCCGTACCTGGAGAAGCTGGGCTTCTACCTGGGCGGTTTCGGCTGCACCACCTGCATCGGCAACACCGGTCCGCTGCCGGAGGAGATCTCCAAGGCGGTCAACGACAACGACCTGTCGGTCACCGCGGTGCTGTCGGGTAACCGCAACTTCGAGGGCCGCATCTCCCCCGATGTGAAGATGAACTACCTGGCCTCCCCGCCGCTGGTCATCGCCTACGCGCTCGCGGGCACCATGGACTTCGACTTCGAGACCGACGCCCTCGGCCAGGACACCGACGGCAACGATGTGTTCCTGAAGGACATCTGGCCGTCTCCGCAGGAGATCGACGACACCATCAAGTCGGCGATCAGCCGGGACATGTTCACCAAGTCCTACGCCACCGTGTTCGAGGGTGACGAGCGCTGGCAGAACCTGAACACCCCCGAGGGCGACACCTTCGCGTGGGACGAGAACTCGACCTACGTCCGCAAGGCGCCGTACTTCGACGGTATGCAGATGGAGCCCTCGCCGGTCGAGGACATCAAGGGCGCGCGCGTGCTCGCGCTGCTCGGCGATTCGGTCACCACCGACCACATCTCCCCCGCCGGTCCGATCAAGCCGGGCACCCCGGCCGCGCAGTACCTGGACGCGCACGGTGTGGAGCGCAAGGACTACAACTCGCTGGGCTCGCGTCGTGGTAACCACGAGGTGATGATCCGCGGCACCTTCGCCAACATCCGGCTGCGTAACCAGCTGCTCGACGACGTCTCGGGTGGTTACACCCGCGACTTCACCCAGGAGGGCGGCCCGCAGGCGTTCATCTACGACGCCTCGCAGAACTACCAGAAGGCCGGTATCCCGCTGGTCGTGCTCGGCGGTAAGGAATACGGTTCGGGCTCCTCGCGTGACTGGGCCGCCAAGGGCACCCGCCTGCTCGGCGTCAAGGCCGTCATCACCGAGTCCTTCGAGCGCATCCACCGCTCGAACCTGATCGGTATGGGTGTCATCCCGCTCCAGTTCCCGGCGGGCGAGTCCGCCGTGACGCTGGGCCTGACCGGCACGGAGACCTTCGATATCGAGGGCATCACCCAGCTCAACGAGGGTGTGACCCCGCAGACGCTGAAGGTCACCGCCACCAAGGAAGACGGCGAGAAGATCGTCTTCGACGCGGTGGTCCGCATCGACACCCCCGGTGAGGCGGACTACTACCGCAACGGCGGTATCCTCCAGTACGTGCTGCGCAACATGATCCGTGGCTGAGGTCGCCTCCCTGCATACGCGGGGGTGATCCCGATCTGATCCGTGGCTGACAACGCCGCTTCCCCGCAGCGGGAAAGGATCCGACCAGCGGCTGACACAATCGCCGCGATGCGCACAGTGAGGTCCGCGCACCGCACCCGCGGTGCGCGGACCTTCGCGCATTCCTCCGACTCGATATTTCTCGTTCGCACCAAGACTCCGAGGGAGTTCGCCCATGCCGAAGGTCAGTGACGATCACCTCGCTGCCCGGCGCAGCCAGATACTCGATGGTGCTCGGCGCTGTTTCGCCGAGTTCGGTTACGACGGCGCCACCGTGCGCCGACTGGAGGAGGCCATCGGCCTATCGCGCGGGGCGATCTTCCATCATTTCCGCGATAAGGACGCCCTGTTCCTGGCCCTCGCTCAAGAGGATGCCGAGCGGATGGCCGATGTCGCGGCCAACCAGGGCCTCGTGCAGGTCATGCGGGATATGCTGGCCAACCCCGAGCAGTTCAACTGGCTCGGCACCCGGCTCGAGATCGCCCGCAGGCTGCGCACCGATCCCGAATTCCGGGCCGGATGGACCCAGCGTTCGGCCGAACTCACCGCCGCCACGCTGGCCCGACTGGAGCGGCGCAAGGCCGCGGGCGCACTACGCGACGATGTGCCGACCGATGTCCTGCTCGGCTACCTCGACCTCGTGCTGGATGGCCTCATCGCCCGCATCGCCTCCGGCCATACGAACGAAAACCTTTCAGCCGTGCTGGACCTCGTCGAGGCCTCGGTGCGCCGCAGAGAGTGATCGCGAGCCGACTCTCCGAACAGCTCGGCAGCCCAGAGATATTCGGCAGTCGTCGAGGTGCCGCAACACCGGCGAAGCCCCCCTGTGCCCCGCCGCCTGTTCCGCCCCAGTAGCGCCCACCCCGAACCCCGGCTCAGGGAGTTTCGGCTTCCAGCCCGGTGAGCAGCGCGCGCACGATGCGGTCCAGCTCCCTGCGATCGGCGGCGGAAAGCACTGACAGCAACCGGGTTTCGTTCTCGGTATGCGCCGTGACAACCGTGTCGACCAGGGCGCGCCCCTCGTCGGTGAGCGCTACCCGGATCGCGCGCCGATCGGCGGCATCGGCGATGCGGCGCACCAGACCCGCCGATTCCAACCGGTCCAGCCGTCCGGTCATACCCGCCCGCGACAACATGAGCGTGTCGGCGAGGACCGAGGGATTCAGTTCGAACGGTTCCCCGGCCCGCCGCAGTGCCGCCAGCACATCGAATTCGCCGCGGTGCAGTCCGTGTGCGAGGAACACGGCTTCGACCTCGCGCCGGGCCACGGACTCGAGCCTCGCCAGGCGTCCGAGTACCGCCATCGCCTCCAGCTCGAGGTCCGGGCGTTCCCGGCGCCATTGGGCGACGATCGCGTCCACGGCGTCGGTTGTCGAATCGGTCATGGACGCATTCTATTCGCTGCGATATAGTTCGGTAGCGAATTATAAATTGACGAACGACTGGAGCCGACATGTCGACCACCGACCGCAGTGCCGTCATCCGTCAGCCACAGGACGCCGAGCGACTCGGCACCGGCGCCACGCAGATGCGGCTGCTCATCGACTCCGATGATGCGGGCGGATCGGTCAGCACCCTCGAGGTCACCATGGCCCGCGGCGCAGACGGTGCGGCACCGCACTATCACACCCGGTCCGACGAGCTGTTCTATATCGCCGCGGGTGAGCTGCAACTGCTGGCGGGCGATGAGATCGTGACCGTCGCCGAGGGCGGATCGATCCTGGTCCCCCGACTCATGCCGCACGCCTTCGGCGCGACACCCGACAGCGACGCGCGCATCCTGATCGCGCTCATGCCCGGTGTACAACGCTTCGAATATTTCCGGCTGCTGGATCGGATCGCCAACAGCGAGGCCTCCCTCGCCGATCTCGGCGCCGCCCAGGACGAGTTCGACAACCACTTCGTCGACGCACCGCACTGGTGGCGCGAACGCAGCGCCGGTCGCGACCGATAGCACCACTTTCGACGGAGGGAACAATTCCCGGCGCCCGCGAGTTCGGCTAGGCATGACCTTCTCCGTCCCCGTCATCGTTCGCGGTTACGAGCTCGACGTCCAGGGCCACCTGAATCAGGCCGTGTACTTGCAGTACGCCGAACATGCGCGGTGGGAGCTGCTGCGCGCGGCCGGGATCGGCCAGGACAAGCTGATCGCCAGTGGCGTCGGTCCGGTGGTGCTCGAACAGAGCATCAAATATCTGCGCGAACTGCGCGGCGGTGACGAAGTGGAGGTCACCTGCGAGTTCGAATGGCAGGAGGGCAAGATCTTCACCATGCGCCAGCAGATCCGCAGGCTCGACGGCACCGTCTCGGCCGAGTTCCGGGTCACCGGCGGGCTGCTCGATCTCACCGCGCGCAAACTCGTCACCGATCCACGCGAACGCTTCCGCGCGCTCACCGACCGCGCCGATCTGCTCGGGCTCTGAGCCCCAGCGACGCTGCGCACCGGGCGGGCGTCGATCACGGATTGCCCACTGTTTGTGAAACTCTCGCGGCTCGCTTCGCGGGCACACATCGGTCGCACGCCAACCTCGGGCAATGCCTATCGGCGGCCACCGATGCCACGCGGTAGCCGTGTGATTGCACGCCCTCCCACGTCTCCACACCGAAAATCTTTCGGCGCTAGCGGTTCCCATGCGCAATTCCGATGTGCCGCAGCCGCGGTAAATCTCCCGATCCGGGCCGTGCGCAACCCCGCACGCGATATGATCCAGAGCACGCTCGGGGGTCCTGGCAAATCGTGAGCAGACGTGAGCAGATCGGAGTTCCACCATGACCGATGCCATCCACTTCCCCGGCGCCGCGGCGACCGGTGATCGGGTTCCCGCATTGCAGGGCATGCTCGTCGCCCAGTCGGAACGCGATATCACCGTCCGGGTCGCCGAGGGAACGTGGACCTTCCGGCGCGCCGATGTGCTGCGTGTACTCGAATCCGATGCCTCGGCCGCCGCACCAGGGCGTCCGGTACTCGTCGACATCCGCCCCGGCGCCACCGCCGACTTCACCCGCCGGCTGCGCATCGACGTGGTCGACCGCCCCATGACGCTGGCCGCGCCACCCTCACCGGCGCTCGGCGACGATCTACTACGCGAGCTCACCGCGTCCTGGGCCGATGAACTCCAGCTGCTCGACGCACCCGGCACCGGCGCCACTTTCACCTATTGCCAGACGAAATCGCATGCGGGCAGCGACGACGGCATCAACTGCGACAGCCTCGACTGAGCGGCGGGCAGGTGGCCGCACCCCGGACGGGCTCGGTGCTGATCGTGTCCGAGTCCGACGATCTGCACGCGACCGCCATGGCGGTGACGCTGCGAGAACAGCACGGCGTCAACCCGATTCAGCTGGATCTGCGCGACTTTCCGCGCGAATCCGGTAGTTTCCGGCTCGACCGGCTCGGCACCACGCGGTCGATGTCACATCTCATCGGCCTCGACGAGGTGCGCTCGGTGTGGTGGCGGCGCCCGCATCCGAGCCAGGTACCCGCCGGTGTGCGCGCCACCGACGACGCCTTCCGCCAAGCCGAATGCGATGGATTCATCCAGGGCCTGCTGTGGTCGATTCCCGCGCAGTGGGTCAACGACCCGGGCAACGACCGCACCGCCAACCGCAAGATCGTGCAACTCGAAACCGCCCACCGGGCCGGGTTCGCGGTACCGGAGACGCTGATCACCAATGATCCGGAGGAGGCTCGCGGATTCATCGAATCACGTTCCGGCGCAGTCGTTTACAAGCGAACCGGAACCAGCCGCGCCGAATTCGCCGAAACCAGGATCGTCGGCGAAGCCGACCTCGCCAGGCTCGCGGGCATCCGGTCGGCGCCGACCACCTTCCAGGATTACATCGTCGCGCAGTGCGATCTGCGGGTGGTGTGGGTCGACGGTGTGGCCTGGACGGTCCGCATCGATTCCCAGGCGGGGGCCGGGCGGGTCGATTCGCGGCTGGACACCTCGGTCGAGTTCGCGCCCCATCAGCTACCCGCCTCGGTCAGCAAATCCCTTGCGGTGCTCATGGGCGCGCTCGGCCTGAGCTTCGGCGTGCTCGACCTGCGCTTGGGGGCCGACGGCGAGTACTACTTCCTCGAAGTCAACCCGCAGGGGCAGTTCGCGTATCTGGAGATCAAGACCGGACTGCCGATCTTCACCAGCCTCGCCAATCTGCTCGTACACGGTGACGGATCGGTCGCGAACGGCTGAACGTCGCGCGACCTTCGAGCGCACGGCATCGTCGCGGTACCGAATCGACGCCGGTACCGGTATCGGGGGCAGCGCTACTGGGCTTTGCGCCGATTCGCCCCACCGCGGCTGCGAAGCTGCACATGCGACTCCACCAACACATTGTGGATGAAGCCGTAGGAACGTCCGGTCGAACGCGCCAGCGAACGAATGCTCGCGCCCGCCTCGTATTGCTTCTTCAACTGCGATTGCAGGCGGTCGCGCGACTTTCCCGTGACGCGTGTGCCCTTACCAAGGGTGGTCTTTCCCGATGTGGCTCTATGTGCCGGCCTGTCGCTCATGGCTTCCTCCGAGTCGCCGAGCAGCGTCATTCCAGGCTAAGCACTCCGCGGGCCGTGATCAACGGATTCCGGTGATGAAAATCACGCGAGCTGAATCAGTTCCAGGTACTCGGCCGACCAGTGGTCCTCGGTGCCATCGGGCAGCAGGATCACCCGCTCGGGTGAGAGCGCTTCGGCCGCACCCGGGTCGTGGGTGACGAGCACGACCGCGCCCGCGTAGGTGCGCAACGCGTCGAGCACCTGTTCACGCGAGACCGGGTCGAGGTTGTTCGTCGGCTCGTCCAGCAGCAGCACATTCGCCGCCGAGGACACCAGACCGGCCAGCGCCAACCGCGTCTTCTCACCACCGGACAGGGTGCCCGCGGGCTGATCCAGCTGCGGGCCGGTGAACATGAAGGCGCCGAGCAGACCGCGCAGATCCTGCTCACCCGCGTCCGGGGCGGCGTGGCGGATGTTCTCCCAGACCGTGGCGTTGTCGTCGAGGGTGTCGTGTTCCTGGGCGAAGTAGCCCACCTTCAGCCCGTGCCCGGCGACCAGACCGCCCGCGGTCGGCTTCTCCACCCCACCGAGCAGGCGTAGCAGCGTGGTCTTACCCGCACCGTTGAGGCCGAGCACCACGACCCGGCTGCCCCGGTCGATGGCCAGATCGACGCCGGTGAAGATCTCCAATGAGCCGTAGACCTTGGTCAGGTTCTCCGCCATCAGCGGTGTCTTACCGCAGGCCGCGGGCTCGGGGAACTTGATCCGCGCCACCTTGTCGGCCACGCGCACATCGTCGAGTTCGGACATGAGCCGCTCGGCGCGCTTGACCATGTTCTGTGCGGCAACGGCTTTGGTGGCCTTGGCGCCGAGTTTGGCGGCCTGGGCACGCAGCGCCGAGGCCTTCTTCTCGGCGTTGGCGCGTTCCCGGCGGCGGCGCTGTTCGTCGGTGGCGCGGGCGTCGAGGTATTTGTGCCAGCCCATGTTGTAGACGTCGGCTTCACCGCGTACCGCGTCCAGGAACCACACCTTGTTCACCACGTCGGCAAGCAGTTCGACATCGTGGCTGATCACGATCAGCCCGCCTTCGTGGCTCTGGAGGAATCCGCGCAGCCAGGTGATGGAATCGGCGTCGAGGTGGTTGGTCGGCTCATCGAGCAACAGGATGGTGTCGGAGCGGCCGCCGCTGCCGTCGGAGGCGGCGAACAGGATCCGCGCCAACTCGATGCGGCGACGCTGACCACCGGACAGGGTGCGCAGGGCCTGACCGAGCACCCGGTCGGGCAGACCGAGGCTGTTGCAGATCCGGGCCGCCTCGCTCTCGGCGACGTAGCCGCCCAGCGCGGAGAACCGCTCCTCGAGCCGACCGTACTTGCGGACCGCGCGATCGCGTTCGGTCTCGTCGGCCACCTCGGCCATCAGCGCCTGCTGCTTCTCCATATCCCGGATCAGGGTGTCGAGGCCGCGCGCCGACAGCACCCGGTCGCGGGCCAGCACGTCGAGGTTGCCCTCGCGGGGGTCCTGCGGCAGATAGCCGATATCGCTCGAGCGCAGGATCTTGCCCGCGTAGGGTTCACCCTCACCGGCCAGGATGCGCAGGGTGGTGGTCTTGCCCGCACCGTTGCGCCCGACCAGTCCGATCCGGTCACCCGCCTGCACTCGTAGGGCCGGCCCCGGGGCCGACAGCAGTGTGCGGACTCCGGCCCGGACTTCCAGGTCGGTCGCGGTGATCACAGATGTCTCCTCGGCGCGTGGTTGGGGTTGCTGCTCGATTGTGCGATGCGATGCGCACAAGAACCACCGATTTTACCTGCCGTACGCCTCCGTCCGGACATCCGGCGGACGTGAGAGGCATTACCCTCGCCGCCACCCTGCCATGCGGGTCGGCTATCGCACGCTCCGCCGGACGCACCGGCCGGTACCTCGTCGGTCCGCCGTTGAGGCTGCCCGGCACCTGGCCGATCCCCGGCACGGCCCCATCAGCGCAGGACTGAAGTAACGTGACCTCACATGACTACGGATCTGTTGGGCAAAAGCGCGCTGGTGACCGGGGCCAGCCGCGGAATCGGTCACGCGGTGGCCGCCGAACTGCTGCGCCGCGGCGCGAATGTGCTGATCACCGCACGCAAGGCGGAGCCGCTGGAGCAGGCGGCCGCGCAGCTGCGCGAACTCGGCCATCAGGGCGAGGTGGTGGCGCTGGCGGGCAACTCCGGTGACGCCGAGGCCCGCGCGGCCGCGGTGGACCGCGCGGTGACCGAATTCGGATCGCTCGACATCCTGATCAACAACACCGGCATCAACCCCGTGTACGGCTCGCTCATGGAGGCCGACCTCGATGCCGTGCGCAAGATCTTCGATGTGAATGTGGTCGCCGCGCTCGGCTACATCCAGCAGGCCCATCGGGCGTGGATGGGCGAGCACGGCGGCGCCGTGGTCAATGTGGCCAGTGTGGCGGGTATCCGGTCCACCGGTGTGATCGCCGCCTATGGCGCCTCCAAGGCCGCGCTGATCCGGCTCACCGAGGAATTGGCCTGGCAGCTCGGTCCGAAGATCCGGGTGAACGCCGTGGCGCCCGGTGTGGTGAAGACATCGTTCGCCGACGCCCTGTACTCGGCCGATGAGGAGGCCGCGGCGCGGGTGTATCCGCTGAAGCGGCTCGGCGTGCCCGAGGATGTCGCGCGGCTGATCGCCTTCCTCGTCTCGGCGGAATCCGGCTGGATCACCGGCGAGACCGTGCGGGTCGACGGCGGGCTGCTGTCCACCGGCGGAATCTAGCGGTAGGTCGGGTCGGTGGCGTCCGCATCCGCGCGGACACCACCGTCGCGGTCAGACCTTGACGGGCTGACGCCAGTCGTCCTCGCCGATCCGGGTCGGCGGCAGCGACGGCCCCTCCTCCAGCCCGTACCGATCGTGCAGGCGGCGCAGCGGGCCGGGCGCCCACCAGTTCCAGTCGCCGAGCACCTTCATCGCGGCGGGCAGCAGGAATCCGCGCACCAGCGTCGCGTCCACGAGCACCGCCAGCGGTAGGCCGATGCCGAACGCCTTCATGAAGGTGATGTCGGAGGCGAGGAACCCGAGGAACACCAGCGAGATCAGCACCGCGGCGGCGGTGACGATACGGCCGATGCGCTCGAGACCCACTGCGATGGCGACGTCGTTCTTACCGGTCTGGTCGTACTCCTCGCGGATCCGGGCCAGCAGGAACACCTGATAGTCCATGGCGAGGCCGAAGGCGACGCCGAACAGCATGACCGGCACCGTGGCGGGCAGATCGCCGGTGACCGTGAAATCGAGCAGACCGGACAGATGCCCGTCCTGGAAGATCCAGACCAGCGCGCCGAAGGTCGCGGTGAGGCTGAGGAAGCTGAGCACCACCGCCAGCAGCGGCAGCACCACGCTTCCGGTGAGTAGGAACAGCACCACCAGCATCACCAGAATGACGAAACCGAGCGCGATCGGCAGCGTCGAGACCACCTCGTCGATGGCGTCGGCATTGGCCGCGGCCACCCCGCCGACCAGCACCGCCGACGGCGCCTCGACCGCCCGGACCTCGTGCACGATCCGGTCCAGCGCGGCCGGATCGGTCGTATCCGGCACGACCGACAGATAGGCGGCCGATTCCGCGGCGAACTGATCGTGGCGGTCGGCAGCCGGGGCGAGCAGGCCACCGTGGGCGTAGCTACCGGTGGCGGTGTCGACGCGCTGGACGTCGTCGATATCGGAGATCCGGCGCGCGTAACTGTCGAGACCGGATTTGTCCTCGGGCAGCACGATGAACAGACCGCTCTGCTCGGTGACGGTGAAATCTCGTTGGATCGCCTCGGTGACCTGCCGGTTGTTCATCGACTCCGGTAGTGACCGTTCGTCGGGGAAGCCGAGCTTGATACCGAGGAATGGCGCGCCCAGCACCAGTAGCAGCGCCGCCACGGCGAGGCCGATCGGCACCGGCCGCCGCATGACGGCCGTCGCCAGCCGATGCCAGAAACCTTCGCCGGGCGCGGGCCGCGGCGCCCGGAAGAACCAGCCGAGTTGCCCCTTGTCGATGCGGGTGCCGACCAGATAGAGGATCGCGGGCAGCACGGTCAGCGAGACCGTGGCCGCGATCACCGCGACGGCAAGCCCGGCATAGCCCATCGAGCGGACCGCGAGCAGCGGGAAGAACAGCAGCCCCGACAGGGCCACGGCGACGGTGGCGGCGGAGAAGGCCACGGTGCGCCCGGCCGAGCGCATGGTGGCCGCGACCGCAGGGCCCGGGTCGACACCGGCGACCAGTTCGTCGCGGAATCGGTTGATCATCAGCAGGCTGTAGTCGATGGCGAGGCCGAGCCCGAGCAGGGTGGCGACATTGGTCGCGGTCGCGGCGAGGTCGGTGGCCAGGGCCAGCAACCACAGGGTGCCCATGGTGATCATCACGGTGACCACGGCGACCAGCAGCGGCAGACTGGCCGCGACCAGGCCGCCGAAGACGAACAGCAGCGCGATCAGCGTGATCGGGAAGGCAATGGATTCGCCCATGACCACGTCCTTTTCGCTCTGCTGCACGGTTTCCCGCAGCAGCATGGCGTAGCCGCCGATGCGCACCTGGACCGGGCCGTGGCCGCCTTCGAAGCGTTCGGCGATATCGCCGACCCGGCGGTCGACCTCGGCCTCGTCACCGAGAATGCTGGCCACGATCAGGCCCTTGCGCCCATCGGCGCTGCGCAGGGCCGGGATCTCGTCGGTCCAGTAGGAGGCGACGCCGGTGACATCGGCCTCGGTCTTCAGATCGCGCACCAGTTCGGTGGCGGCGGTGGCGATCTCGTCGTCTTCGATCGAGCGGTCCGCTTCGACCAGCAGGACCAGGTTCGGCGGGGCCTGTCCGAAGATATCGGCCAATGCTTCGGTAGCCCGGCTGGATTCGCTGTCGGGGGCGATGTATCCGCCGCCCTGTACCTTGTCGAACAGGGTCGAACTCAACATCCCCATGGCCAGGGCGAGCACCGCGAACACGGCCAGAATCTGTCGGCTGCGCCGCCTGGTCAGTCCCAACACAGCCTTATCCCTCACTCCCGCGCCCACGATGGGGCGCCACCCTTCTCACGTGCACTCGGGTGACGTCGGCCACCGGGGCGTCGCGGCCGACGCCCGCGCGATCGTAACAACCCGCGCGGCAAAGCCGCTGAGCAAGAAGGGTTTCCATCGGCTCGCCGCTACGGGATCGCGGTCGCTACGGATTAGCCGACCGAGCGAGCGTGGTCGGGGATCGCCGGGCTACGGCACCGCCACCGCGGCCACCGGCGTGCGGAAAGCGCGGAATCAGGACTGCTTGGGCAGGTTCTGCAACCGCACCTGACCGCGTGCCACCAGCCGACCGGTCTCGTCCGTGATCACGACCTGCCACAGTTGCTGGAGGCGGCCCTGATGCAGCGGGGTGGCCTCACCGACCAGCGTGCCCTCACGAACGGCGCGCAGGAAGTCGGTGCTGTTGTTCACGCCGACCACATTGCCCTGTTCGCCGTACCAGACACCGCCGCCGACGCTGGCCAGCGATTCGATGACGGTGCAGAGCACGCCACCGTTCTGAATACCGGCCGGTTGGTGCAGCCGGGGGGTCACCTCCCATTCGCCGCGCACCAGATCCGGGCCGACGGCGGTGTAGCGCAGGCCGATCAGATCGGTGAAGGTGCCCTTGCTGTACTCGGTCATCAGTCCGGGGGTGATGTCGGCCAGCGAGGTGGGCGCGTCGGTGTGCTGTTGCGTCATGGATCCACCTTTACACCACCGGTGCCGGGCCGCCCGCGGGCGGAACCCCGAGACAGAGCGACGGGCCCCACCGAAGTGGAGCCCGTCGCGGCAATGGATCGGGGGTCACCGCAGCCCTCGGGACTCTCGCACGATCCGTACGCCGGACATGAGTATAGGTCAGGCTTACCTAACTAGGCAACCCGTTGCGCAACCGAGCCTCGACACGGCCGCGGACCTGCCCGAAGACGGTCACGCTCCCCGACCGCCGGGCGCCCGGAGCAATCGGGCCTGCAAGGCCAAGTACAGCCGTGCGGCGTCGGCTGGCACCGCCAGCACGACTCCGGTCAGCTGTTCGACCCGCTTGAGGCGGTGCAGGACCGTATTGCGGTGCAGGTGCAGATGCTGCCCGACGGCCGCGGTCGAGCCCGCGAGTTCGAACCAGGCCGACACGGTGCGGACGAGATCGTCGGCGTCATCGGGGCGGAGGCCGTCGAATGCGGCGATCGTCTCGCCGAGCACATCGGTGGCGAGGTCGGGGTGGGCCGCGATCAACGCGCGCGCGGGCGATGACGCGTACCAGTGGATGTCGACATCGCCGGGGCCCAAGCATCGAAAGGCCAGGCGGGCCTGCTCGAGCGCGGCGGGGGCGCTGGCGAGATCTTCGAACGGTTTGCTGGCACCCGATCGAGACCGCACGCAGCGCAGAGCCTCCTCGACGCCGTGGGCGGACCGCGCGGCGACCAGGGTCACCTGATCGCCTGCGACTACGGTGCGGATGGTCGTCACGCCCGAAACATCGAGGCAGCTATCGCCGACCAGGATGACGAATGCGCCACCGACCGGAAGACCCAGCTGTTCGCCCGCCCGCGCGCGATGCGCCGGAGGGAGGGCGGGATCGAGCAGCGCTCGCAACAACCGCGGTTTGGGCCGTTCGTCACCGGCGGCCACGATGCGCCGGTAGGAATCGGCTGCCGCGACCGAATATTCGTCCACCGTCGCCCACACCACGGTCGACAGTCGCGACAGCGCGGGCCCATCGGCGTGGTCGGCACGTTCGACGATGATTTCCCAGAACGCCAATCCGGCCAGGCGGAAGGCGTGCAGCAGGCTGTCCAGCGAGACCCCACGCTCGGCTTTGAGACGTCCGGTGCGGCGGGCGGGCTCGAGGGAATACGGTGCGCCCGCGATGGCGTCGAGCATGGATGCGAGATTGTCGGTCACGACGGCTGTCAGCTCGTCGTGATCCAACGCGGCAGCGCTGTAGTCCTGCTCGTCGTAGTTGATTCTGGCGGTGACCTTTTCGGAGATTTCGGCCAGGTCCGCACGCAGTCCCCGCAGCAGTGGGGTGGATTCGGCGGACGGTGAGTCCCAGGTCACCGGAGTCAGTTTAATTTCCGTTGTGCGGGCGCACAGCGAAATGCCCGAAGCGCAGGCGTGCGCCCGTCGCCACGAGGGCCAGGTGGCAGAGACACTGAATGCCTGCGATCAGTATCGAATTCCAGCGACCGGCAGCCGGTTCCGACCCGATAGGGATCCGGTCGGGCACAACATCCCAGGACGGAAGTCATGAGCACAGCAACCCGCGAATTGTTCGACCGCTATCACGCCTGCTGGGCCGACCACGACCCGGACCGCATTGTCGAGCTGCACTCCGAGGACTCGGTATTCCACCTACATTCGGGACAGGGTCCGGCACGGGGCCGGGCCGCCATCCGACAGGCCGCGGCGGGTACGTTCGCCCTGGTACCCGACCTGACCTTCCAACTCGTCTCGTTGCGCGTCGGCGAGGATTTCTGGGTGGTGCAGTGGCATCTGACGGGAACATCCGCGACCGGCAATCCGGTAGCCGTCGACCTCGCGGACTTCGTGCTGGTCGAGGACGGCGCCGTCAAGGAGAAACATTCCTATGTGGACGGCGTCGCCATGCAGGCCGCCGTCGGCCCGGCGACCCTCGACCGAACGCCCTCCGCCCGATAGCCGTTCGGCGCCGTCGACGACGACGCCGAACACCACCGCCGCGCGATCCGTCCCCCGGATCGCGCGGACTCACCACACCAGGGCGCCCGTGGCCCGGCGCACCGGCAGACCGCGCTCCTCCAACGCCATGAGCAGGCCCTGACCCCGGCGCATACCGACCGCCGCATCGGTGCGGGCCAGATCGGGCACGTATGTCGCGGCGCCCGAGACGGATTCACCGACCAGGCTCCAGAACCGACGTGCGCTCAGACCCGCGCATCGGGTCAGACACTCCTGGATCAACGTCAGCGACGGCTCGCAGCGATGGGCCAGCCAGACGAACATCGCCTCCTCACACGGCAGCCCGACCACGCCCTGCTCCCCCACGGCCATATCGTCGTCGATCGCGCGGATGGTGGTGTCCACCAGGCCCGCCCAGTCGATGCCGCCATCGTTGTCGGTGTGGATCCAGAGGTTCTCCAGACCCGGATCCCAAGCACGCCCCTCGGCGACGAGCAGCGCGACCACGCGGCCGATCACGGCGTGGATGAGCGCGGTGGCGACGACCTCGGCGGCGGTATCGGCGCTGATCATCTCCGCCGCGTGCCGCCGGTACATCAGTTCGATCCGACCTTCACGCAGTCCGTCGGCCAACCGCCACCAACGGCGTTTGCCCTGGTCGGCCATGGCGGCCACGGCATACACTCGCGGATGCTCGGGCTGCAAGGCCCGCAGCCGGGTACAGGCTCGCCCGAAGGCCGGCTGGGTGGTACGGAACGTGCCAGTAGTCGCGAGTTCGGGCATCGAACCTCCTCGGGGTGGACTCCGTCGCGATGTCACTCGGAAGATAGGTTAGCCTTACCAGACCTAGCAAGTATTGCGTCGAACACAGTGAGGAGTCTTTCGCCGCCGTGACCGCCCTTGCGACCATGAGGCGGCGTCGTATCACCGGTCTCCTGCTGCTGACCGCGCTGCTGGGGCTGACGCTGATCGCCAGCGTCGCGATCGGTACCCGATCGCTGGCCCCGTCCACCGTGTACGACGCCCTCGACCACGCGCTGTCCTGCGCGAACGGACCGTTCAGCTGCGCCGCACTGTCCACCGAGGAGGAGATCGTGCGCGGGCTGCGCCTGCCGCGCACCGCCCTCGCCCTGGTCACCGGACTCGCGCTCGGCATGGCGGGCGCCCTCATCCAGGGCTACACCCGCAACCCGCTCGCCGACGCCGGACTGCTCGGCCTGAACGCGGGCGCGGCGTTCTTCGCGGCACTGAGCATGTACCTGTTCGCATTGACCGCACCGGAGCAGTACATCTGGTTCGCGTTCGCGGGCACGCTGATCGCCGGACTCATCGTGTTCGGCGCCTCATCGATCGGCGCCGGCGCGGCCAGTCCGTTGAGCCTGGTGCTCGCGGGCGCCGCGGTCACGGCGTTCCTCCAAGCGATGACCAATGCGATCGTCACCCTCGATACGAGCGCGCTCGACAGCTACCGGTTCTGGGTGGTCGGCGAGGTGGCCGGTCGTGGTCCCGAGGTCTTCTGGCAGGTACTGCCGTTCCTCGGCGCAGGCGTGGTGCTGGCCTTGATCGCCGCGCCCGGTCTGAATCTGCTCGGCCTCGGCGACGATGTGGCCCGTGGTCTCGGCGTACACATCGGCCGCAGCCGGGCGCTCGGGCTGGCCGCGGTGGTCCTGCTGTGCGGGGCGGCGACGGCGGCGGTCGGGCCGATCGCATTCATCGGGCTGGTGGTTCCGCATATCGCGCGCGTGTTCACCGGTCCCGACAACCGGTGGCTGATCCCCTATTCGGGACTGTTCGGTGCACTGGTGCTGCTGATCGCCGATACCGCGGGACGGGTCGTGGCGCGGCCGGGTGAACTGCAAGTGGGCGTGATGCTGGCCGCGATCGGCGCGCCCTTCTTCATCGCACTGGTCCGGCGACGAAAGCTGGTGAGCGTATGACCGTCTCGCTGACCAAAACCGCGGAGACCGAGGTGCCGCGAGTGCGCGCGGCGCTGCGGGTGGGCCCGATCTCGCTGCTGTGGCGACCGCGCATGGTCGTGATCATCGCGGTGCTGGTCGTCGCGCTGTTCGGTCTGTTCTGCCTCGATATCGCGCTCGGGCAGACCACTCTCGGGTTCGGCAAGGTCCTCGACGTCCTGGCGGGCGGCGGCAGCCGATCACAACGCTTCATCGTGTTCGAATCCCGACTCCCGCGCGCGATGACCGCCGTGGTGGTCGGCGCGGCGCTCGGCATCGCCGGTGCCATCACCCAGTCGATCCTGCACAATCCGCTCGCCGCACCGGACTTTCTCGGTATCACCTCCGGGGCCGCGCTCGGCGCGGTCGCGGTGATGGTCGGCACCGGCGGCGCGACCACCGGGCTTGCCGTTTCGCTCGGCACACCGGTCGCGGCCATGGTCGGTGGTCTCGGCACCGCCGCGGCCATCTATCTGCTGGCCTGGGGACGCAACCCGGTCGGCGGCAGCGGCGTGACGGTGATGCGACTGGTGCTCATCGGGGTCGGCGTGAATTCGCTGCTGCTGTCGGCGATCAGCTGGATGCTCACCCGCGCCAGCCTCGAAGACGCCGCCCGCGCCCAGCTGTGGCTCACCGGTTCGCTCAATTCCGCCGACGACACCAAACTCGTCCCGGCCGCGATCGCGCTGCTGATCGTGCTGGTCGTCGCGGTCGTTTCCGCCCGCACGCTGGCCGCGTTGCGCCTGGGCGACGACACCACCCGTGTGCTCGGTGTCCGTATCCAGTCCCAGCAGGCGGTATTGATCGGCGCCGCGGTGATCGGTGCGTCGGTGGCGACCGCGGCGGTCGGCCCGGTGGCCTTCGTCGGGCTGTGCGCCCCGCAGATCGCTCGCCGGGTGCTGCGCACGCCGGGCGAACCGCTCATCGGTTCGGCGGTGATCGGTGCGATCCTGGTAGTCGGCGCCGATATCGTCTCGCGCACGCTGTTCCCGGTCGAATTGCCGGTCGGCATCGTGACGGCGGCCATCGGCGGCCCGTTCCTGCTGTTGTTGCTCATACGTGTGAATCGGAAGGCCACGCTGTGAAGACCGGAGAAGCGCCGCACCACGCCGCACATCGGCTGGCAGCCGATGGCGTCACCCTCGGCTACGGCGAACGGATCATCGTCGACGGACTGAGCCTCGATATCGCCCCCGGCGTCATCACCACCGTGATCGGCCCGAACGGCTGCGGCAAATCCACCCTGCTGCGATCGCTGGGACGGCTGCTGAAGCCGAGCAATGGTCAGGTTCTGCTCGACGGTAAGGCGATCTCGTCGATGAAGACCAAGGACGTCGCGCGCATCGTCG
The DNA here is from genome assembly GCF_029868385.1 of Nocardia cyriacigeorgica. GTDB lineage: Bacteria > Actinomycetota > Actinomycetes > Mycobacteriales > Mycobacteriaceae > Nocardia > Nocardia cyriacigeorgica_F. The sequence continues at coordinate 56,926 of NZ_JARWNX010000022.1, read as the reverse complement.
GCATGCTGCCGCAGACGCCGGTGGCGCCGGAGGGGCTCACCGTCGCCGATCTGGTCTCGCGCGGACGTCATCCGCATCAGTCCTGGATCCGACAATGGTCGGCCACCGACGAATCCGAGGTCTTCACCGCCCTGGAACAGACCGGTATCGCCGATCTGGCCGACCGTTCGCTCGACGAGCTGTCCGGCGGTCAGCGGCAGCGGGCCTGGATCTCGATGGCACTGGCCCAGGGCACCGACATTCTGCTGCTCGATGAGCCGACCACCTATCTCGATCTGGCGCATTCGCTCGAGGTGCTGGATCTGGTCGACCGGTTGCACGATGAACTCGGCCGCACCGTGGTGATGGTGCTGCACGATCTCAACCTGGCCATCCGCTACAGCGATCGGCTCATCGTCATGCGCGACGGGCGGATCATCGCCCAGGGCTCCCCCGCCGACATCATCGACGCCGAACTGCTGCGCGAAGTGTTCGGGCTCGAGGCCACCGTGCTGGAGGATCCGATGTCCGGGCGGCCGATGATCGTGCCGATCGGGACCAGGCATGTGCTCGGTACCGCGGGCGGTCCGGCCCGCGTCGACACTCCCGCCGACGGAGTATGACCAATACCACACCCGATACCAGCCGGTTACGACACCCTGTAGTACGCATCAGCGTCGTTGAGTCCGTAAAATTGTGGAATGGCAGGACTTGGTGAACTCGAGAAAGCGGTCATGGACCAGTTGTGGTCGACCGACGAACCGCAAACGGTCCGGCAGGTGCACGAAGCGCTGTCGGCGCGCCGCGAGCTCGCGTACACCACGGTGATGACGGTGCTCCAGCGTCTGGCGAAGAAGAACCTCGTCGTTCAGCGGCGCGATGACCGCGCGCACCGCTACGCTCCGGTGCATACCCGTGACGAGCTGGTAGCAGGCCTCATGGTCGATGCGTTGCAGCAGGCAGAGGAGGCGGGCAGCCGTGCCGCCGCCCTCGTGCACTTCGTGGAACAGGTCGGGAAGGACGAGGCTGCGGCGCTGCGTGAGGCACTCGCTAAGCTCGAAGCAGATGAGGACACCGCACCACCGTCACCGTGACCGCGGTGTCTTCGACCCCTGGCCCCACAACGCAGTGAGCTGAGTCGATGAACGCAACCGCGCCGGTCTTCGCCGGTCTCGCATTGCTTCTCGCGGGGCCTGCACCAGCCCTGCTCGCCCGGGCGAAGTGGACATACCGCACGCCACGGGCCGCATTGGTGCTGTGGCAGGCCATCGCGCTGGCCGCCGTGCTCAGCGCCTTCGGTTCCGGTCTCGCGATCGCCAGCGAGCTGCTGGTGCCCGGCGAGGACGGCCGGCCAACCACTTCGCCGACCGATGAGATCGATGCGCTCGGGTTGCCGCTGTGGCTGGCCTATGTGTTCGTCTTCGCGCTCACCCTGATGGTCGGCGCGCGCCTGATCTACGCCGCGATCCGCGTCGGCGTGCACACCCGCCGACGCCGCGCCCGCCACCGGATGCTGGTCGACCTGCTCGACCAGAGCGGACCGGAGCGCCGGGCCGCCGATATCCGGGTGCTCGCCGCGTCCGAACCGATCGCCTACTGCCTGCCCGGCCTGCGCCAGCGGGTCGTGGTGAGCGCGGGCACCCTGGACAATCTGGACGAGCGTGAACTCACCGCGATCCTCAGCCATGAGCGGTCACATCTGCGTGCCCGCCACGATCTGGTGCTGGAGGCGTTCACCGCCGCGCACGAGGCGTTCCCGCGGTTCGTCCGCAGTAAATCCGCGCTCGATTCGGTGAAACTGCTGATCGAGCTGCTCGCCGACGATTCGGCGGTCAAGGTGACCGGCCCCAAGCCGCTGGCGCGGGCGCTCGTGGCCTGTTCGAAGTCCTCCGCGCCGCAGGGCGCCCTCGCCGTCGGCGGGCCGAGCACCCTGATCAGAATCCAGCGGTTGTCCGGTCCGCTCGGCGATGTGCGGATCGCGGTCGCCGCCTATCTGGGTTCGCTGGCGATTCTGGTGGTGCCGACGCTGGCCGTCGCGATTCCGTGGCTGGTCGAGTTGACACGGCTGTTCCGTGCCTGAACCGGCCACCGCCCCGGCCACATTCGCCGCGCTCGGGTTACCGGTCGTGCTCGTGCACGCGCTGGGCCGCGAAGGTATCGGCGCACCGTTTCCGATCCAGGCGGCGACCATCCCCGATGTGCTCGCCGGACGCGATGTGCTCGGGCGGGCGCCCACCGGCTCGGGCAAGACCCTCGCCTTCGGACTGCCCATGCTGGTGCGCCTGGCCGGTGCGCCCTCGGCACCGGGGCGGCCGCGTGGACTGGTGCTCGCGCCGACTCGGGAACTGGCGGTGCAGATCGAGAGCGCCCTGGATCCGGCTGCCCTGGCGTTGGGTCTTCGCCTCGGGACCGCGGTCGGCGGGATGCCGATCAAACGTCAGGCCGAGCGGCTCGGGCGCGGAGTGGACCTGCTGATCGGCACCCCCGGCCGGCTGGCCGATCTGATCGCCCAGCGGTCGCTGTTCTTGGACGCGGTGCGCGTCACTGCCATCGACGAGGCCGATCACCTCGCCGAACTCGGTTTCCTCCCGCAGGTGCGTGTCCTGGTCGATCAGGTACCCGCCGACGCCCAGCACCTGCTGTTCTCGGCCACCCTCGACGACGCCGTCGACGAGGTGGTCCGCCGCTATCTGCGTGATCCGCTCACCCACTCCGCCGACCCGCTACCCGAGACCGCGGCCGCTCCCGCCGCCACCCACCACCTCCTGCACCTGCGCAAAGCAGATAAGCGCGAGGTGATCGCCGAGATCGCCGCCCGCGACGGCCGGACCCTGCTGTTCGTGCGCACCCAGTACGGCGCCGACAAACTCACCGGACGCCTGCGTGAGGCCGGGATCGTGGCGCAGGCGCTGCACGGGGGGAAATCCCAGAACAACCGCAACCGGGTGCTCGCCGCCTTCGCCGACGGGTCGGTGCCGGTGCTCGTCGCCACCGACGTCGCCGCCCGCGGGATCCACGTCGACGATATTTCGCTGGTCGTGCATGTCGATCCACCCGCCGATCCGAAGGACTACGTGCACCGCGCCGGTCGCACCGCCCGCGCGGGCGCCACCGGCGCCGTCGTCACGCTCGTGACCGAGGATCAGCGCGCCGAGGTCACCGCGCTCACCCGCAGCGCCGGAATCGACGCCGCCGAGGTGGACGTCGCACCCGGCGATCGCCAGCTGCGCCGTCTGACCGGCGCTCGTAAGCCACCGGGCGCCCCGGTGCCGGCGCCTACCGAAGCAGCAGAGCCGACACCATCCCGCCGCCCCACACGACCCGGCGACACACCGAGGAACCCCCGGCGCCGCACGGAACACACTGCACGTTCCGGGGCTCGCCGCAACCGTCGCGCACGCTGACCGCGCCCGAAGCACGGCGACCAAACCCCACCCGTCGCTGGTACGTCCCATGCCGGGCATGGCGCCCGTATCGAGGCGTTCCGGCCGCGGGTGGGCGGTCGAATTACTCGCGGACCTGATTGCTCACTGTGGGATGTGCGTCACCCGAGTCCACACCCAGGCCCGCGAGCAGGCGTAGCCCGTCCTCGGCGGGGCTGCCGGGTGACGCGGACAGCACTATCAGCTCCATGCCTGTTTCATCCGGGAGTGCGAAATTCTCCTGATGCAGTTCCAGCAGTCCGACCAGGGGATGCCGGTATGCCTTGCGCCCATGTGCGCGGGCCCGCACGTCCGCGCGAGCCCACAGGCGGCGAAAACGCTCGCTGCCCATCGCCAACTCGCCGATGAGCGAGGCCAGGCGCGGATCCTCGGGGTACTTACCGGCGGCCAGACGCAGATGCCCGACCACATCGAGGGTGCATTGCTCCCAGTCCGCGTACAGGCCGCGCTCGGCCTCCTCGAGAAAGATGTGGCGGGCAGTGTTCAGACCCGGGATCGACCGGCCATAGAGGAGTCCGGCGAGACGGTTCGCGGCGAGCACGTTCATACGATGGTCCATGATCAGCGCGGGTGCGTCAGCGACCAGATCGAGGATGCGCAGCAGCTCCGGCCGGACCCGCCCGCCCGGCGCCTTCGCCCGCCGACGGCGCTGCCGGGCGAGCCGGTAGAGGTGCCCGCGCTCGGTCTCGTCGAGGCCGAGGACCCGGGCGAGCGCGTCGAGGACCTGCTCGGAGGGCTGGGTCGCGCGGCCCTGCTCCAGGCGCACGTAGTAGTCGACACTGACTCCCGACAGGTGCGCGACCTCCTCGCGGCGCAGCCCTTCGACCCGACGATGCCGATCGGTGGAGATGCCGACGGCTGCCGGGTCGACTCGGGATCGCCGGGTCCGCAGAAAGCCCGCAAGATCGTCCATGCCCCCAAGTATGGCTGTGGTGGCGCTGGTGAAGGTGGTCCTGCCGGTACCAGGAAGTCCAGTCCGATGGAAGAGCGGCCCCTGAACACCGGCCACCGCGACGCCCAGGATCGAAAGCACCCGATCCGAAGGAGTTCTGATGAAGACGCTGATCGTCTACGCCCACCCGGAGCCGAAGTCGCTGAACAGCTCGCTGAAGGACCTCGCGGTGTCCACGCTGGAGGCTGCCGGGCACGAGGTGCGAGTGAGCGATCTGTACGCGATGAACTGGAAGGCGATCCTCGACGCCGCGGACTATGGCCCCGAGGCTTCGAGTCCGCTGAAGGTCGCCCGGGACTCGGGCCGGGCCTTCGACGCCGGGACACTCGCCCCGGACATCCGCGCCGAGCAGCAGAAGCTGCTGTGGGCCGATACGATCATCTTCCAGTTCCCACTGTGGTGGTATGCGATGCCCGCGATCCTCAAAGGCTGGGTGGACCGAGTGTTCACCTACCACTTCGCATACGGGGTCGGCGAGCACAGCGACACCAAGTATGGTGAGCGCTTCGGCGAAGGCACCCTGGCGGGCAGGAAGGCCCTGCTGTCGGTGACCGTCGGGGGCCCGGAGTCGCATTACGCGGCCCGAGGTATCAACGGTCCCATCGATGATCTGCTGTTCCCGATCCAGCACGGCATCCTCTACTACCCGGGCATCGACGTACTGCCGCCGTTCGTGCTGTACGGCGCCGACCGGATGACCGACGAGAACTACCCGGACCTCGCCAAGGCATGGGAGCAGCGTCTGCTCAGCGTGGAATCGACCGAACCGATCGCGTTCCGACAGCAGAACTTCGGTGACTACCAGATCCCCTCGCTGCATCTGAAGGAAGGACTGGAGCCAGCGGGCCGCACAGGTTTCGGGCTGCACGTGCGCGGCTAGCGACCGGCCGCGAGATCAGGCCGGGTTGGTCGTCATCGCCCCGCGTGGCGACCCTGGCCACCGGTTGGGACGCGAGGCAGACGAGTTCGTCCTCGGTGAACGCCATGGGGGTGACTCCCTTCCTCCGTGCCGGACCAGGCAGATCGCGGGCTTCGCGCGCCCGAATCGACCATCGCCCATGGGTCCGTGCGGCGCAACCACCGGCGCGTCCAGGGCCGCCGTGCAGCTGGCGGCCCTGGACCATGGCGAGAACGGCACACGTTCGGTGCGACGCGATTACCATCGGTGCAGTGCAGTTTCTCCCTGGACATCAGCCGCCGTACGACCTGACCTACGACGACGTCTTCCTCGTCCCGAACCGGACGGATGTGGCGTCGCGGTTCGACGTCGATCTGGCGACGACCGACGGGTCGGGCACCACCATTCCCATCGTCGTGGCCAATATGACCGCCGTGGCCGGGCGCCGCATGGCCGAAACCGTGGCGCGCCGCGGTGGCATCGTGGTCCTGCCGCAGGACCTGCCCAACAATGCCGTCGCCGATACCATCGCCTTCGTCAAGAGCCGGCCACTCACCGCCGACACCCCGGTCACCCTGCGGCCGGAGCAGTCGGTGTCGGAGGCCGTCGCGTTGATCCACAAGCGCGCGCACGGCGCCGCCGTGGTGGTCGACGAGCACGGACGCCCGGTGGGCGTGGTCACCGAATCCGCCTGCACCGATGTCGACCGGTTCGCCCGGCTGGGCGATGTGGCCGCGACAGATTTCGTCACCGCACCCGTCACCGCGCAGCCGCGCGAGATCTTCGACCTGCTCGAGGCCGCACACGCCACCCTGGCCGTGCTGCTCGCCGAGGACGGCACCCTCGCGGGCGTACTCACCCGCACCGGCGCGATCCGCACCGGTATCTACGCCCCCGCCGTCGACGGTGCGGGCAAGTTGCGCATCGCCGCCGCGGTCGGCATCAACGGCGATGTGCCCGCCAAGGCGAAGGCCCTGGTGGACGCGGGCGCCGATCTGCTCGTCGTCGACACCGCGCACGGCCATCAGGTCAAGATGCTCGAAACCCTGCGCGCCATCCGCGATCTCGGACTCGGTGTGCCGCTGGTGGCCGGTAACACCGTCTCCGCGCAGGGCACCCGCGATCTGGCCGAGGCCGGCGCCGACATCATCAAGGTCGGTGTCGGGCCCGGCGCCATGTGCACCACCCGCATGATGACCGGTGTGGGCAGGCCACAGTTCTCCGCCGTCGCCGAATGCGCCACCGCCGCACGTGAACTCGGTGTGCACATCTGGGCCGACGGTGGCGTCCGCCATCCCCGTGACGTCGCCCTCGCACTGGCCGCCGGTGCGTCGAACGTGATGATCGGCTCCTGGTTCGCCGGCACCTACGAATCACCGGGCGATCTGCGCGTCGACCGCGACGGCAACGCGTACAAGGAGAGCTTCGGCATGGCCTCCAAGCGCGCCGTCGCCGCCCGCACCGCCGGTGACAGCGGCTTCGACCGCGCCCGCAAGGCGCTGTTCGAGGAGGGTATCTCCAGTTCGCGGATGCGCCTGGACCCCGAACGCCCCGGTGTCGAGGACCTCATCGACCACATCTGCTCCGGTCTGCGCAGCGCGTGCACCTACGCCGGTGCCCGCTCACTGGCCGAATTGCACGACAAGGCCGTCCTCGGCGTGCAGTCCGCCGCCGGATTCGCCGAGGGGCGGCCGCTGCCGAGCGGTTGGTGAATCAACCCGGACCGGCCCACGCCGCGACGTGCGTGGGCCGGTAACATGAGGGTTGCCGACGCCGTCGGCACCGACCGCCATGCGAAAGGAACCAGTTGTCACCCGCGTCCGAGGACGCCGCACAGGAGGGCTCCTCTATCGAGCCGGGTGACCGACCCGGCGTCCTCCTTCCCGCAGCCGTCCAGCTCATCGCCGCACGTACGACCGCGTCCACTGATCACCGGGCCGGGTGGTGCTGACCGTGTCCGTCGTGCTCACCGTGCTCAGCCTGATCGGGTTCATCGCACTCACCGCGGGGACCGCGCTGTTCGTGGCCGCGGAATTCTCCCTCACCGCACTCGAACGCAGCACCGTCGAAGCGCACGCCCGCGACGGCGATGTGCGCGCCCGGATGGTCCGCCGAGCCCATCACACCCTGTCGTTCCAGCTGTCCGGTGCACAGCTCGGCATCACCATCACCACCCTGATCACCGGCTATATCGCCGAGCCGGTGCTGGCGCGGCTGCTGACCCCGGTGTTCTCGGCGGTCGGCGTCGGTGACAGCGCCGCGCGCGGTATCTCGCTGGCGCTGGCGCTGATCCTGGCCACCTCGCTGTCGATGATCTACGGCGAACTGGTGCCCAAGAACATCGCCATCGCCGCCCCGCTGGCCACCGCGCGGATCACCGCCGGGCCGATGGTCGCCTTCTCGGTCGTGTTCAAATGGCTGATCCACTTCCTCAACGGCAGCGCCAACTGGGTAGTGCGCCGCCTCGGGGTGGAACCGGCGGAGGAACTGCGTTCGGCGCGCTCCCCGCAGGAACTGGGCTCACTGGTACGGACCTCCGCCAAGCGCGGCGCGCTCGATCAACGCACCGCGCAGGTGATGGATCGTTCCCTGGAATTCGGTGAACGCAGTGCCGAGGAATTGATGACACCGCGGGTGAAGATCGAATCGCTCGACAAATCCGACACCATCCCCGACCTGATCGCCGCCGCGGGCCGCACCGGATTCTCCCGGTTCCCCGTAATCGACGGCGATCTCGACAACACCCTCGGCGTGGTCCATGTCAAACAGGCGTTCACCGTCCCGGCCGAATCCCGGCGTGGACTCTCCCTGCATCTACTGGCCCGACCGGTGCCTATCGTGCCCGCCAGCCTCGACGGTGACGAGGTGCTCGAACGCATCCGCGCCGACGGTATGCAGGTGGCGCTGGTCGTCGACGAATACGGCGGGACCGCGGGCCTGGTCACCATGGAGGACATCATCGAGGAGATCCTCGGCGATGTACGCGATGAGCACGATGAAGAAGAACGCGATGTACGGCGGGTCTCCGACGGCTGGGACTGTTCGGGTCTGCTGCGCATCGATGAGGTCTCCAGGGCCACCGGTTACGAAGCGCCGGAAGGCGAATACGAAACCCTCGGCGGTCTGGTGCTCATCCGGCTCGGCCGGATCCCCGAGGCCGGTGACACCGTCGTCCTGCCCGATTCGCATGCGCATCAGCGTCGCCCCGGCGACGGTCAGGGAGGATGGCTGGCCCGGGTGGATCGCATGGACGGCAGGCGGGTCGACCGTGTGCGGTTGATTCCGGTCACCGCCGACGTGCTCGACGGACAGGAGGCCGACCATGGGTGATCTGTTCGCCGTCGCGCTGACCGTCGTCTTGCTGGCCGGGAACGCATTCTTCGTCGGCGCCGAATTCGCGCTGATCTCGGCCCGCCGCGACCGACTGGAAGCTCTTGCCGCACAGGGCAAACGCAATGCCAACACCGTCATCCGCGCGGGTGAGAACCTGTCGATGATGCTGGCGGCGGCCCAGCTCGGCATCACCATCTGCTCCATCCTGCTCGGCCGGGTCGGCGAGCCTGCGGTGGCGCATCTGCTGGAAGGTCCGTTCGCGCTGGTCGGGCTGCCCGATCAGTTGCTGCATCCGGTGGCGTTCACGGTCGCGCTCGCCATCGTGGTGGTCCTGCACATCCTGTTCGGCGAGATGATCCCGAAGAACATCGCGCTGGCCGGGCCGGAGCGGTCGGCGCTGCTGCTGGTGCCGATCCACCTGATGTGGCTGCGGCTGGCCCGCCCGCTCATCGCCGTCTACAACCTGGCGGCGAACATGTCGCTGCGGATGCTGCGGATCGAGCCGAAGGATGAACTCGACGCCACCGTCTCCAGTGTCGAACTCGCCGAGATGATCGGCGAATCACGCTCGGAGGGTCTGCTCGACGAGGAGGAACACCGCAGGCTCACCCAGGCCCTCGGCACCTCCGAGCGGGTGGTCGGTGATGTGATGGTGGCACTGGACACCACCCGTACGGTGCCGCTGCGCGGCAACGGCACCACCCTCGGCGATATCGAGTCCGCCGTCGCGGCGACCGGCTTCTCCCGATATCCGGTCCGCGCCGACGACGGCTCCCTCGTCGGCTACCTGCACGTCAAAGACGTCCTCGACCTGGTCGCCGACGACACCGCGGGCCCAGCCACCCCCATCCCCCGCACCGATATCCGACCCTTGCCGACGGTACTGGCCGGGACACCCCTCTACGAGGCCCTCGCCCGCTTACGCCGCACCAACAGCCACCTCGGCCGCGTGGTCGACAACCGCGGCAACACGATCGGCATCGTCGCCCTCGAAGACCTGATGGAGGAATTCGTCGGCACCGTCCGCGACGGTACCCACCGGGTGATCGATTAGCTCCCCACCCGCACCGGCCACCATCCGTTGTCTGCGAGGTTGCCGGTCGGGTTCGCGACACGTTATCAGCAGCTCACGGAGCGGCGGATTCGCACCGACCCTCGCCGTCGGATAGTCGATCGCTCGTGTCTCGCAAGCGAATTCGCCCATTCGCGCGCTCCACGAGGCCGTGGGGTCCATCGCCCCCAGCGGCCTCGTCCATGCGTGGGCGTTTATCGACGTCAGAGGCGGAATCCAGCTCGTGCGGACGCTCTCGATCCACACATCGCAAACGTGGGGCGCCCCATTCGGGACGAATCGACCAGCGGCCGTCCGCCGCGGACGAACAGCTGGGTGAGCATCCGGTTGCGCGAATCCGGGTCCCCCGCAGCCGAAATCCGTTCAGACATTCCCGGTGAGCGTCAGCTACCGGGGTGCGGAAGTCGACCACAACCGGCCTTCGTCGCTGTCGGCAGGCTGACCGAGCCAGGCAGCCGCGGCGCCCCGGGCCGGACGATCCGGGGCGCCGCTACCGGTCGGGAGACCCACATTAAGCTACGTTTGCGTAGCTACGAGTGCGTAGCTATCCTGGTGGGGTCATCTGCTGAGAGAGGCCACCATGACCGACGCACTGCCCGTCACCGTCGACTGGACGACACCGACGATCACCTCCCGCACCACCTTGACCACCCACCTCTGGACCGCGCCGCCGCTACAGCGCAGCTCACCCGCCCACGATCGGGCCTTTGCCGCACTCCGCGACCTCCGGGCCCGATACGCGCGGTTCCTGCCCTGGTGGTCCTCGCCGAAACTGTCCGTCCCGGAACTCGATCCACCCACCGCCGAGCGCGCCTCGTGGGACTTCGGCCGGCTCGACGAATTCGTAGAGGATTTCGTGGCGGCCGCCGAGGGCAGGCCGGTGGTGGCGAACTTCGCCACCATCCCCACCTGGATGTTCGAGACTCCGGAACCGTATGTCCTGCAAGATGATCCGGCAGCCATCCACTGGGACTACGAACAGGGCACCGAATTCCGCGATCCCGATCTCACCGAGGTGGCCGAACACTTCGAACGGATCGGGCGGTGGTACATCGACGGCGGATTCACCGACCAGTTCGGGGTCCGGCACGAATCCGGTCACGATTACCGGTTCGCCTTCTGGGAGGTGCTGTGTGAACCCGATGTGGGACACAAGCTCTCACCCCAGGTCTACACCCGGCTCTACGATGCCGTGGTCGCGCGGTTGCGGCCGCTCGATCCGGAGATGAAGTTCATCGGCCTGTCGCTGAGCCTGGTCGATTTCGACCCCGAGTATTTCTGGTACTTCCTCGACCCGGCCAATCACACCGACGGTATCCCCCTCGATGCCTTCTCATACCACTTCTACTCGATGCCCGATATCCTCGACCCGTTCTCGCCGCAGGGGAACATCCCCTTCGAGAAATGGCACAGCGTGCTCTTCTCCCAGGCCGACGGATTCTTGCGCCAAGTGCAGCTGATCGAATCGATCAAACAGCGGCTCTCACCCGACACCGAAACCCATATCAACGAGATCGGCACATTCACACCCGACATCCTGAACCCGGAGCCGGATGCGCCCGCCGAATACTGGGCGTTGAGCGGGGCGGTGGTCAGCTACCTCTGGTCGCGGCTGACCGCACTCGGCATCGAACTCGTCGGGGTGGCCGAGTTTCTCGGATACCCAGGGATGATCCCCGGGGTATCTCTGGTGGACTGGCAGACAGGCGAACCCAACGCCCGTTATCGAGCGCTGGAGCTGTTGCTGGCGCACTTCGGCCCCGGCGATGTCCTGCACCCGGCCGGAGCCGCGCCCACCCTGGCGGCGCCGGACGTCCGGATTCACAGCCAGGCCTTCGCCTGCACGGACGGAAAGCGGCGGATCCTGCTGGTCAACAAGTACCCCGAGCCCGTGCGCGTCCACTTCACCGACCCCGCGACGAGCATCCACACCGTCGACACCTCGACCGGGGCCGATCCGGCCGTTACCCGGCCGGTCGACAACGGTGAGGTCGAACTCGGCCCGTTCGCCACCGCGGTCGCCCTCGTGGAGCCGGCCGCCGACTAGGCTGCACAGGTCAGTCCCGCGCGAACCGGAGGGTCGTATGCCCGGAACACGTGGCCGCCGCAGCGATGCCGAAGTTGTGGCGGCCGTGCACACCGCCGTGGTCGAGGAGGTCATCACGGTCGGGATGGGCAAACTCACCATGGACGGGATCGCGCAGCGCGCCGGTATCGCAAAAACCTCGCTGTACCGGCGCTGGGACAGCCCGCAGGCGATTCTGCTCGACGCCTTGGGAGCGGAGTTCCCGCAGGAGAGCCCGACCGCGGCGCCCACCGGCGATCTCCGCGGCGATCTGATCGCGGCGTTGCGGCTCATGGTGACCTGGTTGGCCACCCCCACCGCGCGCGCCACCGGCGCGATCCTCGCCGAGCGTGAACGCTATCCAGAGCTGGCCCAGGCCATCTACACGCGGGTTTTCGAACCCAAGGGCGGCCGGTTCACCAGCACCGTGCTGCGGCACTACGCGACAATCGGCCGCATCGACCCGGCCCGCCTCACCCCCGTGGTCCTCGATATCGGCGAGGCACTCGTCCTGAAGTTCTCCTTCGACTCCGGCGCACTCCCCGACGAGCAAACCCTCACCGACATCGTCGACCAGGCGATCCTGCCCGCGGTAGGCGGACTCGGCTGACCGGCTGTTCAGCGTGAGCGGTTCCAGCGGCGATCGCATGCGCCAAGCACAGCCGACGATGGCTCACCGCCGGATCCGAAATTGGTTCGCCTGGTATGCGATTCAATCGAAGTAACCTCGCGTCCGGTGCGAACATCGAACGCGAAGTCCATCAGCGGTGCTCCTTCAGCGCGGTGAGGCCGGATTCGAGGAGGGGTTCCACCGCATCACCGACGTGCGCGAAGCCCTCGCCCACCGTCTGGCCGTGCAGATAGCGGTAGTGCACGCCTTCCAGAATCGCGGCGAGCTTGAATGCGGCGAGCCCGAGGTAGAAGCCGAAGCGGGACATATCTCGGTCGCTGCGTTCGGTGTAGCGGGCGATGATCTCGGCCTCGGTCAGGAATCCCGGTGCCGTCGATGCGTCGGCGACGCGCACCTCGGTGATCGGTTCGGCGGCCAGCCGACCGTAGACGATCATCAGCGCCAGATCGGTGAGCGGGTCACCGAGTGTGGCCATCTCCCAATCGATGACGGCCGCGGGGCGGTCCTGGTGGTCGAAGAGCACGTTGTCGAGCCGGTAGTCACCGTGCACGATGCCCGCGGTGGACTCGGTGGGCACGGCGGCGGCCAGCCGGGTATGCAGCTCGACGGCAGCGGGCAGGTCGCGGGTGTAGGAGGCGTCGAGCTGCTGCTTCCACCGATTCACCTGACGGATGAGAAACCCCTCCGGCCGGCCGAAGTCCGACAGGCCCACCGCCGCCGGGTCGACCGCGTGCAGCGCGGCGAGGGTGTCGATGAGACGGGCCGAAATGGCCCTGGTGCGTTCGGGTCCCAGCTCGGCCAGCTCGGCGGCGGTGCGGTACGGCGTGCCTTCGACATGCTCCATCACGTAGAACGGCGCACCGAGCACGGTGTCGTCCTGGCACAGCGCATACATCGCGGGAACCGGAACATCGGTCGGCCGCAGCGCGGCCATCACCCGGTATTCGCGTGCCATATCGTGCGCGGTGGCCAGCACATGCCCCAGCGGTGGACGCCGCACGATCCAGCGGGTGGTGCCGTCGCTGACCTGGTAGGTCAGGTTCGACTTGCCGCCGGCGATCACCGTGCCGCTGAGCGCCTCGCCCGTCATGGGTAGCCGATCACGCAGCCAGGTCGAAAATCGGCCGAGATCCATACCCGGCAGCTCGGTCGTGGTGTCCATCAGGCCACCACGAGGGCCAACGACTCGACCACGCAGACCGGCTTGTCGCCGCCTTCGCGCTCGATGGTGACCTCGGCGGTGACCAGATGCCCGGCCGGGCCCGGTGCGACCGAGATCAGCTCGACCCCGGCGCGCACCTTCGAGTCCACAGGCACCGGGGCCGGGAACCGCAACTTGTTGGCACCGTAGTTGACCGCCATCCGCACGCCTTCGACCCGATAGATCTGCGCGACCAGCCGCGGCACCAGCGACAAGGTCAGGTACCCGTGGGCGATGGTGGTGCCGAACGGACCGCCCGCGGCCCTCTCGGTGTCGATGTGAATCCACTGGTGGTCACCGGTCGCGTCGGCGAAGGCGTTGATCTGCGACTGGGTGATGGTGTGCCACTCGGAGTAACCGAGGTGCGAACCCACCGCGGCTTCGAGTTCGGCCACACCCTCCAACGTCCTCATACCGTCGGCCCTCCCGCGACGTAGAGCACCTGGCCGGAAACGAAACCGGCGCCTTCGCTGACGAAGAACGACACCGCGTGCGCGATATCGTCGGGCACACCGGTGCGCGCGACCGGGATCTGCTCGGCGGCACCGGCTTTGAAATCCTCGAACGGGATACCGACACGTGCCGCGGTGGCGGCCGTCATCTCGGTTTCGATAAAGCCGGGCGCGACGGCATTGGCGGTGACCCCGAATTTGCCGAGTTCGAACGCCAGGGTCTTGGTGAAGCCTTGCAGACCCGCCTTCGCCGCCGCGTAGTTGGCCTGGCCGCGATTACCGAGGGCCGATGTGCTCGACAGGTTGACGATGCGCCCGAATCCGGCCTCGACCATGTACTTCTGGATCGCGCGGGTCATCAGGAACGAGCCACGCAGGTGCACGTTCATCACGGCGTCCCAGTCGTCGGTCGTCATCCGGAACAACATGTTGTCACGGATGATGCCCGCATTGTTGACCAGCACAGTAGGTGCGCCGAGTTCGGCGGTGACCCGCTCGACGGCCGCGGCCACGGCGGCTTCGTCGGATACGTCGGCGCCGACGGCGATCGCGCGGCCACCCGCAGCCTCGATCTGTTCGACGACCGGCTTGCCGGCGACCTCGTCGAGGTCGATCACGGCCACGGCCAGGCCGTCGGCGGCGAGCCGGCGGGCCACGCCCGCGCCGATGCCACGGGCCGCGCCGGTGACGATCGCGGTTCTGGTCGGGGTGCTCATAGGTTTCTCCTGGAGTCGAATGTTGTTGTCAGACGCCGCCGGTCAGCATGACGCCGCCGTCGAGGACCAGTAGCTGGCCGGTGATCCAGGCAGCGTCGTCGGAGAGCAGGAACGCCACCGCGCCCGCGATGTCCTCGGGCACGCCGAGTCGCCCGAGCGGGTAGGTCGCGGCGAGTTCGGATTCCCGGCCCTCATAGAGGGCGGTGGCGAACTTGGTCTTCACCACGGCCGGGGCGACCGCGTTGATCCGCAGCTGCGGGCCGAGTTCCACCGCGAGTTCCTGGGTGAGGTAGGTGAGCATCGCTTTGCTCGCGCCGTAGAAGCCGATTCCGGGCGCGGGGCGGATCCCGGCCACCGATGACACGTTGACCACCGCGCCACCGTGCTCGGCCATCCACGCCTTGTGCACGTGCTGGGTCCACGACAGCGCGGCCAGACAGTTGACCTCGATGATCTTGCGTGCGGCGTGCAGATCCATGTCGATCATCGGGCCGTACACCGGATTGATTCCGGTGTTGTTGACCAATAGGTCGGCGCCACCGAATGTTTCGATCGCACGGCCGACGGTCTCTTCCTGATGCGCGGTATCGTCGGCGTGCCCGGCGACACCGAGAGCATGCTCGGGTCCGCCGAGCTGCTCGACCGCCGCATCGAGGGCATCTTGTTTGCGGGCGGTGATGACGACCTTCGCGCCGTCGTGCACCAGCCGTTGCGCGATGCCGAGGCCGATGCCACGGCTCGCGCCGGTGACGATCGCGGTCTTTCCCGCGAAACGGCCGGTCACGACAGACGCTCCAGCACCATGGCCATACCCTGACCGCCACCGACACACATCGTCTCCAACCCGAACTGTTCGTCGTGGTAGCGCAGCGAGTTGATCAATGTGCTCGTGATCCGGGCGCCGGTCATGCCGAACGGGTGGCCCACCGCGATCGCGCCGCCGTTGACATTGAGCTTGTCTTCGGGAGTCCCCAGTTCCCGGGCCGAGCCGATCACCTGCACAGCGAAGGCCTCGTTGATCTCGACCAGGTCGATATCGTCGATGGTGAGACCGGCGCGCCGCAGCGCCTGCTTCGACGCCTCGACCGGACCGAGGCCCATGATCTCCGGGGACAAGCCGGACACACCGGTGCTGACGATACGCGCGAGCGGAGTCAGGCCCAATTCCTTTGCCCTGGTATCGGACATGATCACCAGGGCCGCCGCGCCGTCGTTGAGGGCACAGCAGTTACCCGCCGTCACCGTGCCGTCGGGCCGGAATGCCGGCTTCAGCTGGCTCACCGCCTCCAGCGTCACACCAGGGCGCGGGCCGTCATCGGCGCTGACGACGGTGCCGTCGGGCAAGGTCACCGGGGTGATGTCGGTGGCCCAGAAGCCGTTGGCGATGGCCTTTTCGGCGAGATTCTGTGAGCGGACACCGAATGCGTCCTGCTCGGCGCGGGTGATCCCGGTGAGCTGGGCGACGTTCTCCGCGGTCTGGCCCATGGCGATGTACACATCGGGCAGCGCACCGTTGCTCCGCGGGTCGGCCCAGGAGGCTGCGCCGCCGGTGGCACGCTCGACTGTGCGGGCGACCGCGTCCGCGAAGATCGGGTTCTGGGTGTCGGGCATGCCGTCGGCACTGCCCTTGACGAACCTGCTCACCGTCTCGACGCCGGCCGAGATGAACACATCACCCTCGCCCGCCTTGATGGCGTGCAGCGCCATGCGCGTGGTCTGGAGACTCGACGAACAGTACCGGTTGACTGTGGTGCCGGGGACCGTGTCGAGCCCGGCCTGTACCGCGACCACCCGCGCCAGATTGAACCCCGACTCGCCGGCGGGCTGCCCGCAGCCGAGAACGAGATCTTCGACTCGGGCCGGGTCGAGGTCCGGCACCTGAGCCAATGCGGCACGCACCATCTGAACGGTCAGGTCATCGGGACGCATGTCCTTCAGTGACCCCTTACCCGCACGGCCGATCGGGGAACGGGCAGCGGCGACGATCACAGCTTCCGGCATCGAACCTCCTCAGTAACTAAGCGCTTGCTTAGAATGCATGGTGCAGGAGGCTGCCGAGCGCCGTCAATAGCCGCGAGCGTGCGGCTTCCTGTTAGCCACATCACAGCACCGGCGAACAGCGGGCCCCTCGGAGGCGAGATAATGGCGATCCCATGACCGAGACGACCGAACCCCGTGGCGACGCGACGCGCGCACGGCTCCTGGAAGCCGCCGCCGCCGCATTCGCCGACAAGGGCTTCAACGCGACGACGACTCGCGATATCGCCGCCGCCGCGGGCATGAGCCCGGCCGCGGTCTATGTGCATCACAGGTCCAAAGAGGAACTGCTCTACCTGATCTCACGATCGGGCCACGACGCGACACTCGAACTGGTACACAAGGCGGCCGCATCGTCCAGCGACCCGATCACCGCACTACGCAATGTGATCCACGATTTCGCGGTGTACCACGCCCGCGGACACACCAACGCCCGGATCGTCAACTACGAGCTGAAGTCGCTCAGCCCCGAGCACCTCACCGAGATCCTCGACATCCGCCACCGCATCGATCAAGCCATGCGGGAGCTGGTCGAGCGCGGCGTCCAAGCGGGCGTCTTCCACACCCCCGACCCGCGGATCGCCGCCGTCGCCCTACTGTCGCTCGGCATCGATATCGCCCGCTGGTATCGCGAGGCCGGTGACTGGTCGCCGGACGACATCGGTACCGCCTACGCCGACATGGCATTACGCATTGTCGGCGTCAGATGAGCAGGCGGGCCGGCGGATCAGCTCGGGACGCTCCCGCGCCGCCTCCAGCAGATCCTCGCTCGCGTCCTTCGAGTCATCGGCCACGACGCCTCACCGCGTCGCGGCCACTCCCACGAATGCCGCGTCCACGAGCTCGATGGCGGTCGCGAGATCGGCCCGCAGCTTCTCTTCCGAGCGCGCGACGACGAAGCGCAGCAGGATGCCATCGAGCACCGAGCCGACGATCCGCGCGAAGCGCTCACGCGTGACCGAGAGATCCTCGGACCAGCCCGCTCGCTGCAACCCCTGCTCGACGAGCTCGTCGAGCCTTCGCATGACCCCTATCGCCGCACCGCTGCGCGTCTCGTCCACAACGGCCCAATTCAGCAGTTGGTACTGCGCGGCGATCAGGTCGGGGTCGGCGATCGCCAGCTCCACGTAGCGGGTCAACATCTCGCGCGCGGTTCCATTCGGCCCGGCACCCACCGCGACGGCGGCGTCGACGATCTCGCTGGCCACGTCCCAGCAGTAGGCGAAGGTCGCGTCGAGGAGATCTTCTTTGCTGCCGAAGGTGTAGTGGAGAGTGCCGATGTTCGCATTCGCCTCAGCGCCGATCCGACGAGTCGTGGCCTTGGCAACTCCCTCGCGACCGATCACCCGCGCCGCCGCCTCGATGATCTGGCGGCGGCGTTCGGCCGCGGGGACGTGCGCCATTGTCCACTCCTTCGCTCGGCTGGCCCAAGGGCCCGAGTTAGTCAAACGTCTAGGTACACCGACCAGCGTAGCCAAGTTCTGCTGGGAAGCGAGCACGTAGGAACAGTGCCGCATCCGCAACGGCCCGTCGCGCCTTGCACAGCGTCCGCACTTCGGTGAAGAACCCATGAGCCACGCCGTCGTAGCGCCGCATCTCCACCTCGACACCGGCAGACGCGGCGAGCGCGGCGAAACGCTCGTAGTCCGATCGCAGTGGATCCACTTCGGCGGACACGACAAGCATCGGCGGCAGGGCATAGAGGCTCGTCGACAGCTCAGGCACCGCCCGCGGGTCCCGCCGCGCTTCCGTGTCGGCATAGGCCGCCAGAACCACTCGGCATCGGCCTTGCACAGCACGGGGGCATACTCGAACGCTTCCCAGGACGGCCCCTCGAAGGAGGCAGACGTCGCAGGATAGGCCACCACCAGACATGTCGGCAGTGGGCGCCCCGCGGCCGCCAGTGACGTGCACACCGATAGCACGAGATTCCCGCCGGCGCTGTCGCCCGCCAGTGCCAGTCGAGTCGAGTCGATCCCGAACTCGTCGCCTCGACGCTCGAGCCGGTCATAGACGGCGAGGCAGTCGTCGGCAGCGGCGGGAAACACCCATTCCGGTGCGCGCCGGTAATCGACGGATACCACCACACAGCCCGCGGCCACCGCCAAACTCCGGCACAGTTCGTCGACGCCGTCCAGGGTTCCGATCACGAAACCTCCACCGTGGACGTACATCAGCGCGGGCAGTCCGGGGTCGAGCGACGGACGGTAACACCGGATGGTGAGCTCGCCATGCGGTGTGCCGATGCCGAGATCGAGCACCTCGGCGACCTGCGTCTGCGCCGGCAGGCGGGAATCACTGTCGAATATCGCCCGCATCCCCGCCACGCCATACCGGTGATACGGCGGGGCGGGCGCCTCCCGTAGCAGAGCCTCCGCGGCCGCTCGTGCGTCGTCGTCCAGCACATCGAGCATCGCTTGCATCGACTGCGCCATGGCGCCTCCTTCGAAAAATTCCCGCCATCCCCTTGACGTGATGACGGCAACAGTGTGACTCTAATCATCAGACTTAATCAAATGGTTAGGTCAAATGATTAGATCCGAGGTGTCGAGATGCCACATACAACAGACCCGGAGGCCGTCACCGGGACGGTGACAGTCGCCGGGCGACGCACACCGATGGTGCTGTCGGTAATGCGCTGTCTTCGCGAGGGGCTCGAGCGGGGTGACCGGGTCTCGGCAGGAAGCACCCCCCGGACCGTGTCGTTGCATTCGGCCACCGACGCCCAGCGGGCGCACGTGACGTTCACCGGGTCCGACGTCGTCGTGACGGCCGATGCGACGGATGACGCCGAGGTCACCTGGCAGGTCCGCTGGTCCGACCCTGTGCCCGCCGAAACCGGCGATGACGTATTCGCCAAGGAGGTCGAGCAACTCCTGTCCGGTCGGGTCACCGAGTGGCGCGCCGCCGCCGAGGAATTCTGGCGCCGCGCGGGCGCTTTCCCCGGCCTGCCGACCGGTTTGCACATCTACTGCGCCGACGACGACAGCGTGGTCGTCCTCGGCGAGCCCGGCCCGGACGGTCAGGGCTTGTTCGGCACCGCCGCCGCGCTGACCAGCTTCTTCCAGGGGCGGTCGACGCTGCTCGAAGTCCTCGAGAGCGGCGAGTTCGGCGTCAACGTCTCGTTCACCGCGTTCTCCTCGCTGCTGGGCGCGAACCTCCAGGTGGTGTGTGGTGAGCGCTGAACGCATCTCGATCGACCAGATCGACAACCTCGCCGGCATCCGCGTCGAAGCGACGAACCACGACGGCGTACTGGTGGGCAAGGTCGTCTCCCCCGCCAAGTACCGGGCCGCGGGCAGCAAAGGCATCGCGTTCCCGGATCTCATCCTCGGCCTCGACCTGACCAACCACGCCCAGTTCGGCTTCGCCTATCCGAAGTGGCGCAGGCAGGGCTTCATGCCCGACCTCTACATGCGCCCCGACGAGAACACGCTCGTGGAGTGGAAACCGGGTGTCGCCTCGGTGATCTGCGACTTCTGGACGGCCGACGGGTCGCCCGTGGAAGCCGACCCCCGGCAGGCGCTCAAGCGGATCGTCGCGGCGTACGCCGAGCGCGGCCTCACCGTCAAGGCGTCGGTCGAGATCGAGGCGACGGTGTTCAAGGAGTCGATCGACCAGGCCCGCGCCCAGGATTACCAAGGCCTGAGCCCGCTCGGTGGCAACGCCGGAGCCGCCGGCGTGCTGGCGAAATCGCCGGACTTCATCGCCTACGGCGAGGCCGTGACCGCCCGGCTCGACGAACTCGGCATCGCCTGGGAGGCATGGTCCGACGAGGCCGCGAGCGGTCAGATCGAATTCAACCTCGCCCCCGCCGATGCGGTGACCGCCGCCGACCTGTGGGCGCGCACGCGGCAGGTCATGCGCGAGGTCGCCTACGCCCAGGACCGCAGCGTCACGTTCATGTCGAAGTGGTCCGCCGAGTACGGACAGGCTTCGCACCTGAACGTCTCGGTCAGCGACGACCACGGCAATCTCTTCTTCGACGCCGCCGCCCCGGAACAGCCCAGCGAACACATGCGGCACTTCCTCGGCGGCGTGATGGGTTCGCTGGCGGGGGCCACGAGCTTCGCCCTGCCCACGATCACCGCGTACCGGCGACTGCTGGACCTCGAGGGTCCGCCGACGACGCTGACCTGGGGCGTGGCCAACAAGTCCTGCGCCGTGCGGGCCGTGCTGGCCGGGCCGGACGCCAGCCGGCTCGAGTACCGGATCCCCTCCGCCGACTCCAACGCCTACCTCGCCCTCGCCGCCTTCCTCGCCGCCGGCCTGGCCGGACTCGACACGAAGCCGACTCCGCCCGCCGCGTACGAGCTCATGGCCTGGGGAGCGCCGGGCGAGATCGCGCCCCGCATTCCGTCGAACCTCTACGACGCCATCGCGGCGCTCGAGCAGGACACCGTCCTGCGCGAATACCTCGGCGACGAACTCGTCGACTACTGGATCGGCCTGCGTCGCTGGGAGTGGCTCACCTTCCACACCGAGACCGAACGCGACGACGAGCAGCTGTCGGTCTGGGAATCGAAACGCTACTTCGAGCTCGCCTGAGCACCCACCCACGGCAACCCCTCAACCCACACGAAGGAAGAACACCATGTCCACACAGCTCAGCGATGCCACGACTGCCGCCGAGGCCATCGAGATCCTGGAACGGGACGGCGTCGTCCGCCTTCCCGACCTGCTCACCGCGGAGCAGCTCGAGACGGTCAGGAATGACCTGTTGCCCCTGATGCAGGCGACGCCGGACGGCAAGGACGAGTACTTCGCCGGAACCAGGACCCGCCGCCTCGGCAGGATCTTGAAGCACACCCGAGGACTCGATACGGCCGCGCTCAGCCCCGTGTTCCAAGGGACGGCGCAGCATTTCCTGTGTCCGCCCAAGGGCATGTGGTACGGCCAGGACCGTGTCGACGAGACCCCGACGTTGCAGATCGGCGCCACCCAGTGCATCCAGATCCACCCGGGTCAGGGCCGCCAGCCCCTGCATCGCGACGACAGCATCTTCTACACCGTGCACCCCGGTAAGACCGACGCGATCGGCATGATGATCGGCCTGTCGGACTTCACCGAGGAGAACGGCGCCACCCGCGTCATCCCCGGCAGCCACCTGTGGGACGACGAGCGGATGCCCGAGGACGGCGAGACGATCCCCGCCGAGATGAGCGCCGGGTCCGCCGTCATGTGGCTCGGCGGGACCTACCACGGCGGCGGGCAGAACGTCTCCAAGGACTCGATCCGCACCGGCGCCATCCTCGGGATCGCCCGCGGCTACCTCCGTCAGGAGGAGAACCACTATCTGTCGCTGTCCCTGGACGAGGTCAAGCAGATCCCGCGGCCGATCCAGGAGCTCTTGGGTTACACGGCCTCCAACCCGTACATGGGCTGGGTCGAGCACAACGGCGAGATGGCGGACCCGAAGGTCGTGCTCGGCGACATCGAAGGCGCCGGGCTGCTCACCGGAGTCGAGGCCTGATGTCTGCCACACCCGCCCAGTTGCGCGACCTGGCTGCCGCCGTCCCCACCTCCTTCGGGATGTGGGACGGCGGGGGCTGGGCCGAGGCGGCCGACTTCGAGACCCTTCCGCTGCGGGATCCGTGGGCCGACGCGGTGTTCACCCACGTGCCCGGGGCCTCGGCGACCGACGTCGACCGCATGGTCAAGAAGGCGACGGCGACGTTCGAAGGTGGCTCCTGGTCCAGGATGTCGCCGGCGGCCCGCGGCGCGATCCTCATCGCCTGGGCAGACCTGATCGACCGGCACGCCGACGAACTCGCCGTGCTCGTCTCACGCGAGATGGGCAAGCCCTTCCGCGACGCCCGCGAGATCGAAGTCGCCTCCACGTCGAAGCTGCTGCGCTGGTACGGCCAGCTCGCGGACAAGCTCATGGACGCCTCGCCCCGCGGCCTGACCGACGCCTTGGCACTGGTCACCCGCGAACCGGTCGGCGTCGTCGCGGCCATCACGCCCTGGAACTTCCCGCTCAGCCTGGCGATGCTCAAGATCGCGCCCGCCCTGATGGCGGGCAACAGCCTCATCCTCAAGCCGGCCTTGCAGACCTCGGTCTCCTCGCTCCGGCTCGCGGAACTGAGCAGTCTCGCCGGACTTCCCGACGGTGTGTTCCACGTCGTCACCGGGCGCGGCGCCACCGTCGGCACGGCATTGAGCAGGCATCCCCGCATCGCCTGCATCGCCTTCACCGGATCGACCGAAGTCGGTCTGCGCCTGCTCGGCGACTCCGCGGTGTCCAACGGCAAGACGGTCTCGCTCGAGCTCGGCGGCAAGTCGCCGAACATCATCTTCGCCGACGCGCCCGATCTCGAGGCCGCGATCAAGACCGCTGTCTGGGCGTTCACCTTCAACACCGGACAGATGTGCACGGCGGGAAGCCGCCTGTATGTGGAGCAGTCGGTCTACGACGAGGTGGTCGAAGGTGTCCGGATCGGCGCGGAGCGGCTGCGCATCGGTGACCCCCTCGACCCGGCGACCGATCTCGGGCCGCTGAGCAGCCGCAGCCAGTGCGGCACGGTGCTCGAGTACATCACCTCCGGCCTGCACGACGGCGCCACCCTGCACACCGGCAGCGACCAGGCTGTCGACGCCGATCGATCGACGGTCGCGCCCGCCGTCTTCACCGGGACCAATGCCTCCATGCAGGTCGCCCGCGAGGAGATCTTCGGACCCGTCGTGTGCGTTCAGCCGTTCCGGGACGAGCCGGAGGCGCTGCGCCTGGCCAACGACACCGAATTCGGACTCGCCGCGTCGGTGTGGACCCGCGATGTCTCGCGCATCCACCGCATGGCGCGCGGCCTCGAGGTCGGCAACGTCTGGGTCAACTCCTACGAGGAGGGCGTGCCCGCCACCCCGTTCGGCGGACGGAAGCTGTCGGGCAACGGCGCCGACAAGGGCACCTACGCCCTGGACAAGTACACGCACCTCAAGCACACCTGGATCGCACTATGACCGAAGAAGTCGTTGCCGCCGTCCTCAATACGGCTCCGGGCAAACTCGAGCTGGAAACCCTCCGGCTCGACGACCCGGGCCCCGACGAGGTGCTGGTCGACGTCCACTACGCCGGCCTGTGCCGTTCCGACCTGCACGAGATCGAAGGCGTCTGGCCCGCCAGTTGCCCGACGGTGCTCGGCCACGAGGCTTCCGGGGTGGTCCGCCGCGTCGGCGACCGGGTGACCGGCGTGCGCGTGGGAGATCACGTCGTCACGTGTCTGAGCTCGTATTGCGGCACCTGCCGGTTCTGCCTCGCCGGGCGGATGACCCTGTGCGCCGGGCGTGGTCGCCTGCGTGAACGCACCCGTCCGGTCCTCACCAACGGGGTGGGGCAGGCCGTGCACCCGACGGCTGGGCTGGGCGCGTTCGCGACCGCGATGGTCGTGCACCGGCATTCGCTGGTGGTGATCCCCGAGTCGATGCCCCTGGCCGCGGCGTCGGTGCTCGGGTGCGCGGTCGTCACCGGTATCAGCGCGGTGTTCCGCAGCGCGCGGGTCGAGCCGGGGTCGACAGTGGCGGTCCTCGGATGCGGGGGCGTCGGTATCGCCGCGATCCAGGGAGCGAAGCTGGCCGGGGCGGCCGAGATCATCGCGGTCGACACCAACAAGGCACGCCTGGACGATGCGATCGGCTTCGGTGCCACCGCCACCGTGGACGCTGCCACTACCGACAGCGTCGAGGCGGTTCGCGAGCTCACCGGCGGTGGCGTCGACTATTCGTTCGAGGCCATCGGCTTCGCGGGCACCGTCGAGCAAGCCTTCGCCATGCTCGGTCCCGGTGGCACCGCGACCGTGCTCGGCCTGGTTCCCGACAGTCAGCCGGTCTCGATCCGCGCCTCGGAACTCTTCGTATCGGAGAAGCGCCTCCAGGGCGCCTTCCTGGGCTCGAACCAATTCCCCACCGACATCCCGCGCTACGTCGGTTTCTACCAGCAGGGACGGCTGAATCTGGACGACATGCTCTCGGCCTTCGTGCGGCTCGACGAGATCAACGAGGGCTTCGAACGCATGCGGCAGGGCGGTCCGACCCGCGTCGTCGCCGATATCAGGAGGCAGGCATGAAACCGCTGATCGCCATCACCGGACGGCGGATCTCCGCTACCACGCTGCACGGGCTCGACGCGCGGTGGGCCACCGCCCGAGTCGATATGTTCTGGGCCGAGTTCGGCATGAAGGTCACCGAGGCAGGCGGCATCCCGGTCCAGCTGCCCTATGAGAGCGCGGGCGCCGAGGTCGTGGACCGGATCGACGCGCTCATCGTGACCGGCGGTCAGGACATCGATCCCGAGGTCTGGGGAGGGCCGCCACCCACCGCGGGTGGAGGTGGCGAAGTCCTCACCATCGACCGGCAGCGCGACGACTACGAGATCTCGCTCGTGCGCCACGCCCTGGAACGCGACATCCCGGTGCTCGGGATCTGCCGCGGCCATCAGGTGCTCAACGTCGCGCTGGGCGGCACGCTGGTTCCCGATCTGGTCGAGACCACCGTGCGCCACCTCTCCCAGGCGAGCACCCCGGACCGGCGACCGGAACGGGAGCACCCGGTCACCTTCGCCGACGGCACCCTCGCCGCCCACCTCTACGGTCACCGGTGCCCCGTCAACTCATGGCATCACCAGGCCGTGGCTCAACTCGGCACGGGGCTCATCGCTTCCGGGCACGCCCCCGACGGTGTGATCGAGTCGATCGAACTGCCCGGACACCCCGTGCTCGGCCTGCAATGGCATCCCGAGATGAGCGTGGAACTCGAGCCCTGCTTTCCCTGGCTCGTGGCACAGGCTCGGGCCCGGTGCCTGGTCGGGGAGCGCTCATGAGCACGCTCCCCCACACGGTGTGGGGCCAGGCCGGCACCGCCGAGGCCCTGGTCGACGGAGACCTGCGGCTGACCTACGCCGAGCTGCGCGAGCGCGCCGAACGTGCCGCAGGCCTCCTGGTCCAGCTGGGCGTGCGTCCCGGCGACCGGGTCGTCCTCGTCGGCCACAACACCGTCGGCTGGGTCGTCACCTACCTGGCCGGGCTGCGGCTGGGTGCGATCGTCTCGCCCGCCAACAACCGCCTCAACCCCGCGCAGTTCCGCGAGCAGTGCGACCTCCTCGACGCCCGCGTCGTCGCCCACGACGGCGCGCACGAGGCTCTCGCCCGAGCCTCGGAACGGCAGACCTACCGGCTCGAGGACCTCGCCGCCTGCCGGCAACCACCGCTGGCAGCCGACCACCCGTGGCCCGGCCCCGACGACGACGCCGTCATCAGCTTCACCTCGGGGACCACCGGCACACCCAAAGGCGCGGTCCTCTCCCACGGCGCGATCCTCGCCGCGGCGCGGACCATCGCCGACTGCGCGGGGCTGAACTCCGAGGACAGCACCCTGGTCCTGGTCCCGCTGTTCCACAACACCGGGTTCAACGACCAGCTCGGCGCCCTGCTCGCCGTGGGCGGCAGCACCCACCTGCTCGGCCGCTACCGCACCGCCGACGCGCTGGCCGAGCTGCGCCGCAGGCCGGTCACCTACCTGACCGCCGTGCCCAGCATCCTGCGGCTGCTCATGGTGGCCGACGACGCGGCGGCCGCGTACGGACCGGCGCGTGTGGTGCTCTTCGGCGGCAGTCCGATGCCGGCCGCGTGGTCCGAGGAACTGCTGACCCGGTGGCCCCAGCTCGTGCTCCTGCACGGTTACGGCCTGACCGAGTTCACCTCCGGGTGCACCGTCCTGCCGCCGGACCGGATCATCACCGAAGGCGAGTCCGTCGGGCTGCCCTTTCCGGGCGTCACCATCCAGGTGACGCGAGAGGACGGTACGCCCGCGCCCGCGCCCGAGGGCGAGGCGGGCGAAGTCTGGGTCACGGGACCGACCCGGATGAGCCGGTACTGGGCGCAGCCCGAACTGACGGCCGCCAAGATCAGCGGCCCCTGGCTGCGCACCGGCGATCTCGGCCACCTCGACGGTGACGGACTGCTCTGGCTGTCGGGCCGGGTCGATGACGTGATCAACCGGGGCGGCGAGAAAGTGCTGCCCGCCCACGTCGAGTCGAAAGTCTCCGCCCTGCCCGCGGTCGCCGAGGCCACTGTCTTCGCGGTTCCCGATCCGGTCTTGCAGGAACGCGTCGCCGTCGCCGTCATCCTCAGACCGACCAGTGCCCTCGACATCGACGCCGCACGGGCCCACCTCCTCACTCAGCTGCCCGACTATGCCGTGCCCGAGCACTGGACGGTGCTCGACGAGCTGCCGCGCACCGCCTCCGGCAAACCCGACCGGCGGGCGATCACCCGCACCTTCCTGGAAAGAGTCGACTCACCGTGAACAGCACCAACGATTACGACGTGATCGTCGTCGGGGCCGGCATCTCCGGTATCGCGGCGGCGGTCCAA
Organism: Nocardia cyriacigeorgica; assembly: GCF_029868385.1. GTDB lineage: Bacteria > Actinomycetota > Actinomycetes > Mycobacteriales > Mycobacteriaceae > Nocardia > Nocardia cyriacigeorgica_F. The sequence goes on along the minus strand of NZ_JARWNX010000022.1, from coordinate 29,780 downwards.
TTGCAGCGCGACTGCCCCGACAAGACCTTCACGATCCTGGAGATGCGTGACGGCGTGGGTGGCACCTGGGATCTGTTCCGGTACCCGGGCATCCGCTCCGACAGCGACATGTTCACCCTCGGCTACGCCTTCAAACCCTGGACGGCGCCGGAGGCCATCGCTTCCGGCGAGGCGATCAGGAACTACCTCGAGGACACCGCCCGCGAGTTCGGTCTCCTCGAGCGCATCCGGTTCGGCACCCGCCTGGTCGCGGCCTCGTGGGACAGCGGCGACAACCGGTGGACCCTGACCGTCGAGACCACGGCGGGGCGGCAGACCCTGCGGTGCCGGTTCGTCTATCTCGGCACCGGCTACTACAGCTATCGCGGTGGCTTCAACCCGACGCTGCCCGGCGAGGACACCTTCGACGGACTCGTGATCCACGCCCAGGACTGGCCCGAGGACCTCGACTACCGCGACAAGAACATCGCGGTCATCGGCTCGGGAGCGACCTCGGTGACGCTCATTCCCAGCCTGGCCCGCGAAGCGGCGAAGGTGACGATGGTCCAGCGCTCCCCCGGTTACGTCTACATCGAGAACGGAGTCGACCCGGAGGCTGTCGAGCTGCGGCGCGAGGTCGGACCCGAGGAGGCGTTCTCCCGCATCCGGCTGCGCAATCTGCACAACCAGCAAGAGGTCTACGCCCAAGCCCGACGCCATCCCGAGACCTTCAAGAAGCTGCTGTTCGAGGCCATCGACGAGGTCGTCGGCGAGGACATCCGGCGCAGGCACTTCACGCCCGACTACGAACCGTGGGACCAGCGAGTCTGCGTCGTGCCCGACGCCGATCTCTTCCACGCCATCCGTGACGGTCGCGCCGACGTGGCCACCGGCCATATCGACCGCATCACCGAGTCCGGCGTGCTGATGCGCGACGGACAGCACATCGACGCCGACGTGATCGTGAAGGCCACCGGCCTCCAGGTGGTCATGGGCGGTGAGGCCGCATTCGACGTCGACGGAGTCCCGATCGACATCGGCCGATGCTGGACCTATAAGGGCCTGGCCCTGTCGGGCGTGCCGAACCTGTTCTACGCCTTCGGGTTCATCAACGCGTCGTGGACCCTGCGCATCGAGGCCGTGAACGAGTACTGGTGCCGCGTCCTGCGGCATATGGACGAACTCGGCGCCTCCCGCGTGACGCCACGCCTCGCGACAGCGGACGAAGAACTGCCCTCGCTGCCCTACGTGACCGATGTGACCTCGGGCTACCTGCAACGCGCCGTCGGGAAGTTCCCCAGTCAGGGCAACCGCGCGCCGTGGATCAACCCCCAGAACTACGCCGACACCCAACGACTGCTCGAGTCGGTGGACGACGGCGTCCTGCACTACGAGAACTGACGATCAGGAGAACCCGAAATGCGAGTAACAGTTGTAGGCGGCGCAGGCGCGATGGGACGCAAGGCAGTGGAAACACTGACCTCGTTCGACGAAATCACCGAGGTCAAAGTCCTGGACCGCGATGTGTCGGCCCTGTCCTTGATCGACCTGGGCGAGAACGAACTGCGCAAGCTCACGCCGGTGGTCGTCGATGCGCTGGCCGATGATCTCGTGCCGCACCTCGAAGGCTCGGCCGTGGTGGTCAGCACCCTCGGCCCGTTCACGATCTTCGGCGAGCGAGTGCTCGGCGCAGCCGTCGACGCCCGAATCGACTACGTGGACATCAACGACGACTGGGAACCGACTCTCGCCGCCCTCGAATGGGACGAGCGGGCCCGCGCCGCGGGTATCACCGCCCTCATCGGGATGGGCGCCAGCCCCGGAGTGTCGAACGTCCTGGCCGCGCGTGCCGCCGCCGAACTCGACACGGTGCACGAGCTCTACACCGGCTGGCTGGTGGCAGGCACCGAGAGCGAACCCGGCGGTGCCCGCCCTGCCGCCGCGCTGCTGCACCTCGTGCACGAATGCACGGGCAAGGTCCAGGTCCTCAAAGACAGTGTGCCATCGCTGGTCACCCCGTTGGAGCCGATGCGGCTGCACTACCCCGGCCTGGGTGAGATCGACGTCCGCACGATCGGGCACCCCGAGACCATCACCCTGCCACGCCGCTTCCCCGAACTCCGGCAGTGCTACAACGTCATGTCCGGACCGACCTGGTGGTTCGACGGGATCGCCCCGATCATGGCCGCCGTCGACGCGGGCACCGTGTCCGCGCACGACGCCGCACTCCGGATCGAGGACGGCATCGAACGCCCGGCGAACACTGTCCGAACTCGCCGTACCCCGAATCTCTGGGCGCTCGCCCACGGCGAACTCGACGGTCGACCCACCCGCGCGGCCGTCAGCATGCAGCGCTGGTCCGGCGGGCGCATGGCCGGCGCTACCGCGATCCCGGCAGCCATGGCCGCGCGAATGTTGCTGCGCGGTCACATCGCTCGGCCCGGTGTCAATGCCCCAGAGGATCTGGTGCCCTTCGAGCTCCTCATGGAATCGCTGGCACCGCTCTACGACCTCCCCGATCCCGCACGCCCTCTCTTCGAGGTCACCACGGAGCCCGTCGACAACACCGCCGACCACCGCTAGGCCGCACCCGCAGGCCACCGTGTGGCCTCATCAACAACAGGGAGGAATACACCCGATGCGCGCATCCCAGGAGAAGCGGTACGACGTCTTGGTGGTGGGGTGTGGCCTCATGGGGTCGGCCCTGGCACGAACGCTGGTCCGCCAGGGCAACGTGGTGGCGGCGTGGAACAGGACGCCCGAGAGGGCCCGGGCTCTTGTCGGCGACGGCATCGTGGCTGTCGATGACATCGAGAACGCGGTGCGCTCGTCACGCATCGTCCTCGCGTGCACCGCTACCTATGAGACAACACGTGCCGCGCTCGAAGCCGTTGCCACGTGGGAGGGATCGACGCTCGTCAACGTGGGCAGTGGCGCTCCCGACGAGGTCGAGGTGATCGAGCGGTGGGCCGGTGCCCGTGGTGCCGCGTACCTCGACGGCGCGATCCTCTGCTATCCCCAGCATGTCGGCACACCCGATGGGCTCTTCTTCTCGGGTCCTACGCAGGTGTGGCAGGAGCACGAACAAGTGCTCTCCGCGCTCGGCACCTGCACCCATGTCTCGGCCACGACACGCGGTGCGAGCGTCCTGGATGTCACCTTTGCCGGCGGGTTCTACATCACAGCGCTCGCCGCATATGCCGAAGCGGCCTCCTACGCCCTGAGCCAGGGTCTGACGGCGGCTGAGCTCACCGATGTGACCCGATCCGTTCTCGCCATGATGGCCGGCACGACCGAGGACATCGCCCGTTCCATCGAGACCGGACGGCACGATACCGACCAGGCCACCATCGCGGTGTTCGCCGCCGGCGCCGGAATGTGCCTGGAAGCAATGCGGGCCACCGGCCATCGCGCCCGGATCCTCGAGGCGACCACCCAACTGCTGGCCGCCGCGCAAGCAGCCGGACTGGGCCACCTCGGGTTCTCGGCCCACGCCTGCCTCGCCAACCGCTCCCAGGACTGAACGCGAACCCGCGTCGTCTCACATCTCACCCGAAAGGCCCCCATGACCACCCTGGACAATCCCATCCGTCAGGCCGACCGCCTCTACCACGACCTCCTCTCCCCCGCGGAGACTCGGGAGATCCGAGACCGAGTTCGCAAGATCGCCTCGGACGCGCTGCTCGGTGGTGAGCCCGGACACGGTCTCCGTCAGGCCCTCGCCACCCTCACGCTCGGTCGCATCGGCAGCGCGGCCGCCGGTGTCGGTATGGCGCAGGCCGCCTTCGATCACGCTGTCGCGCATCTGTCGAGCCGGGAGGCATTCGGACGGAAGCTGGCCACAAATCAGCATTGGCAGTTCCTGATGGCCGAGCGGGCGACCGAGATCGAGAACGCACGCACCTTGTATCTCAAGGCAGCCCTGCGCCGCGACGCCGGCGAGATCTTCCCTGAGCCGGAAGCCTCGATGTCCAAGTTCTACGGCAGTCGGCTCGCCGTCGACATGGCCCGCGACGCGGTCCAGGTGTTCGGCGGTCTCGGCTTCGCCCGCGAGCTGGCCGCCGACGCCACACCCGGACCGGTCGAGGCGATCTACCGCGACAGCAAGATCGGCGAGATCTACGAGGGCACCAACGAGATTCTGAAGTGGGTCATCGCACGCAATATTTTCGGCAAGGCCATCGTCGGATGAGCCTGGCGACTACTGAACGCACTCGACGCATGCGAAGGAACGTCCCATGACCGAGAACCAGCCCGTAGCCGCCGACCATCACATCCTCATCGAGGCCGAGGAGTTCGACGATTTCGGCGGCTGGACACTGGACTCCCAGTTCGAGATGGAGATGGGGTCGCCGTACCTTCTCGCCCACGGACTGGGTATCCCCGTTGCTGACGCAACCACCGTGGTCGATATCGAGGCGGCCGGCAGATACCGCGTGTGGGTGCGTGCCAAGGACTGGGTGCCCGACTACCACCCCGGCCGGTTCGCCGTCTCTGTCAACGGCGAGCGGCTGCCGGTCGAATTCGGCGCGAACGGACGGAATTGGCACTGGGAGGACGCCGGGCGGGTCGACCTGGCGTCCGGCCGAACCAGTATCGCTCTCACCGACCTGACCGGGTTCGACGGCCGATGCGATGCCATCTACCTGACCACCAGCGATACGGAACCACCCAACGGCATCGATCCCGGCGCTCGTGCCTGGCGGCGCCGGTTGCGTGGTCTGCCGCGGGAACCAGTCGACGGCGGAACATTCGACCTGGTGGTCGCGGGCGGGGGTGTCACCGGCTGTGCGGCCGCACTCGCGGCAGGCCGGCTCGGCCTGTCCGTGGCCCTCATCCAGAACCGCCCGGTTCTGGGTGGCAATGCGAGCAATGAGATCGGACTGACGCCCCGCGGCGAGACCGGTCCCCTCGTCAAAGCGCTCTCAGCACGGTCCGACGACGGCGATCTCGCCGCGCTCGATCTTCTCCGAGCAGAACCCACCGTTTCGGTATTCCTCGAGCACCAGATCTACGACCTGGCCCGTAATGGCGACCGGATCGCCTCGATCGACGCCAGGCAAGCCCGCACCGGGCGGGAGACCCGATTCCACGGCGCGGTCTTCATCGACTGCACCGGTACCGCGATCCTCGGCCTGCTCGCCGGCGCCGACACCATGTTCGGCTACGAGAGCCGAGCCGAGTTCGACGAACCACTCGCTCCCGAGAACCGGGTCGAATCACATCACGGCAACACCTTGTTCTTCCGAACCCGGGAAGCAGCCCAGCCGACCGACTTCCCCGACGTCCCCTGGGCGGTCGACGTGGCCAAGGACTACGCCAACCTCGGCGGACAGCTCGAACGCCCCGGTGTCGACAACACACCGGGGCCCGTGGCAGGACCCGCCCGCACCCCCGACCCGAGCATCCGCCGACGCATGCTCTCCCCGCTGACCCACTTCTGGGAGTACGGCCACGACCTCGATCCCTACACCGACGCCGAACACATCCGTGACCACCTCTTGCGAGCGATCTACGGAACGTTCTCGAACGTCAAGACTCTCGAACCCGAGACCTACGCGAACCTGACACTCGACTGGGTCGCACACGTCCCTGGCCAAGGAGAGTTCCGCAGGTACAAGGGCCCGTATGTACTGACCGAGAACGACATTCGTGAGCACAAGAGGTTCGGCGACACCGTGGCCTGGAACTCCGGCGCCTTCTGTCTCCACTACCCCGGCCACGAGATGTACGACTTCCGGCTCCGGGACTGGAAGTGGGACACCCGCGACAACACACCGTTCGAAGTGCCGTTCCGGTGCCTGTACTCAGCCGACCTCGACAACCTGATGATGGCCGGAAAGCACATCAGCGTGACCCATATCGCCGGATCGGTCACCAAGTTCATGGGCAATGGCGCCCAGCACGCCATCGCCACCGCGGCGGCGGCGAAGGTTTGTCTCGAGCACGACGCCACACCGGCGCAAGTCCTCGAGAATCACCTCGAGGCGCTTCAGACGACCATCACCGATCTCGGCGGATCGGTCGGGCATCCCGTCTGATGTCTGCGGCGAGTTACGGCGCATGGCCCCGATCTGCATGATTCCGCACTAGCTCCGGCGATACTCTTGGGATAGCCGTAGAGAGGTAGGCCATGAATCCTGTGCCGCCGAGATCGGACGCATCGGCCTAGTCGATGACCGGCGATCCCTACGCGACACAACGCGGTGTGTCCGGTTCGGTCGTGGCGGAATTGGCCGCGGCCGGATTCGACGATGCCGTGGAGATCGGGCGCGGCGGGTTCGGCACGGTCTTTCGCTGCACACAGGCTTCGCTCGACCGTGTGGTTGCGGTCAAGGTCCTCCTCGCCGATCTCGACGACGACAATGTGGCGCGGTTCCTCCGTGAACAACGCGCGGCAGGCAGGCTGACCGGACATCCCAACATCGTCGATGTCCTGCACACGGGCGCGACCGACAACGGTCGACCGTTCATCGTCATGCCCTTCTATCCCCACGGATCGCTCGCGGCACGGATTCGCGATCACGGAACGCTCCCGCTGCCGATGGCGCTTCGGGTCGGGGTGAAGATGGCCGGAGCCCTCGCGACGGCGCATCGGGCGGGCATCGTCCATCGCGACGTCAAACCCGCGAACATCCTGTTCACCGCCTATGACGAGCCGACGCTGGTCGATTTCGGAATAGCGCACATCGCAGGCGGGTTCGTCACCGCCGCCGGCATCGTGACGGGAACACCGGCCTTCACCGCGCCGGAGGTGATCGCCGGCGAGCCGCCCGGTCCGGCGGCCGACATCTACGGGCTCGGCGCCACCGTGTTCGCCGCGATCACCGGCCATGCCGCCTTCGAACGCCGCAGCGGTGAGCAGCTGGTAGCTCAATTCCTCCGGATCACCTCCGAGCCCATCCCGGATCTGCGAGACCGCGGCATCTCCGAGGAAGTCGGTGCGGTCGTCGAACGTGCGATGTGCAGCGACCCCCACGACCGCCCCTCGGCGACGGAGCTGGGCGAGCAGCTCCGAGCGGCCCAGCGCCATCACGGATTCCCCATCGATGAGATGGCCCTGTCCCCCACCACCGCTGACGTCGTAGCGTCCGAACACGACAAGCCCCGCCCATCCGAACCTCCCGACCACCAACCGCCGAGGTCGGCCATGAGTTCGGGTCATCATGCGGTTCCGTTGGAATTGACCAGTTTCATCGATCGACGCACAGAACTGGCCGCCGCGACAAATGCGTTGTCGACCTCGAGGTTGGTGACGTTGACCGGGATCGGCGGTGTCGGCAAAACCCGGCTGGCGGTGAAGGTCCTCGCCGACGCGAGGCCTGATTTCGCCGACGGTGTTGCCTTCGTCGAGCTGGGCGAAGTACACGACGAGTCACTTCTGGAGGGGATCCTGGCCGGCGCACTGGGTCTACCGGACCGGTCGGCGCGGCCGTTGCGCGAGCTGCTCGTGGAATATCTGTCCGGACGGGAATTGCTGATCTTGCTGGACAACTGCGAGCAGATGACGGCCGCCGTGGCCGGGCTCGCGGAAACCCTGCTCCGTGCGTGCCCCGGACTGCGAATACTTGCCACAAGTCGTGAGCCGATCGGCATCGCTGGCGAGTCGTTGTTACCGATTCACCCACTCGCGGTTCCCGATCCCGATCGGCCACCGCAGCTGCCGTCGACGCATGATGCGGTGACCTTGTTCGCCGACCGGGCCGCCGCCGTGGTCGCGGGGTTCGAACTCACCGCGGACAATATGGCCACGATCGCGCGGATCTGTCGGCGGCTCGACGGTCTTCCGCTACCGATCGAGCTCGCCGCGGCCCGGTTGTCAGCACTGTCGCCCGAGCAGATTCTGGCGCGGCTGACCGATCGGTTCGCGCTGCTGACCCGTGGTCACAGGGGTGCTCCGCCGCGGCAACAGACTCTGCGCACTTGCATCGACTGGAGTCACGACTTGTGTTCTCCGACCGAACAACGGGCGTGGGCCCAGCTCTCGGTGTTCGCCGGGGACTTCGGCATCGAGGCCGCACAACACATCTGCGCTGATCTCGATGCTGCCGAACTGCTGGATACGCTGGCCCTCTTGGTCGAAAAATCGATTCTGACCCGAGAGCAGTCGGGCGCCACCGTGCGATTCAGAATGCTCGGCACCGTGCGTGACTACGGTCGAGAGAAGGCACAGCAGAGAATCGACTACCTCGATCTCTGTCGCCGCCACCGAGACTGGTGCGAACAACTGGCGGCCGATGCCAACGCCGACTGGGCCGGTCCCCGAGCGCTCGAACACATCACCCGGTTGGGCCGGGAGGAAACGAACCTGCGCCAGGCGCTGGAATTCTGCGTAGATTCCAGCCCCGACATCGGAATTCGGATCGCTGCGGCGATCTGGCCGTACTGGTTCTCCCAAGGTGCGCTCACCGAGGCCCGACGCTGGTTGAGTCGGCTACTGACACGCTGCGCCGAACCCCTCACGGTCGATCAGGCCGCGGCCAGCTATGCCGCCTGCCTGATGGCCGCAGTGCAGGGCGATCTTCCAGCAGCGACGGCGCTGGTACGCCGAGAGCGACCGTTTCTCACCCCGTCTACGGGCCCATTGATCCAGGCTCATATCGACCTCGCCGACGGGGTCCTCGCACTGTTCAGCGGAAACCTCTCCGCAGCCCGACCTCATCTCGAGCAGGCGGCCGGCGTATATGAGCAGCATCTTCACGTTCAATTCGAGGTCGACGCCCTCACCAACCTCGGGCTCACATACGAGTTGCAACACAACACTACCCGAGCGATCGAATGCTACGAGCACGCCCTCGCGCTGACCGAACAACATGGTGAGACGATCTACCGGTCCTATGTGCTGTGGTCACTCGCTGTAGCACTCTGGCGGCAGGGAAATCTGGTGCGCACGACAACGTTGCTCGCAGAGTCGTTGCAGATGAGCCGAACTGTCGGCGATCGCACCAATGCGAGCGCATGCCTACAAGTCCTCGCCTGGATCGCCGCCGAAGAGCATGACGCCGAGCGCGCGGTCGTGCTCACGACGGCCGCGGAGCAGATCGGCGGATCAGTGGGCGCCTCGCCCATCCAGCTTCCCGATCTGCTCGTCCACCAGCAGACGTGCGAGCGCTTGATTCGAGAAGCGATGAGCGATGAGGACTACTCCGCAGCCCGACGCCAGGGCGCCCGGCTCAGCTTGACCACCGCGATCGCATACGCCCTGTATGAGGAGTTGTAGTACTCGACGACGCAGCCCGCGACAGCCCTGTGGCTTGCCGACGCGATACTCGGTAGGCCGACGAGAACGTCGCGGCTTTCGACGACGAGTTCATTCCTCCTGTCCGGCTCGAGCGGTGGAAAACGCGGCGGCGGCGTCACCTTCCGACCGGCGCGGGCCGGAAGTCTCAGGAATTGCGGACCAGGTCGAGCGCGATGTCGGCGATCATGTCTTCCTGTCCACCGACCAGTCCCCGCCGACCGGCAGCAGTGAGCAGGGTGCGCACGTCGACACCGTATGTGGCCGATGCGTTCTCTGCGTGACGCAGGAAGCTCGAGTAGACGCCCGCATAGCCCAGCGTCAGGGTCTCGCGGTCGACCTGAACGGGCCGGTCCATCAATGGCGCACCAAGTCGTCGGCCGCGTCGGTCAGCTGGTCGAGGTTCGCGCTGTGTTCCCAGCCGGTCAGGTCGGCAACGGCGACGAACGCTTCGAGCGGAGTGTTGCCTGCGCCGGCGCCCAGTCCGGCCAGGGACGCATCTACGCGGGTCACTCCTTCCTCCACCGCGACGACGCTGTTCGCCACAGCGAGCGAGAGGTTCTGGTGGGCGTGGATGCCGATTTCGGTGCCGGGGTCGAGCGCCGCCCGGTAGGCGCGGACGCGTTCACGAACACCGTCCATGGTGAGTCGCCCACCGGAGTCGGTGACGTAAACACAGTGCGCACCATAGGTTTCCATGAGCTTCGCCTGGTCGGCCAAACCGTCCGGGCTGTTCATATGGCTCATCATCAAGAAACCGGACACGTCCATGCCGAGTTCACGCGCATAGGCGATGTGCTGGGCGGAGATGTCGGCCTCGGTGCAGTGTGTGGCCACCCGGACCGAGCGCACGCCGAGATCGAACGCACGGCGCAGATCCTCGATGGTGCCGATTCCAGGCAGCAGCAGAGTCGTCAGCCGGGCGTACCGCAGCGCACCCGCGGCTGCTTCGATCCATTCCCAGTCGGTGTGGCTGCCCGGTCTGTAGGTGAGGCTGGCGCCGTGGAGTCCGTCGCCGTGGGCGACCTCGATCGCGTCCACACCGGCGGCGTCGAGCGCGGCGGCGATCCGGGCGACCGTGGCGGGGTCGACGCGGTGGCGCAGCGCATGCATGCCATCGCGCAGGGTGACGTCCTGCAAGAAGATTTCGGTGGTCATCGGATGGTCTCCTTGGTGGATGCCGCGATCCGTTCTGCGACCTGCACCGCGGCCGAGGTCATGATGTCGAGGTTGCCTGCGTACGCGGGCAGATAGTGCGCGGCACCCTCGACCTCGAGGAAGACGCTGACCCGATGGGTGACCGGGACGTCCCCGACGAGGGTGCGCAGCGGCGCGCCGGCCTCGACCGGGGTGATCTGTACGTCCTGCTTCAGCCGGTAGCCCGGCACGTACGCGGCGACGTCGGCCACCATGGCCAGAATCGACTCTTTGATCCGCGCGTGGACCTCCACGTCGGCGTTGTCGATGAGTGCCAGCACGGTATCGCGCATGATCAGTGGCGGCTCGGCGGGGTTGAGCACGATGATCGCTCGTCCGCGCTGGGCACCGCCTACCGCGGCGATCGCCTCGGAGGTCGTCTCGGTGAACTCATCGATGTTGGCGCGGGTTCCCGGGCCCGCGGATTTCGATGCGATCGAGGCGACGATCTCGGCGTAGGGCACCGCGGTGACCCGGGCGATGGCGGCAACCACCGGAATCGTCGCCTGACCACCGCAGGTGACCATGTTGACGTTGTCGCCCGCCAGATGCTGGTCCAAGTTCACCGCGGGGACGACAAAGGGGCCGATCGCGGCAGGTGTCAGATCGATCAGACGTTTGCCGAAGGGCGCGAGGGCAGCGGCATTCGCCTTGTGCGCACCGGCCGAGGTGGCGTCGAAGACGATCTCGATGTCATCGAAATCCGGCAGGGCGATCAGCCCTTCGACGCCGCGAGCCGTGGTTTGCACGCCCAGCCGGCCGGCACGGGCGAGTCCGTCGGAATCGGGGTCGATGCCGACCATGGCGGCCATCTCGAGGGTGTCGGACAGACGTAACACCTTGATCATCAGGTCGGTGCCGATATTGCCCGATCCGATGACGGCAACCTTGGTGCGGCTCATTGCTCCTTCTCCAGTGTGAAGTCGACGGTGCCGAGCGACCCCGAGCGCTGGGACAGTTCGGCCTGTACCCGCGCACCGGGCACCAGCGGGGCCATCGGTCCCAGCGCGCCGGACAGCACGATCTCCCCCGCGCGCAGCGGATCTCCCAGGTCCTTGGCGGTACGAGCGAGCCAGGCCAGAGCCAGCAGTGGGTCGCCCAGGCAGTCCGAACCCTTTCCGCGCGAGACGATCTCGCCGTCGATGCGCATGACCATCGTGATGTCGAGCGGCTCGAAATCATCGAGCGAGAGCCGCTGTTCGCCGAGCACGAACCAGCCACTCGACGCGTTGTCGGCCACAGTGTCGCCGAAGGTGATGTCCCAGCCTGCGATTCGGCTGTCCACGATCTCGAGTGCCGGTGCGGCGTAGTCGACGGCGCCGCGCACGGTGATGGGGTGGATGTCGTCTCCGGTCAGATCGGCGCCGAGTACGAAAGCGAGTTCGGCCTCGACCTTGGGTTGCAGCAGCCGCGGCCGCTCGGACACCGGCGTCGCACCGGCATCCATATCGTGGAAGAGCACACCGAAATCGGGTTGGTCGACACCGAGTTGCCGTTGCACCGCCGTGGAGGTCAATCCGATCTTGCGCCCGACGACGCGGGCGCCCTCGTCGATCCGCCGGCGAGTGCCGAGGCTCTGCACCGCGTAGGCCAGCCCCACGTCGTCGGCACCGATCAGGTCACGCACCGCGGCAACGGGTACGCCCGAGTTCGTTGCGGTCGCGAGTCGTTCGGCAGCGGCGTGGACGGCGGGCAGTCCATCGACGATTGTGGTCATCGGGCTTCCTCCAAGGAGCTCGGCGCGGCGGACGCCACGGCGCGCAGCGGATTGTGATTCGCGGTCAGCGTCGCGGGGGTGACGGCGAGACGGGCCAGCAGTGCGGTGACCAGCTCGGTGGCGTCGGATTTCGTACTGGTTCCGAACACGTACCTGTCCGGGCGGAGCAGGACCGTGCCGCCCTTGGCGACACCGGCCCTGGCGAACCACCGAGCCATGTCGCCGGTGTGGTCCTCGACATCAGCGGAGTCGGTGGCGGCGGCACGTCCGTCTCCCGGCTCACCCTGCGGACGGCCACCGATCGGATACACGGTGACGAACCGGGTACCGAGCACCTGCAAGGCGTTTCGCTGTGCGATGCCGAGTCCCTCGCGCGGATCGACACCGTAACCGACCAGCGCGAAGCCGAGACCGAGCGCATCGTCGAGGCGCTGGTGGCGTCCGTCGAAGGTGCGGACCTCCGGCTGTGGCGCCAGGGTGCCCTCCACACCACGAATCCACTTGCGTGGCAGTCCGAAGTAGGCTCCGCGGCGGAAACGCGGAGACGGCTTCATCTTCGCCTCCCGGATCCACGTGTTGAGGCCGGGGACCTTCAGGGCGGTGGCCAGGCCGATATCGCGGGCGCCCGCGGCGAGCCTGTTGTCGACCGAGACGATGCTCTTGTTCAGCACCGACAGGTCGATCATCGCCTTGGCGTGTGGCCGTCTCTCCGTTTCGTAAGTGTCGAGGAGATCGAGACCGGCACCGTGCTCGATGATGGCGCCGAGCTTCCAGGAGAGGTTGTCGGCGTCACGAACGCCGGAGTTCATTCCCTGGCCGATGAATTGGGGCGTCATGTGCGCGGCGTCTCCGGCGAGCAGGACGCGTCCGTCCCGCCATCGGTCGGCGACCACGGCGTTGAAGGTGTAGACCAGTTTGCGCAGGACCCGCACTTCGTCGGGATCGACGTATCGGCTGATGAGACTGCGGACCTGTTCGGGGTCCTCCATCTCCTCCTTGCTCTGCTCATCGCTGAGCATGAACTCGAAACGGTGATGCCCGCCAGGCTGCGGACACGACACCGTCGGCAGCTCGGGGTCACAGACGAAGTTGAAGTACGGCAGATGCCGGAACGCGTCGACACCGTCGTTGGCGAGCAGATCGACAACGAGCCAGCGTTCGGGAAAGCTCGTGCCCGTCATATCGATGCCCAGCTGCGTGCGCACCACACTGCGACCGCCGTCGCAACCGACGAGGAACTCGGCCCGCACCTCCTCGGCGGTGGCCGGATCGGTGTCGGCGTCGTGTTTGCCGTACCCGGTGCCGCGGCATTCGGCATGCCGCACGAGAACACCGTCGGCGTCCTGGTCGAAGCCGAGGACCTCCCGCCCACGGCGCACCGTCACGTGCGGATAGCGGTCGAGGGCATTCTCGAGGGTGTTCTCCAGGTAGGGCTGATACAGGAAGTTGGCCACGGGCCAGCCCAGCGGGCGTGCGGCCTGGTTGAACTGGGCGAGCACGGACCCGTCGCTGCGCACCCATTGCACGGTGCAGTCGAGGTTCATCTGTGCCGAGGCTTCGTCGGCGACACCGGCGGTCTGGAAGATCCGCATGCCTTCGTCGTCGGTGTACACCGCCCGCGCCAGGCCGTAGAATTCCGGCTCACGCTCGAGTACCAGCACCCGCACGCCGCGACGGCCGAGCAGGTTCGCCAGGGTCAGACCGGTGGGCCCCAGCCCGACGACTACCACGTCGTAGTCGAACGATGTCATCGCGCCATGCCTCCGGTGAGTTGGGGAACTGTGATCTCGGGTGTCCGCAGGGTCCGAACGACCTGCCGGAACTGAGCGAACTTGTCCAGCACGGTCTCGCCGACCGGCGTGTGACCCCAGATACTGATGCCCTGATAGGTGGTCGGCTCCCATGTGGATTCGCGTTCCGGACCCAACACGATCGGATTCCAGCCGACCTCGAGTTCGAATCCGGAGGGAGTGATGCAGTAGAAGGACAGCTCACGATCATTGGTGTGCTGGCCGACCGACCAGGCCATCCGGAAGCCGAGATCGGTGACACGCCCGTAGGCCGCCAGCACGTCGTCGAGCGAGCCCGACTGAATATTGATGTGCTGCACCCGAGTTCGGATCGGGTCGATCTTCACCCCGCGGATGTTGGCGATCGCGATCGAGTGGTGCCGCTCGTTCACCCGGAGGAACCTGATCTTGAGGGTGAGTCCGGAGACGTTCTCGTCGATGTAGTCGCTGAGCCGGGAGTCGAAGACCGTCTCGTAGTAGCCGCGCAATGATTCCGGTTCCCTCGATGTGATCGCGACATGGCCCATACCGGCTTCGCCGGTCACCCACCCGGAGCTGAGCATGCGCAGCGGCTCAGGGGTGGTCACCGGGACGGTGAAGATCTCCTGCACGATCCCCTTGGGGCCGGGAAACCGCCACAGTCGCTCGACGCCGCGGCGTGCCGCGTCCTCGGCGCTACCTTCGACGATCGGCACCCCTCGATCCGACACACGGGACACTATGCGATCGAACGACTCGTGATCGTCGACCTGCCAGCCGATCGCGGTCACGTCCTCCTGCGGTCCGCGCTCCACCAGGAACCGGCACGCGTGATCGTCGAGGCGGAAGCGCAGCGTGGAATGGTCGAGCCGATCGACGTGCATACCGATCGCCTCGGCGCCGAAACGCTGCCAGTCGGGCAGCCGCGTGGACTCCACCACGATGTAGCCCAGATGAACCGTGCCGAATACCGACTCGGCGCCGAAAGCGCGGTCAGCACTCATTGCTCGGCCTTCAGAAACCCGACCGCGAGGGTGTTGAACAGCTCGGCCCGCTCCCATTGCGCCCAGTGCCCCGTGCGCGCGAAGAGGTACAGATCGCAGTTGGGCATGGTCTCGGCGAGCGTCCTGCCGCCGGACGGTCGGTTCACCTTGTCGTCGGCACCCCACACCACCAGCGTGGGGTGCGGCACCTTGCGCAGGCGCGAATCACGGGTGAAGTCCATCCGCACGAGCGTGCGCAGGGCGAACAGGCCGGAGGGCCGGCGCAACGGTGGGTTCGCGATCACCTCGGGGTCGATGCTGGCCTGGTAGCGCTGCTCGATCAGTTCGCCCGGCACTGTCGAACCGTCGTACACCAGGTACTCGCGGATGAACCGGATGATCTTCTCGCGACTGGGACCGCTGCCCCGGTAGTAGTTGAGCAGCTCCTGCAATCCGTCGGTCGGCAACCCACGGGTGGAGCCGATACCTCCGGGGCCCATCAGGATCAGGCGATCGACCTTGCCGGGTCGGTCCATCGCCAGCCGGAGTGCCGCCGCCCCGCCGTAGGAGTTGCCGATCAGGTGCGCCGAGTCGACCTCCAGCACATCGAGGAACTGCCCGAGCACCTTGGCCAGATGGCCGAAGGGGTCGGACTGGTCGACGTACTTCGACGACCGGCCGTAGCCCGGCATATCCAGCACGAGCACCCGGAAGTGCTCGGCCATGGCCTCGATGTTGCGCGCGTAGTTCGACAGCCCGGTCGCGCCGGGGCCGCCGCCGTGCAACAGCACGACCGCGGGGCCGGACCCGAATTCGTTGAAGTAGATCTCGCTGCCGCCGACCTGCACGGTGCGCCCGGTGTCGACTTCCTTGTCGATGCTTGTCACGATGCACCTCCCAACGAAGTTGATAATATCATCACTTTCGATCGTTTCCCTGTCAAGGTTTTTTGATGAAAGAATCAGAACCGAGCGGTGGGCAGCTCTCACCCGAGGAGTAGGACACGGTTCGCGGTCTGGCGATCCATCTCGTCCTGCATCGCGCGGTGGGCGCACACGTTCCGCGCAGCCGAACACCACCGCGTCTCCGATCCCTCCACGGAGGGCATTCTATTGATGAAATAGTCAAATTTGACGCAGTGCTCACAAGAGTGTGATCGGACCCACCCGACCGCACACGGCACACATCGCCGATCACATCCGGGCAACCGTGGCCCGCGGTCGCGGCTACTTCATCAGAGCCGTTCTGCCGTGACTCAGCGCTGCCATGCGGTCATCTCGACGTCGCGATCATGGAACCCGCCGAAGCCGCCTTCCGACCCCGAATCGGCGCCGATCGACGCTCACCGGGTTCCGGCTGTCGAGACGGAACGGCGTTCCAGTCCCTTCCGGTCGTAGAAGCTGGTCGCGACCAGGCCGATGACCAGGCCGATCAGCAGACCGAGCAGGGCCATCCACACCCCTTGCGCCAGGCCCGAGTTCGCGCGGGCGTTGTAGTAGAGGATCGCCCGGACCGCGATGAAGATCTGGTGCATCGGTTCGAAGGTCGACAGCCACTCCATGGCCCGCGGCGTTGCCTCGATCGGCACGGTTCCTCCCGCGGAGGGCAGGCCGAGGACAATGAAAACGATGAGGTTGACGAGCAGGCCGGCCGCGCCGAAGATCGCCAGGATCGACAGCGCGGTGACCCCGACGGCCACAATCGCGAGTACCCCGTAGAGGAACAGCATCGGCGCACGCTGGATCGACATCCCGAGCAGTGTCGCGACTGCCAGGTATATGCCTGACACCACCGGCGCGACGGCCAGCAGGATGCCCCATTTGAGCAGCAGTGTCCGCACGCGCGAGATCGGTGTCGGCGGGGTAATGGATGTACCAGGGCCCGTATTCGGTCGGCGCGAATCCCAGCGATGAATCCACCATCGTATGGATGATCATCGCGCCGGTGAACCCTGCGAGCAGCAACAGCAAGGTGTAGAAGAACGCCGACAATCCCCCTCCGGCGCCGTCGGGAAGAGTGCGGAACGGCACCACCACCGATATCGGTTCGGCAAGGGCGAGGCGGCTCACGCCGGAGAGTTCGGTAGCGGGAGCACCTGAGTCCGACCGGAGTTCGCCTTGGACCCGGTCGAGCAGCTGGGCACCGACTTCCCGGTTGGCCGCGTCCGTCGCCTCGGTGGTGATGCGCAGGAGAATCTGCGTCGCGTAGGCGCCGGCGGCCGGGTTCGTTTCGACAGTGATGACGGGCCGCTCGACATCACCGGGCACAACACTGGCCGCACCCAGAATCGAGACACGCTTGGTGAAGTCGCTGGGGATGACGACGGCGCCGTAGATCGTGCCGTTGAGCATTGCCCGATGCAGCTCCGGCAGGCCCATCTCCCGCAGCTCCACCTTGTCGTCGGGGATCTGCTGAACCATCGAGGACGCGATCTGGTCGCCCACGTTGACGTGTTGGCCGCCGACCATGTCGCCGACGTCGAGGTTGACCAGCCCGACCGGGAAGTCATGCAGGTTCTTCTCGGGGTCGACGATGTATCCCAGATACATGGTCGCCAGCAATGCGGCGAGCACCGCGACAACTGCGCCGGGGCGGAGCCACATCGCCACAGCCTTACCGGTAATCGCCATGGAACCGCTCCTTACAGCTCGGCAACCTCGTCGCTACCCACCGTGTCGATCATCGACCAGCGACTGTTCACAGGTCAAGCGTTTCTGATGAAACAATCAGCATGTATCGCCACGCCCTGGAAGCTCAGAACTCCCACCACGGAGTTCGACCCCGATTCCCGAATCGGTCACGGTCACAGATTCCGGGCGAAGTCCCAACGGATAGCCGCCGAGACTCCGCGAGAGCAGGTCGGCGATCTCCGCCGCCAACTGCGGGGAGACACCGCGAGAAGAGACGATCTCGACGCGAACGATCCCGCCTTCGACATAGGGTCGCAGCCGCACCGACACCACACCGACGACTCCCGTGACATCGACCGTGCCGTCGACGGCCGACGTCCTGACATCACCGGCCAGGCCGTGCAACGTCCGCCCGATCGCGTCGACATCCCAATCGACGCGCGCCTCGGAGCCGCCCACGGAGGCCGAACCTCCACCTTCCCCCATCGAGACCTGACGCAGCGTGGCATGAACCGTCATACCGACAGCCGGACCGAACTGCGCGTCGTCGCTGTCGACCGTCAGCTCCGGGAGCCGCCGGTCGATCAGACTCAGTACGACGGGCCGGGGACCGAGGTCCACATCCACCGAGGAACCGAGGTCGTCGCGCAGATCTGTAGCCAGGCAACCCTCGATCCGGTTCCGCAGATACAGCTCAGCCGATGCGATCCCGATCGTCGCCAGCACGAGCGCAACAACGAGCACACGCGTGGCGCCACGCGCGATTCGGCCCCGCACGTTCCGGACGGGGACGTCGTCGCGAACAACGGAGTCCAATTCGTGAAGCTTCATTCACTCTTCTCCAGACTTCCCCAGCCGATCCGAAAGAAGCGGTCCAGGGGAATGACGCAACAGCGGGAATAATTGATGAAATCATCATATATGATGAATATAGGCATTTGCTGTGTCGTCGCACACGCAGGCCGTCGGCGCAGCGAACAATCAGATCGGGTCTGATACTTTCATCAGCGACTGCGCATCGCTTCGCTCGATCGACTCCACCGAGCACTCCCCACGATGCGCCGTCCGCTCCAGCGGACTCCGACCATGCCGCCTCGGCCGAGCGCGGGTCCGCGATGCGACTGAACCAACCGAAAGGAAGGACCTCCCGTGAACGAATCCGGTACCCCGTCGCGCGCTGGCATGAGCCGGCGCCGCATGCTGGGGGGGAGCTGCCGCAGGCACGCTCGGTGTAGCCGCGGCCGCGGCACTTCCCCTCGGCGCGTCGCCCCAGTTCGGCGCAGTCGGCACAGCCCGCGCCCAGCAGCCCGCGCCGAGCGGCACCTACCGCATCGACCTGCACACGCACGTGCTGCCGCCGGACTACCGGGCGGCACTGCTGTCGCACGGGCACGTGACCGTCGGCGGCTACCCCACACCCCAGTGGTCGCCCGAGTCGGCGATGGAGTTCATGGACTACTACGGCATCCAGGCCCAGGCCCTGTCGGTCTCCGACCCGGGGGTCGGCTTCCTGTCACCAGGCAAGGAAGCCAACGACATGGCCCGCTACTGCAACGACTATGTCGCCGGGCTCACCAAGAAGTACCCCACCCGCTTCGGCTCGTTCGCGGTTCTCCCCATGCCCGACATCGCCGCCTCGGTCGCCGAGGCGATCTACGCCCTCGACGTCCTCCACGCCGACGGCATCGTTCTGCTGTCCGCCTACAAGGGCGTCTACCTGGGCGACCCGCTCTACGAGCCCTTGATGATCGCGCTGAACCAGCGCAATGCCTACGTTTTCGTGCACCCCGCCGCGATCCCGGACGACGCCAAGCCGACCTTGCCCCTGCCCGACTTCCTCATCGAGTACACCTTCGACACGACCCGGGCCGCGACGATGATGATGCTGACCGGCGTCACCCAGCGCTACCCCAACATCCGGTTCCAGCTCTCCCACGCGGGCGGCACCCTGCCCTTCCTGTCCTGGCGGGTCGGCGTCGCCTCCGAGACAGCAGTCGGCGAGAACTGGCCGCAGGGCCTGGGCAAACCGTCCCTGCTCGATGCGAAGACGCAGATCTCGCGCTTCTTCTACGACACCGCACTGAGCGGATCCGGTGCCGCGATGTCCGCGGTTTCGGCCGTGACGACTCGAGACCATATCGTCTTCGGCTCCGACTGGCCGTTCAGTGCGACCACTCTGCCGCAGACCGGAACCCATGACCCCGCTCCCGGACTCAGCGATATCTTCGATGCCGATCAGCGGATGGAAGTCGAGCACCACGCCCCGCTGCGTCAGCTTCCCCGATTGGCAGCAGCGATCAACGCGGGCTGACCTCGATGATCGACCGTCGCCGGGCGCGCAGCCGCTCTCCGCGTGCCCGGCAGTTCTCATTCATCATCGGCCGGGCGTCCGACTGTTGATCCCCCGATCTCGCACCAATGACGACTTCCTCATAGTTGACAGAGTCATCCAACCAGTATCGACCGGTGGCTACGCACCGACGCGGGTGCGGCTCGCATCGACACCGACGACGGGCCATCGATCTCGGCACCCAACGCACCACCGTGCGATACGCGTCGTGATCGCGTCGCCTGGCGCGGCGGACTCGCAGACCTTGGGCGCCAAGGTCACCCATCTGCGTCAGAATCGGAACTGAATGTACGATCAGTTATGATTCTTGCGGCAACTCGAGGTGGAGGGCAGATGACAGCCGAACAGACCGCGCCCACGCGTACCGATCGCCGCAAGGAACGCACGCGCAACGCACTGCTCGGCGCGGCGCGGAAGTTCCTGTCCGAAGGCCAGTCGTCGGTGAGCATCAAGGAGATCACCGACGCCGCGGACGTCGGTTTCGGCTCCTTCTACAACCATTTCGATTCCAAAGAACAGCTCTTCGACGAGGCCGTGCAGTCCGCATTGAAGGTCTACAACGAGATGCGCGACCACGTCGTGGCCCGCTACGACGACCCCGCGGAGATCTTCGCGGTCAGCTTCCGGCTCACCGGTCGGCTGCAACGCCAGCTTCCGGAGATGGTGCGTGTCGTCCTCCATTCGGGCATGGGAGTCATGCTGCGCGACCAGGGACTCGCACCCAGCGCGCGCCAAGACATCATCGCCGCCCAGGAAGCCGGGCGATTCGAACCGATGGATCCCGATCTGGCCATCATGGCGGCGGGCGGAACCCTGCTCGGACTGCTCCAACTGCTCGACGCCGATCCCGACGCGGATGCGGCCGCACTCGCCGACGAGATGACCTATCGGGCTCTCCGCATGTTCGGCATGAACAAGCGGTCCGCGCAACGCCTCAGCTCCGCCCCGCTGCCCGAGCTGCCCACCAATCCCGACCTGCTCTTACAGGCCGGCACGTAGACCTCGCCCGGGTCAGACCGCCGAGAGGCCGCCCGCCCGATCGCCCCGCGGCCGGCGCATCCATATCGGCAACGGCACTGTCGCGAGAACGCGGACCTGACCGGTGCGGGACAATAGCGGGGTGAGCACGCGCGACACCTTGGATCACCCCCTTGACCTGCGAGTATTACCGCTGGTCGAGTGGCGGGATCGGGCCCAGGCCCACCGCGCGCATATCGACGAGCTGATCGGCCCGTACCTGGAGCGCAGGGCGGCGGGTTCGACGCATCCGGTCATCGATTTCTTGTTCACCTACTACGGCCACAAGCCTGCGCAGCTGCGCCGTTGGCATCCGGGCTTCGGGGTGGGGCTGGCGGAGGCGACCGAATACGACGGGGCGCGCGGTTATCACCGACGCACCGGGGACGATTCGATGATCGTCACGACTGCCGATCCGGCTTTTCTGATGAAGCGCCGCGACACCGTCGAGTTCGTGGCGCGGCTGCTGCGCGCCACCGCGACGCGGCCCGCGCAGCTGTCGTGCTTCGGCCTGCACGAATGGGCGATGGTGTATCGCTCCGAGGAGGTGCGCCATGCGGTTCCGCTGCGGCTGGGCCGCTCGGGCACCGATGCGGTGGTCGAGTCGATGTCGTTGCGCTGCACCCATTTCGACGCCTACCGCTTCTTCACCCCCGACGCCGTCGGCCGCAATACCCAAGTACTCACCCGCGACGACCAACCGCTGCGCGAACAGCCGGGCTGCCTGCACGCGAATATGGATCTGTACAAATGGGGCTTCAAACTGGTCCCGCTGATCAGTTCGGACCTGCTGACCGACTGTTTCGAACTGGCCTGCGCCGCCAGAGAACTCGACATGCGCGCGAGCCCCTACGACCTCACCGACTACGGCTACCAACCCGTACCCATCGAAACCCCGGCCGGACGCGCCGAGTACGCGCGCACCCAATCCGACCTCGCCGAACGAGCGACACCGTTGCGGGCACGGCTGCTGCGGGCGTGCGAAGAGTTGCTCGACGCGGCCCCGGCGCCACCGCGCTGACCACCGCTGTCGAGCACAGGCAACACTGAAAAGCTCGGCGCGCGTGGCTCACGACCCAGACAGCTCGCACCACCTGCACTGATAGCCCGGACGCATCGACCGACCGTCGCGCGATGCTCCACAAATGCCGTAACCATCCCCGCCTTGCGATATTTCGCGTGGTCAGAGCAGTTCCACCACCTCGAACCGAGGGGTGACCCACGACAATTCCACGAAAACACTCCCGACACACGACACCCCTATTAAGCTCCGTTCAGTAACACCGACCCCAGTGTCTGAGACGACGACAGGTCGGCGGTGACCGGAGACGAAGGAAGTTGGGGGATGCGATGAGGCGTCCGTTGAAGCTGCGCCGGACAAGGCCGTTCGCCCTGGCCGCTGTCGCATTGATCGCCACGATGATGCTGCCAGCGGGCGCATCGGCCGATCTGCAATCCGATATCGCCAATGGGGTCCGTGAATTCCTCGACGTGGGCCGCACCTCGGTGCCGCGAGCCGACTGCGGCCCCGGCTCCATGCCCGAACCCGGTCTACAGGGCGATGTTCCGGCCGCCGATCGCGACAGCGGACGCAGCACTCAGGGGTACCGGTGCAATATGTCGATGATCGGGCAGTTCGCCGGGCGCGGCGCGGGCATCACCTCCACCAGTTTCGAACACTGTGCCTATATGGGTTCGTTCTTCCCGGGCAACCTCCTTGGCGAAGGCCGCGGCGTGCAGGTGCTCGACGTCTCCGATCCGGCGAACCCGCGCCCGACGGCCAACCTCACCGAACCGGCGATGCTCGCGGGCACCTGGGAGAGCCTGAAGGTCAACAAGGAGCGCAAACTGCTCGTCGGGACCGGGGTTCCGGTCGGGACCGGCGTCGGCTACCTCTCGGTGTACGACATCTCCGATTGCGCGCATCCGCGTCTGCTGAACCCGGGCCCCGGCACGAATCTGGCCATGCCGCTGCCGATCACGACGCATGAGGGCGGCTTCTCCCCCGACGGCCGCACCTATTGGGCCTCGGGTATCGCACCCGGTTTCGTCAGCGCCGTCGACCTCACCGACCCGGCGAATCCACACGTCGTCTGGCAGGGTCTGACCGGTATCGAGGCACACGGTTTCGGCGTCAGTCCCGACGGCAACCGCATGTACATCTCCGCGCTCGGCGGATTCACCGTGCTCGATATCAGCGCGGTCCAGCGGCGCGACCCGAATCCACAGGTGCACCACATCGGCCGGGTGTTCTGGACCGACGGCTGGGCCACCCAGCACAGCGTCCCGGTCAGCTACGACGGCAAACCGTACCTGTACACCGTCGACGAGGGCGGCTCCGGCGGGGTCAAGCTGATCGATATCTCCGATGACACCGCACCGAAGGTGGCGGCCAAGCTCAAACTGGAGATCAATCTGCCGCAGCACCTCGACAGCAATATCGGGTCATCGATGGGCGGTTCGGCCTTTGCCTACGAATCGCACTACTGCGCCGCCGACCGGCAGGACAACCCCACCGCGCTCGCCTGCGGCTGGATCTCCTCGGGCATCCGGGTCTTCGATGTGCGCGATCCGGGCAATATCCACGAGATCGCCTACTTCAACCCGCCCGCCCGCACCGGTCGCAATCTGGAGCTGTGGAATTCACCGCATGCGCTGGCGTCGATCATCGGTGTCCCCTTGATGAGTGCGCCGAGTGCGGTGCGCGCGGTCCTCGAAGGCGAGTTCGATCCGATGGACGCGCTGACCCCGCGCACCGGACGCCTCGCCTTCGGTGATGTCTCCACCGACTGGTGCTTCTCACCGCCGGAATGGCGCGGCAATCAGCTGTATGTGGCGTGTTCGGACAACGGATTCATGGTGCTCGAGCTGAACAACGGCGTCTACACGCCGCCGCCGAACCAGTCCTCGATCGTCGGGTCATGAGCATGCCGCGCGGAATGCGGATCGCCGGATACGCGGCGGTCGCGGTGTTGCTGCTGGTGCTCGGCGCGGCGCTGCGGCCGCTGTTCATCGACGACGATCGACCGGCCGAACCCGTGCTCGACGCGGTGGAGATCGGCTTCGTACAGGATATGACCGCCCACCATCAGCAGGCGTTGATCATGGTGCAGCGGCTCGATCCTGCGGTCGATCCGGGCGTGGTGCGGCTGGCTCAGCAGCTCGCCGACACCCAGCGCCTCGAGATCGGCGCCATGCTCGGCTGGCTGCGGTTGGCCAACGCGTCGCCGTTGTCGCCACGGCCGATGGCATGGATGCACGAAGCCGCCGAGCCCGGTCATCAGCACGGCGCGACCGCCGCCCACGATCCGTCCGGCCACGCCATGCCGGGTATGGCGACCACGGCCGAACTCGACGCCCTGTCCGCCGCGCGCGGTCGCGACGCCGAGATCCTGTTCCTCCAGCTCATGCTGCGCCACCATCAGGGCGGTGTGGCCATGGCGCAGGCGGCCGATCAGCTCATCGAATCGGGGCCGGTCAAGGAAACCGCCCGCTCGATGATCCACGGCCAATCCCAGGAGTCCGGGGTGATCGCGGCGCTGCTCGGTCAACGCGATGCGCGACCGCTGCCCTGATCGACCGGGTCGGTCAGTTGTCGACCATCTGCCGCGGCCACTGCCGACCGCTGGTGGCGAGAGTGGCCGGATCGGTGCTGGCCAGGGTGGCGGTTTCCCGGTGTTCGGGTTCGAGGACGGTGGCGGCGGCGATGCTGCGGACCTCCAGTTCGGCCACGCCGACCAGCACGACCAGACCGACGACGACCAGCGCGACGGTCGTGATGAGCGGGGTGAGCAGCTCCACCGGCGCGATACCCTCCGGTGTTCCGGTGTGGTTGCCGTGGTCCGCGCTCAACGCCATCATGCCGGTGTAGTGCATACCGCAGACCGCGAGACCCATGATCACGGCCGCGCCGACGGTGTTGGCCCAGCCACGTACGTGCACCATGAACCAGAACGCGGCAGTCGCGGCGACCACCGCGATCACGATGGACAGGGCGACCAGACCGGCGTCGTACTCCATCGCGGTGCCGGTGTTCATCGCGGCCATACCGAGGTAGTGCATGGCGGCGACCCCGAACCCGGTGATCGCACCGCCGAGCGGAAGTGCGACCGCCTCCCGATGCCCACGCACCACGATCGCCAGCCCGATCAGCACCACGACCACGGCGATGGCGGCGCTGAACAAGGTCAACGGCACGTCGTAGCGGATGTCGACACTGTCGATGGCGAACCCGAGCATCGCCGTGAAGTGCATGACCCAGATACCCGCGCCGCCGAGCGCGACGGCGGCCGCGACCAGCCATCCGGCGGGCGATTTCGCGGTGCGGGCGTGCGCCGCGCACCGTAGGCCGAGTACCGACCCGATGAACGACATGAGGTAGGCCAGGGTGGGCGTCACCCACCCATTGCTGAAGTGCTCGAGATGCACGTCTACTCCGATGTAGCTAGTCGATTTCCGATCCGCGATCGGGTGCACGAGTGTACGAACCACCGAAATGAGGATTTCAAGATGGGAAGTTCATCATGGATGCGCTGGGAGCCGCCAATTGATGTCTCCACTGCGCCATCCGGCGGCCGTCCCGGTCATCCGAGCAGGTAGGTCGGCGTCGCGTCGGGGACGACACCGTAGACGAACTCGCGCCGCAGGCGATGGTACGGCTCGCCCTCGGCGTAGAAGTTCCGGCGCATCTCGGTCAGTTCCTCGGCCCGGTATTCGGCCAGCGGTTTGCGTGTCTCATCCGCTTCGCGGCGCTGCTTCTTGGCCACCAACCGGCCCTCCAGCTCGGGTGAATCGGCCAGTAGCGCGGCCTCGCGACGCACCCATTCACCGAAGGCGCCGGTACCACCGGGCGCCGCCCGATCCACCAGGCCGATCCGTGCGGCGGCCTTCGCGCCGACCGGGAGGGTCTCGCGGGTCAGCCGTCCGGCTTCGGTCTCGCCGACCCGGCGCGGCAACGAGTAGGTCCAGTACTCCGAACCGTAGAGCCCCATCAGCCGGTAGTGCGGGTTGAGCACCACCGATTCCCGGCACCACACCTCATCGGCGGCCAGGGCCAGCATCACGCCACCGGCTGCGGCATTACCGGCCAGCGCGGAGATGACCAGCTTGTCCGTGGTCGTCAGGATCGCCTCGACCAGGTCGTTCATCGCGTTGATGTTGTGCCAGGACTCCAGCGCCGGATCGTCGGCCGCCTCGATGACATTGAGGTGGATGCCATTGGAGAAGAAGTCACGGGCGGGACCGAGCACGAGCACACCGGTCGGCCGGGCGCACGCCTGCCGATAGGCGGTCAGCAGCCGCTGGCACTGGCCGGTGCTCATCGCACCGCCGGTGTAGGCGAACTCGAGATAGCCCACCGCACCGTCCTCGCGGTAGCGCAACTCCGACCAGGTATCGCGCACGGCCGCCTCGGCCGGGGTCACCGGCACCTCCGGGATCGCGGCGGTCACCTCGGCGCCGAGCGCGTCGACGGCGGGCCGTTTGAACGTCGCCGGACCGCCGGGTACCCGGCGTGGCCGCAGTTGTGGCAGCCAGACCGCACCGTCCACGGTGGCCCGGCAGACCGCACCGTCGCGGGTGGCGATCAGCTCGCCGGGGGTTCCGCGCAGCTGGTCCTCGTTGTGCCCGCCGTGCACGAAATACTCCCGGCCGTACAGTTCGTCCAGCACACCCGGTTGTGAATCGGCCGCGCGCAGTCGGCGCAGGATCTCGACGGTGCTGTCGGTGGACCAGTCGATCCGGCGGTACTGCTGGGAGTGGTAGGGGCGCAGCTGCCCCCGCACGTCCGGCCGGCCGTAGTCCAACGGTTCGGGTTCGAACCCGCCGTCGGCGAACCGCTGGACGGCCAGCAGCACCGCCTCGACGGCGGCATCGGACACCTCGTTGCGATACAGCTCGCTCTTGCCGCAGTCGGCTACCGGGAACGACACCGAGGCCCAGATCGGGCCAGCGTCCATCTCCGCCACCGCCTGCAACACCGTCACGCCCCATTCGGCCGCGCCCGTCGCGATGGCCCAGTCCAGCGAGGACGGTCCGCGATCGCCCTTGGGGCCCGGATGCACGATCAGAACCGTGTGTTCGGTCCAGATGTCTTCCGGGATGGCCGCGGTGAGCATCGGCGCCACGATCAGGTCGGGCCGGAAGTGGGCCACCCGCGCCCGCAGCAGATCGTCACCGAGTGCCAGCTCGACCCCGACCTTGTGCCCGCGGTCGCGCAGTTCGGTGTGAACTCGCTGGGTGAGGCTGTTGAAAGCACTGGCGACTAGCAGGACGCGCAAGGTTTCCCCTCCATCGGGCAGGGGTGAGCGGCCTCACCCCCGGTACGTTAGCGATCTCGACCACGCTAGCCGTACGCCCGACGCAGCGCAGCGCGAGCACCCCGCCGAACATGACCGGAATCACTGTGCGACATGCAGACCGAACCCGGTCGCCCCCGGATCCTCCCGGCCCGGCTCGAGCCGCAGACCGCGATCGTAGTCGCCGCCGCCCTGCCGCCGGTATCGGATGGGTTCGGTCTGTTCGAGTTTCGACAGCCGTTCCCGCAGGTCAGCGGCGATCGCGCCGAAGCGTTCGTCATCGACCCGCAGCGCGCCGTGCACCACGAACGGCGGCAACACATCCATGCCCGGGTAGTAGAGGATCCCGTGCTGGATGGGGAACAGCAGATCATCGATCGGGCCGTTGATGCCTCGATCGGAATACGACGGTTCCTTACCGCCGATGGCGACCACGAGCATGGCACGCCGGCCGGCCAACATGCCGTCGCCGTAGCGCGGTATCGCCGTACCACCGGCCCCATAGGCGAATCCGCAGGTGAACACCCGATCGACCCAACCCTTCAGGATCGCGGGCATGGAGAACCACCACAGCGGGAAATGCAGCAGCACCGCGTCGGCCCACAACAGTTTGTCCTGTTCGGCCCGGATCTCCGGGGACAGCGTGCCGTTCGCATACGCCTCGCCCGAGGCCAGCATGAAGTTCTGTTCGGCGACGGCGCCGAAATCGTCGGTGTCGGCGTGGGCCTTCCAGCCCATGGCATAGAGGTCGGTGACCCTCACCTCGTGCCCGTCGGCGCGCAGTTGTGCTACGGCAACATCTTTCAGCGCACCGGTCAGCGAATTCGGCTCGGGATGCGCGTACACGATCAATACCTTCACCCTCCGACCAACATCATCGCGGGCGCCGGACATTCCGTGCACGCCGCGCGAGGAGTTCGTACGCATGGTGTGCGCGCTCCCGATGCCGCCGGAACCAGCCGACGGCATGGCCCGACCGCCACCAGCCGTTCGACCGCCCGAACGCTGTCCCGACCGTTGCGTCGTCGAGCACCCAGATGGCGAGCGCACGGTGAGCAGGTCGGGGCCGTTCATCACGCCGAGCACGCTGATCGCCGAGCGTGCCGCGACACCTTGCCGACGATATGCGACTAGCTGCTCGAACTCCCGCCAGCGCAGTACCACTGGCAAAGGTTCCCACTGCTGTCAAGCGGCTACCCGCTGACGATCCGATCGCGGTGCCGGTGCTGACCCAGCCGAGAAACGGGCGGAATTGCGCCGGATGCAACATTCGGCGCACCGCCGTACCGGCGGCGGACTGCACTGACGGGCAGGCCCGGCCAGCGTGGAGCCGGCCGGTGCTCGGCCGTCGCGTCAGGCGTGGCGGGGCGCGTACATGATGATCGCGACGCCGACCAGGCACACGATCGCGCCGGTGACGTCCCAGCGGTCTGGTCGGAATCCGTCCAACGCCATGCCCCACAGCAGCGATCCCGCCACGAACACCCCGCCGTAGGCGGCGAGGATCCGGCCGAAGTTGGCGTCGGGTTGCAGAGTGGCGACAAATCCGTAGATGCCGAGGGCGATCACCCCGGCGCCGATCCAGGCCCAACCGCGGTGTTCGCGCACGCCTTGCCATACCAGCCAGGCGCCGCCGATTTCGGCGACGGCGGCGAGGACGAACAGCAGGATCGAGCGCAGAACAGTCACGGTGGGCGATCCTAATTGCCCGGATTCACGCGGTGGTGGACGCGACGGTGCACCCGCACCCGGTACCGGCCCACGAGCTGTCGGTGTCCGAGGCCACGGCGCAGCGCGAGTGCCGGGAGCGCCGCTGGCTCCATATCAGGCCCACAACACCGATGCCGATGAGCACGAACCCGAGGGCGTCGAGCCACGACAGGCTGATCAGTAGCATTCTACTGCCAGGATTCCCGCAGTGATGAGCAGGGGTGCCAAGCAGCGGCACAGCAGCGCGCCGGTGCTGATCGAGGCCACCAGTGCCGCGTCCTCGTCTCAGCAGTCACGGCGGCCTCCGGTGTGGTTCGCCGAGGTGGCCTCGACGGTGTCGGACGGTACCGGGCAGCTCGGTGCATCGCTGCACACCAGCAGGTCGTCGCACCCGGCGGCCAAGGCCGCGCGCAGGGTGTCGCGGACCTCGGTGAGTTCGGCGAGCTTCGTGTCGACCTCGGCGAGCTTGTCGGTGACGCGGGCCCGCAGCCCGGCGTCGGCGCGGCGGGCCGAACCCACTCGGGTGCCGGTGAGCATGTCGGCGACCTCGTCGAGGGTGAACCCGAGCCGCTGGGCGGCCTTGATCACCCGTAGCACGGTGACCGAGGCCTGCGGGTAGAGGCGGTGCCCGCCCGGTGTGCGGGTCGGTTCTGGGAGCAGTCCGCGTCGTTCGTAGTAGCGCAGGGTCTGGGCGTTCACGCCGTGGCGGCGAGGAGCCTGGATCCCCAATCTTTCATGAGGTCGGTCGCTTCGGGTGGTCCGTGCACGGTGAACGGTGCTCCGATCGAGACGAGGCAGAAGGCCGCCCAGTCCAGGGATTCGGCGGCGATATGGACTTCGCACGAGTCGGGGTCGATGGCGGCGACGGTGCCGTAGTGGACGATCTCGGCTCGG
>NZ_JARWNX010000021.1 GCF_029868385.1 Nocardia cyriacigeorgica | reverse complement strand
TTCAACACCGAGGTGTATGTGTTGGATGGGCGGCTGCGTCCGGTGCCGGTGGGTGTGGCGGGTGAGTTGTATCTGGCGGGCTCGCAGTTGGCGCGTGGTTATGTGGCGCGTCCTGATCTGACCAGTGATCGGTTCGTGGCGAATCCGTTCGGTACGTCCGAGCGCATGTACCGCACCGGTGACCTGGTGGCCTGGACCGCCGACGGTGAGTTGGAGTATCTGGGCCGCACCGATTTCCAGGTGAAGTTGCGTGGTCTGCGTATCGAACTCGGTGAGATCGAGGCGGCGCTGACCGCCATGGACGAGGTCGCGCAATCGGTCGTGGTGGTTCGCGGCGATCAGCACACCGGCGATCAGCTGGTGGCCTATGTCGTCGCGGCGCGAGCGACGGGCCAGGAAGAGGCAGCGGAGCGTAACCACGGAGGGCACCGGGAGCGCCGCCGCTCCGGCACAGCGGCGGCCGGTGTTCCGGTCGACACCGAGACCCTGCGCGAGGATCTGGCCCGGCAGCTGCCCGCCTACATGGTTCCCGCCGTGGTGGTCGTGCTCGACGAGTTCCCGCTCAATGCCTCCGGCAAGCTCGACCGCAAGGCACTGCCCGCGCCGGTGTTCGAGGCCGCGGTCTTCCGCGCGCCGACCACCCCGGTGGAAGAGATCGTCGCCACCACCTTCGCCGAGGTGCTCGGACTCGACCGCGTGGGCCTCGACGACGATTTCTTCGCCCTCGGCGGTAACTCGCTGAGCGCCACCCAGGTCGCCGCCCGGCTCTCGGCCGCACTGGACACCGACCTCGGCGTCCGCGAACTGTTCGAGGCGTCCTCGGTCGCCGCGCTGGCCGCACGGGCCGAAACCCGCGCCGGTGCGGGCGCACGCGCCGCACTGGTACCGCAGCACCGGCCCGAACTGGTGCCGCTGTCGCTGGCCCAGCAGCGGATGTGGTTCCTCAACCGGTTCGATCCCGAATCCGCCGTGGACAACATCCCCGCGGCGGTGCGGTTGTCGGGTCTGCTGGACCGGCAGGCCTTGCAGATCGCCGTCGCCGATGTGCTGGCCAGGCACGAATCGCTGCGCACCTTCTACCCGGAGGTCGACGGCACCGCGCATCAGCAGGCCGTGCCCACCGCGAAGGTGATCCCGGATCTGAGCCCGGTCGACGTCACCGAGGCAGAACTGCCCGCCCGGATCACCGAACTGGTGCGCACCGGTTTCGACGTCACTACCGAGGTGCCGTTCCGGGCCCGGCTGTTCGAGATCAGCCCGACCGAACATGTGCTCGCCCTCGTCGTGCACCACATCTCGGCCGACGGTTTCTCCATGGGCCCGCTCACCCGTGATGTGATGACCGCCTACGGTGCCCGCGTCGAAGGCGGCGAACCGGCCTGGCGTCCGCTGGAGGTGCAGTACGCCGACTTCGCGCTGTGGCAGCGCGCGGTCCTCGGCTCCGAAGACGATCCGGAATCGGTGATCGCCGAGCAGATCGGCTTCTGGTCGCAGACCCTCACCGGGCTGCCCGAACAGCTGGATCTGCCCGCCGATCGGCCGCGTCCTGCGGTCGCGTCCGGTCAGGGCGCCACCGAGGTGTTCACCATCGACGCCAGGACCCATGCCGCGCTCACCGAGCTGGCCCGCACCCGTGGCGCGACGCTGTTCATGGTCACTCATGCCGCGCTCGCGGTACTGCTGTCGCGGATGTCGGGTGAGCCGGATATCGCCATCGGCACCCCCGTCGCCGGACGTGGTGAACGCGCGCTCGACGATCTGATCGGCATGTTCGTCAACACCCTCGTGTTGCGGACCCCGATCGACGGCGGCGCCACGTTCACCGATCTGCTGCGCACCGTCCGCACCACCGATATCGCGGCCTTCGGACATGCGGATCTGCCATTCGAGCGGCTGGTGGAGATCCTGAACCCGGCGCGTTCGCAGGCGCGCCATCCGCTGTTCCAGGTGATGCTGTCGTTCCAGAACACCGGCCAGAACAGCCTGGAACTGCCCGGCCTCACGGTCAGCGGGGTGGACCTGCCGATCGATGTGGCCAAGTTCGATCTGCAACTGGTGCTGTCGGAGAACGGCGAGGAAGGCGGCATCACCGCCGAACTGATCTACGCCACCGATCTGTTCGACGCGGCGACCATGGCCGAGTTCGGCCGCCGGTTCAACCGGCTGCTCGCGGCCGTCGTCGCCGAACCCGACCGCGCCATCGGTGATATCGATCTGCTCGATGCCCGCGAGAACGATCGGGCCCTGCGCGCCTGGAACGAGACCGCCCGCGATCTCGGCGCCCCGACCACGCTGGTGGCCGAGTTCGCCGCGCAGGCCGCAGCCACACCGGATGCGATCGCCCTCATCGATCCATCCACCGGAACCTCGTTGAGCTACGCCGAATTCGGTGACCGGGTGCATCGCCTGGCCCGCCACCTCATCGGCGCGGGCGTCGGCCCGGAGAGCCTGGTGGCGCTCGGGCTGCGTCGGTCGGTGGACCTGGTCGTGGCCATGTACGCGGTGCACGCGGCCGGTGGCGGCTATGTGCCGCTGGACCTGGATCAGCCCGCCGAACGTATCGACCATGTGCTCGAATCCGCGGCACCGGTCTGCGTGATCACCACGGCGGGTGACGGTTTCGACGCCACCGGTCTGTCCACCGTCGTGCTCGACGAGCTGGATCTGTCCGGTTACGACGCGGACCCGGTGACCGATGCCGAGCGCCGTGCGCCGCTGCGGCCGCAGCATCCGGCCTACGTCATCTTCACCTCCGGTTCCACCGGACGCCCGAAGGGTGTTGCGGTGCCGCACGCCGCGGTGGTGAACCAGATCCGCTGGATCACCGGCGAATACGGCATCGGCGCCGACGATGTGGTGCTGTTCAAGACCCCGGCGACCTTCGACGTTTCGGTCTGGGAGCTGTTCGCTCCGCTCACCACCGGTGGTCGGATGGTCGTCGCGAGCCCGGACGGCCACCGCGATCCCCAGTACCTGGCCGATGTGATCGCCGCCGAGCACGTCACCATGACCTCGTTCGTACCGTCGATGCTGACGGTGTTCGCTGGCAGTGTCGCCGGAGCCGAACTCGCCTCGCTGCGGACGCTGTTCATCGCGGGTGAGGCGTTCACCAGCGATGCCGTCGCGGCGATCCGTCGGGTGAGCAACGCCGAACTGCACAACCTGTACGGCCCGACCGAATTCACCGTGCACGCGACGGCGGCCCCGGTCGCCGCCGAGGTCGACGGCGCGGTGCCGATCGGCCTCCCGGTGTGGAATGCCCAGGCCTACGTGTTGGACGCGCGCCTGCATCCGGTCGTGCCCGGCGCCGCGGGTGAGCTGTACCTGGCCGGTGCGCAGCTGGCGCGCGGCTACTTCGGCCGCACGGATCTGACCGCGGATCGCTTCGTGGCCAACCCGTTCGGCGACGGCGCCCGCATGTACCGCACCGGTGACCTCGTGACCCGCGGACCCGATGGCGCCATCACCTACCTGGGCCGCACCGACTTCCAGGTGAAGCTGCGCGGTCTGCGCATCGAACTCGGCGAGATCGAGAACGCGCTCACCGCACACGAATCGGTGGCCCAGTCGGTGGCCCTTGTGCGCTCCGACGCCCGCACCGGTGATCTGCTCGTCGCCTATGTGGTGCCCGCCGGTGGCGCGATCGTCGACGTCGAGGCGTTGCGCGCGCATCTCACCGGTCGCCTGCCGTCCTATATGGTCCCCGCCGCGATCGTGGTGCTGGACGCGATGCCGCTCAACCCGAACGGCAAGCTGGATCGGCGCGCACTGCCGGAACCGGAGTTCGAGGCCCGCGAGTTCCGCGCGCCGTCGACCCCGGTGGAGGAGATCGTCGCGGCGACCTTTGCCGAGGTCCTCGGCCTGCCCGGCGAACGCCAGGTCGGCCGCGACGACGACTTCTTCGATCTTGGCGGTAACTCGCTGATCGCCACCCAGGTGGTGGCCCGCCTCGGCGCGGCCCTCGACACCCGCGTCCCGGTGCGCACGCTGTTCGAGGCGCCGTCGGTGGCCGCGCTCGCGGTCAAGCTGGAATCGCACGCGGGCACCGGTCGCAGGCGCGAACTCGTGGCCGGACCGCGTCCGGACGAGGTGCCGTTGTCGCTGGCGCAGCAGCGTATGTGGTTCCTCAACCGCTTCGACAACCAGACCGCGGTCAACAACATCCCGCTCGCGGTGCGGCTCACCGGCGCTCTCGACACCGATGCGCTCGCGCTCGCCGTCGCCGATGTGATCGACCGGCACGAGGTGCTGCGGACGGTGTATCCGCAGACCGCGGGCGGCCAGGGTGTGCAGGTGGTCCTGCCCGCCGGGCAGCATCGCATCGACCTCGATCCGATCGAGGTGCCCCGAGCCGAGATCGCCGACCGGATCAGCGAATTGGTGCTCACCGGATTCGACGTCACCGCCGAGGTCCCGGTTCGCGCCGAACTGTTCCGCGTCGTCGACGGCGACGGACCGGACACCCATGTCCTGGTCTTCGTGGTGCACCACATCTCCGGCGACGGCTGGTCGGTGCGACCGCTGGCCCGCGATGTGATGGTGGCCTACGCCGCCCGCACCCGCGGTGAGGCGCCCGGCTGGGCGCCGCTGCCGGTGCAGTACGCCGATTTCGCGCTCTGGCAGCGCGACACGCTCGGCTCGGAGGAGGACCCGTCCTCGCTGATCGCCCAGCAGGTCGCCTACTGGTCGGCGACGCTGGCCGGGCTGCCCGATCAGCTGGATCTGCCCGCCGACCGGTCACGGCCCGCGGTGGCCTCCAACCGCGGTGAGGTCTACGAGTTCGGGATCGACGCCGAACTGCTGCGCGGGCTCAACACCCTCGCCCGTGCGCACGGTGCCAGCCTGTTCATGGTGGTGCACGCCGCGTTCGCGGCCCTGCTGTCGCGGCTGTCGGGCAGCGATGACATCGCCATCGGCACCGCCGTCGCCGGACGTGGCGAGGCCGTGCTCGACGATGCCATCGGCATGTTCGTCAACACCCTTGTGCTGCGCAGCGAGGTGCGGCCGGACGAGCCGTTCACCGCCTTGCTCGCCCGCACCAGGGACGCCGATCTGGCGGCCTTCGGGCATTCCGACCTGCCCTTCGAGCGGTTGGTGGAGATCCTGAACCCGGCACGTTCACAGGCGCGCCATCCGCTGTTCCAGGTGATGCTGTCGTTCCAGAACACCGGTGAGACCACCTTCGAACTGCCCGGCCTCGAGGTCGCGGGTATGCCGCTGGATGTGGTGACGGCGAAGTTCGATCTGCATCTGAACCTCACCGACGCCGCCGACGGTATGACCGCCGAATTCGCCTACGCCACCGATATGTTCGACCGCGACACCGTCGCCTCGCTCGCCGAGCGGCTGCTGCGGGTGCTGCGCGCGGCGGTCGCGGACCCGGCCGCCGCCCTCGGCGACACCGAACTGCTCGCCGCCGGTGAACGCGACCGTGTGGTCCGGGAATGGAACGCGACCGAGTTCGACGTGGCCGCGGCACTCTCGGCGAGCCCGTCCGGTACCGATCCCGCGACCCTGGTGGCGATGTTCGAGGCCCAGGCCGTCCGCACCCCGGACGCGCCCGCCCTGACCTTCGCGGACACCACCCTCACCTACGCGCAGTTCAGCGCACGGGTGAATCGTCTGGCCCGGCATCTGATCTCGCTGGGGGTCGGACCGGACACCCATGTGGCGCTGGGTATGCGCCGCTCGATCGAGCTGGTCGTCGGCATGTACGCGGTGACCGTCGCCGGTGGCGCCTATGTGCCGCTGGACCCGGATCATCCGGCCGACCGCACCCGCTATGTCCTCGACACCGCCGACCCGGTATGCGTGCTGACCACCGCCGCCGATGAATTCGACGCCGGTGCGCGGATCGCGCTGGAGATCGAATCGCTGGATCTGTCCGGCTATTCGGCCGCCGCGGTGACCGATGCCGAGCGCACGGCTGCGCTGCGGCCGACGCATACCGCGTACGTCATCTTTACGTCGGGTTCGACGGGTCGGCCGAAGGGTGTGGGGGTTTCGCATGCGGCGATTGTGAATCGTCTGGTGTGGATGCAGTCGGCTTATGGGCTGGATGCCTTGGATGTGGTGTTGCAGAAGACGCCTGTGACGTTCGATGTGTCGGTGTGGGAGTTTTTCTGGCCGTTGCAGGTGGGTGCGCGGTTGGTGGTGGCGAAGCCGGATGGTCATCGTGATCCGGCGTATTTGGCGGAGTTGATCGGGGCGGAGGGGGTGACGATCACTCACTT
>NZ_JARWNX010000020.1 GCF_029868385.1 Nocardia cyriacigeorgica | reverse complement strand
CGCCCCCCCCGGGGTACGCCCGAGACCGGTCCCGCGGCGCCCCTCCGGCGCCCCCACGGCCCCCGCACCCCCGAGACGGGCCGCGAACTCTATGCTCGGTCTCGCTTCGCTCGAAAAGTGGGCCGCACCGACAGCCGCTATCGGGTAACGGCCTGCTCGGAACGTCAGCGCCCGGAGCGGCGGCCCAGGGGGACCCGTAGCACCGCGTCGGTGCCGATATCGGCGCCCGGATGTAGGCCGATGGAACCGCCGAGTTCGGCTGTCACCAGCGTGCGCACGATCTGGAGGCCGAGCCGGTCGGAGGATTCCAGGCTGAAACCGGCGGGCAGACCACGCCCGTCATCGCTGATGATCACATCCAGCCAGCGCGCCGAACGCTCCGAACGAATCGTCACCGTGCCGTTCTCGCCCGCGTCGAAAGCGTGCTCGATGGCGTTCTGCACCAGCTCGGTCAGCACCATCACCAGCGGGGTCGCCCGCTCGGCGGAGAACACACCGAGCGAACCTGCGCGGCGCACCTTGATCCGGGCGGTGTGCACGGTGGCGACGTCGGCCATGATCGGCAGCAACCGGTCCACCACCTCGTCGAGGTCGACCTCCTCGTCCACCGACATCGACAGCATCTCGTGCACCGAGGCGATGGAGGTGACGCGGCGGACCGATTCGGTGAGCGCGACCTGCGCCTCCTCGTTCTCGGTGCGCCTGGCCTGCAAACGCAGCAGCGCGGCCACGGTTTGCAGATTGTTCTTCACCCGGTGATGGATCTCCCGGATCGTCGCGTCCTTGCTCAACAGCGCGCGGTCACGGCGTTTGACCTCGGTGACATCCCGGACCAGCACCGCCGCACCGGCCAACTCACCGTGCGGGCGCAGCACCAGCGTGCGCAGCAGCACCGTCGCGCCCCTTGCCTCCACCTCCATCCGGCGACCGGTCCGCCCGGCCAGCGCGGCCTGGATATCGCCGACCACTTCCTGCGCGTCGAACGGGTCGGTGATCAGCGAGCGGGTGGTGACTGCCAGATCCTGCCCCGCCAGATCGGCCTGCAACCCCATCCGGTGATAGGCCGAGAGCGCGTTGGGGCTGGCATAGGTGACGATGCCCTCGGTATCGAGGCGGATGAAACCATCGCCCGCGCGCGGACTCGAATGGGTGGCGGCGCGATCCTCGGTGGT
Source organism: Nocardia cyriacigeorgica (assembly GCF_029868385.1). Classification (GTDB taxonomy): domain Bacteria; phylum Actinomycetota; class Actinomycetes; order Mycobacteriales; family Mycobacteriaceae; genus Nocardia; species Nocardia cyriacigeorgica_F. Next base: position 132,749 of record NZ_JARWNX010000020.1, on the reverse strand, counting down.
CGGGAAGGTGCCGTCGGCGATCATCTGGCACAGATCGTCGGCGCAGGCGACGTAGGCGATCTCCAGGGTGCTGCGCACCTTGGACCGCTGGAGATCGGTATCCCGGCTGAGGACGGCGATCACATCGTCACCGCAGCGCACCGGGATGGCCTCGCGGATGGCGTCCACCGGATGCGGGTGGTAGACGCCCTTGGCATCGGACTCGCCGTCGGTGCGCACGATCCGGCCGGTGGTCAGGGCATCGAACACCTGCGGATGCTCGGCGCGCAGGGCCTGGATACCGACCAGATCCTCGTAGTGCACCGTCGGCGCGGTGGTCGGCCTGCACTGGGCCACGCAGACGATATCGGCCCCATCGTTCACCGGTCCGGCGCCGACCCACAGCAGCAGATCGGCGAAGGACAGATCGGCGAGCAACTGCCAGTCGCCCACCACTCGTTGCAGATGATCCACGGCGACGCCGGGTAGGTCGGTGTGCTCGGCCAGCAGTTCGCTCAGTGTCGCCATGGTCGGTCAGTCGCCACTCAGGAGATAACGGCGATCAGATCGCCCTGCTGGAGTACCTGGCCGGGGGTGACCGCGATCGAGGTGACCTCGCCGCCGACCTCGGTGATCACCGGGATCTCCATCTTCATCGACTCGAGCAGTACCAGCGTCTGGTCGTGCGTGACCTGATCGCCGACCGCGACCTCCACCGTCAGCACGGTCGAGACCATCTCCGCACGTACTTCCTCAGCCATGGCACCTCGTTCGACTCTGTTGTATGGGTCACCGCCGTCGGCGGCAGGTCCCGCTGACGATATAGCCAACCACACCCGGCCACGATCCTCGCCGAGGAATGCCCCCAGCGTTGCCGGGCCGGTGTGCGGTAGATTGTCACGGGCCCCGCGCAGGCGGGGAGACGTTTTTCCCCGCGTGGACGGGGGATGATCCGAGCCTCGCGTACGCGGGGGTGATCCGGGAGGTATCGATGGGTAAGCGCGGTCGTAAGAAGCGCAGCCGCAAGGGCAACGCCGCAAATCACGGCAAGCGGCCCAACGCCTGAGGCAACAGCCGAGCGTTGATCGGTCGTCGACCGATAAGACGAGCGGCACGTCACTTCCCCAGGGGAAGGACGTGCCGCTCGTTCGTTTTCCGGGGCCGGAACCGCTCAGGACTCCGCCGACTCGATGCGGGTCGACTCCTGCCGGATCGCCACCGTCCGGCGGAACTCCACCGTCAGCCGCTCCCGCAGCGAATCCGGGGCGCGATCGCCGCCGCATTTACGGCTGAGCAGACCCTTGATCTTCTCCTCGATGCCGTAGGCCTCGATGCACGGCGCGCAATGATCCATATGGTGTTGCAGCCGCGCACGGGTCGAATCATCGCATTCACCGTCGAGCATCAGCCACACATCGGCGAGTACCGCCGTGCAGTCGAGCTCCATATCGGGATCGTGCTCGGCGCTCACTGCTTGACCTCCTGGCGCACCGTGCCCGCGGCAGAGGCGGACGCTGTATCGGACGTGCCACCGGTGCGGTTGAATCCACGTTCGCGCGCCACATCGGCGAGCAAACCCTTCAATTGCTTACGGCCGCGATGCAGCCGGGACATCACCGTACCGATGGGGGTGCCCATGATGTCGGCGATCTCCTTGTACGGGAAACCTTCGACATCGGCGTAGTACACCGCCATCCGGAATTCCTCCGGCAGCTCTTGCAGTGCGGCCTTGATGTCGTCGTCGGGCAGGGCGTCGAGCGCCTCCACCTCGGCCGAACGCAGACCGGTCGAGGTGTGCTCGGCGGTCGCGGCCAGCTGCCAGTCGGTGATCTCGTCGGTCGGGTACTGCGCGGGCTGACGCTGCTTCTTGCGGTAGGAGTTGATGTAGGTGTTGGTCAGGATCCGGTAGAGCCAGGCACGCAGGTTCGTGCCCTCCTTGAAGGATTTGAAGCCCTGGTAGGCCTTGACATAGGTCTCCTGCACCAGGTCCTCGGCATCGGCCGGATTCCGGGTCATCCGCAGTGCGGCGCCGTAGAGCTGGTCGAGCAGCGGGAGCGCGTCGCGCTCGAACCGCCTGGTCAGCGCGTCCGAATCCTCCGCACCGCCGACACCTTCGGCGGGGCCGTCGGCCGCGGTATCTTCCTCGCCTGTCACACGTGTCCCTTCGATCGGCGTCCTCGCCAAATCTACCGGCATCAGCGTAACGACTCGGAACCGCTCGTCCGACGCCTCGGTCGGGACCGGGCGTTCTTCGACCAGAACGGGCAACGGGCTCCTCCTTCACGACATGCACCGGACACACGCGCGGCGGCCGGTGACTCCGCCGAACCGTGGCTTCGCACCTCGTCGGCGGTCACACGGCATCGCTTATTCGCATGCAACATGAGAACCGGCCCGCGTGTTCCCGGCCCGCGGCACCGCTTTCGGGCCCGTCGATCTAAGGTGACCGCCATGGCACGAGCATCGACACCGGCGATCCGCGCCCTGGTCACGGCGGGGGTCGAGCATCGGGTCCACGCCTACACCCATGACCCGCGCGCCGATTCCTACGGCACCGAGGCGGTCGACGCGCTCGCCGCCGAACTCGGCCTCGATCCCGGGCAGATCTTCAAGACGCTGGTACTGGAGTTGTCCACCGGTTCGCTGGCCGTCGCGGTGCTGCCGGTGCCACAGACCCTGTCGTTGAAGGCCGCGGCCGCGGCGCTCGGCGCACCGAAGGCGGCCATGGCCGATCGGGCCAAGGCCGAACGCAGCACCGGCTATGTGCTGGGTGGAATCTCACCCCTCGGCCAGCGCAAGGCACTGCCGACGGTGGTGGACGCGTCGGCGTCGAACTGGGACCGAATCCTGTGCAGCGCGGGGCGTCGCGGTCTCGAAATCGATCTGGCGCCTGCCGATCTGATCCGATCGACCGATGCCGTCACCGCGCGGGTGACCGCCGGATGAAGACACGTGATTCGCCACGCCGGTAAACCTCGCCTCGCCCCCGTCGGTATGCGTTACTTGAACGGCCGAGTTCCGACCGATCCGAGGATGTGATGCGAATGTCCCCGCGCCAACGTCTGCGCACCACGATCGTCGCCCTGTCCGGGGCGCTGGTCCTGGCCGTTGGCCCCGCGGTGCTGGCCACCCCGGCCGCGGTCGCCGCGCCACAGGGTGGTCAGGCACAGCCCGCCTACCCGTTCGACGGAGAAGAAGGCGGCAGCACCCGTGAGCCGAAGAAGGACGAGCGGGCCGAACGGGCCGAGGAGTTCGGCGGCGGACTCGCCAGTGAGGTGATCGATCTGGCCGCGAACATCCTCAAATGCGGTCTGAACGTCGTGACGCCGACGGTGGGCTGCTCGATCTGAGCCGAGCACCCTGAATCGCTCGATGGCGGGTCGGATGCGTCGGCTGCGGCCGAACATCCGGCCCGCGCTGTTTCCTCATCCGCACGGCTGCTCGGCGGGGCTTACGCGGGCTTCCAGTACGACGTCCTGCCGCGGCGTTCGGCTCGCCGACATCGCCCCATGGCCGACGAAATCCATCGCGCCGCGCCTCCCCCGCTCGTATCGAGTACCGCTCGACGGCCACGCCTCCTGCTCGAGGCGTCGTGCGAGCACCTCGCTCACAGTCGTGCGGGCACCGCGCTCACAGGAGACTGATCTGCTCGGGCTCCTCATCGGCCGGTTCCAACAGCTCGGGTCCGTTATTGCGCACACTGTTGACCAGCGAGGACACCGGACGCGCGGTGATACCGGCGACCAACTCCGGTGTCGGGGGCTCCAGGAGTTCGGCGGGGGCGGGATGATCCGGGTCCAGCCAGGCATCCCAGTACTGGCTGGGCATGGGCAGCGGCATCCGGTCGTGGATGCGGGTGAGATCGCCGACGGCGTCGGTGGTCAGGATGGTGCACGACAGCAGCGGCTCTGACTCCTCCTGGGTACGGTCGCGCCACACCGACCACAACCCGGCCATGTACAGCCGCGAACCATCGGCGGCGGACATGAAGTACGGATGTTTGACCACCTTGCTCTTGGCGCCGCTCGGATCCGGTTCGACCAGCCACTCGTACCAGCCGTCCATCGGCACCAGGCAGCGTCGGTATTTCACCGCGTCCCGGAACGACGGGGTCGTCGCGGCCTTGTCGGCGCGCGCGTTGAACAGCGGCTTACCCTTCACCGGCACACCCGGTTCGGCCGCCTTGGTCCAATGCGGGATGAGCCCCCAGCGCATCCGCCGCAGCCGCAGCCGCGGATCGTCGTCGGGATGGCCGTGCTCATGACGTTCGACCACCGTGAGCACCTGCGTCGTCGGGGCGACGTTGTAGTTCGCGGCGCCGCTACCGGAGCCCGCCGAGTTCGCGGCGTCGCCGGTTTCATCGATCGCGTCGAGTTCGACCGCGAGCCGTCCGGGATTGGTCGTCGTCGCATAACGTCCGCACATACCCCGATAGTGCCACCGTGCACCGACATCGGCGGCCGACCGCGCTCCCGCACACCCGTTTTCGCCGCTCGGACCGCCGCGTACCGGGGCGTATACGCCGTTGCCGAGTTCCGATCGTCGAAAACGCGCATACTCACGGGGTGCGGGGCCCGATCGATCACCCGGAACTCGTGACACTCTGAGAGTAATGCCATAACATTCTCTCAACGAGTCGGCAGTTTCGCCCGACCCACTCGGCATGCGCCCGATAAGCCACGCCACCACCAGCGCCCGGACGGACTCCGCCTGGGCGCCCGGCATGAGGAGCCCCTGTGACAACCACCGACGCCGCCCCCGCGGACACGGTGCTCACCTCGGTCGATCCCGCCTCCGGCGCGACCCTGGCCACCTATCCGATCGACGACGCCGACGCGGTGCGCGCCGCCGTCGCCACCGCCCGCAAGGCCGCCGAGACCTGGGCGGCGCTCGATTTCGACGAACGCCGCACCGCACTGCTGCGCTGGTCCAGCCGCCTGGTCGCCGAATCCGACGAGTTCTGCGCGCTGATCCACGCCGAGAACGGCAAACCGCTCGACGACGCCTTCCTCGAGCTGATGCTCGCGCTCGAGCACATCGCCTGGGCCGCCAAACACGCCAAGAAGGTGCTCGCACCCAAGAAGATCTCCCCCGGCCCGTTGATGTCGAACTTCGCCGCGCGCCTCGAACAGCGTCCGCTGGGCGTGATCGGCGTGATCGGACCGTGGAACTACCCGGTCTACACACCCAATGGTTCCATCGCCTACGCGCTCGCCGCGGGCAATACCGTGGTGTTCAAGCCGAGCGAATACTCCACCGGTATCGGCAATTTCCTCGCCGACGCCTTCATCGAGGCCAACCCGGACCTCCCGAAGGGTGTGTTCACCACCGTCAACGGCTACGGCGCGACCGGCGCGGCGCTCGTGCGCGCGGGCGTGGACAAGATCGCGTTCACCGGCTCGCCCGGCACCGGCCGCAAGATCATGGCGGCCGCCGCCGACTCGCTCACCCCGGTGCTGCTGGAATGCGGCGGTAAGGACGCGGTGATCGTGGCCGCCGACGCCGATGTGAAGGCCGCCGCCGACGCGGTCGCCTGGGGTGCGACCTCCAACAGCGGTCAGACCTGCGCTGGCGTCGAGCGCGTGTACGTCGACCGGTCGGTCCGCGATGAGTTCGTCGCCGAACTGCGCCGCATCCTCACCGACGTCAAGCCGGGCTCCGGCGCCGAGGCTGCCTACGGCCCGATGACGATGCCGAGTCAGGTCGATATCGTGCGCCGCCATATCGAAGACGCCATCGCCAAGGGCGGCACTGCGATCGTCGGCGGCCCGGAATCGGTCAAGGCCCCGTTCATCGAGCCGGTGGTGCTGCTCGACACCGATGAGGATTCGTCGGCGGTGAAGGAGGAGACCTTCGGCCCGACCATGACCATCCGCACGGTCGACAGCATCGATGAGGCCGTCGCGCTGGCCAACGACTCCACCTACGGTCTGTCCTCGGCGGTGTACTCCCGTAAGCAGGGACTCGAGATCGCCCGCCGGTTGCGTGTCGGCGCGACCTCGGTGAACTCGGTGCTCGGCTTCGCCGCGATCCCCGGCCTGCCCTTCGGCGGCAGCGGCGATTCCGGTATCGGCCGCATCCACGGCGAGCCCGGCCTGCGTGAATTCGTCCGCCCGCATTCGATCGCGATCCAGCGGTTCAGCATCCCGGGTATGGCGCTGCTGAGCTACTCGCGCACCCAGTCGACCATGAAACTTCTGCGACGCCTGGTGCCTGTGTTGCACGGCAGGCATAAGTGACATAACGGGGCCGATTCCACGCCGCCCGTGTATCCGCGGCACGGATAAGCGAAGATGGACTGGTGAATTTCTGGCCAGCGCCCCATGTCGACGCCCCCGTGCACGCGACCGTGACCCTGCCCGGATCGAAATCGATCACCAATAGAGCACTGATCCTGGCGGCCCTCGCGGACGGCCCGTCCACGATCACCGGCGCGCTGCGCAGCCGGGACACGAATCTGATGATCGACGCGCTGCGGGCACTGGGCGCGCAGATCGACGGCGCCGCCGAGACGCTCACCGTCACGCCCGCCCCGCTGACCGCTGGCACGGTCGACTGCGGGCTTGCGGGCACGGTGATGCGTTTCCTGCCGCCGCTGGCCACCCTCGCCACCGGCGAGGTGGCCTTCGACGGTGACGCGCAGGCCAGGGTTCGCCCGCTGCGCACCATCCTCGACGCACTGCGCGGGCTCGGCGCCGATATCGACGGCGATGCCCTGCCGTTCACGGTGCACGGCACCGGCGCGCTGCGCGGCGGCGCGGTGACCATCGACGCATCGGGTTCCTCGCAGTTCGTCTCCGGCCTGCTGCTGTCGGCGGCCCGTTTCGACGAGGGGATCACCGTCCATCACGATGGCAAGGCGCTGCCGTCCATGCCGCATATCGAGATGACGGTGGAGATGCTGCGCCGTGCCGAAGTGCAGGTCGAGGAGCCCGCCGACAGCCGCAAGGCGCAGACCTGGATCGTCGCACCCGGTCCGATCGCCGCGGTGGACTGGGATGTGGAACCCGATCTGTCCAATGCGACGCCGTTCCTGGCGGCGGCGGCGGTCACCGGCGGCGAGGTCAGCATTCCGCACTGGCCGCGGCTGACCACCCAGCCCGGTGACGTCATCCGCGAGATCCTGGTGCGGATGGGCGCGGAGGCACGGATCTTCGACGGCATCCTGACCGTGCGCGGACCGGACCGGCTCGCCGGTATCGATATCGACCTGCACGACGTCGGCGAACTCACCCCCACCGTCGCCGCGCTCGCCGCACTGGCCGATTCACCGTCCCATCTGCGCGGCATCGCCCATCTGCGCGGCCACGAAACCGATCGGCTGGCCGCACTGTCCACTGAGATCAATCGGCTCGGCGGCAATGTCACCGAGACCGAGGACGGCCTCGAGATCGTCCCGGCCCCGCTCGGCGGCGGACGCTGGCATTCCTACGCCGACCACCGGATGGCCACCGCTGGCGCCATACTCGGACTCGCCGTGCCCGGCATCGAGATCGAGGACATCGGCACCACCGCGAAAACCCTCCCCGATTTCGTCGCCCTCTGGGAGCGGATGCTCGATCCCGCCGATCAGGGAGCGGTGCGCTGAGTCGGCGCGGCCGCTCCACCGCCAGCTACGACGAATCCGATGTGCGGGTGCGTCCCGGCAAGAGTTCACGTCCGCGCACCAAGACCCGCCCGCAGCACAATGACGCGGAAGCCGCCATGGTGGTGTCGGTGGATCGCGGCCGCTGGGGGTGCGTACTCGACGGTGATCCGGATCGGCTGATCGTCGCCATGCGCGCGCGGGAGCTGGGCCGCACCCCGATCGTGGTCGGCGATCAGGTCGACGTGGTGGGCGATCTGTCCGGTAGACCCGACACCCTCGCCCGCATCGTGCGCGTCGCCGAACGCCGGACGGTATTGCGCCGCACCGCCGATGACACCGATCCGTTCGAACGCGTTGTCGTCGGCAATGCCGAACGCCTGTTCATCGTCGTCGCCCTGGCCGATCCGCCGCCGCGCACCGGTTTCGTCGAACGCGCCATGGTCGCCGCGTATGCCGGTGGCCTACAACCGATCCTGTGCCTGACCAAACACGATCTGGCCGCCGACTCCGAATTCGCCGCCCTCTTCGACGATCTCGAACTCACCATCGTCTACGGCGGCGTAGACGACCCCATCGAACCGGTCCTCGACCTGCTCACCGGCCATCTCACCGCCTTCATCGGCCATTCCGGCGTCGGCAAATCCACCCTTGTCAACCGCCTGGTCCCCGACGCCGACCGCGCCGTCGGCGAGGTGTCCGGCGTCGGCAAGGGCAAACACACCTCCACCCAATCGGTGGCCCTTCCACTGCCCACCGGCGGCTGGGTCATCGACACCCCCGGCGTCCGCTCCTTCGGCCTCGCCCACATCACCCCCGACGACGTCATCGCCGCCTTCACCGACCTGGCCGACGCCATCGAGGGCTGCCCACGCGGATGCACCCATCTCGGCCCTCCCGCCGACCCGGAATGCGCGCTGGACGCATTGCCGGGCAAGGAGCGCCGCGTCGCGGCAATCCGCCAGCTGCTGACGGCATTGAATTCGAACGATCCGTGGTGATCAGCGGGACTCGGTCGCGTACTCGCCTCTCGTCGAGCCGATTCGGCAACCTGAAACAGCTATTACGGGTAGCAGACGGGCATCCAGAGCGTGCCGCACCACATGCGGTTCAGCGCCTGGGCCGAACCGCTGGTCAGGAAGTCGGCCGAGCCGCTGTTCACCGCAGTGCCTGCCCGCTGAGGAGTCGACTGGGTCTCAGTGAGCCGCAGGCCGGTGTCGGCATGTGCGGGGGCGATGGACATCAGCATCGCGCCACCCAGAAGTGCGCCCGCGACGATGTGCCGATTGATACGAGTCATCTCAAACCTGTTCTTCTTCAGTGACTTTCGGGCTCACAGAATGTGATTCCAGAGATTTCATCGCCGTCATTCAATGGCCCGTTACATAGCGGTGCACAGTTACTGGCGCCGCTTCATAACCTGACCTTTTACGGCAGGTGACGGACCACCCCGTCAGCGACGAGCTGAGCGTGGCCGCATGCCGCACCGATGGTGGCTTTGTTGTGCAAACGCACCGAGAACATCACGCTGCCGTCCGGGACCGCCACGCTGATCGCGCACGTCTTGTTGTCCACGTCTTGGATCGAGACGTATTTGAGAGCATCGCGGCCGCCGACGAACATCCCAGCGAAATAGGTGAACTCGGGATCTTGGCGAATAGTGTCCAGTGACCGGTCGGTGGATTCCATCGTCAGGTCGAAGGCGCCACTGCTGGACTGCCATTGGCAGGTCAGCCAGTCCGGGCGCCATGCACCGGGGATGCGCTGCTCGGTCGAGCCGTTCAGCCCTGCCGCAGATGCATCGGATGCGGAAAGCCCGCAGGGGTCCCATAGCCCGGCCCCGCCCTCCGCCGGAGCCGGGTCGGCTGCCGGAGCAGGCGCCGTCGCGCCCTCGGTCGGCGCATTCCCGGCGTCGGGCACCCCATTTCCGGGATCGGTTGCGGGGCCGCCGGCTTCCGGTGTCTCGGCATCCTGCCCCGCGTTCTCGCCCGGAGCGGCTGGCTGCCCCGCCGTCGTACTGGTTGCGGCCACGGTCGTGCTCGCCGCAGCGCCGCCCTCCACCGGCCGCGCCGCACCGGAACTGTCGCCGCACCCGGCGAGTACCAACGCCGAACAGGCCAGTAGCGCCCCTGTGACGATGTGGCGTTTGACTCGAGCCATCGCAAACCTGCTCTTCCTCAGCGACTTTCGGTCCACGAGTGTGAATCCGGAAGCTTGATCGACAGCAGTCAACGGCCCGTTACATAGCGGCCCGCTGTGAGCGCGACATCGCAGTCGAACCTGTGCGCGGCATCAACTGGTCGCTCGTATTCACAAGACAACCGGACCGGTCACAACGATGACCTATTCCCAAACATGGCGCGTATCAGCGGTTTCGATATCACTGCCCGTCGGTCTGCCCAGGCGCGAACGGCCATTCCTCGAACCAGGTGCAACGGCCCACGGAATCGAAACGCAGCACCCACAGGTCACGCCAGCGGGCGGGGGTGTCGCGAAAATACTCGACTTCGACCCGGACGACCGCGGTGGCGCCGTCGACGGCGACGACCTCGGAGTTCATGGTGAAGGATTCATCGGGACCGGCACGGCCCCGGTCCCAGAACTCGGCGAGAGCGGCCGCGCCTCGGATCGGGTCGGCCCACGGGGATACGAGATAGCCGATATCGGGAGCGAAGAGGCCGTCGAGCAGTTCCGTGCCCGGCGAACGCCAGGCTCGTTCGTATTCCTCGACCCATGCCTCGACAGCGTCGCGGTCCACATCGCGGATTCTATCGACCGCGCCGCCGAAGGCCGCGGATTTCCGGGCTACCGACCCGGGTGCCGGGCGGAACCGATCCCGGACCGACATCGGGTGGACGCAGCCGGAATTCTCCGGTCGGCCGCGATCTCACCGCGCACCGGACGCTACGAACACCCAGAGCGACCCGACATGGTGAAGGCGCCCACGGATCACCGTGGGCGCCTTCACCTGCCTTCACTCAGTGCTTGCGGCGCGATTTCGGTGCGCGCTTGCCCTTGGACTGGGCGCGGGCCGCCTCCCGGCGTTCGCGGCGGGTGGCGTGCGAATCGTCGCCGTCGCCGTATTCCTCCGCGGCGCTGTGGACGGCGGCGTGGCCGCCCTCGTCGGGGCCGGAGTAGCTCAGGCCGCGGGGGCCCGAGGTCTCGATGCCCTTGGCGCGCAGCGCGGCGGGGGCACCGTTGGCGGCCGGGGCCGGGGCCGGGGCAACGGGTGCGGGGGCTGCCGCGCCGACGGGGGAACGCAGGCCGGGATCGACCGCGACACCCTCTGGCTGCGGCTGCTGCACCTCGACCTGGAGGTTGAACAGGTAGCCGACCGACTCTTCCTTCAGGCCCTCGAGCATCGCGGAGAACATGTCGAAACCCTCGCGCTGATATTCGACCAGCGGGTCACGCTGGGCCATCGCGCGCAGGCCGATGCCCTCCTTGAGGTAATCCATCTCGTAGAGGTGCTCACGCCATTTGTGGTCGAGGACTTGCAACAGCACCTGACGTTCGAGGGTGCGCATACTGCCCTCACCCGCCAGGCCGTCGATCTCTTCCTCACGCTTGGCGTAGGCGTCGTGGGCGTCCTCGAGCAGCGCCTCACGCAGTTCCTCGGCATCGAGTTCGCCCGCCTCACCGATGGCGGTCTCGCCGACCAGTTCCTTGTGGTCGATGCCCACCGGGTACAGCATCTTCAGCGCGGTCCACAGCTTGTCCAGATCCCAGTCCTCGACATAGCCCTCTGCGGTGGCGCCGTCGACGTAGGCGGTGACCACATCGGTGATCATCTCCTGGACCTGGCCCTCCATGTCCTCACCGCGCAGGATCCGGTTGCGCTCACCGTAGATGACGGTGCGCTGCTGGTTCATCACCTCGTCGTACTTGAGAACGTTCTTGCGGATCTCGAAGTTCTGCTGCTCGACCTGCGTCTGAGCGCTCTTGATGGCCTTGGACACCATCTTGGCCTCGATCGGCACATCATCGGGCAGGTTGAGCCTGGTCATGATGGCCTCGAGCGCCGCGCCGTTGAAGCGGCGCATGAGTTCGTCACCGAGGGACAGGTAGAACCGCGATTCACCCGGATCGCCCTGACGTCCGGCGCGACCACGCAGCTGATTGTCGATACGCCGCGACTCGTGCCGTTCGGTGCCGAGCACGTACAAACCGCCCGCCTCACGCACCTTGTCGGCGTCTTCGGCGGTCTGCTCCTTGACCTGTTCGAGGGTCGGCAGCCAGGCGGCCTCGTACTCCTCGGGGGTGTTCACCGGATCGAGGCCCTGTTTACGCAACAGGATGTCGGTGACGATATCGGGGTTGCCACCGAGCACGACGTCGGTACCACGACCGGCCATGTTCGTCGCCACGGTGACCGCGCCGGGCCGACCGGCCTCGGCGATGATCTCGGCTTCCTTCTCGTGGAACTTCGCGTTCAGCACCGTATGCGCGACACCGCGCTTGGTGAACTGCTTGGACAGATACTCCGAACGTTCCACGCTGGTGGTACCGATCAGCACCGGCTGGCCCTTTTCGTGCCGCTCGACCACATCGTCGACCACGGCCGCGAACTTGGCCTCCTCGGTCTTGTAGATGAGGTCGGCCTGGTCGGCGCGGATCATCGGCTTGTTGGTCGGGATCGGGATGACGCCGAGGTTGTAGATCTGGTGCAGCTCGGCCGCCTCGGTTTCGGCGGTACCGGTCATACCGGACAGCTTCTCGTAGAGGCGGAAGTAGTTCTGCAACGTGATGGTGGCCAGGGTCTGGTTCTCCGGCTGGATCTCGACCTCTTCCTTGGCCTCGATCGCCTGGTGCATGCCCTCGTTGTAGCGGCGCCCGACCAGGATGCGGCCGGTGAACTCGTCGACGATGATCACTTCGCCGTCGCGGACGATGTAATCCTTGTCGCGGGTGTAGAGCTCCTTGGCCTTGATGGCGTTGTTCAGGTAGCTCACCAGCGGCGAGTTGGCGGCCTCGTAGAGGTTGTCGATGCCGAGCTGGTCCTCGACGAACTCCACGCCCGCCTCGTGCACACCGATGGTGCGCTTCTTGATGTCGACCTCGTAGTGCAGGTCCTTCTTCAGCAGCGGCGCGATCCGGGCGAACTCCGCGTACCACTTGCTGGAGGCGTCGGCCGGACCCGAGATGATCAGCGGGGTGCGGGCCTCGTCGATGAGGATGGAGTCCACCTCGTCGACCACGGCGAAGTTGTGCCCGCGCTGGACCAGATCGTCCAGCGAATGGGTCATGTTGTCGCGCAGATAGTCGAAGCCGAATTCGTTGTTGGTGCCGTAGGTGATGTCGGCGCCGTAGGCGATGCGCCGCTGGGCCGGTGTCATACCGGACAGGATCGAACCGACCTCGAGACCGAGGAACCGGTGCACACGGCCCATCCACTCCGAGTCACGCTTGGCGAGGTAGTCGTTGGTGGTGACGATGTGCACACCGTCGCCGCTGATGGCGTTGAGATACGCGGGCAGCACCGAGGTGAGGGTCTTGCCCTCACCGGTCTTCATCTCGGCGATATTGCCGAGGTGCAGTGCGGCGCCACCCATGATCTGAACCTTGTAGTGCTTCTGGTTCAGCACCCGCCACGAGGCTTCTCGCGCCACCGCGAACGCCTCGAGCAGCAGATCGTCGAGGGATTCGCCGTCGGCGTAGCGCTGTTTGAACTCCTCGGTCTTCTCCCGCAGCTCGTCGTCGGTGAAGTCCTCGAAGTCGGACTCGAGCGCGAGAACCTCGTCGGCGAGATGGGAGAGCCGCTTGACCATGCGACCCTCACCAATCCGTAGCAACCTCGTCAGTGTCAGCGCAGGCACGGGTCTCGTCAGTCCTCTGGTCGGTGTGTCGTCGTGTCACCGGCTCCCCCGGGGCCGGTACGCACGGCCCGCGTGGTGCGGAAGCCGCAGCTCGCTTCATGGTAATGCGGCACCCATGGTAGGCGCCGTGGTCAGCCGTTTGCCGGGCCGGGCCGGGCCGAGCACGGGCGGGGCGGCCACCGCATCCGCGGTGTCGATGTGGATGAACCCAACGGTACCCGTGCACGACGGATTGCCGGGAGATGCCACAGAATGGGATGAAGAATCGATGTGGCGGGACCACAATGGGTCGGGACGGGCAGCTCGCACGGGCGGCGCGGGAAGGAGCATCGGGCAGCGTGATCACGAGGCTGACGCCGCAGGACGCGTCCTTCTACCGGCTCGAGTCGAGCAGCAATCCCATCCACATCGGCTCTCTCGCGATCCTCCAGAACACCACCGCCGACACCGGTGACGGCAACAGCGGACCGGTCCTCGACTACGCGGGCCTGGTCGATCTGGTCGAATCCCGGCTGTCGCTGGTACCGCGCTACCGCAGAAAGGTGCGCGAAATACCACTCTCGCTGGGCCGCCCGGTCTGGGTGGAGGACAGCCGCTTCGATATCAACTACCACATCCGCCGCTCGGCGCTGCCCGCTCCGGGCAGCGATGAACAGCTGCACGAACTGGTTGCCCGGCTGTCGTCGCGGCCGCTGGATCAGGGCAGGCCACTGTGGGAGATGTATCTGATCGAGGGTCTGGAAGGCGGGCGCTGCGCGGTGTTCACCAAGACCCACTCCGCCTTGGTCGACGGTGACGGTGCGCTCGAGATCGGGCACGTCATCCTGGACTCGGGGACCTCACCGCGCGGTTTCGCCGATGACGCCTGGTGCGCCCCGCGGGAACCGAGCGACACCGAATTGCTGGTCGGTGCGCTGACTCAGCTGGCCGGTCAGCCCAGTGAGGCCATCGAGGTGCTGCGCGACGCCGGTTCGGGCGGGTTCGGTTTGATGGGCGCGACGGGGCGCGCGGTCGACTCGGTGGTCTCGGCGGTCCGCTCGGTCACCACCGGCGCACCCGACAGCCCGCTCAATGCCCGTACCTCCCGCCAGCGCCGCTTCGACGTGGTCACCACCGGCCTCGAGGATTACCGCAAGATCCGGCGCCGTTTCGACTGCTCGATCAACGACGCGATCCTCGCGGTGGTCACCGGTGCGCTGCGCAACTGGCTGCTCTCGCGCGGGGAGGCACTGGTCGATTCGAGCGTGCTGCGCGCGGTGGTGCCGATGTCGGTGTATGTCGAAGGCGCCGACGACAAGCTGAAACCGGCCGGTGAGGTGTCCTCGTTCCTCATCGATCTGCCCGTCGGCGAACCCAATCCGGTGATGCGGCTGTCGCATATCTCGCACGCCACCGAGGCCACCGCCAAACACCGGCGCGGTGTGCGTGCGCGCACGCTGGTGCATCTGGCCGGGTTCGCCCCGGCGAGCCTGCACGCGATGAGCGTGCGGGCGGCGAGTACCTTCGCAGAACACACGTTCAATCTGGTGATCACCAATGCGCCGGGTCCGCAGGCGCCGATGTATATCGGCGGCGCGCGGATGCTGGAGATGTATCCGGTGTCGCCGTTGCTGCGCAATCAGGTGTCGAGTATCGGGATCACGTCCTATGACGGGCGGGTCTTCTACGGGCTCAATGCCGACCGCGACGCGATGGCCGATATCGGCGTGCTGTCGGCATCGGTGCACGAATCCATGGAGGAGATGCTCGGTGCCTGCCTCTGAGAGCAAGCTGCGCGTCTATGTACCCGCGACCGTGCCCATGCTGCGCGAACTGGTCGAACAGCGCGAGCTACGCGCCCTTGGCGGTACCGCGTTCGCGGTGACCCCCACCTTGCGGGAGGCCTATGCCTCCGGCGACGACGAGGAGCTGGCCGAGGTCGCCATGGGTGAGGCCGCCCGCGCCGCGCTGCGACTGATCGCCGCCGAACGCGACGCCGTCACCGAATCAACGGAGGAAGGGGCGGAGGAACCCGCACCGGCCGGTGCGCCCGTGTACCGCAGGGCCGTGATCGCCGCCGATGTGATCGGCGCGAAGCTGCGCCCCGATCTCGACGACGCCGTGGTCCGGCTGTCCGGGCCGATCACCTACGACCGCATCGCCTCGGTGCATGTCGATCTGGCCGAGGCCGAACCGGCGGTCGCCAAGGCGGTCGACGTCATCGACGCCGCCGATCTCGGCGATCCGGACGCGGAATTCGTGCTCGGCGACGCCGAGGATCACCAGCTGGCCTGGTACGCCGCCCAGGAGCTGCCTTTCCTGCTCGAATTGCTGTGATCGCCACACCTGCGGCCCGCGACACGGGCGCCAATCGGAGGCAGGCCGAGTGAACCACCGGCGGTCCTGACAACCGCCGCCCCGAGCGGCTAACCTACGATGCCGTAACCTTGCGGACAGGCAGTGGACCGGCCCGCAACGAGTCAGGGAGACGAACGGCAGCGATGGTTTTCAAGAATGTCCGCGAATGGCTCGAGGCACCGGCCGCGAGCGTGGCCGAACGTGGCGGACGGTTGAACGTGCTGCGCGGTGCGGTGGCGAGGGTGACCACTCCGCTGCTGCCCGACGACTACCTCCATCTGGCCAACCCGCTGTGGTCGGCGCGGGAGCTGCGCGGGCGCATCGTCGACGTGCGCTCCGAGACCGCCGATTCGGCCACCCTGGTGATCAAGCCGGGCTGGGGTTTCGACTTCAAGTACCAGCCGGGCCAGTATGTCGGCATCGGCGTCCTGGTCGACGGCCGCTGGCACTGGCGCTCCTACTCGCTGACCTGCCCCCCGGACTGGACCGAGGCCGAGGCGGGCGGCAAGGGGCGGCAGAAGGTCATCTCCATCGCGGTCAAGGCGATGCCGGAGGGCCTGTTGTCCAGCCACCTCGTCAACGGTGTGCCGGTCGGCACCATCGTGCGGCTGGCCGCACCGCAGGGTGCGTTCGTACTGCCGTATCCGCCGCCGGAGAAGGTGTTGTTCCTCACCGCGGGCAGCGGCATCACCCCGGTCATGTCGATGCTGCGGGCGATGGATCGCCGCGATGTGGTGACCGATGTGGTGCACATCCACTCCGCGCGCACCGCGGAAGACGTGATGTTCGGCGACGAACTGCGTGAGCTGGATGAGCGGCACCCCGGCTTCACCGCGCAGTGGCAGCTGACCGGCGAGCAGGGCAAGTTCAGCGTCGCCGCCCTCGACGAACGCATTCCCGACTGGCGCGAACGCCAGACCTGGGCGTGCGGTCCGCTGCCGATGCTCGACGATATCGAAAAGCATTGGGACGAGGCCGGTATCGCCGACCGCCTGCATATCGAACGCTTCGAGATCGAACGCTCGGCGATCGGCGAGGGCGGCACCGTCACCTTCGCCCGCAGTGAGCGCACCACCGAGGCCGACGGCGCGACCAGCCTGCTGGAGGCGGGCGAGGCGGCCGGTGTGCGGATGCCGTTCGGCTGCCGGATGGGCATCTGCCAGACCTGTGTGGTCACCATCTCCGCCGGGCACGCCCGCGATCTGCGCAACGGCAACGAGAAGCGCGAAGGCGAGAAGGTACAGACCTGTGTGTCGGCCGCCGCCGGGGACTGCACGCTCGACGTGTGAGCCCGATCGCGCTCCACCGGATCAGGTGTTCGGCGGGTACCCTCTGGGTAAGTCGACTACGGCCCCAGTGGCCGAGTGCATACGGCCCGCCGGGCTGAAAAGAACAGAAGGGACGCCGGTGGCCATCACCGACATCAAAGCCTTTGCCCATCTCACGGCCACCGATATCGAGACCCTCGGGCACGAGCTCGATTCCGTGCGTCGTTCGGTGGAGCAGTCGCTGGGTGAACGCGACGCCAAGTACATCCGCCGCACCATCGCCGCACAGCGCGCCCTGGAGGTCGCCAGTCGCGCGGTGCTGTTCGGCAGCCGTAACCGTTGGGCCTGGGTGACGGGCACCGCGCTGCTGTCGGTGGCCAAGATCATCGAGAACATGGAACTCGGCCACAACATCAGCCACGGTCAGTGGGATTGGATGAACGATCCCGAAATCCACTCCAGTACGTGGGAATGGGATATGACCGGCCCGTCGGCGCAGTGGCGCCGGGCGCACAACTACTCCCATCACACCTACACCAACGTCCTCGGCAAGGACGAGGACCTGGGTTTCGGCATCCTGCGGATGACCAGGGACGAGCCGTGGCGGCCGGTGCATCTGGTGCAACCGGTGGCGAACCTGATCCTGGCGGCGACCTTCGAGTGGGGCATCGCGCTGCACGACTGGAGCATCGAGAAGGAACTGTCCGGCGTGCCGCCGCGTCAGCTGCGGTCCGAACCGAACATCGTGTTCGGCCGCAAGATCGCCAGGCAGGTCGCCAAGGACTTCGTGTTCTATCCCGCCCTCACCGGCCCCGCCTTCACCTCGACGCTGAAGGCCAACGCCACCGCGAACCTGATCCGCAATCTGTGGGCCTACGCGGTGATCTTCTGCGGCCATTTCCCCGACGGCGCCGAGAAGTTCACCATCGAACAGCTCGAGGGCGAGACCAGCGGCGAATGGTATCTGCGTCAGATGCTCGGCAGCGCCAATTTCAAGGCCGGGCCGACCATGGCGTTCATGAGCGGCAACCTCTGCTACCAGATCGAACACCACCTGTTCCCCGATCTGCCGAGCAACCGGTACCCGGAGGTCGCCGCGCGGGTGCGCGAGCTGTGCGACAAGTACGACCTGCCCTACACCACGGGCTCGCTGGGCAAGCAGTACCTGCTGGCGTTCCGCACCATCCACAAACTCGCCCTCCCGGACCGGTTCCTGCGCCGCACCTCCGACGATGCGCCCGAGACCTCCTCCGAACGCAAATTCGCCGGAATCACCCTGCCCGCCCCGGTCACCACCTGGACCGGGACCGAACATCTGCACTGGTCCATCGACCCGGCGACCGGTCGCCGTCGCGGCCTGCGGTCGGCCCTGCACGAGGCCAAGACGGTGTTGCAGGAGAAGGCGCGGCACGAGAAAGAGGTGCTGCGCGAAGCCAAGCGCGCCCTCAAGGAGAAGGCGCGCCACGAGAAGGATGTGCTGCGCGAGGCCAAGCGCTCGCTGAAGGAGAAGGCCAAGGCCGAACGCGAGTCACTGCGTCGCGAATACCGTCTGCGGCGCGCGGCAAAATAACAGCTCTGACCGGGTAATCGCAATGCGGGATTTGCCACAGTTTCGGCGGAGTTCTCGATAACCTACGGTCTCGTAACTTACGGTACTGTAACCGCCATGGCGATCTCGGATGTCAAGGAGTACGCGCACCTCACCGAAGCCGATGTGGAAGCACTCGGCGCGGAGTTCGATGCGATTCGGCGGGAAATCGAATCCTCACGTGGTGAACGGGACGCGCGCTACATCCGCAATGTCATCCGGTTGCAGCGTGCGCTCGAGATCAGCGGCCGCACGGTGCTGTTCGCCAGCTTCCTGCCACCGGCCTGGCTGGCCGGAGTCGCCCTGCTCGGCACCGCCAAGATCATCGAGAACATGGAGATCGGGCACAACGTCATGCACGGGCAGTGGGACTGGATGAACGATCCGGAGATCCACTCCAGCTCCTGGGAATGGGACAACACCGGCCCGGCCAAGCATTGGAAGCACACCCACAACTACCTGCATCACAAGTACACCAATGTGCTCGGCATGGACGACGACATCGGCTACGGCCTGTTGCGCGTCACCCGCGACCAGCGTTGGCGGCCGTTCTACCTCGGCAACCCGATCTACAACCTGGTGTTGCAGCTGTTCTTCGAATACGGCGTCGCCATCCAGCATCTGGAGCTGGGCAAGCTCGCCGCGGGCAAATACCAGCCCGGCACTCCGGAGCGCGCCGAATTCGAGCGCAAGCGGTCGGAGGTGCTCACCAAGATCGGCAAGCAGACGCTCAAGGATTACGTCGTCTTCCCGCTGCTGACCGGCCCCGCGTTCTTCAGCACGCTCACCGCGAACCTGGCCGCCAATATGGTCCGCAACGTCTGGACCAACGCCGTCATCTTCTGCGGCCACTTCCCCGACGGTGCGGAGAAGTTCACCAAGGCCGATATCGACAATGAAACGCAGGGTGAGTGGTACCTGCGGCAGATGCTCGGTAGCGCCAACATCTCCGGCGGCCCGGTCATGCACTTCATGACCGGCAACCTGAGCCACCAGATCGAGCACCACATCTTCCCCGACCTGCCGAGCAACCGGTACGCCGATATCGCCGTGCGGGTGCGCGCGCTGGCCGAGAAGTACGACCTGCCCTACACCACCGGTTCACTGCCGGTGCAGTACTTCAAATCCTGGCGCACCATCCTCAAGCTGTCGCTGCCGAACAAGTACCTGCGCGACACCGCCGACGATGCGCCCGAAACCGCCTCCGAGCGCAAGTTCAACGGCAACACCACCGCCTCCTACGACCCGGTGACCGGCCGCCGCCGCGGCCTGCGCACGGCATTGGCCGAAGGGCGCAGGCGCTTCGCCCGTAGGGCACTGCCGATCGGCTAGACCGCCGAGCGTGCGCAGACCGACAGGGGATGGCGCGCGAGGCAAGCGAGAGTGCAGATCCGCCCGAAGTCCTGACTCGGGCGGATCTTTCACTGTGCGTCCGGTTCAGACCCGCTCGAGGACCGCCGATGCGCCGATGCCACCCGCCGCACAGATCCCGAGCAGCGCCGTCTGCTTGCCGGACAGCGCCAGCTCGTTGGCCACGGTCGTCACCATCCGCGCACCGGTCGCACCGAACGGGTGGCCGATGGATACCGAACCGCCGTGCACGTTCAGCGTGTCGATATCCACCTCACCGACGGCGGTGTCGCGATCCAGGCGAGTCTTGGCCCATTCGTCGCTGGCCAATGCCGACAACACCGACAGGGTCTGCGCTGCGAAGGCCTCATGGATATCGACCAGGTCGATATCGGCCAGGGTCATGCCCGCCTTGTCCAGTGCGCGCGGCATGGAGATCGCCGGACCGATGAGCACCTGATCGGTGGGATCGACGCTGACATAGCTCCAGGAACGGAACGCGGCGAGCGGACGATAGCCGAGCGCCACCGCGGTCTCCTCGCTCATCAGCAGCACCGCCGACGCGCCGTCGGTGAGCGGGCTGGCATTACCCGCGGTGACGCTGCCGTCCTCGGCGAACACCGGCTTCAACCTGGCCAGCTTCTCGACGCTGGTATCGGCGCGGACCAAGCCGTCGCGGGTGATCCGGACGCCGTCGGGGGTATCGACCGCCAGCACCTCGCCATCGAAGCGTCCGGAGGCGATGGCGGCGGCCGCACGATGATGGGAGCGGGCGGCGAACTCGTCCTGGGCGGCGCGGTCGATGCCGTGGATACGCGCCATCTTCTCGGCCGACTCCCCCATCACCTCGCCGGTGGTGCGTTCGGCGATCTTGGGTCGCGTCGGCAGCAGATCGGTGAACGGCGCGAGCTGCGATATAGCCGATAGATAATCCTTCGGCTTCGGTTTACCCAAGGCCAGCGGGGCCATCGCGTGCACGATCTTCTGCGGCAGTTTGACCTCGGCGCCACTGGTGGAATCACTGCCGCCCGCGATCATGATGTCGTATTCACCACGCTCGATCGCAGCCGCCGCCGATGTCACCGCCTGCAAACCGGACGCGCACGCCCGGGTGACCGTGTAGCCCTCGCATCCCGGATCCAGTTTCAGATCCAGGGCGATCTCGCGGGCGATATTCGGCGCGGCGCTCGGCAACACCACCCCACCCCACACGATGGCCTGCACCTGATCACCGGCCAGACCCGTACGTTCCAGCAGGCCGCGCACCGCGATATCGGCGAGGTCGATCGAATCCAGCCGGGTGTAATCGGTGAACGCCCGGACGAACGGGGTGCGTGCGCCGGAGACGATCACGGCACGGCGAGCAGCTCTGGAGGCCATGCGAATTCCTTTCAGCCATCGGTCCATTCAACTTACTCCCAAGTAAGTTGACCGTCGAGGGGTTCGCCGAAAACGACGAGACCCGGCCGGTGCGTGCGCACCGACCGGGTCGTCGGGAAATATCGGATGGCCGTGGACGGCGGGGCTCGACCCGCCGCGGGCCGTGACCGTCAGGCCAGTCGGATCAAACCGTAGTCGAAGGCATGTCTGCGGTAGACCACCGAGGGACGGTCGGTCTCCTTGTCGTGGAAGAGGAAGAAATCGTGTCCGACGAGTTCCATCTGATAGAGCGCGTCGTCGACGGTCATCGGCGTCGCCGAATGCACCTTGGTCCGCACGATATGCCCGGGCCCGGCCGCGTAGTCCGTATGTTCGCCCGTATCCCGGCCGCGACCCTCGTCCGGATGCTCATGGGCGCCGCCGCCCGGTTCGAACAGCGCGTCGTCCACCAGATCAGCGGTGGCCTGGGCGACCGACAGCGGCGTCTTCTCGCCGTAGTGCACCCGGCGGCGATCCTTGGTCCGGCGCAGCCTGCTCTCCAGTTTCGCCGTCACCGATTCGAAAGCGGCGTAGAAGCTGTCGGCGCACGCTTCGGCGCGCACGACCGGACCTTTACCTCGGGCGGTGATCTCCACGCGCTGACAGGCCTTGCGTTGACGACGATTGCGCTCGTGGAACAGTTCGACGTCGAACAGGAATATCGACGGGTCGAATCGTTCCAGTCGAGATAGCTTCTCCGACACATAGATTCGAAAATGGTCGGGCACCTCGACATTGCGGCCCTTCACCACGATGTCGGCGCGGGTGGCTCGTTGGCGGTCCGCTTCGGGTTGGTCGTCCCGCTGAGCTTCCAGCGTCGAAGGATCTACATCTTGCACTGAAGGTCGTGAAGAAGTCGTCACGCGTACCTCCCGGATCTGGCCGCACGACTCGACTGGCGTGCGGCGGGATTGAGCAGTGCCGATCGATCTCGTCGGATGACAGACGCTCGGCACCAGTTGTCCGAGACCCACCTCCAAACTGCCGGTTCGGGTGTGTGACCGCGACGCTAGTACGACAACCGCTGGTCCGCCACTGTTCACGCAAATTTCCTGAAGTCAAGCCGCACACAGCGTCAACACGGCGTGTACCGGCACTCCGGCGCCAGCCAGCGCACGCACCGATTCCGCGGCCGTCGCGCCGGTCGTCAGCACATCGTCTACCACTACGACCTGGGCGTTTGCCGTGATTCCCGGCTGCGGGGCGGTGATGATACGGCCTCGCAGATTGTGCCTGCGTTCACCAGCGGAAAGCCCCACCGAATCGTGTACACCGCGCCACACACCCAATATCGGCCGCAGCTGGCTATCCGGCAGCCAACTCGCCGCCGCGCGGGCCGCACGCGCCACCGGATCGCCGCCACGCCGGCGCGCCGCGGCCCGCCGGCTCGGCGCCGGAACCAGCACCAGCGGGCGGGTATGGGCCCGCAATCGGGCCAGCCCACCGGCCAGCGCGCGACCGAGTGGTTCGGCCAGATCCCGGCGTCGACGCTCCTTGGCGGCCAGTATCGCGCGCCGTGGTGGGCCCGCGTAGCGGCTCAGCGTCCAGCACGGGACACCCGGATCGGTGCGCGGGCGCACTCGGCACGGCGCTGCGGCCAGATGGGCGGCGCACCGCGCGCACCAACCGATACCGGCGAGCCCGCAACCGGCACATTCCACGGGCAGCACCAGATCCAGTAGCGTCCGCATCCTCGGAGTGTGCCCGCACCCACCGACACGAACGGCCGGGTCCGCACCCGCCGCGGCCGGGTGATCAGCCGGGAAGAACCGGTACCGCGCTGGCGCCGAGGCCGGGGACCTCACGCCAGTATTGTTCGCCGCCTTCGGGATTGGTGGTGAACTCCAGGACGGCACGCGAGTCGGCGACGTACTGATGGTCGGGGGCGGCGGTGACCGACCGTACCGGTGGGGTGAGGTTGCGGGTGGTCTGCGAGATGAGCTGGGAGCCATCGATCGACACCGTGCTGATCGGGTCGACATCGCCTTCGCGCGCCAGGATGATGGTGTCGCCGGTCAGCCAGTTCAACGAGACCGCTGGCGTGCTGAGACCGACCGCGATGGGCAGCGGCGAGGTCAGCGCAAATCTACCGTCCTGACGTCGTTCGACCACCGCCACGTACACCTTGCCGTCCGCGATCAGCGCGGCCCGCACACCGGTGCGCGCGATCCTGATCTCGGTGATCGGCAACCGCATCCCACTGGAACCGCTGGTCAGCGCCGAGGTGTCCACGTCCTGCACCGAGACGTTACCGGTGGAGCGGTCGTTGACCACCCGGATCACCCGCTCACCATCGATCACCGCCCATGCCGCCGAGCCGTCGACCGACCACGACGGACGGCTGATGGTCGTCCCCTCCGCGACCGGGAACTGATTGCCGCCGTAGCTACCCACCATCAGGGTGCGTGGCGGCTCCGGTGCGGGACGCCCGGCGTCGGCGACCGCGGCGACGAACTGCCCGTCGGGAGTCAGCGCGGCCGATTGCAGATTGCGCACCGCACCGAAATAGCCGGGGGCCGGGGCTGTTCCGCCATTGTTCACCTCGACGAGGGCGCCATCACGCAGGGCGTGCAGACCGGTCCGGTTCTGGGCGTACGCCTCGGGGCTGAACTGGTGCACATCGGCGACCGACCAGCCGTTGGCCGCGAACCGCTCGTCGAGCGGTTTACCGTCGGCCAGCAGCAGGTACGGACCGAGGATGTCGGCCTTGGCGAGGGTGAGCACCACCTGGGCGGCGAGCAGTTCACGTTCACGCGGCGCGAGTTCGGAGGCTCCGGCGAAGTCGATGCGCACACCGCCGAGGCCGACGCCGACCTCGTCGGGATCACCATTGGCCTTGGTGATCGGACCGCGCAACGTCACCCGCCCGGCGTCGAGCTGATTGAGCACCACCGGCGCGATGGCTGGCTGCGGTCCCTCACCGAGCAGGGTGAGCAGCCGCTGAGTGAGCTGATCCTTCGGCGAGGCGATCCAGCGCGGATCGGGGACCACCGCGTTGCCGGTCGGATCGACGAAGTACAGCACGTACCGGCGATAGAACTTGGCGAAGGCGGGCTTGTCGATGACGACACCGTCGGGCAGATCATCGATACGCCATTCACCGTCGACCCGGCTCATCTCGACCTTGTACTCGAGTGGCGGTCCGTCGATGGCCCGGTAGGCACCGTCGGGGGCGAGTTCGGCGACGCGTTGCGCGCGAATCCGGTAGGTGGCGGTGTTCTCGGTGCGTTCTTCCAGCAGGGTGTCGGGCCGTTCCACGATCACCGTGCCCGCCGCGTCGTTCCATTTGGTCGCCGCCGACGGATTCATGTACTGCCGGGCCGCCAGATGCCGAGTGGTCGGGTCCGCGCTGGCCTGTAGGAAATCCAACAGGAGCAGGCCGGGATCGCGGCCCTCGAGCGGCGCGGGCGGACCCGCGGAGGTGGGCTCCCGGTTGATGGTGCCGAGTGCCTGCGGTTGTGAGGATTCCGGCAGGCTCGCGCAACCACCCAGCAGCAGCACCCCGGCCAGCGTCATCGCCAGCGCGGCGAGGATTCGCCCGCGCCGCGAATGGCTGGAATCGGTGGACCGCATGGTCATGGCTGTTTGTCTCCGGTGTCGGTGAGCACGGCATCGGTGGGTGACCCCGAGGAGTCGCCGCCGGGCGCCGCGTTGGCACCGTCGCCCGGGTCCGACGGTTGACCGTGCGAGTCGGCGGGACCCGACGCCTGAGCCTCGCTCGTGCCGGCGGCGGCAGGTGTGCCCGGTGCCGTCTGCTCGGCGGTCGCCTCCGTGCCGTTCGCCTCCGGGTCCGGCGCCGCGCCGCGGGCCTTGCGCGCACCGGGCTCCAGTGGCAGCGGGCTCTTGCCGAGTTTGCGACCACGCACCAGCGGTAGCGTCAGCCGGAAACTGGCGCCGACGCCCGGTTCGCCCCAGGCCTCCAGTTTGCCGTCGTGCAGGTTGGCGTCCTCGACACTGATCGACAATCCGAGCCCGGTACCGCCGGAGCGCCGCATCCGCGACGGGTCCGAACGCCAGAAGCGGCTGAAGACCAGCTTCTCCTCACCCGGACGCAGGCCGACGCCCTGATCGCGCACGACCACCGCGACCGCATTGACCTCGCTGTCGCCGCGCATCCTGATCAGCACCGGCTTACCCTCGCTGTGGTCGATGGCATTGGCCAGCAGATTGCGCAGCACCCGCTCCACTCGCCGCGGATCGACCTCCGCCACCACCGGCTCCTCCGGCAGATCGGTGACGACCTCGACCCCGGACTCCTTGGCCAGATGGCGCACCGTGGAGATCGCGGCACGCACGCACATGCGCACATCGAGCGATTCCACCTGGAGTTCGGCCACACCGGCGTCGTGGCGGCTGATCTCGAGCAGATCGTTGAGCAGTCCTTCGAACCGGTCCAGTTCGGTGACCAGCAGTTCCGCACTGCGCGCCAGCGCGGGATCGAGGTCCTCGCTGCTGCTGTGGATCAGATCGGCGGCCATGCGCACCGTGGTCAACGGCGTGCGCAGCTCATGGCTGACATCGGAGGTGAACCGGCGTTGCAGATTGCCGAACTCCTCGAGCTGGGTGATCTGGTTGGACAGGCTCTCGGCCATCTCGTTGAACGCCTCGGCCAGCCGCGCCATATCGTCCTCACCGCGCACCAGCATCCGCTCCCGCAGCCGCCCGTCGGCGAATCGGCTCGCGATCCGCGCCGCCGACCGGATCGGCAGCACCACCTGCCTGGTGACCAGTGCGGTGATCGCGGCCAGCAGCACCAGCAGGACGAGGCCGCCGACCATCATGGTGCCGCGCATCAGCGCCAGCGAGCGCTCCTCGTTGGCCAGCGGGAAGATCAGGTAGGTCTCCAGCGTCGGATTGTCGGCGCTCGGGCTGCCGATGATCAGCGCCCGCCCCCGATAGCCGTCGGGGTCCGACACCGTGGCGAACTGGTAGCTGACCTGATTGCCCTGGACGAACCGGCGCAGCTCGTCCGGTATCTGGTCGATCGGGCCGACCGCGATCTGCTGTGGCGGGGTGCCGCCGACGACGCTCAACGCCGAATCGAAGCTGCCCGCCGCACTACCGGAGCGGGTCTCACCGCCGCTGTCGGACAGCACGCTGCGGGCGTCGGCGAGGCGTTGTCGCATCAGCGCGGGGTCGTGGGCGCCCTGCAACTGGCTCTGCACCGTGCCGCGGGCACGGTCCATCTCCTCGACCGCCGCGTTGATCTTGGCGTCGAGCAGCCGATCGGTGATCTGGCTGGTGAGCACCACACCGAGAATGGTGATGACGATCAACGACAGCGTCAACGTCGACACGATGACGCGCAACTGGAGCGATCGCCGCCACAGATGGCCGAGGGAGGTCCCGACGCCCTTGAACCACGCGCCCACCGGCGCGAGCCCTCGCTGAAGCGAGGCGAGGCGGCCGCCTTCGTGCTCAGGCAAGCCGCCGCCTCCGAGTCATCGACCCGGACCGACTACCGATCACGGCGGTCCGGCCTTGTACCCCACCCCACGCACGGTCAGCACGATCTCCGGGTTCTCGGGATCCTTTTCGACCTTGGCGCGCAGGCGCTGGACATGCACGTTCACCAAGCGGGTATCGGCCGCGTGCCGGTAACCCCACACCTGTTCGAGCAGCACCTCGCGGGTGAACACCTGCCGCGGTTTGCGCGCGAGCGCCACCAGCAGGTCGAACTCGAGCGGGGTCAGCGAGATCTGCGCACCGTCGCGGCTCACCTTGTGGGCCGGTACATCGATGACGATGTCGGCGATGGTGAGCAGCTCGGCGGGCTCCTCCTCGGTGCGACGCAGGCGCGCCCGCACGCGGGCGACGAGTTCCTTCGGTTTGAAGGGTTTGACGATGTAATCATCGGCGCCGGACTCCAGACCGAGCACGACGTCGACCGTGTCGGTCTTGGCCGTGAGCATCACGATCGGGACGCCCGAATCGGCCCGGAGCACGCGGCATACGTCGATGCCGTTCATACCGGGCAGCATCAGGTCCAGCAACACCAGATCGGGACGGATCTCCCGCACCGCCGACAGCGCCTGTGTGCCGTCGCCGACCACATGCGGGTCGAACCCTTCCCCGCGCAGGACGATCGTGAGCATCTCCGCGAGTGCCATATCGTCGTCGACGACCAGAATCTTCGGCTTCATATCTCTATGTTGTCATCTCCCACGCCAGTATCGGGCCACCACGCGCATTACTGGTGCACGCGCGCCGCATATCCAACCCTATTCGCCCAGGATTTCCACACAACGGGCGCGTAGGGCCTCTCGATCGTCATCGGATCGGTATGTCCACCACGGGCCGTACCAGTCGCGGTCGGCCAGCTGCCGGTACACCGCGCCGGTGCGCGCTTGTAGGCCGCCGTCGCGCTCATAGGCGTCCAGCGCCCGGGTGGCGTCGAGTTCGCCACGCCTGCGGGCTCGTTCGGCGGCGACCTCGGTGGGAATGTCGAGCAGTACGGTGAGCGCGGGAACCGGCAGTTTCAGCCTGCCGAACTCCAGATCGCCCACCCAGTCGACGATTTCGCCGTCGGCCGATTGTTCGGCCCGCGCCGCCGAATACGCCGCATTGGAGGCGACATAGCGGTCGAGGACCACGATGTCGTTGCCGTCCAACAGGTTCGACAACTCCGCGGCGGCATCGGCGCGATCCAGTGCGAACAGCACAGCCATCGCGTTGATGGACGCGGCGAGGTCGCCGTGGGCGCCGCGCAGCGCCTCGGCCGCGAGATCGGCGTGGATGGACCGGCCGTAGGCGGGAAAGGCGAGGGTGCCCGCGCGCAGACCCCGCGCGCGCAGATCGGTGAGCAGGCCGTCGATCAGCGTCCGTTTTCCGGCGCCGTCGAGCCCTTCGACCGCGATCAGTTCACCCATGGCCAGCAGGGTACTCGGCGCTGGTCCCGGGCCGGAAACCCACTACCGGCACCGTGCTGCACGATGGGCGCGGCGACCGCGATCGCGACCACAGGATTCGGGTCTGGCCGCCGAGAGTCACGGCGGGCATGGTCGGTAGGCCCGGACAATCTCCGGCCGCGGAGCACACCGGCTCCACACCTCACAGGGAGAACATATGTCGATCAAGCGCGCCCTGCACACCGCCGCCATCGCGGTCATTCTGGGCGTCACCGTCGCCGGTGGCACCGCCACCGCCGCGCCCCTGGCGCTGGAACCCGCGGCGCCCGTCGCGAACGCCCCCGTCGACGACAGCGGGACCGGCAGCGCCACGGGCAGTGCGGACATGGTGGTCGACGTACTCGAGCTGCTGGCCCAGATCGGCCGGGGCTGCACACCGGGCACCGTGTGCTGAGCGCGTCAACGGTATGAACGCCGGTGGCCCGTCGACGAAATGCGTCGACGGGCCACTCGCGTCTCAGCGGATCAGTAGCGGTAGTGGTCGGGCTTGTACGGGCCCTCGACATCCACACCGATGTATTCGGCCTGGTCCTTGGTGAGCTTGGTGAGCGTGCCGCCGAGCGCCTCGACGTGGATGCGCGCGACCTTCTCGTCCAGGTGCTTGGGCAGGCGGTAGACCTCGTTGTCGTACTCGTCCGGCTTGGTCCACAGCTCGATCTGTGCGATCACCTGGTTGGAGAAGCTGTTGCTCATCACGAACGAGGGGTGGCCGGTCGCGTTGCCGAGGTTCAGCAGACGGCCCTCCGACAGCACGATGATCGACTTACCGGATTCACCGAAGGTCCACAGATCGACCTGGGGCTTGATGTTCAAACGCGTTGCGCCCGAACGCTCCAGCCCCGCCATATCGATCTCGTTGTCGAAGTGGCCGATATTGCCGAGGATGGCCTGGTCCTTCATCGCCTTCATATGGTCGAGGGTGATGATGTCCTTGTTGCCGGTCGAGGTGATGACGATATCGGCCTGACCGATGGCCTGCTCGACGGTGACGACGTCGTAGCCGTCCATCAGCGCCTGGAGCGCGTTGATCGGGTCGATCTCGGTGACCTGCACCCGGGCGCCCTGTCCGGCAAGCGATTCCGCGCAGCCCTTGCCCACATCGCCGTAACCACAGATCAGCACCTTCTTACCGCCGATCAGCACATCGGTGCCGCGGTTGATGCCGTCGATGAGCGAATGCCTGGTGCCGTACTTGTTGTCGAACTTGGACTTGGTGACCGAGTCGTTGACGTTGATGGCCGGGAACACCAGCTCACCCGCGGCGGCGAACTGGTACAGCCGCAGCACGCCGGTGGTGGTCTCCTCGGTGACACCACGCACGCTCTCGGCGATGGCGCTCCACTTGCCCTTATCGGTCTCGAACCGCTCGCGCAGCAGGTTCAAGAACACGGTGTACTCGGCCGAATGGTCCTCATCGGCCGGTGGCACCACGCCCGCCTTCTCGAACTGCGCGCCGCGCAGCACCAGCATGGTGGCGTCGCCACCGTCGTCGAGGATCATGTTGGCCGGTGCGTCCGGCCAGGTCAGCATCTGCTCGGCGGCCCACCAGTACTCCTCGAGCGTCTCGCCCTTCCAGGCGAACACCGGGGTGCCCTTCGGCTCGTCGACGGTGCCGTTCGGGCCGACGACCACCGCGGCGGCGGCATGGTCCTGGGTGGAGAAGATATTGCACGAGGCCCAGCGCACCTCGGCGCCGAGCGCGGTGAGGGTTTCGATCAGCACCGCGGTCTGCACCGTCATATGCAGCGAACCCGAGATGCGCGCGCCCTTCAGCGGCTCCACCTCGGCGTATTCACGACGCAGGGCCATCAGACCGGGCATCTCGTGCTCGGCCAGGCGGATCTCCTTACGACCGAATTCGGCCAAGGACAGGTCGGCCACCTTGTAGTCGATGCCGTGACGAACATCGGCGGTCAGCGACGTACGTGCGGGAAGTTCTGAGGTCGTCATGCGCCTGGATCAGCCTCTCTCCGGATATCGGTTCCGAAGCCAGGCTAGTCGCTTCGGCGACAGCGGTGTCCGGCAACCGAGGAGCCGAACTCAGGAGGCGGTGGCTCCGTGCCGCGCCAGCAACCGATCCCGCTTGCGCGCCGCGATATTGGCACGACTGATATCGCCGCCGTAGTGCGCGAGCACCCGCGGATCCATCACCCGTCGCCACAGCGGTGGAATGGCCGCGAGCAGGATCATCGTGGCGTAGCCCGCCGGCAGCTGCGGCGCCTGCTGTGAACTGCGCAGCGTCTGATAGCGACGGCCGGGATTGGCGTGGTGATCGCTGTGTCGTTGCAGATGGAACAGGAAGATGTTGGTCACCAGCCGGTCGCTGTTCCAGCTGTCGCGCGGTGAACAGCGCCGGTAGCGGCCGCCGGGGGTGCGTTCGCGCAGCAGGCCGTAGTGCTCGACATAGTTCACCGTCTCCAGCAGCATCACCCCGATCACGGCTTGCAGCAGCAGGTACGGCAGGATCTCGAGACCGAACGCCAGCAGCAGCCCACCGAACAGCACCACCGTCATCGACCAGGCTTGCAGGATGTGGTTGTGCACACTCCACCAGCGCAGCTCACGGCGAGCCAGCCGGGCGCGCTCGAGTCGGATCGCGGACCGGAAACCACCGGACACGCTGCGCGGCAGGAATTCCCACAGCGATTCACCGAACCGGCCGCTGGCCGGATCCTCCGGCGTGGCCACCCGCATGTGATGGCCGCGGTTGTGCTCGACGAAGAAGTGGCCGTACCCCGACTGCGCCAGCGCGATCTTGGCCAGCCAGCGTTCCAGGCTCTCGACCCGATGGCCCAGTTCGTGCGCGGCGTTGATGCCGATACCGGAGACGAGTCCGAGGGTGGTGGCCAGCCCGAGTTTGTCGGTGACGCTCAGCTCGTCACCGGACCAGAGATAGCCCGCGACTATGAGTCCGGCCAGCTGGATCGGCAGGAACAGATAGGTGCACCACCGGTAGTAGCGGTCGTTGGACAGCAGTTCGTAATCCTCGTCGCGGGGGTTGCTGCCGTCCTCGCCGACCAGCTGATCCAGCAGCGGGATCACGATCAGCACGATGATCGGCCCGATCCACCAGAAGACCGTCAACCCGGTGTGCAACACCAGTTGAGAGGGCAGCAAAGCGCACGCAGGCGCGATGAGACCGAGAAACCACAGATGGCGTTTGGGATCGGCCGATCCCCTCGGTTTGCCAACCGTTTGCACGCTTGCCCCGCTAAAAATGAACCCTGACACCAACGGACATCCATAGTCTCAGACGTGTGGTCCGTTACACCTTTCCTTGACCCCCAAACGTGGCGACCGTTACAGCCCTGATAGAAGGCCGTTGTTCGATCAACCCTGTGATCGAGGTCACCGCATACCGGCCGCAAACGGCCGTGCGAATTCACCGCACACCCGAAAGGGCCACCGTGCCGTAACCGAAGGGGCACTCTGCGTTCACGGTGGATCGCCTCCGCGCGCGGACGGACCGGCCCGGCAGCGCGGTAGCTACCGCAATTCGCGGGCCGCGAGAATCGCCTCCACATAGGGCCCGAGCAAGGCGCTCAGTTCCTCGGGGGCATCGCGGCCGGGTGCGGGTGGGGTGGGGATATAGCTCAGGGCGATCCGCACGAGTGCCTGGGCGAGCACATCGGCCTCGGTGGCGGTGGCATCGACCCAGCTGTGCTGAAACGCCACCGACAATCGTTCGGTGGCGTGTTCGACCAGCGGCTCGGCGTCGAGGGTTATCAGCCGGAGCAGATCGAGTTTGACCTCGCCCGCGACCAGTGAGCGCACCAGCGGATCAGCGGCGGCGCCGAGGAAGAAGCCGGACAGACCCTGCCGGAAGGCCGCGCGGGCATCGCCGACATTGTCGTCGATGGCGGCCCCGACATGATCGACCAGGTCGTCGGCCAAGCGCAGGGCGTAGGCCTGGGCGAGTCCGGCCCGCGAGCCGAATTCGTTGTACAGCGTCTGCCTGCTGACACCGGCGCGAGTGGCCACGTCACCGAGGGTGATCTTGGACCAGTCGCGCTCGGTGAGCAGTTCGCGCATGGCATCGAGGACCGAACTGCGCAACAGCTCCCGCGCGGCCTCCTGATAGGTGACTCTCGACCCGTTGCGCGGCATGCCTGCGACACTGGCACGGGCGTCTGCCGCAGTCAAAACCTCACGACCGCTCGATCTCGACCATGAAGAAATCGGCCTTGGCGGCGCCGCAGTCCGGGCAGGTCCAGTCGTCGGGGATATCGTCCCAGCGAGTGCCGGGCGCAATGCCGTCCTCCGGCCAGCCCTCGGCCTCGTCGTATTCGAAGCCGCACTGGATGCACTGATACAGCTTGTATTCGGTCATATCGTCACCTCTTCGCTCGCCGGACTACCGTCGTGCCTGATCGCTGCCGACCGATTCGAAATCGATCTTTTCCCGCACCCCGCAGTCCGGACAGCACCAGTCGTCGGGAACCGCGGACCACGGCGTCCCCGCCGGGAAGCCTTCATGCGGCTCGCCCGTGATCTCGTCGTAGACGTACTCGCACACCGGACACCGATACGCGCTCATGCCGTACCTCCCGCGGTCGAGCCGTATCGGGCCAGCACCTGGTCGTGTTTGGCCGGGTGGATATTGGCCCTGGTGATATCGCCGTCGTAATGGGCGAGCACCCGCTTGTCCATGACCCGGCGCCAGATCGGCGGGAAGTAGGCGAGCAGGATCATGCTCGCGTAGCCGCTGGGCAGATTGGGCGCACCGTCCCAGCTGCGCAGCGTCTGATAGCGCCGGGTCGGGTAGGCGTGATGGTCACTGTGGCGCTGCAAGTGGTACAGGAAGATATTGGTCACGATGTGGTCGCTGTTCCAGCTGTGCGTGGGCGCGGGCCGTTCATAGCGCCCGCTCGCCGTCCGCTGCCGCACCAGGCCGTAGTGCTCGAGGTAGTTGACCGCTTCGAGCAGGCTGAATCCGACGACGGCCTGGAGCAGCAGATACGGCAGCACCTCGATGCCGAACACCGCGATCAGGACCGCGAACAG
The DNA here is from genome assembly GCF_029868385.1 of Nocardia cyriacigeorgica. GTDB lineage: Bacteria > Actinomycetota > Actinomycetes > Mycobacteriales > Mycobacteriaceae > Nocardia > Nocardia cyriacigeorgica_F. Next base: position 99,495 of record NZ_JARWNX010000020.1, on the reverse strand, counting down.
CAGCACCGACATCAGCCAGGCGCTGAGCACTTCGTTCTGTAACGTCCACGGCTTCTTGCCGAGCCGCTCGAGCCTGGCCTTCTCCAGCCGCCACGACGAACGCAGGCCGCCGACGACGGTGCGCGGCCAGAACGCCCAGAAGGTCTCCCCCACCCGAGAACTCGCCGGGTCCTCCGGTGTGGCCACGCGCACGTGATGGCCGCGGTTGTGCTCGATGTAGAAGTGGCCGTAGCAGGACTTGGCCAGCGCGATCCGGGACAGCCAGCGCTCCAGATCGACCTTCTTGTGGCCGAGTTCGTGCGCGGTGTTGATACCGATGCCGCCGATGATGCCGACCGTCACGGCGAGGCCGATCTTGTCGACCACCATGAGCCCGCCGTCGATCCCGAGCCAGCGCAGATCGCTCGCGGTGATCAGATAGCAGGCCATGATCAGCGAGGCGTACTGGAACGGCAGGTAGAGGTAGGTGAGGTATCGGTAGTACTTGTCGTTTTCCAGGTACTCCATCACCTCATCGGGCGGATTGGAGCCGTCGGGGCCGAAGAAGATATCGGCCAGCGGAATGACCAGATACACCAGGATCGGGCCGAGCCAGAACGGCACATGGGCCAATCCGGTCCAGCCCAGTTCGTTCAGCGCCCAGATGAGCGGTAGCCCGATGGTGAACAGTCCGGTGGGCGCGAACAGCCCCCACAGCCACATATACCGTTTCCGGTCCCGCCAGGCGGGCGTCTCGGGCGCCAGACCTGCGGTTTCGGCATCAGTAGACATCATCGTCTCCTTCAAGCGACACACATCACATGTGATGTGCACTACCACCTGAAGTTGACGATAGGCGACAGTTTGTCCTTCGTCTATACAAATAGCTTGATTTGTAAAGCATCTGTGACCCCGGAGCCGACCGGTGACATCCGGACATGAGAAGGGCGCCCGCACACACCGTGCGGGCGCCCTCATGGCAGTCGACACTCAGCGAATCAGCACATCGGCATTCTCCGGCAGCGCATCGATCGGCCACCACCGCAGATCGGTCGATTCGGCGCTGCGCACCGGCACCGCACCCTTCGGCGCGGTGATCTCGAACAGCAGATCCAGATGACGTGTCGGCACCCCGAGCGAGCAGGTGATCGGATGCGCCTGCGCACCGTAGAGCCGCGGCGCCAGCCGCAGCCCGTCGATACCCGATTCCTCGGTGGCCTCGCGCAGCGCGGCGTCGGCCACGGTGGCATCACCCTCCTCACAGTGCCCGCCGAGCTGGATCCAGCGCCCGACCCGCGGATGCAGCGTCAACAGCACCTCATCGCGGTCGGCGGAGAACACCACCGCCGAGGCCGTGATGTGACCGGGCGCATGCTCACGCAGACAGCCGCGCGGCGCGGAGCCGAGGAACGCGAGCATCGCCTCCCGCAGCGAGGCCTCCGATCCCGTACCCGGCGACCACGATTCGAGCAGGGCCGTCGCCGAGGCGTGCAGCGAATCCGCGCTCACAGCTCCACCAGGGCCGCACCCGGCGCCCGCGGCGGACGCGGTGTGAGTTCCTCGAGCGGATGACCGATCGCGATGGCGCCCAGCGGATTCCAGTCGCCGTCCAGGCCGAGCACCTCCCGCGTGGTCTCCGGCGCGAAGATAGTCGAACCGATCCAGCAGCTGCCGAGCCCCTCGGTGGCCAGCGCGACCAGCAGCCCCTGCACCGCGGCACCGACCGCGACGGTGAACATGGTCTGCTCGGCTGCCCGGCGTCGATCGTCGGGATAGTCGTGCGCGCCGTCGGGCACGCAGCACGGAATGATCACCTCGGGTGCGTCGAAAAGGATCCGGCCGCGGGCGATCCGGCGCTCCACCCGATCGGCGGGCAGCCCGTCGGCGGTGAGGTCGGCCCGCCACTTGTCGGCCATCGCGTGCAGCAGCCGCTCCCGACGCGCGCGGTCACGCAGCCAGACGAACCGCACCGGCCGGGTGTGATGCGGTGCGGGCGCGGTCAATGCGACCGATACCGCGGCCCGCACCCGCTCCGGATCGACCGGGTCGCTCGCGAACTCGCGCACCGACCGCCGCAGCAGTACCGCCTCCGAACGCCCCTGCTCGATCGCCTCGGCGGTACCGAGCCAGAACAGATCGTCGGTGCCGCGCCGCACGAGATCGGCTGCGCTGGAGGCGTCGTCGGCATAGGACAGACCGCGCACCACGGCCACCGGCACGCCGCCGAGTTTGCCTTTCACCAGATCGGCGGCGGCGGCCAGCTCGTCGGCCACGGCGACCTGGGTGACATGCAGCTCGTTGCCCTGTCCGTCCACCGCGCCCGCATAGTCGTGCAGCACCCGCAGCCCGGCCGAGCCGATGGCCGCATCGATCTGACCGTTGCGCCAGGCCCGGCCCATCGTGTCGGTGATCACCACCGCCACCTCGATCCCGAGCCGCTCGGCCAGCGCCGAGCGCAGCGCCTTCGCGCTGGCATCGGGATCTGCTGGCAGCAGCACCAATTCGCCCTGCTCCACATTCGACCCGTCCACCCCGGACGCGGCCTGCACGATGCCGAGCCGGTTCTCGGTGATGAGCGTGCGCCCCTTGCGGGCCAGCACCCGCACCGCCTCCTGATCGACCAGGGCCCGGCGCGCGGTATCGCGCTCCTGCGGGTCCAGTGGCGCCGCGACGATGCGCCCCTCGACCTTGGCGACGATCTTGCTGGTGACCACCAGCACATCACCGTCGGCCAGCCACGGGGCGGCGGCGGCGAGATGTCCGGCGAGATCGTCGCCGGGCCGGAACTCCGGCAGTCCGGTGATCGGCAGCAGGCGCAGCTCGCCCGCGGCGTGGTCGACAGGCCCGGTCATGGCTTCACTCCTGCCAGATCCAGTGCCGCACGCACCATTTCGGCGGTGGTCGGCGGATCGGTCATCAGCAGTGGCACGCTGCGGACCTCGACACCGGGAACGTCCGCGGTGTCGGTGCTGTGGATCAACCAGCCGTCGAGGATGCCGGTCGTCGAGCGCGCGCCGTAATGGCGGCCGACCGCCTCCGCGGAGGTCTCCACCCCGATGACCGACAGGCACTCATCGGCCATGCCGCGCAACGGTTTTCCGTCGATGACCGGACAGATGCCGATAACCTTCGCCTCGGTGGTGCGCAACGCGCCACGGATGCCGGGCACCGCGAGGATGGAGCCGATGCTCACCACCGGGTTCGACGGTGCGAGCAAGACCACATCAGCGGCACCTATGACATCGATCACATTCGGTGCGGGTTTGGCTTGATCCGCGCCGATTGTGGCGAATCCATGTGTCTCGATGCCCGCTCGGTATCGAACCCACCACTCTTGGAAATGGATCGCGCGGCGTTCGCCAGGGTTGTCCGGGTCACTGACAACGACATGGGTTTCACAACGATCATCGGTTGCCGGGATCAGTTTCACACCCGGTTGCCATCGATTGCACAGCGCCTCGGTGACCGCCGAGAGCGGGTAACCGGCGTTCAGCATTTCCGTTCGAACCAAGTGGGTGGCGATATCACGGTCACCCAAGCCGAACCAGTCCGGCTGCGCATGGTATTTCGCCAGCTCTTCCTTGGCGTGCCAGGTTTCGCCCACCCGGCCCCAGCCGCGTTCGGTATCGATTCCGCCACCGAGGGTATACATGCAGGTATCGAGGTCGGGACAAATACGGAGCCCGTGCATCCACACGTCGTCACCGACATTGACGATGGCCGAAACCTCGGCATCGGGCAGTAGTTCCCGAACACCCTGAAGGAACCGCGCACCACCCACTCCGCCGACAAGGACGGCGATGCGGAGCGCATTGCCCGGTGCGATGTCCGCTTGTTCTGAAGTCACATCCGCATAGCCTATGCGCCCCCGGATCGGCCGCGCTTCGAGCCATATTTGCTGCTCATTTGCTATATGACGGTTCAAGATCGTCTTCGAAAGCGCTGCCGGATAGTAACGGAATAGCGACAGCGGCTTGACCATCGACGCGTCCGGCGTGTCTAATCACAGTCATGTCATTCCGGGATCGCGCGAGAGTTCAACGCGCGAACGGTTTTTCGAACGAATGTTCGAGCCGGGGCGGCATGCTCGGGGATGTCCGCGAGACAACGTCGCGGAGTAGTGCCGTCGGTAGGCGTGTTGGTCCGGCGGAAAGAAGCATTCTGCGCTAACACACAGTGAGGAGGCGGAGCGATGGCCAATGAGCTGGCCCCTTCGGGCATGCCGGGCGGCGTATCGCAAACCGATTCCACGGCAGGCGCAGCACGTAGCGTCTGCGCAGAGGCCGGGTGGAATGACCATGAGGGGGGTGAGCGAGATTCGGCCCCCCGACTCAGCTTGGTCGTACCGGGTTTCGACGAGATGTTCGAGTCCATCGAAGAACAGTGGCAGGAACGCGCCCTGTGCGCCCAGACCGATCCGGAGGCGTTCTTCCCCGAGAAGGGCGGCTCGACCCGCGAGGCGAAACGGATCTGCATGGGGTGCGAGGTTCGCGACGAGTGCCTGGAATACGCACTCGCACACGATGAACGCTTCGGTATCTGGGGCGGTTTGTCCGAACGCGAGCGCCGCAGGCTCAAGCGCGGCATCGGCTGAATCCGGGCCGTCGAGGTCCCGGCGAGCCCGCCTCGGTGCGTGTGGCCGGGGCGGGCCGACAGTGGGTCGCGGTAGCTGGCTAACGTTTCGGGTATGGCACGCTCCCGCAACCGACGTCCCCCGACAGCCAGGTCGGTGACCCGCCGTGGCCGCGGGGTACGCGGACCGATGCTGCCACCGACCGTCCCCGCCTGGCGCACCCGCGGCCAGAAGTTCGACCGCCTCGTGCTCGAGGCGTTCGCTCCGCTGGATTCGCGGTGGCACGATCGGCTGACCAAGCTCGATATCGCGGTCGACGATGTGCCGAAAATCCGTCCGCTGCACCCTGATTCGGTCACCTGGCCGGACGAGGTCGTGGCCGACGGACCGGTGCCGCTGTCACGACTCATCCCCGCGGGAGTCGACCGGCACGGCACCCCCATCCGGGCACGAGTGGTCCTGTTCCGCAAACCGCTCGAATTGCGGGCCGGCGATCCGGACGATCTCGTGGAACTGCTGCGCGAGGTTCTGGTCCAGCAGATCGCCACCTATCTCGGCGTCGATCCCGACGTCATCGATCCCGATCCGAGCTGATGTGCGACCGCGCGCGCAGCGGCGCGAAATCAGCCACTGACGGCGGCCGGACGGCCTGCGACGCGCCGATCGGCGGGGATTCACTGAGCGTGTCTCCCCACCCACGGCCGCCGAGCGGGTTACTCTCACTGGCGTGATTCCCATGCGTCGTTGCTGCCGACCAGGTTGCAAGAATCCGGCCGTCGCGACGCTCACCTATGTCTACTCGGACTCGACCGCGGTGGTCGGACCCCTCGCGACGGTAGCCGAACCCCACTCCTGGGACCTCTGCGAAACGCACGCCTCCCGCATCACCGCGCCCAAGGGCTGGGACATGGTCCGGCACGAAGGCGGATTCTCCTCCAGCACACCCGACGACGACGATCTGACCGCCCTCGCCGAGGCGGTTCGCGAGGCCGGGCTGCGCCGCCGTCCGCCCGAACCCGATCAACACGGCTACCGTGATTACGCGCCCCCGCCGCCGCGCGCCACCCGCACCGGCCGCCGTGGACATCTGCGCGTCCTGCCCGATCCGCCCAGCTGAGGCCGTGCCCGCGGGCAACTGCCGGGACCATGTCGGCGCCGCCACGCCCTGGCATTAGGGTGTTCGCTATGACAGTCGCCCGCTCTGCCGATTTCGTGAACGCGGTGATCAAGGCCTACGACGTCCGCGGTGTGGTCGGTGACCAGATCGATGCCCGATTCGTCTCCGATGTGGGGGCCTCGTTCGCGCGGCTGATGCGCGCGGAGAACGCGCGACGTGTCGTCATCGGACACGATATGCGCGACTCCTCCCCCGAACTGGCGGCCGCCTTCGCCGATGGCGTGCTCGGCCAGGGCCTCGATGTGGTGCATATCGGCCTGGCCTCCACCGACCAGCTCTACTTCGCCTCCGGCACACTGGACTGCCCCGGCGCGATGTTCACCGCCAGCCACAACCCCGCCCGCTACAACGGCATCAAGTTGTGCCGCGCCAAAGCGCTTCCGGTCGGCCAGGACACCGGCCTCGCGACCATCGCCGCCGAGGTCACCGCGGGCGTGCCCGGCTACGACGGCGCCCGCGGCAGCGCCACCGAGACCGACCTGCTCGGCGATTACGCCACCTTCCTACGCGAACTCGTCGACCTCACCGATATCCGTCCGCTGAAGATCGCGGTGGACGCGGGCAACGGTATGGGCGGGCACACGGTGCCGGCGGTGCTCGGCAGCCTGGCGCCGGTGACGATCGTGCCGCTGTACTTCGAACTCGACGGCAGCTTCCCCAACCATGAGGCCAACCCGCTGGACCCGAAGAATCTGGTCGATCTCCAGGAGCTGGTCCGCACATCCGGCGCCGATATCGGTCTCGCCTTCGACGGCGACGCCGACCGCTGCTTCGTCGTCGACGAGAACGGCGATCCGGTCTCGCCCTCGGCCATCACCGCGCTGGTCGCCGAACGCGAACTCGGTAAGGAGCCGGGCGCGGTGATCATCCACAACCTGATCACCTCGCGCTCGGTGCCCGAACTGGTCACCGAGCTGGGCGGCACACCGGTGCGCACCAGGGTCGGCCATTCGTTCATCAAACAGCAGATGGCCGCCACCGGTGCGGTGTTCGGCGGCGAGCACTCCGCGCACTACTACTTCCGCGACTTCTGGGGCGCCGACTCCGGCATGCTCGCCGCCTTGCACGTACTCGCCGCGCTCGGTGAGAAGGACCGGCCGGTCTCGGAGCTGATGTCGTCCTACAACACCTACGCCGCGTCCGGGGAGATCAACTCCACCGTCGACGACGCCGCCGCACGCACGAGTGCGGTACTGGACGCATTCGCCGATCGGGCGGTCTCGGTCGACCGGCTGGACGGCGTGACGGTCCAGCTGCCCGCCGACGCCTGGTTCAACCTGCGCGCCTCCAATACCGAACCGCTGCTACGTCTCAACGTCGAAGCCAGATCGCCGGAGGAAGTAGACGCACTCGTGACCGAGATCCTCACAATCGTGCGTTCCTGACTGGGATAGTGGAATTACCGAGAGAAGGAATCACATGCTCAGGATTCGAGACGGAAGGCAGACTGGCCTTCCCGACCGGGGATCCAGGACATAGCCGGTTCCCGACTGGAATAGTGGAAGCACAGACCTTGGATTCGCCCGGCCCCATCCGGAGAGGGACGGTCCCGGTGGGCACGACACCGAAGGGTGCGGGTCGACGGCGAACACAGCGCGATGAGGGGAGGTGGGACGCCCGATGATCGCTGGAACACCGGTGCTCGACCTCGACGACGCGGAGTCGCTCGAGGCAGCCGACAGCGGCGGCGCCCTGCGCTCGGCCGCATCCGGCGGCGCCCAGATCCGCGCCACCGCGGCCGCCGTCGACGAGGGCATCCTGGAGCGGCTCGATGGTCTGCGACCACGCAGTCTGGTCTTCGTCTGCGGTCCCGGCCGAGCCACCCGCGCGGCCCGCATGCTGATCGCCGCGCTCGGCGACGGAGCCGGTCTGCCGATCGTGCCCGTGGTCGCCGTCCCACCGTGGGTCGGTCCGCTCGACGTGGTGATCGTCGCCGGTGACGATGCGGGTGATCCACGCCTCGTGGACGCCGTCGACCGGGCCCAGCGTCGTGGCGCCGAGGTCGTGGTGGCCGCACCGCACGAGGGTCCGCTGCGCGCGGTGGCCGCCGGGCGGTCGGCGTTGCTCTCACCGCGGCTGCCCGTCCTCGACCACAACCGGCTGCTGCGCTATCTCGCGGTCGGCATCGCCGTACTGCGCGCCGTCGACCCGACCCGCAGCGGGCCCGCGCTGCCCACCTTGAGCGATCTCGCCGATCTGGTCGACGCCGAGGCCCTGCGCGACGGCCCCCAGCACGAAGTGTTCCGCAATCCCGCCAAGACCCTGGCCACCCGGATGCAGCAGCGTGGGCTGGTGTTGGCGGGCGACTCCCCCGCCGCCACCGAACTCGCCGGGCACGCCGCCGAGGTGCTGGTGCAGTCGGCGGGCCGGATCGCCACCGCGGTGGACCTGACCGTCGCCGTCGCGGCCCAGCCGCGCATGATCGCCGCCGCAGGTGAATCCGCACCCGATTACGATCCGCTCTTCCACGACGAACAGCTCGACGGCCCGGCGCCGGTGGAACGGATGCGGGTGTTCGTGCTGAGCACCGACCCCGACGAGGTGGTCGCGCGCCGTAAGCTCGCCGTCTTCTCCGGCGCCGGTTCCGGCCTCGTCGACGCCGATCTGGTCGCCGCGGACCTCGACCTGCTGCGCAGTGATCTGACCGATCCCGCCGCACCGCAACCGGAGGAAGCCGAGGCGGATGCCCTCGCCCTCGGTGGCGAGCTGAAACGACTGGCTGTACTCGCCCTCCGCCTGGAGATGACCGCGGCCTATCTGCGCCTGATCGGCGCCCGTGAGGTCACCAGTGGTCCCGCCCCCGAACAATTCGGCTCCGATCAGTTCGACGGGGGACGCTACTAGTGCACGAACTCGTCGGTGCGCTGCGCTCTTATGCCTGGGGCTCGCGCACCTCGCTCGCCAAGCTGTGCGGTCGCCCGGTTCCCTCGGCCCATCCGGAAGCCGAACTGTGGTTCGGCGCCCATCCCGCCGATCCGGCCAAGGTGCGTATCGGCAACGGGTCGACCACCTCCCTGCTGGAGCTGGTCTCCGCCGACCCTGATCGTGAACTCGGCGCCGCCGCACCGGAATTCGGTGGCAGGCTGCCATTCCTGCTCAAGATCCTCGCCGCCGAGGAACCGCTGTCGCTTCAGGCGCATCCCAGTTCCGCGCAGGCCGAGGCCGGTTTCCACCGGGAGAACCAGGCCGGGGTGCCGCTGGACTCGCCGATGCGCAATTACCGCGACGAGAACCACAAACCGGAACTGGTGGTGGCGCTGGAGCGGTTCGAGGCGCTGGCCGGATTCCGCGAGCCCCGCCGTACCGTCGAGTTGCTGCGCGCGCTCGACGTCGCGGGCCTGGAATCCTATGCGGATCTGCTGGCCGCCCAGCCGGATTCCGACGGCCTGCGCACCCTGTTCACCACCTGGATCACCCTGCCGCAGAACGTACTCGCCACCCTGCTGCCGCAGGTGCTCGACGGCTGCGTGCGTTATCTGTCGAGCCGGAAACGCAAATTCGCGCCCGAGGCCAGGACCGCGCTGGAACTCGCCGAGAACTATCCGGGCGATGCGGGCGTGCTGGCCGCGCTGCTGCTCAACCGGTTGACCCTGGAACCGGGCCAGGCCCTGTTCCTCGACGCCGGGAATCTGCACGCTTATCTACGCGGACTCGGCGTCGAGATCATGGCCAACTCCGACAATGTGCTGCGCGGCGGTCTCACCCCCAAACATGTCGATGTCCCGGAGTTGTTGCGGGTGCTGGACTTCGAGCCGATCGACCTGCCGGTGGTACTGCCCGAACCGGCCGGTGACGGATCGGTGCGCTATCGCACGCCCGCACCGGAATTCGCATTGCGCCGTTTCGATCTGACCGCGGGTTCGGCGCTGGTGCCGCTCACCGAGGCCGGTCCGGGCATCGTGCTGTGCACCGCGGGTTCGGTGCGGCTGTTCCAGGAGGATTCCGAACTCGTCCTCGAACGCGGTGCCGCGGCCTGGATCTCGGCCGCCGACAGCGAAGTCCGCGCACAAGCGGTGGACGGGCCCGCGCAGGTGTTCTGCGCCTGCGTCGGCGGGACGCCCTGAACACGAGGCGATCGGTCACGGCCTCGGCACGCAACCCCGACCGGCAGCCCGGTAGCACCGGGTTCAGGATCCGAGACAGCGAATCGCGGCGGTCTCGAATAGTCTGATGCGCGGCCTGCTCCGGTCCGTGGCGGATCGAAGGGGCCCCGACCGCGCACCGCGGCGATGGTGCGGCACATCGAACAGGAGGGCAGCCCGGATGTCGGCTGGTGGTGGGAAGAAGGCGATCGTCGCCGCGTTGGTGGCGAACGCGGGCATCGCGGTGGCCAAGTTCGTCGGTGCGGCGATCACCGGTTCGGCGTCCATGCTCGCCGAGGGTGTGCACTCGGTCGCCGATACCTCCAACCAGGGCCTGCTGCTGTTCGGTCAGCGCCGGGCCGAGCAGGAGGCCGATGAGCTGCATCCGTTCGGGTACGGGCGCAACCGCTACTTCTATTCGTTCGTCGTCGCGCTGGTGCTGTTCACCCTCGGCTCGGTGTATGCGATCTACGAGGGCATCCACAAGATCCAGCATCCCGAGGAGCTGAGTTCACCGATCGTCGCGATCGTCATCCTGGTGATCGCGATCGGTCTGGAGACCTACAGTTTCACCACCGCGGTCCGCGAATCGCGCCCACTCAAGGGCAACGCCAGCTGGTGGCGGTTCATCCGCAACTCCCGCAGCCCCGAGCTGCCGGTGGTGCTGCTGGAGGACACCGGCGCGCTGATCGGTCTGATCTTCGCCCTCGGCGGTGTCGGACTGACCATGATCACCGATAACGCGGTCTTCGACGGTATCGGCACGCTGGCCATCGGTGTGCTGCTCGGTGTGATCGCGATCGTGCTGATCGTGGAGATGCAGAGCCTGCTCATCGGTGAGGGCGCGACCCCCGACGAGGATCGCGCGATCCGGGAGAACCTGGTCGACGGCGAGCGCATCGACCGCCTCATCCACCTCAAGACCCAGTACATGGGCCCGGAGGAGCTGCTGGTGGCGGCGAAGGTCGCCGTCGCGCCCGGCCTCGATATCGCCGCCATCGCGGCCGCGATCGACGACGCCGAGGCGCGCGTCCGCGCAGCCGTCCCTGCGGCAAGGGTGATCTATCTGGAACCGGATCTGTACCGGACGCAACCCGCCTGAGGCGAGCGGCGGGCCGTGATCGAAACCCACAGCCCGCGGCCACCGCCCGGCCGATCGCAGCCTGCTCGTCCTGCCGCTGTTCCATGTGAACGGCATCGTGGTCAGATGATTCCGGCCCGTACCGGATTCACAGCTGAACCGATCACCGCCGCACTGGTGATACGGCGAGGACGCTCTCGCTGTGCGTCAGCCGATCCGGAAACTGATCGGCGCGGCCTGAGTGTTGGCGTACGGCAGTAGCGAATTCGGCCGCAGCATCGGCTCGAAGCGCGCGGGAACGGCGGTCCAGCTCGTGGTGCCCGCAGCCGGGCCGGTATCGAGGCGGGCGAGCCGGGTGCGGGCCAGCGAATCCGCGCCGACGGTGTCGGAGGTGGAGGTCTCGGCGCTCAGCCAGGTGCCGTCGGGTGTGAATTCGATCCACGGATTCGCCAGCGCGATCTCGCCGAGATGGAAGCGGGTCGCGGCGATGGCGGTGCCGCGGTATCGCACGATGCCGTAGCCGGTGGCGTCGAGGTCGGCGGAGTCGAAGGTGAATCCGAGGGTGCCATCCTCGTGGACGCCCGCACCGCCGGAACCGGCCAGCGTGCCCTGGAGAGTGTCGGTGATGGTGTTCTCGAACCCGGGAGCGACGGCCCAGCGCAGATCCTCGGGTGGTGGCGCCGGTGCGTTCGGGCCCGGCACCGGATCGAATACCACGGGCGCCGCGAGTTCCTGGGCGGCGTCGACCGCTTCGGCGGCGCCGTAGGTGTAGACGCCGAAGCGAGCGTCGGCGGGGATCTGCTCGGGCACCCGCACCTGGAGCGTCGCGGTGAAATCGCCGTCGGGCTCCAGTTCGACCCACTGGTGGCGGATGGTGCGCTGGAAATCGAACGGTGCGCTCGGCACGCGGTTCAGCGCGGACTCCGACAGCACCCATTTCACCGCGGAACGCTGCGCGGCACGGGCGCTGCTCGGCGCGCCCTGTGAGGGACGCCAATCCGGTGCGAACGCGCCGAAGGTGACGAAGACGCCATGCGGAACACCCGGCGGGACCGGAACGGGCAGACCGGAGGTATTGGCCTCGGGATCGAAACCCTTACCCTGGACGACAATGGTGTCGCCAACGTGTACGGGTGTATCCGACAGCGGGGTCCGGCCGTCCGCGGTGAACAGTTCGATCGCTGGTGTGGGCTGGGCGGCGACGGTGGGCGCCACGCCGACGACGGTCCCGGTACCGGTGACCGCGGCGATGGCGACGACCGCGAGCAGTGTCGTTCTCACGGCTTCGAATCTACGACGCGGGCCAGGCGCGTCAGTAGGGACGTTCGGCCCTACTGAGCTGGGACACCCGCCACAGTCACCGCGCGGCGGCTCGACCGGTGTACGGGGCCGAGGCCCCGGTCAAGCGGCCGAGCCGCGCAGCAGTTCGAGCGGATCGGTCCGCACACCGAACCTCGAACGCAGGACATGGCGGGCCGCGTGCAGCCCGCACATTCCGTGCACACCCGGTCCCGGCGGTGTGGCCGAGGAACACAGATAGACGCCGGGCAGCGGGGTGGCATACGGGTTCCAGCGGGGTAAGGGGCGGAAGGCGGTCTGGCGCAGCGTCATCGCGCCCGCGGAGATATCGCCGCCGATGTAGTTGGCATTGTGGGCTGGCATCTCGACGGCGGTGCGCACGTTCGTCGCGAGGATCAGATCGCGGAATCCCGGGGCGAACCGTTCGACCTGTGCGATCACGGTGTCGCTGATATCGCGATCGGAGCCGTTGGGCACATGGGCGTAGGTGTAGAAGGTGTGTTTGCCCTCGGGCGCGCGGCTCGGATCGACCACGCCGGGCTGAATGGACAGCACATAGGGCCGTTCGGCGTGTCGGCCCGCGGCCACGGCGCGTTCGGCGGCCGTCGCCTCGGCGCGGGTGCCGATCAGATGCACCGTGCCCGCCGAGGCGACACCTTCGGCCTGCCACGGCACCGGACCGGACAGCGCGAAATCCACTTTGCAGGCCGCACCGCCGTAGCGGAACCGATCGAGCCCGCGCCGGTATCGGTCGGGAAGGCGTTCGCCGCCGATGCGCAGTAGTTCGGCGGGCGCGGTATCGAGGACGATCGCGCGGGCGTCACGGAATTCGTCCAGCGAGTCGACCCGATGTCCGGTGATCACCCGGCCGCCCAGCCGTTCGAGTTCGGCGACCAGCGCGTCGATGATCGTCTGGCTGCCGCCGCGCGGGATCACCCAGCCACCGGCGTGCGCGAGCGTGCCCAGCAGCAGACCGGCACCGACGGCGGGCAGGGCGCGCGGCACGGTGATCGCATGGGTGGCGACACCGGAGAGCAGGGCGGGCGCTTCTTCCTCGTGGAACCGGATATTCCACAGCGGTGACCCCTGCTCCAGCATCCGCAGCCCGAACCGGACGGCGGTCGGCGACAGCGCGGGCATATGCCGCAGATCCGACATCGCCAGATCCACCACCTGCGACCAGTCACGTACCAGCGGCCCGAACAGCGACCGCCAAGCCCGGCCGTCCACCCCGAGCCCCGCGGCGGTGCGGTCCAGATCGCGCCAGGCGACCCCGGCGCGTCCCCCGTCGAGCGGATGCGCGTAGGAGGCCTCCGGCGTCAGCAGTTCCACCCCGTGCTCGGCCAGATCGAACGCGCGGAAGACCGGCGACGCCAACGCCATCGGATGTGCACCGGCGCAGGTGTCGTGATGAAATCCCGGCAGCGTCACCTCGGCGGTCCGGCATCCGCCCCCTGCCGTGTCCTGCGCCTCGTACACCTCCACCGACAACCCGGCCCGCGCCAGCACCACCGCGGCCGCCATCCCGTTCGGCCCGGACCCGACCACCACCACATCAGCCATCCCCCGATTGTGCCGTGCGCTCATCGAGCGTGCGCCGTCGGCGGATTCACACCCGTGACAGCGTGGGGCCCGACGGGCACCGGCGGCGACTTTCATCCGACCGGTCATCTGTCCGGCTGGACACACCCGAGTCGCGATGCGGAACGGTCCGGGCGCAACCGCGGCACCCACGCGTCGAGCAGCGGTACCGTGCCGCCGAACGCCACCGCATAGGTCGCGCATCCCACGACAGCACCACGCGATCCGACCGCACCGCGCCCGTGTCGGTGTCGACCAGATCGGCGCCGAAGAATCGCTGCCGCGCGGCCACCGTGCGGGTATTGCGCGGTGTTCAGTCGGTGGCCGAGGTCAGCTGCGCGAGCAGTACTTTCATCCGCTCGGCACGCCATTGCGGGCGCAGGCGCCCACCCTGGTCGAGGGTGGCGAGGCCGTGGATGGCGGCCCAGGTCACTTCGGTCCCGGTTTCGACATCGGCCGCCCCGGCGAACGGTGCGTAGGCCTGTTCGATTTCGGCGTAGCAGGCGCGCAGGGGTTCGGGGGCGTCCGGGCCGAAGGTCAGTTCCGTGCGCATCAGGAACATCGCGTCGTAGCGGGCGGGGTGGGTGGCGGCGAAGTCGAGATAGGCGGTGACGACGGCGGCCAAGGCGTCGGCCGGAGTGGTCGCGGCGACGCGAGCGCCGTGCAGGAGGGCGGCGAGTTCGACGAAACCCTGTTCGGCGACCGCCGTCACGATGGCGGTTTTCCCGGTGAAATGGCTGTACAGAACGGGTTGGCTGTATTCGATCCGGTCGGCGAGCCTACGTACCGTCACGGCCTCCCACCCTTGCGTCTCGGCGAGTTCACGGGCGGTGTCGATGATGCGCTGATGCCGCTCGGCGCGCTCACGGTCCTTACGGGTACGGGTGGTCACGCTGAAATTCTAGCAGCGCTAGACACGCTAGCTCGGCTAGTTAGCTCGCGCGCGGGGCGCCGCAGGTCACCGCACCGACGCGGCCATGTGATCGGTAACACAAGTTCGGCCACGGCCACGCCAATGCCATCACCCAGCACTTCCTGCACCCGGAGAAGTGGGCGTCCTGATCAGACGTCGGTGGAGAAGCGGATACCGCCGTCGGGGAGCTCCACCCCCGGCCAGATCCGCGCACCGCGCAGCAGCTCACAGCGGGCGCCGACACTCGCACCGTCACCGATGACGGCATCGCGGACCAGCGCCCGCGGACCGATCCGCGCACCGAACCCGATGATCGAACGTTCGACGGTCGCCCCGGCCTCCACCCGCGCACCGTCGAACAGCACCGCACCGTCGAGGCGGGCCCCGGCACCGACCTCGGCGCCACGGCCGACGACCGTACCGCCGATCAGCAGCGCACCCGGCGCCACCCCGGCACCGTGATGCACCAGCGATTCACCGCGCTGACCGGGCAATGCCGGTGAGGGCGCGATACCGCGCACCAGATCCGCCGACCCGCGCACGAAATCCTCGGGAGTGCCCATATCGCGCCAGTACGAGGTGTCGACGTGCCCCTGGAGCCTGGCACCCTCGGTGAGCAGGGCGGGGAACACCTCGCGTTCCACCGACACCGGACGCCCCGCGGGGATCTTCTCGATGTATTCGCGCCGGAACACATAGCATCCGGCATTGATCTGATCGGTCGGCGGATCCTGGGTCTTCTCCAGGAACGCGGTGACCCGGCCGTCCTCGTCGGTCGGCACACAACCGAAGGCACGCGGATCGCTCACCCGCACCAGATGCAGCGTGACGTCGGCCTTCGTGGACTCGTGGGTATCGAGGATCGCGCCCAGATCGGTGCCGCCGAGCACATCACCGTTGAACACCATGACGTTGTCGGCGCGCAGCTTGGGCAGCACATTGCGGATACCGCCACCGGTGCCCAGCGGCTCGGTCTCGGTGACGTACTCGATATCGAGCCCGAGATCGGCGCCGTCACCGAAATGCTCCTCGAACACCTCGGCCTTGAACGAGGTGCCCAGCACCACATGGGTGATGCCCGCTTCGGCGATCCGGGCGAGCAGATGGGTCAGGAACGGCAGTCCGGCCGTCGGCAGCATCGGCTTGGGCGCCGACAGGGTCAGCGGACGCAGCCGCGTCCCCTGACCGCCGACCAGAATCACGGCGTCGGTGCCTGAATGTCCTGACATCGAGGGTCCTCTGTTCACAGTGGATCGTCCGCGAGCGGTGCACTCACGAAGCTTCGTCACGCGCCTTCGCACGCAGCGCAGATCGAACCGCAATCCGGGAGCGGACCGCAAGTCCGACCCGAAGCGCCAACCGCAACGGGGCCTGCCACCAGTGCGGATGCCGGTCGGCCTGGAACCGGTAGGCGCTCGCGTGGTGGGCGGGCAGCATCAACTCGGGATGACGGCCGGCGGCATGCCCCTTGGCATGGGTGACCTCGGCGGTCGGCACGAAGACGTTGTGCCAGCCCGCACGGCCCATCCGGTCGCCGAAGTCGACGTCCTCCATGTACATGAAGTAGCGCGAATCGAAGCCGTCGATGCTGTCGAATGCGGCGCGCCGCACCAGCAGGCAGGACCCGGACAGCCAGCCGACCGACCGTTCGGAGATCTGCTCGTTCTCCTGGCGGTAGCGCACCGTCCACGGGTTGGACTTCCAGATCGAGCCGAGGATGGCGTGACCGGCGCCGTCGAGCAGGCCGGGCACCGAACGCGCCGACGGGTAGACGCTGCCGTCCGGTTCCCGGACCATCGGACCGAGCGCACCGGCGCGTGGCCAGCGTTCGGCGGCGGCGAGCAGCTCATCGATGGCGTCGCTGCCCCAGCGGATGTCCGGGTTGGAGATGATCACGAATTCGATCGACGGATCCAGTTCGGCGACGGCCCGGTTGATGGCGCCGCCGTAGCCGATATTGCCGCCGGTACGGAGCAACCGCACATGCGAGTTGGCCTCGGCCACCAGCTCGGGCACACCGTCGACCGAGCCGTTGTCGGCCAGGATCACCTGCGGCTTCTCCGCGGTGGCGGTGGCAAGCGTGCTGATGAAATGCTCGAGGTGCTCACCGGGCGAGTAGGTGACCGTGACGACGGCCAGGCTCGGCTGACCCGTGGAATCGGAGGGGCTCACAGCGGTCAAGCCTAACGTGCGTGCTCGGTCAGTGCGGCTTCGAGCGCGCCACGCCAAGGGCGCAGCGGCGTCAAACCCGCACCGAGCCAAGACGCGTCCGACAGCACCGAATACGCCGGGCG
The DNA here is from genome assembly GCF_029868385.1 of Nocardia cyriacigeorgica. GTDB lineage: Bacteria > Actinomycetota > Actinomycetes > Mycobacteriales > Mycobacteriaceae > Nocardia > Nocardia cyriacigeorgica_F. The sequence goes on along the minus strand of NZ_JARWNX010000020.1, from coordinate 82,516 downwards.
CCGAGCGGGTCTGGGGAATGTCGACGAATCGCAGGGCCGTACCCGCTCCGGATCGGCGCCCACCCCGGCGAAAACCGCTCGCGCCAACTCGAATCGGCTCGCGGTGCCCGCGTTGGTGGCATGCAATAGGCGCGGTGCGTCCGGGGTGCGCGCCAGTTCCAGCAGGGCACGGGCCAGATCGCCGCCGTAGGTGGGGCAGCTGAGCTGGTCGTCGACCACATCGATGGTGTCGCGTTCGCGTTCCAGGCGCCGCATGGTCGCCACGAAATCACCGCCCGCCGCCCGGAACACCCAGGAGGTGCGCACCACGTGCACTTGGGCCGCCGAGGCGAGGACGGCCTGTTCACCGGCCAGTTTGGTCTGCCCGTAGACCGACAGCGGCGCGGTGGGATCGGTGGTCTCGTACGGCCGGGTGGCCGTGCCGTCGAAGACGTAGTCGGTGGAGATGTGGATCAGCCGCGCTCCGGCCCCGGCGCAGGCGGCGGCCAGTACGGCGGGGCCGGTCGCATTGGCCGCCGAAGCCGCCTCCGGCTCGGATTCGGCTGCGTCGACATTGGTGAACGCGGCACAGTTGAGCACCACGTCACCGGGCCGGATGACGGCGCGCACCGCATCGGCATCGGTGATATCGAGCTCGCGACGGCCGAACGCGCGCGCCCCGGGCGCGAGCCGGCATAGCTCGTGGCCGAGCAGCCCGCCCGCACCGGTCACCACGACGCGCTCGATGAGGGCTGGGTCGGACGGGTCCCGAGGCGGTATGGCGGCGGTCATCCGGCCAGTCTGGCACGCCGTGACACCAGCGGTTCGGCTCCACCACCGTTGCCGTTGGTTAGCCTCGTGACGGGGCTGGGTGTCATGAGCGACGCTGAGTCGAAAGGACTGGAATCGGACACCGGGTCCGTCTAGCGGATCCGGTGCGGTGGAGAGGATCGCAGGTGGCGCAGCGGAGGAGCGCGGCAAACGGGGGCGGCGCGCCGACGTCGGACACCGCGTGGGAATCGAGTTCGTTCGGCCCGGTGCGTGCACTGGTCGCGGTGATCGCTGTACTCGTGCTGGTGCTCACCGGGCTGGCCTGGCGCAGTGTGGACAGCCTCATCTCCAATATCGAACGCATTTCCGACCTCGGCCTCGGCGGCGGTCAGGACGGCGCGGTCGACATCCTGCTGGTCGGCGTCGATTCGCGCACCGACGCCCACGGCAATCCACTCACCGAGACCGAACGCGCCATGCTGCACGCCGGTGACGAGATCGGCACCAATACCGACACCATCGTGCTGGTCCGGGTGCCCAACGACGGCAGTTCGGCCACCGCCATCTCCATCCCCCGCGACTCCTACGTCGACATCCCCGGCCTCGGCAAGGGCAAGATCAATTCCGCCTACGGCATCACCAAACAGCAGGAGCAGCAGGAACTGCTCGACGACGGCGTCTCCGAACAGGAAGCCGAACGCAAATCCACCCAGTCGGGCCGGCAAGCCCTGGTGAAGACGGTCGCCGGGCTCACCGGCATCACCGTCGACCATTACGCCGAGGTGAGCCTGCTCGGGTTCGTACTGCTCACCGATGCGGTCGGCGGGGTGGACGTCTGCCTGAACAATCCGGTCGACGAATGGATGTCGGGCGCCTCGTTCCCGGCGGGCAGACAGCGTCTCGACGGGCCGCGCGCGCTGAGTTTCGTCCGGCAGCGCCATGATCTGCCGCGCGGCGATCTGGACCGGATCGTGCGCCAGCAGGTGTTCATGGCCCAGCTGGTGCAGCAGGTGTTGAGCAAGGACACCTTGAGCAATCCGAGCAGGCTGAGCGAATTGAGCGAGGCCGTCGGGCGCACCATCGTGCTCGACGAGGACTGGGATGTGCTGGCGTTCTTGCAGCAGCTCCAGGATCTGACCGGCGGCAACGTCACCTTCGAGACGATCCCGGTGGCCGATCTCAACGGCACCACCGCCGACGGTGAATCGGTGGTCCGGGTGGAGCCGAAGGCGGTGAAGAACTATGTGGCCTCCCTGGTCGGGGAGGAGAGCGAGGAGTCCGACGAACCGGCCGTCGCGCCGTCGACGGTGACGGTGAACGTCTTCAACGCGAGCCTGGTCGGCGGCCTCGCGGGCGAGGTGTCGCAGGCCCTGAGCGCCAAGGGTTTCCAGCAGGGCGAGGTGGACAACTACACCGGCGAATCGGTCACGAGCAGCCGGGTGCTCGCCGCCTCGACCTCGGATCCGAAGGCGAAGGCCGTCGCCGAGGCGCTCGGCGGGCTGACGGTGCTCGCCGATGATTCCGTTCCGGCGGATACGGTGAGCGTGGTGCTGGCGAGCGACTATTCTGGTCCCGGGTCGGAGGCGGGCGGCATGTTCGACTTCGACACTCCGTCGACCTCCGCCACCCCCGTACCGCCCGCTCCGCCGATCGATGCAGGCAAGAACGGACCGACATGCGTGAATTAGCCACCGTGCATGAACCAGCCAGTGAGCGTGAATCAGCCGATGCGTGATCTCGAGCAGACACCGACCCTCACCGAGGCGGTGCTGGACCCGATCCTCGCGCGCGAACCCGCGGGTCCGCGCGTCACCTACTACGACGATGCCACCGGGGCCAGGATCGAACTGTCCGGTCTGACGTTGGCCAACTGGGCGGCCAAGACCGCCAACCTGGTCCGCGACGAATTCGGGCTCACCCCGGGCGCGCGGGTCGCGGTCCTGCTGCCCGCGCACTGGCAGACCGCCGCCGTACTGCTCGGCTGCTGGTGGGCCGGGACGGAGGTGGTCCTGCATCCCGATCCCGACGCGGATCTGGCCCTCGCCACCGTCGACCGGCTCGACGACACCGACGGCGCGGGCGAGGTCGCGGTGCTGTCGCTGGACCCGATGGGGATGCCGGTGCGCGATCTGCCGGTGGGCGTCACCGATTTCGCCACCTCGGTGCGGGTGCACGGCGATCAGTTCCTGCCCGGCGGGATCGGTATCGCCCTGGATGGGATGTCGGTCTCCGAGGTTCTGGCGCAGGCCCGCACATCGGCGCTGCGCCAAGGGTTCTCCGAGGGCGACCGGGTGCTGTCGAGCACACCGTGGGATACCCCGGCCGAACTCATCGACGGCTTCGTTGCGGTTCTCGCGGCGGGCGCCTCGCTGGTGCAGGTGGTCAACCCGGATCCGGCGCTGCGCGAGCGGCGCGTGGAGACCGAACGGGTCACTGCACTGCGGGGATAGGCGCGCCCGGCTCCTACCGTGGTATAGGTCGATTGTCCGACTCCGGGACGTTCCCGCTGATGCGCGCGTTCCGTACGGTGGTGATATCGCACACATCAGACGACGGGGTCGGGTGAGAGATGAAGCCACAGTATTCGTTCCGGTGGTTGTCGATGCACGGTATGCCGCGTGCGGTCCTGCGCACGCAGGCGCGTCGTGGTGACGCGTTCGCGCAATTGATGGGCGGGCCGGACGGGGTCGACGACCCGTATCCGCTGATAGAGCAGTTACGCGGCGCGGGCCGTTTGCAGCGGGCGTCCATCGCCTGGGCCAGCTTCGACCACGGTTTGATCCGAACCATTCTGCGCGACAACCGGTTCGGGGTACGCACCCCGGAGAGTTTCGCGCTACCGGGACCGCTGCGTCGGCTGGCCGGACATTTCCCGGTACCGCCGAACCCGGTGGAACCGCCGTCGATGCTGGTGATCGACCCACCCGAGCACACCAGGATGCGTAAACCGGTGTCCTCGGCCTTCACGCCACGCGCCATCGGCAGACTGCGCGACCGGGTCGAGACGGTCACCGCCGAACTGCTCGAGGCGCTACCCGCCAACGGCAGCGCGGATCTGGTGGAGTCCTATGCCGCGCAGGTGCCGATCGCGATCATCTCCGAGATGCTCGGCTTCCCCGACCGGGACCGCGAGATGTTCCTGCGCTGGGGCGATCGGATGACCCCGCTGCTGGACCTGGGGATCTCCTGGCGGGCGCACAACCGCGCGATGGATGCCACCCATTTCATGAACCGCTACCTGATCGACCACATCGAACACCTGCGCCGCACGCCCGGCGACGACATTCTGAGCACCCTGGTCACCGCGGGCGAATTGGATACCGAAGAACTCATCGCGACCGCCAGTCTGCTGATGGGGGCCGGTTTCGAGACCACGGTGAACCTGATCAGCAATGGTGTCGCCCAGCTGCTCGCCCACCCCGGGCAGCTGGCCCGGTTGCGCGAGGAACCGGAGCTGTGGCCGAACGCGATCGAGGAAGTGCTGCGGTTCGATCCACCGGTCCAGACCACGGCGCGCAACACACTCGAGGATCTGGAGCTGGAGGGTGTGCCGTTGCGCGCCGGTGCGACCATCGTGCTGTCACTGGCAGGGGCGAACCGCGACCCCGCGGTCTTCGAGGACCCGGCTCGTTTCGACGTGACCCGCGCCGATGCCAAGGACCATCTCACCTTCAGCAGTGGTATCCACGTCTGCCTCGGCGCCAGCCTGGCCCGCATGGAAGCCACCCACGCCCTGCGTGGTCTCTTCGAACGCTTCCCCGACCTGCGCCTGGACGGTCCCCCACGTCGCAGGCAATTGTTCACCCTGCACGGCTACGAACACATGCGGGTGAACCTGGGTCCACGTGCGCGCAGCCCCGAACCATCGACCGTCTGAGCGACCGGTGGCCGAACGCGGCTTCGAACACAACCCATGACAGCAGCCGGTCTACTCCGATTTTCGAGCGACACGAGACCGAACACGCGGTGCGCCCGATCGAACACCGGTCAGGCGAAGCCGACCGCCTGCTCACCCCATGCGGTGTGCAGATCGTGTTCGGGATCGTCGACGACGCGGTCGACGGCATCGATGAGCAGCGTGGTGCGGGTGGCCGCGTGGTAGGGCGGCCAATGCTTGGAACCGTCGAGTGCCGCCGGGACACCGTGCCGGGCGAAGGCCAGCCAGCGTCGCATCATCCGGCCGGATACCTCGGTGGCCACCTTGCGACCGCCCAACCAGAACGTCGGGTCATGGTTGAAGGTGCCGAAATTGCCGAAAACGTACGGCAATTCGGTCGCGTGCCCGGCGCCGACCCGCGCCGCGCGCAACATCGGCGTGGCGTGGTCGAACCGGTACATCCAGGTGCGGGAGTGCCGGGAGTGGGCATCGGCGACCCAGTGCGCGGGCATACGGAACGCGGCATCGGTGGACATGGCCAGCGCGCCACGCGGTGTGGCCAGATCCGGATAGGCCGAGGTGATCTCGGCGACGCGTTCGTGCGACATACCGGGGTGGCTGTCCTGCACGCCGTTGAGCATCGCGTTCACCGCCTCCGGCGTCACCGGCATGATCGGGGAACGGAACAACCGGAACAGCGAGGCCTCGTCCTTGTTGGTGCCGATCATCAGCGGCACCTGATGCGAGAGTCCGGCACGGAAACGGTCGGTCGGATAACCGGGCAGCAGATCGCCGTCGACGACAGGGGCAGCCGCGAGGGTGCCCGGCGCTTGGATCGGCACCTCATCGATCAGCACCGAGGCCGCGTCGATGATCCGGTCGATCGGACATTCGAGCAGTTCGGCGGCCCGCTCACGGGGCAGGTCGATCAGCTCCATGAACCGGTCGGCCACCTTGGCGGCACGTTCGAGACCGAAGACCGTCGTCGCGGGCGGGCTCTGCGCGATCGCGCGATGGAACAGGCCGGCCGCACGGGGTGCGGTGAGCAGTGCGGTCACGCAACCGCCGCCGGAGGACTCGCCGAAGAGGGTGACGTTGTCCGGGTCGCCGCCGAAGGCCGCGATATTGCGCTGCACCCATTCGAGGGCGTAGAGCTGATCGTGCAGGCCGAGATTGGGCACGAAGTCCGGCGACAGCGACGACAGATCGAGGAATCCGAGCGCGCCGATCCGGTAGTTGACGGTCACCAGCACCACATCGCCGGTCTCGACCAGTTTGCGGCCGTCGTAGATGCCCTGCGCCGCGGTGCCGAGGCAGTAGGCGCCGCCGTGCAACCACACCATGACCGGGCGCGGGGCGTCATCGAGGCGGGCCGGGGCGAAGACATTGAGCCACAGACAGTCCTCCCCCATCCGCAGGCCCTTATCGATGGGGACGGTGTTGTCCATGTTCTGCGGCGCGATATCGCCGAACTCGGTCGCCTCGCGGATACCGTCCCACGGTTGCGGTGCGCGCGGCAGCGAGAACCGGTGCGGGCCCGCCGGTGCGGCCGCGTAGGGGATGCCGCGCCAGACGAACACCTCGCCGTCACGCCGTCCGCGCACCCGGCCGTACTCGGTCTCGGTCACCGGCCCGGACTCGTCCTGCGTGGCTGTCGCTCGGATCAACTCGGTGCTCATCGCAGTCCTCCTCACGCCTGTGTCTATCGAGGGTACGACGATGTTCGCCGCTGCCGAGGCCATCGCACGGCCCGATCGGACCGGCGGGTCGCCGACGACACGCCGGTCCGCAGTTCAGGCCGCTGATTTGGACGCGCTGTCTGCTCGATCACCTCAGCGGACCGGTAGGGCCCGGCGGCGGCCCACGGCGGGCTCGGTCGGCGCCGTGCGCTCACCCACATACGCCGCCCACAACCTCCGATAGGCGCCGTCGCGGGCGAGCAACTCCGCATGGGTGCCGGTCTCGAGCAGCCGTCCGCCGCCGACGACCGCGATCAGATCCGCATCGGCCGCGGTGGCCAGCCGGTGGGCGACCACGATCGTGGTCCGACCCGCGGTCAACACGTCCACCGCCGCCCTGACCTTCGCTTCGGTCGCGAGATCGAGCGAGGCGGTCGCTTCGTCGAGGATGAGGATGTCGGGTTCCCCGAGCTGGGCTCGCGCCAGCGCCAGCAATTGACGTTGTCCCGCCGACAGGCTGCGGCCGTGTTCACCGATGGGCTGGTAGTAGCCGTGTTCGAGAGTGGCGATCATCTCGTGGGCACCCACCGCGCGGGCGGCCCATTCGATCTCGGCCGGGGTGGCCTCGGGTCTGCCATAGGCGATGGCGGCGCGCACGGTGTCACCGAACAGGAACGGTTCCTGCGGCACCACACCGAGCCGTTTGCGGTAGTCGCGCAGACGGTAGCGGCGGATGTCGACGCCGTCGACGAGCACCGCGCCCTCGGTCGGGTCGTAGAACCTGGCCAACAGCTTCACCAGGGTCGATTTACCCGCGCCGGTCTCGCCGACCAGCGCGACCTTCTGGCCGGGTTCGATCCGCAGATCCACCCCGGACAGCACGGTGGCGGCCGCCGAACCCGCGGCGGAATTCCGGGCCGCATAGGCAAACCCGAGGCCGCGCAGATCGATCGCGCCGTCCAGCCGGTCGACCGCGCGTGCCTCGGCGGCCTCCGGTGTGGTGACCTCGGTGCGCATCAGCTCACCGAGCCGGTCGACGCCGACCACGGCCTGCTGATAGCTGTCGAAGACCTGCGAGAGCTGCTGGATCGGGGAGAACAGCAGGTCGATGTAGAGCAGGAAGGCGATCAGGGTGCCTGCGGTGAGCAGTCCGGCGCGGACATCGTGCACGCCGACGGCGAGAACCGCAGCGGTCGCGATCACCGAGACGAGTTCGATGAACGGGAAGAACACCGCCATCAACGTCTGGCTGCGCAGCCTGGCCGCACGGTAGGCCGAAGAGCGACGCTCGAATTCGGCCTGATTCACCGCTTCGCGCCGGTAGGCCTGGGTGACCTTGATGTTGTCGACGTTCTCCTGGAGGTAGGCGTTGACGACGCCGACCCGGTCGCGGGCCAGGTTGTAGGCGGGCACCGACAAGCTGCGGAAGACGATCGTCGAGACGATCAGGATCGGCAGCAGGGCCAGCACCACCGAGGCCAGCGCGGCGTCGATCACCAGCAGCGCCACGACCACACCCGCGATGGTGACGGTGCTGGTGAGTGCGGTGGCCAGACCGGTGTGCAGGAATGCCGACAATCCGTCGACATCGGTGGTCATCCGCGTCATGATCCGGCCGCCGAGTTCGCGCTCGTAATACGGCAATCCGAGCCGCTGCAAGTGGGCGAATGCCTTGATCCGCAGCCCGTACAGCAGCCGCTCACCGGCGCGGCCGGTCACCCTGACCTGCGCGACACCCAGCGCCCAATCCAGCGCCACCACCGCGAGCGCACCGGCCGCCGCGATCAGCACCACCTCGGCGGCGCCTGCCAGCACTCCGTGGTCGATTCCGTAGCGGACCAGGAACGGAATCAGCACCTGGGCCAGCGCGTCGAGCCCGACCAGACCGAGCCCCGCCAGCAGCGGCCAGGCGAACGGTCGCAACAGTCCGGACAGGGCGAACTCGTGATCGGGCGTGCGGGAAAACGAATGCGCCACCTCGGGTTCGCCGTGCAACCGTGGCAGCCGATCGATCAGCGCCCTGACATCGCCGCTGGGTGGCGCGGCGGCGAGCATACCGGCCCCGGCCCCGCGGCCGACCGCTCCCGGCGCGCCCGCCGCGCGCTGGGAGAAGGCCTTGGCCACCTGTTCGAGCGTGCGGGCGTCGTCATCGTCGCAGGCGGGCTCCACCCAGAGCGGTTCGGTCGGCGAATCCGGCCGCACCGCTGCGGCATCGGGGCCGATGCCCTCGGCTTCCGGCGGGGTGAACAACGCGCGGAACAACTCCCCCGAATCCTGTAGTTCGCGCAGGGTGCCGAGTTCGGCCATCCGCCCGGCGTCGAGGACCGCCACCCGGTCGGCCAGTTCCAGCGTCGATATCCGGTGCGCGACCACGATGGTCGTGCGCCGCTGGACCTCCGCAGCGATCCTGGTGAAGATCAACTCCTCGACCTCGGCGTCGATGGCCGAGGTGGCATCGTCGAGCACCAGGATCGGGGCGTCGGTGAGCAGGGCGCGGGCCAGGGCGATGCGCTGACGCTGACCACCGGACAGCCGTTGGCCGCGCTCACCGATCCGGGTGTCGAGCCCGTCGGGTGTGGCCGCGACGAACTCGTCGGCGGCGGCCAGATACAGGGCGTGCCAGACCTGTTCGTCGTCGGCGTCGGGCCTGCCGTAGGCCACATTGGCGCGCACCGTGCCCGCCATCAGGTGGGTGTCCTCGAACACCATCGCCACCTGGGCGCGGGCGCCGGGCAGAGCGCGCAGGTCGACGCCGTCGAACCGCACACTGCCCGCATCCGGGTCGTACAGGCGCGCCAGCAACTGCACGAGCGTGGATTTGCCGCTGCCCGCCCCGCCCGCGATCGCCACCGTCTCCCCCGGCTCGACGGTGAGGTCGACGCCGTCGAGCACGGCCTTGTCGTCGAAACCGAATCCGACGCCACGGAATTCGACGCGCGGCGGTGCGCCCACCGGGGTCGGCGGCGCCGGATCTTCGGCCGGCACCGCGGTCTCGATCACCTCACGGACCCGGTCGAGGGACGCTTTGCCCTGCTGGCTGACTGTGAGCAGCATGGAGAACTGGCGGATCGGGCCGACGAACGAGCCGAGGTAGGTCATGAACGCCAGAAAGGTGCCGAGGGTGATGGAGTGCCGCAGCGCCAGCAGCCCACCCGCGATGAGGATCAGGGCCTGCCCCGCCGCGGGCACGGCCTGCATGGCGGGGGCGAACCGGCTGGTGATGCGCGCTACCCGCAGCCGGGACCGGAACAGATCGCGGGCCCGCGACTCCAGGCCCTCGATCTCGTGCTGTTCCTGTCCGAAACCCTTCACCACCCGCACACCGGCGACGGCCGCCTCCACCTGCATCGCCACCTCGGCGGCGCGGGCCTGGGCATCCCAGTTGGCCGGGAACAGCTGACGCTGGCTGCGGCGGGTGATGAACCACAGGGCGGGCACGACCAGCAGCGCGATCAGCGTCAGCGGCGGGGACAGCACGGCCATCACCGCCAGCGCACCGGCGAGCAGGACGATATTGCCCGTCACCATCGGGATCAGCTGCAAGAACATCTGGATCAACGTGACATCGGTGATCGCCCGGCTCACCACCTGCCCCGTCCGCAATGCCGCCTGATCGCGGCCGTCCAATCGCAGCAGCGCGGCGAACACGTCCCGGCGGAGATCGTGCTGAACACCGAGCGACAGCTTCGACGACGCGACCCGCCGCGCGAAGGACGCACCGAACCGGACCACCCCGACCGCGAGCAGCAACACCACCCATGGCGCCACCGAGGCGGCGGTCGTGGTGAGCGAATCCACCACATGCCGCACGATCAGCGGCAGCGCCGCGGTCAGCACGGCCGCGAGCACCGCGCCGAGAGCGGCGGCCACGACGAGCCTCGGATGGGCGAGGCAACGCCGCCACAGATAACGCAACCAGCCTGATCCGCCCGGCACGGCGTTACCGGCCACGCCCTGCCCGTGCGCCGTCTGCGCGCTCTTGTTCTCCGCCGCTGTCACTGGGTTTCCCGATCTCCTTCCGGCCCGCCCGGCCGCTGTTCGCCCCGGCACCACAGCCGGGGCGCCCCTCACTGCGCCGCGGCGAGCGCCTCGTCCGTGTCGTACTGGTTCACCGGACGGTCGAGGCCGTAGTGGCCGCGCAGCGTGGTCTCGGTGTATTCGGTGCGGAACAGTCCGCGCTGTTGCAGGATCGGCACCACCTCGTCGACGAACCGGTCCAATCCGGACGGCAGCACCGCCGGCATGACGTTGAAACCGTCCGCGGCACCCTCACGGAACCATTCCTCGATGGTGTCGGCGACCTGTTCGGCCGTCCCGGCGAATGTGCGGTGGCCGCGCCCGCCGCCGAGCCTGCTGATGAGTTCGCGCAGGGTGAGGCGTTCCCGGCGAGCGAGATTCACGATCAGGGTGAACCGGCTCTTGGCGCCCTGGATATCGTCCTCGGTGGGCAGATCCGCCGGCAGTTCGCTGTCGAGATCGAGTTCGGCGATCGGCAGCCTGAACCGCTCGGCCAGCTGTTTACGCGCGTACTCCGGCGAGATCAACCGGGACAGTTCGGCATCGAGTGCACGGGCGTGCGCTTCGGTGTCCCCGATGACGGGCACGATGCCGGGCAGGATCTTGATCGTCTCCGGGTCACGGCCGAGACGACGGGTGCGCTCTTTGAGGTCGGCGTAGAACGCCTTGCCGTCCTCGAGCGTCTGCTGTGCGGTGAACACGGCCTCGGCGTAGCGGGCGGCGAAATTCTTGCCGTCCTCCGATGAGCCGGCCTGCACGAGCACCGGATAGCCCTGCGGCGAACGCGGTACGTTGAGCGGGCCGTCGACGGAGAAGAACTCACCGCGATGGGCGATCTTGCGCACCTTCGCGGCATCGGTGTGGATACCGAGCGCCTTGTCCGCGATCACCGCGTCATCGGCCCAGCTGTCCCACAGTTTCGTCGCGACCTCGACGAATTCGGCGGCCTTGTCGTAGCGCAGGGTGTGGTCGGGGGTGTCGTCGAGTCCGAAGTTGCGGGCCGCGTCGGCGCCCGCGGTGGTGACGATGTTCCATCCGGCCCTACCGCCGCTGACCCAATCGACCGAGGCGAATCGGCGGGCCAGATTGTAGGGGTCGTTGTAGCTGGTGGACGCCGTGGCGATCAGGCCGATCCGACTGGTCTGCACGGCCACCGCCGTCAGGATGACGGTCGGTTCCAGCTTGCCGCTCGGGCGGCGGCCGGGATCACCCATCAGCACCGGACTGTCGGCGAAGAAGATCGAATCGAACTTGCCGCGTTCGGCGGTCTGTGCGAGCCGCACATAGTGGTCGATATCGATATGGGCCAGCGGATCGCTGTCGGGCAGTCGCCAGGCCGCCTCGTGATGGCCGACCGACATCAGGAACGCGTTCAGATGCAAAAACTTCGAGGAGTTGTCGTTGGTCATGGGAGGGTCCTTTCAGACCGCGGCCGGGGCGATGCCCAGCGAGGCGAGCAGGGTACGGCGGATGTGCTGGAACTCGGGCAGGCTCGGATCACGCTCGCCGGGCAGCTCGACCGTCACGTCGACGGCGATGCGTCCTTCGTCGAGCACGAGGACCCGGTCGGCGAGCGCGATGGCCTCGTCCACGTCATGGGTGACCAGCAGCACCGTCGGGCGATGCCGCCGGATCAGCTCACGCAGCAGCTCGTGCATCTTGATCCTGGTGAGCGCGTCCAGCGCGCCGAAGGGTTCATCGGCCAGCAGCAGATCCGGTTCACCGACCAGCGAGCGGGCCAGCGACACCCGCTGCTGTTCACCACCGGACAGTTCGGCGGGCCAGGCCTTCTCCCGACCGGCGAGACCGACCTCGCCGAGCACCTTCACGCCCGCCGCCCGCCGCGAACGCGGCTGTCCGTAGAGCACATTGGCCAGCACCCGCTGCCAGGGCAGCAGCCGGGAATCCTGGAACACCACCGAGGTCTTGGCCGGTACCCGCAGCGCCCCGGAGCCGTCGACGTCGTAATCCAGGCCGGCCAGCGCCCGCAGCAGCGTGCTCTTACCGGAGCCGCTGCGACCGAGTAGTGCGACGAACTGGCCGTGCGGGATGCGCAGATCGAGTTCGTCGAGCACCCGCCGGGCGCCGAACGCGCGGGTCAGCGCACGCACCTCGACCTCTAGTTCGCGATCGTTCGACGCCATGACAGCACCCTTCGCTCGAGCAACCGGATACCGGCGTCGGAGGCGAGGCCGAATGCACCGTAGACGGCGAGGCCGACCAGGATCACATCGGCCTGCCCGTAGTTCTGCGCGTTGGTCATCATCTTGCCGAGGCCGTCGATCGCATTGACCGACTCGACCACGATCAAGATCAGCCAGGCGCCGGTCACCGACAACCGCAGGCCGAGGAAGAACCCGGGCAGTGAGCCGGGGATCACGACCTGCCGGATGAACGTCGACCGCGAAACACCCTGCACCTCCGACAGTTCCACCAATCGCTTATCGATCGTGGTCAGCGCGGCATGGGTCTGGATGTACATGTGCACGATGACACCGAGGGTGATCAGCACGATCTTGAACGTCTCGCCGATCCCGAGCCACAGGATCAACAGCGGGACCAGCCCGAGCGTCGGGATGGACCGTTTGAGCTGGATCGGCCCGTCCACCAGGGATTCACCGACTCGGGACAGGCCAGCGACCAGGGCGAGCCCGGTGCCGATCAGGACACCGATGACCAGCCCGATGGCGGCACGCTCGAGCGAGGCGCCGATATTGGCCAGCAGCGAACCGTTGATCAGCAGGTCCCAGCCGGTCTCGACGACCGTCCACGGGGCCGACAGCTTGCGTTCGTCGAACACTCCGAAATACACACCACCCGCCCAGATCGCGAGCACCGCAACGACACCGGACAGACGTGCGAACGGCACCGATTTGCCCGTACCCAACCGGCGCAGCGGGCGGCGGTCGACGAATCCGGCGCGGACGGGCACAGCGGATGTGGCCACCGAGCGGGGCAGCGCGATGGTCATGACGCGTCCTCGGTCCGGTACTGCGGCGCGACGGCGTCGGCGGCGATGCATTCGAACCGGCGGTCGAAGAGTTCCTCCGCATCGAAGGATTCACCGAAATAGCCGGATTCGGTAACCAGGTCGATCGTTTCCTGCTCCCAGGCGATGGCCTCGTCCCAATTTTCCGGAAAATACGGTTTCGGCGTGGTTTCGAGAATTCTGCGCCCATCATCGGCGGAGACTTCTTGATCTTTCACGTAATACGCTTGGATCCATTCTTCCGGATGTTCCCAGGCCCATACTTCACCGCGGGCCCAGAATTTGACGAACTCCTTCGCCGCGGCGAGTTTCGCCGAATCCTGCAATACCGCGGTCGGCGCCCAGATGACCGAGAGCGCATCGACCTCCTTGGTCTCGACACCGGTGGCGCCCTGGCTGGCGTATTGCGCGAGGTACTTCGTCAGCGACGGCTCACCCAGTGGCGCCACATCGATCTGACCGCCCTGTAGGGCGGTGAGGAACTGCGGGCTGTTCAGTTCCACCAGCTCGACCTCGTCCAGGCCGATACCCGCCGATTTCAGGGTGCGCAGCACGACCACGCCCTGCGCCTGACCGGGAGAGAACGCGATCCGCTTCCCGCGCAGGTCGGCGATCTGACGAATATTCGAACCGGGCGCGGTGGCCAGCTGATAGTTCGGCAGATCGCGCACCTTGACGCCGATGATCTTGGCGTCGAGGCCGGTGGCGTGCGCGTGGATGGGCGGGATGCCCGCATTGGAGGCGATATCGACCGCACCACCGCGGAAGGCCTGGATGACATCGGGGCCCGCCGAGACCGCGGGCCAATCGGTGACGGTGAACGGCAGTTTGCCCAGTTCGCCGGAGGCTTCCAGCGCGACGCGGGTGGTGCGCACCGACACCTTCACTTCGGTTCCGGCCGGAACCGAGTCCGGCAGCGCGGCGGTCAGCGCGATATCGCCGCCGTCGTCGGTCGCGCATGAGGCGAGCAGACCGGCCGCGACGGCGGCCAGCGCAATTCGTCGAATTGTGAATCGCAAGGTGACTTCCTGAGTTCGATTCTCGATAGGGGTTTCCGGGATCAATCGACCGGGCAACACCTGATGAGAGCGACGAATCCGGCGAACCCGGCGGTCGAAATCTTCATAGGAGAACTCTGACGAATAGCGGTGTCCGCCGTCAATTTTCGTTCGTCTTAAAATTAGTCGGAATCAAACGACGCGCGATGCGAGCGCGGTGAGTGGCGCGTCGAATACACCGTGCAGGACGACCGCCGCCGCGCTCATCTCCAGAATCCGTCCCTGGAACGAGGACCCGAACACCACCTGCTCGGGATTCGCGCACACCACCGACTGTTCGCCGACCGCCGCCAGGTACGCGTCGGCGATACCGGGCAGACCGAAGCCGCGATCGGCGATCACCACGGCATCGGGGTCGAGCAGATCGACGAGGGCGGCGACCACCCCGCCGAGGGCGAAGGCCCGGTCGAGGAACAGCGCGTGCGCGAGTGTGCCACGCGCGCCCGCCGCCGTCAGCAGCGCGGGAAATTCCGGTGCGCCGATCGCCGAGCGGGCGAGTGCGGCCGACACCAGGGCGTGATCGGCCAGTTCGTCCAGTGGTCGCCGCGGAACTCCGTGCGCCAGTGCGTTGTCCGTGCCGAGCAGCCGGGCGATCGACCCGGCCGCCGACCGGGGACCGTAATGCACCTGACCGTGTACGGAGAACGCCGCGTCGATCACATTGCCGACGAACAATACGATCGAACTCGCCGCGCCCCTGGTCCGGCCGAACAATTGCTCGGCATGCGCCAACGCCCTGGTGTGATTGTCGAGTTCGGCGCGCAGACCGGTGTGCGCGGTGAGGTAGTCCCGCACCGCCACATCACGCCAGCCCAGAAACGAATGGTGCACGACCTTGCCCGCGACGGTGTCCACCCAGCCGCCGGTGGACACACCGAGCCCGAGGATGCGCACACCGCTCAGCTCCTCACGCACCCGCCGCACTTCGGCGGCCGCGGCGGCCAGCACCACCTCCGGCGCGGTGGACGTATGCGGCAGTTTGATGGTCGAACGCAGACCGCCGCCGAGATCCACCACGGCCACCGTGGTCTGCCCCGCCGCGATATGCACCGCCACCGCCACATTGCCCGCGATATCCAGCTCCAGCGGACTGAACGGACGGCCGATGCCGGCACCGGTCGTCTCCGGCAACTCCACCAGCAGACCGGCCTCGACCAGCGCTCTGGCCTGCCAGGTCAGTGTGGCCGGAGACAGCGCGGCATGCCGTGCGATGACGCTGCGCGGTGCGGGCCCCAGTTCCAGCACTGCCCGCAGGACCGATCCGGCGCTGCCGTCCGCCATCGCCGTCACCTCACCCTCGCTGATCGCTGGGCACAGCGTATGGAGCGGCGCCGCCCCGGCGGAGGTTTCGGCGCAGGCTGATTCCAAGCGCCGCGCCGCTACACTCGGCAGATGCCGAGTTACAACTTTCGGTGTCGCAGCTGCGGTGACACCTTCGAGGTGAATCGTCCGATGGCCGAGTCGTCGGCGCCCGCCACCTGCCCGAGCGGGCACGACGACACCGTCAAACTGCTCACCACCTTCGGAACGGTCGGCCGGGCCGCGGCGCCGGCGCCCGTCGCCGCGCCCCGCCCATCGGGTGGTTGTTGCGGTGGCGGCTGCTGCGGCTGACACCGCACAGTCCGGTCGCCGCGGGCGACGGGTCAGTCGCGGCGATCGGTGTGGCCGAGGTCGCGGTCGGGGGCGACACGATCGCGGACCCGCTGCTTGAGCACGGCGATATCGGGAAATCCCCCGTCGGCCTTGCGTTCCCAGATCTGCTCATCGTCGACGGTGATCCGGAAGACCCCGCCGGTGCCGGGAACCAACGCCACCTCACCCAGTTCGGTGGCGAAGGTGCTCAACAATTCCTGCGCCATCCAGCTCGCCCGCAGCAGCCAGCGGCACTGGGTGCAGTACTCGATCGCGACACGTGGCATGAGCGAACCCTACCGGGCAGATGGCAGCCGACGACGCCTGACCGGAGACCCTACGTATGACGCTCCGCTACGCACGCGAGCCATGGCCGGTCAGTCGGTGACGACTCCGTCGACATACACCCACCCACCGCTGTCCCGGGTGAAGCGGCTGACCTCGTGCAGTGCTCCGCGTCCGGCACCGTCGCGGTAATGCGCGGTGAACTCGACCGTGCCGGTGTCATCGAACGGACCGCCGCGTTCGGTGCGTTGGATCTCGAGGAACAGCCAGCGCTGGTCGGGGTCGAGTTCGAGGCGTTTCGGGCGGGTGCGCGGATGCCAGGAGCGGCGCAGATGATCGACGTCGCCGATCGCGAACGCGGTATAGCGCGAGCGCATCAATGCCTCGGCGGTCGGTGCGTCGCGTTCACCGGCCAGTATCGGCCCACAGCAACTGCCGAACGGTTCGCCGCGTCGACACGGGCACGGCTGCGTCTGCTCCATGGTTCCGATCATCGCGCGTCCCCACCGCACGCCGGGCACCGGCTCATCGCACCGCGGCGAGTTCGGCGGCGATCCGGGCGGTCTCCTCACGCCAGCGACGCAGTTCGGTGGCGCCGGGCGCCAACTCGTAGTCGTGATGATGGGTGGCATACGACAGCGCCGACCACAGCGTCGCGATCCGCGCCGCGGTCAGCGGTCCCGCGAAGGTGCGCAAGGCCAGCAGCTGGGCGCGCATCGGGCAGCGCGCCAGCTCCGGCGCCACCCGCGCCCACAATTCGTCGACCACCTGTTCCAGCGCGATCCGCAGAATCCACGCCGTGGCCCGCGACCACAGGCCGCCCGCATCGGTGACCGTGCCGTCGAGCAGATCGTCCACCGCAGCCAACCGTTCCGCGACGGTCGGCCGGGCCTCGCCAGACCGTGCATCGCGACGCGGCGGGTTCGCTGCACCGCGCTGCGGTCTCGGGCGCGTACGCCCACCCCGACCGCGGGTCCCCCGGCGACGACGCCGGGCCGGACCGGCGTCCTCACTCATCGCGCCAACCAGTCGACGAGCTTCTCGGTATCGGCGATGAGGTCGTGCATACTGCGCCCGATCGGCACATGGGCGCCCGCGGTAGCGTCACGGAGCGCGCCGACGGCCCATTTACCTTCGCGGGCAAGGTGTTTACCCAGGTCCTCGATGCGACCGGACGGACCGAGCACCGCGAGCGCGACCATCGCCCTGGTGGATTGCGCGGTGTCGATGAGACGCTGCACCTCGCGGTGGTCGACGCCACCGGCGAGCAGCTCGCGCCGCGCCCTGGCCAGACTGGCGGCTTCCAGCGCCGAACGGCAGCAGGTGGCGACCAGTTCGTCGGCGATCGCGGGCGGCAACTGCGGGGTGCGGATGAGCGCGCGGGCGTCGTCGAGATAGCGCAGGACCGGATCACCGGACACCCGCACCTCCACCCGCGATCGCTCCCGCCGCTGCACTTCGAGCACCCTGGCATCGATCTGCATCCGACGCACCGCCTCGGCCAGCCGCTCGTCATGGGTGAACACCACCACCTGACGGGTCCACGCCACCGTCGCGAGCACCCTGGCCAGCCCGTCGACCTTGGCCGGATCCATCGCCTGCACCGGATCATCGATCATCACGAACCGGAACGGACTGTCCTCCACGGTGGCCCGCGGCAGGAACAGTGACAACCCGAGCGCATGCAGCTCGCCCTGGCTCATCACGCCGAGCGCCGCGCCGTCCACCTCGTCGACAGTGACATCGAGCAGTACCCGGCGCGCGGTATTGACATTGCCCTGCAACCGGATTCCGCCCAGTTCCACATTGCTCTGCTGCCGCAGGCTGTGCCAGACCCAACGCGCGGTGGTCTCCAACGGCGCCATCCGTTCGCCGCGCAAGCCCGCGGTGGCAGCCTTCAGCCACTCCTCGGCCCTGCGCACGGTCCGCAACTCGTCCGCGTGCGCGGCCACCGCGCGGGCGCTGTCGAGCCAGGCGGCGATGCGCGGGGTCAGCGGCGCCCAGACCTCGTCGAGCCGGTCGAGTTCCTTACGGGTGCCCTGCTGGAGGAGTTCGAGTTCGTCGACCAGGCGCGCATGGGCCGCCAGCAACCGGCCGGGCAGGTCGGCGGCGAACTCCGTCTCGGTGAGCGCCGCCCACTCCGCCCAGGCACGGCGGACCGCTGCGGTATCCACGCTGGGTGGATTGCGTGGGTCGAAGGCCAGTTCGGTGGGGAGCTGCTCAGGCAGCGATCGGGCCGCGCGCAGCGCACCGTCGAGTTCCTGACGGGCACCGGCCAGCGCGGCGACCCGCTCGGTCAACGCCGAGATGGCGACATCGGCGGCGCGGGACCAGTCCGCGTCGAGGGTGCCCTGTCCGCACACCGGGCAGGGGCAGGGGCCAGCGGCCGCGGCGTGGTCGCGGGCGCGGGTGAGCAGTTCCAGAATGCGCAGATCGGCCTCCGCGTCCGCGGTGGTGTCGCGGTCGAGCGCCGCGGCACATTCGGCGAGCCGGGCCGCGACCTCGGCCACTTCGGATTCGGCGGGCAGCCGTAGGCGGACGATGGCGCGCAGGCCGTCGGGTTCGCCCCCGGTGTCGGAGCCGAAGAGTTCACCCTCGACGGCGGCGAGATCCGGTGCGGGCGGGCGCAGCAGTTCGGCCATCCGGACGGCGCGATCGTCGGCGACGGTGGCCAGCTCCGCGAGCAGTTCGAGGCGTTCCTGACGGGAATCGCGCGCGGCGCGTTCGAGTTCGAGCCGCCGCAGGCGGATGGTCTCCTGCGCGATGGTGAGTTCATCGAGGCCGAGCAACTGGTGCAGGGCATCGAACAACTCACTCGGTTTGCCGTCGACCAGTGCGCCGAGCTCGCTGTAGGACAGGAACGGGCGATACAGCTCCAGCGGCACCGACCAGCGCCGAGCGGGAAACGGTGCGCGACCGGCGACCGTACGCTGGGTCCATTCCGCCTCCGAGAGGGCCGCACCGGGCGCCCATTCCTTGGTGACGGTGAGTTCGGGGCGCGCACCGCCGGCGAGTAGGTCGAGTTCGATGCGCGCCGGTTCGGGTTCGTGCAGGTTGCGCCACCCCTCGCGCCAGGCCGCGGACCGCCCGTCCCAGCGCCGGTTGCCGCCGGTGAGGGCCAGCTCCGCGGCCTCGGCGAAACTGGATTTCCCACTGCCGTTGCGCCCGACCACCAGGGTCAACCCGGGTCCCGGCGCGAGTTCGAGAGTGGTCTCGGCGCCGATGCCGCGGAACCCGCGCACCCGGATCGCGCGTAGGAAGATGCCGGTGGCGCCGAATTCGGCTGTGGGTTCGCTCGATTCGAGATCGCCGAGCGCCGCGAGCACGGTGTGCGCGATATCGGGGGTGACCGCCGGATCGGATGCGAGCCGCCGCGCGACCAGCTCGGCCAATCGGGGCGCGTCCCGACTCGTCGCCTCTGTTTCGGAATTCGTGCGCATACCACCCCCTGCACCACCGAACCGCGGCGCACCTCCACCCCGCGCGCGGTCGCACTGTACGAAAGCTGTCCGAAACGCTACCCGATAGCCGGGCGTAGGCACAGATGAGAAAACGGATGAGAAACTGCCCGCGGGGATGGAATTGGCCATCGAAACGCGGGGCTGCGCTCCGATGTCCACCCCTCGCCAGCCCCGACGGGCAGCTTGTTGGTGTAGCACCCTGTGCGGGTGGCTCGGGCGAGCCGAACAGGTCAGGATGCCAGAGGTCACACCACAATGCAAGAGATACGTGGGGTGCTCCGGTGCCGAATAATTCGACGGCACACTGGATTTCCCAGGTCGCGGCGGGTATCGGGCGAACTTGTCGGTGGGGTGCGGTACAAATCCGGGGACCGCATGCAGGGGGCACGTCGAGCAGGGGGAATCATGGGATACGTGAGGCAGAGTCGGTGACGGCGCGCCGGAATCCGGGCACGGCGCAGCAACGCCGGGTGCGGGTGAGCGCGGGACTGGCCGAACTCGATATCTGGCTGGCCGACCAGGTGCGGACCGGGCTGGCGCAGTCGGATCGATCGTTCGGCGCGTTCGAGACGATGGCGGCGCGGATGGTGGACGCGCAGGCGCCCGGAGTCGCGGCGATGCTGCGGCAGGTGCCAGCGGCCGTACTCACCCGGTCCGATTGGCCGCAGGTGGTGCTCGACCGGTACGCCCGGCTGCATCTGCTGATCACCGCCCATCGCCGGCTCGACGAGTTGCCACCGCCGCTGGCCGCGGGTGTCCGCACCCATATCGGCTATCCGACGAAGACCGATGCGGTGCGCGCCGAGCCACCCGTCCGCGATCACTGGATGACGTTGGGCGTGCGCGTCACCGAAGACGAACGCCTCTATACCCGCCGCACCTGGCTGTACGGGCGGCGCGGCGGGCGTTGGGCACTGCTGATCGAGCACAGCTTCGATACGCCCGCATTCGCGGCCGAAGCGCCCCCACTCGGCGGGATGACCGACGCGGATGTGCACTTCTATCCGGCCGCCGCGCCGCTTCGGGCGCTGTGGGGCGCCGCGCACGGCACTGCCGAACCGTTCACCACCGTGCCACGCGACACCGGGTCGGGTATCGCGGCGGCGCTGGATCGATACGGCGAGGCGCTAGGGGCCGACCCGTGGCTGAGTGCATGGCCCATGATGCTGTCCGATGTGGTGCCGGTACCCGGCGAACAGTGCTGGTACCTGGCCGAACCCGATGGCACCGCCCTGCCGTTGGCGACCGCCGAACCACCCTGGCGGCTGCTCGGCGTCTCCGGCGGCCATCCGGTCGCGGTGACCGCCGAATGGACCGACGGCGGACTGCTGCCGCTGTCGGTGCTGTCCTCGGGCGAGGTGATCGATGTGGGAGCCGCCGCGATCGCCGGCGGTGGCCGTGGTGCGATCGCGTCGCCAGAATTGGCCTCGGCGGCCCTGCTCGGCACCGCACGCCGTGCACCGAGCACCGGCACGCTGCCGGCGCCCGTCGCGGCGGCGGCGAATCGGCTCGAGACCGACCCGGCCCTGCTGCTGCTCGAATCCGCCGCGCTGGACGCCGCTTTCACCCGCGGCGGAACGCTCCCGGACACCGCTGCCCTTCCCGAACCTGCCGACGACGACCCACGCACCCAGCTACCGCGCGCCGCGGCCGAACGGCTGACGCAGCTGCTGCGCGACCGTTCGCGCTTCCTACCCGAATGGCTCGCCGCCGCAGCGCCATCGGATTACCGCGTGCCCGACGCACTGTGTGCCCAGCTACTGGAGTACGCGGCCGGCCACGCCGATATCCGGGAGCCGCTGCTACGCCTCGCCGGTACTCGTGGGCGCTGGCTGGCGGCCCGGAACCCGGCCTGGCGCACCTTGATCCGACACACCGCCACCTCCGGACCGGCCGAATCCGACGACGCGTGGCGCTTCGGACTGCCACTCGAACGGACAGCGTGGCTGGCCGCCCTCCGCCGGCGCGAACCGGCCGCCGCGCGCGCCGCCCTAGCGGCGGTATGGACCTCGGAATCGGGGCCGCTGAAAGCCGAGCTGCTCGCGGTGCTGCGCGGCGGAATAGCGCCGGAGGACGAACCGCTACTCGACGCCGCACTCGACGATCGGCGCGGCGATGTCCGCCGTACCGCGGCCGAGCTACTGCGGCTGCTGTCGGGTTCGGCGTTCGCACGGCGCATGACCGAACGGGCCGGAGCCTGGGTGCGGGTGAGTCGGCGGACCCTGCATCCTCGGCTGGAGGTCGGTATTCCGGACGAGCTGGACGACGCCACGATCCGCGACGGCATCTCCGACCGCGCGGGCGAGTTCGGCTATCGCTGGGCCGGTGGCCCCGATACGGCGGCCGCGCGGCTGCGTCATCTGGTGGCGGCCACACCGCTGGCGCACTGGGAAGCCGCGCTCGGCTCCCCGCAACGAGCCACCGCGGCGGCCATCGAGGATCGGTTCCGTCAGCCGATGTTCGACGGCTGGGTCGATGCCACCCTCGCCGAACGCGATCCGCGCTGGGCGCGGGCACTGTTCGACGCCGGTGTGCCATCGGATCTGGCCATGCTGCGTCGCCGCGAACTGTTCGGTCTGCTCCCGCTCGCCGACCGGATCCGGCATGTGCTGCGGCTCGACGGCGCGTGGCTGTCGGAGATCGAGGCGCTGCTGCCCGCCATCGGGCACCCCTGGCCGCAGCCGGTGGCCCGCCATGTGCTGCTGTTGCTGCACGAACGCGCACGGGCGGCCGAACGACGTCCCGGCGCGCACGGCACCACACCGGCCGCGCACCGCTCGCTGCTCACCGCCGCGTCGGTACATCTGCCACCGGCCGCGGCGTCCACCGCGCTGTCGGTGGCCCGCCGATGCACCGACCCGGCGTGGACGGCGGCGTTCTACCGCCTGGCCGACGACATCACTACCCGATCGACGATGCTCGAGGAGTTGCAGTGACCGAATCCGCTCTGCTGCGTCCACACGCCGAACAGGCCTTCGCCGACGAACTGCGGGCCCTCGCAGCCGCCGACGATCGACCACGACCACCGTCGTGGCGGCTGTCGCCGTGGGCGGTGGTCACCTATCTGCTCGGCGGCACCCTCGCCGACGGCACGGTGATCAGCCCGAAATACGTGGGACCACGGCGGCTGATGGAGGTCGCGGTGGCCACACTGGCCACCGATCGGGCGCTGCTGTTGCTCGGTGTGCCCGGCACCGCCAAGACCTGGGTGTCGGAACATCTGTCGGCCGCCATCAGCGGCGCCTCGACCCTGCTGGTGCAGGGCACCTCGGGCACCGGCGAGGAATCGATCCGCTACGGCTGGAACTACGCGCGACTGCTCGCGGAGGGCCCGAGCGACGGCGCGCTGGTGCCCTCACCGGTGCTCACCGCCATGCGCACGGGTGCGATCGCCCGGATCGAGGAACTCACCCGCATCCCCTCCGACGTCCAGGACGCCTTGATCACGGTGCTGTCGGAGAAGACGCTGCCGATCCCGGAACTCGGCGCCGAAGTGCAGGCGGCCAAGGGTTTCAATGTCATCGCCACCGCCAACGACCGCGACCGCGGCGTCAACGAACTGTCCTCGGCGTTACGGCGGCGCTTCAACACCGTGGTGTTGCCGCTACCCGCGAGCGAGGAGGACGAGGTCGCCATCGTCACCCGGCGGGTCGAACAGCTCGGTACCGCGTTGGAGCTGCCCGAGGTGCCCGCGGCGGCCGAGGAGGTGCGACGTGTGGTGCGGATCTTCCGCGAATTGCGCGAGGGCGTCACCGCCGACGGGCGCACCAGGCTGAAATCGCCGTCGGGCACCTTGTCCACGGCCGAGGCGATCTCGGTGATCACCAATGGCCTCGCGCTGTCGGCGCATTTCGGTGACGGCGTACTGCGCGCGGGCGATGTGGCGGGCGCGGTGCTCGGATCGGTGATCAAGGATCCGGTGGCCGATGCCGTGGTGTGGACCGAATATCTGGAGGCCGTGGTCCGGGATCGGCCCGAATGGAACGATTTCTATCGCGCCTGCCGGGAGGTCACCGGGTGAGCGCGGCGTCCGCCGACGCCCACCCGGAGATCGACGGGCCACGAACCCGCGTATTCGGGATCCGCCATCACGGCCCCGGGTCGGCGCGATCGCTGCGCCTGGCGCTCGAGCACTACGCGCCCGACATCATCCTGATCGAGGGGCCCGCCGACGCCGATCCGCTCATCGCCTACATCGATGATCCCGACCTGGTGCCGCCGGTCGCCATGCTCGCCTATGTGCCGGATACGCCCACCCGTGCCGCTTTCTGGCCCTTCGCGCTGTTCTCCCCGGAGTGGCAGGCGCTGCGCTACGGCGCCGAACACGATGTGCCGGTGCGTTTCTGCGATCTGCCCGCCACCACGGTGCTCGCTCTGGACGCCGAACCCGGTGACAGCATCGACCCGCTCGCCGAACTCGCCAGCGCGGCCGGATACGACGACCCCGAACGCTGGTGGGACGCGGTCGTCGAATCGTCCTCCGACATCAGCACTTTCGATGCGCTGACCGAGGCGATGGGTGCCATTCGCGACAGTGTCGGCCGGTATCAGGGGTCGTCGTCCACTGTGCCCGGCGATCCCGGAACCGAATTCTTCCCCGAGTCCGGTTCGGTGGTGGATGCCGTCGCGACCACCGATGACGCGGCCATGCCGCCAGAAGTCGCACCGGTCGACCGAACCCGGTACCCGCCCGACATCGATGCCGACCGCGGCAACGGGGGTACCAGCGATAACACCGCACAAGAACAAGATTCACCCACCATCGATATGCACACGCTGCGACGCGAGGCGTATATGCGGCAGACGATCAGGAAGGCACTCAAAGGCGGCGCCCAGCGGGTGGCGATCGTATGTGGCGCCTGGCACGCACCGGCGCTGGTGGAGCCATTCGGTCCGGCCGCACCCGACACGCGATTGCTGAAAGGCCTGCCGAAGGTGAAGGCCCGACTCACCTGGGTGCCGTGGACACATTCGCGGCTGTCGGCGGCCTCCGGTTACGGTGCTGGCGTCACCTCCCCCGGCTGGTACCACCACCTGTTCACCGAGACCGAGCAGCCCATCGCCCGCTGGCTGACCAAGGTCGCGACCGCACTGCGCACCCACGATCTACCGGTGTCCAGCGCGCACATCATCGAGGCCGTGCGACTCGCCGAAACCCTCGCCGCACTGCGTGATCGACCGCTGGCCGGACTCGCCGAGGTCACCGAGGCCACCAGGGCGGTGCTGTGCGACGGCGACGAGACCATGCTGCGACTGATCGGCGCCGAACTGGTGGTCGGCGAGGCGCTCGGCACCGTCCCGGCGACGACCCCGATGGTCCCGCTCGACGCCGATCTGCGGGCGCAGATCCGCACCCTGCGACTGAAACAGCAGCCACAGACCACCGTCGTGGAACTCGATCTGCGCAAGGAACGCGATCGGCTGAAATCCCGGCTGCTGCACCAGTTGCGGATCCTGGAACTGGAGTGGGGCACACCGACCGACAGCGAGGTGCGCGCCACCGGCACCTTCCGGGAAACCTGGGCCCTGCGGTGGGAGCCGGAATTCGCGGTGGCGGTGATCGAGGCCGCCCGCTGGGGCACCACGGTCCGCTCCGCCGCCGCGACGAAACTCCTGGATACGGCCGCAGGTGATCACCGCACCGTCGGGGATCTCACCGACGCACTCGGCCTGGCGCTGCTGGCCGATCTCGGTGGCGCCACCACCGAACTCATTCACAGGCTGGAATCGGTCGCGGCAGTGGACCACGACGTCACGCATCTGCTCGCCGCCCTGCCCGCCCTGGTGCGCACCCTGCGCTACGGCGATGTGCGCGGCACCGATACCGCGGCCCTGACCCATGTCGCCGACGGCATGCTCATCCGCATCTGCGCTGGCCTACCCGGCGCGGTCACCGGCCTGGACACCGATGCGGCCCAGGAACTGCGCGCCCTGATCGATGCCGGGCACACCGCCATCCATATCCGCGACGACGCCGAGGCCCGCGAATCCTGGCTGACCACCCTGCATCGCATCGCCGACCGCGACGATGTGCACGGCGCCATCGTCGGGCGCACGGTGCGGCTGCTGTGCGATGCCGGTCGCATGGATGCGGCCGAATCGGCGCGCAGGCTCGCCGCGGCATTGTCGATCGGTAACACCGCCACCGCCACAGCGGAGTGGATCGACGGGTTCCTCGGCGGGCGTGGGCTGCTGCTGGTGCACGATCGCGAACTCCTGCGGCTGGTCGACGATTGGCTCGGCACACTCGACGACGACCAGTTCGTCCGGACCCTCCCGCTGCTGCGCCGTACCTTCGGCGCCTTCGAATCCGGTGAACGCCGTGCCATCGGCGCGGCCGTACGCGACGGTGTGTCGACGACCACCGACGACAGCAACCAGCGGCCACTGGACGTCGATCGCGGTGCCCGCGCGATGCGCGTGGTCGCCGACATCCTCGGGGTGGGTGCATGAACGATACGCGCGACGAACCAGCCGACGAATCCGGCGAATCGCAGACCCGCCGTTGGCGTCTGGTGCTCGGCACCGCTGCCGAACCCGAACTCGGCGGCCTCGAATCCGGTGACGATGCCGCGATGGACGGTGCGCTGTCCACGCTCTACGACAGCGATCGACCCGAGTCGGGGCCGCGGTCGGCGGGTTTGCAGGGTTCGGCGCCGCGCGTGGCCCGCTGGCTCGGCGATATCCGCACCTATTTCCCGTCATCGGTGGTCGAGGTGATGCAGCGCGACGCCATCGAACGGCTGAACCTCACCCAGCTGCTGTTGGAACCGGAACTGCTCGAGGCGGTGGAACCGGATGTGCATCTGGTCGGCACCCTGCTCGGCTTGAACCGGGTGATGCCGGAAACCACACGGGCCACCGCACGCACCGTGGTCGAGCGGGTGGTGCGCGATATCGAACGGCGGATCGCCACGCGGACCATCACCGCGGTCACCGGAGCGCTCGATCGCGCGGCGCGGGTGCGCAGGCCACGTCCGCGCGACATCGACTGGGACCGCACCATTCGCAAGAACCTGGCCAACTATCTGCCCGAGCAGCGCACCGTGGTACCCGAACGCCTCGTCGGTTACGGCCGCCGCGCCACCGCGGTGCGCCGGGATGTGGTGCTTGCCATCGACCAATCCGGGTCCATGGCCGCGAGTGTGGTGTACGCGTCGGTATTCGGTGCGGTGCTCGCCTCCATCCGTTCACTGCGCACATCGCTGGTCGTCTTCGACACCGAAGTGGTGGATCTGACCGAACATCTCGCCGATCCGGTCGATGTCCTGTTCGGCACCCAACTCGGCGGCGGCACCGATATCAACCGCGCACTCGCCTACTGCCAGACCCTCGTCACCCGCCCCGAGGAAACGCTGTTCGTACTGATCTCCGACCTCTACGAGGGCGGTATCCGCGACGAAATGCTGCGCCGGATCAACGCGCTGAAGGAATCCGGCGTACAAACCGTCGTCCTGCTCGCCCTCTCCGACGAGGGCGCCCCCGCCTACGACCACGACAACGCCGCCGCCCTCGCCGCACTCGACATCCCCACCTTCGCCTGCACCCCCGACCACTTCCCCGACCTCCTCGCCCTGGCCCTCGCCCGCGGCGACCTCCGCACCTGGGCCAACACCACAACAGGACGACCATGACCGACAGGGACCCGGCAGCGGGTCGCCAACCGAAAAACTGACGTCGGCCTACGACTGGAGCGGCACCCCGATTCGCCACAGTCAGAGCAGATCGACCATCTCCAGAAAATGTAATACACTTCTGGCGTGCGGATCACCATCCTCGAATGCGCGAGAAAGCACGGGATAACTGAACAGGAGATTCGGGCGGTGGTGTCGTATCCACTGCTACGCGTGCAAGTGACCCCGCGACTACCCGGCGCTGCGCCGCACCTCTTCATCGGAAACTTCGATGACGACGAGCCGCTACTCGAGGTCATTGCCGACCTCGTCGATCCCGCCGAATGGGTTGTCTTCCACGCGATGATGTTGCGACCCCAGACGGTCAGGCAGCTCCAGCTGGAGGCGCTACTCGGGGACAGCGACCTTGCCCGGCAACGACCGGAGAGGAGAGACAACCTATGAGCACGAAAGGCTCGAGTCGTGAACCCGTAGGAGGCGGCGACCGGAGGCAGCTCACCGTCGCCGACTATGAACGAATGGCCGACGACTACGCGGCAAACCCGGTCCGGGACACCGAGATCGTCGGGCCGGTGGAGATCGGCACGACTGTGCTGCGAAAAGGCCGCCCTGCGGGCATCAGGAAGGGAAACACGCCCGGACAGTCGGTACGACTGCCCGATGCTTTGCGTGAACGCCTGGCCGCCCAGGCCGAACGTGAAGAAGCAACCCCGAGCGAAGTCATCCGGCGAGCCGTCTCGGAGTACCTGGACCGGCATTCCGCATAAATCGCCGCGGTCGATCATTGCGGCGACAGCGATGCCGCCGCGCTTCCACAGCTGAGGTGATTGCGGTCGCGGGCGCTCGGTCGGGAGCGCACCGCGACCGCATCCGCTACAGGTCCGCGATGGCCGCCAGCGGTGGGGTGCGGGCCGCGCGGATGGCGGGCCACAGCGCCGCGAGCACGCCGACCACTGCCGAACCGACGAGCATCAGCACCACCTGGCCCCAGGGGACGGCGATCTGGTCGAGTCCGAGATCGCGCAGGGTGCGCAGGAATCCGACGCCCAGGCCGAGGCCGAGGATCGCGCCGACGATGGCACCGAAGACCGCGATGAGCATGGATTCCAGGTAGATGGTGCGCCGCACCTGGGCACGTTGGGTACCGACGGCGCGGAGCATGCCGATCTCGCGGCGGCGCTCCACCACCGACAGGGCGAGGGTGTTGACGATGCCGAGGATGGCGATCACCACCGCGAGAGCGAGCAGTCCGTACAGGATCGCCAGCATGGTGTTGATCTGCCTGCCCTGGGCGCCCTTGAACTCCTCACGGTCCTGTACCTGGACCAGCGACGCCTCCGTCGACCGGTCCTGGCCGGTCGCCGCACCCGGCTGGTCGGCGCCGAATACCGACTGCACGGTGGCCTGCTCCAGATCGGCGCGCATGGCGGTGAGGTCGGCGCCGGGTTCGGCCGCGACGAGGGCCAGCAGGTTGATCCGCATATTCTGCGGTATCACCTGGTCGAATACCGCGGGCGGCACGACCAGCGGGCCCATCAGCGGCGACTTCCGGTACACACCGGCGACAGTGACGGGTATCTCCTTCTTGTCCATGCTGGTGAGCGTGATCTGCTGGCCCGCGCTCAGATCGTGTTCGGCCGCTTCGTCTTCGGCGACGAGGATGTCGTGGTCGCCCAGGGTGCCGGTGCCGCTGAGCATGTCGTAGTTCAGCACCCGATCCAACGGTCCGTCGGGCGAGGTGCCGAACTCCTCGTCATCGTTGATCTTCACCCCCACACCACGGATCGCGACCACTTCGGCCACCCCGGTCACGCCGCGCGCCGCCGCCACGGCGGGCCCGGGAACTCCGGCCCCTTGCGGTCCGGCCAGGACGTAATCGGCTGCCACACCCTTGTCGACCAGCACCCCGACACTCGCCTTGGCGGAGGCGCCGAGCATGCCGATGGCCGAGACCAACATCAACCCGAGCGTGAGCGCGAACGCCGTCGCCGCGGTACGGCGCGGGTTACGCACGGCATTGTTGCGGGCCATCCGCCCGATCGGGCCGAACGGGCGCAGCAGCACGCCGAGCCCACCCACCACCGGCCGCGACAGTGCGGGCGAGGCCAGCAGCACCGCGAAGATCAAGGCCAGTGCGCCGACACCGACGATCGCCGCCGCCGTACCACCGGTCGACTGCGCGCCGACCACCACGAGCACCACGCCGACCACCGCGAGCCCGAGTCCGAGCCAGGTCCGCACCCGCAGCGATTCACCGGCCGAGGCGAATTCCTCGCGCATCGCCTGCACCGGCGGGATCTTCGCCGCCCGCCGCGCCGGTGCATACGCGCTGGCCATGGTGACGAGCAGACCGACGAGCAGGCCGACCAGGATCGTGCGCGGCAGCACCGTCATCGAACCGGTCGGCAGCCCGAGATCGAAAGCGTTCAGCATCGCCGACAGCCCGAAGGCCAAGGCGACCCCGGCCGCCAATCCGATGACGCTGCCGATCACGCCGATCACGAAAGCCTCCGCCACCACCGACCGTCCGACCTGCTGTCTGCTGGCCCCGATGGCACGCAACAGCGCCAGCTCGCGCAGCCGCTGGGCCACGATCATGGAGAAGGTGTTGTAGATGATGAAGGTGCCGACGATCAGCGCGATCGCACCGAAGGCGAGCAGGAAGTAGTTGATGAAGTTGAGCGCCTCGGAGACCTCGGCCTTCATCTCGGCGCGCACCTGCTCGCCGTTCTGCACTTTCAGGTCGGGGAAGGCCGTGTCGATCCTGTCGCGCAGTTCGTCACCGGGTATGCCCTGCGCCGCGACGTCGACGTGGGCGACATGGTCGCCATCGGTGAACAGGTCGCGCGCCTGGCCGTCCTCGAACAGCACCCCGATGAATCCGCCGGTGTCGGTGGCGACGTCGTAGATGCCGGTGAGCGTGACGTCGAAGGTGCCCTGTGAGGGGATGAGCACCTTGGTGCGGTCGCCCACCGAGAGCCCGGCCCGCTCGGCGCCGCCGCTGTTCAGCGCGATCTCACCGGCGCGGGCGGGCGGTGCGCCCGCGAGGAACTGCTCGGGTTCGGCGATCGCCTGCTCGGGCGGCAGATAGGACTCGCCCCAGCTCGGCGCACCGCCGGTCTGCACGGCCTTTTTGCCCTCCGGGTCGAGCAGGACCACCGAGCCACCGACGCTCGGCGCGACCGCGCGCACCCCGTCCATGGCGGCGATCTCGTCCACCACATCCTGCGGAACACCCAGCGACTGCCGTTCCTCCGGGCTGACGCGTACGTCGACGCCCCTGGCCTCATCGGCGAAGATCCCGTCGAAGGTGCGCTGCAAGGTGTCGGTGAAGACGAACGACCCGGCGATGAAGGCGGTGCCGAGCACCACCGACAGCAGGGTGAGCACCAACCGCACCTTGTGCGCGGCCAGATTGCGCAAGGCCACCTTGCGCATCGGATTGCCCGCCATCACTTCGTCTCCAGCGCCTTCATCCGGTCCAGCACCGAATCGGCGGTCGGCTCACGTAATTCGTCGACGATGCGGCCGTCGGCCAGGAAGACGACCCGGTCGGCGTAGGCGGCGGCATGCGGTTCATGGGTGACGATGACGACCGTCTGGCCGAATTCGTCGACCGCCGCGCGCAGGATCGAGAGCACCTCACCGGAGGACCGCGAGTCCAGGTTGCCGGTCGGTTCGTCGCCGAAGATGATCTCCGGTTTACCCGCCAACGCCCGCGCGCACGCCACGCGCTGTTGCTGGCCGCCGGACAGTTCGCTGGGCCGGTGGGTGAGCCGATCGGTGAGCCCGAGCCGGTCGAGCACGGTATCGAGCCACTGCTGATCGGGTGCGCGACCCGCGATGTCCAGCGGCAGGGTGATGTTCTCCAGTGCCGTCAGCGTCGGCACCAGGTTGAACGCTTGGAACACGAATCCGATCCGGTCGCGCCGCAGCCTGGTCATCTGTTTATCGGACAGTTCGCTCAATGCGGTGTCACCGAGGCGCACCGTGCCCGAGCTGGCGCTGTCGAGGCCGGCCAGGCAGTGCATCAGGGTGGATTTACCGGAGCCGGAGGGTCCCATGATCGCGGTGAATTCGCCCTTGACGAATTCGGCCGATACCGAATCCAGCGCGGTGACCTGGGTGTCTCCGGTGCCGTACACCTTGGTCAGGTTCTCGGCGGTGGCCGCGACGACGGCCGGGGCCTGCGTCTGGGCGGATTCGATGCCAACGGCGTGCGGTGTCATGGTGACCAGTCTGTCGGCGTTCGCGCCGCCGCGCCATCGGGGAATCCACCCAGACCGCGGGGATGACCCGCGGGCTCGGTCAGTTCGGTGCGTTCAACGGCGCCGACTTCCACCACGTCAGCACCTCGTCGATGGTGCCGACGATGCCGTCGGTGTACATCAGGAACTGGCCGCGCTCGGGTTCACCGGTGAAAACGGTGACCATCTTGGGGCCGTCGGAATCGATCTTGTAGTTGGTGTAGGTCTGTCCGCCGTTGACGTCGGAGGACTTGGTCGCGCTCGACGGCAGTCCATCGATCACCGACTGCACATCGGCGGCGCTGTCGTAGACGTAGAACCGGTAGAACGGATCGTCGTTGTCGCTGCCGCCGTAGCAACGCCACTGCCAGCTGTAATTGCCGAAATCGGGTTCGCCCGTATCGCGGTCGGGCGCGTATTGCGGTTCGGTCTCCCAGCATTTGGCGTTGTGGTAACCGACATCACCGGAGGCGGAGGCGGGCACCATCTCCGGGAATTCCTTGCTGATCGACTCGGCGGTGGCCGGCACCGGTGCGACGCTCGTGGTGGTGGTCGTCGACGACGAGGTCGATCCGCTCGACGAATTCGAATCGCCGCCCGCGACCGCGGCGATGATGCCGATGATCACCACGAGCAGCACCACGAGTCCGGCGCAGATGCCGATGATCAGGCCGGTGTTCTTCTTCGGCCCCTGCTGTCCGGTGTACACCGGCGACATGGGCGGCGGCGACTGGTTGAAGCCGGACTGCTGCGCGTACGGGTTCTGATTCGCCATCGGCGGCGGTGCGGGCACGTTCGGGCTACTGGCGAACGGCTGCTGTTGGGTGCCGCTGTTGTGCGGTTGCTGCTGGGTGCCGCTGGCGAACGGCTGTTGATGGGTGCCGCTGCCGTGCGGTTGCTGATGCGTTCCACTGGCGAACGGCTGCTGATGGGTTCCGCTGCCGTGCGGCTGCGCCGTGGCACCGCTGGTGTACTGCGCGTTGGCGGTCGGATAGGGCGTCTGGGTCGGCATCTGCCCCATCGCCGTGCGCGGACCGCCTTGCAGCGGCATGCCCTGGGCGGTCGGTCCGGCGATCGGCACCGACGGCGCGCTCGGAGCGTTGAGGGCCTGACCCGCGGCGGCCGCGAAATCCGAGCAGGAGGCAAAGCGGTCGTCGGGCCGCTTGGCCATCGCCTTGGCCAGCACGCCGTCCAGCGCGGGCGGCAGACCGGGCCGCACCGAACTCAGCGCGGGCGGCGGCGATTGCAGATGCCCCTGGATGACGGCGGCCGGATTGGTGGCCTGGAACGGGCCGTGCCCGGTGAACAGCCAGAACAGGGTGCAGGCCAGCGAATACTGGTCGGAGCGGTGATCCAGCGTGGCGCCGGTGAGTTGCTCGGGAGAGGCGTAGGCCAGCGTCGCGGTGAAGGTGCCGGTCTGGGTGAGGTGGCCGGTGTCGTCGCGCAGTCTGGCGATGCCGAAGTCGGTCAGGTACACGCGTTCACCGCGGCCGCTGGTGGCGCGGGCCAGCAGGATATTGGCCGGTTTGACGTCGCGGTGCAGTACGCCCATGCCGTGGGCGTAATCGAGGGCTTCGGCGGTCTCCTTGATGATCTGCACCGCGCGCTCGGGCGGCAACCTGCGCGGATCCACCGACGCGGCGTCGACGCCGTCGATGTAGTGCATCGAGATCCACAGCTGCTCGTCCTCGAGGCCGCGGTCGTAGACGGTGACGATGCTGGGGTGGTCGAGCCGGGCGACCAGATCCGCCTCCCGTTCGAACCGCGCCCGCACCTCCTTGTCGAAGAACATCTCGCGGTTCAGCAGCTTCAACGCTGTCATCCGCGGCAACCGCGGATGCTTCGCGAGGTACACCGAGCCCATGCCACCGCGACCCAGTTCACGGTCGATGACATAGCCGGCGAAAACGTCGCCGTTGGCCAGCATTTCTGCTCCACTTCCCGCCGCTCACCGGGACCCACCGATGAACAGGCGTACAGGCAAAAAGAACACATGGTCGAACCTGTCCCGGCCCGGCCACGGAAAGCACCGAAACCATAGCAGCAGTCGGCTACTCGACAGTTTCCATCAGGGCGAGGGTCCAGGGCCGGACGGTGGTGGCCTACGCGGTCCGAACTGCCCGCCGAACGGCGCCCGACCGGTTCGGCGCGGTGCGCCGGGCAGGTCGATCACCGCGGCAGGCGGGCGTCGCGGTGGTGTGGGCCGGGATTCGTTGCCGTCCGCGGCCGACGGGTCGCCTCCCTCGCGGCCCGGTGCCGGATGGCCGCCGGGACCAGCGGCGGGTGTCGGCTCGACGACGCCGTGTTCGGCGGATCGGCCGCCCTCGTTCGCGGGCGGCAGGTTCCGGCCGCGCCCATGACCTGCGCCGCCGTCCGCGCCGGGATGACCAGGACCGCCGCCAACCGGTGGCCCACCCGCATGTCCCGGCGGCGCGCCCATCGGCGCCTGCGGCCCACCGATCTGTCCCGGCGGGCGAGCGTGCGGCGGTATCGGACCACCCTGCTGCGGCGGCATCGAACCGAGCGGGAACCGGTGATCGTGCGGCGCGTCGGGACCGGGATGGCCGTGCGCCACGGGATACGCGGTGGACGGCGCCGGGCCGGGGCGCGGCGGGACCCCCGGACGCGGCGCCGCGTGCGGGCCCGGCACCGGCCGTTGCGGGTACCGGTGCAGCGGAACCCCGCGTGACGGCGGCGGGGCCAGCGGATGCGGCGGCGGGGTGGCATGCGGATGCCGCGGCCCGGCGTGGCCGCGGTGGGGTGTGGCCGGTCCCGGATGCGGGTTCGGCGGGTACGGGCCCTGGGTGGGCAGCCACCCCGCGTATCGCGGCTGCGCTCCCGAGGTGCCGAGCGCCCTGCGGGCCGCGGCCGCGAAATCGGTACAGCTGGCGAAGCGATCGACCGGATCCTTGGCCAGCGCGCGGGCGAGCACATCATCGAGGCCGGGTGGCAGGCCGGGGCGCGCTCGGCTCAACCGGGGCACCGGCGCGGACAGATGGCCGTTGATGACCGCGGCGGGCGTGGCGGCCGAATACGGCGAGTCACCGGTCAGCAGCCAGTACAGCGTGCAGGCCAGCGAATACTGGTCGCCGCGATGGTCGAGTTTGGCGCCGGTGAGCTGTTCGGGGGCCGCGAAGGCGAGGGTCGCGGTGATGGTGTCGGCCGAACTCAGCGTGGTGTCGCTGTCGCGCATCCCGGCGATGCCGAAATCGGTGAGCAGCACCCGTTCCGGCTGGCCGATGGGCGCCTTGGCCAGCAGGATGTTCGCCGGTTTCACATCGCGGTGCAGCACCCGGTTGGCGTGTGCGAAATCCAGCGCGGCCGCGGTCTCGGCGACGATCTGCACCGCACGCCCCGGCGCGAGCACGTTCACATCGGCGATGGAGGCGTCGGCGCCGGGGACGAACTGCATGGAGATCCACAGCTGCCGGTCCTCGGCGCCGCGGTCGTAGACGGTGACGATATTGGGATGGTCCAGCTGGGCGGCCAGATCGGCTTCACGTTCGAAGCGACGGCGGATCTCGTTGTCGGTGTACAGCTCCCGGTTCAGCAGCTTCAACGCCGTCAGCCGGGGTAGCCGGGGATGTTTGGCCAGATAGACGGTGCCCATACCGCCGCGGCCGAGCACTTTCCGGATGGTGTAACCCACGAACTCGTCGCCAGCCGCCAGCACCGTGCACACCCCCCTCTTCGGGTCGAATTCAATCCTACCGATGTAATATCCCCGACCCGCCCGGGTGCAACACCCCAAAGCTGTCGGTGGCGGTCGTTATGGTGACTGCATGCGCATTGGAGCACATGTCCGGCTCGACAGCGATCCGATCGGCTGGGGTGAGAAACTCGGCGCCGATCTCATCCAGCTGTTCGTCGTCGACCCGCAGAGCTGGGACAAACCACAACCGCATCCGCGGGCCGAGCAGATCCTGGCCAGCCCGATCGATGTCGTCGTGCACTCCTCCTATCAGATCAATGTGGCCAGTCTGAACAATCGGCTGCGCATGCCCTCGCGCAACGCGGTCGCCCAGCAGGCGAAGGCCGCCGCCGATATCGGC
The DNA here is from genome assembly GCF_029868385.1 of Nocardia cyriacigeorgica. Lineage (GTDB taxonomy): Bacteria > Actinomycetota > Actinomycetes > Mycobacteriales > Mycobacteriaceae > Nocardia > Nocardia cyriacigeorgica_F. The sequence continues at coordinate 46,835 of NZ_JARWNX010000020.1, read as the reverse complement.
GCCTTCGGTCTCGTGGTGCACGGCGGTCACGTCCGATCCGACGACGAGCGCGAGGCCGGGATCGTCAACTGGCGCAAGCTGTTCGAACGCCAGCAGGACAAGGGCGGGTTCGCCGTGCCGATCCTGATCGAGAACACCGCCGGCGGAAACCACGCCATGGCACGGCATTTCGATGCCATCGCCCGGCTCTGGGACGCGGTGGGCGATTTCGGTGCGGGTTTCTGCCTCGACACCTGCCATGCCTGGGCCGGTGGTGAGGATCTGGTCGGTGTGGTCGAACGGATTCGCGCGATCACCGGCCGCATCGATCTGGTGCATCTGAATTCCTCACGCGACGAGTTCGATTCCGGCGCCGACCGGCACGCCAATTTCGCCGACGGCACCATCGATCCGCAGCTGCTGGCCGAGGTGTGCCGCACCGCCGAGGCTCCGGTGATCTTGGAGACCCCGGCCGAAGGGGTGGCCGACGATATGGCCTATCTGCGCGAACACGTGGGCTGATCCGGGGCGGGTCGTGGTGATCGCGTTGGGATCAGGCCGACCGTAAACCTGTCGACGGCGGCGGCCCGGTGGTGTGCTCATCACATCAACATCCGCTCTCCCCGCGAAGGTGATCCATGACCGTCGACAACGCCACCCCCGCCTCCGCCACCGTCTCGGTGGTCAAGCTCGGTTCCCGTATCGGTGCCAGGATCGACGGCGTCCGGCTCGGCGCCGACCTGGACGCCGCTACCGTCGCCACCATCAACCGGGCGCTGCTCGAGCACAAGGTGATCTTCTTCCGCGGCCAGCAGCATCTCGACGAGGACGGCCAGCACGAGTTCGCGCAGCTACTCGGTAGCCCGACCACCCCGCATCCGACCGTCACCTCGCAGGGCGTCAAGTCGCTGGCCATCGATTCCGAACGCGGCCGCGCCAACAGCTGGCACACCGATGTCACCTTCGTCGACCGGATTCCGAAGGCCTCGATCCTGCGCGCTGTGCATCTGCCGACCTACGGCGGTTCCACCACCTGGGCCTCGACCGTCGCCGCCTACGATTCGCTGCCCGATCCGCTCAAACTGCTGGCCGAGAATCTGCGTGCGGTGCACACCAACGCCTACGACTACGCCACCCGCACCGGGACCGAGCCCACCGATCATCAGCGCGAGTACCGCGCCGAGTTCGAGTCGACGCTGTACGAGACGGAACATCCGGTGGTCCGGGTGCACCCGGAGACCGGTGAGCGGGCGCTACTGCTCGGCCATTTCGTCAAGAACTTCGTCGGCCTGTCCTCGACCGAATCGCAGGCGTTGTTCCGACTGTTCCAGGACCGGGTCACCAAACTCGAGCACACCGTGCGCTGGAACTGGTCCGATGGTGACGTGGCGATCTGGGACAACCGCGCCACCCAGCACTACGCCATCGACGATTACGACGACCAGCCGCGCAGGCTGACCAGGATCACCCTCGCCGGTGATATCCCGGTCGGCGTCGACGGCTCCCTCAGCACCGTGCGCACCGGCGACGCCGAGCACTACTCGATCATCGACGTACCGCGGGCCGTCGCTGCCTGACCGGTCGGGTCGGACCCCACCTGCCCGCCCGGCGGAGGCGAACGCCGGGCGGGCACACCGATGGTTCACACTGTTGACCATGAGTATCAGGCCCCTGGACGGTGTGCGCGTCCTGGAACTCGGGAATTATGTGGCCGCTCCGACCGCCGGACGAATCCTCGGCGATTTCGGTGCCGAGGTGATCAAGGTCGAACGCCCCGGAACCGGAGACGAACTACGCAACTGGCGTCTGTACGGCGGCGATACCTCGATGCTCTACCGCACCATCAATCGCAACAAGAAGTCGATCACCCTCGATCTGCGCACCGAGGCCGGACGCGCGGTGGTGCTCGATCTGCTCCGGCACTGCGATGTGCTGCTGGAGAATTTCCGGCCCGGCATGCTAGAGAAATGGGGCCTCGGCCCCGAGGTCCTCGAAGCGGCCAATCCGAATCTGGTGATCACCCGCATCTCCGCCTACGGCCAGACCGGGCCGCTGGCCGCACGCCCCGGTTTCGCCGCGGTGGCCGAGGCGGTGGGCGGGCTGCGTGAACTGGTCGGCGACCCGGATCGTCCACCGGTGCGGGTCGGTGTGTCGATCGGTGATTCCATCGCGGGCATCTACGCCGCGTTCGGCACGGTGATGGCGTTGTTCCAGCGTGAGCGCAGCAGCACCGCGGTGCCGCTGGAGCAGCGGATCATCGATGTGGCGCTCAACGAGGCGATTCTGTCGGTCATGGAATCGCTGGTCCCGGACTATCTCGCCTACGGCATCAACCGCGAACGGGTCGGCGGCCGGATGGAGGGCATCGCACCGAGCAATGCCTATCCGTGTTCGGATGGGGCAAGCATCATCATCGGCGGTAACGGTGACGCCATCTTCCAGCGGTATATGGCTGTGATCGATCGCACCGACCTGGCCGCGGACCCCGAACTACAGGACAACGCGGGCCGCTGGCGCCACCGGGACCGCCTCGACGCCGCCATCGGCGAGTGGACCATCCGCCATACCCGTGACGAGGCACTGCGCATTCTGGAGGACGCCGCCATCCCCTGCGGACCGATCTACACCGCCGCCGATATCGTCGCCGACCCGCAGTACGCGGCGCGCGATATGATCCAGCACTTTCCGGTGGACGTCGGTGAACCCGAGCCGAAACAGGTGGGCTTCACCGGCATCGTTCCCGTCATCGGCGACCGCTCGTTGCCGATCCGTTCGGTGGGTCCCGATCTGGGCGCACACACCAGACAGGTGCTGACGGAGGTGCTCGGTATGAGCGCGGCCGAGATCGATGCGCTCACCGGTGCGCGGACGCAAGGGGCGGCGTCATGAGGCGGCGGCGCACTCCGCGTCGTCCACCGGCGCGCGGCCGCTGGGAGTTGCGCGCCCCGGAGCATCGTCGTCCGACCGTGCATCCGAATCCGGCCGGGATGAACGAGAAGCCGTGCGGCGGGGTCATGTGTGTGCCGCCGCAGGCGCAGGACAAACGGGCACCGCGATGGCTGTGATCGCCGCACCGCTGCTGCGCGATGTGACCCTGCGCGACGGCCTGCAATTGACCGGGAAGCCGCTGCCGGTGGAGCAGAAGGTCGATGTGGTGCGCCGGCTGCTCGCACTGGGTGTGCCCGCGTTGGAGATCGGTTCGATGGCACGCCCGGATCTGGTGCCGCCGATGGCCAACAGCATGGAGCTGGTCGCGGCACTGACCCCCGAGGAACTCGAGCGCTGCTGGCTGTGGGTCGCCACGCCCCGCCATGTGGAGAAGGCCGCCGCCGCGGGGGTGCGCAATTTCCAGTACTGCTTCTCGGTGTCGGATGCGCACAATCGGGCCAATATCGGCCGCGACACCGAGGCCAGCGTGGCCGCCATGCCGGATGCGGTGCGGATCGCCGCGGAGGCGGGCGGCGCCATTCAACTGTGCTTGGCCACGGCATTCACCTGTCCGTTCGACGGCCCGGTCGATCCGGAGCGGGTGCTGGCCATCGCGGCCGACCCGCGCACCGAAGGCGCCACCGACATCGTATTGGCCGACACCCTCGGCCAGGCGTACCCGGCCGAGGTCGCCGCACTGGTCTCGGCCGTGCGTGCGCGAACCCCGCGGCGCCGCATCGTCTTCCACGGCCACGACACCTGGGGTATGGGTGTGGCCAATTCGCTGGCCGCGATCGGTGCGGGCGCCACCATGGTGGACGGCTCGCTCGGTGGTCTCGGCGGCTGCCCGTTCGCGCCCGGCGCCAGCGGCAATACCGCGACCGAGGATCTGCTCTTCGCCACCCGCCCGGAGTGGTTCACCCCGGACACACTGGCCGCGCTGGTCGGTCTCACCGACGAGATCCTCACCGAACTCGGCGAACCCAATCGCTCACGCACCACCCAGGGTGCGCGCTCGGAGGCCGAGGCGTTCGACTGGGTGATCCGGGCGCGCTGACCACCGCGGAGTCACCGCTGGTGCCACCGTGCCGAACGCCCTCGGTAGACACCTGATTCGGCGGATCGCCGGTCTCGGCTCGGAGCGGCTCTCAACGCGGGGCGAGACCGGGAAGCCCGGCGAACAGCACCTGGAATACCGTGGGCTCGTTCAGGCGCAGCGTCGTGGTGGGTGCGTAGGGATCGGATTCGGCGGTATCGGTCACCACGTACGGCGCGTGCGATCCCGGCACCCGGTCCAGCACCCCATCGCACCGCGGCCCGCCCGTCGCATTGACCTTCGGGGCGTCCTCCGGATATTTGTACGCCTCACCGCCGTACATGAAACTCGCATTGAAGATGGCGCCCGGCTGCCGACCGCCGATCATGGCTTCGGCCAACGGCAGTGCGCGGACCAGGCCGACGATCACGCACTCGAGCACGGGGCGGTACTCGAACAGCAGCTCCGCGGTGGGCGCCAGCAGCTCGAGCCCCGCCACCAACGGCTGCTCGTTCTCACCGAGCACGGCACCGGAGGTATCGGCCATACCGATCAGATCGAGCAGCAGTGCATCCATATCGATGGCCTGCTCAGCGACGGTCGCGCTGGTCACCGTGGCATTGCCGAGGGTGCGCAGCAGATCGGGCGCGGTCTCGGCGTAGATCCCGGTCACCGCTGCCGTGCTCGCCATATCGTGGCGCAGTGCGGGCAGATGCGGGTTGATCTCGCGCAGATAGCCGTCGGCACGGGTCAATAGATCGCCCAGGGTCGCACCGCGACCGTGCAGTGCGGTCCCGATCGCGGTGAGAGTGGCGTTGAGCCGAGCGGGGTCGATCTGCGCCAGTACATCGGTGAGCCGCTGGAACAGCGTATCGAACTCGACGGTCACCGATTCCGCGCGCACCACCGCTCCCGGCCGCAGCGGCTCGGCCACCGGCCGCGCTGGCGCAACGAAGTCGACGTATTTGGCGCCGAACACCGTGGTCGAGCGAATATCGATACGCACGTTCGCCGGTACCAGCGCGAGCAGATCCGGATCGAGATCCAACCGCAGCCGCACCCGCTGCCCCACCCGTTCGATACCGCCGACCCGCCCGATTTCCGCGCCGCGGAAGCGCACCGCGGCCTCCGGATCGAGTACCAGCCCGCTACGCGCTGTCTCGACGGTCACCGTCGCCGTCGGCACGAACCGTCCGGTGAACATCGACCAGGTGAGCACCAGTACCGCGACGAGGCCGAGAATCATTGCGGCGCCGGCGATCTTCCATCGCAGCAGCCGCCATGTCGCGCGCAGCAGCACGAATTGTTCGGTCCCGGTGTGTTGTCTCGATTCCACCGCTCACCCGCTTACCGACGAACCGGTACGGCACTGCCGTCTGGCGAATTGGGCACGAGCACCGATCGCTTGCTCGGCCCAGTTGTGTCGTAGTACTGTCCAGACACGTGTCCATCATATGTCTGGACAGTGATCACCGGGAGGTTTTCGATGACTCTGGTGCAGCCGCGACGAGTCTCCGGCGGCGACTCCGAACACGGCCATCTCGACGAGTTCCGGGTCGACCCGATCGCGCTGATGCGGCGGGTCAGGGCCGAATGCGGCGATGTCGGCGCCTTCGAACTCGCTGGCAGGCGGGTGATCCTGCTGACCGGCGCCGAAGCCAACGAGTTCTTCTTCCGCGCCGGTGACGAGGATCTGGATCAGGGCGCGGCCTATCCGTTCATGACACCGATCTTCGGTGACGGTGTGGTCTTCGACGCCAGCCCCGAACGCCGCAAAGAAATGCTGCACAATCAGGCATTACGCGGCGATCAGATGCGCGGGCACGCCGCGACCATCGCCGCCGAGGTCGACCGGATGGTGGCGAACTGGGGCGATTCGGGGGACATAGATCTGCTCGATTTCTTCGCCGAGCTGACCATCTACACCTCATCGGCCTGTCTGATCGGGGTGAAGTTCCGCAACCAGCTCGACGGCCGTTTCGCCCGGCTGTACCACGATCTCGAGCGCGGCACCGATGCCCTCGCCTATGTCGATCCGTACGCGCCGATCGAGAGTTTCCGCCGTCGTGATGCCGCCCGCAGTGAGCTGGTGGCGCTGGTGCAGCAGATCATGGACACCCGCGCGGCGAATCCGCCCGCTGGTTCCGCCGATCGCGACATGCTCGATGTGCTGGTCTCGGTGCCCGGCGATAACGGCGAACCGCGATTCAGTGCCAGCGAGATCACCGGCATCTTCATCTCGATGATGTTCGCCGGACATCACACCACCTCGGGCACCGCGGCGTGGAGCGTCATCGAATTGCTGCGTCATCCGGAGCAACTACACAAGGTGGTGGCCGAGCTGGACGAACTCTACAGCGACGGCTCCGATATCAGTTTCGGTGCGTTGCGCCGGATTCCGCAGCTCGAGGCGGTGCTGAAGGAGACGCTGCGCCTGCATCCGCCGCTGATCATCCTGATGCGGGTGGCGCGCGATGAATTCGATGTGTGCGGTAGCCGGATCGAACCCGGCGATATGGTCGCCGCGACGCCCGCCGTTTCCAATCGGATCGCCGAGGATTTCCCGGACCCGGATACCTTCGATCCCGGCCGCTATATCGATCCGAACCAGGAAGACATCATCAACCGCTGGACCTGGATTCCGTTCGGCGCCGGGCGCCACCGCTGTGTGGGCGCCGCCTTCGCGCTGATGCAGTTGAAAGCGATCTTCTCGATCCTGCTGCGGGATTGGGAATTCGAGATGGCACAGCCGTCGCAGGATTACCGCAACGACCACAGCAAAATGGTGGTGCAGATGCAGCAGCCGTGCACGGTGCGTTACCGCAGGCGTCAGCGATGAGGCATGGGGGCCGCTCGATGAGTGGCCCCCATGCGGCGCAGTGTCAGAGCAGCGCTTCGACGGCGGCGACCAAGGCCGCGTCGTCCGGGGTGGTGCGTGGCCGGAACCGGCCGGCCACCGCACCGTCGCGGCCGATCAGGAACTTCTCGAAGTTCCACTGGATATCGCCCGCCGCACCCTCGGCGTCGGCGGTGTCGACCAGGTTCTGGTAGAGCGGGTGCCGGTCGGCACCGTTGACGTCGGTCTTGTCCAGCAGCGGAAAATCCACGCCGTAGGTCATCGAGCAGAACTGATGGATCTCCTCCGCGGTACCCGGCTCCTGGCCCATGAACTGATTGCACGGCACACCGACGACGCTGAATCCGCGCTCACCGTAGCTCTTCTGTAGTTCGACCAGGCCCGAATATTGCGGGGTCAAACCGCATTTGGAGGCCACGTTCACCAGCAGCACGACCCGGTCCCCGACCAGTCCGGCGAGCGTGGACTGCTCACCGGACAGCGTGCGCACCGGAATGTCTCGAACGTTCACTCGTATCGCACCTGCCAATTCTTGATTCCGTTGATCCACCCCGAGCGCAACCGTACCGGATCGGCCAGCGATCGCAGGCCGGGCATCGCGTCGGCGATGGCATTGAACATCAGGTCGATTTCCAGTTTGGCCAGGTTGGCCCCGACGCAATAGTGGGCGCCGGTACCGCCGAAGCCGACGTGCGGATTGGGATCGCGCAGGATGTCGAAGGTGAACGGGTCGGTGAAACCCTCATCGTCGAAATTGGCCGAACTGTAGAACAGCCCGAGCCGCTGACCTTTGGTTATATGCTGTCCACCCAGGGTGAGGTCTTCGGTGGCGGTGCGTTGGAAGGCGGTCACCGGAGTCGCCCAGCGCACGATCTCATCGGGTGCGGTGCGTGGACGCTGTTGCTGGTACAGCTCCCATTGGTCCGGGTTGTCCACGAACGCCTTCATACCGTGGGTGATGGCATTGCGGGTGGTTTCGTTGCCCGCGACGGCCAGCAGGATGACGAAGAATCCGAATTCGTCGGAGCCGAGCCCTTCCCCGTCGATATCGGCGTCGACCAGCTGGGTGACGATATCGTCGACCGGGTTCGCCCGGCGCTGCTCGGCCATATTCCAGGCGTAGCCGAGGATCTCCGCCGAGGCCATGGTGGCATCGCCGTATTCGGGATCGTCGTAGTTGAGCATCTGGTTCGACCAGTCGAAGAGTTTGCGCCGGTCCTGCTGCGGTACGCCGAGCAGTTCGGCGATCGCCTGCAAAGGCAGCTCACACGCGACCTGGGTGACGAAATCGCCGCCGCCGGATTTCTTGGCCTCGTGCACGATCTTCGCGGCGCGTTCGGTCAGCGCGGCTCGCAGACCTTCCACCGCGCGCGGGGTGAATCCTTTGGAGATGATCCGGCGGATCTTGGAATGTTTCGGCGGGTCCATGTTCACCAGCAGCGCGCCGGTCACCGACATCTGTTCCGGGGTGATGTCACCGGGCAACCGGATGATGGCGCCTTTCTCCTGTGAGGAGAACAGCTCGGGATGCCGGGAGATCTCCTTGATATCGGATAGTTTGCTGACCACCCAGAAGCCGCCGTCGCGGAAACCGCCGGAGGTGTCGTCGGATTGGGCGTTCCACCACACCGGCGCGGTCCGGCGCAGGAGCGCGAACTCCTCGACCGGACTGCGTTCGGCCCACAGTGCGGGATCGGTGAAATCGAATCCCGGAGGCAGTGTCGATGTCATCGGGTGTCCTTTCTGGAATCGCTCACACGACCGTGAGTGGCAGCGGAATGCCGCGATCGGCGAATACGAAGCCCGCACCGGTACTGACCTTCGCGATCGCCACCTCGATCGCCTCCAGGAACGGCTCGTCCGCCCGCGCGATCGTCACGGTCCATTCGTCGTCGGTGGTGGTGATCTCGTCCACGTGGAAGCGCGGGTCGACCCCGCGCACCATCGCATCCAGCGGCTGGGTGTGCTCGGGATCGATCAGTGCGGGCCACGCGCCATCGTCGACGGCGTCGCTGCCGCGGGGGAAACGCAGCCGCACCGTGGTCTCTTTCGCCTCCACCCGGATGCCGGTGTACGGCAGCGGATTGAAGGCCGGATGCCGCCGCAGCACCTCGGCCAGCGCCGCGAGATCGGTGCCTAGCCCGAGCGCGTTGCGCAGCCGCTCGGAAGTGAGCCCGGCGATGCCCGCGAACTGTTTGCGCATGATGGTGCGCGCGGACTCCCGATCGGTCCGCCTGCGCACCGCGATCCCGAAGGCGAGGGTGAGCAGATGATGTTGCAGACACACTTCGTCGGCCAGGCGGTTCAGCGCCGAACGGGAGAAATCGGCGAATCGGATATCGCTGAGCAGCGGGCCCGAATAGTCGCCGCGGCCGTCCTCGCCGGAAGCGATCGTGGTCAATTCGATACGTGCGGCCGCCGATCGCGCCACCAGCTCCGCACCGTCGGGAATGGGTGGCGGCGTATTGGCCGCATCGATGGTGACCGTCCACGCGCACACCGGTGTCCGATCGGCGGGCTCGCGGGGCGGACGATGCACCGGCCGGACCTGTGCGTGCGGATTGGTGGCGAGGGCGGTGGCATCGAAGGTGGGATCTTCGATGTCGTGGCACATGGCGACCACGAAATCGCGGCCGAGCGGCTCCACATCGGCGAGCGCACCGCAATGATCCAGCCAGAATTCACCATGGCGCGCATCGTGCAGGCGGTATCGGAAATCCATGAATTGCGGTGGTGCGCCGATATCGAACTGCAAACCCTTGAAGATGGTCTCCACATCGTCGCCGGTGAAACCGAGAGCACGCTGCATCCGGCGGGTGTAGACGGGGCTGGCAAGCTGCCATTCGGTGATCGCCACTTCGGTCATGCCCTCGCGGCCGAAAGCGCCGATGGTGTGGGCCATACCGGAGCGGTCGATCAGATGCCCGCACAGCAACAGCTCTGGCAGCAGTATCGCCAGCTCGTTCCTGGACAGCCCGGCGTAATTGCTCACTGATTCCGACATCGAATCACCACAGTGGGACGGGGGATTCGCCGACCCGGTACCAGCCGGGCAGCGGCTGACCCGAGACCGAACGCTGAATGCGTTTCTGCATGCCTTCGGTCAGCGCGTTCTGCTGGATCATCTCCACGAACAGGTTCGACACATTGCCGAAATCGAAGAAGTCACGCTGCCACGACCATCGGAAATCGCCACCGTAGCGAAACCAGCTGCCGCCGATGCCTTCCGGGCTGTAGTGCCGCCCATCGGCCCTCGTGGCCTCGGCGAGCTGTTTCCACAGTCCGATGACCGTGCCGGAGCGTTCGTCGATGACGAATTCCTGATACGGATAGGTCCACCCCTCCAACCCCTGCATTTCCTGCACCAGCGCCAGATCCCGGATCTCCTCGCGGCCCACCGCCATGAATTCCTGGGTGGGGCCGTAGTTCCAGCCGTAGGTGGCGTCCTCGGTGTACATCTCGGCCAGCGGCGCCCAATCGCCCTCGGCCTCGCAGTCCCGGTTCGCCTGCACCCAGCGGCGCACCATCTCGTCGAGTTCCGCGCGGTCGAAATCTGCCATCACCGTCCACCTTCCTGCGATTTCCCGGCCCCGCTCGGCGCGGAATCGGTGTCCGCGTCGTCGATGATCGACAACGCCTGGGTCGGGCAGTAGCGCACTGCCCGTTCGATATCGGGGTGGGCGGCGGCATCCGGGGATTCGTCCAGGATCTCGACCTGCCCGCGTTTGGGCACCGTGAACACCTCGGGGGCTTCGTCCTGGCAGACCGCATGCCCCTGGCACAGTTCCAGATCCACCCGAATCCTCACCGCCGGTCTCCCTCCGGCGCGATCCGCCGCTGCCGCAGCGGCGCCTCGGGTTGGACCTCGACCGACACCAGATGCGATCCGCGTGGTGTGCACACCACCGCCAGCACCGCGGCCGCCAGATCCGAGGGCCGCAGCATGTACGGGTGCCGGGCGAAACCCCAGTCCTTCCAATCCTCGAGCAGTGGGCCGACCACCTCGGGCGTCGAGTTCATGCCCATACCGGTGAGCGTCGGTCCCGGCCGCACCATGCAGGCGCGGACGCCGCTGCCCTCCAATTCCATCCGCAACTGGGTGACCATGTTCTCCAACCCCGCTTTGGCGGCGCTGTAGGCGCCGGTGCGCGGCCGCGGCGCGGGCGCACAGTCGGAGGTGATCACCACCAGATCGCCTCGTTGCCGCTCGACCATGCCGGGCAGCACCCGGTGCACCAGCCGATGTGCACCGATCAGGTGTACCTGCACCTGCTGGGCGAACCGTTCCGGGTCCATCTCCTCCACCAGCGCGAAGTCGATGTCACCCGCACCGGAGACCAGGATCTCGGCCGGTCCGTGCGCATGTTCGCCGGCCGTGACGAACTCGTCCACCGATGCCGTATCGGTGACGTCGAGCCGTTGCGCGATGGCCTCACCACCGTCGGCTCTGATCTTGCCGGCAAGTTCTTCGCACAGTTCGACGCGCCGGGCGCCGAGCGTCACCGGATGGCCGAGTTCGGCCAGCGCGATCGCGGTGGCGGCGCCGATTCCAGAGGACGCGCCCGCGATCAGCGCCGGTCGTCGGGCGGGGTGGGGTTCGAAGCGCGGCATCAGCGCACCTCCTGTCTCATGGGCTGATCACATCGGGCCGATGCCGGACAGTGCCGCCTCATCGGGCCCGCACCGAGATCGGCAAGCGGGCGAACCCGCGCACATTCGTCGAATGCACCCGCTCCACACCGGCGGCGTGCACCTCGTAGGCGCTGGTCCGCGCAGCGAACTCCTCCAGTGCGACACAGGCCTCCAGCCGCGCCAGGTGTGCGCCGAGGCAGAAGTGCACGCCCGCACCGAAACTCACCAGCGAACCCTTGTCGGTGCGGTCGATGCGGTAGCGGTCGCCGTCGTCGAAGACCGCGGAATCGCGGTTGGCCGAACCGATCACCAGCAGCACCTTCGCACCGGCCGGGATCACGTCGCCGTGCTGCGGGATGTCGACGGTCGCGGTGCGCGCGACGATCTGGCTGGAGGTGTCGTAGCGCAGCGTCTCCTCGACCCAATCGGTGACCAGCGCCGGATCGGCGGCGACCTTGGCGTACTCCCCCGGATTGTGCGCGCCCCAGTACAGCGCGTTGCCGAGCAGTTTGGTGGTGGTCTCGTTCCCGGCCACGACCATCAGGAACATGAAGCCGATGATCTCCTGATCGGTCAGCCGATCGCCGTCGATCTCGGCGTCGAGCAGGGCGGAGGTGAGATCGTCGACGGGCTGTCTGCGCCGCTGCGCGACCATCTCGGTGTAGTAGCCGATGAGCGTGATCGAGGCTTCCACCGCGCCCATCGGCACATCCAGCACGCCGTCCTCGCGGTGTACCACCAGATCGGCGAGCCTGCGGATCTCGGCGCGATCGGGGGCCGGCACGCCGAGCATCTCGGAGATGACGTCCATCGGCAGTTTGCCCGCGAAATCCTCGATCCAGTCGAACTTCTCGCCCGCGAAGGCCGGTTCCAGGTGTTCGAGGGTGAGTTCGCGGATACGGTCGGTCATCTCGGCGACCCGTTTCGGTGTGAACCCTTTGAACACCAGCCTGCGCATCCGCATATGCCGTGGATCGTCCATGGCCAGGAACGACATCACATGATGGGCGTGCGGCCCCCAGGCGGCGGGATCGAGGGATACGCCGTTGGCGCTGGACAGGCGGGTGGCGTCGCGGAAGCCCGCGAAGACGTCGGCGTGCCGGGACAATGCCCAGAAATCCAGATCGGGGTTGTAGTACAGCGGCGCCTCGGTGCGCAGCCGCTGATAGACCGGATAGGGATCCTCGTGGAAGCCGTAGTCATAGGGATCGAAGATCAGTGGTTCCACCGATGCGGCCGTCATCGCGCCCACCTCGCATTCGATAACCAGTTCTTATCAGAAATCCGGTCGCCACCACCCGGTAGAGACACATAGCTGGACATGTGTCTGGACGGTACCAGCGAGCGCGCGCGCCGACAATGATTTCCGCTGTTTATCCAGCACAGTTGCCACTTCGACGCGAACTTTCCACATCGCCGCCCCGACATAGCCGCCCCTGCGGACACCCGCACCATCACCGGTCGACCTAGAACAAGTTATTGCCTAATCAAAAGAGCCCGGACTATATTCCGTACACCTGTCCAGACACTTACGGAGTCAGCTATGAACAGTCTGCTGTCCGCGGACGGCGCGCCCGCGCTGATCGGCGGCACGCTGGTCGATACGGGCGGCGCAGGCCACTTCGACACGGTGAACCCGGCGACCGAAGAGGTGCTCGGACCCGCCGCGAACGCCGACGCCGACGATATGGACGCTGCCATCGCCGCGGCCCGGCGCGCCTTCGACGACACCGACTGGTCGCGTGATCACGCCTTCCGCGCGCACTGCCTCACCCAGCTGCGCACCGCATTGCAGGACCAGGTGGAGCAGCTGCGCGAGATCACCGTCGCGGAGGCGGGCGCGCCGATCATGTTCACCCGCGGCCCCCAATTGGAAGGCCCGATCGCGGATCTGGATTTCGCGGCGAAACTGGCCGAGACCTACAGCTGGGACACCGATCTCGGTGTGGCCGCGCCGATGGGTGTGAGCAGCCATCGGGTGCTGCGACGCGAGGCCACCGGCGTGGTCGGCGCGATCACGCCGTGGAATTTCCCGCATCAGATCAACTTCGCCAAGCTCGGCCCGGCACTGGCGGCCGGAAATACTGTCGTGCTCAAACCCGCGCCCGACACCCCCTGGTGCGCGGCGGCGGTCGGCCGGATCATCGCCGAACACACCGATATCCCCGCCGGTGTGGTCAACATCGTGACCTCCGACGATCACCGCCTCGGCGCACAGCTGAGCACCGATCCCCGCGTGGACATGATCAGCTTCACCGGCTCCACCGCCACCGGCCGTGCGGTGATGACGGCGGCCGCGGCCACCATCAAGAAGACCTTCCTCGAACTCGGCGGTAAATCGGCGTTCATCGTGCTCGATGACGCCGATATCGGCGCGGCCGTCGGCATGGCGGCGTTCTCGGTCTGTGTGCACGCGGGCCAGGGCTGCGCGCTGACGACCCGGCTGCTGGTACCGCGCGCCGCCTACGACCAGGCCGTCCAGGTCGCGGCGGCGACGATGGGCGGTATCGTCCCCGGCGATCCGACCGCCGCCGGCACCGTCTGCGGTCCGCTCATCTCGGCCCGACAACGTGATCGGGTCGAACGCTATCTCGCCATCGCCCGCGACGAGGGCGGCCGCATCGTGGTCGGCGGCGAACGCCCCGCCGGACGTGAGCGCGGCTATTTCATCGAACCGACGCTCATCGCCGATGTGGCACCCGATGCCACGGTCGCCACCGAGGAGATCTTCGGCCCGGTGCTCGTGGTGATCGCGCACGACGGCGACGACGACGCCATCCGCCTCGCCAACGACTCCCCCTACGGCCTGTCCGGCGCGGTATGGGGCACCGATCCCGACCGGATCCGGCGCGTCACCGACGGGGTGCGCACCGGGACGTTGAGCGTCAACGGCGGCCTCTGGTACGCGGCCGATGCGCCGTTCGGCGGATACAAGCAGTCCGGTATCGGCCGGGAAATGGGTGTCGCCGGATTCGAGGAGTACCTGGAGACCAAGCTCGTCGCCACCGCCCACCCCAGCTGATCGCCACCAATCCCCCAGGAGTTCCCATCATGGTCCGTTTCACCGGAAAGTCGGCCATCGTCACCGGCGCCGCACGCGGTATCGGCGCCGCCTACGCCACCGCGCTGGCCGCCGAAGGCGCGAATGTCGTGGTCGCCGACCGTAATACCGAACTCGGCACCGCCGTCGCGGAGAAGATCGTCGCCGACGGCGGCTCGGCGGTCTTCGCCGAGGTCGATGTCGCCGATCCCGAATCCGCCACGGCACTGGCCGAATTCACCGTCGCGGAGTTCGGCGGCATCGACCATCTGGTCAACAATGCCGCCATCTACGGCGATATGAAACTGGATCTGCTGCTCACCGTGCCGTGGGATTACTACCAGCGGTTCATGAACGTCAATCTCAATGGGGCGCTGATCATGACGCGGGCGGTCTGGCAGCATATGGCCGCGCGCGGCGGCGGGTCGATCGTCAACCAATCCTCCACCGCCGCCTGGGTGTACTCGGGTTTCTATGGTCTGGCCAAGGTCGGCGTCAATGGTTTGACCCAGCAGCTGGCGTTCGAGCTGGGCGGTTCCAAGATCAGGATCAATGCCATCGCACCGGGCCCGATCGATACCGAGGCCACCAAGACCGTGACGCCGGGCGTCATCGTGGAAGACATGATCAAACGGCTGCCGCTCAAGCGGATGGGCACACCGGAGGATCTGATCGGCGCCTGCCTGTATCTGCTGTCGGACGAGGCGAGCTGGGTGACCGGGCAGATCTTCAATATCGATGGCGGGCAGGTGTTCCGGTCGTGAGCACAGCGGCCGCCGGTTCTCGGATCGGCTTCATCGGACTGGGCAGTATGGGCGCGCCGATGGCGCAGCGGTTGCTCGAATGGCCGGGTGGGCTCACGGTGTGCGATACCCGTGCCGAAGCGGTCGTGCCGTTCGTCGACGCGGGCGCGGAATCGGCGATGTCGGCCGCCGAACTGGCCGGGAAATGCGCGGTGGTCTCGGTGACCGTGGTGGACGACGCGCAGGTCCGTCAGGTGGTGGCCGGTCCGGGCGGCCTACTGGAAACGGCGGCGCCCGGCCTGATCATCGCCGTCCATTCGACGATCAGTGATGCGACGGCGGTGGAGCTGGCCGCACGCTGCGCCGAACACGGGGTGGAACTGGTGGACGCGCCCGTCAGCGGTGGCGCGCCGGGCGCCGGGCGTGGAGCGCTGGCGGTGATGGTCGGCGGCAGCGATACGGCATTCGCGCGGGTCCGCGAACCATTCGGCTGCTTCGCCGATCTCATCGTGCACGCGGGCCCGGTCGGTGCGGGCACCCGGATGAAACTGGCCCGCAACCTGCTGCATTTCGTCGCGTTCACCGCGACCACCGAGGCGCAGCGGCTGGCCGAGGCCGCCGGGCTCGATATCACCACCCTCGGCAAGGTGGTCCGCCATTCCGACGCCGTGACCGGCGGACCCGGTGCGATCATGCTGCGCGAGCGCACCGGTCCCATCGACGACGGCGATTTCTGGCTGCCGATCATGCGGCATGTGCGCGATCTCGGCGACAAGGATCTGGCACTGGCGGTGGAGCTGGGTAAACGGCTCGGCGTCGATCTACCGCTGGCCGAATTGGCGCGTGAACATCTGGGGCCGGGCCTCGGTGTTGCGCCTTCGGAATCCGCTACGAGCAGCACAGAGAGCGAGAAACCATGAGCGAGCGATCGATCCACGCGCGGAACAGATACGAGGTGCGGGCATGAGCGAGGCGAATTCCGGTAATGGCGCCGACCGCACGGTGCGCGAACGCGGCCTGGCGAAGATGGCGGAAGTGTATGGCACCCCGTTCCAGGAGTACCCCGGCGATCATTTCGCGATGACCGCCGATCACCTGTTCGCCGACGTCTGGTCCCGGCCCGGCCTGAGCATCCGCGACCGCAGACTCGTGCTGCTCGGCGCCCTCACCGCCCAGGGCCTGATGGACACCGCCGCCATCCAGATCGGCGCCGCGCTACGCAACGGTGAGCTGACCGAAGAACAACTGCACGAGATCGCCCTGTTCCTGTGCCATTACATCGGCTGGCCGAACGGCAGCAAGCTCGACATCTCGGTCAGCACTATCGCCGGGCAGCAGCGCAAGGCCGCCGAGAAGAAGGGTGCGCAGACCTCGGACGCCGAGCAGCAATGAGCCCCGCTACCTCCGTATGGCGGGCTCCGATATCCGCCGGCGTTACCGCAGAGTGGGACAACCGCTGGACAGGGTCGAGCGCAGACCACACCATGGCTCGAATCGGCAACAACCACCGCACGTTCCACCGGCTACCGACGGCAACCGCTGGCCGCGAGCGCTGTCCCGCGCGTCACACGATGTTTGCGAGGAGTACACACCATGGCTGATAGCACACCGACAACGGTCCGGCCGCTCCCGGTGAGCGAGGTGACGCACTGGGATCACACCGCCGACGTCGTCGTCGCCGGATACGGCATCGCGGGTGTCTGCGCCGCCATCGAAGCCGCCCGCGCGGATGCGAGCGTGCTGATCCTGGAACGCACCGGCGGTTGGGGCGGTGCGGCGGCGCTGGCGGGCGGATTCGTCTATCTCGGCGGCGGCACCCCGTTGCAGCGGGCCCTCGGCTTCGACGACACCCCGGAGAACATGGCGAAGTTCCTGCTCGCCGCGCTCGGACCGGGGGCCGACCGGGACAAAATCGTCGACTACTGCGAGGGCAGCGTCGACCATTACCAATGGCTGGTCTCGTGTGGGGTGCCGTTCCGGGAGGCGTTCTGGGCCGAACCCGGTTGGGAGCCACCGCACGACGAGGGCCTGATGTACACCGGCGGTGAGAACTCCGCGCCGTTCAACACCATCGCCGACCCCGCGCCGCGCGGCCACGTCCCGCAGATGGCCGATAAGCGCACCGGGGAGAGGGGCGGTGGCTACATGCTCATGAAGCCACTGGCCGAGACGGCCGAAAAGCTCGGTGTCGGGGTCGAATACGACATGCGTATCCAGCGGCTGATCGTCGACGGCGACCGGGTGGTCGGCGTGATCGCCAAACGATACGGACATCAGGTCGCGATCCGCGCCGACCGCGGTGTGGTGCTTGCCACCGGTAGCTTCGCCTATCAGCAGCAGATGATCGCGGGGTACGCACCGCGGTTGATCGGACGGCCCGGCGCCGCCATCGAGGAACATGACGGCATCGGTATCCGGGTGGCGCAGGCCCTCGGCGCCGAACTGGCCCATATGGACGCCACCGAGGTGGCCTTCTTCGGCGATCCGCAGATGCTGGCGCGCGGCATTCTCGTCAACGGACGCGGTCAGCGTTTCATCGCCGAGGACACCTATCCGGGCCGCATCGGTCAGGCCACCCTGATCCAGCAGGACAATCAGGCGTATCTGATCATCGGTGAGGCGGCCTACGAACAGGCGCTGACCACCGAGACCTCGACGCCGTTCTTCCGGCAGCCGCCCACCTGGGCCGCCGAATCGGTCGGCGAACTCGAATCCGATATGGGTCTGCCCGCGGGGGCGTTGACCTCGACGGTGCAGGTGTACAACCGCCATGCCGCCGAGCACGCCGATCCGCTGCTCGGTAAGAAACCGGAGTGGGTGCGGCCGATCGACGGTCCGGTGGCTGGCTTCGATATGCGGGGAGGCACCGCGGGATTCACCCTCGGTGGGCTGCGGACCGATCTCGACAGCCGGGTACTGCACGTGGACGGTGCGCCGATCGCGGGACTGTATGCCGCGGGCCGCTGCACCTCCGGTATCTGCGCGGGCGGCTACGTCAGCGGGGCCTCGCTCGGCGACGGCAGCTTCTACGGCCGCCGCGCGGGCATCGCCGCGGCGAAGAACTGAGAATGTAGTATCCAGACACATGTCCGAAGGCGATTCCATCATCCTCGAGGCGACCAGGCGTCGCCTCACCGAGAAGCAGGCCGACACCGTCGATAAGCTGACCAAGGCGGCGGTGGAGGTGCTCGCGCGCGAGGGTTTCGCCGGGATGACGATCAGGATGGTCGCGGCGGCGGCCGGCGTCGGCACCGCCACCGCCTACACCTACTTCTCCTCGAAGGAACATCTGGTCGCCGAGATCTTCTGGCGGCGGCTGGCGGCCTCACCGTCACCGGTCAGCGACGACCCGGACCCCAAGGTCCGGGTGGTCGCCGAACTCCGCACTATCGCCATGCTGGTCGCCGACGAACAGCAGGTGTCGGGCGCGGTGACCAGCGCGTTGCTCGGCCGCGACCCCGATGTGGCGCATCTGCGGGCCCGGATCGGCGGTGAGATCCGCAAACGGATCGTGCGCGCGCTCGGCCCCGACGCCGACGACGATGTCGTCGAATCGCTGGAGTTGCTGTACGCGGGTGCGCTGGTGCGCGCGGGTATGGGCTACGGCTCGTACTCCGAGATCGCCGACCGCATCGAAACCTCCGCACTGCTCATCCTGCGCTGACACCTCACGAACGGATATCACCGTGCCGACGAAACGCCCGCCCAATATGGATTCGCCGCTGGTGCCGAAGGTCATGAAAATCATGTCGCGCGCGCATGTCTGGCTGTACAAACGCAGCGGTGGGCGGATCGGGAAGAACTGGCGGATCGGGGCCGCATTCCGCAAGCCCGCGCCGAATCTGCTGCTCGAACATCGTGGCCGCAAGTCCGGCAAGCTGTTCACCACACCGCTGGTGTTCCTGGTCGACGGCGCCGACCTCGTGGTCGTCGCATCGCAGGGCGGGCTGCCGAAACATCCGCAGTGGTACCACAATCTGGTCGCCGAACCCGAGGCCACCGTCCAGATCGGCACCGAGCGCAGGCCGGTGCGTGCCCATGTCGCCGATGATGCGCAGCGGGCGAGGTTGTGGCCGATGCTGCTGGAGTTGTACGCCGATTTCGACAGCTATCAGTCCTGGACCGAACGCCGGATTCCGGTCGTGGTGCTCACACCGCGATAGCAGCCGCAACGGTCGAGAAATCCGACCGTGGTCGGATCTGCCGCGGGGCTCGGCCCGCTAGCGTGGAGCGGGTAGCCGAACGGAAGGGGTGGGGACGATGAGCACGAGGACGGTCGCACGGCAGTGCACGCTGTGCGAGGCGCACTGCGGGATTCTGGTGACGGTGCGCGACGAGCGCGTCACCCGGATCGAAGGCAATCGCGAGGATGTGCTGTCGAAGGGCTATATCTGCCCGAAGGCCACGGCGATGGGCGGATTGCATCACGACCCAGACCGGCTGCGCACCCCGATGCGGCGCGTCGGCGACGGCTTCGAACCGGTCGGATGGGATGAGGCCTTCCACGAGATCGGGCAGCGGCTGCGGGCGATCCGCGCCGAACACGGGCCGAGCGCCATCGGCATGTACATGGGCAATCCGGCCGCGCACAGTTCCTCGGTGCTCTACGGTGTGCTGCTGCGGGCCGCGTTGTCGACCAGGAACTTCTTCTCCGCCTCCTCGATCGACCAGTTCCCGCAGGAGTTCGCGGCCTGGCGGATGTTCGGCTCCAATGTGCTCATGCCGGTGACCGATATCGACCGCACCGACCGGCTGGTGATACTCGGCGCGAACCCGGCCGTCTCCAACGGCTCCATCACCACCATGCCGGGTGCCAAACAACGGATCCGGGACGTCCGCGAGCGCGGTGGCATCGTGGTGGTGATCGATCCGCGGCGCACGGAGACCGCGCGGCTGGCCGATGAGCACGTCGCGGTGGCGCCGGGCGGCGATGTGTACCTGCTGCTGGGGATGCTGCATGTACTGGTCGCCGAGGGGCTGTGTGATGAATCGGCGGTGCGCGCGCAGTGCACCGGCTGGGAGCCATTGCGCCACTTGGTTGCCGATCTGACACCGGAGCAGATGGCTGCCTATTCGGGAGTCGACGCCGACACCATCCGGCGGCTGGCCCGTGCGCACGCGGCCGCGCCGTCGGCGGTGCTCTACGCCCGCATCGGCGTGTGCCAGCAGGTGACGGGCACGCTGACGCATTGGCTGGTGAACACGATCAACGCCGTCACCGGCAACCTCGATCGGGCGGGTGGGCAGATGTTCGCCACCCCGCCGATCGACGCGGCCCGGTATACGAAATATCTGCCGATGGGTTACGGCGCGTGGACCGACCGCACCGGCGCGCACAAATCGTTCCGCAGCGAGCTGCCCGTCGGTGTGCTGGCCGACGAGATCCTCACCGAGGGGCCCGGCCGGATCAAGGCGATGATCACCTACGCGGGCAACCCGGTGCTGTCGACGCCACAGGGAGGGCGTCTCGACGCGGCACTGTCCTCGCTCGACTGCTACGTCGCCGTCGACATGTACATCACCGAGACCACCCGGCACGCCGACTTCATCCTGCCACCGGTCTCACCGCTGGAACGCGAGGAACTCGATATCCTGTTCCCGGTGTTCAGCGTGCGCAACAATGCCCGCTACGACGCCAAGGTGTTCGACCCGCCCGCCGATGGGCTCGACGATTGGGAGATCCTGGCGCGGTTGGTCACCGAGGTGGTGCCACTGCCCGCACGGCGCTTCACGGCGCGGGCCGTGAACGGGACGTTCAGGCGACTGAGTCCATTGCGGTTGACGGCGGCGGGAGTGGCCACCGGACCGTACGGCGTCCTACGCAAGGGGCGAAAAGGGCTGACGATCAAAAAGATTCGCGATACGGTCGGTGGTATCGATCTGGGCCCACTGCGTCCACGTCTGCGTGAACTCATCGGCACACGCGATCACAAGGTGCAACTGGCGCCACCCGACTTCCTCACCGCGATCCGGCGGATCCTCGCCGACGCCGAAACCGGGCGCGCGCTCACCGCACCCGGCGAAGGCTTCGATCTCAAACTCATCGGCCGCCGCCACCTGCGCAGCAACAACTCCTGGCTGCACAACATCCCGTCGATGGTGAAGGGCCGCGACCGCTGCACCGTCCTGCTACACCCCGACGACGCCACCGAACGCGGTCTCGCCGACGGAGATTCGGCCACCGTCGCCTCACCCATCGGCGCGATCACGCTACCGGTCGAGGTCAGCGACGACATCCGCCCCGGCGTGGTCGCCATCCCCCACGGCTGGGGCCACGCCGAACCAGGCGTCGGCTGGACCGTCGCCGCCGCCCGACCCGGCGTCAACGTGAACCTGCTCCACGATCCCTCCCACACCGACCCCTTCTCGGGCGCGGCGGCGGTGAACAGCACCTGGGTACGGGTGAGCCGGGTTTCCACCGCGGCGGATCGCCCGGTCGCAGATGCGGAGGCCGCCAGCACTCCTCGGTGAGTCCGGGCGCTGTCGCTGCACACCACCGCGCTCGGCAAGCCCACACGAGGTGCGGACGATTCAGGCCGAGTCGGGGACGTTGGCTCGTTCGGCTGCCAATGTGGTGTCGGGACCGTGGCCGGTGTGCACCACTGTTTCGCCCGGAAGGGGGAACAGCCGGTTGTTGATGGAGGCCAGGATGGTGGGGTAGTCCGAATACGAGCGGCCGGTGGCGCCCGGGCCACCTTCGAAAAGAGTGTCGCCGCTGAATAATTCGCCGAGGTCGGGGAGGTGGAGGCAGCAGGAGCCCGGGGAATGGCCCGGTGTGTGGATCACGTCGAGGCGGGTGTCGCCGACGGTGAGGTGCTGGCCATCGCCGAGGGCGGAGTAGTCGATTCCGGGATGGGTCTGCTGCCAGAGCACATCGTCGTCGGGGTGCAGATACAGCGGGGCGCCGGTGGCCGCCGACAGTTGCGGTGCGACGGTGATGTGGTCGTTGTGCGCGTGGGTGCAGACGATCGCGGTCACCCGCCTGCCCGCCACCGCGTCCAGGATCGGGCGCGCATCGTGGGCGGCGTCGATGATCAGCACCTCGGTATCGTCGCCGACCAGCCAGATATTGTTGTCCACATCCCAGCAACCGCCGTCCAGGCAGAACTGGCCCGAGGTGACGACCCGGTCCACGCGGGTCACAGCACGACCACCGAACGCAGCACCTTGCCGCCGTGCATGGTGTGGAAGGCGTCCTCCACGGCGTCGAGCCCGATCCGCTCGGTGACGAACTTGTCCAGCGGCAACCGGCCCTGCCGGTACAGCTCGATCACAGTGGGGAAATCGCGCTCGGGCAGACAGTCGCCGTACCAGGAGGATTTCAGCGCGCCGCCGCGGCTGAAGAAATCGATCAGCGGCATCTCGAGTGTCATATCCGGGGTGGGCACACCGACCAGGACCACCGTTCCCGCCAGGTCGCGGGCATAGAAGGCCTGCTTCCAGGTCTCCGGCCGCCCGACCGCATCGATCACCACGTCCGCACCGAAACCGCCGGTGAGTTCCTGGATCTCGGCCACGGCATCCGCGGAGGAGGCATCGACGGTGTGGGTGGCGCCCAGTTCGCGCGCCCATGCGAGTTTGCTCGGATCACGGTCGACGGCGATGATCGTCGTCGCACCGGCCAGCCGCGCACCCGCAATCGCCGCATCGCCGACACCGCCGCAGCCGATCACCGCCACCGAATCACCCCGACCGACATTGCCGGTGTTCATCGCCGCCCCGAGCCCGGCCATCACACCGCAGCCGAGCAGTCCCGCCACCGCCGGGTCGGTGTCCGGGTCGACCTTCGTGCACTGCCCCTCGTGCACCAGGGTCTTGTCCGCGAACGCGCCGATGCCGAGCGCCGGGGTGAGCGCGGTGCCGTCCTCGAGCGTCATCGGTGTGCTGGCGTTGAAGGTGTCGAAGCAGTACCAGGGCCTACCGCGCTGACACGCACGGCACTGCCCACACACCGCCCGCCAGTTCAGCACCACGAAATCGCCGGGCTCGACATGCGTGACCGCCGCGCCCACCGTCTCCACGATCCCCGCCGCCTCATGGCCGAGCAGGAACGGGAACTCGTCGTTGATCCCACCATCGCGGTAGGTCAGGTCGGTATGGCAGACCCCGCAGGCCTGCACCCGCACGACCACATCGTTGGGCCCGGGATCCGGCACCACGATCGTGACGAGTTCTACCGGAGCACCCGATCGACGGGCGATGACACCTCGGACGTTCTGCGGCACGATCTCTCCTCTCTACAGCGGTGCGGCCGGTGGGCCGACAGTCTCACCGTAGCCGGGCCGCCCGGCGCACGCGGCCACAGCGACGAGCGCATCGATCGACCGCGGCGGCCCTGCGGCCGAGACCCGCCAGGAATTCAGCGGTGGGGATTACAGCACACCCCAGGCTTGCAGCAGATACGTCACGTTGGCGGCGATGTTGGTGACCACGTTCGCCAAGTTCAATGCCGACGATCCGAGATCGATGATGTTCACGTTTTCTTCCTCCTCATATGGCCCGACCTACTACCCAACGTAGCGAGAGCGGAAACGTGGGGCATCCGTCTATCGGATGAATCGGGGGGCGACGCGAGGATGATGTGCCGGGGCCCCAGGGGTGGGGAGATCTATGCCACAGGCGCTGCCACCGTGGATGGGCGATCGGCCCGGTGGGAGCCTGCGGGCCGATAGCCGGTCGCCGCCCGCATCGTCTCGATCACAGGACGCACGCACACCGCCCGCACCCCGTCGACCGCCGCCGATACCCCGCGAACCGGCGACGGTCGATCATGCCGATTCCGTGGCCCGCAGGCGGGCACTGACCTCCAGGAATCGATGGTTCTCGGCCGGGGAGCCGATCGTGACGCGCAGGTTGTGCGGGATGCCGACATCACGGATGAGGACATCGTGTTCCAGATAGCGCTGCCAGGTTCGCGATGCGTCGGCGAATGGGCCGAAGACCAGGAAATTGGCTTCACTGTCGCGCACCCGGAAACCCATGTCCCGCAGTGATTGCGCGACCCGCTCCCGTTCGGAGAGCACGACGGCGGCCCGCTCGAGTGTGTCGTCGGTATGACGAAGCGCCGCCCGCGCTGCGGTCTGGGTGAGGGTCGACAGATGGTAGGGCAGCCGGACCAGCAGCACCGCCTCGACGACGGCGGGGGTGGCGACCAGATACCCGACGCGGGCGCCCGCGAAGGCGAGCGCCTTGCTCAATGTCCTGGTGACCACCAGTTTCGCCGGATACTTCTCGATGAGCGCCACGGCACTCGGCGCGGCGGCGAACTCGCCGTATGCCTCGTCCACGACCACGAGACCGGGCGCGCGGTGCAGCAGCCGCTCGAGGTCGGCGTGCGCGAGCAGCGCACCGGAGGGATTGTGCGGTGTGGTCACGAACACGATGTCCGGACGGTGTTCATCGATCCGGTCCAGCATGTGCTCGATATCGAGCGCGGAATCGGGCCCGTAGGCCACCGATATCCATTCCGTGCCGAGGCATTCGGCGGCGATACGGTACATCGAATAGGACGGCGCCACACCGAGGGCACGGCGGCCGGGACCGCCGAAGGCGAGCAGGAGCTGTTGCAGGATCTCGTTGGAGCCGTTGGCAGCCCATACATTGGCCGCGTCCACACCGATTCCGGTCTGCCGTGTCACGTAGGCGGCCAGATCGGTACGCAGTGCGAGCGCATCGCGGTCGGGGTAACGGTGCAGTTCGGTGGCGACGGCGCGGATCGAGGCCACCAGATCGTCGATCATCGCCTCCGACGGCGGATGCGGGCTCTCGTTGGTGTTCAACCGCACCGCGACGGCCGGTTGCGGCGCACCGTAGGGGGTGTGTCCCCGCAGACTGTCCCGCAATGGCAGATCGGCCAGGGTGACCGTCGCACCGGACGGTACGAGCACAGGGTCCGCGGCAACACCATCGCTACCGATAACCACCGATCCCATACTGAAAGCCTCTCGAGCATGCGCGACCGCCACCGTGGACAATGCCATGATCACAGGTCCGAGCGGTCGCACAACCGCCCTAATTCTGCGGCACCACCACCATTGGGAAACCGGCTTTCACCCTGGGGCTGGAGGGTTGCTGACCGGCCAACGATCGACCAACTTCGGGCGACGGGTAGACGTCCGGGAGACGAGGACACCGCCCGCCCGGCCAGGCCTCACCGACTCGCGTCTACGCGGGCTGGTTCGCGAATTCGTAGGCGGTGAATTCGCCGACCGGCAGGAACCCGAGACCGCGGTAGAGACGGTTGGTGACGGCGTTGTCGGTATCCGCGAACAGGCACACCTCGACCGACTCGCCCCGGATCACCTGTGCGACATAGGCGGTGAGGGCCCGCGCATAGCCGTTGCCACGGGCGATGGGCGGAGTGAACACGGGACCGAGACGCGACCAGCCGAAGGACGGGACCTGCCGCGCGACAAGGCTGACCGGCTCGCCCCGGTCTTCCCACAGCCACCAGGAACCGGCCAGGATCCGGCGGCGAATCGCCTCGACCGGCGGGCCGCTGTCCCAACCGATCTCGGCGCGCATGGCCGTCATCCACGACAGGCACAGATCCAGGTCGCCCTCCCCGGCTTGCCGGGCGGACCCCGGCACCGTCGGCGCGATGAGTTCACCCAACCGGTACAGCGTGGTGGGGAAGGCGGGCCGACTGTCGCCGCCGAACACCGCGCACCATTGTTCGGCGAAGGCGGCCGACACCTCGGCCGGACCTTCCACCCCGCCGGAATCCGGCGAGACGGCGGCGAAGAGATCGACAACGGCGGGAATGATGTCCGGCGAGAGCGCGCCGAGGTAGATATCGCGACAGCCGGCCTTCATGGCGATGCCGGTGACTTCGGAGCCGTCCCGCACCGCGACGAAGATCGGCGGCACCTGCGGGCTGTCGAGCCCGGTCACGATGTTGTCGACGGTGGTGGCGATGACCGTATGTCGCAGCGGATCACGGGCGAGCAGCGCACCGCAGCGATCGCGGAACTCGGCGGCATCGTCGATGATCTTCAGGTCCATCACCACAGGCTAGCCAGCCGAGCCCGTTGCGCGCCCGCCCTTTTCGGCGGAGTCGCCGGTCAGCTCGTGGCCGCGGAGCCGGTGGTATCGGCCCGCAGTTTGAGCAGGATCAGACCTGTCGTGCAGGCCAGAATGAGTCCGGCGACGGTGATTTCGACGTGCAGACCCGCGATGCCGAGAATCGCACCGACGAGCCCACCGATGAAGAACACCCAGGCCAGCACCCGCGAGACGACGGCGGGTACGGCACGTGAACGCGTATCGCCGAGATTCGGCGACGACGCCGTGGCCGAGGCGGCCGCGGCGGACAGGGGGGTGGTCGAAGAAGCTCCCATCATCTACTCCTCGATGACGCCGATCCGAGTATTGCCGTGCGCGCCAACCGCTCGATGCGCTCTCATCCAGGTTTCAGGCGTCTCACGCGTAACTTGCATCACACACGCTACGACCACACCGCGTGGATTGTGCCGCACCCGGGCGCACGACACGCCGAGGAGATCCGTTCGTTATCTGACCTGGTGATGTTTGAGAATTGGCGGGACCATCGACCGCCATCTGGTCGAGACCGCCGCCCTCGTCTAATGTGAGCGCGACTCGTACTTACCCAGGAGCATCACCGATGGAGAGCAACAGGGCGAAAATCGTCGGTCCGGTAGCGGCCGCCGGTGCCGTATCCCTCGGCTTGGTCCTCATCGGCGCCTGCGGCGTCGGCAGCGATGACACCTATGTCGCACCGCCGCCGATCCGATCCGGCTCCCACGCCCCGGCGCCGGTCGTCGAGGGCACGACCATCACCGCGTCGAAGGTGGTCATCCCGCCGTCGCCCACCTGGCGGATCGCGCCCGAACCGGCGCCGCGGCGCACCCTGCCCGCGCACTGGACCACCGAGACTCGCGACGGGGATTCCACCGACGACGCCGACTCCGACGAGGAGACCACGACCCGCCGCCCCCGCCCGGCGCAGCGCACCACGACGACGGAACCGCCCGCCACCACCGAGGACTGGGAGCCGACCACCGCTCCCACCACCCGCCCGGCCCACACCACACGCCCGCTGTCCACCGACGAACCGGACACGGCCGATCAGGAGACCGCCGACGCGGAGGCCACCACCTACGTCCGGCCGACCACCCGGTCCGCCTACACCGAACTTCCGGAACCGTCTGCGCAGCTGCCGGAACCGACGCCGCGTGGACCGCAGTCGGTTCCGGCACCTTCCGCCGAAGGCGAGTGACGACCCGTCGAGGCGAACTCGACCCCACTACGGCCGATCTGCAACACCTGAACTCATCCGCGAACGGTCCCCGAACAGCGAACAGCCCCGGCGGATCTCCCGCCGGGGCCGCTCCACAACTCCCTAGAGTTCCGGCAACTCGTAGTCGCCCACCTGTGCCGCGAGCACATTCAGATGTTCGAGCCCACCGCCGAGCGTGCGCTCGATGGCGGTCAGACGGGCCACATAATGACCCACCGGGTATTCGGCCGTGACCCCGATACCACCGTGCATCTGAATCGCCTCCTGGCCGACGTGACGCGCCGAGCGGCCGACCCGGAGCCGGGCCCGCGACACCGTCACCGCATCGTCCTTGCCATCGGCCAGCGACGCCGTGGCGTACAGGCTCATACTGCGAGCCAGCTCCAGCGACACATACATGTTCGCGGCCCGCTGGGTCAGCGTCTGGAACTTCGACAGGGTGACCCCGAACTGCTTGCGCGTCTTCAGGTATTCGGTGGTCAGCCGCAGGGCTTCCTCCATGGCGCCGATGGATTCGGCGCACAGACCGGCCTGTGCCTGCGCGAGCACCGAACGCACGGCCGCGGAGGAATCGGCGTTGTCACCGAGCAACTCGCCCGGCGCGGAATCGAATTCGAGCTGGGCGCCGCGCTGTCCGTCGACCGTCGCGTAGGAGGTGCGGTTCACGCCCTTCGCCTCGGCCGCGACCAGGAACAATCCGACGCCACCGTCCGGCAGGGTCGCGCTGACCACGAACTCGTCCGCGCAATCACCGTGCGCGACCGGGTTCTTCACGCCCGCGAGCACATAGCCGTTGCCCTGCGGCACCGCGCGCGTGGCGATCTCGGCCGAGGGCCAGCGGATACCGGGTTCGGCGTGGGCGAAGGCGAGCAATTTCTCGCCCGCCGCCAGCGCGGGCAGGATCCGCTGACGCTGATCGGCCGTACCCGCTGCCGCCACCAGCCCGCCGGGCACCAGCACCGCGTCCAGAATCGGTTCGGGCGCCAGCCTGCGCCCGACCTCCTCCAGCACCAGCATGGTTTCCACCGGGCCCGCGCCCATTCCGCCGTCTTCCTCGGTGAAGCTCAGCCCGAGCACGCCGAGTTCGGCCAGCTGACGCCATACATCGCGGCTCCAGCCCAGCTCGGTCTCGGTGACCTTCAGCCGGGTTTCGGCGTCGTAGGTGCGGGCCAGCAGTTCGCGGACGGTGTCGCGCAGCATGACCTGTTCATCGGTGAGATCGAAATCCATGGTGTCGCCTCACAATCCGAGGATCGTGGAGGCGATGATGGTGCGCTGCACCTCGCTCGAACCTCCATAGATGGTTGTCTTGCGATAGTTCAGATAGCCGGGACCGCTGCGCTGCGCCCAGCCGGGTGAGGCGATATCGTCCGCGCCGACCGGCAGCGCGTCGGGACCGGCGATATCGAGCAGCAGTTCGGTGGCCGCCTGCTGGAGTTCCGAACCACGCAGCTTCAGCACCGAGGACGCGGGGTTGGGCTTACCGTCCGAGGAGTTGGAGACCACCCGCAGCTGCGTCAGCTCCAGTGCCAGCAGTTCGTTCTCGAGTTCGGCCACCCGCGCCGCGAACAGCGGATCGTCGAGCAGCGTGCCCGAACCCGAGCGCGTGGCGGCGGCGTACTCCTTGGCCACACCGATCTTGACCTTGGTGCGGCCGACGCCGGTGATACCGGTGCGCTCGTTGCCGAGCAGGAACTTCGCGTAGGTCCAGCCCATGTTCTCCGCACCGACCAGCTGATCGGCGGGCACCCGGACATTCTCGAAGAACACCTCGTTCACCTCGTAGCCGCCGTCGATCAGCTTGATCGGGCGGATGGTGACACCCGGCGATTTCACGTCGAACAGCAGGAACGAGATACCGGCCTGCTTCTTCGGCGCGTTCGGATCGGTGCGGACCAGGCAGAAGATCCAGTCCGCGTACTGGGCCAGGGTGGTCCAGATCTTCTGGCCGTTGACGATGTAGGAATCGCCGTCGCGCACCGCGGTGGTGCGCAGTGAGGCCAGGTCCGAGCCGGCGTCGGGCTCGGAGAAGCCCTGGCACCACCAGATGTCGAGTGCGGCGGTGGGCGGCAGGAAGCGCTGCTTGAGCTCTTCGGAACCGAAGTGGGCGATCACCGGTCCGACCATCTGGGCGTTGAACGTCAGCGGCTCGGGCACACAGGCCAGCTGCATCTCGTCCTGCCAGATATGGCGCTGCATCGGCGTCCAGTCCTTGCCACCCCAGGCCACCGGCCAGTTGGGGACGGCCAGGCCGTTGTCGTTGAGGGCTTTGTGCGCGGTGACGATGTCCTCGCGTGACAGCTCGTGGCCGTATTTGACCCGGTCACGAATATCGGCGGGGATCTCGTTCCGATAGAACTTGCGCAGCTCGTCGCGGAAGGCGACGTCGTCGGGGGAAAGGGCTAGTTTCATACGCATCTCCCTGCGTGTCTCGTATCTCCCAGACCAAACTACCCCCCGGTAATCCTGCATTGTCGAGTGGATCACATCCGGGCGACACGCGAACCCGCGACCATGCGGCCTGAACTGCGCGAGCGCCGGAGCAAGCCCCGCATATCGACCGAGCCCCTGGTACGTTCTGCACGGGGCGCAGGCCGCCCCATGGTTCGGATCGAGGGAGTTGAGTCAGTGAACGGCAGAACCATCGCACGCGTGACCGCGGCCGCGACCGCTCTGGGAGCCGCCTTGACGCTCACCGCGACGGCCACCGCCGATCCGGCGCCGACCCCCGTCGAGAAGGGGCTGACCGCGCTCGCCGACCGAGCCGAGGGCGATAAAGCCGTGACCGCAGGCGTCGGCGCCCTGCGCGAATACAGCAACCTGGTCGATGTGGCGAAGCTGCGCGATATCAATGGCGCCTTCGCCCCCTTCGCCTACCCGGCGCCCACCTTCGGCTGCGGGGTGAACGGTCTGGTCACCACGATCATCGGTGCCGGAACCGCGAACGGCCCCAGTTCCAATATCGGCGTCAACAGCGCGCCGGGCACGCTCATGTTCCACGCCACGCCCGCCCATTCCGGTGTCCCGCTGTCCTCGGGACTCGTGGTGGCCTGGGTGAACATCAACAACGGCGCCAGCGGTATCGATCTGCTCGACGATCGCACCGACCTCGGCACGCCGGCGCTGGCCAAGACCGTGAACAGCGGGCCGGGCACCGTGCTGGCATCGATGTGGGGCACCATCGACTATCCGGGCGCGCGCTGCGTCATGATGCCGACCGTCGGCACGTTCTCGGTGGCCGAGCAGCCGGTCCAGCTTCCGCCGCCGCCCGCCGAGACCACCACTGCGGCGCCCGCTCCGGCTCCCGCGCCCGCCGAATCCGGCAATGCCGGATCCGGTGCGGCGGTTCCACAGCCCGCGCCCGAGGCGGCACCGGCTCCGGCGCCCGCCCCGGCCGCGACCACGGCTCCGGCCAAACCGCAGGTACCCGCGGGCACGCAGGTCCAGGGCGGGCGCTGAGGGGTTACGGAGTCCCTCAGCTGCTGGGCACCGTGATCTTGCCGAAGAACTCGCGGATATCCGCGACGTGCATATCGGGCTCCTCCATTGCCACGAAATGATTGCCCGGGTTCCCCTCCGGCCAGTGCACGATGTCGTTGTCCTTCTCCGCCAACCGCCGCATCAGCGCAGAACTACCGCCATAGGTCCCGGTGGGCACCAACCGCTGCCCCTTCGGCCAGTCGAAGCCGTCCTCGCCGAGACCGTTGTACATCGGCCAGGACGAGGTGCCCGCGGTGTCGGTGAACCAGTACAGCGCGATATTGACCAGCAGATGATCGCGGTCGATGACATCCTCGACCCGCTCGGCCATCGGCGTGAACTCATGAAGCTTCTGCATCATCCAGGCCAGTAGTCCGACCGGCGAATCCGTCCACGCGTGCGCGAAGGTCTGCGGGGCGGCCCGCAGCAACGTGTGGTGATCGACACCGCCGGTCATCCACTGCTGCATCATGTCCCATTCGGCGCGCTCGTCCTCGGTCATTCCCGGAACGTCCGCGGCGGTCGGCATGCCGAGGCCGCCGTCGACGTGGACCCCGATCACCCGATCCGGCGCGGCGAGTGCCATCTCCGGCGCGATGTAGGCCCCGAGGTCGCCGCCCTGGACGCCGTACTTCTCGTAGCCGAGCCGGTCCATCAGCGTCACCCACATGGCCGCCACTCGCGCCGCGGTCATCCCGGTGTCGGTGGGTGCGGCGGAGAAGGCGAAACCGGGCGCCGACGGCACCACGACATGAAACGCCTGCGCGTCGCCGAGGCCGTGCGCTTTCGGATCGGTGAGCGGCCCGATGGTCTTGCTGAACTCCACGAAGGTATTCGGCCAGCCGTGGGCCAGGATCAGTGGGATCGCCTCCGGGTCGGCCGAGCGGATATGCACGAAATGCACATCCAGACCGTCGATTTCGGTAAGGAACTGCGGAAACT
This sequence comes from Nocardia cyriacigeorgica, assembly GCF_029868385.1. Lineage (GTDB taxonomy): Bacteria > Actinomycetota > Actinomycetes > Mycobacteriales > Mycobacteriaceae > Nocardia > Nocardia cyriacigeorgica_F. The sequence continues at coordinate 14,939 of NZ_JARWNX010000020.1, read as the reverse complement.
CGTTCAGCGCCGATTCCTGGGCACGCCAATCGAATCCGGTGCGCCAGTACTCGGCCAGCTCCTTCAGATAGTCCAGCGGAACCCCGCGCTCCCATCCCTGCCCCGGCAGCTGGTACGCGCTCCAGCGGGTACGGGCGAGCCGCTCGTGCAGATCATCGAGATCGGCCTGCGGAATGTCGATCCGGAAGGGGCGAATCGGGAAGGTCATCAGTTCTCCTGTGGGCTCGGTGTCGATCCATGACCTACTCTAGGAGGGATATAGGACCGTTTATGTCCTACTTTTGGGGAACACTGAGAAATATGACCGACACTGCGGAACGCCTGCTCCAGCTGCTGTCGCTGTTGCAGACTCCACGCGAATGGCCGGGCAGCGAACTGGCCGAACGACTCGGCGTCACCGGACGCACCGTGCGCCGCGATATCGACCGGCTACGCGAGCTGGGATATCCCGTCGAGGCGACCATGGGCGCGATGGGCGGCTATCGACTGGTCGCCGGTACCGCCATGCCGCCACTACTGGTCGACGACGAGGAGGCCGTCGCCCTCGCGGTCGGGCTGCGCGCCGCCGCCGGTTCGGCGATCACCGGGATCGAGGACGCCTCGGTGCGGGCACTGGCCAAACTCGAGCAGGTGCTCCCGGCGAAACTGCGGCGGCGGGTCCGGGTGCTCGGAACGGCGCTGGTGCCGCCATCCGGTGACGATCCGGCGGTGGATGCCGAGATACTCACCGCGCTGGCCGTCGCGGTGACCAATACCGAGCGGGTGCGTTTCGACTACCGCGACGGAGCGGGTGCGGCGACCGCGCGTCACGTCGAACCGGCGGGACTCGTCCCGTCACGGCGGCGCTGGTACCTGGTCGGCTACGACCTGGATCGCGCGGGCTGGCGGATGTTCCGGGCGGACCGGATCGAGGCGGCCCGACCGACCGGCGCCCGGTTCGTCCCGCGCGCCCTGCCCGCCGACGATCCCGCCGCCTACGTCGCGGGACGGCGCACCGATTGGGGTACACCGATGCTGCGGGTCCGCGTCACCATCGACGCGCCCATGGCCCGGGTCGTGGGCCGGCTCGGCGATGCACCCGGCGATATCACCGCGATCGATGCCGACACCTGCCGCATGGACTGCGACCGCGACGACTCCCCCGAATGGCTGGCGCAGCGCCTGCTCGCCCTCGGCGCGAATTTCCGGGTGCACGAACCGGTCGAACTCACCGATCGGATCCGCGAGATCGCACAGCGCGCACAGCGTGCCCTGCGGTGACGCATCCGCCTGTGACACAGCCCATATTCGAGCGATCAGAAACTACGCATCAGTACCAGAATCGTGAGTCCCCTACTGCCGCATGATTTCTGCGAGTATGCGGAGATGGGTTACTTCGACGGCGCGCGCGGCCGGATGCACTATCGGCGGTGGCCGGACGAGCATCGGGTGGCGGTGCTGGTGCTACTGCCCGGTATCGGTCAACACAGCGGGCATTACCACCGGTTCGCGCGAGTTCTGCGCGGTGCGGGCATCGAGATGTGGGCATTGGACACCGCGGGCCACGGGCTCAGCGAGGGTGATCCCGAACAGCCGGGCACACTGCGGGAACTGGTGGACGATGCGGCGGCGCTACTGGAACTGGTCCGGGCGCAAGTCCCCGAGACACCGCTGATCCTGATGGGTCATTCCCTCGGCGCGGTCACCGCGCTCGGCGCGCTCGGCGCCGCCCTACCGGCCGCGACCGAGGCCGAGGCCGACACCGGTCGCGGCACCGGCGCCCTCGCCGCCGACTATCCGCTGGTCCCCTCCATCCCGGTGGACGCGCTGGCCGGCCTGGTGCTGTCCGGTGTCACCGGCCGCGCGCTCGGCGGCGGTGCGGCCGACGCCGCCGGAACACCGCTGCCCGCCACACTTCCGGTCCTGGCGGTGCACGGTCTCGACGATCGCCGGGCCCCCATCGATGCGGTGCGGGTATGGACTGGGCGGCATAAATGGGTAGATTTGCGGGAGTACGCCGACGCCGGGCACGATCTGCTGCACGAGCCGGTGCACGCGCGGGTCGGTGCCGACATCGCGGAGTGGACGCTGGGAGTCGTCAAGGGGTTGGCACGGCGCTCGTGACCGACAGCTGCGTAGGCAGCCGATGGGAAGAAGGGGGACGAGGTGCAGCGCAACGATATCGCCGCACTCGGTACCGCCGTCGACAACGGCGATCTGTGGATCGACGGAGTCCTGGTGGCCGAGGGTGCGCACGAACAGTGCGCCCTGCGTTATGAACAGCTCGCCGACCAGGTCGACATCCAGATCCAGCAGCTCGCCGCGGCCGCCACCCTGCCGGGTTTCGGTGGCTTCGCCTCCGGTGACGCCCTGCGCCGCGGTTTCGAGGGCAAGGCCACCGAGGCGATCACCCAGTTGCGCGATTACGCGGCCGCCGCACGAAGCCTGGCCCAGACCTTCCGCGCCGCCGCCGCGGCCTACCGCGCTACCGACGACGCCGTCGCCGCCGCGACCCGCAAGGTGGCCGCCGATGCGTGATATGCCGCGCACCGCCGAACGCGGTGCCCATCAGCGCGTCGACCCCGATTACGCGTCCACGGTCGAGGTCTTCGACAGTCTGACCCATCACCAGATCCACACCGCCGTACAGCAACTCGCTCCCGCCACACTGCTCGCGGGCCAGCAGGCCTGGCAGACCACCGCCACCGGGCTCACCGACGCACTCGATCAGGCGCACACCGAGATCCGTTCGGCCATCGCCGACGGCTGGCGTGGCGGCGCGGCCCAGCAGGCCGCCGCGGCCGTACGCGATTTCGAACAGCTCGGCAGGCAGCTCGCCGATGTGATGACGGTGGTCGGGCAGCGGTTGGGCCAGGCGGGCGACGCCGCCGAGGCATTGCGCGGTGCAGTGCCCGGACCGTCGGACGCCGAACCCGATCTCGCGGCGGCCCTGCTGGATCCGGCGCGCGCCACCGACAATGTCGCCGCGGCCAAGACCGTCGAGAACTCACGCCAGGACGTGGTCCGGGTGATGGAGAGCATCTACACCACCGCGTTCATCCCGACCGGCGCGGCGGTGCCCGCATTCCCGGACGCACCGGCGGGCGCCGCCGCTCCGGCCCCGGCAGCCGCGACTCCCGGTCCGGTATCGATCGTGGTTCCCGATATCGACGTCGGCAGCCCGATTTCCCAGCCGCCGACGGTGACCGTCGTCGCGGCGACGGTGGACCAGGAGCCGGGCGCACCGGAACCGCCCGCGGCACCGGAGCCCGCCGACTCGGAGACGCAGGCACCGGCGACGATCCCCGCGGCCGCCGCGCCGGTCGTCCCCGCGGCCGCGGAATCCACTCCGCAGACACCGGCCACCACGCCCGCCGCGGCCACCACCGCCCCGGCGAGTGCCGCACCGGTGCCGTCCACCGACCGCCCGGCGGCGATACCCGCCACGGCACCGGCGTCCACCGTGGCCGCGTCCGCGTCGGTCGCGGGCGTCGGCGCGGTCCCTTCGAACACCGGCACCTCCGACGATCAGCGCAAACGGGAGGAGAAGCGCCAGGATTCGACCGCGTCCGGCGGCGATGCGATCGCCGGGATGAGCGCTGGCGCGATGGGTGGCCTGATGGGTGGAGCCCTGGCGGCCGCCGACACCACCCGCTCCGGGCCGGCCCCGGTCGCCCCGAAACCCGCACCGGCGAACACCGATGAATTCGATGACGAGGACGACGATCTGCACTACGTCGACGACGAGCTGACCTTCCTCGAACCGGCCGGTCCGGGCGGCGAGCTGATCGGCTCACTCGACCCGACCACACCGCCGGTCCTCGGTGAGTGGACCGAGCACGAGTGAACTGGAGCATGACCCCCGACCAGTTCGCCATGGCCTGGTCGAGGACCGACGGAGATCGCATCCCCTATCCACTGGCCGTGCGGTTGTCGGCGCGCGATACCGCCGAACGCGCCGCACAACTGCCCGCCCTGACCGAATGGTGTGACCGCACCCTCGATGCCGACCTGGAAGCCGCGCTGCGCGTACTGGCCCGGCCCGACGTGTGCGTCGAGGTGTTCGGGGAACGCACCGACTCGGACGGCGCGACCACACCGGTTCGTATCCTCGGCGCCGCCAGCGGCAATGTCGCGGTGGTCGCCGCACAGCGTCCGGGTGCCGAACCCGATCGCGGCGCCGAGCTGACGGTGATGGCCGGTGGCGCCAGATCACTGCCGGGACGGGTGGTCTCGATGCTGCCCGGCTGCCCCGCCGGTACGGGCCCACGACTCAATGCCCCGCTGTCGCGGGTGGTCGAGGACAGCAGGAATCTGGTGACGATGCCGGTGGCCGGACCGACCGAGCCGACCCGTATCCGCAAACTGCTACGTCAGCGCCGCGACGGTATCGGCCAGATCGTGGTGTCGGTGCGCCGCGACGACGAACTGGACCCGTTCGGCGTGCTGTGCTGGGTGGACCTCACCGAGGACGGGCGCTACCTCGTGCGCACCGGCAACAGCGTCGATATCGTCGCGGTGGACGCCGAGCAGTTCACCGGCCATCTGCGTCCGATGGTCACCGCGGCCCAGCGCCGCACCGCGCTCGCCGACCAGTGGTGAACGAGCCGGTCGGCCGCTAGGGCGCCGCGCCCAGCAGGTCGGTGACCTCGTGATCGACGAGCTGATGGAAGTCGCGGTAGGCATTGCCGACCCCGCCGAGGTCGGGCGGGATCAGCGGGCACACCACCTCGTCGGCTTCCAACGCGATCCGGTCCATGGCCTCCGCGGAGGCCACCGGGACCGCGACGATGAGCTGTTTCGGCATCTTCAACCGCGCCACCCGGCAGGCCACCAGCACCGTCGCGCCGGTCGCCATACCGTCGTCGACGATGACGACGGTGCGCCCACCCAACGGGATCGGCTCGGCATCGCCACGCCACGCCGTCCGCCGACGCTCGAGTTCGATGCGTTCGGCGGCCTCGATCTCGGCGAGACGGTCCCGCGAGAGCCCGGTATGGGCGAGCACATCGGCGTTGATCACCCGGCCGCCGTCCTCACCGATCGCACCGACCGCGAGTTCGGGCTGCCACGGCACACCGAGTTTGCGGACCAGCAGGATGTCGAGATCGCCGCCGATCACCGCGCGCACCGCGGCCGCCACCGGAACCCCGCCGCGCGGCAGACCGAGCACCAGCGGATTCGACGCGTGCAGGTAGGACAATCTCTTACCCAGCGCGCGACCGGCTGCGGCACGATCGCTGTAGACCATTACCTCGAACGCTACTCCCCGACGCGCTCGACGACCTCGAATCGCCGCAGGTCCAGGCTGGGATTGGCCAGGCGGACCTCGGCCACCCGCGCGAGATCGACCGTCGCCACCCGCACACCCGGTTCGTCGCCGAGTTCGGCGAGCACGACACCCGCCGGGTCGATGATCATCGACGCGCCCGCACCGCGCCGCGCGCTCTGATCGGCGGCGGCCACATAGACGGTGTTCTCGATGGCGCGGGCCCGCAGCAGGGTGGTCCACTGGTCGACCTTGCCCGGACCGGGAATCCACTGGGCGGGCAGCAGCAGCACCTGGGCGCCCGCCGCCGCCACGCGACGGCAACCCTCGGGGAAGCGCAGATCGAAACAGGTCTGCATCCCGAAGGTGACCTCGCCCACGGTGAACACGGCGGGTTCGGTCACCGCGCCGGCCCGCACCACCTCGGATTCGCGATGACCGAACGCGTCGTAGAGGTGCACCTTGCGGTAGTGGGTGAGCAGTGTTCCGTCGGGACCGAGCGCGACGAGCGTGTTGTGGATGCGGTCCGCATCCGAAGCGGTCGCCTCCACCACTCCGGCCACCAGGTGCACCCCGTGCTCGGCGGCGATCGCGGCCAGGCCGGTGACGAACGGGCCGGTCAACGGCTCGGCGACGGCGACGACACGCTGATCGAGCCGGCCGACCGCATACATCGAATACTCCGGCGCGACCACCACAGCGGCCCCGGCCCGTGCCGCCGCGCGCACCTGTTCACCCAGCGCGGCCAGGTTGTCCGACGGCTCGGTCGACGGCGCGAACTGGACCACCGCGAGATCGACTCGCCCGGCCCCCGACGCCGTGGTCTCGGCCGTGTTCTGCGGTTGCATAGGTCTCACCGTATTGGCCCGGTGGCCGGGACGACCACCGCGAGGCGGTAAACTGCTGGTCAATGAGCACCAATCAGGTCGACAGCGTTCCCGGCGACGACGAAACCACCGCTGTGGGCGGCGATACCAGCACTGTCGACCCCACCTTCGCCGATCTCGGCATCGATGACCGCGTGCTGCGGGCCATCGCCGATGTCGGCTACGAAACGCCGTCGCCCATCCAGGCGGCGACGATTCCACCGCTGCTCTCCGGCGCCGATGTGGTCGGTCTCGCGCAGACCGGCACCGGTAAGACCGCCGCGTTCGCCATTCCGATCCTGATGGGCCTCGAGGTCACCGGTAAGGCGCCACGCGCCCTGGTGCTCGCACCGACCCGTGAACTGGCGATCCAGGTCGCCGAGGCGTTCGGCCGCTACGCCGCGCACATCCCCGGTCTGCATGTGCTGCCGATCTATGGCGGCCAGAGCTATGGCGTGCAGTTGTCCGGTCTGCGCCGCGGCGCACATGTCGTGGTCGGCACGCCCGGCCGCGTGATCGATCATCTGGAAAAGGGCACGCTCGATCTGTCGCAGCTCCAGTACCTGGTGCTCGACGAGGCCGACGAGATGCTCAAGATGGGGTTCCAGGAGGACGTCGAGCGCATCCTCGCCGACACCCCGTCCGATAAGCAGGTCGCGCTGTTCTCCGCGACCATGCCCGCGGCGATCCGCAAGATCTCCAAGCAGTATCTGCACGATCCGGTCGAGATCACCGTCAAGGCCAAGACCTCCACCAACACCAACATCACCCAGCGCTGGGTGCAGGTGTCGCATCAGCGCAAACTCGACGCGTTGACCCGTATCCTCGAGGTCGAGTCGTTCGAGGCGATGATCATCTTCGTGCGCACCAAACAGGCCACCGAGGAGCTGGCCGAGAAGCTGCGCGCGCGTGGCTTCTCCGCCGCCGCCATCAACGGCGATATCGCCCAGGCCCAGCGGGAACGCACCATCGGTCAGCTCAAGGCGGGCACCCTCGACATCCTGGTCGCCACCGATGTCGCCGCCCGCGGTCTGGACGTCGACCGCATCTCGCATGTGGTCAACTACGACATCCCGCACGACACCGAGTCCTATGTGCACCGCATCGGCCGCACCGGTCGCGCGGGCCGCTCGGGTGAGGCGCTGCTGTTCGTCGCGCCGCGGGAACGGCATCTACTCAAGGCGATCGAACGCGCCACCCGGCATCCGCTCACCGAGATGCAGCTGCCGAGCGTCGACGATGTCAACGCCCAGCGCGTCTCGAAGTTCGGTGACGCCATCACCGAGAACCTCAACTCGGCCAATATCGCGCTGTTCCGCAAGCTGATCGAGGAGTACGAGCGCGAGCACAATATCGCCCTCGTCGATATCGCGGCCGCGTTGGCCGTCGGCTCGCACGATGGCGACAACTTCTTCATGGAGCCCGAACCGGAGCCGGTCGAGCGTCCGCAGCGCGAGCGGGCACCGCGCCGCTTCGACGACGAACGCCCCGGCGGAGCCGGCGGCGGCGGACGGCATCGGGCCACCGGCGCCGAGCTGGCCACCTACCGGATCAGCGTCGGTAAACGGCATCGGGTGGTGCCGGGCGCGATCGTCGGCGCGATCGCCAACGAGGGCGGACTGCGCCGCAGCGACTTCGGTCATATCAGCATCCGGCCCGACCACAGCCTGGTCGAGCTGCCCGCGCATCTGCCGAAGGAAACGCTGGATGCGTTGCGCAGCACCAGGATCAGCGGTGTGCTGATCCAGCTGCAACTCGATCAGGGCCCGCCGGGACAGCGGTCGTTCACTCGGGGCCCGCGCCGTGACCGCGACGCCGGTAAACGTTTCGAGCGGCGCAAGCCTCGTTCCTGACGCCACGCCGAGCCGGGCAGGCTTCATCGCGGCCGGATCCGCTGGCTAAGGTGTTGCCGTCCGGTGCGCAAGGAAGCGCTGACCGGTGTCCCGTCCGGGCACAGGAGGGCCGCGTTTGTTCGTGTTCGGTGATCGCGTCGTCAGCACCGCCGCAGACCTCACCCGCGCCGCGCGGTGCGAATTCGCGATGCTGCACGCCCTCGATACCGAGATGGGTGCCGTGCCCGCCGGTGGTGGCGAGGTCGCTCCCGGACGAGGTGGGCGGGCCGACCTGGATGCCGAACGGGCCGGGATGGCGGCGAAATTGCGGGAACGCCACGGCGCGGGATTCGTCGAGATCAGCGCCTTTCGTGATCGCATCGACCTCGAGGATGGCGGCGATGACATCATCGCCCGGCTGCGCGCCGCACACTCCGAAACCCTTGCCGCCCTGCACAGCCGGGCTCCGGTGATCGCGGGCGCGGTGTTCTTCGACGGCGAATTCGCCTGCCGCGCCGAGTTCCTGGTGCGTGCCGAGCACCGGGTGCGCTACCGCGTGCACGGCCTCGCCGACGCGGACTTCTCGATCACCGGAGCCTTGGAACTCGCGGGCTGCGCCGCCGCGATCGAAGCCGCCGGTGTGCCCGCCGATCCGCTGATCGCGCAGTCGCACGGCGACCGGATCCGCACACTGCCGTTGGCCGAGCTGCTACCGGTGTATCGCGCGCGACGCGCACGGGTGCGGCGCATCGTGGAGGAGAAACTCGGCGAACTGCTGCCCGCCCAATGGGGCGACCCCCGCTATCTGGCCTGCGGACACTGTCCGGTCTGCGTCGAGGCGCTCACCGCGGCGCGCGATCTGCTGCTTGTCGCGGGCATGAGCGGCACCGCGCGGGCGCGACTGCGGGAATCCGGGATCGGCACCATCGACCGACTGGCCGCCGCACCGGGCCCGCTGCCAACGGTGCCCGAGGTTGCGCCGCGCACTCTGCTCCGCCTGCGCAGGCAGGCCGAGATCCAGCTGCGCCGTGATGATTCGGGACGTCCCGCGCACACTCTCATCGATCCCGCCGCGATCGGCGCGCTGCCACCCACCTCCCCCGGCGACCTCGGCCTCACCATCGATGTGGTGGAACCCGGCTGGGTGCGGATCGAACTCGGCGGCTCCGGTGCCGTGCAGCTGTCAGCGGTGGTGCCGTTGTCGGCGGCGCGCGACGGCCGGCCCGATGGGGTTCGCACCCGAGGGCGTGACGCGCTCGACGCGGTGCTCCGCTTCATCTGCGAACGCAGGAGCAATGACCCCGAGCTGCACATCTTCCACTACACCTCCGCCGTCCGCTCGGCCCTGGTATGCGCGGGCGCCCGATTCGGTACCGGCGAGGACCTGATCGATGAACTGCTGACCGGCGGCGTGCTGGTCGACCTGTATCCGATCGTGCGCAACGCCGTGCTGATCGGCACGGATTCCTATCGGCTCACGCGGCTGCGGTCCCTGCTTCCCGGCGCGCCACCCGCCCCCGGCGCCGACCACGACTGCGTCACCGTCCTCGGATTACGGGACTGGCTGCTCGACCGCGCCGCCGAACAGGGCATAGAGCCACGCACTCACAGTCGGCGCACCGCACGCCGAATGCAGCCGGGCGCCGCACCCACGGTCCGTCCGCTCCCCCTCGAGGCCGCACTCGCCGAATTCGCGCACGCCGACGCACCGACGATCGAACCGAGCGACCAGGACGCACCCGCGCACCCGGCGGACGCGCCGGACCATCGGTCCGAGGTGGACACACCCGCCCGTCGCGTGGCGGCGGTGATGGCGGCGGCACTGGGATATCGCCGCCGGGAACGGCAGCCACTGTGGTGGGCGCACGCGGATCGGCTCAGCCATCCGGTCGACGAATGGCCGGAGGCGCCGGGGGTGCTGGTGGCGGATTGGGGCACCGTCGACACCAAATGGCATATCGGCCCGCGCGGTGACACCATGCGGCGGTTCCTCACGCTGACCGGCCGGATGGGCGCCGGCAGCGGGCTGGCGCCGGGTACCGCGGTCCATACCTTCTACGACCGTCCGGTCGGCGCGGCCATGGCGGCGACAGCGGGCACCCGAGCGACCGCGACGGCAACGGTGCTCGGCTGTTCGGTCGACGCGGAATTCGACGACACCGTCCGACTCGAGGAACGGCTGCCGCCCGGCTGCGCACCGTTCGACGATCTGCCCACCGCCATCGCACCGGGCCCGCCCGGACATGACGACAGCGTGGACGCCGCGATGGAACACAGTGCCCAACTGCTGCTGATGACGCTGCCGCACATCCCGGCGAACGCGGTATTCGACATCCTCGCGCGCCGGGTGCCGCGGCTGCGGCCCGCGGGTGGTCCGCTGCCGAGGGTGCACGGCGACCATGCCGCCGCGATCACCGCGGCCGTGCGGTCGCTCGACGACTCCTACGTCGCGGTGCACGGGCCGCCGGGTACCGGGAAGACGGCCACCGTCGCGCGGGTCGTCGAACGCATGGTCACCCGGTACGGCTGGCGGGTCGGCGTGGTCGCGCCGACACCGGCGATCGTGGAGAACGTACTGGACGCGGTGGTCGAGGCGGGGGTGCTGCCGGAGTTGGTGGCCAAGAAGGACGTCACGATTCCGGCGCCGGAGTGGGCCGTCATCGATGCCGAGCGCTATCCGCGGTTCCTGGACAACGCGATCAACGGCTGTGTGGTCGGTGGCGCCCCGGCCGATTTCGCCGATCCGGCGCTGATTCCGTACCAGGGTCTGGATCTGCTGGTCATCGCGGATGCGGGACGATTCGCGCTGGCCGAGGCCGTGGCCGCGGCGGTGAGCGCCCACAACCTGCTCCTGATCGGCGATCCGGTCCCGGCTCCCGCGGCAACGGCCCCGTTCGCGCCGCACGAGCATATCGCCGCCGCCCATCCCGAACCGGTGGGCGAATCGGTCCTCGGCTGGCTGACCGAGGGCGGCGATACGCTGCCCGCCGACCGCGGATACTTCCTCGACCGCACCTGGCGGATGCCCGCGCAGGTGGCCGAGCCGATGTCGCGGCTCTACTACGACGGCAGGCTACGCGCCTGCGATACCGTCACGCTGGCGCGCCGCCTCACCGATATCGCCCCCGGTGTCGACACCGTCCTGGTGGATCATCACGGCGATTCGACCGAATCGGTCGCCGAGGCACGGGAGGTGGTGCGCCGGGTGCGCGCCCTCCTCGGCCTGTCGTGGACGATCGGCGCGACGACGCGGCGGCTGCATCCGCACGACATCTTCGTGGTGACGCCCTATCGCGCCCAGGTGGCACGGATCTCGACGCTGCTGGCCCGCGCCAAGATCGATGATGTGCTGGTGGGTACGCCCGAGCTGTTCCGCGGCCGGGAGGCGGCGGTCGTCATCGTCTCCATGACGACATCGAGCCCGGCCGACGCGCCGCACGGGGTGCCGGGGCTGATCTCACGCACGATCGTGCAGGGTGCGGTGTGCCGGGCGCTGTGGAAGGCGATCATCATCCGCTCGCCACTGCTGACCGAGTACCTGCCCGCCTCGGCGGCCGAATTGACCGAGCTGTCGCGGTTGCTCCGGTTGGGCTGAGTCGACCGGTTACGTGGCGACACAATTCGCGTTGCGATACCGGTTGGGAGTACCCGTATATTCGTTGATGGCCGCCGATTCCCCGGTCATCAACCGATTCTTCGAATCACGCCAGCACGTCACCGATTAACCAAACCAGTCGGTTTTGTATTCGAATAGTCCGAATTCAGTACTACTACAGCCGGTCATTTTCGGCGCGATTTCCGCCGATTCGCCGCAGCCTCAGCCGAAACATTTTCCTTCGCCGCGATAGGTCGGCACCGCGGTGCGCACACCCTCGCCGTCGACCATCTGCACCCGATCGAACCGCTCGCACAGCTCACCGGCCTTGGCATGTCGCAACCACACCCGATCGCCGATGCGAAGGTGAGCGGCGCCGGTCAGCGGCGTCTGCACCTCACCCGCACCCTCGGTGCCGAGCATCTGTAAACCGATGGGCCATACCGGTTTCGGCACCCGCGACGCCCCGGCTGGACCGGAGGCGATATAGCCACCACCGAACAGGGTCGCGATGCCGGGTGCGGGTTTGCGCACGACGGACAGCGCGAAGAACAGCGATGGCTGCACACTGAACGCGCGATAGTCGTCGAACAGGGTCGGGGCGTACAGACCGGACCCGGCGGTCACCTCGGTGACGGCGGCGTCACCGGTGCTGACCTCGATGGACCCGGTGCCGCCACTGTTGACGATCTGGAGCGGCCCGGCCACCGACCGCACCGCGTCCACCACCTCGCCCCGACGCTTGCCGATCTCGGCCGCCGACACCTTCTTCACCAGCCGCACAGCGATATTGCTGTCGGGCAGGCCCGCGATCTGCGCCTCGTAGGTCATCACGCCGACCACCTCGAAGCCGCCCCGCTGCGCCGCCGCGGCCAGCCGTGCCGCCTCATCCGGCGTTCGTATCGGCGAGCGGCGCACACCGAGATGCAGAGGACCGATCCGCAGCGAGGCGTCCACATCCAGGCAGACCCGCGGCCGCACGGTCTCGGTGCCGATCGCGGCACGGATGAATTCCAGCTGGGCGACATCGTCGATCATCAGCGTGATCGAATCACGCAGGAGCTGATCGGAGCCCAGCTCGGCCAGGGCGGCTCGGTCGGTCACCGGATAGCCGAGCAGCACGTCACGGGCACCGAGCCGGACCAACCAGATGGCTTCGGCCAGCGAATACGACATGATGCCCGCGAATCCGCCGTCCGCTGTCAGGCCGGTGCCGAGCACTTCTTCCAGCACGGCGCGACACCGCACGGATTTGCTGGCGACGCGAATCGGGACGCCACCCGCGCGGCGCACCAGATCGGCGGCATTGGCGCGGAGGGCGGTCAGGTCGAGGGCGGCGAGGGGCGGCTCGAGGTCGGCGGTGGCGGCGTGCAGCCCCGCGATCGGCGACGTTTCAGTCACCCCACCCACTCAACCATGCAACTGGTCAGTCGTCCAGTACTGTGCGGATACCGCTCACGCGTCCGCGGCGCGGGTGGCCAGGCTCGATACCACATCGTCGAGGACCACCAGGATCGTCTCATCGTCGCGGTCGGCCAGCCAGCGCAATACCGCGCCCTGGAGCACCGAGACCACATAGGCCGCGATGGCGTCGACCGGTTCCAGCCACTGCGCGCCGGCGAGCCGCGCGCACAACTCCAGGAAGACGCCGACCTCGGCATCGGTGTCCTGGAACAGCGCGGCACCGGGCGCGTCCGGCGCCGTATCGGCATCGCCGTCCCAGTGCGCGCGCAACCGCTGGACGGCTTCCTCATAGGCCCGCAACTGTTTGGCCGGGGTCGCCTTCACCAACGGCCAGTACGCGCTGAATCCGGCATGCAGCAGCACCCGCAGTGCGCGCACACCGGTCATATCGAGCGAAGCAGCCGCATTCTCGACTGCCTCGCAGACGGTCGGCCGCAATCGGGCCTCCACCAATTCTCCACGTGCGATCAACGACGACTCCCTCGGCGACAGATCTCGCGCACCTCGTCGGCCGCGATTGGCTGAGCCGGGCGGACACTTGTCGGGAAAGTGCGGTCCATCCAGTCAGCGTTCATCAATGGTAGAAGGTTTTCGGGGTTTAAGAACTAGTTCGGTGGGTAAATTCAGACTAAAAGATTGTTTTGTTACCTAACCGGAACGATGTAGAACCCCCCAGGCGCTGCGCCGGAATCGCTTCCGCGAACATCACTCTCGACCTCCCCCGTCGTCGGCACAAAGCATCGATCAGCGTACGACATGATCGACATCGCGCCTCGCCGCTGTGGCGGAACACACAGCTGGACCTCGCAAAACGGACACCGGACCGTCGCCATGAGGTTCCGCGGACCGCACCACGGCGCCCTCGGCGACCGTTAGCCTGGGAAAGTGACTCTCTCGCCTCTGGCCGACCACCTCCGCATCACCGGCACCTTCAACTTCCGCGATCTCGGCGGTCTGCCCACCACCGGCGGCGGCACCGTCCGTCCCGGAGTGCTGCTGCGATCGGCTCAGCTCAGCAGGCTGGACGAGGCCGGGCATGCCGTATTGCGTGAACTCGGCGTGAGCGCCGTGCACGATCTGCGCGGCCGGGCCGAGATCGCCAAACAGGGCGCCGACCACCTGCCCGAAGGCATCCGGCTCACCGTCACCCCCTTCGACTCGGATATGGGCGAAGCCCCGCCGCACGACCCGGCCACCGGTTCGGCCCTGGCCCATATGCTCGAGGTCTACCGACTCTTCCCCGCTCGACCGGAGGCGCACGCGGCCATCGTCGCGATCGCCGAATCGATCGTGCGCGACGACGGCGCGGTGCTCGTGCACTGCGCGGCGGGCAAGGACCGCACCGGCTGGGCGATCGCGACCCTGCTGCGCGCGGTCGAGGTGAGCGAGGAGGCCGTGCTGACCGAATACCTGCTCAGCAATTCCGCCGTGCCGATGCTGCGCGCCATGCTGGCCGAGGAGCTGGGCCCGGACCACGGCCTTTCCGACGATCTGCTCGGCGTCCGCGAGGAGTACCTGCGCACCGCGCTCGCCGCAGCCCATGAACTGCACGGCGATTTCGACCGTCATCTGACCGCTGTCGGCCTCACCGTGGATCTGCGTACCCGTCTGCGCGAACGTCTGCTCGGCTGAATCACCCGGTAGTTCGCGACCTCCGCCGAGTCACACGCCAGGACGGCCGTCCGCACCACCGTTTCCGTGACGCGCCGCGGCCGCGTCGGGTGTAGCGGCCTCCGTCGTGCACTGCGGCTCGTCGTGCACTGCGGCTCGTCGTGGGGGGCCCCCCCCCCCCCGCCCCCCCCCCCCCCCCACCCCCCCCCGCGCCCCCCCCCCCCCCCCCAAACCCCGGCGGCGGCCCCCACCCACCGCCCCCCAGGTGTCCAGATAAACCGGGGGGCACAACCTGCCCGGGCAGCCGGCGGGGGTGGTGGTCG
>NZ_JARWNX010000019.1 GCF_029868385.1 Nocardia cyriacigeorgica | reverse complement strand
CCGGCGTCCACCACCCACTCCCAACTCACCCCCGACGAACAACTCGCCGCCGGCGTCACCCCCGGACTGGTCCGCCTCGCCGTCGGCATCGAAGGCATCGACGACATCCTCACCGACCTCCGCACAGGATTCACGGCGGCGCACTAGCGGCCGCATGGGTGTTCGCGTCCGTCCAGCGCGAACCCCATCGCAGAGGGCCGCTCGGTGATGGCGGCCCCGGGAGGTGGACCCACGCGCCGGTAGTTGAGGGGACCGGCACGCGCCGCCGTATCCGGCTGTGTACTCGTGTCACAGCCGGATGCACCCGCGAACAGCAATCACCACACCCACCCCGCCGATGCGCTGCCGGACATCGGCGGGGTGGTGCTGGTTGCGGTCAGCTCTTCAACCAATCGATCGCGATGGCGACCACGGCAGCGTTGAAGAAGAAGATGAGAATGCTGTGCGCGGTGATCCGGCGCCGCATCGCGGTACTCACGACCGAGACGTCGGATACCGCGAACGATGTGCCGATCACGAACGAGAAGTACACGAACTCCGACAGCCCCGGCGCAGGGCAGTCCGGGAAGCGCAGACCGCCATCGGCGAAGAACGCGTGCGTGTAGATCTGTGCGAACGCGGTATGCAGGAGCAGCCATGACACCAGGACCGTGGCCGCCGAAATGCCCTGCGCGAGTTCATCGCCCTCATTGGCGCCCGCGGTCATCAGAAACCCCGCCGCCAGGCCCGAGCTGCTCGCCACCAGCGCCAGCACCGTCGTGTACCAGCGGGGAGCGACCAGCTCGCCGGACCGTGCGGCGGGCAGATCGCGGCGCAGCAGCAGCCAACCCGTCACGAGATAGACGATTCCGAGCCCGTTCCAGACCACCAGTAGTTCGACCCCGGCCTGGGAACCCACGGATGCCAGCAGCCAGGCCAGCCCGACCACGGTGAGTCCGAACTCGAGTGCCCAGAGCAGCTTGCGGCTCACGGCACCTACCTTTACCAGGTCCGTCGGCCGGGTATCGCGGATTCGAGCAGGTGTCGGTCGCGGACGCCATCGATCGACATGCCCCGCGACGACGGGCATGGTCGCCGTGCCCCGCATGGCAGAATCTCGGTCAGCTGACCGAGGAGGGTTCATGCCGTACGTGGAAGCGTCAGTGCGTCGCACGCAACTGGTGGCCGCCGCCCGGATCGCGCTCGCTCGCGGTGGTGTGGCCGGTACCTCGTTGCGTGCCGTCGCCGCCGAAGCCGGGGTACCGCTGGGCACGATGCAGTACGTGTTCCCCTCGAAGGAGCTGTTGTTGCGGGCGGTGATCGAGGATGTGGTGGATGAGATCGCGGCGGTGCTCGAAGGTGCCGTCGAGCTGGGGGAGGGGCTCGAGCACGCGATCCGCCAGGGTGTGCACAGCTTCTGGTCGCATCTGGTGACCGATCGGGCGAACTTGCAGGTCATGCAGTACGAACTCGTCACCTACGCCCTGCGCACGCCGGGGCAGGAGAGTCTTGCGCGCTGGCAGTACGAACGGTATGCCGCCATCATCGCCGAATGGTGCCAGCGTGCGGCGCAGGATGCGGGTGAGACCTGCGCGGTGCCGTTCGGGCGACTCGCCCGCGTCATGCTCGCCTGTGTGGACGGCCTGGTGATCCAGCACGTATGCGACCCCAACGACAGTCGGTCGCGGGAGAATCTGGATGCCGCGATCGAGATGATGGTCGCGCTCGCCGGTATTCGTTCCGCCTCGCGCGCGGTCGCGGGAGACTGACGATCCACCGTCCTCGGAATTCGGTCGCTCGTATGAATTAGTGCCCCGCAGGGGGTTGTATCGCAGGTGTGGGGTCAGTAATCTCCCTCATATCAGTCATGCGACCGACTTATTCTGGAGGATGGGCCATGCAAGATGCCGATGTCGTCGTGGTAGGGGCAGGGCTCGCCGGTCTGAGTGCGGCGCGCAGGTTGGCCGGAGCCGGGCGCAGTGTCCTGGTGTTGGAAGCGCGCGACCGCGTCGGCGGCCGCACTCTCGGAGGTTTCCTCGACAACGGCGTCCCGGTGGAGCTGGGCGGCCAATGGATCGGCCCCACCCAGGACGCGGTGCGTGAGCTGATCGATGAACTCGGTCTGCCGGTGTTCCCCAGCTACGACGAGGGCGACAATCTGACCGTCCTCGACGGGCAGGCGGTGCGATACGCCGACGAAACCTTCGGTCTCCCCGCGGATTCGGCGATGGAAGTGGGCCGTCTGTGGCTGCAATTGGAAGCCTTGGCGTCGACGGTCACCACCGCCGCGCCCTGGCAGACCGCCGACGCCGAAGAGCTGGACCGGCAGACGCTGGACGGCTGGCTGTCCGCGAACACCGGCGACACCCTCGCCCGCAAGCTGTTCGGCGTGCTGGTGCCCGCGCTGTTCTCCGCCGAGGCGCCGGAGCTGTCCCTGCTGCACTTCCTCTTCTACCTCAAATCCGGGACCAGCCTGTACACCCTCATCGCCACCACCGGCGGAGCCCAGGAGAGCCGCGTGGTCGGTGGCACGCACCTGATCTCCGAGCGGATGGCGAGCGAACTGGGCGAGGCGGTCCGGCTGGGTGCGGTGGTGCGCACGATCCGGCAGGACGCGGACGGAGTGGTCGTCGAATACGAAGGCGGCAGTGTCACCGCGCGCCGGGTGATCATCGCGGTGCCGCCCACGTTGGCGGGCCGCTTGCGCTATGTCCCGGCGCTGCCCGCGTTGCGTGACGGGTTGACCCAGCAGATGCCCGCCGGTTCGGTGATCAAATTCCAGGTCGGATACGAGACGCCGTTCTGGCGCGAGGACGGCCTCAACGGATTCGTGCTCGGTCTCGACGACGGATTCAGTCCCGTCCTGGACAATTCGCCGCCCGACGGTTCATGTGGGGTGCTGGTCGGTTTCCTCGAAGGCGCCCATGCGCGCGCGGCCGGTGCCATGACACCGGAACAACGTCGGGACCTGGTGGTGAACACACTGGTGAAATACTTCGGCCCGAAGGCGGCAAACCCGTTCGACCTCCTGGAACAGGACTGGAACGCCGAGGAATTCACGCGCGGCTGCTACGGCGGCCGACTGGGCGCGGGTGTCTGGACCCAGTACGGTGCCGCGCTGGCCGCACCGGTCGGTCGAATCCACTGGGCCGGTGCGGAAACCGCGCAGATCTGGAACGGATACATGGACGGTGCCGTTCGCTCGGGCCACCGCGCCGCCGATGAGGTGCTCGCACAGCTGTGATCCCCGATCGCGAACCTCGGCCACGAGCGCATGCGCCCGCCGCCGCCTTCGGATCATCGGCCCCCGCACCGACGCGTGTTTGAATGCGAGGCGACGGTCCTGGTTCGGTACGAGGTGGGAGGTCGTGGTGCGCGGAACTCGCTTGCTGGTCGGTGCGCTGGTGCTGGCGCTGTGCGGATGTGGCGACGGCGAGGCCGGTCCTACGCCCGCCACCGACACCGCGCGGCCGGAACCGATACGGATCAGCTACGGGGATACCGCCGACAACTTCGGTGACCTCTATCTGCCCGCCGGGAACGCGGGCGATCTACCGGTGATCGTGCTCGTCCACGGCGGCGGCTGGGAGCAGGTGCACGACCTGAGCTACACCGCGGTCCTGGCCGAGGACCTGGCCGGGCACGGTGTCGCGGTCTGGAACGTGGAGTACCGGCGGGTCGGCGGGGTGGGTGGCTGGCCGACGACGCTCGCCGATGTGGACGATGCCGCCGAATCGTTGGCGAGCGTCGTACAGGACCGTGCGGGTGGGCGGCTCGATCTGAATCGGGTGCACGCGGCCGGACATTCGGCGGGCGGACATCTCGCGGCCTGGTTGGCCGGACGGCACACCATCGACGGCACCGACGCGCCCGGCACCGATCCGCGGGTGCGGCTGTCCAGCGCGACGATCATGGCCGGTGTGCTCGACCTGCGCCTGGCCGCGATCAACGGTCACGACCGGTTCGTGCGCGATCTGCTCGGTGGGCTGCCGGATCAGCAACCCGACCGGTACCGGATCGCCTCACCCATCGAACATCTGCCGGTCGGACTGCCCGTCACCGTCGTACACGGCGACCGCGACGCCACCGTCTCGCCCGAGCAGAGCCGCAGCTACGCCACGGCCGCGCGGGCAGCGGGAGATCCGGTGACGCTCCATCTCATTCCCGGCGGCGGACACGCGGACTTCGGCGATCCGGGTTCAGCGGCATGGGCCGCCGCCAGAACCGCGATCCTGGACCGAGTCCGTATCTGAGTCTGCGTCTACCATTCCCGCGTGAGCGGATACGAGCATCTCGACACCTCGACGCTGCCGCCGCGGCAGCGCAGCATCCTCGCCACTATTCAACGCTGGGTGGTCGAGCGGGGTTATCCGCCGAGTACCCGTCAGCTCGGCGACGCGGTGGGATTGCGGTCGGCGTCGTCGGTCTCCCGGCATCTGAAGGCCCTGGAGGAGAAGGGTTTCCTGCGGCGCGGCGATGCGGTGGCGCGGCCGATCGATGTGCGGTTGTTCCTGCGTGGGACCGAGCAGCCGGTACAAGCCGAAGACACCGTCGCGGTACCGGTCGTCGGCGATATCGCCGCGGGCACACCGATCCTCGCCGAAGAACACACCGATGACATGCTCACCCTGTCCCGTGAACTCGTCGGCCGCGGAACGGTATTCGGACTGCGGGTGCGCGGCGACTCGATGATCGATGCCGCCATCTGCGATGGCGATCTCGTGGTGGTCCGCCAACAGCAGGAGGCGCATTCCGGCGATATCGTCGCCGCGATGATCGACGACGAGGCCACCGTGAAGGTGTTTCGGCGGCGTAACGGGCACGTGTACCTGGAGCCGCGCAACCCCGCCTACGACGTCATCGACGGCGACCGCGCGGTGGTACTCGGCAAGGTGGTGTCGGTGATGCGGCGCGTATGAGCCGCTCAGCGGACGGTGATGGCGCGGTTGTGCCAGCCGGTCGCGCCGTCCGGGAAAGGCGGTGTGCGCCGGTCGGTCTGGCGGTAACCGGTGCGATCGGTCGCGCGCACGCGCAGAGTGTGCTCGCCCGGTTCGGCCTGCCACGGCCAGAACCATTGCCGCCAGGTGTCGGTGGAGTACTCGGTGGCGAGCCTCGCCGGCTGCCAGGGCCGGTCGTCGACCTGCACCTCCACCAGATCGATACCGGCATGCTGGGCCCAGGCCACGCCCGCGACGACGATCTCCCCGGCGGGCAGCGTCGCGCGATCACGCGGCACATCGATGCGCGAGGCCGTCTTCACCGGCGCCCGCTCGGCCCAACCGCGACGCGTCCAATAGGCCTGCGCCGCATCGAATCGGGTGACCTCGAGCTCGACCACCCACTTCGTCGCCGAGACGTAGCCGTACAGCCCCGGCACGACCAGCCGCGCCGGATAACCGTGTGCCACCGGCAACGGCGCCCCGTTCATGCCGACAGCGAGCAGGGCGTCGCGGCCGTCGGTGAGCGCGGCCAGCGGTATGCTCGCGGTGAATCCGTCGATACTGCGGGACAGCACCATATCCGCCCCCGCTGCCGGGCCCGCTTCGGCGAGCAACTCGGCCAGTGGGTATCCGGTCCACAGGGCGTTACCCGCGAGATCGCCGCCGACCTCGTTCGACACGCAGGTCAGGGTGATCATCCTGGCCACGGCTTGTCTGCCGCGCAGATCGGCGAAGGTGTACTCGACCGGCCGCGCCACCATGCCGTGGATGCGCAGCCGCCAATCGTCACTGGTGAGCGTGGGTAGCCGCAATGCGGTGTCGACGCGGTAGAAGCTGTGGTTGGCGGTGACGAAGTCGGTGATGCCGTCGACCGGTAGTTCGGCGCCCTCGGGTATGGCGGGCGCGGGCGCGGCGGGTGCGGGCACCACGAATTCCGCGCGGTCGGCGGTGACGTCGCGTAGGCGAGCGCCGATCCAGTGGCCGAGCGCGGCCGAGCCTGCCGCGACGGCACCCGCGGTCGCGGCCAGCCGGAGGAACCGCCTGCGCGAGACGTCGGTGTCGTCCGGTACACCGGGCGCACGGTTCAGCAGCAGACGCAGTGTGCAGATGCCCGCCACCACGCCGAGGAGGGTGGGCAGCGCCCAGCCGAGCGTGGCGTCGGGCCGCCGCACCGCCGCCCACATGACCGCGAGACCCGCGAGCGCCAGCAGGATGCTGCCGTACCGGTGGCGGCGGTCCAGCACACCGGCGGCGGCCGCGGCGAGCGTCATCACCACGGTCATCACCAGGAACAGCACCGCCTTGTCTCCGCTGCCGAACTGCCTGATCGCCCATTCCTGCACGGCGTGCGGTGTGGTGTCGACGACGGTCGCGCCGAGTACGTAGACCGGCGACGCGTCCGGCGCGAACAGGGCGGCAACCAGATGCCCGACGCCGATCGCGATCGCGCCCGCCACGATGCCCGCCACGGCCGCGGCGACCGCGTTCGGTATCGGCGCTGAGGACTCCAGCTCGGGTTCGGGTGCGGCCGAATGTGTTCGATTGTTCATGGTGGTCTCGCCTACGGCTCGCGGCGGCCGATGGTCTGCTCACCTCGGACAGTACTCCGGCTGGGGAACTCCGGCAGTGGCTGTCGGATGTCCCGGCGACACCCATTGATGGCTAATCAGTAGCAATCATCCATGATCGTTACTCGCCGGTGGCTTTCAGGCAAAGGTTAGGCTAACCTCTTGGCTTTGGCCCGCTAGATGCAAGGTAGAGCGCGATGAGATCGTCCGGCGAAGTCGGTGAATCCCTGCCGTTGACGTCGGCGCAGCGTGAAGTGTGGTTTGCCCAGCAGCTGCTGGGGGACGTACCACTCACCACCACCCAGTACATCGACGTCACCGGCCCGCTGGACCGGGCCGTCTATCAGGACGCCGCTCGGATCGCCGCCCGCGAGACCGGGGCCTATCTGCGGTTCGAGGTCGGGTTCGACGGCCAGGTGCACCAGTGGATCGACTACGACCAGAACGACGAGATCGGCTATCTCGACCTGCGCGCCGAATCCGATCCGGCCGCTGCCGCGCGCGAGTGGATGCGCGCGGACCAGTGCACGCCGTTCGACCTGCGCAACGATCCGCCGCTCCAGTCGACGATCCTGCATATCGGCCCCGACCACCATTTCATCTACACCCGCGCGCATCACATCGCGCTCGACGGCTACGGCGCCATGCGGTTGCAGCAGCGCCACGCCGAGCTGTACACGGCGATGGTGCGCGGCCAGGAACCGCCCGCCGGAACCCGGCAGTCGCCGGACGTGCTCGTCGACGCCGATATCGCCTATCTGCGGTCCACGCGCTACGAGACCGACCGCCGCTACTGGACCGAGAAGGTCGACGGCCTGCCCGAACCTGTGACGCTCGCGACCCGTCCCGGCGCACCGGCCGCCCAGGCCATCGTCATCGGCGACGTCCTCGAGCCGCGGCTGCTCGCGGCGCTCGAGCGAACGGCCGACGGCGCGGGCACCGCCGGTGTGTTGGTCGCCGCGCTGGCCGGTTATCTCGCCAGGATGACCGGTCTGCCCGAGGTGACGTTGAGTCTGCCCGTCACCGCACGCACCACCGCGGTACTACGACGCGGCGGTGGCATGGTGACCAATGTGGTGCCACTGCGGGTGGGCACCGGACCCGAGGCCACCACACAGGAGATCATCGCCGCGGCGCGCCGCGAGCTGAGCGGTGCGTTGCGCCATCAGCGTTTCCGGGGTGAGGAGGTGGCCCGGATCGCCCATCACGGGCCCGACGCTCGTGGATTCGGCCCCGCGGTCAACATCATGAACTTCCGCGCGGGCGTCGATCTCGGCGCCGCCACCGGCACCCTGCATCTGCTGTCCACCGGACCGGTGGCCGATCTGGCGCTCAATATCTACCCCGCCGCCGATACCGGTCTGCGGATCGAATTCGAGGGCAACCCGAACCGGTACACCCGTGATGAGCTGATCGCCCACCACCAGCGATTCCTGCGTCTGCTCGCCGATATCGTCACCGGTCCCGCCGATTCCGTCGTGCACGCACTCGAGGTGTTGCGACCGGACGAACGCGAACGGCTGGTGCCCTGGCGTGGCACCGATGCGGTGCCCGCCGTACCGCTGGCCGGACTCATCGCGGCCGCGGTGGCGCGCAACCCGCACGGGACCGCGGTGGTGCACGGGGACCGGCGATGGACCTACGCCGAGTTCGACGCCTGGACCAACCGGCTCGCCCGCGCCCTGATCGCGGCGGGCGCCGGACCGGAGACCCTGGTCGCCATGGTGCTCGAACGCTCCGCCGAATCGGTGGCCGCGGTGTGGGCGATCAGCAAGGCCGGCGCCGCGTTCGTCCCGATCGATCCCGGCTATCCGCCCGAGCGCATCGCGCACATCCTCGGCGACAGCGGCGCGCACCTCGGCGTGAGCACCGCACCGTTGCGCACCGGACTGCCCGACGCCGCGACCTGGCTGCTGCTCGACGATCCGGCCACCCCCACCGGGCACGCCGCGGAGCCGATCACCGACGCCGACCGTCGCGCCCGGCTCCGCACGGCGCATCCGGCCTACCTCATCTACACCTCCGGCTCGACCGGTCTGCCCAAGGGTGTCCTGGTGACCCACGGCGGCCTGGCGAATCTGGCCGCCGAACGCCGGGACCGCTACGACCTGCATCCCGGTGCGCGCACCCTGCACCATGCCTCACCCGGCTTCGATATGGCGGTCGGTGAGCAGCTGTGCGCACTGGCCGGGGCGGCCACGCTCGTCGTCGCGCCACGGTATGTGGTGGCGGGCGCGGATCTGGCCGAACTCATGCGCCGCGAAGCGGTGACCAACGCGATCATCACTCCCGCCGTCCTGGCCACCCTGGATTCGGCGGCGCTGCCGTCGCTGCGGGTGCTCGGCGTCGGCGGGGAGGCCATCCGAGCGGATCTCGTCGACGCGTGGGCGCCCGGACGGTTGATGCGCAACGGTTACGGCCCCACCGAGGCCACCGATATCGCCACCATCGGCGAACTGGTCGCGGGCACCCCGGTCACCATCGGCGCTCCGCTACGCGGCTTCCGCGCGGTGGTGCTCGACGCCCTGTTGCGTCCGGTGCCGCCGGGGACGCCCGGTGAGCTGTACATCGGCGGGCCCGCGCTCGCCCGCGGCTACCACGGTAAGCACGGGTTGACCGCGACTCGTTTCGTCGCCGACCCGTACCGGACCGGCGACCGGCTCTACCGCACCGGTGACCTGGTGACCGTCACCGACGGACCCGATCCGGCACTGATCTACCACGGCCGCACCGATTTTCAGATCAAGGTGCGTGGCCACCGCATCGAACCGGGGGAGATCGAGACCGTTCTGACCGCGCGCAATGAGGTCGCCCGCGCGGCGGTCACCGTGCACACCGATCCGCGCACCGGCGCTCATTTGGTGGCCTACTTGGTCCCGACGCCCGCCGCGACCATCGCTATCGAGGCACTGCGCGCCGAACTCGCCGACGCACTGCCCGCCTACCTGCGCCCGGCGGCCTATGTGGTGCTCGACGCGCTGCCGCTGACACCCAACGGCAAACTCGATACCCGCAAGCTTCCGGCACCCGTCTTCGGCCGCACCGGATTCCGTGCACCAGCCACACCCGCCGAACGACAGGTGGCCGCGGTGTTCGCCGAGGTGCTCGGTGTCGAAACGGTCGGCGCGAGCGATGATTTCTTCGCCCTCGGCGGTACCTCGCTGACCGCGACCCAGGTGGCCGCACGCCTCGGTACCGGGGTGCGTACTGTTTTCGACGCGCCGACCGTCGCGAGTCTCGCCACTCGGATCGACACCCGCCCCGGCGCAGCGCTCGCGCCCGTCGCCGGTGCGCGCCCGGAACGCATACCGCCCGCACCGGCCCAGTTGCGACTCTGGCTGCTCAACCAGTTGATGCCGGAATCGGCGGCCTACCATCTGCCGGTGGCGCTCACCCTGACCGGGCCGCTCGATCCGGTGGTGCTCGCGACCGCCCTCACCGCGGTACTCGACCGGCACGAGATCCTGCGCACCGTCTACCCGGAGACCCCGGCCGGGCCGTACCAGCGAATTCTGCCCACCACCAGGGCCGCCGAGCTGATCGACCTCGTGCCCGTCGACATCGACCGCGCCGACCTCGACCAGCGCGTGGCCGCGATCACCGGCGCGCCCTTCGACGTGACCCGTGATCTCCCGGTGCGGGCGCGCTTGCTGCGGCTCGACGCCACCGAACACGTGCTGGTGCTCACCGCCCATCACATCGCCGCCGACGGCTGGTCGTTCGGCCCGCTGATCGCCGACCTCACGACCGCCTACGCCGCGCATGCCGCCGACGTCCGGCCGCAGTGGGCGCCACTGGCGGTGCAGTACGCCGATTACACACTGTGGCAGCAGAATCGGCTCGGTGACGGCGTCGATGCGGAATCGGTGGCCGCGCGTCAGCTCGCGTACTGGACCCGCACCCTCGCGGGCACCTCAGGGCAGCTGGCATTGCCCGCCGATCGAGCCGGCGCGAGCGAAGGTCGAGGCGCCGCCGTCGATATCGAGATCGACCGGCCGACGCTCACCGCGCTGACCGAGCTGGCGGCACGCAACGACGCCACCGTCTTCATGGTCGCCTACGCGGCCTACATCGCCCTGCTGCACGAACTGTGCGGCAGCGGCGACATCATCGTCGGCACGCCGGTGGCCGGTCGCGGCCATCCCGCGCTCGACCACCTGGTCGGCATGTTCGTCAACACCCTGCCGGTGCGGGTGACGGTCGAGCCCGGTGAACCGTTCACCGCACTGCTCGCTCGCGTCCGCACGGCGACGCTCGAAGCCTTCGACCACGCCGATGTTCCGTTCCATCAGATCGTCGAGGCGGTGAACCCGCCGCGGGTCGAGGGTAGATCGCCGCTGTTCCAGACCGTGTTCTCCTACGAGAACCTGCCCACACCGCCGCCTTTGCAGCTCGACGGCCTCCGCGTGGCGGTCCGCGATCTTCCTCGGGACAGCACGCATTTCGAACTCGCGCTCACGCTGCGTCCGCAGGCGGGCGGGGATGGTCTGGCCGCCGAGTTCCGTTATGCGACCGAGCGATACGACCGGGAGACGGTGGCCGAGATCGCCTTGCGCTTCCAGCAGGTCGTCGGTCGGATTGCTGGTGATCCGATGAGCATTGTCGGTATGCGGTCGCAGGGCGCACCGGAGAATGCCGGATCACCGGATCGGCGGACGGGCGTGGCTACGGCCATGCCCTCGCAGGCACCCTCCCACGCGACCGGGGGAGTGCCCGGCGCCGGAGCGGGCCTGGCCGCCGCGCTCGGAGCTTCCACCCGCAATCCCGGCGAAACCCCCACCACCGAACGGGAACTCGCCGTGGCCGCAGTCTTCGCCGATGTGCTCGGTACCGACACGATCGGCCTGGACGACACGTTCTTCGATCTCGGTGGCACCTCCCTGCTGGTGTTCACCCTGCGCACCCGGCTGGCCGAGGAACTCGGCATCGAGGTCGATCCACGCACCGTCTTCGAACAGCCGACGGTGCGGGCGCTGGCCGCGCTCGAACCGGCCACCGAACGCGACGACCGATGGGTCGCCGACCTGGTCGCCGACGCGCGACTCGATCCGGCGATCGATATCGCCGACCTGGTACCGCCGGTCGACACCGGCGACGTCCTGCTCACCGGCGCTACCGGATTCCTCGGTGTGCATCTGCTGCGGGAACTGCTCGACCGCACCGACTCCCGGATCTGGTGCCTGGTCCGCGGCCGAGACCGACAGGACGGGCTGCGCCGTATCACCGCCGCGCTGTCGCGCTATCAGCTGGCGCACCACGATCTGGCCGATCGGGTGGTCGCGGTGCCCGGCGATCTGGAGCAGCCGCGATTCGGCCTGAACGAGGCCGACTTCGCCGATCTGGCCGCCAGGATCAGCGTCATCCACCACAACGGCGCCCGCGTCAATCATCTGGAGTCCTACGCCGATCTGCGCGCGGCCAATGTCGGCGGCACCACCGAGGTACTGCGGCTGGCGACGACCACCCGGATCAAACCGGTGCATTTCGTCTCCACCCTCAATGCCGTGCTCGGCACCGAGACCAGCGGCATCGTGCTGGAGGACAGCGATATTCCCGCCGCGGAGGTCACCAGACACGGCTATGTGGCCGCCAAATGGGTGGCCGAACAACTGGTGCTCGAGGCGGGCAGGCGCGGTGTGCCGATCGCGGTGTACCGCCCCGGACTCATCTGCGGCTCGGTCCAGACCGGCGTGATGAGCGCCGACGACTCCCTGTGGACCATGGTGCGCGCCGCCGCACTGCTCGGTGTCGCACCGGAACTCGGTGATACCGCCGTCTCGCTCGCGCCGGTCGACTATGTGGCGCGGGCGCTGGTCGCCATCGCCAATGCCGGGCTGCCCGATATGCGCCGCTACCACCTGGTGAACACCACTCCGACTCGGGTGGCCGACATCCTGGCCGGACTGGTGCGGATGGGCTATCGCATCGACACCGTCGACCTGGACCAGGCGAAACAGCGCCTGACCGAACAGGCCGTCGACCACGACGACCTGATGCGCGCGACCTTGCTCATCGGCAACTACGCCGACCTGGGTGATCCGGGTGTGGCCGATGTGATCCTCGACGACAGCGCCGCCCGCGCCGCCCTCGCACCGGCCGGGATCCTCTGCCCGCCGATCACCGACGAGGTGATCGACCGCTATCTGGCGGCGTTCCGGGCCGAGGGTGTGCTGCCCGAACCGTTGGACGCCGAACGCGCCAGGGCGTAGCGAACCTAGACACGCGTATCGACGGTGTCGGCTGTCGACGGTTGCTTCGCCCGTGACCGCGCGAACACCACGGTCGCCACGCCCGCCGGAATATTCATCAGGAATCCGTACACGGCGGCGGGCACGGCCATTGTGTCGTTGTTCAACACCGTGGCCGCCACCGCGATGGCAAGGGCCGCATTGTGGATGCCGATCTCCATACTCGCGGCGATGGCATCGCCGTGGCGCACACCGAACAGGCGCGGCACACCGTAACCGATGCCGAGCCCGATCACGCACAGCAGCAGCGCGATCGCGCCCAGCTCGCCGACATGGTCGGTGAAAGCGTCGAATTCGGAGAACAGGGCGGCGCAGACCACCAGCACCAGCACCACGCCCGAACCGATCTTGACCGTGCGCTGCATGCGCAGCGCCCAGCCGGTCCACCGGCCGCGCACCCACATACCGAGCGCGACGGGGATCAGCACGATGGCGAAGACCTGGAGGAATTTGGCCGGTTGTAGTCCGAGCCCCGCGCCGTCGTCGAGGAAGACCGAATACGACAGGCCGACCACCACCGGGAGTGTGAAAACCGCCAGCACCGAATTGATTGCGGTGAGCGTCACATTCAACGCCACATTGCCGCCCGCGATATGGCTGAACAGATTCGCCGACGAGCCACCGGGTGAGGCCGCGAGCAGCATCATGCCGACGGCGAGCGCACCCTCGAGGCCGAACGCCTTGACCAGGCCGAAACAGATGACCGGCATCACGATCAGCTGGCAGGTCAAGGCGATCACCGCCGCCTTCGGATACTTCAGCACGCGGGCGAAATCGCTGACGGTCAGCGTCAACCCGAGGCCGAACATGACGATGCCGAGTGCGACCGGCAGCGCGACCGCGAAAACAGTTGAGCCCATGCGCGTCCTTCCGAAACCGGCCCTGCGGCCGCCCGCTGATCGTGTCATATCGCGGTGCCTCGAGCTGCCCCGCAGTGGTTGCCCGCACGGGTGAATCTCTGTGACACACCCCATTTCGGAGAACTGTGACGGGTATCACTTATCGCGACGGATGTGCAGGTCGGCGCGGCGGTTCGCCCACCGTTTCCGAGTAGCGGGGTGTTTACTGCCAGGCAGAAGCGGGTAACGAAGTTCTTCGTATCGAGCCCTCGGCCAGGACTGTTGCCGATGGGCTGATCGGATCAGCGCCGGTCGAGCCAGCAGGGGTGGTTCGGCGGCCGGAGAGGACGTGCTCGTGACGGACCGAACACCGGAAGCCGGGCGAATCAAGAGGTCGGTCGCCGCATCGGCGATGGGCAATGCCACCGAGTGGTTCGACTACGGCGTCTACGCCGCGACGGCCACCTATCTCACCGATGCCTTCTTTCCCGGCGAACTCGGGACGCTCGGCACCATGCTCGGCTTCGCCATCTCCTTCGTGCTGCGCCCGCTCGGCGGCATGGTGTGGGGCCCGCTCGGCGACCGCATCGGCCGCAAAGCCGTCCTCGCCACGACCATTCTGCTGATGGCCGCCGCGACCGGCCTCATCGGTGTGCTGCCCACGCACGGCCAGGTCGGTGTGCTCGCCCCCGTCCTGCTGATCCTGCTGCGCGTGATCCAGGGCTTCTCCACCGGCGGCGAATACGGTGGCGCCGCGACCTACCTGGCCGAATGCGCCACCGACCGCAAGCGCGGCTTCCTGGGCAGCTTCCTGGAGTTCGGCACCCTCGGCGGATTCGTCGGCGGTTCGGCCGTCGTGCTGGCCTGCCAGCTCGCCGTCGGCTCGGACGCCATGCACGACTGGGGCTGGCGGATCCCGTTCCTGCTGGCGGTTCCGCTCGGCCTGATCGGCTGGTATCTGCGGGCCAAGCTCGACGAGTCCCCGGTCTTCACCGAGGTCGCGGAAAATCCGCATCCGCCGACCGGCCTGCGTGAGCTGATCGGCTCCTATCGGCGTGAGCTGCTCACCCTCGCCGGACTGGTCGTCGCGTTGAACGTGGTGAACTACACCCTGCTCACCTACCAGCCGACCTATCTACAGAAGACGATCGGCCTGGACGAGTCGACCACCACCACGATGATGCTGATCGGCCAGCTGGTGATGATGGTGTGCATCCCGTTCTTCGGCGGGCTCTCCGACCGGGTCGGTCGACGGCCGCTGTGGCTGGTCTCGCTGGTGGGGCTCGCGGTGCTCGCGGTGCCGATGTACATGCTGATGGGTGTCGGCACGGCGTGGGCGGTGGTCGGCTTCGTGGTGCTCGGCCTGTTCTACATTCCGCAGCTGGCCACCATCAGCGCGACCTTCCCCGCCATCTTCCCGACCCATGTGCGCTACGCCGGTTTCGCCCTCGGCTACAACGTGTCGACGGCGATGTTCGGTGGTACCGCGCCTCTGGTCAACGAGGCGGTCATCGAATCGACCGGCTGGACGCTGTTCCCGGCCTTCTACATGATCGGCGCCGCGTTGATCGGTCTGGTCGCCTGGGCGTTCCTGCGGGAGACGGCGGGCACCTCGATCCGTGGTACCGAGGTGCCCGACGCCAGCACCGACGAGATTCCGGTGACGCCGAAGGCCGCGGTCGCCTGAGGTCAGTGGGCCAGCTTCAGGCCGACCACCCCGCCGACGATCAACACCAGCAGGGCGATCTTGAGGACCGAGATGCTCTCCGAGCCGGTGGCCATCGCGTACAGCACCGTGAGGGAGGCGCCGATGCCGACCCACACCGCGTACGAGGTGCCCACCGGCAGGGTGCGCATCGCGTAGGCCAGACCTGCCATCGACAGCACCAGTGCGACGGCGAACACCGCCGAGGGCGCGAGTCGGGTGAAACCTTCGGATTTGCCGAGTGCGGTGGCCCAGACGGCTTCCAGAACGCCGGAGACAACCAGTACTGCCCATGCCATGGCGGTCATTCCTTTCGGGAATACCGTCTTGTCGCTGCCCGGGTACGGTTTCGATCGGCCGGTCGGTCGCGGGAATGGGCGACCTCGCTACCGATGATAGCCACCTTCCGCAGACGGTCGAGTCATGCCAGTATTGGCGGTGTGCCAATATCGGGGTGGTCCGGCGGCACGCATGGCGTCCGGGCGGTATTTCCGGATGCTCGAGTCTGTGGAAAGGACTGTTGCGTATGAGCGAGGTCGAAACGCCTCCCTTCACCGAGATCGTGAACGGGGCCATGGAGCACACCATCCCGATCGCGCACACGATGGGTGTGCAGGCGATCGAGGTACGACGCGGTTATGCGGCCACCTCGGTGCCCGCGCAGGGCAACGGCAATCACTTCGGGGTGATGTACGCGGGCGTGCTGTTCACCGTCGCCGAGATCCTCGGCGGCGCCATCGCGATCGCCACCTTCGATAATTCGGAGTTCTATCCGCTGGTCAAGGATCTGCACATCTATTTCCGCAAACCGGCCAAGACCGATGTGCGGGCCGAGGCGACGCTGTCGGAGGAGGAGATCTCCAGGATCGTCGAGGAAGCGTCGGCGGCGGGCAAATCCGACTTCACGCTGAAGGCGGTCGTCACCGATGCCGCTGGTGTGGTGGTGGCCGAAACCGAGGGGCTCTATCAGCTACGGGCACACGGTAAATAGGGCCGCCGGACGTCGCCGGAATCGGGGCCTCGGCGGTGATCCCGGATTACCGCCTGTGCCCTCGACCGGTTCCGGCGGCGTCAGTTCCCCTGGTTCAACCGGATGCGCAGGACGTCGCCGCCCTCGGTGCCCGCGAACACCGTGGGATCCGCCCCGGCGGATACCGCGAGCGCGGTGATCGGCTGGGTGGCGGCCACGATGCAGGTGCTGCCGGTGGCGGCGTCGACGCGGGCCAGCTTTCCGGTCGCGGTGCTCACATAGAGCATGCCGTCCGGCCCGACGGTCAGATCGTCGGGCAGCGCGGGCGGATTCGACTGGGGGGACAGATCGGTCACCACGCTCGGATGGGCCGGATCGGCGATCGGGACGCGCAGGATCCGCGCCGTCGGGCTCGACAGCAGCGTCACATACAGCGCGTCACCGTGCACCACGATGCCGTTGAGGCCGAAGTCCTGCGGCGCCGCCGCCGTCCATTCGCGGTCGATGGTGCCGTCGCGGCGCACCCGGATGATGCCGCCGCCGGTGTCGGTGATGTAGAGGTAGCCGTCATCGTCGAAGGCGGCACCATTGGCCATACCGATATTGTCGACGAAGATCTCGGGCACCGGGTTCGGCGCGGACGGGTCGAAGCGCACCACACCACCGGTCTTCATGATCGTGCTCGTGGTGATGTTGCCGAAGTTGACGTACAGGAGCCCGTCGGGACCAGGGCGAACCGCGCCGGGAAAGGTGACCGGAACGGTGGCGGTGAGGTTGCCCGCCCGGTCGTAGCGCTCCACGACATTGCGGAAGACGCGGGAGACCCAGAGATTTCCGTCCGCGTCGAAACCGACGTTCTCCGACCAATCCAGCAGCGGCACCTTTGCCGCGGTGGCCGTGGATACCGCGGCGGGCGGGCAGGAGGCGGGGGCGGCATGCGCGGGAGCCGGTGCCAGGAAACCCGCGGCGACCGCGATCAACGCGGCGGCGGGTGCGCCGAGGAAACGGCGGCCGGTGAAGCGGCGGCGCGGACTCTGGTGTCCCGGATGCGCGTTCGGCAAGGCAATCCCGTCTCTGCTGATATTCGGTGGGCCGAGCGGGATCGTAGGATGCCGGACGAGGCCGCCGCAACCCGTCGGGGTGCCCGAGCCGGGGAACACGGAGTTCGCGGAAAGGTTGCCGCCGTGCGGATTTGCGCGGCGCTGGTCAGAGCACGGCCTGGGTCTGGGTCACCTTCGCGACGAGCGCGTCGGCGTCATCACGGATTTCGGTTTCCACCACGATGAAGCGGCGGCCCGGATGCAGCGGTGTGCTGGATGCGATCGCGTGGCCGGAGCGGATGGCGCGCAGGAAGTTCGACTTGGACTCGACCGTCGTGGTCCCGGTGGCGCCCTCGGGCAGGTTGAGGAATGCGCATACCGCCGCCGTCGCGTCCGCGAGCGACATCAGCACACCGCCGTGCATCGCCCCGCCGAGGGTGCACAGCGAGGCGTCCCAAGCGAGTCTGCTGCGCACCATTGCGGGACCGTGTTCGAGGACTTCGACCCCGAGTCGTTCGGTGAACGGCATGGTCTGGTGGAACAGCGCGGTGCCCTCGGTATCGATCATGATCACGAGTCTGCCCGAAATGGTCGGCCGAATCTCGGTCACCGCGATGGTTCGAGGCCGTCGGATCGCGCTCGAGTACGTGAGGCGATCCGGCTCGCCTCATCGGTGTCGGGCGGCGCGCGTCAACCGCGAGTGGGCAGGGCTCCGGCGGAACCGCTGTTGGGCGGGGTGGGTAGCTGTCGCCACGGTCCGCAGTTCACCGTCCGGAACGCCACATCGTGTGCCTCGATCAAGACCCGGACCGGATTCTCCCTGGTGTAGTTGTTGGCCCGGACATAACGCATATCGGTGTTGTCGCCCTCGACCTTCCACAGCCGCCGCCAATCGCAGCCGTGCGCCTGATCGGGGGTTCCCGGCGCCTCCCACAGGCCGGGCGCGATATCGACGCCGACGATATAGACACCGTCGTGCGGCATCTCCGGGGACGGTGCGGCGGCAGCGGTCCCACCGCCGAGCAATGTGGTGACCGAAGCAATGGCCCCGGCGATGACCAGCGTGCCTGCACGCATGACGATGTCTCCTCGAATCCCGCATATTCGCCGCACGGAGCGGCCGGTCTGAGATCCCCGAATCTCCCTGCGCAGATCTACCAGAATGGTGCCGACCATTCGGTCGAATCGGCGATTTCTGTCGATTCACACAAATCGATGTCGTGAGAGTGATGTCACCGGGCCGCCGGGCTGCGATAACTCTTACATGACAGGTTGTCGCTCGGCTCGAATGGTTTCCGGTTCCGCGTGCGGGGCAGGGTGCGCCCGATTGTGCACCGACGACGGGCTCGCGTCCGTACTGGCCGAAGATCGCGCCCTGCTGCATTGGCGGGCGATGCACGCGCTCGGCGATCAGGGCCTTGCCGAACAGGCCGTTCAGGAGACGCTGCTGCGGGCCTGGCGCTCCTGTGCCCGCTTCGATGAGCGTAAGGGCAGTATTCGGACCTGGCTGCTGGCCATCGAGCGCAATGTGATGATCGATATGGCGCGGGCGCGCGCCAGTAGGCCCGGCGACACCGGCTGGGAAGAGGTCTCCGAACTCAGCGATGTCCGCTACTCCCATCCCGACTTCGCCGATGGTCTGGTCGACGGTTTGCTGGTCGACGATCTCCTGGCCCGGCTGCCCGATTCACAGCGGGCGGCGGTGGTGGAAGTGATCCTGCGCGACCGTGCCTATCAAGAGGTCGCGGCAGATTTCGGCATCCCGGTCGGCACGGTCAAGACCCGGGTGCACTATGCGCTGCGTGCCCTGCGGCAACTGCCACGAGTGGCCTGACCTGCGCTGACGCCTCTTCCTACGGCCCAGCCGATAAACGGTCGTGACTCAGATCACACTTCGATAACGGGGGTTGCGCTGCGGTTGCCGCTGTGACCAGAGTGAACCACTGGGTTTGGTGTTGCTAGTGGGAAGCTAGTGGGAAGGGAGGGGCGCTCCGTCCCGGAGCGCCGACCGCACATGAAGCCGAACATCGTCAAGGCTGGTATCTGCGCCGCCGTCAGCGCGGCGATGACGGTCACCCTGTCCGGTGTCACCGCGTCCGCCGAACCGATCTCGCCGGACATGGCCACCAAGCTGGCGGGCAAGACCGTCTTCCTCGATCCGGGCCATCAGGGACCGAACCACACCGAGAATCTGTCCCGTCAGGTCAGTGATGGCCGCGGTGGCACCAAGGACTGTCAGACCACCGGAATGACCTCGCTCAACGGGGTCGCCGAACACACCATCAACTGGAATGTCGCCCAGCTGGTCAAGACCTCGCTGGAAAGCCTCGGCGCCCGCGTGGTGCTCAGTCGCCAGGACGACAGCGGCTGGGGCGGTTGCATCGATGAGCGGGCCAGGGCGGCCAACGAATCCGGTGCGGCTGTCGCCGTCAGTATCCACGCCGACGGCGCGCCCGCGCAGTACCGCGGATTCCATGTCATCGTGCCGCAGCTGCCGATCCCGGACGCGGCGGCCGATCGGGTCCAGTCGACCGATGGGCTGGCGGCCTCGAAGTCGGTGCGCGATGCCTACCTGTCGTCGGGGTTCCCCGCCGCGAACTACGCGGGCGTGGTCGACGGCTTGCAGACCCGCGCCGATGTGGCCGGTCCCGCGCTGACCACCGTGCCCGATGTGTTCGTCGAGATGGGCAACGGCGCCAACCCGGAGGACGCGGCGCTACTGGAATCCGCGGACGGCCAGCTGAAGCACGCCATCGCCATCACCACCGGCCTGGTCGGCTTCCTGCTCGGCGCGCCCCCGGCGAGCGATACCCCGGTGGCGGCGCCCGACACCGGAGTGGACCGTCCGGCGGTGGCACCGGACACTCCGGCGGCCGCACCGGAAGCCCCGGCGCCCACAGCGCCGACGACAACGGCCCCGCCTGCGGACGCCGCGCCGGGACCGGAGGGGACCGATGCTGCACCGGCGGGGACCGAGTCCGGACCAGCGGCAACCGATCCTGCCCCGGCTGGGGCCGAGCCGGGACGGGCAGGGGCCGAGCCCGCACCGGCTGGGACCGATCCCGCACCGGCTGGGACCGAACCCGGACGGGCAGGGACCGATCCCGCACCCGCCGAGACCGATCCTGCTCCAGCGGGGACCGAGCCCGCGCCGACCACCTCGCCGACGCCCACCACCACCGCGCAGGCTCCGGCGCCCGCGCAGCGACCGGGCGTCAACAATTCCCGCACCGCACCCGGTGCGAACGCACCGCAGGCGCAGTCGGCGCCCGCGACCACCACGCCGAAGGCGGCGCCGAGCACCACCGAGCCGCCGAGCGGGTCGAGCGGCACATCCACCGAGCCCGGCACCGAATCGACCGCACCGGATACCGGCGACGGTGTGGTCGGCACGGTCATGAAGCTGCTGATGCCCTTGGCGACGGCGCTCGGCATGGACGACACCGCGATCACCTCCGAACTGATCAACCTCGCCTATACGCTGGCCGCCGCGCTTTTCTCGCCGACGGACTGAATCACAGCGCTGCGATGCCCACTCGCCACTGCGGCGGGTGGGCATCCGGCCGTGGGGAGAGTGCCCGCCGATGCCAGTAAGGTGTCCGGGTGGCCCAGTCGATTCCTGTCGTGATCGTCGCCGGGTTCCTCGGGTCCGGCAAGACGACACTGCTCAATCATCTGCTCCGCGATAATCGCGGCACCCGGATCGGCGTCGTCGTCAACGACTTCGGTGCGATCAATATCGATTCGATGCTGGTGGCGGGCCAGGTCGATGCCATGGTCTCGCTCGGCAACGGCTGTGTGTGCTGTGCGGTCGATGTCGGCGAGTTGGACGAACTGTTCGATCGGTTGGCCCAGCCGAGTGCCCGCATCGACGTCATCGTGGTCGAGGCCAGCGGTCTGGCCGAACCGCGCAATCTGATCAGAATGGTGGTCGGCAGCGACAATCCGCGCATCCGCTACGGCGGGCTGGTGGAAGTGGTCGACGCCGAGCAGTTCCCCGACCATCGCGAGCGACACCCGGAATTGGCCGACCATCTGCGGTTGGCCGATCTGGTGGTGGTCAACAAGGCCGATCGCGTCGACCACGCCCGGCTGGCGACGCTGCGCGAGGACATCGCGGCGCTCATCGATCCGGCGCCGGTATACGCCACGACCCACGGCCGGATCGAACCCGGATTGCTTTTCGACGAACCGCGGCGCGAGGTGCCGCGGGTGGCGCAGCAATTGAGTTTCGACGAATTGCTCGCCGAACATCATCATGATCCCGCCGACGGTCATCGTCATCTGCACGATGAATACGTCACGACGTCGTTCACCAGCGCGCGGGCGCTCGATCCGCGGCTGCTCGCCGGCTTTCTGGAAGACCCACCGGCAGGTCTGTTCCGCGCCAAGGGTTTTGCCGCTTTCGCGGTCGCCGGTGAACATCGCAAATTCGTCCTGCATATGGTCGGGCGCCATATCGTGTGTGAGCCGACGAATTGGCGTCGCGGCGAGGATCGCAGCACTCGGTTGGTGCTCATCGGTTCGGGTCTGGATTCGCAATCGGCTGTCGAGCGTCTCGACGCGGCGGTGCATGCCGAGGACGAACTCCTGGACGCGCAATCGATGCTGCCGATCTGGCGGCATGTGCCCCACTGAATCCGAAATTGGCGCGTTTATCACTAATCTGGCGCAATAGGCGCTGGCGCCGCCGTATCCCTCGCACAAAACTCGTAAACATGTTCGCTGTGTCGCTGCGGTAGGCGTGTCGCCCAACCGAAGCCCCGGTGCGCAGCGAACTGTATCTGAGTTCGCTCGACGAGGGGAGAGTGCCGTGTACGCAACCAGGGAGACCGCCACTGCCTATGTAATCGCCGCGCTGGAAGCCAAGGGTACGGCGACCCGCTACGACTTCGACGTACCCGCGATCGTCGCCGCCTCGCATGCGGCCGCCAGAAGTTGGGACTTCCAATCCATGGAGGGTGGAACCTTCTGGCGGATCGCCGCCCGATTCCTGAAGTAGAACCACCGGCCGGACGCCGTCGGCCCAGCCCGCCGACGGCGTTCAGTCCAGCTGTTCGCAGCGGCGGTGCGCGGGGGTGACCGACCAGCGCCGCGCCGCGCGCCGGATCGAGCCGGGATCGGTGTAGCCGAGGAGTTGGGCCTGGCGCGCTCGGGTGATCGGGCCGGTTGCGGTGGCCTCGGCCAGTCGCATGGCGCGAGCGCGGTCCACTTCCTGCCGCCAGGTCGTACCCGCCTCCATCAGCCGTCGCTGAAGGGTCCGCGGGCTCGTCGCCAGGCGGCGGGAGACGGCCTCCAGCGAGATCTCACCGACTTCGAGCGCTTCCGCCAAAGCCGTGGCCACCTGATCCGACCAGGTGGTCGCCAGCGGCGGTGGCGGCGGCAATGCGTCGGCCAGCGGCCGCAGTACCGCGGCCAATGTCGGATCGGTCGAGGTCAGCGGCAGATTCATATCGGCCGCGCGGAATGTGACCGCGTCCACCGGCGCTCGGAATTCGATATTCGTGGTGCCGAACACCTCGATATAGGTATCGAGTGATTTCGGCGGCGGCTGGCGCAGCCTGACCCGCACCGGGATCACCGGGGCCGCGATCACCAGGCGGCTGCGGGTCACCGCCGCGCCCAACGCCCACAGGTGGATCAGATCCCGGCTGTGGCCGTTGGTGTCGACCATATCGATGAACAGTGAGATCTCCTCGGCGCTCTCGGCCACCAGATCCCAGCGGTGATTGGTCGTGACGGCCGTGACGTACGGCCCGAGGGTGCGCAGTCCGGCGCCGAGATCGGGGGCGGTGGAGAACAGATAGTCGTACAGGCCGAGGCAGCTCAGGTTGTATCGGCTCGCCACGCGCAGCGGCACCGCCGGATCGTCGAGTTCGTGTGCGGCGACCTCCCACAGCCGCGCGAATATCTCGCTCGGCACGTAGGCCTCCGGGCTGGCCAGCGCCCAGGCGGGTAATCCGATGTCACGGATCAATCTGTTGCGGTCGAGTCCGGCCGCGCTGAGTTCGCCGATGACGAACCGATGCAATGTGACCTGGTCGGTACGCATGCCCTCTCCTGTTCGGGAGACCGTTAAGCACCTGGGGTCACGGTATACGGACAGCTGATCATCCGTCACGAAAAGGGCCGCAAAGTTTACCCGATGGAATTCGTGGGTAAACATGGAAAATCTGTCGCGTGTGCGACATTCGGGGCGTGCGGGAGACTGTCTCGGCGGCGACGATATCAGCCGCAGGCGTTGACCCATTCCGACAAACCGTCGGCGAACCGCTGCCGCTTCCAGATCGGCACCTCGTGCTTGATCCGGTCCACCAACTCGGCGCATGCGGCGAACGCTTCGGCGCGATGCGGTGCGGCGACCGCGACGACGATGGCCAGATCCCCGACCCGCAGATCACCCACCCGATGGACGGCGGCCACCGGCAGCCCGGACGAGGCGGCCTGCTCCGCACAACACCGGCGCAGGAAGCGCGGCGCCTCGGGGTGGGCCGAATATTCGAGCGCCGAAACCGCCTGCCCGCCATCATGATTGCGCACGACACCGGTGAACACCACGACCGCGCCGTGCTCGGGCCCTGCTACGGCGGTGTCGACCGCGGCCGGATCGAGGGGCTGATCGCTGATCTCGGCCAACCGCACCAGATCACCCGTTGTCATGGTCACCGCCTCCTGCGACCTGTGCGAGCAGATGCTCGAGCAGCGGTTCGAGCACCGCGATACCGTCCTTGACGCCGCCGGGGGAGCCCGGCAGATTCACGATCACCGTCCGACCCGCCAGACCCGCGACGCCACGGCTCAGCGCCGCGAGCGCAAACTTGGCCGTGCCGCGCTGCCGGATGGCCTCGGCGACGCCGGGCAGCTCCCGATCCAGCACGGCCAGTGTGGCTTCGGGGGTGGTGTCGGTGGGGGAGGCGCCGGTGCCGCCGGTGCTGACCACGAGGGCGGGGGACTCCCGCAGGGCGTCCGACAGGCCCGCCGCGATATCGGCGTCGGCGTAGATCAGAGGTCCGCGCACGGTGAAACCGAGTGTGGTCAACCAGGTGGCGAGCGTCGGTCCGGTGGTGTCGGTGCGGGTGCCGGCGGCGGCGCCGGTCGAGGCGACGAGCACGACCGCCGTGCGGCCCGGCGCAACCGATGCGGTGGAGGTCGCGGGTTCGGCCGCGGCCGGTGTGGTGACCGGCCCCTCCGGTGCCGCGGTGTCGACCACCCCGTCGCCGGTGGCGGCGCCGGACCGCTCCCAATGTCCGCGTTTCCCACCGTCTTTGGTCAGCAACCTGACCCCGGTCAGTACGGCGGCCGGATCGACGGCCTTGACCATATCGTGCAACGTCAGCCCGGCGACCGCTACCGCGGTCAGCGCCTCCATCTCGACACCGGTGGGGCCCGTGGTCTTCGCCGTGGCCTCGATGGTGATCGAATCTTCGGTGAACCCGAACGCCACCTTCACCGAGGACAGTGCCAACTGATGGCAGAGGGGAATCAGCTCGGAGGTCTTCTTCGCTCCCGCGATACCCGCGATCCGCGCGGTCGACAGCACATCGGCCTTGGGCAGATCATCGGCCCGCACCAGCGCGACCACCGCCGCGGTGGTGCGCAATTCGCCTGCCGCGACCGCGATCCGTGCGGTTTCGGCCTTGGCGCTCACATCAACCATATGGGCGCGGCCCTCGGCGTCCACATGCGACAACTCGTTCACAGCGACCACACTCGCACAGCCGCCCCGACCGGAAGGGCACCGACCTCGGCGGGCACATCGATGAGCACATCGGCCGCGGCCATACTCGCCACCAGATGCGATCCCGGCCCGGACACCACTTCCACCGCGCGCGGCCCGCCCGCCGAATGCGCCAGGCGCCCACGCAGGAACTGGCGCCGGCCCCGCGGTGAGCGGATCGCGCTCAGCAGCGGCAGTTCGAACACCTCGACCTCCGCCAGCCCCGCCAGCCGACGCAGTATGGGACGTGCGAATACTTCGAACGAGACCATCGCGCTCACCGGATTACCGGGGAAGCTGAGCACCGGCACCCCGTCGACGACGGTCAGGCCCTGCGGTCCGCCCGGCTGCACCGCGACCGAACCGAACCATCCGCCCATCGGTTCGAGAACCTCTTTGACCACCTCGAAATCACCCTTGGACACCCCGCCGGTGGTGAACACCACGTCCGCGTCACGGGTCGCCGCGGCCAGGGTCGCGCGGAACCGGTCCGGCTGATCGCCGCTGTGCTCGACGGCGGTCACGGTGACGCCATTGGCGGCGAGCGCGGCGGCCAAGGCGATGCCGTTGGAGTCGTAGATCTGTCCGGGACGCAAGGCGGAGCCCGCGGGCACGAGTTCATCACCGCTGGTGATCACCGCGGCCCTGACCGGCTGGAATACCTGAACGGTCGGCAATCCCACGGCGGCGAGGGCCGCGATATGCCGCGGCGCCAGCAGGGTGCCCGCACCGACCAGCTGCTCGCCCGCGCGCACATCGGTGCCCGGCTCGCGCACGAATTCGCCTCGGCTGCGGCCCCGCTCGATGGTGACGGTGCCCGCCGCAGCCGTCGCGTCCTCCACCGGGACCACACAATCGGCGCCCGGCGGCACCGGCGCACCGGTCATGATCTTGCGCGCGGTCCCCGGCGCCAGCGGTTCCCGACCGGGATCACCGGCCGCGACCACACCGGACAGCGGCAGTCGCACCGGCGCGACCGCGACGTCCTCGGCGCGCACCGCGTAGCCGTCCATCGCGGAGTTACGGAACACCGGCAGATCCAGCGGCGCGCGCACGGTATCGGCCAGTTGCCTGCCCAGGGCGGCGGGCACGGCGACGGTCTCGACCGGCCGCGCCGCGAGCGGGCGCAGCAGCGCTTCGATGCTGTCGCGATACTCGTCGACGGACCGGGCTGCGACGGTGGCGGACCGGTGAGTCATGGGATCAGCCTAATCGCAGGTCGCGGACGTGGTCACCGCTCGTATCTCACCTGGATGGACGCCGGTGTGTGAGGTCGGGCGACGGCGACGGCAGCGCGGTACCGGCGAGTCGACGGGTCATAATGGAGGGGTGACGCTGGTCGAGATGGGCATCCCCGCCGTGCGGTCAGGGCGTCCCTCGCTCGACGGCCGCCCCGATACGCCGCTGCTCGTGGACCGATTCGGCCGCATCGCGCGCGATCTGCGGGTCTCCATCACCGAGAAATGCTCGCTGCGCTGCACCTACTGCATGCCGGAGGAGGGTCTGCCCCCGATTCCGCGCGACGAACTGCTGACCGCAGCGGAGATCGTGCGCTTGGTCACCCTCGCGGTGCGGGAACTCGGCGTGCACGAGGTGCGTTTCACCGGCGGCGAGCCGCTCATGCGCCGCGATCTGGAAGACATCATCGCCGGTTGCCATGCGCAGGTCCCCGACACGCCGCTGGCCATGACCACCAACGGTGTCGGCCTGGAACACCGGGCCCGCGCGCTGGCGCGAGCCGGTCTCGGCCGGGTCAACGTCTCGCTCGATACTGTCGACCGGTTCGGTTTCGCCACCCTCACCCGGCGCGACCGGCTCGACGCGGTGCTCGCCGGCATCCGCGCCGCGCGCGACGCCGGATTGGCGCCGATGAAGGTCAACGCGGTACTGATGCGCCAGACCCTGGCCGGTGCGCCCGACCTGCTGCGCTGGTGTCTGGACGAGGGCTGTGAACTGCGGTTCATCGAGGAGATGCCGCTGGATGCCGACCACGAATGGGCGCGGGCCAATATGGTCACCGCCGCCGAATTACTCGGTGTGCTCGGCGCCAGATTCGAACTCACCGCCGCCGGGCGGCCCGATCCGTCGGCGCCCGCCGAACGGTGGCTGGTCGACGGTGGCCCCGCGACCGTCGGCATCATCGCCTCGGTGACGCGCACCTTCTGTAGTACCTGCGATCGCACCAGGCTCACCGCCGACGGCATGCTGCGTTCCTGTCTGTTCAGCGATCAGGAGTTCGATCTGCGCGCGGTATTGCGCTCGGGCGCGGACGACGCCGAGATCGCCGAACTGTGGCGCGGCGCGATGTGGAACAAATGGGCAGGCCATGGCATCGACGCGGCCGGTTTCGTCCCACCCGAACGGACGATGGGAGCCATCGGTGGTTGAGGTCCGCTATTTCGCCGCCATTGCCGACGCGGTCGGCAAGGACACCGAATCGCTCGACCTACCCGCCGACGCCACGGTCGGCGATCTGCGCACCGCGCTGGCCCGCGCCTACGGCCCCGATCTGGACAAGATGCTCGACGTCTGCGCCTATCTGGTCGGCGACGAACTCACCCGCGACGCCGCCACCGCACTGACACCGCGAGTCGACGTGCTGCCACCATTCGCGGGCGGCTGACCTCGCGTGTAGAGAACCGCGCTCCCCATCCGTCGTAGTGATGAGAGGGGTATCGGGCTCCTCCGATTCGAGGAAGGATGACGCCATGCACTACCTGGCATTGCTCGTCGGGCGCGATGACGATCCGGAAGCCCTTCCGGGCAGCCCCGAGTTCGACGCGGAGGTCGAACGCTATGCGGAGTTCGACGCACGGGTCGCCACCGCCATCGCCGGCGGTGCGGCGCTGTATCCGTCCAGCGCCGCGGTGAACATCACCCGCGACGGTGACACCACGCTGATCACCGATGGTCCGTTCGCCGAAGGCGCCGAGGTGGTCGGCGGGTTCTACGTCTTCGACGTCACCGATCTGGACGAGGCCATCCAGCTCGCCAGGCAACTGCCAGCGGTGGAATCGGGCGCGATCGAACTCCGTCCACTGGTGCAGTGGATGCCGCACGACACACCGGCCGCCGACTGGTGGATGGCGCTGCTGTGGAATCGCGCCGATGCGGTGGTCGAGCCGGACACTTCCGAATGGGACGTCATGGTCGTCGAGCATCAGCGGTTCGCCGACCGGGTCGGCGCGGTGATCCGCGGCGGCGGCGCGCTGCGTCCGCCATCGACGGCCACAACAGTGCGCACGCGCGAAGGCGAACTGGCCATCACCGACGGTCCGTTCGCCGAAACGGCCGAGGTGGTGGACGGCCTCTACCTGTTCGCGGCACCCGATCGGCAGGCCGCGACGGAGATCGCGGCCCTGATTCCGATGGGCGCCAAGGGCCGCACCGAATTGCGCCAGATCGTCGACCTCGGCGAATAGCGGTGTCTCCATGACCGATCCGGTCGAATTCGACGGCATCTACCGCGCCGAGTTCGGCCGGGCGGTCGCCACGCTGGCGCGGCTCACCGGCGATATCGGTCTGGCCGAGGACGCGGTGCAGGAGGCGTTCGCCGATGCGATGCGCACCTGGCCCCAGCGCGGTATGCCCGCCAATCCGGGCGCCTGGATCACCACCGCCGCCCGGC
The DNA here is from genome assembly GCF_029868385.1 of Nocardia cyriacigeorgica. Lineage (GTDB taxonomy): Bacteria > Actinomycetota > Actinomycetes > Mycobacteriales > Mycobacteriaceae > Nocardia > Nocardia cyriacigeorgica_F. The sequence continues at coordinate 63,298 of NZ_JARWNX010000019.1, read as the reverse complement.
ATCGTGCCCTCGACCGTCTCCGTCGGGAATCCTCGCGGGAAGCAAAGGAATACGCCGCCGCCCAGCTCGCACCCGATAACCAGGAGCCGGACGTGTCGACGATCGCCGACGATCAACTGCGGATGATCTTCACCTGCTGCCATCCCGCGCTGGCGCCCGAATCCCGGGTCGCGCTGACGCTACGACTGGTGTGCGGACTGCGCACGGCCGAGATCGCGCGGGCCTTCCTGCAACCGGAACCGACGGTGGCGCAGCGACTCAGCCGCGCCAAGGCACGAATCCACGAGGCGGGCATACCGCTGCGGGTCCCGCCCGCCGCGCTGCTGGCCGAACGCACGCCGGCGGTGTTGGCCTGCATCTATCTGGTGTTCACCGAGGGATATTTCGCGACCTCGGGACCCGAGGCCGTGCGCGATGAGCTGTGCGATGAGGCGATTCGGCTCGGCACCCTGCTGTGTGCACTGCTGCCCGATGAACCGCAGGCGCGGGCGCTGCTGGCGTTGATGTTGCTCACCGACAGCCGCCGCGCCCAACGTCGTACCGCCGAGGGCGAACTCGTACCGCTCGAGGAGCAGGATCGCCGCGGCTGGAATCGGGCGCGTATCCGAGCCGGACTGTCCTGCCTGGTCACGGCCGCCGAGGACGGTGGCGGCGGAAAGTATCTCGCGCAGGCCAGGATCGCTGCCGCGCATGTTGTCGCACCGAGCTGGGAACAGACCGATTGGACCGCGATCGTCGCCGCCTACGACGAGCTGAGCCGCTGCGCCCCGACGCCCGCCGTGCTGGTCAACCGCGCGGTTGCCGTCGGTTTCCGTGACGGGCCGCAGGCCGGGCTCGACGCCCTGGACGAGATCGCCGATCACCCGCGGCTGACGCACAGCCATCTGGTTCCCGCCACCCGCGCCGAGCTGCTGCGCCGGGCGCGACGCTATCGGGAAGCGGCCGAACACTATCGCCGCGCGCTGGCCTCGATCGGCAACGATCCGGCCGCTCGATACCTGCGACGTCGGCTGGACGAGGTGATCGCGGCCGATGCCGGGGACATGCGAGGGAGCCCGACCTCGTCGTCCTAGCGTCCGCGGCTACCCGGCGTCCGCGGGATCAGCGACTGCCCGCGCGGCCCAGCGGCCGCCGCGTCCGCTGGTCTCGCGGCGCTCCGGCACTCGGGCGGTTGGATCCAGGGCCCGGCTCGTTACCGCGCGGTGCGCTCAGCGCCACCAGTCGTCGAGCGGGGTGACCGGAACGGTGCGCTTGTGGCGGGTCCTGGTGAAGATCTCTTCGACGCGCTCGGCCACCTCCGCGGTGACCTCCTTGCCCTCGAGGTAGTCGTCGATCTCGCTGTAGCGCAGGCCGAGTGCTTCCTCATCGGGCAGCGCGGGGCGATCGTCTTCCAGATCGGCCGTCGGGACCTTCGACCAGATGGAGGCGGGGGCGCCGAGTTCCTGGAGCAGGGCCGCGCCCTGACGTTTGGTGAGGCCGGTGAGCGGGGTCAGGTCGACGCCGCCGTCGCCGAACTTGGTGAAGAATCCGGTGACCGCCTCCGCGGCGTGGTCGGTGCCGACCACCAGCAGGTTCTCCTGTCCGGCGATGGCGTACTGGATCACCATCCGTTCGCGGGCCTTGATGTTGCCGCGGACGAAATCGCGCAGCTTATCGGTCTTCAGACCCGAGGCCACCTCGGCCGCGACGGCATTGGCGCCGGGCCGGACATTGACCACCACCGACCGGTCCGGTGCGACGAAGGTCATCGCCACGCGTGCATCGGCCTCATCGGCCTGGACGCCGTAGGGCAGCCGTACCGCGAGGAAGGTGGCCTCGACCCCTTCGGCGCGCAGTTCCTCGGCCGCCAGCTGGCACAGCCGCCCGGCAAGGGCGCTGTCCTGGCCGCCACTGATGCCGAGGACGTAGCCCGTGGTGTGGGAGGCGCGCAGATAGTCCTTGAGGAACTCGATCCGGCGCCGGACCTCGGTTTTCGGCTCGATGGATGGCAGGACGCCGAGTTCGGCGATGATCTGTGCACGCAGGTTCCCCATAGCCGCTCACTCTACTGGCGTCGGTGGTCCCGCCACACGCCGAACGAGCCCTTCCCAATGGTCGCCGATCTGGTCTCTGGTGTAGCCGAGGGCGCGGATCTGATGCAGTACCAGCGTCGCGCTCAACGCGGCGAGCAGCGCATCGGCCAGCAGCGGGATATCGTCCGGTGTCGCGGCTTCGCGCAACAACATCGACACGTGGGTCTTGAGCAGGTTGTAGGGCAGTCCGCCGTAGCGCTCGTCGGCCGGACCCATCTCGGCGGCCCGGTACAGCTCACCCTCGACCTCGATATCGAGCAGCCGGGCCCGGCCGAACGCCACCAGTCGCTCGGTCGGCGGCGCGCCGGGACCCAGCGGTGGCGGCCCGAACATGAACGCCTCCTGGAACTTGCGTTCGGAATGGTCGAGCAGCGCCAGCATGAGCCCGGTCCGGTTGCCGAAGCGGCGAAAGACCGTTCCCTTGCCGACACCGGCGCGTTTGGCCAACGCGTCCATGGTCAGGCTGTCCACGCCGTGCTCGCGCACCAACTGCTGGGCCGCGTCCAGCAGCAGTTGACGGTTGCGCGCGGCGTCGGCGCGTTCGGTGGGTACCGCGGTACCCGGCAGCGGCGCGCCGATGGTCAGCAGCGGTCTGGCCTCGCCGACGTGGCCGGGGACGACGGGGTCGGTCATAGGGGTGTTGTAGCTCACGGGGGGCTCGCCTACTCCGATCGGAATGATTCGGACCGCGGTCCGGTTATTACCCGATAGCTTACATCGGCAGTCGTATCCAGTAGACCAGGAGAAATCATGAGCCAGATCCGCATCCTCGCCCTCGTGGGGAGCCTTCGCGCAGGTTCGATCAACCGTCAGCTCGCCGAGGCTGCGGTGCAGATCGCACCCGACGATGTCGACATCACGATCTATCAGGGGCTCGGCGACATTCCCTTCTACAACGAGGACATCGACGTCGAGGGTTCGGTGCCCGCCGCGGCCCAGCGGTTGCGTGCCGCCGCGGCCGAGGCCGACGCGCTGCTGCTGGTGACTCCCGAATACAACGGCACCCTGCCCGCCGTGCTGAAGAACGCCATCGACTGGCTGTCGCGTCCGTACGGCGCGGGTGTCATCAAGGGTGAGCCGGTCGCGGTGGTCAGCGCGTCGATCAGCCCGAACGCGGCGCGCTGGGCACACGGCGACGCGGTCAAGTCGGTGGGTATCGCCGGTGGCCGGGTGGTCGAGACGGCGCATCTGCATTTCGGCGCGATCGGTGAGCGGTTCGGCGCGGCGCATCCGCGCGAGGACGCCGAGGCGCTGATCGAGCTGGGCGCCACGATCGCCGAGCTGGTCGGCTCCGCGCGTGCGGAGCTCGTATCGGCCTGATCGTGCGACTGCCTCCCGGTGCCGCCCTCGTCCTCTCCGGACGAGGGCGGCACCGCTGTTTCCGGCCGCTGGGCCGGACCCGCCGCGCCATGGTGGCACTGGGGCTCGATAGGCGCAGGAGGCGCTCGAGGCGTCTGTGACCGGCGTGATGCAAGGGTTTGCTGAGGAAGCGCCGAGCCGCCGAATCGTGATCTGCGCCACTGTCGTGTCGGCTTGCGAATCGAGTGTCCAGGGACTTACGGCAGCGGAATTTCACTCTTGTGACTCGCAACATGTCGTGTTGTTCCAAAGTGTCGGCCACTAGGTGTAGTGTCTTCGGTACTGGAGCAGGGCATGCACGAACACCTCGCCCGACCCAGTGCGGACCGGCCCGAGCAGGGGATTTCGGGCCAGATCCAAGAGTTTGCGCAGCAACATCGGATCTTGCTGTCACATGCACTGCATACGGATCACCGGCTGTGGATCAGGCATAGGAGAGAGGGACATCATCAATGACCATCACCGTGTACACCAAGCCCGCTTGCGTCCAGTGCAACGCCACCTACAAGGCCCTCGACAAGGTCGGGGTGGACTACGAGATCATCGACATCTCCGAGAACGCCGAGGCGCGTGACTACGTCATGGCGCTGGGCTACTTGCAGGCCCCCGTCGTCGTCGCGGGCGATGTGCACTGGTCCGGTTTCCGGCCCGACCGCATCAAGTCGCTGGCCGTCGCGGCCTGAACAGACGTATCCGGCCTTCCGATGTCAGAGGGAGGTGGCCATGTCCGAATCACCGGACAACGCGCTGGTCTACTTCTCCAGCGCATCGCAGAACACACATCGTTTCGTCGAGAAGCTGGGCCTCCCGGCGACTCGCATACCACTGCACACCGCCGATTCGCTGCGCGTCGACGAACCCTACGTGCTGATCGTCCCCACCTACGGGGGCGGTCGGCACGTCCTCGGGGGGAGCCGGTCCGATAAGGACTTCGTACCGCGGCAGGTCGCCAAGTTCCTCAACGATCCGCACAACCGCGCCCTGCTGCGCGGGGTGGTCGCGGCCGGTAACACGAACTTCGGCGAGACCTTCTGCTATGCGGGCGAGGTGATCTCGCGTAAATGCGGGGTGCCGTACCTGTATCGCTTCGAACTCATGGGAACCGCGGAGGACGTCGAGCGCGTCCGAGAGGGATTGGGATTGTTTTGGCAGCAACAACGACAGCACCGACCGGTAAGACGGCCCGCCTAGAGCAGGCCCCCATCCGGGCCGCGGAGACCGGCGAGGTACTCGACTACCACGCCCTCAACGCGATGCTGAACCTGTACGGACCGGACGGCGAGATCCAGTTCGACAAGGATCGTGAAGCCGCCCACCAGTACTTCTTGCAGCACGTCAATCAGAACACCGTCTTCTTCCACAACCTGGACGAGAAGCTGGATTATCTGATCGACGAGAACTACTACGAGCCCGAGGTGCTCGACCAGTACAGCCGCGAGTTCATCAAGAGCCTGTTCCAGCAGGCCTACGCCAAGAAGTTCCGGTTCCCGACCTTCCTCGGCGCCTTCAAGTACTACACCTCGTACACGCTCAAGACCTTCGACGGCAAGCGCTACCTGGAGCGGTTCGAGGACCGGGTATGCATGGTGGCGCTGACGCTGGCCGCCGGTGACGAAGTACTGGCCCGCGAACTCGTCGAGGAGATCATCGACGGCCGCTTCCAGCCCGCCACCCCTACGTTCCTCAACTCGGGTAAGAAGCAGCGTGGCGAGCCGGTCAGCTGCTTCCTCCTTCGCATCGAGGACAATATGGAGTCCATCGGGCGCTCCATCAACTCCGCTTTGCAGCTGTCCAAGCGTGGTGGCGGGGTGGCGTTGCTGCTCAGCAATATTCGTGAGCACGGTGCGCCGATCAAGAAGATCGAGAACCAGTCCTCGGGCGTCATTCCGATCATGAAGCTGCTGGAGGATTCGTTCTCCTACGCCAATCAGTTGGGCGCGCGTCAGGGGGCGGGCGCGGTGTACCTGCACGCGCACCACCCCGATATCTATCGCTTCCTCGACACCAAGCGGGAGAACGCGGACGAGAAGATCCGCATCAAGACCCTCTCGCTGGGTGTGGTGATCCCCGATATCACCTTCGAGCTGGCGAAGAAGAACGAGGACATGTACCTGTTCTCGCCGTACGACGTGGAACGCATCTACGGTAAGCCGTTCGCCGATATCGACGTCACCGAGAAGTACTACGAGATGGTCGACGACAAGCGCATCCGCAAGTCGAAGATCAAGGCGCGCGAGTTCTTCCAGACCATCGCCGAACTGCAATTCGAATCGGGCTACCCGTACATCATGTTCGAGGACACGGTGAACCGGGCCAATCCGATCGCGGGCAAGATCACCCACTCCAACCTGTGCTCGGAGATCCTCCAGGTCTCCACGCCATCGGAGTTCAACGACGATCTGTCCTATGCCAAGGTCGGCAAGGACATCTCCTGCAACCTCGGTTCGCTCAATATCGCCAAGACGATGGACTCACCGGACTTCGCCAAGACCATCGAGACCTCGATCCGGGCGCTGACCGCGGTCTCGGACCAGACCCACATCTACTCGGTGCCCTCCATCGAACAGGGCAACAACTCCTCGCACGCCATCGGTCTCGGGCAGATGAACCTGCACGGGTTCCTGGCCCGCGAACGGATCCACTACGGCTCCGATGAGGGCATCGACTTCACGAACATCTACTTCTACACCGTGGTCTACCACGCGATCCGGGCGTCGAACCTGATCGCGAAGGAACGCGGCACCTCCTTCGGCGGTTTCCCCGAATCGAAGTACGCCAGCGGTGAATACTTCGACAAGTACACCGACCAGGTGTGGGAGCCGACCACCGATCGGGTGCGTCAGCTGTTCGCCGACGCGGGCGTGCACATCCCCACTCAGGACGACTGGCGCGAGCTGAAGGCGTCGGTGATGGAGCACGGCATCTACAACCAGAATCTGCAAGCGGTGCCGCCGACCGGTTCGATCTCCTACATCAACCACTCCACCAGCTCCATCCATCCGGTGGCGTCGAAGATCGAGATCCGTAAGGAAGGCAAGATCGGCCGCGTCTACTATCCGGCGCCCTATATGGACAACGACAACCTCGAGTACTACGAGGACGCCTACGAGATCGGCTACGAGAAGATCATCGACACCTACGCCGCGGCCACCCAGCACGTGGACCAGGGCCTGTCGCTGACGCTGTTCTTCAAGGACACCGCAACCACCCGCGATCTCAACCGCGCCCAGATCTATGCCTGGCGCAAGGGCATCAAGACCCTGTACTACATCCGCCTGCGGCAGATGGCGCTGGAGGGCACCGAGGTCGAGGGCTGCGTGAGCTGCATGCTCTGAGGCGCAGCCACCTTCGCCTCGATATGGCGCGGACCGGGATGAACGCCGGTTCGCGCCATACTCTTTCGGCGCACTCGTGGCGGCCGGGGCTATGGTGGTCGGACACCGTCTGTGGATGACCAGGAGGGGCGAACAGCGATGGGTGAGGTTCTGTTCGTAATCGACGACGCACCGGGCCACCGCCCGGACCGGCTGGACCGGATCACCGACGAGCTGCGCGGTGATCTCGAGGAGCTGCGTGGCATCAGTGTGCGTACGGTCACCGCACCGGCCGCCGACGGCACGAAATCCGGTGTCGTCGAACAGCTTGGGCAACTCGCGATCTCCGGGGGCGCGCTCACGCCGGTGGCCTGGGCGATCCACGGCATCGTCGTCACGTTGATCGAACGCTCGGGCGCGCGGTCGATCACGGTCAAGAAGGGCGATACCGAGGTCACCATCACCGGAGCGTCCGCCGAACAGATGGACCGGCTGCTCGACCTGCTCGGCGATGAATAGCGAATCCGGCCAGCGCACCGCACTGTTCATCGCCAACGACACCTACCATTTCGACGGGCTGTCACGGCTGTACGCACCGGTCGAGGACGCCGAGCAGCTGCGAGAGTTGTTGCGCGATCCGGAGATCGGCGGTTTCCGGCCCGCCGATCTGCTGGTGAACGAATCCAAGGCCGAGATCGAGCGCAATATCGAGCGGTTGTTCCGCCACGCCGGACCCGATGATGTGGTCCTGCTGTACTTCTCCGGTCACGGCCTGCGCACCCGCCAGAATCTCTACCTCGCGACCAGCAATACCGATCCGCAGCTGGTGTCGAGCACGGGGATCTCCGCCGGATTCATCCGGGAGATGATCAAGGAATCCGCCGCGGCGGCCAAGATCATCCTGCTCGACTGCTGCTACAGCGGCGCCTTCCTCGGCGCCGACGTGATGAAGTCGACCCCGACCATCGACGATGTCGGTGAGGAACTGGCCGCCGGTGACGGCATCTGCATCCTGACCGCGGCCAGCGCCGTCGAAACCGCCGAGGACGGCCGAGCCACCCCGGATCGTTCGGAACCGCTGTCGGCGTTCACCGCGGCGATGGTGAAGGGCATCAGCACCGGTCTCGCCGACAACAGCGGCGGACTGATCAGCGCCTACGATCTGTGGAATTACGTCAGTGCCGAGGTGCGCGGCCGGACCAGCAGGCAGACGCCCAATCATTACGGTGTGCTGCGGCAGGAGGTCTATATCGCCAAGGTCCGGCGCAGGCATCCGAGCACGGTGGACACCGGGGAACGGGTCCAGCTCGGCGAGCTGTTGGGGCGGCTGGAACGCGATCCCGCGCTCGGCTTGCGGGCCGAATCATGGTGGGGCACCGGCAGGCTCCAGGTGCCGATCGGCCAGGAACGCCGACCGGACGGCACCCCGGGGGAGACGGTATGGCTCGATCTGGCCGGGACCGATGGAAACCTCCTGGTGGTCGGCCGCGCCGGTGCCGGTAAGAGCACCCTGCTTCGCACCCTCGCCGGATCGCTCGCGCTCACCCACACACCGGGCGAGGTGCAGGTCTACGGTCTGGAGGCCGGTAACCGACTGGGATCGATCGCCGCGCTGCCGCATATCACGGAGGTCGCGGGCGACGACGAACCCGAACAGGTGCAGGCGATCCTGCAACGGATCGTCACCGCGATCGGTACCCGGAAGAAGCTGTATCGGGCCAACAACATCGACTCACCCGCGAGCCTGCGTGCCGCGCGATCACTGCCGGCGGTCGGTTCGGTCGCCGATATCTTTCTGCTGCTGGATCGCTGGGGCGATTTCAGCGACCAGATCGCGAAATTCGCCGACACGCTGCGCTATATCGCCGGTGCCGGACCCGAATACGGGGTGCACGTGGTCGCCACGGCGCGCGATTGGAGCGAGATCCCGAACTGGCTCGCCGATCTGCTGCCCGCCCATATCGAGTTGCGACTGCACCGGCCCGAGGAATCCAGGGACCACCCCGACCGCGCCGCGCAACTGCCGCACAGTCCCGGCTGGGCGCTCTACCGGCAGCGGCCGTTCCGCATCGCCATGCCGGACCTGCGGGAACTCGCGCCGGAGACGATGGGCGCCGCCGATCTCACCGACGGCGCCGCCGAACTGGTGAGCCGGGTGGTCGACGCGCGGCCGGAGGATTCGGACACCCCGGTCCCGGCGCGTTCGCTCTTCGACGGTGAGGTCGATTTCGCGACGCTGTTCGGGCTCGGGCCCTCGGGTGTGGTCGATGTGGATACCGCCTGGCAGTCGCGCTGGCGCGGTCGGCTGCGGATTCCGATCGGCGTCGCGCCGGACGGGCAGCCGGTCGAACTGGATCTGAAGGAGGCCGCCGAGAACGGCATGGGCCCGCACGGTCTTCTCGTCGGCGCCGCCGGATCGGGGAAATCGAATCTGCTGACCACCATCATCGCCGGATTGGCGCTCACCCATTCGCCGGAGGCGGTCAACTTCCTGCTGGTCGACGGGGTGGGGGAGGGGGTGTACGACCGGCTGGCCGGGCTGCCGCATGTCTCCTCGATCGTCTCGGCGCTCGATTCGCATCCGGCCCAGATCCGTCGGCTACAGCTGGCGATCGAGGGTGAACTCGAGCGCCGTCAGGAGCATCTGCACCGCACCGGCAGATTCGCGAGCCTGCGCGATTACGATCTGGCCCGCGAACGAGATGCGGCCCTGCCGCCGCTACCCACACTGTTCGTGGCCATCGACGGATTCACCAATCTGCTGACCGCGCCCCGCTCGGACTTCCTCGAGACGCTGGTGGCGATCGGCAGGCTCGGCCGATCCCTCGGCGTTCATCTGTTGCTGTCCACCGCGCGGCTCCAGGAGGAGCGGATGCGTGAGCTGGGCACCTTCCTCAGCTATCGCATCGCCCTTCGCACCTATTCGGCCGCCGAATCGCGCACGATCCTCGGTGTTCCCGACGCCTACGAGTTGCCGGGCGCGCCGGGCCACGGCTATCTGCGGGCCGAAGCCGGTGAACCGGTTCGGTTCAAGGCCGCCTACGCCTCCCTGCCCGATCCACGCTCCGGTCGGTCCGGCGATGCGGCGGCCGTGCAGCAGACGATGGTGGAATCGGTGGTCGCGCAATTGGTGTCGAAGGGCCGTCCGGCCTATCGGATCTGGTTGGAATTCCCGGAACGGATACCGGTCGCCGATATCCTGGCCCGGCCCGAGGTCATCGAATCGATCGAGCCGGGCGGTCCGAGCCTGCGGGTGCCGATCGGGCTGCTCGATCTGCCGCAGCGGCACCGGCAGGCCGGGTTGATCGTGGATCTCTCCGGCAAATCCGGCAATATCGCGCTGGCCGGTGGGCGCAGTTCCGGCAAGTCGACGGCGCTGGCGACGATCGTGTTGGCCACCGCGGCGATCTACCCGCCCGAATACGCGCAGTTCTATCTGCTCGATTTCGACGGCGCGCTCGGTGCGCTGTCGGCGCTGCCGCATGTGGGTTCGGTCGCGGGCCGATCCGATCCGGACCGGGTCCGGCGCACGATCGCCGAGCTGGAATCGTTGCTGACGGATCGGAAAGAACTGTTCCGGGTACACGGGATCACCTCGATGATCGAATTCCGTGCCCGGCGTGAAGAACTCGCGCGCCGAACAACCGAGAATACGAACGGCGGGGCGCGAGCCACACGTTTCGGTGACGTCTTCCTGGTCGTCGACGATTGGCGCTACGCCCGGGAACGGGACGACAAACTCGACGAGCGCCTCACCGGACTTGCCGTCGAAGGTTTGCCGTACGGAATCCATCTGATCGTCGCCACCACGAGATGGATCGATATCCGGCCCAGCCTGATCGAACGGTTCGGCACCCGGCTGGAGCTGCGGCTCGACGATCCGGCCGATTCGATATTCGATCGCAAGGCCGCCGCCCTGGTACCCACCGTGCCCGGCCGAGGATTGACCGCGATCACCAGCGTCGCCGATACCGTGCTCATCGCCATGCCGACCATGGCGACGCCGACGGCCGACCAACCGCCGTCTGCGCTCCTTGCCGCCGCGGCCAGGCAGCTCGCCGACGCCTATCCGGGCCGCAGGGCCCCCGAGATCCGCACACTGCCCGACCGTATCGCCCGCGCCCAGGTGCTCGAGCTCGCCGCGGCGGCCGGTATCGACCAGAGCCGCGGCCGGGTCGTGGTGGGCGTACGGGAGTCCGATCTGCGCCCGCTCGTGCTCGATTTCACCGAACAGCCGCATCTGTTGGTGTTCGGCGATGTGGCCTCGGGTAAGACGACGCTGCTCGGCAATATCGTCACCGGGATGGCCCAGCAGTTCGGTGCCGAGGAGGCCGTACTCGTTGTGGCCGATCCGATGCGCGGATTGCTCGACCTGGTGGGCGGCATATCGCAGGTCAAATATTCGCCCTCGGTCTCCGGGGTCGCGGCATCGGTACAACAGATCGCGAGCGAACTGGCCCGACGGATGCCCTCCGCCGATATCTCACCGCAGCAGTTGCGGGATCGCAGCTGGTGGCGTGGACCGCAGATCTTCATCGTCATCGATGACTACGAGCGTTTGGTCACCTCGGCCAATCCGCTTGCGCCCCTTGTCGATTACCTGGCGCAGGGGCTCGACCTGGGTCTGCACCTGATCATCACGCGGGCGAGCACCGGCGCCTCCCGTGCACTGTACGATCCGGTGCTGAGCCGGATGCGGGAACTCGGGGCGGACGGACTGATCCTCAGCGGATCACCCGACGAGGGCAAGCTCATCGGTAATGTCCGCGCCACCGCGCAACCCCCCGGCCGCGGCACCTACATCAGCCGGACCCGCCCGCCCGAGCAGGTGCAGATCAGCTACCTACCGCAACTCTGACGTACCCGGCAGGGCAGATGACCATCGCGAGTACGGTTTCCGGCCCACTGGGTTCTTCCACGTCGGGTCGCGAAGGCGAAGACACGCCCGGATAGCAAAACGCCGGATGGGGCGGGCGTCGATGCGCGCAATAGCGAAGATGGGATGTATCCTGCACACGATTGCGTTTGCATGAGTACCGGTGGTCGACCGTCCGCCGGTAGGGGCTGGCCAGCGATACGACGCGGCGGCGAATTCGGAGGAGGTGGTGTTGCAATGCGCAGCGAACCTCCCAGTCGAAGGCCGCGCGGCGCCGCGCCTTCGCATTCCCGGTAGCAAGTCCTTCCGGCGGTAGCGACTGGCGTGAGCGCCCGCGGTGTGACGTCGTTTTCCCGATTCACTCTCGCAACTCACTGCTGTGCCGAGGACGTGCCATGTCGCAGACCGAACTGATCCACGAGCGCCCCACCCTGTCGGAGTCCCTCCAGGACGTCGTCGAACGCCACCGCGTCGACGCCGCCCTGCACTGGCTCGACACCCATCCGCCGCATGTCATCGCCGACGAGATCGCCCGCATGGACGCCGTCGGCGCCGGTGTCGCCTTCCGGCTGCTGGACAAGGACCTCGCGCTCGCGGTGTTCGAGGAACTCGAACCGGTCGACCAGCAGCAGATCCTCGAGGGCATGCGCGAGCAGAGTTTCCGCGAGCTGGTCGAGGCGATGGCGCCCGACGACCGTGCCCGCATGCTGCGCGAGGCTCCGGCCAAGGTCGCCAAGAAGGCCCTGGCCGGGTTGAGCCCGCGCGAACGTCGGATGACCGCGGCGCTGCTCGGCTACCCGGAGGGCTCGGTCGGGCGGTACATGACGCCGGAAGTCGTTGCGCTGCCGGGGAATCTGACCGTCGCCGAGGCATTGCGCACCGTGCAGCTCAAAGGTACCGGCGCCGAAACCGTCTACACCCTGCCGGTGGTCGACGCCGGGCGCCGGTTGCGCGGCATCGTGGAACTACGTGAGCTGGTGCTCAGCACTCCCGAAACGATGGTCGCCGATCTCGTCGTCACCGAACCGGCGTTCGTGCGCGCCACCGACTCCGCGGAGAAGGCGGCGCGGTTGATGCGCGAGACCAACGACCTCAATCTGCCCGTCGTCGACAGCGAGGACCGCCTGGTCGGGCTGCTGACCTTCGACGACGCGGTGGAGGTCATCGAGGCCGCCGACAGCGAGGACGTCGCCAAACAGTCCGGTTCGGCGCCCTGGGAAGGCCACTACATGGCCGCCGGGGTGTTCCAGCTCGCGCGCTACCGCGCGCTGTGGCTGCTGTTGTTGCTGCTCGCGGCGACCTTGACCGTCAGCGTCACCGACTACTTCGAAGGCACCCTCGAACAGGCCGCGCAGCTGGCGCTGTTCATTCCGCTGCTCATCGGCGCGGGCGGTAACGCGGGTGCGCAAGCGGCCACCGCCTGCGTGCGCGCGCTCGCGGTCGGTGAGGTGCGCGGTGGCGATCTGCTGAAGGTGATCTGGCGTGAATGCCGGGTGGGGTTGGTGCTCGGCGCCATGCTGGCCGGAGCGGGCGTGGTCATCGGCGCCTTCTTCGTCGGCCCACGCATCGCCGTGGTGGTCGGGATCACCTTGATCGTCATCTGCGCCTGGGCCGCCACCATCGGCGGCACCATGCCGCTGCTGGCCAAGCGGCTGCGCATCGACCCAGCGGTGGTGTCGGCGCCGATGGTGACCACGCTGGTCGACGCCACCGGGCTGATCATCTACTTCACGACCGCGAAGGTGGTACTCGGGATCTGAGCGTATGGCTCGCGATCAGGGCAGCGGATACATCGTCATCAACTGATCGCGGGTCCGCTCGACCTCCTGCTTGTTCTTACCGAGAACCGTGATGATGGGCAGTGCGCCGCCGGGAAGTTCCTGGCCCACCGCGAAGGTGTAGCCGATGAACTGACCGTCGCCCGCGCGGCCCACATGGACCGGGCGTCCGTCGATGGTGATGGTCTCGTCGCGGTTGATCTCGTCGTCGGCCTGGTACGCGTATTCGATGGCCGTCGGCGCATCGGCACTGCCGAACCGGCAGACCTGAGCGACCTGATAATCGTGCACCGGTAGCGGTGTGGCGCCGAGCTTCGGGAGCGCCTCACACGGATCGGCGCCGGTGAGTACCGTGCGCACGGCATCCGGTGAGGCGCCGAAGGCGGGGCTGGTCGGCAGTTGCTCGATCGCGGTGTCGATCAACGCATTGCCGATCGCACAGGTGTCGACCGGCGACGGCGCCTCGATATCGAGGAAGATCTGTGCCATGGAGGGGAATTCGGCGGTCGTCCAGCAGTTCTTCGGCTCTGCGGTGGACCCCAGATCCTCCGGCGACAGCACCTCGATCTTGACATCACCGACCTTGCGGGTCTCCTCGATCGCACTGGCCTGCGGCGCCCACACCAGCGACCATGTGGCCTCGACGGCCGATCCGTCGGCGTCGAACCGGGCCCGGCAACCATTGATGGTCTGGCCGCCCACCCGCACGTATTCGACCTTGCCCTGCTCCTCCAGCGCCGACCGCGGGATCAGCGCGCAGGTATCGACATTGCGGATCCGGTGGAAGACGTCCGAGACCTCGGCCTCCGACACCGCGGGTGTGAACCAGATCTGGTCGACGGACGGGGAAGTGCTCTGCTGCTGACAGCCGACCCCGCCCACCAATACCGCGGCAATGATCGTCAGGCGACGCAACAACGGAACTCCCTCGGGTGCACGCCGACCCACTGCGAGGACCGGTCACCCGACAAAATATCTCGAGCCCGAGGCCACCATCGAATCGTGGTGCCGGGCGGGTCAGGTGAACCGGGCCAGTAGTTCACGCATCGTTCGTTCGACCATGTCCTCGTCCTTACCGGTCACCGACACCACGGGCACGATATCGCCCTCGTACGATTCGCCTTCCGCGATCCGCTCACCCACGGCGGCGCTGTAGATGTGGAAGTCCTGGTGTTGGCTGCGGTACACGGATCGGCCGTCGAGTTCGGTCTTCTCGTCCTCATCGAGGGTCGCGGTGCCGTCGTAGTTGTAGGAGATGACCATCTCTTCACCGTCGTGCCGGAATTCGCACATCTGGACCAGTTGATCGCCCGCGGGTTCCGGCGCCACCGACAGCGCGGGCAGCACCGCGCACGGATCGGCGCCGGTGAGGACAGTCGTCGCGGTATCCGGTGAGGTCCCATGCGGTGGTTCGGTACGCCAGCGGGTCAGCACGGTGTCGAGCAGCGGGTCGCCGATCGCGCAGGGATCGGCGGGCGCGGCCGCCTCGACCGAGAAGAAGACGATGACCTCCGCGGGGAACTGCGCGGTGAAACGGCAGGTCGCCGGTACGGACGAGGTGGAGGGCTCGGGCGGGTCGACGTTCACGGCGATATCGCCGAGTCGGCGGGTCTCGGTGAATCCGCCGCGCAGCGGCCCCTTCTGCGCGGCCCATTCGATCTCGATCGGCTCCGGCCCACCCGATTCGAGTACCGCGCGGCAGCCGGTCGGCAGCGGTCCGTCGGAGGTGACCGTCCGCACTGCTGCGTGGGTGCTCAGGACTTCACGCGGCAGTAGCGCACACGGATCGATCGCGCGGATACGCCGCAGGACCTCCCAGCGCTGATCATCGGTCTGCGGCACGGTCGACCAGAATTGCGCCGATGCCGCCGCGGGAGTGGATGTGGGCGCGGCGACGGGTGGTACCTCGTCCTGGCAGGCCACGGAACAGGCGGCCAACGCGCCGATGAGCGTCAAGCGACGGAACAACGATCCCCCTCGGTACACGACCGGACCCCCGAGGCCCGGTCACCGACAAAATAGCTCGAGCCCGATACCGCGATCGAATCGCGGTATCGGGCGAGCGAGGGTGTGGGTCTAGAACTCCCAGTCCTCGTCTTCGGTATTGACCGCCTTGCCGATGACGTAGCTGGACCCGGAGCCGGAGAAGAAGTCGTGGTTCTCGTCGGCATTGGGGGACAGCGCCGACAGGATCGCCGGGTTGACCTCGGTCTCGTCCTTCGGGAACAGGCCTTCGTAGCCGAGGTTCATCAGGGCCTTGTTGGCGTTGTAGCGCAGGAACTTCTTGACGTCTTCGGTGAGGCCGACCTCATCGTAGAGGTCCTGGGTGTATTCGACCTCGTTGTCGTACAGCTCGAACAACAGCTCGAAGGTGTAGTTCTTCAGCTCGTCGCGTTCGGGCTGGGCGAGCTGCTCGAGGCCCTTCTGATACTTGTAGCCGATGTAGTACCCGTGCACGGCCTCGTCGCGGATGATCAGGCGGATCATATCGGCGGTGTTGGTGAGCTTGGCGCGCGAGGACCAGTGCATCGGCAGGTAGAAGCCGGAATAGAACAGGAAGCTTTCCAGCAGCGTTGAGGCGACCTTGCGCTTGAGCGGATCGTCGCCGCGGTAGTAGTCGAGTACGATCTCGGCCTTGCGCTGGAGGTTGCGGTTCTCCTCCGACCAGCGGAAGGCGTCGTCGATCTCGCGGGTCGAGCACAGCGTCGAGAAGATCGAGCTGTAGCTCTTCGCGTGCACCGACTCCATGAACGCGATATTGGTGAGCACCGCTTCCTCGTGCGGGGTGAGCGCGTCGGGGATCAGGCTCACCGCGCCGACGGTGCCCTGAATGGTGTCGAGCAGGGTGAGGCCGGTGAAGACCCGCATGGTCAGCTGCTTCTCGTCGGCGGTGAGGGTGTTCCACGACGGGATGTCGTTGGACACCGGCACCTTCTCCGGCAGCCAGAAGTTGCCGGTCAGCCGGTCCCAGACCTCGGCATCCTTCTCGTCGGGCACCCGATTCCAGTTGATGGCCGACACCCGATCGATCAGTTTCATCCTGCCTCCACGCCTTTCCCGCGCACATCCCAGCACGCTGCTGTCACGGAATTCCCTACACCCAGAACACTACTCCTAGTGGGTGACAACTCCGAGCAACACAACACCTTGTGTCGAAGCGACCATTCTCACCATCGGGTCCACTGCCTATGGGCGGTCGCTCGCGTTCGCTCATTGTCCGCCATCGGCTTCTCGGGTCGCCCACCGGGACGCGGCGCGTCGGGCCGATCGCGGATGGTTTGCCGAAGCGGGGCGAACCGTTGGGCTGTGTGGGCGTCAGTCTCCCGGCTGATCGGTGTCCTCGCCCTTCGAATCATCGGAGTCGGGCTTCGACACCGATGAGAACGCGATTCCGAGGGCGAGACCGATCGCCATGCCGAAGCCGATGCCGATGGCGAGATTGTCGAAGACGGTGAGGCCGAATACCGTGCCGATCGACAGGCCGAGGCCGAGACCGATAGCGATGCCGTTGCTCAGGGAGCGTTCGGGTGCGGAAGCCATGGCCGCGATGGTAGTCAGCGTCTGCTGGCGCGCCGGTACCCAACGGTGGCGGGCACCGCGAACAGCACGATCGCCGCGGCCGACCAGACCAGGGTGAGCGTGAGCGGCCGGGCCAGCGGGCCGCCCTGGGCGAGGGCGCGCATGGTGTCCACGGCGGTGGACATCGGCTGATTACGCACGATCGGTTGCAGCCACTGCGGATAGGCGGCCAACGGTACGAAACCGGTGCTGAAGAACATCATCAGCGAGGTGAGGATCGTAATACCCTCCACCAGCGTCGCTTTGGCCGTGTACACCGCGACGGCGGTGACGACGGTGGCGAAGGCCAGACCGAACAGCGTCGGGATGAACAGGAATGCGACGGTCGCGGGGACACCGTGCTGGAAACGGAAACCGAGCAGATATCCGACGATGACCACGGTGATCGTTCCGGCGAAGATCCGGCAGCCCTCCGCCACGATCCGGGAGGCCAGACCCGACGCGCGATGCACCGGCAGCACCCAGAACCGGGCGAGCAGACCGGCATCGCGTTCACGCCCGAGCAGCACACCGCCCGCGACCGCGCCGGACAGCGCACCGACGACCGCGACCATCGGCACCGAACCGTAGAGCGCGTCCTCGCCGGTGAATTTCTGGATCTGCCCACCGACCACGATATCGAGCATGAGCAGCAGCAGACAGGGGATGAGCAGTGTTTCCAGCAGCGTGATCGGGTTGCGCGCCCACCGCAGCAGCAGGCGCTGGGACTGGATCAGGGTGTGTCGGATGAGCGCGACGGGGGAGGTCTCGGTATCGATGCGCAGATCGGCGGGGCGGGTGGCGGGCAGCGTCATCATCGGCTCCGTCCACTGAGCCGCACGGCCACCGGCACACAGACCGCGAGGATGCCGAACGCCCACGCCAGCGGCGGACCCATCAGCGACCACGTCACCTCGCCCGCATTGCCGAGGGTGTCGCCCGCCAGAGCGCGCAAGGCGATGACGAACTGGGAGATCGGCTGGTTGCGGACGAACGGCTGCACCCATTCCGGGAACTGTTCGGCCGGAGCCAGACCGGTCGAGAGCATGCCGAGGATCAATGGCGGCAGCACCAGCGCCTGGGTGGTGGCCTCCGGGCTCTTGGACAGGGTGCCGATGACATCGGCCGCCAGTGTCAGTGCGATGCCGACGAGCAGTGCGAACAGCAGGAAGCCGAGCGTATGCCAGCCGTCGAGGCGGAACCGGAATCCGATGACGTGACCGCAGACCACTGCGGTGGTGAGCGCGATGAGCAGCCGAAAGACATTGCCCGACATCCGTGCCGCGACCGGGACGAACGGGTTGATCGGCATGGCGCCGAATCGTCGGTTGAGTCCGGCGACGGCATCGGTGGCCGAGCGGAACGCGGCCGAGATGGCTGTGAACGCCGCCGCCTGCAAGATCACGATGGGCATCATGAACTGGGCGTAGCTGCTGAATCCGGTGCCCGCGAACATCATCACCGTTTTCAGCGGCAGATAGAAGCTCGCGGTGAACGCGACGGGCGCGAGCACCGAGGCGAGCACTTCACCCGATTTCACCGACGGCACGATGAATCTGGTGGTGAGCACCCACCATTGCGCGGTGGTGACCGGGGCGGCCCGCGCGTTCGTGAGCCAGACACCGGCGGTCATGACAGTGCCTGTGCGGCAGCGGGTTCCGGCTCGGTCGCGGGTTCGTCGGTGGCCAGATGACCAGTGAGCTGGAGGAACACATCATCGAGTGAGGGTCGGCGCAGCGCGATATCGACCAGTTCGATCTCGGCGGCGTCCAACCGCCGCAGCGCCTCGGCGAGGGTTTTCGCGCCGTCCGGTGCGGGGATCGCGATGCGGTCGGATTCGGTGGTGAACATCGCCCGGTTGCCTTGCGGCAGCAGTGAGCCGAGCGCGGCGGCGATGGCGGGGAGATCACCGAGATCCAGCGGGACCACTTCGCAGTAGCTGCCGCCGGTGCGGGCCTTGAGTTCGTCGGCGGTGCCCGAGGCGATCACCACACCGTGATCGATGACGATGATCCGGTCGCTGAGCGCGTCGGCTTCCTCGAGGTATTGAGTGGTGAGCAGGGTGGTGATACCCGCGCGCTGGAATCCGCCGACGAGATCCCATACGCCCTGGCGGCTCCGGGGATCGAGTCCGGTGGTCGGTTCATCGAGGAACACCACATCCGGGCGCACGACCAGCCCGCACGCGATATCGATGCGCCGCCGCATACCGCCGGAATAGGTGCCCACTCGGCGCCCCGCTGCCGCGACCAGATCGAATCCGGCGATCAGTTCGTCGGCGCGGGCGCGGGCGGCGCGTTTGCGCAGCCCCATCAGCCTGCCGAACATGACCAGGTTCTCGTAGCCGCTGAGCATATCGTCGAGTGCGGCGTATTGGCCGGTCAGCATGATGGATCGGCGGACCGCGGCCGGATCGTCGACCACATCGTGCCCGGCGACGAGCGCACGTCCCCGGTCCGGTGCGATCAGCGTGGACAGGATGTTCACCGTGGTGGTCTTGCCCGCCCCGTTGGGGCCGAGGATGCCGAGCACCTCGCCGGGCGCGGCGCGGAAATCCACACCGCGCAGGGCATGGACGGTGCCGAACGATTTTTCGATGCCTTCGACGACGACGCCGTCCTCGGGACTCATTGCGGACCTCCCAGCTGGGTATCGAGCACCTGCGCGACGATCGACAGCGCGTACGGTGTGGTCATTTCGTCGTGGGTGACCTCGACCTCGTGGTCGGTGATCGTCCCCGCCACATAGGGCCGCCAGCCATCGGGGCCGAAGATGTCGGAGCTGTCGACGGTGGCACTGAAGTAGACGAGGTCGCCGTCGTAGCGTGGACGGCGATAGCCGGTGCGGGTGCGCGCGGCCGCGTTGTAGGAGCCGGCCATACGTTCGATGGTGTCGGCGTCGATGATCGAGACGCCGCCGAACCGTTCCCTGATCGCCTCCGCCGCCTCCGCCGCGGTGGCCTCGGCAGGCACATCGTCGATGCCGAACACACTGCCGAAGCTGTTGACGAAGCCGCCGGGGGTGAGCCGCTCGATGGTGTCGCCGTCGATATCGGCGGTGTCGGCGTCGAGCAGTGCGACCACCCCGACGGTTTCGCCCGCCGCCCGCAGCTTCGCCGCCATGGCGTGTGCGATCAATCCGCCGAACGACCAGCCGAGCAGGTGATAGGGCCCGACCGGTTGGACAGCGCGGATCTCCCGGATATAGCGGTCGGCGAACTCGTCGATGGACCGGGGCGAGGGCTCGCGGCCGGACAGATCGGGCGCCTGGAGCCCGTAGATGGGTCGGCCCGGCCGCAGCCGTTCGGCCAGGCCGAGATAGCTCCACGCCATCCCGGAGGAGGGGTGTACGCAGAACAGGGCGGGTGCGGTGCCGTCGGGGCGGATGGGCAGTAGGACGTCGAGGCCGAGTCCCGACACCGGCCCGGCTGGTTCCGCGGCGGCCTCGGTGCGCTGCGCTTCGGGTGAGCGTGCATACGCGGTTGCCGCGCCGAGCGCCTCGACCCACAGGGCGGCCAGCTCCTCCACGTCCGCCCGGTCCAACAGCTCACCGGGGTAGCCGAATCCGGCGTGCAGCCGGTCGCCGATGACCACCGCGTCGATGGCGAGCGCGGACATCAGCGGGACATCGGGGTGTTCGGCGGCGGGCAGTTCACCGAGATCGTCGGTGGGCAGCCAGCCCAGTCCTTCCAGACCAGCCGGAATATCGGTGGTCGAATAGCGGCCGAGATAGTTGAAGGCGATCTGTCCCGGCAGTGCCTGTGGAAGGTGTTGTGCCGTCTCGGAGTTCAGGTACCGCAGCAGTCCGAATCCGATGCCACGGTCGGGAACGGCGCGCAGCGTGCGGTCCACCGCGCGCAGTGCCGCGCCCATGGCGTGCCCACCGGCGAACGCGTCCTCGACATCGATGTCGGTGAGTGCGATACGCACCGGATAGATGCTGGTGAACCAGCCGATGGTGCGGGAAAGGTCCGCGCCGGGCACGACTTCCTCTTGTCGGCCATGGCCTTCGAGCCGCAGGAGCGCGCTGTGCTCGGTGATGCCGCGCGCGGATCGCCAGCGCACCAGCGCCAAGGCGAGGGCGGCGAGCAGGGCGTCGTTCACACCGCCGCCCGACAGTCGCGGCAGCGTGCCGAGCAAGGCGGCGGTCGTCTCGGCGGACAGCTCGACTTCGACCGTGCGCAGCGTCTCGGTCCGATCGATCGCCGCGTCGAGTTCACGGGGGCCGATCAGGGGATCGGGGCCGGTGAGAACCGTATGCCAGTAGTCGAGTTCGGCGATCCGTCGCTCGGTGTGCGCCTGTTCGGTCAACGCGTACGACCAGCGCCGCATGGACGTGCCGATATCGGTGAGTACCGGTGTGCTACCGGCCCGCACCTGCGCCCACGCCGCGATCAGATCGGGCACGAGGATGCGCCAGGACACCGCATCGATGGCGAGATGATGCAGTACGACGATCAACCGACCGGGTGCGGCTCTGGTTCCGGCCGCACCGACCGGATCGAGCCAGAGGAATTGTGCGACGACACCCGCGGCCGGATCGAGCCGGTGCAGTGCGGAATCCAGTTCGGTGACGGCGAATTCGTGCAGTTCGACCGGATCGGCGACGGCGTCATAGGTGACCCGGTGCACCAGGGCGCTGACATCGACCGTGCCGGGCTCGGTGACGCTCCATTGCCAGTCCTCGCCCTGTCGGCACAGCCGGGAGCGCAGCATATCGTGCCGATCGACGACGGCGGTGAGGGTCGCGACCAGCTGGTCACGCTCGATTCCCGGCGGCAGCTCTAGTACCGCGGTCTGGGCGAACCGGTCGAAATCGCCGCCGCGCTCGATCATGTACCGCACGATCGGAGTCAGCGGCAGCTCACCCACACCGCCTCCGGGCAGCTCCGCCAGCGTCACCGCGGGACCGGTGGCGTCGGCGGCCGCGGCCAGCGCCGCGACGGTGCGATGCTCGAACACCTGCAAAGGCGTGCAGGTGATGCCGCGCAGTTTGGCGCGGGAGACGAGCTGGATGGCGAGAATGCTGTCACCGCCGAGCGCGAAGAACGAATCGTCGGCACCGACGCGTTCGCGGCCGAGCAGTTCGGCGAACACCTCGGCAATGGCCTGTTCGGTCGGTGTGCTCGGCGGGCGGTAGGCGGTCTCGTCGACGGTGAAGACCGGGGCGGGCAGCGCGGCGCGGTCCAATTTGCCGACCGCGGTACGCGGAATCTCGTCCAGCACGACGAACGCGGCGGGCACCATGTACGAGGGCAGGATATCGGCGGCGAAGGCCCGGACCTCCTCAGTATCGATATCGACACCCGGCGCCCGCACCAGATACGCCGCGAGCGCGGTCGATCCGGTCGGGCCCGCGACACCGAGCGTGACCGCGACATCGACGCCGTCGACGCGGCTGAGCACCGCATCGATCTCGCCGAGTTCCACCCGCTGACCACGCACCTTGATCTGGAAATCGGTGCGGCCCACATACTCCAGTTCGAGCGCACCCGACCTGTCGCGCACCCAGCGCGCCAGATCGCCGGTACGGTACAGCCGCGATCCCGGTGCGCCGAACGGATCGGCGACGAAGCGGGCCGCGGTGAGATCGGGCCGATGGTGGTAGCCACGCGCCAGGGCCGGACCACTCAGATACAGCTCACCCGCGACACCGGTCGGGACCGGCCGCAGGCGATCATCGAGCACCAGCACCGCGGCGCCACCGATCGGGCCCCCGATGGTGACCGGCCGGTCCGCGCGCAACGGGGTCGAGGAGGCCGCCCAGATGGTGAATTCGGCGGGCCCGTACAGGTTCAGCATGCGGCGGCCGGAGGTGGCGC
Organism: Nocardia cyriacigeorgica; assembly: GCF_029868385.1. Classification (GTDB taxonomy): domain Bacteria; phylum Actinomycetota; class Actinomycetes; order Mycobacteriales; family Mycobacteriaceae; genus Nocardia; species Nocardia cyriacigeorgica_F. The sequence continues at coordinate 40,520 of NZ_JARWNX010000019.1, read as the reverse complement.
ACCACCGGTCGACGAGTTCGGCGCCCACCGCCTCACCCGCGACGGCCAGCACCCGCACACTCGATACCGCGGCGGCGTCGACGGTGGCCAGCGCCGAGGGGGTGATCACCAGGTGGGTGACCTGTTCGGCGTCGATCAACTCGGCGAGCGGACTGCCGCCGTACACCTGCGGCGGCGCGACGACGGCGGCCGCACCCGAGCCGAACGCCATCAAGGTCTCGAAGATCGAGGCGTCGAAACTCGGCGACGCGACATGCAGTACACGGGCCTGTTCATCCAGTGCCATGATCTCGCGTTGGGCGGCGACGAGGTCGGCGAGCCCACGGTGGGTGACGGTGACGCCCTTGGGAGTTCCGGTCGAGCCGGAGGTGTAGATCACCCAGGCGGGATGGTCGGGCCGAGGCTCGACCACGCCCGGTGCCGGACCCGCGGGTTCGTCCATCGGGAGGTCGTCGAGCACCAACCATCGGGTGCGGTCGGGCAGTGACGGCCGATGCGCGGCGACGGTGACGCCGATCCCGGCCCCGGAATCGGCGAGCATGTGCTCGATCCGGTCGACCGGATGTTTCGGATCGACGGGCAGGAACGCGGCGCCGGTCTTCGCGGTCGCCCAGATCGCGGTGAGCAGGGCGGCTGATCGTGGCATACCGAGGGCGACAACGGTTTCCGGTCGCGCACCCGCGTCGGTGAGCAGTCGGGCCAGCCGGTCGGAGTCGGCGTCGAGTTCCCGATAGGTGCGGGTCCGTCCGTCGGCGATCACGGCGGGCCGGTCGGGGTATCGCCGCGCCGAGTCGGTGAGGATGCGCGCGAGGTCGGTGCTGCCCGCGCTCGCGGGCCCGCGCCGCGGTACCAGTTCGGCGCGTTCGGCGTCGTCGAGCAGGTCGATATCGGCGAGCGCGATATCGGGATCGGCGACGACGGTGGTGAGCAGACGCAGCCACCGGCGGGCCAGGGTGGCGGCGGTCTCGGCGTCGAACAGGTCCGTGGCGTAGGTCAGTAGACCGTCCACGCCGTCCTGTCCGCTCGAGTCGAGGTGTTCGCGCAGGTCGAGCATGAGATCGAACTGTGCGGAATCACGTTGGGAATCGTGCAGTTCGATCCGCAGGCCCGGCAGTTCGAGTACGGGTTCGACGAAATTCTGCAAGGACAGCGACACCTGGAACAGGGGGTGGTGTGCGGTCGAGCGCGCGGGGTCGAGGATCTGCACCAGCCGCTCGAACGGGATGTCGGCGGCGGCGAACGCGTCCAGATCGGTGGCCCGCACCGAGGCAAGGAATTCACCGAACCCGGCGGCCGGATCCACCGGTGTGCGCAGCGCCAGGGTGTTGACGAACATGCCGACGAGCCGGTCGAGGGCCTGCTCACCGCGACCGGCGACGGGCGTACCGATCACCACATCCTGGTTGCCGCCGAGCCTGGCCAGCAGGGCCGCGAGCGTCGCGTGCAACACCATGAACAGACTGGATTCGTTGGCCGCGGCCAGTTCGGCCAGCCCGCGATGCAGCGCCGCATCGATGCGCACCTCGATATCCGCGCTGCGCATCGACTGCACGGCGGGCCGTGGCCGGTCGGCGGGGAGGTCGAGCACATCGGGTGCGCCGTCGAGCTGAGCGGTCCAGTGCCGGATCTGCTGTGCTGCCAGCGAATCCGGATCGGATTCGTCGCCGAGCAGTTCCCGATGCCAGAGCGCGAAATCGGCGTATTGCACCGTGAGCGGTGACTCTTCGGTCTCCGTCGTGGTCGTGGCCCCGCCGACCGGAACGCGGTGATGGCGGGAATACGCGGCGATCAGGTCGGTTGCCAGCGGAGCCATCGAGAAGCCGTCGGCGCTGATGTGGTGTACCACCAGCACCAGCACATGCACCGGTTCGGCGGAGTCGGTGAGCCGGAACAGGCCCAGCCGCAGCGGTGGTCGTTCGGTGATATCGAATCCCGCGCCGGTCAGCTCGGCAATCCTGATCCGCAGTGCGGCGCCATCATCGGTGTCGATCGCCTCGAGTGCCGGAGTGGCGACCTCCGCGCCGACCACGACCTGACGCGGCCCCGCGGCGTCGGCGGGGTACACGGTGCGCAGACTCTCGTGCCTGTGCACCACATCGGTGAGCGCCTGCCGCATGGCGGTGTGGTCGAGGTCGCCGGTGAGGCGCAGCGCGACCGCGATGTTGTAGGCCGAGGACGTCGGGTCCATCCGGTTGAGCACCCACATGCGCTGCTGGGCAGGTGAGAGCGGCACCCGGTCCGGGCGGATCCGCGGCGCGAGCACGAACCGCCCGCCCGCACCGTCGGTGGCGGGCACCACCCGCGCCGACAGCTGGGCGACGGTCGGCGCATCGAACAGATCGCGCAGCGCGATCGTGGAGCCGAGCGCCGAATTCACCCGCGCCACCACCCGGGTGGCGCTGAGCGAATTACCGCCGAGTTCGAAGAAGGATTCGTCCGCGCCGACGCGTTCACTACCGAGCACCTCGGCGAACACCCCCGCGACGGCCTGCTCCACCGGTCCGTTCGGCGCGAGATAGGGGCGGCGACTCGCGGCGAAATCGGGCACCGGTAATGCCGTGCGATCCAATTTGCCGACCGGCGTCAACGGGATATCGTCCAGCACGACGAGATAGGCGGGCACCATATATCCGGGTAGCTCCGCCGCGACACGCGCACGCAGCCGCTCCGGCTCCGGCGCGGCGCCCTGCACGGGCAGCACATAGGAGACCAGCACGGTCGCTGCGGCAGGCCCGGCGCGGCCGATGGTCACCGCGTACTCGACCTCCTCGTCGGCCGACAACACCGCGTCGATCTCACCGAGTTCGACGCGCAGCCCGCGGATCTTGACCTGGAAATCGCTGCGGCCCAGATACTCCAGCGCCAAGGACCCATCGGTGGTACGCACCCAGCGCACCATGTCGCCGGTCCGGTACATCCGCTCACCCGGTGCGCCGGAGAGATCGGCGACGAAACGTTCGGCCGTCAGCGCGGCCCGCTGGAAATAGCCGCGGGCCAGCGCAGGCCCCGCCAGATACAGCTCACCGGCCACGCCGACCGGCACCGGACGCAACCAGGAATCCAGGACCAGGGCCGCGGTCCCCCGGATCGGCCCGCCGATGGTGACCGGTTCTCCCGCGACGAGTTCGGCGGGACCGGTGGCCCAGATACTGAACTCGGTGGGCCCGTACAGGTTCACCATCCGCCTGCCCGGCGACCAGCGCTGGATCAGCTCCGGCGTCGCCGCCTCACCCGCAACGGCGAGCAGCCGCAGATCGGGCAGATCGGTGGGCTCCATGGTGGCCAGCGCCGACGGTGTGATCACCGCATGGGTCACCCCGGTGGCCCGCAGCAGCCGCTGGAGTTCGGTGCCGCCGTAGACCTCCGGCGGCGACACCACCAGTCGTGCGCCCGCGCCGTGCGCCATGACCAGTTCGAACACCGAGGCGTCGAAGCTCGGTGAGGCGACCTGCAAGGCGGCCGCCGTCGCGTCGATGGTCAGCGATTCCTGTTCGTCCGCGGCCAGATTCGCCAGTCCGCGATGGCTCACCAGCACCGCCTTGGGCTTGCCCGTCGAACCGGAGGTGTAGATCAGGTAGGCGACCTGGTCGAGCACGATCGGGCCGCCGCGCTCGGCATCGGTGATCGGGGCGTCCGATACGGTCATGACCCGGCGGATGGTGTTGAGGTCGTCGAGCAGTAACCAGTCGATGGTGCCGGGCAGGGTCCGGCCGATCTCGGTGACCGTCACACCGATCGGCGCTTTCGAATCGGTCAGCATGTGCTCGATGCGTTCCACCGGATGGCTGGGATCCAAGGGCACGAACGCGGCGCCGGTCTTGGCGAGCGCCCAGACCGCGACCACCGATTCCAGCGATCGGGTCATGGCCAGCACCACGAAGATCTCGCGGCCGACCCCGCGCCGCAGCAGGACCCGCGCGAACCGATTCGACCAGGCGTCGAGTTCGCCGTAGCTGATGGTGAACTCGCCCGCGTCCACCGCGACCGCGGTGGCATCGATCGCGGCGCCGTGGGCAAGGATCTCCGGCAGCGACCGCGGCGGCACCGACGGCGGCCCGTGCACCGGTGCGAGTTCGGCCAGTTCGATGTCATCGCAGTACCGCAACTGGGCCAGCGGCTGCCGCGGATCGTCGGCGCACTGGGTGAGCAGCCGCACGAAACGTGCCAGCAGCGCGCTCGCGTCCGCGCCGTCGAGCTGATCGGCGAGATATTTCAGCGTGATCCGCATGGCGTCGCGGCCATCGAGGCCGCGCAACGGAATCACCATCAGATTCAGCGGATATGGCGTGGCATCGGTGCCCGCCACCTCCAGTACCCGCATGCCCGCGATGTCGAGGGCCTGCGACAATGCCTCCCGATCGATGGGGTAGGACTCGAACACCGTCAGGGTGTCGAACAGTTCCGGTAGCCCGACAGCCTGGTGGATGGCGGCGAGCCCGACGTGCTGATGGTCGAGCAGCCGCGCCTGATCGGCCTGCATCCGCGCGAGCAGTTCGGCCACCGGCTCCTCGGGTGCGAAGCGCACCCGGACGGGCAGGGTGTTGATGAACAACCCCACCATGTCCTCGACACCGGCGAGTTCGGGCGGTCGGCCCGACACCGTGCCACCGAACACCACATCGGTGCGGCCGGTGCGCATGGCCAGCAGCATCGCCCATACGGCCTGCACCATCGTGTTCACGGTCGCGCCACAGGCACGGGCCGCCGACTCCAGCCGGGCGAGGGTCTGTGCGGTGAGTTCGACCGAGGTCTCACCGATGTCGGTGGATTCGATATCAGCCAGGGACGGCACGGCCCGCGTCGGATTGTCGACGCCCGCGAGGTATTGCGACCACGCCGCGATCGATGCGTCATCGTCCTGTTCGGCCAGCCAGGCCAAAAATTCCCGGTACGACCGGGCGGGCGGTAGTGCGGTGGTGTCGCCGGAGGTGACGTAGAGGGTCAGCAGTTCGCGCACCAGCAGCGGCGTCGACCAACCGTCGAGCACCAGATGGTGATTGGTCATCACCAGGCGATAGGTGTCGGGTGCGGTGCGGATCAGGGTGAACCGCAGCAGCGGTGGACGGGCGAGGTCGAAGCGGGTGTTGGCATCGAGGGCGATCAGCCGGTCCAGTTCGCGTTCGGCCTCGGTGACGCCGGTGAGGTCGAGCTCCTGCCAACCGATCTCGGCGGCACCGAGTACGAGCTGGCGTGGGCCGTCATCGGTTTCGATGAACGCGACCCGCAGATTCTCGTGCCGATCGACCAGTGCCTGCGCCGCGGTACGCAATCGGGCCGCGTCGACGGTTCCCGCGAGGGTGAGCATCGACTGCACCGTGTACCCGTCGGCGGTGTCGGAGTCGTATCTGGCGTGGAAGAGCAGCCCGTATTGCAGCGGCGACAACGGCCACACGTCCACCAGGACCGGATAGCGCCGCTCCCACTCATCGATCTGGGACTGGGTCACCGCGACGAGGTCGAAATCTGACGGCGAGCGCCCGCCCGCGCCCGCGGTACCGGCATGGTCGACCAGTGCCCGCAAAGCATCGCCCCAGAGTCCGGCCAGCGCCCGCACATCCGCCGCGTCCAGCAGACGGGTGGCGAAATCCCAGGTCACCTCGAGACCGCTGTCGGTCATCACGGCATTGATATCGATCACGGCGGGCAGTGGCGCCCCATCGTCCTGGGTGGCGGCGACGCGGTGCGGCAGCCAGGGGCCCACCGCGCCGGTGGCGGCCCGGCCGAGGTAGTTGAAGCCGAGTTGCGGTGCGGGCGCGGCGGCCAGTTCCGCGGCGGTGTCCGCGTACAGATAGCGCAGCATGCCGTAGCCGACACCCTTGTCCGGGATCGCCCGCAACTGCTCTTTGGTGGCCTTGACCGCGGCGCCCGCGGCGGACCCACCGGCGAACGCGTCGTCGAGGTCGATCCCGGCCAGGTCGATGGCGACGGGATAGGCGCTGGTGAACCAGCCGACCGTACGGGAGACGTCGGCGCCGGGCAGGATCTGCTCGACCCGGCCGTGCCCTTCGAGCGTGATCAGCGCGCCGGTGCGGTCCCGCCAGCGGCATACGGCCATGGTCAGCGCGGTGAGCAGCACATCGTCGGCGCCGCAATGGAAGAGGTCCGGCACGCTGTGCAACGCCTGATCGACGAGATCGGCCGGGATCGTCGTCTGCCATCGGCCCATGGTCGCGACGGTGTCGACCGCCGGATCCGGCCGATGCGCACCGAACGCCGGATCGGCGGTCGACACGATGCGCCGCCATACCGGTAGCTCGGTCGCTCGGGTCGCAGCCTGTTCGGTCTGCGCGTGCGCCCAGCGCCGGAACGAGGTGCCGACCGGAGCGAGTTCGCCGCCCGCCGCGGCGATCGCCAGATCGGGGAGCAGGATGCGCCAGGAAACGCCGTCGGTGACCAGATGATGCAGTACCAGCCAGCACTGCGGATCGGCGTCGTCGAAGTCGATGACGACGAAGCGGGCGACGACGCCGTGTTCGGGATCGAGCCGATCGGCGGCCTGCTGGAGCGCGCGTTCGCGGGTCGCCTCGGGGTCGGGACCGGCAGCGACGACATCGATCAGTGCGTCGACATCCACCGAACCCGGCTCGGCGACAACCCATTCCCACTCCGCGTCGACGGGCCGCAATGTCGACCGCAGCACATCGTGTCGCTCGATGACGGCCCGAACAGCCGCACCCAACTGTGCCCTGGTGAATCCGGCCGGGAGCCCGATCAGCACGGCCTGCGCGAAGCGATCCCACGTCCGGCCCATATCGATCATCGCGCGCACGATCGGCGTCGGTTCCACGGAGCCCACGCCGCCGCCGGGCAGCTCGTGCACCGTCTCGGCCCGCACATCGGTGGCGACGGCGGCCAACGCGGCCACCGTCTTCCGCTCGAACACCTCACGGGCGCTGAACCCGAGACCCGCCGCCTTGGCGCGCGACACCAGCTGGATGGAGACGATGCTGTCACCGCCGAGGGCGAAGAAACTATCGTCGACACCCACCGAATCCAGCCCGAGTACCTCGGCGAACAGCTCGGCGAGAGTCTGTTCGGCGGCGGTGGACGGCGCCCGCCCGGTGGTCGTGGCGGCGGCGCCGAAATCCGGTGCGGGCAACGCCTTGCGGTCCACCTTCCCCAACGGAGTGAGCGGCACCGCGTCGAGCACCGTGATCACCACGGGCACCATATAGGCGGGAAGGGTCCGGCCGACGGCAGCGCGCAGCGCCTCGGGATGGGTATCGGTGGTCGTGACCACATACGACACCAATGCGGTGGAACCGGAAGGACTTTCGGCACCGACGGTGAGTGCGAACTCGACGCCCGGCAGCCGCTGTAGCGCGTCATCGATCTCGCCGAGTTCGATACGGAAGCCACGGATCTTGACCTGGAAATCGCTGCGGCCCTGATACTCCAGCTCGGGTCTACCATCCGATTCGATCCACCGCACCAGATCACCGGTGCGATACATCCGGGCACCGGGGGAGTAGGGGTCGGCGACGAACCTGCTCGCCGTCAGACCGGTACGCCGGTGGTAGCCGCGGGCCACACCCGGACCCGACAGATACAACTCGCCGACCACACCGGGCGCGACCGGGCGCAGCCACGGGTCGAGCACGACCGCGCGGACCGCGCGCGCCGGGACGCCGATGGTGACCGGTGCGCCGGGTGTCATCGGTGCCGTGAGCGTCGCGGTGACGGTGGTCTCGGTCGGCCCGTAACCGTTGACGAGCGCGCGACCCGCCCAGACCGACACCAGCTCGGGCGGGCAGGCATCGCCACCGACGATCACCGTGCGCAGCCGCGGCAGCGTCGCCGGGTCCAGCGATCCGACCACCGTCGGCGTCACATTGAGATGGGTCACCTCGTGTGCGCGCAGCACCTCGGCCAGCTCCTCGCCCGCGAACGCGGCGGGCGGCACCACCACCAGCGTCGCCCCGGTGGTCCAAGCGATGAGAATCTCCTCGACCGAGATATCGAAGCTCGGCGAAACAGCATGCGCCACTACGGAATCCGCGTCGACACCGAAACCCGCGGCAGACCCAGCGGCCAGATCGGCGAGGCCGCGATGGGTGACGAGCACGCCCTTGGGGAGCCCGGTGGACCCGGAGGTGTAAATGATGTAGGCGACCTGATCCGGATGCGTCGGCGCGCGGCGTTCGGTATCGGTGGTCGGCGCCGAATTCGCCGCGGCCACCGCCTCTTCGGTCGCCGCGTCATCGAGTACCAGCCAGTCCACCTGATCCGGCAGTGCATTCCTGGCCGCGGCCGTCGTGACCCCCGCGACCACACCGCTGTCATCGAGCATGTGCTCGATGCGATCGACCGGATAGGTGGGATCGATCGGAACGAACGGTGCGCCGGTCTTCGCGATGGCGAACATGGTGAGCACCGACTCCACCGAACGCGCGACCGCCGTCGCGATACCGCGCTCCGGGCCCGCACCCGCCGCCATCAGCACTCGGGCCAACCGGTTCGTGTACTCGTCGACCTCCCGGTAGCTCATCCGTACCGGGCCACCCACCAGCGCCACCGCATCGGGAGCACGGACCGCGCCCGCGGCGAGGACGGCCGCCAGCGTGTCCGCCCGCCCGCCCGCGGGGCCGCACGCGGGGACCAGTTCGGCATATTCGGCGTCGGTCAGCACCTCGATGGTCGACAGCGGCGCGTCGGTTCCCGCGGCCAGGAATCGGTGCAGGAACAACAGGAACCGCTCGTGGTGGCCCGCCAGCTCGGCATCGCTGTACAGATTCGCGTTGGCCTGGAAATCGATATGGGTGCTCTCGCCGCCGACACCCGGATACAGATTGACGAACAGATCATCGATCAACCCCGAGGTGAGCACATGCAATCGGCCGACGACCGGGCCGAGCACGATCCTGGTGTCGGCCATCATCAGATTCACCGTCGGCCCGAACGACACCGCCTCGTCCATGGCCCAGCCCAGATCGCGGACGATGTCCTCCTGCCGATAGCGCTGCCGCCGCAACGCCCCGGTCAGCTCGCTCTGCGCGGCCAGGATCGCGGCGCCCACCGTCATGGTCGGCGGCAGATCCAGCCGCAGCGGAACGACATTGGCGATCATCCCGCCGGACCGGCGCAGCGCGGCGGTACTGCGCGCGGAGACCGGCAGACTCAAGACCACCTCATGCGCACCGGTCATCGCCCCTAGATACGCGGCGAACGCGGCCACCACGGTCGGCGCCATACCCGAACCCGCCGCCTGAGCGACCACATCCAGCAGTTCCGTCGTCTCGGCGGGCAGCGATCCCGCGACCCGCGCCGGATGCGCGTCGACCTCGGCGGTGCGGCCAGCCAGATTCACCGGATCGGCCATCCCGGCCAGATGTTCGCACCAGTAGTCGCGGTCGGCGGTGAACCGATCCGAGCTGCGATAGGCCAGATCGGCATCGACGATCGTGCGCAGATCCGCCGCCTTGGCCGGTGGCGGCTGCTCGCCCGCGATCGCCGCGTCGTACAGCTCGGCGGTGCGCTGGACCATGGTCAACGCGCCCATACCGTCGAGCACGATGTGGTGGATGCGTGAGTACCAGTACCAGTGCTCGTCGGCCAGGCGCAGCATCGCCATCCGCACGAGTCGGTCGCGCGTCAGATGCAGCGGAGTGGAGTATTCGGCGCGCATCCAGGTGTGCGCCGCGGCCGCCGGATCGGGTGCCCCGCGCAGATCGAGTTCGATGATGCCGTCGTCGAGCGTGGGGTCGACGAGCTGGAAGGGATGTCCGTCCACCTCGATCAGCCGCAGGAATCCGGTGCCGAACTCGCGGCCCGCCGTACGGGCGGCCTCGGCCAGCGCGGCGGTGTCGACCGGTCCGGTCAGTTCGATGTACTGCGCGATGGAGATCGGCGTCTCGCCCGCGACGTGCTGGGCGAACCAGATACCGCGTTGCGCGGCCGAGAGCGGGAACGCGCCGCCGGGCAGGCCGGTGGCGATATCGGTGGGGGAAGCTGAGGGGTGTGGCATCGAAGTCCTACGTTCCGACCGCGCTGTAGCCCGACCGAGGCAGTCGCCCCCGAGCTACCGCGGTGGTGGTAGTACTCGCCGCGCAGCAACAACGCGGCAAGTTCCAGTGTGAACCGGCGCGGCGCGCGCCGTGGGCGTATCGCCCACACTGCGCTACCCGTTTTTGCCGTCCGGGTAGCGCGGGTGCGGGCCGAGAACCTGGATCAGGCAGATCGCGCGACGACCGCGAAGTCCGCATCGGTCAGCGGATCGGCCGATCCGGCCAGATAGCGGCGCAGGGTCGACCGATCGTCGAGCACCAACCAGCCGATCCGCTCGTCGAGCCGGGGCCGTTCCTGCTTGGTGGTGACCCCGATCCCGGTGCCGAACGCGCTGGCTTCGCCCGGATTCATCGGCATCGGGATACCGCCGATCTTGACGATCGCCCGCTCGGCGACCACGGCCTCGACCGGTTCGTCCACCGCGATCGCGACGCGGATACCCGGTCCGGCGCCGATCTCGAGCAGCAGCCGGGCCAGCCGGTTCGACCAGCTGTCCAGTTCGGCGTAGGACAGTGCGACATCAGCGGTGGCGACCACGACGGCCTGCGGGTCCACGGTGGCCTGCCGGGCCATCGGCAGCACGGCGAGGTTGTCGGGTCGCGATTCGGTACGAGTGTGCATGGTGGCTGTCCCCTCGGTGGCTGATGTGGGAGGCGCTGTTCGGTGCGCATATCCACTGTCGCCCGCGGGGGGACGCGGCGGCAGGACCCCAAGGCGCGGGTACGCGCACTCCAAGGGTGCCGGTTTGCCCACCCCAGGGTGCGTTGATGCTGGTTGCGTCGTCAGTCGGTGACGTAGGCGTTGAGGGTGTCGCTCAGATCGGTGAGGACCGCGCGCGCGGCGGTGAGGCCGCGGGTATGCCAGACGGAGTCGTCGACAGCGAAGACCCGGCGGTCGACGGCGGCGCCGAGGTCTTTCCACTCGTCCGAACGCAACACCGATTCACCGTGCGCGCGACCCTCCTCCCCGTCGAACATGACATAGATCAGATCGCCCTCCACCGGCAGCAGATCCGATTCGTCGACCTCGAAGGAACCCTCCCGCTGGGCCGTCGGGCGCTGTGCGCCGGTCGCGGCCAGGGCTTGCGCGGCCATGGTGTCGTTGCCGAGGACGCGGGTGCCGTCCGCGGTGAAGCGGACGATCGAGGCCTGAGTGAGGTTGGCGGATGCGGCGGTTCCGATATCGGCCGCTTCGGTGCGGTAGTTCGCCAACGCCGTCTCGGCGGCCTCGGCGCGGCCGAGAGCCGCTGCGATAGCGGTGAATTCGTCCTGCCAGTCGCCACCGTCGCCGATCAGCACGGTGGGGGCGATACCGGACAGCGCGCCGAAATCGGCGCCCGCCGCGGGCACGTCGCCGATGATGAGGTCGGGGTTCAGGGCGGCGATGAGCGCCGGATCGGGCCGGGCGACCGTGCCGACGCCGGGAATCTCGGCGATCCCCGTCCCCAGATAGCCCGGCTGCGGGCTCGGGCCGTCGACGGTGGCCGCGCCGACCACTTGCTCCCACGAACCCACCGCGCACACCGCGTCCAGGGCGGCGGTGCTGAGGACCACGATGCGTTGCGGATCGGCGGGAACCTCGGTGACACCGAACGGATGGGTGATCGAGCGGGTGGCGCCCTCGGCCGGATCGGGTGCGGTGGGCAGGCTGCACGCCTGCGCGGTATCGCGTTCGATTCCCACCACACCCGCACCGGCGATATTGGTGGTGGTGCGGATGATCGAGGCCGAATCGTCGGCAGGGGTCGCGCAACCCGCGCCGGTCAGCGCGGCGCAGCCGACGACGACGGCGCCCATGATCGTGCGGATTCGGGTGCGTCCATGAACTATCGCGCTCACCGGCATGCCGGTGAGGGTACATGCGTGCACCCTCACCGGTCGGGTCGACCGGTGCACGGCCCTCGTCGCCGCCCGGACCGAAACGCGCGTCGGCCGATTCGCCGAGAATCGCCATCGCCCCTGCTGTGGACGCCTCGACGATCTGCCCGTCATGTGCGGTGGCGGCTTTCGCGGTGGTCTGCGTCGTCGACGGCCGGGAAGACCGTCCACCGATCCGGGCCATCCGGGGTCGACACACCACGGCGGGTCAGCGAAAACGGGCGTCGACGGGCCGCGAATACGACACAGAGTAGGACCCGCTCGGTTCGCTGCGGCAGCACGGTTTACGATTCGAAGAGCGCAAGCTACCGTCGTGTGCCCGGGGCGCCCCGGACACATGCTGACAGTGGAGCCTGCGGAGCGACCTAAAGGCACCTTCAGGAGGATCAGTGACTGCCGTAGAGCCCCAGCCAGTCCCTCAATTAGAAGCGACTCGGCCTTTTCCGGCGCGGACCGGTCCCAAGGGGTCGTTCATCTACAAGATGGTCACCACGACCGACCCGAAGGTCCTCGGCGTCATGTACCTGACGACGTCGATGGTCTTCTTCCTCATCGGCGGCCTTATGGCGCTGATGATGCGTGGTGAGCTGGCACGTCCCGGCTTGCAGTTCCTCTCGCCCGAACAGTTCAACCAGCTGTTCACCATGCACGGCACGATCATGCTGCTGTTCTACGCGACCGCGATCGTGTTCGGCTTCGCCAACATCATCCTGCCGTTGCAGATCGGCGCCCCCGACGTCGCCTTCCCGCGACTGAACGCCTTCAGCTACTGGCTGTACGCGTTCGGCGCGACCATGGCGACCGCGGGCTTCATCACCCCCGGTGGCGCCGCGGACTTCGGTTGGACGGCGTATGTGCCGCTCACCGACATCCTGCACTCGCCGGGTGTGGGCACCGACCTGTGGATCCTCGGCCTCGCGGTCTCCGGTCTCGGCACCATCCTCGGTGGTGTCAACATGCTGACCACCGTCGTCTGCCTGCGTGCCCCCGGTATGACCATGTTCCGGATGCCGATCTTCACCTGGAACATCGCCGTCACCAGCGTCCTGGTCCTGCTCGCCTTCCCGCTGCTGACCGCCGCCCTGTTCGGCCTGGCCTACGACCGCCACCTGGGCGGCCACATCTACGACCCGGCCACCGGCGGCATCCTGCTCTACCAGCACCTGTTCTGGTTCTTCGGCCATCCCGAGGTGTACATCATCGCGCTGCCGTTCTTCGGCATCGTCTCCGAGATCTTCCCGGTGTTCAGCCGTAAGCCGATCTTCGGTTACACCACCCTGGTCTACGCCACCCTCGGTATCGCCGCCCTGTCCATCGCGGTGTGGGCGCACCACATGTACGCCACGGGCGCCGTGCTGCTGCCGTACTTCTCGTTCATGACCTTCCTGATCGCGGTCCCGACCGGTGTGAAGTTCTTCAACTGGATCGGCACCATGTGGAAGGGGCAGTTGACCTTCGAATCGCCGATGTTGTTCTCCATCGGCTTCATCGTCACCTTCCTCTTCGGTGGTCTGTCGGGCGTCATCCTGGCCAGCCCGCCGCTGGACTTCCACGTCACCGACTCCTACTTCGTGGTCGCGCACTTCCACTACGTGCTCTTCGGCACCATCGTGTTCGCCACCTACGCCGGTATCTACTTCTGGTTCCCGAAGATGACCGGCCGCATGATGGACGAGCGCCTGGCCAAATGGCACTTCTGGACCACCTTCATCGGCTTCCACACCACCTTCCTGGTGCAGCACTGGCTGGGTGCCGAAGGTATGCCGCGTCGTTACGCCGACTACCTGCCCAGCGACGGTTTCACCACGCTGAACACCATCTCCACGATCGGTGCGTTCGTGCTCGGTGCCTCGATGCTTCCGTTCCTGTGGAACGTGTTCAAGAGCTACCGTTACGGCGAGGTCGTCACCGTGGACGATCCGTGGGGCTACGGCAACTCGCTGGAGTGGGCCACCACCTGCCCGCCGCCGCGGCACAACTTCTACGAACTGCCGCGCATCCGGTCCGAGCGTCCGGCCTTCGAACTGCACTATCCGCATATGGTCGAGCGGATGCGGGCCGAGGCCCACGTCGGCTGGGGTTCGGGTAAGCACGCCACCGAAGTGCATGAAGGCGCCCTGACCAAGTAGACGGCGGAAGCAGCATTCCGGATGAGTGTGCACCTGCTGGGTGACCAGCGGGTGCACACTCGTTTGGTGCGGGCGGTCCCCGCCTGATCAGGCACACAGACTGGAGCGCAGGGTTTTGGCAGACACCACAGTTCTCGTCACCGTCACCGGTCCCGACCGGCCCGGTGTGACGTCGGTGCTACTCGCGGCGATGTCGCGGCATCAGGTCAGCCTGCTGGATGTGGAGCAGGTCGTCATCCGGGGTCGGCTGACCCTCGGTGTGCTGGTGACCTGTCCGAACGATCCCGAGGAACTGCAAGACGAGCTCGAGGAGGCGATGAACACCGTCGGCATGCACGTCGAGGTGGACATCGACGCCGAACCGGCCCGCGCACCGGTCCCCACGCACGCCGTGGTGATCCTCGGCGCCCCGGTGACCGCGCGCGCCTTCAGCGCCGTCTCCCGTCAGCTCGCGGCGCTCGGCGCCAATATCGACGCCATCCGCGGGGTCGCCGACTATCCGGTGACCGGTATGGAGCTGATGGTCTCCGCCATCGATACCGGCGCCGACACCGATTCCCGGCTGCGCACGGCGCTGGCCGATGTCGCCGTCGCCGAGGAGGTCGACGTCGCGGTGGAGCGGGCCGGGCTGGCGCGGCGCGCCAAACGGCTCATCGTGTTCGATGTCGACTCCACCCTGATCCAGGGTGAGGTCATCGAGATGCTCGCCGCGCACGCGGGCGTGGAGGACGAGGTCCGCCGGGTCACCGAATCGGCGATGCGCGGTGAGATCGACTTCGGTGAATCGCTGCGTCAGCGGGTGGCGACACTGGCCGGGCTCGACGAATCGGTGATCGAGGAGGTCGCCGAACGGATCGAGCTGACGCCCGGTGCGCGCACCACCATCCGCACCCTGCGCAGGCTCGGCTTCCGCTGCGGTGTGGTCTCCGGCGGGTTCCGCCAGGTCATCGAGCCGTTGGCACATGATCTGGAACTGGATTTCGTCCAGGCCAATACGCTCGAGATCGTCGACGGCAAGCTCACCGGACGGGTCGTCGGCGAGATCGTCGACCGGGCCGCCAAGGCCACCGCGTTGCGCAAGTTCGCCGCCGAGGCGGGGGTGCCGATGGAGCAGACCGTCGCGGTGGGCGATGGCGCCAACGATATCGATATGCTCAATGCCGCCGGACTCGGTGTGGCGTTCAATGCCAAACCCGCCTTGCGGGAGATCGCCGATGCCGCGCTCTCGCACCCCTACCTGGACGCCGTGCTGTTCATCCTCGGCGTCACCAGGGACGAGGTTGAGGCAGCCGACGCCAAGGACGGGCTGCTGCGTCGCGTTCCGCTGGGCTGAGGCGCGGCGATGACGAACACTCCCGAGTCCGTCACCCCGGAGGCGGCGGATCCGGCGCCCGCCGAACCGGTCCGGGTGACCGACGGCGATTTCGCCGCCCGGCATGCCGAGCTGGCCGCTGGTTACGGCGGTCGCGGCGACCCGGAGGATCCGGCGCTGGTGCAGGCCATGCAGATGGTGCTGTACCTGCCCAAGGCCGATCCGCCCGCCCGCAGCGCACTGCTGGCCGCGGCGGCCGCGTCCGCGGTGGCGTTGTGCTTGGATCCGCGCGTCGGTGCTGGCGGGGACTGGGAGCCGCGATATCTGGCGTGGAAGCGGTCGCGGATCCGTAAGGTCGCCCGGCGGGCGCGCGGTGCGCAATGGGCCGCCGCCAACGAGGTCGACGGCGTCACCGTCGAACTCGACGGCGCGCAGGCACGCGCCCTGCTGCCCGGCCCGGTCGGCGAGATCGATCCGCGCATCCGCAAACTCCAGATCGGCGGGACCGACCTCGACCACGACGATCCCGGCCCGCCGGACCCCGAACTGCCCGTGCTGTGGGTGAATTCGGCGCTCGGCATGACCCTCGGCAAGGCCGCGGCCCAGGTGGGGCATGCGAGCATGCTGCTGGCGGGCGCTCTGCCGGAGCCGGCGGCGCGGGCATGGGCCGAGCACGAGTTCGCCTGCGCGGTGCGCGAATCGGACCCCGACCGGTGGGCCGAGCTGAGCCGCGCGGTCGCCGCGGGCACGGCTGTCGCTGTACGTGACGCCGGATTCACCGAGGTGGCACCGGGTTCGATGACGGTGATCGCCACCCCCGGACGGCACACTCGCTGAATCGGTCGGTATCTGTCACCAGCGGTACGCGGGCCGGTCGTACGCCCGTGCGGGTTTTGGGCCAAGATGGAGCGCGTGCCGCAACCGGATCCCGATCTGCTCATCGACTTCACCGACGTCACCATCCGCCGCTCGGGGCATACCCTCGTCGGCCCGGTCACCTGGCAGGTCGAGCTCGACGAACGCTGGGTCGTGCTCGGCCCCAACGGCGCGGGCAAGACCTCACTGCTGCGGATGGCCGCCGCGGAGGTGCATCCGACCTCCGGTCTCGCGAATCTGCTCGGCGAGACCCTCGGCAAGGTCGACATCAACGAACTGCGGCCTCGCATCGGCCTGTCCTCGGCCGCAGTCGCCAGCCGCGTACCGCGCGACGAGAAGGTCAGCGATCTGGTGGTCTCGGCCGGATACGCGGTGCTCGGCCGCTGGCGCGAACGCTACGACGATATCGACACCGACCGCGCCATCGATATGCTCGAAAGCCTCGGCGCCGAACATCTGGCCGACCGCACCTACGGCACCCTGTCCGAAGGTGAGCGCAAGCGCGTACTGATCGCCCGCGCCCTGATGACCGATCCGGAACTGCTGCTGCTGGACGAACCCGCCGCCGGGCTGGACCTGGGCGGGCGCGAGGAACTGGTGGAACGGCTCGGCGATCTGGCCTCGGACCCGGACGCCCCCGCCACCGTGCTGGTCACCCACCATGTGGAGGAGATCCCGCCCGGATTCACCCACGGCCTGCTGCTCAACGAGGGCAATGTCGTGGCGCAGGGTCTGCTCTCGGATGTGCTCACCGCCGAGAACCTCAGCGAGGCGTTCAGCCAGTCCATCGCACTCGACCGCGTCGACGGCCGCTATTTCGCCCGTCGGGCCCGCCGCTTCGGCAGCCACCGCTCCCGCTGACAGACCTCGTCCGGGCCGTCGACACCAAGCGGGCGTTAGGGTGCAGGAATGAGTGATGTGGTGCTGCCCAAGGACGCTTCGACGGTGATGCTGGTGCGGGACGGGGTCACCGGTCCCGAGGTGTTCTTGCAGCGCCGGGTGGGCGCTATGGCCTTCGCCGCCGGAATGACGGTTTTTCCGGGCGGCGGGGTGGACCCCTCCGATGCGACCGCCGACCTATCCTGGGCAGGCCCCGAACCGGACTGGTGGGCGGACAAGTTCGGCACCACCGCACCGCGCGCCAAAGCGCTCGTCTGCGCGGCCGTGCGAGAAACCTTCGAGGAGTGCGGCGTCCTGCTGGCCGGACCCACCGCCGATCGGGTCGTCGCCGATACCACCGGCTACCGCGATGCCAGGGGCAAGCTGGAGCGGCGGGAGCTGTCGCTGGCCGAATTCCTGGTCGAGGAGAACCTGGTGCTGCGCGCGGACCTGCTGCGGCCGTGGGCGAACTGGATCACCCCCGTCGTGGAGCCGCGCCGCTACGACACCCGCTTCTTCGTGGCGGTGCTCCCGGAGGGCCAACTCGCCGACGGCGCCACCTCCGAGGCCGCCGAGGTCCAATGGCGCACCCCGGCCGAGGCCCTCGACCGCTGGCGTGCGGGCACCGACATCCTGCTTCCGCCCACCTGGGCCCAGCTCGACGCGCTGGCCGGATACGCCTCCACCGCCGAAATCCTCGCCGCCGAACCCACCATCGACCCGGTGGAACCGATCTTCAGCGCCGCCGAGGGCAAGAAGGCGCTGAGCTTCCCCGACGCGGCCCGCTACTTCGACGACCTGCCCGATCAGCGCAAACTCCAGGGCACCACGCGCGAATGAGAGATCCGGCGCGCACCCGGTAGCGTGCCAGCCATGGCCGAATTCGTGACCGTGGACGAGCTGGACGGCGAGACCGACCGCCGGGTGGCGGTGGTGCGTATCGCCCGTGCGCCGATGAACCTGCTGAACATCCAGGTGGTGCGCGAACTGGCCGCAGCGACCGCCGCGGTGGCGCGGAATCCACGGATCGCGGCGGTGGTCGTCTACGGCGACGAACGGGTCTTCTGCGCGGGCGACGATCTCGCCGAACTGGCCGCGCTCGCACCCGAACAGGCGACCGCGGTGGCGGCGGATCTACAAGACGCGCTCGGCTGCCTGGCCAGGCTCCCGCAGCCGACCGTGGCCGCCATCAGCGGCTATGCACTCGGCTCGGGTCTGGAACTCGCGCTCGGCGCCGACCGTCGCGTCATCGGTGACAATGTCAAGCTCGGACTGCCGCAGATCAAGGCGGGGCTGATCCCGCTCGCCGGTATCCGGCGGTTGACCGCGCTGATCGGACCGGGCGCGGCCAAGGATCTGGTGTACACCGGCCGCTTCGTCGAACCCGACGAAGCGCGTTCGCTCGGACTGGTCGACGAGGTCGTCGCCCCCGACGATGTGTACACCGCGGCCGTGCGTTGGGCGAGCGGATTCCTCGACGGTCCGGCGCGCGCGCTGGCGGCGGCGAAAGCGGTCTTCGAGGCGGGCCCGCACGGCCATGATCGGGCCCGTATCGCGTGGTCGGAGCTGTTCGACACCGAAGATCGCCTGATAGGAACACGTTCTTATTTTGCCGATGGTCCCGGCTCCGCGGAGTTCGTCGGACGCTGATCCGGCGACCGCCCGCGCGATCGCACCCTCTGCTGTGATCAGGCAAGATCGAGGCGTTAGGCTAGGCGACCATGACGGTACGCCACGACGACCCCGCGCCGAACCCGCATGCCACCGAGGCCGAGGTCGAAGCCGCGCTCAAGGACACCAAACTCGCCCAGGTCCTCTATCACGACTGGGAAGCCGAGACCTACGACGACAAGTGGTCGATCTCCTATGACGAACGGTGTATCGAATACGCGCGCGGGCGCTTCGACGCCGCGGTGGGTCCGGTGGCGCTGCCGTACGGGCGGGCATTGGAACTGGGCTGCGGCACCGGCTTCTTCCTGCTGAACCTGATGCAGGCCGGGGTGGCCAAGAGCGGTTCGGTGACCGATCTGTCGCCGGGCATGGTGAAGGTCGCGCTGCGCAACGCGCAGAACCTCGGCCTCGATGTGGACGGTCGCGTCGCCGACGCCGAGACCATCCCCTATGAGGACAACACCTTCGACCTGGTCGTCGGGCACGCCGTGCTGCACCACATCCCCGATGTCGAACTCGCGCTGAAGGAATGCCTGCGCGTGCTCAAGCCCGGCGGTCGTCTCGTCTTCGCGGGTGAGCCCACCACCGCGGGCAACTTCTACGCGCGTTGGCTCGGCCGGATCACCTGGGGCGCCACCACCAACCTCACCAAGCTGCCCGGTCTGGCGAGCTGGCGTCGGCCGCAGGAGGAACTGGACGAGTCCTCCCGCGCCGCGGCCCTCGAAGCCGTGGTCGATCTGCACACCTTCGAGCCCGATCAGCTCGAGGCGATGGCCCGTTCGGCCGGTGCGATCGAGGTGGCCGCGCACACCGAGGAATTCGCCGCCGCGCTGTGGGGCTGGCCGGTGCGCACCTTCGAGGCCGCCGTGCCCGCCGAGAAGCTCACCTGGCGTTACCGGATGGCCATGTACAAGGCGTGGCTGGGCCTGAGCTGGGTCGACGAGAACGTGATGAGCCGCGTGGTGCCGCGCCAGTTCTTCTACAACGCCATGATCACCGGTGTGAAGCCGGGCGCCGCGGCCGAGTAGTGGGTTACGGCTTCGGCCACGAGGACGTCGTCTTCCTGGCCGGTGCGGCGGGCGCCGCCGCACTGGCCGAGGTGGACCGGCTGGAGTTGACCCCCGCGACACACCTGCGCGATCTGGAGCGGGTGCGTCGCGCCCATGGTGAGCGGGCGGCCGCCCTGATCGAGACCGTCCGGTTGCGGCGGCGCGCCACCGCCAAACTCGACGGTGCGGGGGAGTGGCTGTTCACCGACGACGCCGTGCAGCAGGCGACGCCGACGCTCGTGGCGCGGCATCGGGCGGCCCGCCTGGCCGGGCGTGCGGTCCATGATGTGACCTGCTCGATCGGCGCGGAGCTGACCGAACTCGTCCGCGTCTGCCCGTCGGTGATCGGGAGCGATCTGGACCGGGTTCGACTTGCGATGGCCAAGCACAATCTCGGTCGGGCTACCACAACCCCGAAGGCCGTCGACTCGACCGTTCCCGCTGCTGCGGCGGATTCGCCGATTCGGTCCGAACGCGTGGCTAACCATGCTTCGGCCGCCGGGATGTCGACGGGCGATATCGGCTCGGCGCGCGCGCGGAGCGTGGTGCTGGTCCGCGCGGACGCACTGGTGCCGTGCAGCCGCGACACGGTGGTCATCGCTGATCCGGCGCGGCGTGCCGATGGCAAACGCACCCACGACCCGGCAAAGCTGCAACCACCGCTGCCCGATCTGCTCGCGGCCTACTCCGGGCGCGATCTGGCCGTGAAATGCGCTCCAGGACTGGATTTCGACACCCTCGCCTGGTCGGGTGAGGTCGAGGTGGTGTCGCTGGACGGATCGGTCCGCGAGGCCTGCCTGTGGACGCCGGGACTCACCGATCCCGGTGTCACCCGTCGCGCGACCGTACTGTCGTCCACCGGTCGACCCAGCACGCTCACCGATGCCGAATCCGATGACATCCCGGAACGGGAGCCGGGCGAATGGATCATCGATCCCGACGGCGCCGTCGTCCGCGCCGGACTCGTCCGCCACTATGCCGCCAAACATGGCCTGTGGCAGTTGGACCCGCGCATCGCCTACCTCACCGGTGACCGCGTCCCCGAGGGTATGCGCGGGTTCCGGGTACTCGACCGGCTGGACTTCCGAGAGAAGTCACTGCGCGCCGAACTGCGCCGCCGCGATTGCGGCACACTGGAAATCCTGGTGCGCGGAGTCGACATCGACCCCGACCAGCTGCGGCGCCGCCTGAAACAAACCGGCGCGCAGCCCTATACGCTCGTGATCACCCGCATCGGCCGCACCGCGACGGTATTCCTGTGCCGGGCCGAGCCGGGCCGATGAGCCGTCAGGGCGCATGGCAGCTCGTGCACTGAGGCCGGATGCGGGTACATGTCGCCGACTCGCGCTGGCGCCGCGATCTCGACGGCAACACCGTCGTATCCTGGGGCCAGGATCGGATCGTCGCTGAACTGTGGATCCTGACGCTATCCGGGCAGTTCCATCTTCTTCACCACGCGCTGCACCGTCAGCCAGGTGCGGGTGGTGATGTCTTTGCCGTATGTGCGGTCGAGCCAGGCCATGAAATCGGGTGTGTTCGGTGTGCTGTTGTCGATGACGCTGAGAAATACTCGCGCCGCCGGGTCGAAGCCGACCACACGGGTGCGTGGATCGGGTTCGGCGGGCAGTTGGACCGGGTCCGCTGTGGTCCCCTTGAGGAAGGTCGCGGTCAGATAGGTGGCGGGGCCGTGCGTGAGTCCCTCGAACGGGTCGGTGTCCAGCAGCGTGCGCAACTGGTCGTAATCGCGGATGATCGTGCCGCCGGGGATGCCGAGATCGCCGTTGAGCGCCTCCTGGATGCGATCCTCGAGTTCGGCGGGATCGGTCTCCTCGGTGCGGAAGACGATATTGCCGCTCGATACCACCGAGGCGACGGCCTCGAAACCGAGCCGGGTGAACACACCACGCAACTTGTCGTTGGTCATGTTCGGGTTCATCGGGGCGATCCCGCGCAACAGCGCCGCGTACCTCGTCATGGGCCGACCGTAGCCGACCCGGCCGACAACCGGGCATCGGGCGAGGCCACGCCCGACCGTCTCAGGCCTGTGCGGTCGCCCCGTTCTTCTTCCGTTCGATGTCCTCGAGTGCGGCCAGGTAGGCGGCGCGCTGTTCGGCGCCGGACTCCCACGCGGCCTTACGGTTCTTGACCACCTTCGCCGGTGCGCCGACCGCGATGGAGTAATCAGGAATCTCACCCTTGACCACCGCGTGTGCGCCGAGCACACAACCGCGGCCGACGCGGGTTTCGCGCAGCACCGTCACCTTGGCCGCGATCCAGGTGTCGGGGCCGATGCGGACCGGGCTCTTCACGATGCCCTGATCCTTGATCGGCAGGGTGATGTCGTCCATCTTGTGGTCGAAGTCGCAGATGTAGCACCAGTCCGCGACCAGCGTGGATTCCCCGATCTCGATATCGAGGTAGGTGTTGACCACGTTGTCCTTACCGAAGACCACCTTGTCGCCGATGCGCAGCGAACCCTCGTGGCAGCGGATGGCGTTACCGTCGCCGATGTGCACCCAGCGGCCGATCTCCATCCGGCCCAGCTCCGGCGTCGCGTGGATCTCCACCCGGCGGCCGAGGAACACCATGCCGCGCAACACGATATGCGGATTCGTCAGCCGGAACTTGAACAGCCGGTAGTAACGCACCAGGTACCAGGGGGTGTAGGCGCGGTTGGCCAGCACCCAGCGCAGCGAGGCAAGGGTAAGGAATCGCGCCTGCCGAGGATCACGGCGACGCGATCCACGCCACCGTGAACGCAACGGTGCGCCCCACATGCTCGTCACGAACTGTTCTCCCGTCGTGTGTCCGGGTGTGGCCCGGTCGGTCGTCGCGGACAGGTTGCCCTGTATCGCGCACACAGCCTACTGACGTGCTGCCCATGGCGGACCGATACCCGTCGGCTAACCTCACTGGCACGCGCGGGCGCGCGGGGAGACGACCACGGCAGAACGCGTGAGAGGGTGAGCAGCAGGTGCGAATCGGCGGCGTACGAGCTGTATCCGGACGGCCACGGTTGCGCGTACGCACAGCGGCTGCGCTACTGGCCGTCGGCGCCGTGATCCTCACCGGATGCGGCACCGACGTCGATGACATCACCGTCGGTCCGGGCCTCGGCTGGCCCGGTCCGCATCACGACGGCCACAACAGCGCCACCAGCCCGGTCACCGGTGCGCGCGATCTCGCGTTGAGCTGGTCGCGCCCGGTCGGCGGTCCGATCGCGACGCCGGTCGGTGTCGGCGCCGAGGGGCAGCTGTTCGTCACCACCCGGATCGCGTCGGGCTGCAACATCTTCTCCTTCCAGATCCCCACCGGTCGTAAGCGGTTCTGTAATCCGCTGGGGCCGAACGCGATCTCCTCACCGACCGTGATCGACGGCCTCACCAACGTCTACGTCGGCGACGACAGCGGCGTGAGTTCGATGAACAACCTCGGCCAGCCGCGCTGGCGCACCCCGGTGGCGGGTGTCCCGGTGTCGTTGCAGTTCACCGGCGACAGCAATCTGCTGACCATCACCCAGACCGGCCAGCTCGATGTGCTGTCCCGGCAGACCGGTCGACGCCTGGTGCCGACCATGCAGCTGCTCGGCCAGCCCGATTACCTCGAACTGCCCGCGCTGAGCTGGCCCGCGTCCGGTGACGGTCTCATCGACTGCCATGACGGCGGGCCGCAGTGTGCGGTGGCCAATGTGTCGCCGATCGACACCTCCTCCGGCCGCTTCTACGCGACGGTGTGGCGTCCGGGCGAGGCGCGGGCCTCGCTGGTGGCGCTACGCTACGGCGACGGTGGTGTGGAGCAGCTGTGGAGCGCCGAGATGCTCGAGGGCGGCAGCGCGACCAGTCCCGCCCTGTCCGCGGACGGCGCCACCGTCTATGTCGGTGACAACAGCAACCGCCTCATCGCGGTCGACGCCGTGGAGGGCAGCACCAAATGGGTGCATCCACTGGAGTGGACACCCCGTCGCGGCCTGTCCGTCTCCGGTGACGGGCTGATCATTCCGGCGGGCGACGACGGCCATCTGCTCGCGTTGCGCGATAACGGTGACTCGGTCGAACCGGTGTGGGAGCGTAAGGATCTCGTCCAGCGCGGCGCCCCGGCCCAGACCGCGGGCCATACCGGCTACACCGTGGCGGCCATCGGCGACGGCCTCGCGCTGATCACCTTCGATACCGAAACCGGCGAAACCCTCGATTCCGATACCCTGCCCGGCGCATCGGGGACCACCACCGGCACCTCGGTCAGCGCGGATGGTGAGGTGGTCGTGGCCACCCGGATCGGTGAGATCTTCGTCTTCGCGCCGCAGGACTGAGCGGGCCAGGTCAGATCGGCTGGTTCGGATCGCGTTCCGGTAGCGGGCGGGTGGTGATGACGGGGCGGCCGAGCGGGGTCCGCACCCGGCGTTTCGCGGCCGAATACACCTGCGCGGTCTCCGCGGCCACCACATCCCAGGCGAAATCGGCCGTCAGGCGTTCCCGCGCGGCATAGGCGCGGTCCTGTGCGGCGGCCGGGTCGTCGAGCACCGCGCGCACCGCCTGGACGAGACCGTCCACATCGGCCGGTTCGAACGAGGCACCGGTCACGCCGTCGATCACGGCCTCACCGAGCCCACCGGCGGTCGAGGTGACCAGCGGGGTTCCGGCGGCAGCGGCTTCCAACGCGACGATGCCGAACGGCTCGTAACGACTCGGCAGCACGATGGCGTCGGCACCGTGCAGCCAGCCGAGCAGTTCGGTGTGGTCGAGCTGACCGGCGAAGGTGATCGCGCGCGCCACCCGATGCACCCTGGCCCGTTCGCGCAGCCATTCGAACTGGGTGCCGACACCGGCGATGGTGAGCGTGGTGCCGGGGTGGGCGCGCCGGATGCGCGGCAGGGCCGCGATCGCGTCCTGTACGCCCTTCTCGTATTCGAGCCTGCCCACATACAGCAGCCGCGGCGGGCCACTGCGCGGCGGGCGCGGACGGAAGGTCCAGGCCCCGACGTCGATGCCGTTGCGGATGACCGTGAGCGGAATGCGTTCGGGACCGTAGAGCCGCTCCACCTCGTCCTGCATGGACGCCGAACAGGTGATGAGGGCATCGGATTCGTTGGCCAGCCACCACTCCACCGAATGCACCTGCCGGTTCACCCGGCCCGACACCCAGCCGCTGTGCCGCCCGGCCTCGGTGGCGTGGATGGTCGACACCAGCGGCACATCGTAGTACTCGGCCAGCGCGATGGCCGGATGCGCGACCAGCCAGTCGTGGGCGTGCACCACATCGGGGGTCCAGCCGTCGCCGATACCCGGTTTGCCCAGCGCGACACCGGCGCGCACCATGGCGTGGCCCATGGCCAGCGTCCAGGCCAGCATGTCCTCGCCGAAATCGAAGAACGGCGGATCCTCGGCGACCGCCACCACGAGCACGCCATCGGCGATGTAGGAGTGCGTGGGGTGGGTCGACGGGTCGGTGCCAGTGGGTCGGCGCGCCAGCACCACCACCTCATGGCCTGCGGCGGCGAGCTCGGTGGCCAGGTGATGGACGTGTCTGCCCAGCCCGCCGACGACCACCGGCGGGTATTCCCACGACACCATCAAGATCTTCATGTATGTCCTTCTGAGGTGGCAGCGCGCAGCCGACGCGCGTCCAGGGCCGGGAAGAATCCGTCGGCCGCCCTCCATCCTGCCGCCAACTGCCGTGCTTTGGCGAGCTGACCGGCCCCGACGGCCGCCGCGATCTCGCGGACGGCATGGGCGTGCTGATGTGCGCGTTCGCGCGCGTAGCCAGCGGCGGAGTCCTTGCTGACCATGAACGCCCAGTCGCTGGACACGGTCAGGATCGCCTCACGCAGCAGTTGATCGGCCACCCGGTCGCGGCCGGTCGCCGGTCCGCTCGCGCGCATCTTGTCGACGGTGTCGAGTGCGAGCGCGACGATATCGTCATTGAGTTCCACCAGGTCACGCACCTGATCACCGGCCCAGACCCGCCAATCCTTGCCCGAGCCCCAGGACGAATCGGTCAGCTGCACCGGCTCGCCCACGTAGCCGCCCGCCCTGGCGTCGGCCAGGGTGCCGACGGTGACGCCCGCCGCCGGGAGCGCCCGCAGCACCTGGGCCAGCCACTGCGGACCCTCATGCCACCAGTGCCCGAACAGTTCGGTATCGAACGCGGCCACGACCAGTGCGGGCCGGCCGATCCGCTCGGATTCGGTGATGAGCCGTTCCCGGACCGTCGCCACGAAATCGTCGACGTCGGCGCGGACGGCGGCGGATGCCAGCTCGGGGTCGTAGGGCGCTTTGTCGGGTCCGGCGACCGTCTTGCCGGTGACGCGGGCCGGTTTGAGACCGGTGGCGTGGTCGTAGTGATGGAAGTCGCGGTAGGCGCTGTGGCCCGGATAGCCGGATTTGGGTGACCACACCCGATAGCTGACCTGGAGATCACGTCCGAACGCCACCACATCGGACTCGCGCACCGGCCGTCCGAGGGTGGAATCACCGCGCAACGCGGGACCATCCACCATGAAATGCGTCACACCGGCGGCGTCGTAGCCGACCTCCATGCCGGGGGTGTAGCCGCATTCCGGCGCCCAGATCCCGGCCGGGGTGTGTCCCCACCGCAGCCGGGCGTCGGCCAGCCCTTCGCTCAGCTGGAATTCCCGCAGCCGCGGATTCAGCAGTGGCTGGAACGGATGTGCCAACGGGCCGCCGAGCAGTTCGATCGCCTCGGCGTCGATCAGCTGCCGCCAGACCGGTGCGGCGCCGTGGCGCCAGTGCTGTTCGAATTCGGTCAGCGCGGCCGCGGCCAGCCGGTGTTCATGACGCCCGAGCGCGACATTGCCCGCCATGGAAGCCTCATCGGCGCGCAACTGCCAGTTGCCGAGCCAGTGATGCATACCGGCCAGGCAGTGCGGATCGTCGAGCTGGGCGGCGAGCACCGGGGTGATGCCGAGGGTCAGCAGATGCGAACGTCCTTCGGCAGCAAGGGTTCTGAGCACCTCGACGACCGGAAGGTAGGACGCCGCCCAGGATTGGTAGAGCCATTCCTCGCCCACCGGCCAGCGCCCGTGATGCGCCAGCCAGGGCAGATGCGAGTGCAGGACCAGGGTGAACTGGCCCGGCACGGGTTGTGCGTCGACGGTCAAGGCTTCACCGCGATGGCCACCAGATCCAGGCTCGCATCGATATCGTCGGGGGTGAGGGCGAAATCGTCGATGGTCACCGCGGCGACATCGGCGGTGAGTTCGGCGGGCCAGGGTTGTCCGGCGAGTGCGCGTTCGATCTGGGCGTCGATGAACGAGCCGCCGTGCTTGGCGTCCAACGCTTTCAGCGTCGCGCCGTGGTGCACGCCGGTCATCAGCGACACCTCGAAACCGGCCTCGATCAGCAGCTCGGTCAGTTCGGCGGCATCGAGTTCCCTGGTGTGGAAGGGGTTGAGCGGGGTGTCGCGGCCGGGGGAGAAGGTGATCCGGTTGGGGGTGCTGATCAGCAGCTCACCGCCGTGGCGCAGCACCCGCAGACATTCGCGCAGGAACTGGCCCTGATCCCAGAGGTGTTCGATCACTTGGAAATTCACCACGACGTCGACCGAGGCGTCCTCGAGGGGCAGCTCGGCGAGATTGCCCTGGATCATCTCCACGCGCGGATAGCGCGCGCGTACGTGCTCGACGGCGCTCGCGTCATAGTCCACCCCGATAACGCGGTCCGCGACCCCGGCGATCATATCGGCGCCGTAGCCCTCGCCCGAGCCCGCCTCGAGGACCACCTTGTCCGCGCAGCGGTCCAGCAGGCGCGCGTAGGCGATCTCGTGCCTGCGGAACCAGTAGTTCTCCTCGGCGATTCCGGGCACGGTGCGCTCGCCGGTCAGCGGCAGCGGGTCGATGGCGCCCGGCGTCGCGGCGGTCATGGGTGCCGGTTCGCCTACTGCGGCAGGAATCACAGCCTCGCTCATCGGTCCGACGTTACTGGTAGGGCTGTCCGAACGTGTTCCCGGTCTGGTGTTCAGGACCGTCACGGAGTAAGTTACCCACGAGTAACTTAACGTAGGGTAGTGTCACGCCCTGAGCGACTCACATGGACGTACGGCCCGCCGGATCGTGCGACCGACCGCCCATCCCCCGTTACCCAGAACAGGAGGTCGACGAAGACCGATGCCGAACATCGTCGTACTCATCAAGCAGGTTCCCGACACCTGGTCCGAGCGCAAGCTCTCCGATGGTGACTTCACCCTCGACCGCGAGGCCGCCGACGCGGTGCTCGACGAGATCAACGAGCGCGCCGTCGAGGAAGCGCTGCTGATCAAGGAGGCGCAGGGCGGCGAGGTCACCGTGCTGTCGGCCGGACCCGACCGCGCCACCGAGGCCATCCGCAAGGCGCTGTCCATGGGCGCCGACAAGGCCATCCACATCAACGACCCGGCCATCCACGGCTCCGACGCCGTGCAGACCGCGTGGGTGCTGGCCGGTGCGCTCGGCCAGGTGGAAGGCGTCGAGCTGGTCATCGCCGGTAACGAGGCCACCGACGGCCGCGCCGGTGCCGTGCCCGCGATCATCGCCGAGTACCTGGGCATCCCGCAGCTGACGCACATCCGCAAGCTCACCGTCGACGGCGACAAGGTCACCGCCGAGCGCGAGACCGACGACGGCGTGTTCAAGCTCGAGGCCAACCTCCCGGCCATCGTCTCGGTCACCGAGAAGATCAACGAGCCGCGCTTCCCCTCCTTCAAGGGCATCATGGCCGCCAAGAAGAAGGAAGTGCAGACCTTCACCCTGGCCGATCTGGGCATCGACCCCTCCACCGTCGGTGTCGCCAACGCGGGCACCGCGGTCACTGCGTCGACCCCGAAGCCCCCGCGCACCGCGGGCGAGAAGATCGCCGACGAAGGCGACGGCGGCACCAAGATCGCCCAGTACCTCATCGGTCAGAAGATCATCTGATCCGGCCAGGCTGACGAGACTTCTTAGGAGAGAACACAAATGGCAGAAGTACTTGTGCTCGTCGAGCACGCCGACGGTGCGGTCAAGAAGGTCAGCACCGAACTGATCACCGCCGCGCGCGCCCTCGGCTCGCCGTCGGCCGTGGTGCTCGGCACCGCGGGCACCGGTGAGAAGCTGGCCGACGCGCTCGCCGCCGCGGGCGCCGAGAAGATCTACATCGCCGAATCCGACGATGTCGAGAACTACTTGGTGACCCCGAAGGTCGACGTGCTGGCCGGTCTGGTCGAGGCCGCCGCGCCCGCCGCCGTCATCGTGTCCGCCTCCGCCGAGGGCAAGGAGGTATCGGGCCGCCTCGCCGCCCGCATCGGCTCCGGCCTGCTCGTCGACGTCATCGGCGTCAACGACGACGGTTCGGTCGTGCACTCCATCTTCGGTGGCGCCTTCACCGTCGACGCCAAGGCCACCGGCGATGTGCCGGTGATCTCGGTGCGCCCGGGTGCGGTCGAGGCCGCGCCGCAGGCCGGTGCCGGTGAGAAGGTCACCGTCGAGGTCCCGGCGCAGGAAGAGGGCGTGGTCAAGGTGACCGCGCGGGAGCCGGTCGTGGCCGGTGACCGTCCGGAACTCACCGAGGCGGGCATCGTGGTCTCCGGTGGCCGTGGTGTCGGTTCGGCCGACAACTTCTCGGTCGTCGAGGCGCTGGCCGATTCGCTGGGTGCCGCCGTCGGCGCGTCCCGTGCCGCGGTCGACTCCGGCTACTACCCGGGCCAGTTCCAGGTCGGTCAGACCGGTAAGACGGTCTCCCCGCAGCTCTACATCGCCCTCGGCATCTCCGGCGCCATCCAGCACCGTGCCGGTATGCAGACCTCGAAGACCATCGTCGCGGTCAACAAGGATGAAGAGGCCCCGATCTTCGAGATCGCGGACTACGGCATCGTGGGCGACCTGTTCAATGTCACCCCGCAGCTGACCGAAGCGGTCAAGTCGCACAAGGGCTGAACACCCGCGCACTGAGCGCATCCCCGTGGCCTCGGCTGGAAACAGCCGAGGCCACGGGGATTTTCCGGGTGGTCGGAGGTCAGCGAGATATCATGCGAGCATGACCGTGCCGAGCAAGTCGAGCACCGAGCACCCGGATCTTCCTGAGCGCATGACCTGGGAAGAATTGGAGACGCTGCCCGACGAGATCGCCGCCCAGATCGAGCTGTGGGATCGGCGCGTGGTGTGGGTATGGCGAGGGCCGGGCGAACATCAGCTGGCCACATTGTTGCTGGCGCAGGAGATCAGGAGATGCGCAGGCGATGACAGAGCCGCTCATCCTGAGCGATGCTGGCGCGGAAACCTCGAGACCAACGTCTTTTTCGGAACCACCGGAAAGTCGGATTTCGTCACCCCCGATTTCCTGGTCCACCGCTGCCTCCCGCCTGGCAGTGACGTCCGTGCCACCGACACGGTAGTGGTCGGCGAGGTGCTGTCCCCGTCGAACACTCCAGCAGAAATCGAAGCAAAGAAGGCGCGGTACGCCGGTGCCGGTATTCCCTCGTACTGGGAGATCGACCTGAACCCGGATCTCACCGGTATCGGGGCGATCCGCGCATACATCCTCGAGATCGGCCACGCCGAGCTGCCGCCGGGTGTACGACCATTGCGGTCGTCGAACTATCTGCTGGCGGGCGAATGGACACCGGATTCGGCTGGCGGAGTGTCGTTCCCGTACCCCTTCTCGATCGAGATCGCCTGGTCTGCCCTCGCATTCTGAGCCGGTGGCCCTGGGCATATCTCCCAGCCGGTCCGTCGTGTCATGGGTGGCCAGGCACGACCATCGGTTGCCTGATGGTCTCCGACCCCGCACGCTGGCAGCGTGACGATCTCGGTGCCGCCGCAGGTGGCCGAAACCATTCGCGAATTCTTCGACGACGAAGGTGAACGCTGGCTGGCGGCGTTACCGGAACTGGTGGCGCAGCGGTGCCGGGACTGGGGGCTCGAGCTGATCGGGGAGCCGTTCGGCGGCGGCACACATTCGCTCGTGGCGCCGGTGCGGCGGGCTGACGGCTCGGTCGCGGTGGTGAAGGTTCCGTTCGTCGATACGGAGAACGCCGGTGAACCCGCCGGGTTGTGGCGCTACGACGGTGACGGTGCCATCCGGTTGTACGACTTCGATCCCGGCAGCGGTGCAATGCTGCTGGAATGGGCGCGGCCCGGGATTCCGTTGTTGTCGCAGCCGACGCCGCCGCTGGAAGGTCGGCCCGACCATGCCGACAAGATCCTGACCGCCGCAGGGCTGTATCGGCGTCTGCGCCGCGCACCCGGCGATCTACCGGCCGGATACCCGGTGCCGCCGTCGACCTCGGACGTCGTGGCCGAGTGGGCGCGGTGGTCTGAGGACGCCGATATCGTCGCCGCGGTACCGGAACCACTGTTGGAGCGAGCCCGCGGCTGGTGTGTCGACCTCGCCGAACTCGACGGTCCGCTGTTGATCGTCAACCGGGACACCCATCTGGGCAATATCGTTGCCGCCGAACGGGAACCGTGGTTGCTCATCGACCCCAAGCCGTACCTGGGCGAGGCGGCCTTCGATGCCGGGTTCCTGATTCTCAAACAGGTGCAGAGCGATCCGAACCCAGAGCACGCACACCGAATGGTCGCCGCCACCGCCGACGCACTCGGGGTGGGTCGCGAACGAGCCCGCGGGTGGGCATACATGCGGGCGTTGGAACAGGTGGTCTGGTCGATCGAGGACGACGACGAGGTGTCGGCGCATGATCTGGCGGTCGTGCAAGCGTTGGCCCGGTAGCCGCTATGCGCAATGCAGTGCCGCGAGCAGGGTGGTGAGGATGGGCGAGCGACGGGCCCCGGTACGTAGAACCGCGCTCACCGGAACCCGCAGGGGGCGCCCGGCCAGTTCGAGGGTGGAGATGCCGTCGATCGGGCTGTTCGCGTAGAGGATCGTCCAGGTGTCCGGGTGGGTGATCAGTTCCATCGTCGCCGTGTGATCCGGCGGAATCGGCGGACCGTAGGTGGGTCCGGCGGGCTGGTCGGCGAACGCCGCGCGCACCACATTGTGCAGCAGCACCTGTTCGGACTCCGGGGGGAGCAGCAGCGGGTAGGCGCTGAGATCGCTCAGCGTGACATCGGTGCGCCCGGCCAGCGGATGTGAGGTGGCGGTGGCGATCATCAGATCCTCCACCCACAACTGTTCGACGGTCAGACCGGGCTGATCGACGCTGCCGCGGATCAGCGCCAGATCGCAGTCGCCGTCCGCCACGGCGGCGATCCGCTGACGGAACGGTTTGATGACGAACTCGATCTCCGCACCCGGATGCGCGTCGCGGGCCCCGGCGATGGCCGACAGCGACCGCGTGGCGAACGACATGTTCGCCGCGAGCCGGATGCGCGGGCGCGAGGTCCGCACCGCGGCCCGGATGGCAGACTCGAGGCTGAGCATCTGCTTGGCCAGGGGGAGCAGCCGGGTACTCGCATCGGTCGGCACCACCGATCGGGTGGACCGCTCGAAGAGCTGGACGCCGAGGTCGTGTTCGAGCCGGGCGATCTGATGGCTGATGGCGGACTGCGAGATATAGCACCGGGTGGCCGCCCGGCTGAAGCTGAGCTCCTCGCACACCGCGACGAAGTAGGTGAGCTGCCGAAGCTCCACGGCGGGCTCCATTCATTAGTGATACAGATAAGAGTCATCTATATTATGCGCCCTGACGGGTGAAATATCTGCATCCCCGATAACGGTTCATCATGATGAGAATGCTGTCATGATCAACAGGGGTGCTGTGGGATGCGTACCAGTGAAGCCGTACAGGCGGCGAAGCCGGAGTTTGTGGAAGCTGTCATCGTCGGATCGGGATTCGGCGGTCTGGCCGCGGCCAAGCAGTTGGCCAAATCGGGTGTGAACTACGTACTCATCTCGAGCACGCCGGAACATCTGTTCCAACCGCTGCTCTACCAGGTCGCCACCGGTGTACTGGCCGCCGACGAGATCGCGCCGCCGATCGCCTCGATCCTGCGCAGGCACGATACGGCCGATGTGCGGTTGGGCAAGGTCACCGCGATCGACCCCGACGCCGCCGAACTCGTCTACGAGACCGCCGACGGACCGCGTCGCATCCGCTACGGATCGCTGATCGCCGCCACCGGTGCCAATCAGTCGTACTTCGGCCGCGACGACTTCGCCGAGAAGACGTTCTCGCTCAAGACCATCGACGACGCCAAGCGGCTGCGCGCACAGATCGACCGGGTGTTCACCGAGGCCGAGCACGCCGACAACGAAACCCGCGAACGCCTGCTCAGCTTCGTCGTCGTCGGTGCCGGCGCGACCGGTGTCGAGGTCGCGGGTCAGCTGGCCGAACTCGCGAAGCGCTATTACCACCAGGACGTGACGGTCACGCTGGTCGAAGGTGCGGGTGAGGTGCTGCCACCGTTCGGCGGTGGGCTCTCGGAATACGCCAAGACCTCGCTCACCAAGGGCGGCGTCGAGGTCATGCTCGGCACCTTCGTCACCGATATCGAACCGGGCAAGGTGACGGTCAAGGACACCGACGGCGTGGAGCGCCGCATCGCGGCCGAGACCGTTGTGTGGTCGGCCGGTGTGCAGGCCAGCGGTTTCACCAAGATCCTGGCCGAAGCCACCGGCGCGGACACCGACCGCGCCGGACGCCTGCTCATCAACCCCGACCTGACCGTCGGCGGCTACGCCGATATCTACGCCATCGGCGATATGACCTCGTTGAAGGGCTATCCGGGCCAGTCGCCGGTCGCCATGCAGGAAGGCAGGCACGCCGCCGACATCATCCGGCGCAAGAAGCTGCCCGGCACCGAGTTCGAATACTGGGACAAGGGCAGCATGGCCGTCATCCGGCGCCGCAGCGCCATCGCCAAGGTGAGCGACAAGATCAAGTTCAAGGGTCTGATCGCCTGGTACATGTGGTTGGCGGTGCATCTGTTCTATCTGGTCGGCTTCCGCAACCGGTTCATGGCCGTCATGGGTTGGCTGGTCGCGTTCACCGGCAATGGGCGGCCCGGCTTCGCCGAGATCGACAAGGATCGGCCCGCTGCCGAGGCGCCGCGACGCATAGCTGCCTGACCAGGCATGATCGCGCTGTGCTCGAACGGGGCGGCGCGAGCGGTTGTGTGTGGCCGACGCCGCGGGGAACGCTCGTCGACGCCGTGGTGAACGTCGAGTGTGACGGCCGTCTCGTTCACCGAACGGGCATATCCGCGACACTCGGCGGATGCTCCGGCGCAGTGTGCGACTGGCCTCATAACGGATATGACTATTACGTCCGTGTTGACGGCCCCGGCTCGACCGACGGACACCGGGGTGGAACGGTCTCGGTACTCACTGGTCGTCTCCTCCGACATCGACCATCGCACGGCCGCACAGCGCCTGCGCTACGACGTCTTCGCCGCCGAACCCGGCTTCCAGATCCCCGATGACGGCACCGGTCTGGACGCCGACCGTTTCGACGAGCACTGCGATCACCTCCTGGTCCGTGACGAGCTGACCGAACAGTTCGTCGGCTGCTACCGGATGCTGCCGCCGGACAAGGTCACCGCTGCCGGCGGCTACTACACCGCCACCGAATTCGACCTCACCCGGCTCGATCCCACCGGGCATCGCATCGTGGAAATGGGCCGGGCCTGCGTGGTGCCCGACCATCGCAACGGCTCGGTGCTGACCCTCATGTGGGCGGGCATCCTGCACTACATCCAGCTCACCGGATACGAATGGGTGATGGGTTGTGTGTCGGTGCCGATGCGCGACAACCCGGACGATCCCGCCGGGGTGAATGTGCGCGGCGTGCGCGATCTATTGCTCGGCAGGCATGCCTGCGACCCCGAACGCCGAGTGGAGCCGTACCGGCCGGTCGTGGTGGACGGCGTATCGCTCGATGATCTCGAACCGCCCGCACGCCCGAAACTGCCGCCGCTACTGCGCGGCTATCTGCGGCTCGGCGCGGAGATCTGCGGTGAACCCGCGCACGACCCGGATTTCGCGGTCGCCGATTTCGTCGCCCTACTCGGCCTCGACACCATCAACACCCGGTACCTGGAGCGCTTGCAGAGTGCTGCCGCCGGGTTGGACGGCGGGCGGTGAGTGCCGTGGTGTTCGATGCTCCACCCGCGACCGCCACGCATCCCTGGATGCCGACCAGCCCGTGCACGGCCGGCTGCGTCCAGCGCACCGATCCGGCGGGCGGCGCGCGCATCGCCGGGCGTGTGTTGCGCCTGGCCGGGCTGATGGCCAGCTATCCGGCGGCGCATGTGCTGACTCCCGCCGCGCGCCGGGAATGGTTGCAGCGCGAGTACGCCCGCGCGGTGCTGCGCGGCTGCGGGATCGAACTGCGCGTGATCGACAATCGAGGATCGGCGGCCGAATCATCCACCCGCAGTGCCGATCCTGTCTCCGCCGAGAGTGTGGCGAGCGGCATGACGAAGCGCGCACCGGCTCGTCGTGGTGCGCGTTACGCCGAACCCGGTGCGGGGGTGCTGGTGGTCGCCGGGCATATCGGTTGGTCGGATGTGGTGGTGTTGGCCGCGGTGCAGCCGCTGGGATTCGTGGCGCGTGCGGATCTGATCGACTGGCCGATGCTCGGTCGCCTCGCCCAGCTGATGCGGATCATCCCCATTGAACGCGAGCGGTTACGCGCGCTGCCGGGCGTGGTTGCCCAGATCGCCGAGCGACTCGCCGCGGGCGAGCGCGTCGCGGCGTTCCCAGAGGGCACCACCTGGTGCGGGCGCGCCTACGGCAAGCTGCGTCCCGCGCTCTTCCAGGCGGCCGTCGGTACCGGCACACCGGTCCAGCCGGTTCGGCTGCGGTATCTCGACGCCAACGGGGAGCCCTGCACCGCACCGGGTTTCGTCGGCGATGACACATTCGGCACCTCGGCGCGGCGGGTACTCGGGTCGCGCGGCATCGTGGCGGAGATCGTGCTCGAACCGGTGCAGGAGCCCGGTACCGACCGCCGTGATCTGGCCCGCCGCTGCGAAGACCTCATCCGTACGCCCGAACTGTCCGATGGCGCCCGCTCCGCCCTCGCCGCGGCCACACGGCATATCGCCGACGCGGCTGCCCGGTCGGCGCCTCGGGCGGATGCCGACAGGCTGGCGATCGCCGAAAACACCTGGCCCGCGGTGGAACAGCACTCGCGATAGCCACTACGGCGGTGCCGGGCGCGTCGGTGTGGAGTGCCGACGCGCCCGGTCATCGGCGGGTCCGCCGCCGCACCCGTGTCGGAGCTGAACCCGACCGGTGCACGTCACATAGGCGCCGGATGGTCCGGCGCCCGCTCAGAAGGCGCTGCCGGTCGAGGGCAGCGGGAAGTAGCCGCGACCGTGGTGGCCCCGGTCCCAACCGTGGTGATGGCGCCCGCGGTCCCAATCGTGGTCGTGGCGTCCGCGGTTCCAGTCACCGTGACCGCCCCGGTTCCAATCGCCGCGCCCACCACGGTTCCAATCGGAATGACGGCCGTGACCGTGCCCGTGCCGCCCGTGACCGGGCCGGTTGACGGTGTCGAGCCCGTCCGCGGGCTCCAGTACCACGGGCGCCGCGAAGGCGGGCACCGCGAGCGCGGTGACGGGCGCGAAGGCAAGGGCGGAGGCGATGGCGACGCGAGTCAGCGTGCGCCGGGTTCGGCTGTGCTGGTGAGTGTTTCGGCTCATCGGAGTTACCTCATTCGATAGTGTCGCCGGACCGTGGTGGTCGGCGTCCTGATCACCCGGAGTCTGTCGCATCCGGCGATCATCTGTCGTCGTCGAATGTACCGTTAAATAGCGGCGCATTCAATAGGTATAAGATTTCCGCCATTGTTCTGGCTCCCCGTCGTGCGGTTTCCGGCGGTGCGACCAGGTGCGCGGCAGACTCTCCGGCCGCACTCCGAGCAGGCTTCGCGGCGCGCGAGAACCCTGCGAGCCGGTGTCCGACCGGTAGAGTGAGCCAGCGACATCTGACTGTGAAGTGATTGGGGGAGTACGGAATTGTCGTCGTTACCGAACCCGCGGACATTCGGTCGCGCTCAGGCGCTACCGCCCGACGTGACGGCGATCGTGCCGGACTTCGAAACCTGGACCATCGAACCGCCCCCGGCGTTGTTCATCGACCGCGAAGATCTTCTGCGGCTGGCCCGTGAGACCGCCGAGAGCGAGCGGGACGCACCGGCGGTCATTGCGCTGCACGGGTTGTCCTGGAACGGTAAGACGGGGTTGCTGCGGCGTATCGCGGCGGCCTTGCGCGGTATGTTCGATATCGGGTTGACGGTCGATTTCGGGCAGTTGCGCCATGACGGTGCGGTGCCGATGAGCGATGTCGTGACGGGTCTGCTGGATGACCTGTGCGTCGACCAGCGATGGATCCCAACGGATTTGCCCGGGCAGCTCCGCAGATTTCGCGCGGTGACCGAGGGGCGGCGCATTCTGCTGTTGCTCGACGGTGTGTCCGATGCGGCACAGGTGTTGGCCCTGCTGCCCAATTCCCGCCACGCGCTGGTCATCGCGGCGGGTGAGGTCGCCCTCGAGGAACTGGCGGACCACGGCGCCATCATGCGGCGGGTCACCGGATTGGGAACCGAGCACGGCACGGAGTTGCTGGCGCGGTTGGCCGGTGCGCGTGCGGTCTCCCCGCCGGACCGGAGTCGGCGGCTGGTCGAATCGGTCGGCGGGTCTCCGGGAATGCTCCGGGTTCTCGCGGGTCGGCTGCGTTCGCGGCGCGGTCCCTCGCTCGAAGAGCTGCTCGTCGATCTCGACGGACATGCGGCGAATCCGGGACCGGAGCGGCGGTCGATATTGCTGGACAGTGAGCTGATCGAGTTGTTCGCCAACGTCTACGACTGGTTGTCGCCAGCGGCAGCACGGCTGTACCACGTGCTGGGGCAGTTGCCGGGCCGCACGATGTCGGTGCGGATCATCGCCGCGGCACTCGATATGTCCGAGGACGAGGTCGAGCCTCTGATCGACACCATGGTCGAGGGGAACCTGCTGGAGGAGTCCGGCGAGGAGTTCCTGGTACCGGATCTGGTTCGGCGGCATGCGCGGTTGGTCGCGGCCACCGGCGAGGATCCGGACTATCTGGACGCTGCGGTCGCACGCGCGATGGGCGCCTGGGCGGAGGATGCGGTCGCCGCTGATGTCGCTGTTGTCGAGGATCGGTTCCGGGTGGGCGGTGTGCGCCGGGTGCCGGGCGCGCAGGCTTTCGCCTCGAAGGACGAGGCATTGGCATGGCTCGCCCGAAAGCACGAGGATCTGCTCGCGGTCATGCGGGAAGCCGCCGTGAGGGAACGGCATGCGTTGGTATGGACCCTGTTCCAGGCCATGTGGCCGTTCTATACCAATCACTTCCGGCCGCAGGCACAGCGAGAAGCCGGAGATCTCGCTGTCGCGGCGGCCGTCGCGGATGGTGATCGAGCCGTCGAGGCCAGGATGCGATGCTTGCGTGCGCGGGCCTCTTGGGAGGCAGGTGACTTCCCTTCCGCTGGTGCGGATCTCGACCGCGCCACGGAATTGAGCCGGGCCGAGAACGGACCCCTGTTCGCATCGGTACAAGACTTCGTCGGCCAATACCGCTACCGGCAGGGCCATTACGCCGATGCGCTCACCGCCTTCGAATCATCGCTCGCGATCAACGAACGGCTCGGTGACCAACGCGGTATCGCATTGCAGTCACAGTTCTGCGGTCGATGCCTCGGTCGGCTGGGGCGACGGACGGACGCACTGGCCGCGCTGGACCGTGCCGCCGAACTGATCACGTCGTACGACGACGCGCGTACCGCGTCCCGGATCGCCTACAGCCGGGCGGAGGTTCAGATCGCGCTCGGCAACAACTGGGAAGCCGTGGCCAGTTTGCATGATGCCCGTGCCTTCGCCGCCCGGCTGGGGCACACCATGCTGCTCGCTCCTCCCCTGGAGCTGCTCGCCGATATCGCACCGGAGGTCGAAGGCCCGGACACCGAGCGGGACTACGTCGAACAGGTGGTGGCGCTGCATCGCCAGAGCGGTTCTCCGGAGCTGGCGCAGTGGCAGCAGCGTCTCGACGACCTAACGCCCTGACCGGAATTCGACCGTGGTGCGGCGGGAGCCGGTGGTGATCACCAGGTTCGGCAGGTCCGATCGGCCGGGGTGGCGCATTAGCTGGCAGTGCAGCGCCGAAGCGAGCAGCTGAGGATGGCATGCCGTGTCGACGGCATGCGCATGCATCGACCGGCCGTCACGTAGCAGCGCGAACAAGGTGCCCGCGTCGGACGCGGTAGCGGCGATTCGGCAGCCGGGCAGCTCGGACAGCGTCGTCGCCGCCCAGTCGCGCGCCGCATCGCCGTCCATCGGATGGCAGGCGACGACGATGGCGGCGTTCTGGGCCAGTCGCTCATCCGGCTCGTTCGATGCGACGACCAGGTGGTTACCGTCCTCCCGCTCGGCGGGGTTGTCCAGTATCGCCGGGTAGCGGCGCAGGGCGAGCGCGGTGTGTCGGCCGTCGGAGTCGTCGAACTCGACCGCGACACGGAACGCGCCGGGCGTAGTACTCGGCAGCGGCTCGGTCGGAGTCGGCGGCACCATCGACGGCCACGGCGGGGGTGTCAGGTCCAGCAGCTCGTACATCACCGCGCGAAGCCGGTCCTGCGCTCGGCCACGATGGGCGAAGACCTGCTCGGCCAGCCGGTCGAGCAGCGCGTGGTCCACGGTCTCGATGGCCGTGCGGATCTGCGTGGCCAACGGTCGGTCGCGGACCAGTCGAGGTATCTGTTCGCCGAGTTCGGACATCGAGGTGCCGGGTGGCACCTCCGCGGCGCCGAATGCCGCGAGCAACAGCGGCCGACGTAGACCGGTGCTGTAGGCCGAGAGGCTGCCGTGATCTCCGATCACACAATCGGCCGCCGCCAGGACCGCCTTCCACGGCTCGGTCGGTGTGACGAGGATCAGCCCGGCGGCGCGGGCGCGCGCCAGCCAATGCCGCACCTGCCAACTGCCGTGATAGGTCCAGATATTCGGATGGAGAACGGCTGCCACCCGGTATTCGTCATACGGCAGTTGCGCGATCAGTTCCGCGGGTAGTGACGGCCACCGGCCCATCGTCGAGTGCGCACCCCAAGTGGAGGTCATCACGATCAGCGACTGTTCCCGCCGCAGGCCGAGCGACCGCTTGCACCGGTCGCGGTCGCGCGCGAGCAGCGTCAGCCGATCCAGGCAGGGGTCGCCGATCACGGCGGCTCGATCGACCAATCCTGGTGCGGCATCGGCGATATGGCCGAGCTGGTTCTCGTGTGAGAGACCGATCCTGGCCGGTATCGGCCTGCCCTCGTGCCACAACGCGGACGCGGCGAACCCGGACAGGGTGCGTACTCCGTCGGGTGTGGAATGCGGTGAATACTTCTGGAAACCGGCGCCGTGCGGGATCAGGAACAACGGACCGCTGAGCGCATGCAGATCGCTGTTGTCGCTCGCCGCGACTATGAGCTGGAAGTCGGTGCGGGTGGCCTCATCCCATGACACGATCCGCGCGCCGAGGGCCCGGACCTGTTCTGCGAGACCGACACTGAATTCCGAACCTTCGTCGATGGTGAACCACACCTCGATCCGGAGGTCACCGGCGAGCGCGGGAAGAACATCGAGAACGCGATCGAGGGCGGTCGGCGTGCGGGCCACGACCAAGACCCGATGACTCGCATCTACCGTCGCCCAGATCGTTGCTGGCTTGCTGGCTTGCTGGCTTGCTGGCTTGCTGGCTTGCTGGCTTGCTGGCTTGCTGGCTTGCTGGCTTGCTGGCTTGCTGGCTTGCTGGCTTGCTGGCTTGCTGGCTTGCTGGCTTGCTGGCTTGCTGGC
>NZ_JARWNX010000018.1 GCF_029868385.1 Nocardia cyriacigeorgica | reverse complement strand
GTGCCGCGGTGTGGCTCGTGCCGACCGGGCGGCCCGACACGCCGTCGGCGGCAAGGGGGATGGACAGCACGAACGAACGGCGGTGGGGGCCCCGGCAACCGCGGGCCCCCCCCCGCCGCCCAGCGACGCGCAACCAGGCTGGGAAGGGCGCCGCCTGGGCGCGTCGGCACGTCGGCGGCGCTCCGCCGCAGGCGCGGTTGGCTCCTGTTGGGCAATCACGGATCCACTTTGGCGACGGGGTAGCACGGAGACTGCCAGCTCTGCCGCACTTCTCATTCGACCGGGCAGTGCTGGGCACGTCGTCTGCCCTACCGGGCTTGCTCTCCCGCAGCACGGCGGCGAATCGGCCGGCCTCGTTCGTGGGGCCTGGCTGTGGTCCGGTCTTCGGCCGGGCTTGTCGAAGAATCCGCGGTGAGGTGCCGTGGGGACTCGCCCCGGGTTGCGTTCCGGTGCAAACGTGGCCGTGTCCGTCGCCGGGCACATAGCACGTTGGTCACCAGGCGGGGTTGGTGCAGCCGGGGGTGGTGCAGACGGCGGCTGGTGGCGTTCACCGTGTTCCTCTCTGTCCGGGCCGGAGGAATCTGCCGATGGCGTACCAGACCGGACCCACCCTCGCAACGGCCAAGCGGTGTCGACGGCCGGGGGTCACGCGGCACAGTCCCAGCGTCAGGCTGCGGTGACCTTCAACGGGTCAGGGTGCCGCGCGACCCCCGGCCGCCGAGCCATTGCGAGGGCGGGTCCGGCCTGGTCCGGGCGGTGCCCAGATTCCACCGACCCGGACAGAGAGGAACCCTCACCATGAACGCCACCATCCACCCCACCGCCTGCACCACCCCCAACTGCACCAACCCCGCCACCGGCACCCTCCCCATCTACGCGCCCGGCGACGAACACGACCACGTCTGCACCACCTGCCACGCCGCCTACTGGGAGGCCCG
The DNA here is from genome assembly GCF_029868385.1 of Nocardia cyriacigeorgica. GTDB lineage: Bacteria > Actinomycetota > Actinomycetes > Mycobacteriales > Mycobacteriaceae > Nocardia > Nocardia cyriacigeorgica_F. Next base: position 90,156 of record NZ_JARWNX010000018.1, on the reverse strand, counting down.
CACCTCCGACTGACCGGATGGGGGCTCCGGCCCCCTTCCCCTCTGCTCGACTTGCCGAACGAACTACTGCGCGACCTCCGGCCGCGTGGCCCTGGTCAGTGGTGGCCTACATTGTGTTCCCGCGCCCCTCCAGCCTCAAGGGCGCCTACGGCGTCACTACGTGATGACATCCGTCACCCTTGACCCCGGAGCCTCTACGCGCGAAAGGCAGGCCCTAAGGGCAGGCGGTGAAGCCAGCCCCCGACATGCGCAGTCCACCACCCACCAGGGCCAGCGTTGCCCCAGCTCAGCCGGTAGGTGTCAGTGACACAGCGGTGACACAACAGCGGCAGTCTCAGCCATACGTACGCATACAGAGACAACAAGTGGCGCGACGTCGGCAACCCCCGGAATACCCCCGTAACCAGGACTAATGTGCCTCCGGAGCAGAAGGCCGCAGGTTCGATTCCTGCCGAGGGCACATCGACAAGACCCCCGACCAGCAGCACCGGTCGGGGGTTTTGTCATATCAGCGCAATGAATCCGCCAGTCGAGCATGCAGATCCAGTAGCGGCGCGATCTGCTCGACCGGCCGCCTGCCGAAACCGCATTCGGTGGCGATCCCGAAATGGTCGACGAACGCCTCTGCGGCCTCGATCCGGCGCCGGCCACCGGCGAATCCGTCGGACGCGTGTACGAGCCCGAGATAGAGCGTGGTGTACGGCGCGAGACCGAGATCGGCCAGCGGTGCGAAATACGCGGCGTCGGTGCGGTCACGCGGCACCGGAAGATGAATCCACTCGACCGGACGCGTCACATCCGCCGCGAGGGCATTCGCGACCGCGACCAGCGTCGAGGTATCGGCGGGTTCGACGAAGTGCCGGTGCCCGAAATCGCCGTAGCACAGGTGATAGCCGAGTTCGATGCCGTCGGGAACGGCATCGCCGAGCCGGACCAGCCGCTCGGTGACGCCCGACAGCACCTGCGCGTACCCGGAACCGAACCAGGACGGGAACACACCCTCGAACAAGGCGAACTCGACGGCTGCGTCCCACTGCACCGCCAGATCGCGCGCCGGGACCTCGGCCAGAATCGCGTCCAGCTCACCGAGCAGCGCGGCCTCATAACGCCGTTCGAGTTCGGCTTGCGGGCCGGCGATGAAGGCGCCGACCACCGCGATCGGCGAAGGCAGGCTCACCTGGAACCGGGTACCGGCATCGATCAGGCCCTCGGCGCGCAACCGTTCGAAGACCTTCCAGGACGCTATCGCGGCCTCCGCGTAGCCGAGCGGACCGAAATCGATCGACAGCGGGTCGACACCGGCGCGGGGTCGCACGCGTTCGCTCGGTCCGTATTCCGGGCTCGGCGGCGGCACCGTCTCCAGCTCGGGATGCGCCTGCATCCTCGGCAACTGCCATACCACCCAGTTGTCACGAATGCCGGTTTCGCCGTCCGGTATTCGGGCAACCCGTGTGCCGAGGCGCGCCGACACCTGACGAAAGACGGCTTCGGGGCCTTCCAGCGGAACACTGCCGCACAGATGAATACCGCGTCCGACCATGACTACCTCCAGCTCTCCTGGCTCACGCCCGGCACCGGCGCAGGCGCCCGCATACCCTGACATCGGGCCGCGAGCGCACGCTTCCCAGCGTTGGCGGCGTCAGGCCTCGGCCCGCCTACAGTCATCGAGGCGGACGCGGACAGCGAGCACCAGGTGTCGTAATGTTCCAGACACACCCGGGGGATACGGAGGACGAACCCACATGACTTACCCACCAGCAGGACAGCCGCCGCATGGGCAGCAGCCCCCATACGGCCAGCAGCCGCCGTACGGTCAGCAGCCACAGCAGCCCTACGGTCAGCAGCAGCCGCCCTATGGTCAGCAGCCGCAGTACGGACAGCAGCCCGGCCAGTACCCGCCGCAGGGTGGCTATCCGCAGCAGGGCGGCTACCCACCGCAGCAGCCGCCGAAGAAGAAGACCGGGCTGATCATCGGTCTCGTGGTGCTCGCGCTCGTGGTGATCGGTGGTATCACCACCGGCGTGGTGCTGACCATGCAGGGCAAAACGCCGCTGGCCTCGGATGAGAAGCAGATCGAGAACGCGATCCGCGAGTTCTACGACACCTTGGAAAGCGATGGCATCCTGGCCGCCGCCGAGCTGTCGTGCTCGGCCGACCGGGCCGAGATCGACAAGGCGCCGCAGAGCGAGAAGGACATGATGGACAAGGCGTCCTTCTCGATCGATATCGACAAGGTCGACAATGTCGTGATCACCGGCGACAAGGCCAAGGCGCACGTCACGGGCACGTTCAAGATCACGATCCCCGGTATGGACGACGACAGCGACACCGACAACGAGTCGGACGAAACGCTGGCCAAGGAAGACGGCACCTGGAAGATCTGCTCGGACGATTCCGACAGCAACTGATCCGCTGCCGCAGATGAGCTGCTGCGGACCCTCGCGCCGGACGATTCTCGGCGCCATCGGCCTGGCCGCACTGTTGCCCGTCATGGGCGCGGTGCGGCCGGGTTCGGTTCTGGCCCAGGCGAATCAGATCCAGGCGAGTGATCTGGAGCTTGTCACCGTCACCGACCGGTCGGCCATCCTGACGTGGACCACGCGCGCACCGGACGCCGCGGGCAGACTGGTTCCGGTCGCCACCCACGGGGAGGTCCGGCTGATTCCGGCCGACAGTCCACGCGCACCGGTCCAGGTCTGGGCAACGCAGACGCCGACACCGTTTCACCATGCGCAGGTCGACGGTCTGGAACCGGGCCGCCGCTACCGTTTCGAGGCCTGGTCGCAGGGCGTGCGCGCCCAACCAGCGCTGTCACTGAGCACCCGGCTGCCCGGCAGTCCCGAACTACTCGGCGAATTCACCACGCTGGTCCCACCGCCCGGCCGGTTGCTGCGCACGATCGCGCTGGCCAATGACGTGCATTACGGCGAGGACGTCAGCGGCCTGATCATCGGGAATTTCCCGCCCGGCTTCCGGCAGGAACCCGGTCTGGCGCCCTATCCGGAAATGATGCTGGCGGCACTGCTCGACGACCTGGGCCGACCGGATCGCGACGCCGAATTGCTGCTGCTGGCCGGAGATCTCACCAGCGAAGCCACCCCGATCGAAACCCGTGATGTGCGCGCGCATCTCGACGGGTGGGGCGGCAACTATCTGGCGGTGCGCGGCAACCACGATCGCCCACATACCGGAGACGACTACCGCGACTGCCCGGTCGCGCCCGGTACGGACACCCATTTCGATTGCTGGGAAAAAGAATTCGGCCCTCGACAACAGCTACTGGAGCGAGACCTCGGTGGGCTGCGGCTGATCGGGCTCGATACCAGCGAACTCGACGGCTCCGGTGGCACACTCGAACGCCCGCAACTGGCTCGGGTCCGCGATCTGCTGCACGACGAACCCGAACGCCCGACGCTGGTGTTCGGCCATCATCCGGTCACTGTGGAATCGGGCCTGACCAATACCGCGGGTCCGGGCTTCGTCTTGAATCGTCGCGACAGCGCCGAGTTGCAGGCCATGTACGAGCGCGCGCCCGGCGTATTCCTGCACCACAGCGGCCACACCCACCGCAACCGACGCACCCGTCCCGACGTGGCGTGCGCGGTGGAATTCCTGGAGGTGGCGGCGGTGAAGGAGTATCCGGGTGGCTACAGCCTGGCCCGGATCTACGAGGGCGGGTACATGCTGAACTTCTACAAGACCCGCACCGAGGATGCCCGCCGCTGGAGCACGCTGACCCGCGGTGAATATCTCGGACTCTTCCCGGACTACACGCTCGGAACCTTCGCCGATCGCAATCATGTTGTGCCGCGAGATTTCTCGGGTCTGCACTGATGTTCTGCCGCCTGCGGGAAATCGCACCCGATACCTCGCCCGGCGGTGACGTACGCCGGACGAGGTATCGAGGCGACGCACCCCGACACTTGGAGCGAGCGGCGGGAATCGAACCCGCGTGAACGGCTTTGCAGACCGTCGCCTGAACCACTCAGCCACGCCCGCCTCGCCTACCGATAGTGCCCGGTGCGGTCCGGTTCGCCCAGGTTTGCGATCACCCTGATTTCAAGGGTGTGGGTCGCGGCGAGGCGGGCCACGGATGGGCACATGGAATGATCGGGTCCATGTCCAGGTCACGTCCACTACCGCTCGACCCGATTCAGGAGGCCCACCGCCAGTGGGTCGGCCACGGCTGGGGCGCGGTGGCCGACGGAATGGCGGCGGTGACCTCGCTGGTGCGGGCGCAGCAGATCGTGATGTCACGGGTGGACGAGGCGTTGAAACCCACCGGATTGACGTTCTCCCGCTATGAGCTGCTCATGCTGCTGAGTTTCAGCAAGACCGGTGCGCTGCCGATGGCCAAGGCCAGCGCCAGGTTGCAGGTGCATCCGACGAGCGTCACCAATACCGTCGACCGACTGGAGGCCGCCGGCTTGGTGGTGCGCGTACCGCATCCCAGCGACCGCCGCGCCACCCTCATCGAAATCACCGATGCGGGAAGGGAAGTGGTTACCAAAGCCACCGATCGACTCAACGGTGAGGTATTCGCCCGGCCCGGCCTACCACCGGACCGGTTGCGCACCCTGCTGCAACTGCTGGCGGAATTCCGGCATACGGCGGGCGACTTCGATACCGGCGAGGAACCGGCCCGCTGGAGCGCTACCGATTCCTGAGCTGTCACAACGACAAACCACGCGAAACGCCCAAGTAGCCCACAGGGTGAAAACCGCGCGGTCCTTTACTCCTCCGAGGCATCCACCGAGTAACGTTCCAGCAGCCAAGTAGCGAATTTCGCGGCCGATCGTCTTGGCAAGACCGGGCCGGTGGTCCACCATGGAGTCCATGGTGCTGGTCCTCGGGGTGTCGGCGGGTGCCTGCGGTGCGCGCGCCATGCTCACCCACTCCGACCAACCCCATCTGGATCCCATCGACCGATGCCAGGTGCCACGCCGGGCCGGTGCGGGGATCGAAGAGGCAGTTTTCGAGGCGATCCGCCGGATGCGGGTCGCCGCCGCCCGCCGCGACGAACTGATCACCCGTATCGCGGTGACCAGCCGTTGTTCGCTGCACACCGACAGCATCAGATCGGCGGCGGGCGGGCGCGACCTCACCGTCGTCGACGAGCCGCTGGCCCAGCTGCGCTATCTGCGTTTCACCGGAGCCCTGCCCGATTCCGGCACCGCGATCCTGTACGACCTGGGCAGTTCCGGGCTCACCATCACCCATATCGACTGCCGCACCGATTCGGTACTGGCGAGCAAGCGCAGCACGGTGCTCGGCGGCGACGGCTACGACGCGCTGCTGCGCTGGCAGCTGGCCAAGGGCGGAGTACTGACCGATAAACCGACCATCCGCCGCCATCGCGAAGCGCTCAGCAGTGAGCGAGTGGTCACCGCGATGGATCCCGGTACCGATGAACGTGCCGTCGTCACCCGCAGTGACCTGGCCGAACTGTGTGCGGCCGGTATCCATCATTCCGCCTCGTTCGTCCGCCAGCTCGGCGCCGAAGCGGGGGTGCGGCCGAACGCGATGGTGCTGCTCGGCGGTTGTACCCGCAATCCGAGTATCCGCGCCGAACTGGAAGCCCTGGTCGGCCTGCCGATCGTCTACGATCCCGAACCCGAATACGTCTCGGCGCGCGGTGCGGTGCTGCTGGCCGCCGACCGTCCGGCCGCGGAGATACGGATGCCGCGGCTGCCGCGGGGCACCCTGTCGGCGAGCCTGGCCGGTGGTTCGGTGGGCCGCCGCAAACTCGTCGCCGCGCTCGCGGTGACGGTCGGACTCGGCGCCACCATCGCGGGCCTGCTCACCGTGAACGACGACACCGCGCGGCCGACCGAGGACGGGACCGTACCGACTCCGGTCGAGGTGGTCGGAATCCCGCCCAGCTCCGGCAACTGAGCGGGACCGCGACACTCAACGGTTGGTGAATTTCGCCTGCCGCTTCTCCACGAACGCGGACATGCCTTCCTTCTGATCCTCGATGGCGAACAGCGAGTGGAAGACCCGCCGCTCGAAACGCAGACCCTCGGCCAGCGTGGTCTCGAAGGACCGGTTCACCGCCTCCTTGGCGATCATGGCGACGGGAAGCGACATGGCCGCGATGGTGTCGGCCACCTCGAGCGCGGTGTCGAGCAGATCGGCGGCGGGCACGATCCGCGAGACCAGCCCGGCCCGTTCGGCCTCGTCGACATCCATATTGCGGCCGGTCAGCACCAGGTCCATGGCCTTGGCCTTGCCGATCGCGCGGGTCAGCCGCTGCGAACCGCCGATACCGGGGATGACGCCGAGCTTGATCTCGGGCTGACCGAACTTGGCGTTATCGGCCGCGATCAGGATGTCGCAGATCATCGCCAGCTCACACCCGCCGCCGAGCGCGTATCCGGCGACCGCGGCGATGGTGGGTTTGCGGAAGGCGGCCAGGCGGTCCCAGCGGGCGAAGAAATCGTTCATGAACATGTCCATGTACGACTTGGGCTGCATCTCCTTGATGTCGGCGCCCGCGGCGAAAGCGCGATCCGACCCGGTGATGACAACGGCGCCGATCTCGTCGTCGTGCTCGAGTTCGTCGAGTGCGGCGATGACGTCATCGAGGACCTGCGCGTTGAGCGCGTTGAGCGCCTTCGGCCGGTTCAGCGTGATCAGGGCGACGCGGCCCTTGCGCTCCAGCAGAATCGTCTCGAAATCACGTCCATCCGTCTCCCGGCCGCCGCCCCTCACGGAATCGCTGCGCGATGCTTCCATTTCACACACCCTCTTGCTCGGACCTTGTGCGGACGTCGGTGACGATAGCCGAGAAGTCCTTCGCCCCCGCCGACTGGTTGAACCGCTCGTAGATCTCCGCGGCCAGCAGCCCGAGCTGGCCGTCGACCCCGTTGGTGCGCAAGGCATTCGCGGCGAGGCCGAGGTCCTTGTTCATCAGCGCCGTGGCGAATCCGGGCTCGTAGTCATTGTTGGCCGGGCTGGTCGGCACCGGGCCCGGCACGGGACAGTAGCTGGTGAGCGCCCAGCTCTGACCGGAGGCCTTGGACACCACATCGAAGAACGACTGGTGGCTCAACCCCAGCTTCTCCCCGAGCACCAGCGCCTCGGACAGGCCGATCATCGAGATGCCGAGCAGCATGTTGTTGCAGATCTTCGCGACCTGACCGACGCCGCTCGCACCGCAGTGCACCACCTTGCCGCCCATCACGTCGAGGACCGGTAATGCCTCGGCAAAATCGGCCTCTCCGCCGCCGACCATGAATGTCAGCGTGCCCGCGGCGGCTCCCGCGACACCGCCGGATACCGGGGCGTCCAGCGCGCGATGACCGGCGGCGATCGCCATCTCGGCGGCCGCCTTGGCGTCGGCGACATCGATGGTCGAACAGTCGATGAACAGCGTGCCGGGCCGCGCGACGGGCAGCAGTTCGGCGTAGACGTCGCGGACCAGCTTGCCGTTGGTCAGCATGGTGATCACGATGTCGCGATCGGTGGCGGGGGCGACGCCGGTGTCGACCAGGCGGATACCCGCTTCCCGCGCCACCTCCTGCGCGGCGGGCATCGGGTCGAAGGCGTGCACGTCGTATCCGGCTTCGACCAGATTGGCGGCCATCGGCGCACCCATGTGTCCGAGGCCGAGGAAACCGATGGTCTTGCGGGCGGGCTCGTTCACTGCTGTCCCTCCTGATCGGGTGCGGTCAAACCCAATTCCTGGCTCCCCAGGTCGGTGAAATACGCCGCGACCTGCTCATCGGTCACCGCGTCCAGGGTGGCGGGTGACCACTGTGGGTTGCGGTCCTTGTCGATCACCTGTGCGCGGATGCCCTCGACCAGATCGTGCGAACCGAGGGTGGCGATCGAGACGCGGTACTCCTCGTTCAACACCGCCTCCAGCGAATCGGCGCGGCGCGCCGATCGCAGCGAGCGCAGCGTGACCTTCAGCGAGACCGGCGATTTCGACAGCAGTTCGGTGGCGGCCGCCTCGGCCTGCGGACCGTGCCTACGCAACCGGCCGACGATCTCCTCGACCGTATCGGCGCTGTAGCAGGCGTCGATCCAGTCGCGCTGTGCCAGCAGCTCCGATTCCGGTGCGGCCGTGGCGAATTTGGCGATGGCGATATCGGCCGATTCACCGCGCAGGGTCTCGAGTAGCGCCGGAATGTGCTCGGACGGAATGAAATAGTCGGCGAAACCGGCGGCGATGGCGTCACCGGCGCGCATCCGCGCGGTGGTGAGCGCGACGTGCGTGCCGAGTTCACCGGGAGTCCGGGCCAGCAGAAAGGTGCCACCCACATCCGGTACGAACCCGATACCGACCTCGGGCATCCCGATCGTGGACCGCTCGGTGACGATCCGATGCCCCGCATGTCCGGACAAACCGACACCGCCACCCATGACGATCCCGTCCATCACCGCGACATACGGTTTCGGGAACCGGCCGATCAACGCATTCAGGATGTATTCGTCGCGCCAGAATCGACCCGATGCCGATTCCGCGCCGGTGGCCGTCGCACCCGAATCCTGTTGTGCGCTCTTGGCATCATTGTGGATGGCGACGATATCGCCGCCTGCGCACAACCCCCGCTCCCCCGCACCGATCAGCGCGACGGTCCGCACCTGCGGATCATCGGCCCAGGCCCGCAGCGCCTCGGTGATGGTGCGCACCATCGAGTGGTTGAGCGCGTTGATGGCTTTCGGCCGGTTCAAGGTGATGACGCCGAGGCCGTCACGTACCTCGATCAGGACTTCGGGTTCCCCGCTCGTACTCACGCTGCTCCTGCCCCGCGGGCGGTCGAGGTCATCGACCGGGCGACGACCACCCGCATGATTTCGTTGGTGCCCTCGAGGATCTGATGCACCCGCAGATCCCGGACGATTTTCTCCAGACCGTACTCGGCGAGGTAACCGTAACCACCGTGCAGTTGCAGCGCCTTGTTCGCGACCTCGAAACCCGCGTCGGTGGCGAACCGCTTGGCCATTGCGCAGAGTTCGACCTTGTCGGTGTCATCGGCGTCGAGCGCGGCGGCGGCGCGCCACAGCAGGGTGCGCGCGGCCTCGAGCTGGGTACGCATATCCGCCAGATCGAACTGCAATGCCTGATTCTTCAGCAGCGGCGCACCGAAGGCCTGGCGCTGGGCCAGGTACGGCACGGTCTTGTCCAGCGCCGCTTGCGCGCCGCCGACCGAGCAGGCCGCAATGTTGAGCCTGCCCCCGTTGAGTCCGTTCATGGCGATACGGAAGCCGTCGCCCTCGGCGCCGAGCCGGTTGGCGACCGGCACGCGGACGTCGGTGAGGATCACCTGCCGGGTCGGCTGCGCCTTCCAGCCCATCTTCTTCTCGTTCGGGCCGACGGTCAGACCGGGAGTGTCGGAGGGAACGATGAGCGCCGAGATACCGCGCGCCCCGTCATCGCCGGTGCGCACCATCATCACGTACACATCGTTGGCGCCCGCACCGGAGATGAACTGTTTGACGCCGTTGAGGATGTAGTCGTCGCCGTCGCGGACCGCTTTGGTGGCCAACGCCGCCGCATCGGAGCCGACGCCGGGTTCGGTGAGCGCATAACTGCCGAGGATCTCCATCGATGTCATACCGGGCAGCCAGCGGAACCGCTGCGCATCGTCACCGTAGGCGTCGATCATCCACGCGGCCATATTGTGGATGGAGATATAGGCCGCGACCGCGGGGCAGCCGGTGGCCAGCTGCTCGAAGATGCGTACCGCGTCCAGTCTGCGCAGCCCCGACCCGCCCACATCCTCGGCGACGTAGATGCCGCCGAGGCCGACCGAACCGGATTTGCGCAGCACCTCGATCGGGAAGTGCATGTGCTCGTCCCATTCGAGCGCGTGCGGAGCCAGGAACTCGTCGGCGAAATCCCGCGCCGTATCGCGGATCGCCCGTTCATCGGAGTTCAGGGTGAACATCGCATCAGTCCATCGTCGGGATGACGAAGTGGTCCGCGTTCTCCTTCAGACCCTTCGGCCAGCGCTGCGTGACGGTCTTGGTCTTGGTGTAGAAGCGGATCGAATCCGGGCCGTGCTGGTTCAGATCGCCGAAACCGGACCGCTTCCAACCGCCGAAGGTGTGATAGGCGATGGGCACCGGAATCGGGACGTTGATGCCGACCATGCCCACCTGGACGCGGGCCGCGAAATCGCGGGCGGTGTCGCCGTCACGGGTGAAGATCGCGACACCGTTGCCGAATTCGTGCTCACTGGCCAGGCGAAGGCCTTCCTCGTAGTCGTGTGCGCGCACCACGCTGAGCACCGGGCCGAAGATCTCCTCGGTGTAGATGCGCATCTCGGGGGTGACCTTGTCGAACAGGGTCGCGCCGACGAAGTAGCCGTCCTCGGCGCCGTCGACGGTCAGGCCGCGGCCGTCCACCACCAGCTCCGCGCCCTCGTCGATACCGATCTGGACGTAGTTGTTCACCCGGTCCAGACCGTCGCGGCCGACCAGCGGGCCGAAATCGACACCCGGATCATCGGAGCGACCGACGTTGAGCTTGTGCACACGTTCGGTGAGCTTGGCGACGAGCCGGTCGGCGGTCTCCTCACCGACGGGCACCGCCACCGAGATGGCCATGCATCGCTCGCCCGCGGAACCGTAGCCGGCGCCGATGAGCTGATCGGCGACGTCGTCGAGATCGGCATCCGGCATGACGATGGCATGGTTCTTCGCACCGCCGAAGCATTGCGCGCGCTTGCCGTTGGCGGTGGCGGTCTCGTAGATGTACTGGGCGATCGGGGTGGAGCCGACGAAGCCGACGGCCTCGATGCGCCGATCATGCAGGATCGCGTCGACCGCCTCCTTGTCGCCGTTGACGACATTGAAGACACCGGCGGGCAGCCCGGCTTCCAGGAACAGCTCCGCCAGCCGCAGCGGCACCGAGGGATCGCGCTCGGAAGGTTTGAGGACGAAGGCGTTACCGCAGGCCAGCGCGGGCCCGGCCTTCCACAGCGGGATCATGGCCGGGAAGTTGAACGGCGTGATACCGGCGACGACGCCGAGCGGCTGACGCATCGAGTAGACGTCGATGCCGGTGCCCGCGCTCTCGGTGTACTCGCCCTTGAGCAGGTGCGGGATACCGGTCGAGAACTCGATCACCTCGAGTCCACGCTGGATATCACCCTTGGCGTCGGCGAGGGTCTTGCCGTGCTCGCTCGACAGCAGCGCCGCCAGCGAGTCCATCTCGTCCTGCACCAGGGTCAGGAATTTCATCAGGACCCGCGCCCGCTTCTGCGGGTTGAACGCGGCCCATTCCGGCTGCGCGGCGGCGGCGTTCGCGATGGCCGCTTCCACCTCCGCGGTGGTGGCCAGCGGCACCCGGGCCTGCACCTGGCCGATATTGGGATCGAACACGTCACCGAAGCGGCCGGAGGTGCCGGGGACCTGCTGTCCGCCGATGAAGTGGGTGAGTTCACGAACCATGCGAATCCTGTCCTCGGGTGTCGACGGTGGCAGCATGCGACGCATGCCCGAATTGCGGTCGTCCGATAGTTGGACGTCCAAGCAAAATATACACCCACCCACTTCGCCGCACCAGACTCAGGCGATACGCACCTCGGGAATCGTCGACATGAGCCGATCCCACTCCGGATACATCCGCACCTTGCGCTGATGCAGCGCCATGATCTTGGCGTCGAGTTCGGGATCGGGATCGTCGGAGACATCGGGACCGATCGCCAGCTTCGCGAGGTGCGGGACGATCACCGGATCACCCGCCAGATGCACCGGATCGTGCATATAGCGCTCCAGCGCGGCCAGATCCGCGATGCCGACGCAGTACGCGTGGGTGAATCCCGATGCAGGATCGCCGAGATCGGTTCCGACGCAGGAGAATTCGACCGACTCCACCGCAGCGGTGCGGCGCATCGTGGCCAATACCAGCTCCTTCTGCTGGTCGGTGACCCCCTCGCGGAATCCGAAACGTAGTACGTGCACGATCATCAGTCCTCCAGTCTGAACTTGCCGGTTCAAAATACAAGACCAACTAGTACAGCCAAACAAATGAACCCGCAAGTTCAAACCGATGCGATCTCCCGATAAGCTCGCACCGTGACCCGAACGACGACCACACGCGGACGCATCGACAAACGGCAGGCGATCCTGGAGGTAGCCTTCGAGGTCTTCGCGCGCCGCGGCTACGACCAGGCGTGCGTGCAGGAAATCGCCGACGCGGCGGGCGTGGCCAAGCCGACGGTGTACAACCACCTCACCGATAAGCCCACGCTGCTGCGGGAGACGATGCGAGCCGCCGCGGATTCGGTGGGCGCGCAAGGTCTCGCCGCGCTGGAACCGTTGCGCGACACCGGATCAGATCCGGGCACCGCGCTCGGTGAGACCGCCTATCGCCTGGTGACGGTATGCGCGGGGCCGCGTGCCACCGCACTGCATCGCCTGACCTACGCGCAGCTGGCCACTTTTCCCGAGCTGAGCGCAGAGATTCTGGAACGCGTCCCGCAGCGGCTGGCCGAGGCGCTCACCGATCGGCTGGCTCGCTATATGCTCGACGGCCGGCTGCGGCACGCCGATCCGGGGTGCGCGGCCGAGCAACTACTCGCACTCCTCACCGGACCGCTCGAACGGCACAGCGGGCTCGGCACGCGGGAGGTCACCGATGCCGTGCTCCGCGATATCTCGGACGCGGCGGTCGACACGTTTCTGCGGGCCTACGCACCCGAGGGCTCCCAGCCGCCGACCCGCTAGTCGGCGGCGCTACCGACGCGGGTGAGCAGATAGCCGCCGGAGCCGAGCACGAGCGCACCGACGATCAGCACCGCGCCGGCGGCGCCGACGGAGCCGTCGGTCCAGTCCCAGACCGCCTCCGCCGCGGCGATGGCGAGGGCGGCGGCGCCGCCGAGGACGAGCACCCAGGAGCGTTCGGTCAGGTAGAGGGCGAAGCAGAGCGCGGCGACCAGGGCGGTGAGCCAGTAGGCGACGGCCAGGTTGTCGTATTCGCTGGTGAACTGTGCGCCGACGACGGCGAGGATCACCGCGATCAGATAGCCGGCCCAGCGTTCGGTGAAGGCACCGAGGCGGGTCAGCCCACCCCAGACGACACCGAGCAGCAGCACGGCGACACCGGGCCAGCCCTCGTGCAGGTCGATGAGATCGGTCATCACCCCGGGCACGGCGGCGGCGCTGAAGCCCGCGCAGGTGAGCATGCCGATCAGCGAGGGCAGCGCCAGATAGCCGATCACGGCCACGATCAGACCCGCGACGCACGCGTACACCCAGGCGGAATCGGTGTTGCCGTCCTCGATGGCCGAGCCGACCGTACCGGCGACGAAGGCGGCGGTGAGGGCGAACAGGACGGTGGCGAGCCGGGTCCTGACGGCGGGGACCTCCGCCGCCTCGGCCCGGACCCCGAACCGAGGAAACAGTGCCGACGGTCCACCGGCGACCGTCACCGCGATGACCGAAAGCACCACCGAGATCAATGCGAGGATCGCGACGCGGCCGGTCCTGGCCAGATCCTCCCATGAGGCCGCCAGCACCAGCGCGATCCCGGCGAGCAGGAGTCCCGCACCGGCATAGGCCGCGATCTCGGCGAGCAACCTGCTGCGTGCGGGACGGGCGGACGGTCCGGCCAGCGCCGCGAGCACGGCGTCGCGCTGCTGCTCGGTCAGCACGCCGGACTCGACCAGCCCGCGCAGCGCGCTGATATGCCGGGCGCCTGCGTCACTGTTGTCCTCGCTCACGCCGCAAGTATGTCCGACCGGGCCGTGGTTTCGCCGGTACCGCGGATACGCATCCTGCTCGCATGTGACAATCGGCCCCGACCGGGTGAACGGCGGACGGGATGGACCACATGAATCTCACCGACATACCCATCATCGACGCGCACATCCACCAGTGGGATCCGCTGTCGACACCGCGTGATTTCAGCGGCCTCGCCCGGCTCTTCCGATATCTGCCGGTGCCGATCGGGCTCGCCATGAAGGTTGCGCCGCAACGTGATCGCGAATTCGTTGGCGATCCGACACCATACATGCACCCCTACCTGCCCGCGGACTACCGCACGGACACGGCAGGGTTGACGGTGCGCACCATCGCACATATCGAGGTCGAATGGTCCGGTACCGGCCCGCTGGCCAAGGCCGATGAGACCCGGTGGGTGGCGAGTCTGCCGTTCGGGGTCGATACACCCGCTCTCGGCGCCATCCTCGCCAGTGCCGATCCGGCCGCACCGGGATTCGCGGCGCTGCTGGACGCGCACGCGTCGGCGTCACCGCTGCTGCGTGGAATCCGCACCATGGTCGCGCACCATCCCGATCCCGGCGTCCGCTCGTTCACCGGCACACCGGGCGATCTCACCGCGAACGCCTTCCTCGACGGGTTCGCCGAACTCGCCGCGCGCGAGCTGGTGTTCGAGGCATGGGTGTATTCGCACCAACTGCCCGATGTCGCGGCGCTCGCCGACCGCTATCCCGAGGTCACCATCGTGCTGAATCACCTCGGCACACCGGCCGGAATCTTCGGCGCGGTCGGCAGACATACCGGCGCCAACCCCGGGCACCGGCGCGAATTGTTCATCCGCTGGCGTGAGGACATCGCGGCCCTCGCGGCGCGGCCGAAGGTGGTCGCCAAGGTCAGCGGCCTGATGATGCCGATCCTCGGTCACCGGGTCCCACCGCGTGGCACGGCGACGCCGGTGCCCGAACTGCTCGACCGGATCGGACCGCTGCTCACCCACGCGGTGGACTGTTTCGGCGTCGACCGGCTGGTGTGGGGCTCGAACTTCCCGGTGGACAAGCCGATCACGACCATCGCGGGCAGCGCGCAGGCCGTCGCCGGCGCGATCACCGAACACGTGGGTGGTTCGGAATGCTTGGACCGAGTGTTCCGCACGAACGCGCAGCGGATCTACCGCATCGACGAGTCCTGAGCCATTCCCGGCGACCGTGCCCCGATTCCGGGCGCATGGCCGGCGCGGCTGCGGTCGCGCTCCCCGGCCGTGGTGCCCGCTCAGCTGTCGCGCAGGTCGGCGTAGCAGGAATTCAGCGTGCGCAGACCCGTCGCGGCCGTCGGCTCGTCCTCGGCGAGCATGCGTAATGCGCGGCGCAACAGCGTCGGGTCAAGATCATCGGCGGCACAACGATATTCGGGTGTGGGCAGCGCCGGTGGTTCGAGGTCTTCACCGTAGGGATCGGTATCGCCGCCGGGGCCGGTGCCACGTTCCACCCCGCCGATCAAGGTGTCCAGCGAGAGTCCGCGCAGCGTGAGCAGGTCGCGCGGGTATTCGTCGAGCCGTTCGGCGAGCAGGTAGCACAGTGCGGCGACGTGTTTGCACGGCCAGCCGGGATCGGGGCAGGTGCAGCCGAAGTCCAGGTCCGCGGCGGTTTCCGGCAGCAGATGGGGCGAGAGCGCGGTCAGCAGCGCACCGGAGGCGATCTGGGCCAGCATGCCGGGCGCGGCCCGGATCTGTTCGACCAGCAGCTCGATCTCCTCCTGGCGCAGCGGCCGCACCGTGCAGGTGGCGGTGAACGGACGCGGCTGGCTGCCCTGCACCTCGCCGATCACCGCACCGCGTTCGATCCGGTAGCTCACCACCTGCCCCGACCGCGCATAGCTGCGGCCACGCGAGAGCCTGCCGGGCTCGGCCATCCGCTCCACCGCGTCGATGAACGCCCGGCCCCAGGCGGTACGGCCGAACGCGCCACGCCTGCTACGTGCTTCGACGCCACCGGACACCGGACGGCGTGGCCCGAACTCGCTGAAATCGACGCGCGGATTCATTCGCCCACCGCTTCGGCACCGAGGGTGAACAGATCACGCAACTCGTCGGTGCTCAGCTCGGTGATCCAGTTCTCCCCTGAGCCGACCGCGAGATCGGCGAGTTGACTCTTCCCACTGATCATTTCGTCGATCCGCTCCTCGATGGTGTCGACGCACACCAGTTTGCGCACTTGCACGGCGCGCTGCTGCCCGATCCGATAGGCGCGGTCGGTGGCCTGATTCTCCACCGCGGGATTCCACCAGCGATCCAGATGCACGACATGATTGGCCGCGGTCAGGTTCAGCCCCGTGCCGCCCGCTTTGAGCGAGAGCAGCATCAGCGGTGGACCCTCGGCCTGCTGGAATTCGGCCACCATGGTGTCGCGGCGCTGTTTGGTCACCCCGCCATGCAGGAACGGGATCCTGGTGCCGAATCGCTCGGCCAGATAGGGCGCGATCAGCTCACCGAATTCGCGGAACTGGGTGAACATCAGCGCCTTCTCGCCGTCGGCGAGCACCGCGTCGAGCACATCCTCCACCAGGGCGAGTTTGCCGGAGCGATGGCCGCCGCGGCGCAGCACGGCCGAACCGTCGCCGAGGAAATGCGCGGGATGGTTACAGACCTGTTTGAGCCGGGTCAGCGCCCCGAGCACCGCGCCCTTGCGGGCCATGCCCTTGGCATCGCGCAGTTTGGTCAGCATGTCGTCGACGACGGCCTGGTAGAGCGCGGCCTGCTCGACGGTCAGGTTGGCGCGCACCGTCATCTCGAGCTTGTCGGGGAGATCGGAGATCACCGTCGGATCGGTCTTCACCCGGCGCAGCACGAACGGCGCGGTGACGGTGCGCAGCCGGGTGATGGCGTTCTCATCGCGTTCGCGTTCGATCGGTACGGCGAATCTGGCGCGGAACGACTGCGCGCTGCCGAGCAGTTTCGGCATGGTGAAATCCAGGATCGACCGTAGTTCCTCCAGTCGGTTCTCCACCGGCGTCCCGGTCAATGCCAGCCGGTGCCCGGCCGGGAGCGCGCGTGCCGCCCGCGCCTGCCTGGTGCCGGAGTTCTTGATGTGTTGCGCCTCGTCGAGCACCACCCTTGTCCACTCCCGCGCCGCCAGCTCCGCGATATCGCGCGCCAGCAGGGCGTAGGTGGTGAGGACCAGATCTGCCTCGGCGATCGCGGCGCAGAGCTGCTCGCCCTTGGCCCGCGCGGCGCCGTGGTGCACCAGCACCCGCAGGTCGGGGGCGAATCGTTCGGCTTCGCGCTGCCAGTTGCCGACCACCGACATCGGGCACACCAGCAGTGTCGGGCCGATCGGCCGGTCACCTTCGCGTTCGTGCAACAACAGGGCGAGTACCTGGATCGTCTTACCGAGACCCATATCGTCGGCCAGGATCGCGCCGAGACCCATCCGGCTCATGGTGGCCAGCCAGGACAGACCGCGTTGCTGATACGGACGCAGCTGCGCCTTCAACCCGACCGGCGCGGGCACCGGTTCCTCGGCTGCGGCCGGATCGAACAGTTCGGCGGCCCAGCCGGTGGCGGTGACCTCGGTGACCGGCACCTGATCGACGCGGGTCGCCGCGATCTCGCCGATCATGTCGGCCAGGGTGACCTCGGTGTCGTCGGCATGCAGCGCCACATACTTCGCGGCCGCCGCCAGCACCTTGTGATCGGCCTGCACCCACTCCCCGCGCAACTGCACCAGATCCGATTTCGCATGCACGAGCCGCTGCATCTCGTCGCGGCTCAGCACGGTGTCGCCGAGGGCCAGCTCCCATCGATAGGACACCAGCCCCGGCAGCCCGACGGTGCTCTCGGCCGCGGGTACGGCGCTGTCCACTCGCAGCCGCATGGACGGTGCGCTGACGGTCCAGGCCCGCGGCAGTAGGAGCCGGATCCCGGCCGCGTGCAGCGCGTGCACACCGTGAGCAACCAGATCGACCACCACCTCGGTGGGTAGCAACAGGTCCATGGTGTGTGGGTCGCCGGGCAGATCCCGCAGCCGGGGGTAGGCCCGCTGCGCCTCCCCGAGCCGTTCCACCGCGGCCCGGACCAGCTGCGGGTCGCCGTGCAACGGAATCGGTCCCGGCGCCTGACCATCGACGCGCAGGCACACCTCCAGCCGCCACAGCGCCACCTCGTCGGTGTCGTCGGCGTCGGGTTCGAGCAGCCGCAGCACCAGTTCCGGCTCGTCGGCGGCGAGGCTGTTGCGCCAGCGTTCCAGCATCTGCGCGGCCTGATGGCTGCCACCGTCCACCGCGACATCGGCGGTGAGCCCGTGCACCAGCGGGTGCGGTGACGGGTGTGCCCCGATCAGTTCGCGAACAATGGGATCAGTGAGTTCGGTGACCATATCGTCGAGCACCGCACCCGGTTCACCGGCCACTCGCAGCGCGGCGGGCATCGCGGAGGCGAGTTCGGCCAGCCAGGCCCGCTGCCCCGCTCCCCCGACCAGCCGCCAACGCGCCCACCACTGGCCGTCGTCGCGGCGTAGCTCGGGCACGACCCGTCCGGCCCGCGCCCAGCGTTCCACACCGTGCGCGATATGGGCGAGAAACCGCAGGTCACCGGCTACCGCGGTGGCGGGAAGACGTTGCCGCAGGGCAGCCGCCGCGGCATCGGGCGCCAACGCGTGGGCGGGCACCCGTGCCGTGCGGAATCCCTCGCCATCGGCGAGCAGCACCTGCGCGCGATGTCGGAACTTGGCCGCGCGGACGACGTCGCCGAGCAGGCCGGGCACGCTCACCGCGTCGGCGTCCGCACCGGGCGGCCGCCACAGCAGCAGCCCGGACCCCGGCGACCACAGACCGTGCAGCATGGCCCCATCAAATCAGCTCGCACCGACAGGCAACCGCACGGATGAGCACCCGGACCCTGGATTTATCGCCGAGGACGGAACATACTGGGATATCCGCTGGTCATCGCGGGGATTCACACGCTCGGCGGATGCGGTAGCGGAATCATTCACAAGCAGGGCGGCGGCGTCCACAAGACGCCAGCAGCAGCACAACGCGGTCATTCACACAACGGCGGCATACCTACCGGAGGGCAGCAGTATGACGATTCTGCTCCAAGTTCTCGAGCAGAGCTTCACGCCGACAACGCCGTGGGAACGGCGTAAATTCACCTTCATCAACGCCCGCTGCATCGTCGGGATGCGGCTGGACGGCGAGTCCGGCGTCTGGCTGGACCTGTCGCGGCCCGGCGAATCGCAGCGTCTCGCCCACACCGGCGATCCGCACGAGGCGATCACCTTCCTGCTCACCACCTTCGCCAAGATCGCCGAATGCGAAGATCGCGGTGGCTCATGGCTGATCGGCCACGACGGGACCCACAGCAATACGCTGGCCGCCACCCGCTTCCCGCCGCACGGCAGCCAGGACACCGCCGACGAGCTGCTGGCCCGCGCCTGGCTGTAAACCCCTCCGGGACACCCGCGCCGGACACCGTCACCTGTCGGTGGGTGCGGGTACATCTTGTCCATGCGGGTGGGACATCGACGGGGATCTTCGACGACACGCCGGTCGGTCGCGTGGCCGAGGGCTGGACGCACCACCCGGCCCTGCGGGTCGGGTCCTGCGCGTGCCGTATGCCGGACGGCGCAGCGCACGCGTGGTACCTCGCCGCCCACCGCACCGGCGGTTATCGCTGCGCTGGTCATGGCCCTGTGCGTGCTCTCCGGATGCGCACGCCCCGCGACACCCGCACCGGGAAGTCCAGGCCGCATCGAGGTCGAGCGACTGCTCGCGACGGTGCGGGTGGTCGACACGCGGCCCCATCCCGGCGGCTACGACCGTGGTTGCCGGGAGGGCGAAGGCTGCGTGTTCGGTCCCGCCTGGTCCGATGATCACGAGGGCACCGGCGGGCACGATGGCTGCGATACCCGCAACAATGTGCTGGCCCGGCAGCTCACCGAGATCGACTATCGGCGCGGCACCCGCGACTGCGTGGTGGTCTCCGGTGTCCTCGCGGATCCGTACACGGGCGCCAGCGTCACCTTCACCAAATCCGATGCGGGGAACGTCCCCATCGACCACGTCTATCCGCTGGCCGCCGCCTGGGATATGGGCGCCGCCGGGTGGTTGCCGGAGCGCCGCATCCGGTTCGCCAACGACATCGACTTCAACCTGCAAGCCACCACCCGCGCCGCCAATCAAGCCAAGGGCGACAGCACTCCGGCGGAGTGGCTACCGCCCTCCCGTCCGGGGCACTGTTTCTATGCGGCCAAATATCTTGCCGTGGCGGTCCGTTACGACCTGCCGATCACGGTTGCCGACCAGGGAGTGTTGCAGTCGATTGCCCGCACATGTCCGTGAGGCACGGCGGGTGCGAGTCGGCGGTGCGTGCGACGACGGACGAAAACGAGCGAGTTCACCAGTGTGGCAGTTCAGCCGAAAGACGCGCCGAACTCCGATCGATCCGGCTGCCGACACACCACGCGCACAGTCCCGCGACGGGCGCTCAGGCTCCGGTGGCTACCGGACGTTTCGGGTCGTTGGACCACTGGGACCAGGACCCCGGATAGAGGGCGGCGTCGATACCGGCGATCGCGAGGGCAGCGATCTGGTGGGCGGCAGTGACACCGGAACCGCAGTAGACGGCGACCGGTCCAGCACAGTCGTCGAAGCGTTCGCGCAGTTCCGCCGCGGTGCGGAAATATCCTTCGGCAGTGAGGTTCTCGGCTGTCGGCGCACTGATCGCACCCGGAATATGGCCCGCTTGCGGGTCGATCGGCTCCTGTTCGCCGCGGAAGCGCTCACCCGCGCGCGCGTCGAGCAGTGTGCCCGGCCAACGGGCGGCCGCATCGGCGTCGATGACGGGCAGATGGTCCGGGCTCAATTCGACATCGCCTGCGGCGGGATCGGATTCGATTCCGGTGGCGAGTTCGGCGCCGATCGCGGTCCAGGTCGGAAGGCCACCGTCCATGATGCGCACATCCGCGATACCGGCCCAGCGCAGCAGCCACCAGGCACGCGCGGCGGCCATACCGCCGGTCGCGTCGTAGACGACCACGGTATCGCCGGTGCAGACGCCCCAGCTGCGCGCGCATTTCTCCAACCGGCCGATATCGGGCAGCGGATGGCGGCCGCGCGCGGGTGAGGGCGGGGCGGCCAGTTCGGTCTCCAGATCGACGAAGATCGCGCCGGGGATGTGCCCGTCCAGATAGTGCTGCGGCCCGTCCGGGTCGCCGAGCGCCCACCGGACATCGAGTAGCCGTACCCGATTGTCCGGCAACGCTTCCCGCAGTTCTTCCGCCGAAATGAGTACCGGCCGCACTCCAGCTCCTCGTTCAGATCCGCATCGTCGAGCCCGTCTCCCCCACCCTACGCATCCGGCCGCGCTCCTGTCCCCGGACCGGGAAAACCCGCCACGCTGCGCGAAGTCCCCTCGTCCGCGCCGGATTCGAGCCGATACCGCCCATGGGATCGACCGCTTCCGAACCCTTCGCACGGCTTGCAGACCGCATCCCGGACTACAGGCGACTGAGCAGGGTCAGTGGATCTTCGAGCAGACCACCCACCGTGGCCAAGAATCGTGCGGCCTGTTCACCATCGATCATGCGGTGATCGAAGCTGAGGGTGAGGGTGGTGACCCAGCGGATGGCCAGTTCCTCGCGCACCACCCAGGGCCGTCTGTTGATCGCACCGAGACAGACGATCGCGGCCTCACCGGGGTTGACCAGTGGCATCCCCGCGTCCACACCGAAGACGCCGACATTGGAGATGGTGAAGGTGCCGCCGCGCAGATCGGTCGGTGCCGCGTTCCCGGCGCGGGTCACATCCACCAGCCAGGCGATGTCCCGGCACAGGTCACGCAGGCTCACTGCGTGCGCGTCCTTGATGTTGGGCACGAGCAGCCCCCGTTCGGTGGCCACGGCGATACCGAGGTTCACGTAATGCTTGGTGACGATCTCCTGGTTCGCTTCGTCCCAATAGGCGTTCATTCCGGGGAATTCCGCCAGCGCGGCCAGCACCGATTTCGCGACCAGCGCCAGCGGAGTGAGGGTCAGCCCGGCGAAGGGTGCGGTGGTGCGCAGGTGGTCGAGCAGTTCCATCGTGGCGGTGCAGTCCACCGTGATGGAGGCGCCGGCCTGCGGAATGGTGCGCGCGCTCGCCACCATCGCGGCCGCGGTGCGTTTGCGGATGCCGGTGATCGGAGTGCGTTCCTCACGCGCGGACGGACCCGGCGCGCCGGAGTCGGCGGCGGGCTGCGCCGCGGCCGTGGATTCGGCCGTCGCTGGCGGGGCGGTACGGGCCGATGGTTGTGAGACCGGCACCGCTGAGCGCACATCCGCCACGGTGACCGCGCCCTCCGGTCCCGAACCCGCGACGTACCACAGATCGATGCCGAGTTCCCTGGCCAGTTTGCGGGCGGCGGGGGTGGCGGCGCGGGTACCCGACGACTGAGCAGCACGCCCGTTCGCCACGGAGTCGGCGGCCCCATTGCCCGATTCCGTCTGCTGCTGAGCGCTTTTCGCAGCAGGTCTACGGCGGCGCGTCACCGTATCGTCGTCCGGCCCGTATCCGACCAGCACCGACTTCCGTTCCGGCGCCGGCGGCTCGGACGAATCGGCGACGGGCGGCGTCTCGGGTGATCCGGGCGCGCTCGTACGCACCCGGATCAGCGGCGCGCCGACCGGCACAGTCTGCCCCGGCTCGACCAGTAGCTCAACCACCGTGCCCGCGAACGGCGACGGCAGAGCCACCACCGCTTTGGCCGTCTCCACCTCGGCGATGGTCTGATTCAGTTCGACGATCTCGCCGACGGCCACCGACCACGATTGTAGTTCGGCATCGGCGAGGCCCTCACCCAGATCCGGCAGCCGGAATTCCAGCACGTGGTTCGGGTCGTCGGCACGCGGTTCATCCACGGAAGGCACCTCGGCTATCGGTCGGGCGTGGTCGGTTCGTGCTGTCCCGGAGCCGCTGCGCGATGACACCGCCACCTCCGGGCTCGGCCGGTCAGGCCGCCAGCGAGCGATCGATCGCGGCCAGAATACGGTCCGGATCGGGCAGATGGTGCTTTTCGAGCTTGGCCGGGGGGTACGGGATGTCGAAGCCGCCGACGCGCAGCACCGGCGCCTCCAGGTGATAGAAGCAGCGTTCGGTGATCCTGGCGGCGATCTCGGCGCCGAGCCCGGCGAATACCGGCGCCTCGTGCACCACCACCAGTCTGCCGGTTTTCGCCACCGATTCCTCGATGGTGTCGAAGTCGATCGGCGACAGACTGCGCAGATCGATGACCTCGAGGCAGTGGCCCTCCTCGGCGGCGATCTTCGCGGCGGCGAGTGCGGTGGCGACCGTACCGCCGTAGGCGACGACGGTGGCATCGGCGCCGTCGAGGCAGACCCTGGCCCGATCGGGCGGCAGCTGTGCGGGCACCTCGGGATCGACCTCGGCCTTGTCCCAGTACCGGCGCTTGGGTTCGAAGAAGATCACTGGATCATCGAGCGCGATCGCCTGCCGGATCATGGTGTAGGCGTCGGCGGGGTTGCTCGGTGTCATCACCCGCAATCCGGCGGTATGTGCGAAATACGCCTCCGGCGATTCGGAATGGTGTTCCACCGAACCGATACCGCCGCCGAACGGGATGCGAATGGTGATGGGCGCCTTCACCCTGCCCTGCGTGCGGTAGTGGATCTTGGCCACCTGGGACACGATCTGGTCGAAGGCCGGGTAGACGAATCCGTCGAACTGGATTTCGCATACCGGCCGGAATCCACGCAGCGCCATACCGAAGGCCGTACCGATGATGCCGGATTCGGCCAGCGGCGCATCGATGACGCGATTGTTGCCGAAATCCTTTTGCAGCGTGTCGGTCACCCGGAACACACCGCCGAGGCGGCCGATGTCCTCCCCCATGAGCAGCACCTTCGGGTCGTCCTCCAGTGCGCGGCGCAGTCCGGCATTGAGTGCGGCGGCGAAGGTGGTGATCATGACGCGACTCCTTCGGTATGCGTGCCCTGGCCGTCGGGGTCGGCGGCCAGATACTGCGCGTACTCACGCCGTTGTGCGGCGATCAACGGATGCTCGGAGCTGTAGACGTGGTCGAACAGCGCCATCGGCGCGGGATCGGCCATCTCGATGGTCGCGGTGCGGACCACGGCGGCGACCTCATCGGCCCTGGTGCGGACCCGCTGCTCGAACTCGGCGTCCAGCAGGTTCTCGCGTTCGAGCAGCCGGTGCACCCGGTCGATCGGGTCGCGTTTCTTCCATTCCTCGGTCTCGGCGGCGGATCGGTAGCGGGTCGGATCGTCGGCGGTGGTGTGTGGGCCCATCCGGTAGGTGATCGCCTCGATGAACGATGGGCCGCCACCGGTATGCGCCCTGGTCAGTGCCTGCCGGGTGACGGCGAGCACGGCGAGCACATCGTTGCCGTCGACCTGGACGGCGGGGATGCCGTATCCGAGGGCGCGCTGCGCGATGGGCGTGGCGCTCTGCAAGCAGACCGGCTCGCTGATCGCCCAATGATTGTTCTGGCAGAAGAACACCACCGGCGCGCTCCAGCTCGCCGCGAAACCGAGCGCCTCGGCGATATCGCCCTGACTGGTCGCACCGTCACCGAAATAGGCGATGGTGGCGATATCGGCGCCTTCCAGATGCGCGGCGAAGGCGTAGCCGGTGGCGTGCAGACCCTGTGCACCGACGACGATGGCCGGGTTGGTCATATTGATGGCGTCGGGATCCCAGCACGAATGTGCGACACCGCGCCACATCCGGGTCAGCTGGGCCGGGTCGACGCCGCGGCAGTAGGCCACAGCGGCCTCCCGGTAGCTACAGAACACGTAGTCGTAGGGGTGCAGCGCCCGCGCCGAGCCCACCTGGGCGGCTTCCTGGCCGAGCAGCGGAGCCCACAGCCCCAGCTGACCCTGCCGCTGCAATGCGGTGGCCTCGGTATCGATACGGCGGTTCACGACCAGGTCTTCGTAGAGGTCCCGCAGTTCGGCGGGGCCGATATCGGCGACCACGGCGGCGTGTTCTCGATCGAGGACGCGACGGCCGTCGGGCTGGACCAGTTGCACCGGATAGCTGGGTGTGCCGAGCATCTGCTTCATCGCCTCCTCGAGGTCAGCGCGCCAGGATTGTGTCCTGTACCACACAGCATCCACCATCAAGCGATGTGCGCAAGCGACCGACACGAAACTGAGCAGAATGCTCGGTATTACCCGGTCGACGACCTCCATATTGCACGTTATGACAGGTCCTCGACTCGCCCGGCCGATACCGCGGAGCCGATACTCCGTGAGCGCTTCGCACAGGCGCCTACCAGGCAGAACCGGTTCAGCGCCGAATGCGGGAATTACCCGCCTCATCGCGAATCAGGATGCGGAATCTGCCGAGGAGCGGGGCGAGGACCGACCACCGCGAACCCACGTCCGATCCGGCGAGAAATTCGGCTGTAACACGCCGTGCGGCACCGCGATAGTCTCCGTGGGCCGCGCGGGCGGGCCAAAAATGTTGGAAGAAAGGCACATTCGAGATGTCTCGGATAATGCGCACGGCATCACGGCCGTTGCCCTGCGCTGTGGTGCCACCCGCCGCAATCACGTAGCCCGAGGTACCGCAGTCCGTACCCGCCGGTGTTCTCGGCCTTCCCGCCGAGCGTATCGATCCCGACCAGGGAAGTGGTCGGCGTCGGCACCGGCATCGACTCCGGTCCCGTCCACATCGCCGTCGAGATGCCGGGCTCTGGCGATCCCGTAAATCACTGCACCGAACAAAGGATTCATTCATCATGTCGTTCACCAAGCTGCTCGGCACCAGCATCGCGGCGCTGGCCCTCGGCACAGTTCTCACCGCGGGTCCGGCACTCGCCGAGCCGCTCACTCTCACCCCCGAGGTCACGCCGGTGGTCGCGCCGGGTGAGCCCGCGCCGGGTGGGGTGACCTCGGGTAGCGCAGTGATTTCGCTGATCCAACGCCTGATGTGCGGTTCGTCGATCACCTGCCCCTGATATCGAGTAGACGGCACGGGCGGATCGCTCCGCCCGTGCCGGTCGCACGGCGCACCTCGGTACGGCCGTGCGCGCAGATCACCCGTGCCCGGTACCCGGCACATGCCATCATGCGTTGTATGACCAGTCGAGAACTCGTCGATCCGGCCGTCGACGCCACCGACGCGCGGCTGTTGCTGGAGCTGGTGGACAATCCGAGGGCGACCGGCGTCGAACTGGCCGCACGGCTCGGTTTGTCCCGCAATACGGTGCAGGCGCGGCTGGCTCGCTGGGAGGCCAATGGGGTGCTCGCCAGTTTCGAACGCCGCGTCGAGGCCCGCGCCCTCGGCTATCCGCTGGCCGCCTTCGTCGCGGTGGTCGTCGATCAGCACAAACTCGATCCCGTCGTCGACGAACTCGCCGAGGTCCCCGAGGTCACCGAGGTATGCGGCATGACCGGCGCCACCGACCTGACCGTCCGGGTGGTAGCCCGCGACGCCGACGACCTCTACCGCATCACCGGCCGCATCCTGAAGATCCCCGGCGTGGAACGCACCAATATGGCCCTGATCATGCGCGAACTGGTCGGCCCACGACTCTCACCGCTGCTGGAGCGCATCGCCCGGTCGAGCTGATCGCTCGACACCGCGCGGACGCCGATGAATCCGGCTCCGGTCGAGCGTCTACATCCTCGAGCCCCATGCGGTGCCTGCTGTTCGACCGCGGCATGCAGGGGAAAGTGCCGGAACACTGTTGCGGCGACCACTCGAGGAAGGATGACGGTGCCGACACTCGTATCCCACGACCGGCTCTGGGAGATGGCCCACGCCGAACGCGCAGCACTGGCCGACGATCTCGCCACGCTGACGCCGGCACAATGGGCGCAGCAGTCGCTGTGCGGTGATTGGGTGGTCGAGGAGGTCGTCGCCCATCTGACCGCCGCGGCGAGCATCGGAAGGCTGCGCTGGTTGCGCAGCGTGCTCGGCGCCCGCTTCGACTTCGATCTGCACAATGCTCGGCGCCTGGCCGAGCACCGAGGCGCCACACCGGCCGAAACCCTCCACCGGTTCCGCGCTGTCATCACCAGCACGACCGCAGCTTCCGGGCATACCGCCGCATGGCTCGGCGAGGTGGTGGTGCACGGACAGGACATCCGGCGTCCGCTCGGCCTGACGCGCACTCCATCGCTCGAGGCCACGACGGAGGTGGCTCGTTTCTTCGCCAGTCGCGACTTCACCGTTTCCGGCCACAGCGCCATCAGGGGCTTGCGGCTCGAGGCGTCCGACGGTCCCTTCACCGCAGGCGCGGGTGAGCTGGTTCGAGGCACGACACTCGCATTGACGATGGCGATGGCGGGACGGGCGGCCTACGCCGAGGAACTGACCGGGCCCGGCGCGCGGACGCTACGCGATCGGTGCGCACCCGGCGACAACGCATAGCCGCCCGGCGACCGGACGCATAGGGTGCGGGGCATGGATATTTCGGGCAGGGTCGCCATTGTCACCGGGGCCGGGGCGGGGATCGGGGAGGCATTGGCGCGGCGGCTCGTCGCGGGTGGGGCGCGGGTGGTGGTCGCGGATCTGGATGGGGTGGCGGCGGGCGCGGTGGCGGAGTCGCTGGGCGCCGATGCGGTCGCGGTGGGTGGTGACGTGGCCGATGACGCGGTGATCGCCGCGCTGATCGAGCGGGCCGAGACCGCCTTCGGGCCCGTCGACCTCTTCTTCGCGAATGCGGGCATCGGTGGCGGCCCAGGCCTCGACAGCACCGACGCACAGTGGACGGCTGCGCTCGAGGTCAATGTGCTCGCGCATGTGCGCGCGGCGCGGCAGTTGATGCCGGGATGGTTGGCGCGCGGCAGCGGGTACTTCGTGACGACGGCGTCGGCGGCGGGGCTGCTCACGCAGATCGGCTCGGCGCCCTATTCGGTGTCCAAGCATGCGGCGGTCGGCTTCGCCGAATGGCTGTCGGTGACTTACGGGGACAAGGGTATTCGGGTGAGCTGCCTGTGCCCGATGGGCGTCGACACGCAATTGCTGCACGGCGGGATGATGCCGCCGGAGCACGCCGAGGCCGCGGAACTCGCGGTCAAGGCGGTGACAACGGCCGGTGCGGTGCTCACCCCCGAGCAGGTCGCCGACAGCGTGATCGCGGGCATCGAGGCCGAGACCTTCCTCATCCTCCCGCATCCCGAGGTGCTGAAGATGTACCGGCACAAGGGCAGCGATTACGACCGATGGATCGACGGTATGCGCCGGTTCCAGGCGGCGTTGCAGGCCGTCAGTCGGTGACGAGTTCGCTCGCCGCCGCGCGGATGACGTCGGGAATCTCGACGGGCTTGCGGGTCTCGGAATCGACGTAGACGTGCACGAAGTTGCCGGTGGCGGCCAGTTCCAGCGCGTCATCGGCTTCCCGGAAGATCGCCAGATCGTAGGTGATGCTCGAACGCCCGAGACGTGAGATCCGCAGGCCGACCTGGAGCCGGTCGGGGAAGCTGATCGACCCGAGGTACTGGCAGGAGGTCTGCGCCACCACCCCGAGGGCGGGCAGCTCACGGATGTCGACACCGGTGGCGTGCATCAACCACGCGTTGACCGCGGTGTCGAAGTACGAGTAGTAGGTCACGTTGTTGACGTGCCCGTAGTGGTCGTTGTCGGCCCATCGGGTGGGCACCGGCCAGAGCACCGGATACTGCTGCGTCACCCGGCCGACGATACCGGCGTCGGCGCCGCGCCCCGACGATGGTCGCGCGGGCTGACGCCGAACTGGCGTTTGAACGCCGAACTGAGCGCGAACGCGCTGCCGTAACCCACCTGCCTGGCAATGGACTCGATGGTGGCGTCGGAATCCTGGAGCAGGTCGGCGGCCAGCGCGAGCCGCCATTCGGTGAGGAACGCCATCGGCGGCTCCCCCACCAGGTCGGTGAACCGGCGGGCCAGCGCCGCCCGCGATACGCCGACCGCCGAGGCGAGGCTCGCGACCGTCCAGCCGTGCGCGGGATTGTGCTGGAGCAACCGCAGTGCCTTGCCGACCAGCGGATCGTTGTAGGCGTGATACCAGGCGGGGGCGTCGTTGCGGGCGAACCAGCTGCGCAGGGCGGCGATGAGCAGCAGGTCGAGCAGCCGGTCGAGGACGGCGCCCTGTGCGGGCTGGTCCTTGGCCATCTCGTCGACGAGCAGTTCGAGCAGCCGGGTATCGCATTCGCCGCGGGGCAGCACGATGACCGGCGGCAGTGCGCGCAGCAAACCTTGGCTGACCGCGCCCGCCGATTCGTAGGTGCCGGTCACCGTCATGGTTTCGCCGTCGGGGTCGGTGCCCCATTCGCGCACTCCGAGACTCAGTGTCTCACAGAGGATTTCACCGTCGGGAGTCATCGTGACCTGGCCCGGAGCGATGATGATCTGCGGTGCGGTCGCCGGATCGTCGGCGACGGTGTACGGGCGTGCGCCACTGAAGACGACGACGTCACCGGCGGCGATCCGTCGCGCCTCGGCGTCGTCGTCGGTCATGATCCATGCACTGCCGCGGATCATCGCGAGCACCGTCAACGGCGCCTCGTCCTCGATCCGCAGCGACCACGGTGGCGCCAGCACCGACCGCATGAGAAATGCTCCGCGCGCCCGAGGACCCTCGAGCAAACCGGCGAGCGCGTCCATGCCCTCACTGTACGACCTGATGCCGTCCGGCACAGCACGGCCGAGTCGATGCGCGGGTCCAGACGCCAGCGTGGGGAACAGGTCGCAGCGCCCGCACCGGGGAGATGCCACTATGGAAGGCAACGACGAGGGGGCGATTACCGATGATGGGACTCGAAGCCACATTCACCGGCGACCGCGTGCGCTTCGGCGACGAGCATCTGTCCGCCGCTGATCTGCCCGCCGACGGGCACGAGGTGTCCGCGGCCGATATCCGCGACGCCGACCCGGCCGCCATCCCACCCGAGATCCGCACCCGCACCGGCATCACGCTCTTCGTATCCGCGACCCAGCGTGCGGAGCTGGGCGGATTCTGCGCGGCGCATTCGATTCCGATCGTTCGCCGCTTCGACGTCTGGGCCGAGCTGCTCGAACCGTATCTCGACACCGAGTTCTCCGATCACGATCAGCGCGCCACCATCGCCAGACTCGAACGCGTGGGCATCGACGCCGACGAGGTCGCGCGCATCCGCGAACGGGTCGGCCCGGTGGTCGACGCCTACAACGCGCTGGTCTGGGAATGGGTCCATCTCGGACTCCGCGATCTGTTCGAGGCCGCCACCAGCCGTTTCGTCTCGGAGCAGTTGCGTGCCGGTCTCGGCGATCTCACCGAATTCCGTGCCTGGGCGATGGCCGTGGCCGACAGTCCCGCCCGCCTCACGATCGATGGCGATCCGGCGGAGCGATGAGCCGCGGCGCTGTCGGCTCGGCGACCGCATCGGGGATCGACCCGATGGTGCGGCTGGCGCGCGCCGCGGTGTTCACCGTCTTCGGGCTCAACGGGTTCCTGCTCGCCATGTGGGTGGTGCATATCCCGTCGATCACCGAACGAACCGGCGTCTCCCATTCCACGCTCGGCATGTTCATCCTGTTGATGGCGGGCGCGGGCATCGTGGGGATGCGGCTGGCGGGACCACTGGCGGATCGGTTCGGTAGCCGGGCCTTGGTCGGGGTGGCGGGGCTGACGGCGTCGGTCTGCGTGGTCGGGCCGGGGCTGGCAATGGGGCCGGTGACGCTGGCAGTGGCGCTCGGCGCGTTCGGTTTCGGCAACGGCGCACTCGATGTGTCGATGAATACCCAAGCGGTGCATGTGGAACGGGAGTATCGCCGCCCCATCATGTCGGCGTTCCACGCCTTGTTCTCCGGCGGCGGGCTGCTGGGTGCGCTGGTCGGCGCGCTGACCCTGCGGATCGGCTGGTCGCCCGTGCTGACGATGTCGCTGGCCGCGGCCGGCGGTGTCGTCATCGTGCTTGCCTGCCTGCCGCGGCTGTTGCCGCACGCCGCACCACAGCACGAGGCCGACGCGCCCCGCACGCGGCGCAGCCCGCGCGCGGTATGGGCGCTGGCCGCGCTGGCTTTCGGTCTACTGCTCACCGAGGGTGTGGCCAACGACTGGAGCACGCTCCAGATGCGCGAACATCTCGGCACCGACGAATCCACCGCCGCATTGGCTTTCGGCGCTTTCTCGGTGACCATGACGGCCGGGCGCCTGACCGCCGACCGGATCAGCGGCGCGTTCGGTCGGGTGGCGGTGGTGCGCTACGGCTGCCTGCTGGCGGCGATCGGGCTGCTGCTGATCCTGCTGTCGCCGTGGGTGGGGTTGACGCTGTTCGGCTGGGCGCTGTGTGGACTCGGACTCTCCGGTGGCATCCCGCAGATCTTCACCGCAGCCGGCAATCTCGGTTCCGGCAGCGCGGCAACGGATATGTCGCGGGTGTTCAGTATCGGTTATGTGGGTCTGCTCGCCGGACCGGCGGTGATCGGCTGGCTGACGGCGCTGGTGCCGCTCACCGCGACGTTCGTGGTGCCGCTGGCGATCGTGGTGCTGTGTGGTGTGTTCGCCGGGGTGGTCGCCCCATCGGCGGCCAGATCGGAAAAGCACGCCGCCGGATGACGGCCGCAGGCTCCCTCACGCCCGCATCGACAGTTCGACCATCGGCACCGTATCGATATCGCGCCCGGTCGTTTCGGCGATGACGCCGCTCAGTTCCTGATACGCCTTGGGATGGCGGACCCGATAGCCGGCCAGCACCGCCGCGGTCTCCTCGATATCGAGCATGCGTGCCATCGCCGCGGTCCGATACCGCCATCCGATACTCACCCGGCATCGTGGTTCGGCCAGCAGATTCCGATACCACTGCGAGCTCTCCCCGAATCCCGAGGCGATGACGACGGTGTCGGTGTCGGGCCGGTCCACCGTCTCCAGCACCACGTATCGCACCTGCCCTGAGGTTCTGCCGATATGCTCGAGCAGCAGCAACCGGCCGCCGAACAGAAATCCGAGCCGGGCCCGGAACACCACGATGGGCGCCCGGACGAACCACCGCGTCCGCAACAGTGTCGCTCCGAAACTCGGCATGCGGAGACGATAACAGCGGTCGAGCGCCATCGGCCCGCGCGACGCGGCCTACAGCGAAAACCGCTGCCACTCAGTGCGATCGGTTACAGATACATTCCCGATTCGACCGGTGTGGGCAGGGTCGCGATCCGCTCGGCGCCATCGCGAAGGGCGATGAGTTCGGCCAGCGACGCGCCCGCCGCGGGCACCTCGACCCGGTCGGCCTGCGCACCGAGCCAGACCCGCGATTCCGCCTGGCTCAACCGCCCCACCTCGAGCTGGGCAAGACAGCGCCCCGGCCGGGTGACTGCGGGATGCAATCGCGACAGATCCTCGTTGGTGGTGATCGCGACCAGCACATCCCGGCCCTGGCCGAGCATCCCGTCGGTCAGATTCAGCAGCCGGGAAAGGCCTTGGCCCGCGGATTCTTTCGCCTCGGCGCGAATCAGCTCGTCACAGTCCTCCAATACCAGCAGCCGCCAGCGGCCCGCACCCTGCTCCCCGCCGTCGGCTCCCATCGTCGCCGACATCAGATATCCCGGCCGGGAGAACAAGACCTCGGGGTCGAGTACGCAGTCGGCCTGGCACCACTGCCCCCAGGAACGCGCGAGCGCACGTAGCGCGGTCGTCTTCCCGGTACCCGGCGGGCCGTGCAGCAGCAGCAACCGGCCGCGGACCTCGGCTGCACCGAGCGCCATGAGCCGATCGAGGGTGGCCGCCACGGGTGCCGCGTAATTGGCGCGGATATCGGCCCACGCCGGGGTCGATACGTCGAGCACCCGCCGGCGCGGGCCCTGCTGCTCGTCGAGATGCCAGAACCCCATCTTGATCACATCGTCGGAGCTGGTCTCCTCCACCGCGTCCTGGATCGACTCGGTCATGATCCGTTCGGCCAGCTCGTCGTCGACCGCCATCACCTCGACGACGCCGCTGCGGTCTTCCCAGCGATCGGATCGCAACGTCCATCCGTCACCGTGCACCAGGACCGAGACGCTGCCACCGTCGTTGATCATCCGCGATACGGTCGCCCCCGCTGGCCGCAGCAGTGCCTGCGGGCGGACCCGTTCCAGATGCACCTTCCGATAGCAGGGCAGCGCACCGCGCGCGAACGGCGTCAGGGCGAGCACGTCGAGAACGTCACGGGCGGAGTAGTAGGAGTCGAGCCGGACCGACCAGTCGAGACCGCCGGTGGCATCCGCGGACGCCGCCGGTGGACCGACCAGCCGCAGAGCTTCACTGTGGTCGAACACCGCCACCATGCTTCGCGCTCGGACGACGATCGTCCAGCGATTATCGGCGCGGTGATGAATTTCTCAGGCGGCTCCGACGGGGATGAGCCCGGCGAGTTCGCGCCACTGGGGCAACGGCAGCATGCCCGGCTCGGCCGTCAGGACCTGGAGGCACACATGGTCGGCGCCCGCGTCCAGGTGGGCGCGGATACGGCGATCGATGGCGTCGAGGTCGCCGTAGGCCACGATCGCGTCCACCAGGCGGTCGCTGGGCCCGCCGACGATATCGGCATCGCCGTAGCCGAACCTCCGGATGTTCGCCTGCTGGTGCGGCGCCGTTGTGACATATCCGGCGACATGCGCACGGGCGACCTCCCTGGCACGACTGCGATCGGTATCCAACACCACAGCCTGCTCGACCGCGAGCGTCGAGTCGGGGCCGATCGTGCGGCGCGCCAGCTCGGTGTGTTCGACGGGAACGAAGTACGGGTGCGCGCCCCACGTTCGTTCGGCGGCCAGTTCCAGCATCTTCGGGCCGAGCGCAGCAAGCATCCGACGCGGCGCCGGGTCGGGAACCGGACCATGTTTCGGTACGGCGTCCATGGCGTTCAGGTACTCACGCACGGCGGTCAACGGCTTGGCGCCGATCGGTGGCATCGGATACCCGTCCAGCACTCCGGTCTGCCCGCCGACGCGCTGGCCGCCGAGGCCGAGCACGAAACGGCCGGGAAACGCCTCGCCGAGGGTGCGTTCGGCGGTCGCCATAGCGATCGGATCCCGGAACGCGATATTGGCGATCCCACTGGCGACCACCATGCGCTCGGTCGCCGAGAGCAGCAGCCACGCCTGCCCCACCGCGTCACGGCCCATCGCCTCACCGAACCACACCGCGCCGTAACCGATGTCCTCGAGTTCGGCCGCCGCCTCGCGCACCCGCCCCGCGGACTGATTCTCGAAGGCGAAAGTCCAGATACCGAGGGGACCCAACTGTCGATCTGTCATCTCACAACTCCCGCCATCCTTTTACCGGAGAGGCTCTCCGTTTATCGGGGAGTACATTACGGAGAACTTCTCCGGATAACAAGGGACAGGCATGAGAGCCGATGCGCAGCGAAACTACGAACGGATTCTTGCCGCCGCGGCCGATGCGTTCGCCGCGGACGGACCCGAGGCCTCGCTCAACGACATCGCCCGGCGCGCAGGCGTCGGCCCAGGCACGCTCTACCGGCATTTTCCGAATCGCCAGGCGCTACAGGCCGCCATCGTGGGCGACCGGGTCGACGCATTGTGCGCCCGCGCGGACGAACTGGCCACCACCGACCCGGATTCGGCGCTGCGCCAGTGGTTGCACGCGTTCCTCGTCCACGCCCGCACCGACCACGGTCTCGGCGGCGCCACGCTCGCCGGCGACGACCTCGGGTTCGATTGCCACGCCAGAATTCACGGCGCGGCCGCGAATATGCTCGCCCTGGCCCAGCGCGAGGGTGGGGCGCGCGCGGATGTCACACCGAGCCAGGTGATTCAGCTCGTCGTCGGTATTGCCTTGGCCCCGGCGCGATCCGATGCCGCCCTCGACGAACCGCACCGACTGCTCGAGATCGTCATCGACGGGCTGTACACGAGTCCGTCGACATAGCATGGCCGACCCGTCGGCGAGGGGTCCCGCAACACGTCGGCCCCCGTGCGATTCCGCACGGGGGCCGACGTGTTGGTGAAGCGGGCAGTCCTACAGCGCTTTCAGTTCCTCGGTGACCTCACCGACGGACTTCTTGGCGTCGCCGAACAACATGGAGGTGTGATCGGCGTAGAACAGCGGGTTGTCGATACCGGCGAAGCCGGAGTTCATCGAGCGTTTGAGCACGATGACCGATTTCGCGTGGTCGACGTTGAGGACGGGCATGCCGTAGATGGGGCTGTTGGCGTCCTCGCGGGCCGACGGGTTGGTGACATCGTTGGCGCCGATGATGAGGGCGACATCGGTGCGGGAGAACTCGCCGTTGATATCGTCCATTTCCTTCATGGCGTCGTAGGACACCTCGGCCTCGGCCAGCAGCACGTTCATATGGCCGGGCATCCGACCGGCGACCGGATGGATGGCGTATTTGACCTCGACACCCTTGGCCTCGAGCAGAGCCGCCATCTCCTTGACCGCGTGCTGGGCCTGGGCCACGGCCATACCGTAGCCGGGCACCACGATGACCTGGTTGGCGTAGGCCATCTGGATCGCGGCGTCGGCGGCGGAGGTGGCCTTGGCCTGCTTGGCCTCACCGCTACCGGAGGCGGCCGCGGCGCCACCGCCACCACCGAACCCACCGGCCACGATCGCCGGGATGGACCGGTTCATCGCCTTGGCCATCAGGTTGGTGAGGATGGTGCCGGACGCGCCGACGATCATGCCCGCCACGATCATGGCGGTGTTGTTCAACGCCAGACCCGCCGCCGCGGCGGACAGACCGGTGAGGGCGTTGAGCAGCGAGATCACCACGGGCATATCGGCGCCACCGATGGGCAGCACGACCATCAGGCCGAGGATGCCCGCGAGCACAAGCACCGCGACCATCCACCACTGCGAGGCGCCACCGTCGGCGGCCTTCACGCCGATGAATACGGCGGCCGCGATCGCACCGACCAGCAACAGCAGGTTCAACGGCTGCTGGAGCTTGCCCAACCCGATCGGACGACCGGGCAGGATCTCCTGCAACTTGCCGAAGGCGATCAGCGAACCCCAGAACGAGATCGAACCGATGACGGCCGCGAACAGCGAACCGATCACGATGTGCACGGTCGGTTCCTCGCCGTGCTGGAAGTTCGAGAACCCGGTGGTGTCCAGGAATTCCGCCCAGGCGATCAGCGCGACGGTGCCGCCACCGACACCGTTGAATGCCGCGACCAGCTGGGGCATTTCGGTCATCTTGGTGAACTTGGCCGGCGGCACACCCAGCACGACACCGACCACGAGGCCGGCGATGATGAGGATCCAGTTACCGGTGTCGCGCACGGCGATCAGAGTCGCGACGACCGCGATACCCATACCGGCGGCGGCGATCCAGTTGCCGCGCACCGCGGTCTTCGGGCCGGTCAGGCCCATCAGACCGTAGATGAACAGCGAGAACGCGACGATGTAGAGAATATTGACCAGGTTGTCCATCGGTTTACTCGCTCGCCTTCTGCGCAGCCGGCTTCTTGCCCTTGAACATGCCGAGCATGCGGTCGGTCACCACGAAACCACCGATGACGTTCAGGGTTCCGAATACGACGGCGACGAACAGGATGATCTGCATCCCCACCGACGGGTCCTCGACCTTGCCGAGGGTCACCAGCGCGCCGAGCACGACGATGCCGTGGATGGCGTTGGTACCCGACATCAGCGGAGTGTGCAGGGTATTGGGCACCTTGGAGATGACCGCGAAGCCGACGAAGCCCGACAGCACCAGGATCGCGATATTGGCAAGCAGTTCGGTGTACATCAGTTCTCCACCTCACGCGTCACGCAGGAATCGGCGAGCACCTGATCGTCGAAATCAGGGGCGAGCTTGCCGTCGACCAGCATCAGTTCCAGCAGCGCCGCAATGTTCTTCGAGTACAGCTCGCTGGCATGCTCGGGCATCGTCGCGGGCAGGTTCAGCGGCGAGCAGATCGTCACGCCGTGCTTGACGACGGTCGCACCGGGCTCGGTCAGCTCGCAGTTGCCACCGGTCTCACCGGCCAGATCGACGATCACGCTGCCGGGCTTCATCCCCTCCACCGCGGCGGCGGTCACCAGACGCGGCGCCGGACGTCCTGGCACCAGCGCGGTGGTGATCACGACATCGAAGCCCTTGATCGCGTCTTCGAGGGCCTGTTGCTGCTGCGCCTTCTCCTCCTCGGTGAGTTCACGGGCGTACCCACCCTCACCGGCGGCGTCGATCCCCAGATCCAGCCACTGCGAACCCACCGAACGCACCTGATCGGCCACCTCGGGACGCACGTCGTAACCGGTGGTGCGCCCGCCGAGCCGCTTGGCCGTGGCCAACGCCTGCAAACCGGCCACACCCACACCGAGCACCAGCACGGTCGCGGGCTTCACGGTGCCCGCCGCGGTGGTGAGCATCGGGAAGAACCGGGTCGACTCCGAGGCCGCGAGCAACACGGCCTTGTAGCCGGCCACATTCGCCTGTGAGGACAGCGCGTCCATCACCTGCGCACGCGAGATCCGCGGGATCGCCTCCACCGCGAAGGCCTGCACCCCTGCCGATTTCAGCGCGCCGATCTGGTTGTCGGCATTGCGCGGCGCCAGGAACCCGATCAAGGTCTGCCCCGAGGTCAGCTTCGCCACCTCGGCATCGCTCGGCGGGGCGACCTTCACCACGACCTCGGCCGACCACGGATCACCGATGGTCGCGCCGGCCTCCACATAGGCCTCGTCGGGGATGAGCGCGCCGAGCCCGGCACCGGACTCCACGACCACCTGCACGCCCTGTTTCGCCAGAGCCGGAATGATCTTGGGCACCAATGCGACACGTCGCTCGCCCGCACCGGTTTCGCGAACGACTCCGACACGCGCGCCGCGCGGGGACTCCTCGCCCACGTTGTGCGTTGTCTCCACCTGTCAGACTTCCTTCTCGTGCTGGCTTAGCTCCACGGAACGATTCAGCGCCGATCATCGACGGCCGAACTAGGTTACTGAAGAGTAAGTTCCACCAAATCCTCGCAACTGTACCCGGCCCGCGGTGAGCTTAGCTGAGAGTCCCGTCACACACGGACCGCCGGGTTTGGTTGCCCTAACAGATTGAGATAGTCACCAAGCGGGGCGAATGACACAAGAGCGTCCCTCCAGGTGGGTTACCAACCTTTGGGTAGGTTGCCCGGTCCAGCACTCGCCGAGGCGCTGCGTGGTGATACGCATCACGCCACTGACCGGACGCGGGGTGTTCCAGGCCACTCGTGCGCCGTATGGTCACCGTGTGAGCGACTGCGTCTTCTGCCGCATCGTGGCGGGTGAAGCCCCGGCGACCAAGGTGTACGAGGACGACACCCTGTGCGCCTTCCTCGACATTCGTCCGATCGCCCGCGGCCATACCCTGATCGTGCCCAAACGACATGCCACCGAACTCGAGGATCTCGACCCCGACACCGGTGCCGAACTGTTCCGCGTCGGACATCGGCTGGCGCTGGCGATCCGGCGCGGCGGGCTGGCCGCCGACGGCGCCAACCTCATCCTCAACGACGGCACCGCGGCCTTCCAGACCGTGCCGCACGTCCATCTGCACGTGGTGCCACGCAGCCACGGCGACAAGCTGCGCATCGCGGCGGGGTTCCTGCTGCGCCGCCCGCACGAACCCGAATCCACCGCCGCCGCGATCCGCACCGGGATCGCCGCACTCGACACCACTTCCACCGCAACCGAACTCGATACCGAACCGCCCTGCTCGGGGGAAGGGACCACATCACGATGACCGACACGCCGAATCAGGCCGAGCTCACCGCACTGCTGCCGCAGCAGTGGGCGGCCATCGCCGCACTCGTCGACGGACTGGACGAGCATGTCTGGCGTACGCCGACGACGCTGCCCGGCTGGACGGTCTTCGATGTGGTGGCCCATGTCATCGGCACCGAGTCCTTCCTGCTCGGGGAGAAGCCGCCCCCGCGTGATCGCTCGCAGCCCGATATCGATGTGCACACCCTGCCGCATGTGCGCAATGAGACCGCGGTGTTCAACGAGATCTGGATCCAGCGGATGCGCCCGCTCACCGGAACCGCGCTGCTGCAACGGTTCCTGGACGTCACCGAGCGCAGGCGCAAGGCGCTGTCGGCGCTGGACGAGGCGCAGTGGCAGGCGCAGACCCCGTCACCGATCGGTCCGGTGAGCTATGGCCGGTTCATGCGGGTGCGGCTGTTCGACTGCTGGATGCACGAACTGGATATCGCCGATGCGCTCGGGGTGCGGGTCGAGGAGGGTGGGGCGCGCGGTGAGCTGGCATTGGCCGAGTTCCTCCAGACCGTGCCGAGAGTGATCGCCAAGGTGGGCAAGGCGCCGGAGGGTTCCCGGCTCACCTTCGAGGTGACCGGTCCGCTGGCCCGCACCCTGCATATCGAGGTCGCGGGCCGGGCCCGCTACGTCGACGCGCTCGACGGGCCGCCACACACGACCATCACCCTGGATTCCGGTCTGCTGGTCCGGCTCGGCGGTGGGCGCGTGACCGCTGATTCGCGGATGGGCGAGATCGGCATCACCGGAGACGACGAACTGGGCAGGCGCTTGGTACGCAACCTCGCCTTCACCATCTAGCTCGGTGCGGCTGTTCCTGGCTTCCTACCGATTCGGCGCGCATTACGACCGGCTCGCCGCGCTGGCCGGTGCGCCGGGCCGGGTCGCGGTGATCGGCAATGCAT
Organism: Nocardia cyriacigeorgica; assembly: GCF_029868385.1. Lineage (GTDB taxonomy): Bacteria > Actinomycetota > Actinomycetes > Mycobacteriales > Mycobacteriaceae > Nocardia > Nocardia cyriacigeorgica_F. The sequence goes on along the minus strand of NZ_JARWNX010000018.1, from coordinate 50,898 downwards.
GCGACGGGTGGCCCGCGGCGCGGGCGGCGGCCATCACCAGCGATCTGGTGCCGTTGCGCCGGTTGGGGTATCGGGCCGAGGAGGTCGATCTGCGGGAGTATGTCGGGCGGTCCGGGCAGTTGGCGAAGCATCTGGCCGAGTTCTCGTTGCTCTGGGTGCGCGGAGGCAACACTTTCGTCCTGCGTGCCCAATTCGCCCGCAGCGGCGCCGATCTCGTCATCCCGGAACTCCTCGCCGAGGATGCGCTGGTGTACGCCGGTTACAGCGCCGGGGCCTGCGTCCTCGCGCCCGATCTGCACGGTCTGGACAGCGCCGACGATCCCGCCGAGGTCCGGCCCGCCTGCGGCATCGAGCCACGCTGGGACGGACTCGGACTCATCGACCGGCCGATCGTGCCGCACATCGATTCCGCCACCGATCCCGACGGCGATGGCAATCGCCTGTCCGCGGCCTATCGCGCGGCCGGCATCGCGCATTGGGCGCTCACCGACGACGACGTGATCGTGGTCGACGGCGACGAGGTCCGCCACTACGCATGAAGCTGCGGCGCGGCGCGGCGAAAGACGACCCAGCGCATGGCGCTGTACATGTACACCGCCTCGCACGCTCCCGCCGCGAGCCGGGACAGGTGGTAGTCGAGACCGAGCGCGGTGAGACCGGTGCTCACACCGAGGATGAATGCCAGATAGTTGATCACCACGACCACCGCGTACACCACGGCCTGACGGCCGATCGGAGCGTGCGAATGGAAGTTGAAGGTGCGGTTGAGCAGGAAGGCCAGCCCGAACGCGCACACATAGCCGACGGTCACCGACATCCACAGCGGCAGGCCGAAGCCGCTGCGCAGGATGGTGAGCAGCAGCAGATCCACACCGAAGGTGAAGCTGTTGATCACCGCGAAACCGAGCAGGGTCGGCGCGACGATCCGGTCCAGCCCCCACGGCAGCCGGGCGACCACGGCCCGACACGAGCGAGTGAAACGGTCGGCCAGGGTGTCGGTGGCGGAGGCCGGTTCATGCACGGCGGCCAGCGTGCCAGCGGCAGGTGTCGGCCAGGTGATCGCCGGGCAAACGAGCAGGTCAGGCCATGCGAGCCCGGGTGCCCGCCGCGCCGTCGTCCAGTGCCGACCATGCGGTGAGACAGCGGCGACGCGTGACGTCGTCGGCCTCGGTGAGCAGCGCGTCCAACAGTGTCCGCGGATCCTGCCGCCACCGCTCGGTGACCGCGGCGACGGTGTCGACGCCGAACATCCCGGATCGGTCCAGCGCATCCACCCATTCGGTGTGTTCACCCGCGTGTACGCGGCGCAGCGCCGTCGGGTCCACGCCACCGTCGACGAACTCGGCGGAGAACATCGCGGCCACCAGCTCCCGGCAACTCTGCGGTTCGATTCGCTGCAACGCCATCCCTCCGCCCTACCAGTGCACGAACCCCGACGAATGATTCTCTCCCCCCTGGCCGCGAGAGGCCACTCCGGCGCGCGACATCACATTCGGTGGCTTGCGCGCACCGGCCCGGCCCTAGTGTTATCGGCGTGGACCTGCATGATCTGATCGCATCCCTCCCCGACGGCGCGGTGGTCACCGACCCCGATCTGCTCGAGGGCTACCGGCACGACTGGGCCCGCGATCCCGCTGCCGGAACCCCATTGGCGGTGGTCAGGGCCACCGGCACCGCCGACGTGACGGCCACACTGCGGTGGGCGAACGCGCATCGGGTGCCGGTGGTGCCGCGTGGGGCGGGATCGGGGCTGTCCGGCGGGGCGACCGCGGTGGACGGCGGCATCGTGCTGTGCACCGAACGGATGCGCGCGATCACCGTCGATCCGGTGACGCGCACCGCCGTTGTCCAGCCCGGTCTGCTCAATGCCGAGGTCAAACGCGCCGTGGCCGAATACGGGCTCTGGTATCCGCCGGATCCGTCATCGTTCGAGATGTGCTCGATCGGCGGTAACGCCGCGACCAACGCGGGCGGGCTGTGCTGCGTGAAATACGGCGTGACCACCGATTACGTGCTCGGCATGGAAGTCGTGCTCGCCGACGGCACACCGGTGCGGCTCGGTGGGCCGCGGTTGAAGGATTCCGCGGGACTGTCGTTGACCAAACTGTTCGTGGGCAGCGAGGGCACCCTCGGCGTCATCACCGAACTCACGCTGCGGCTGCTGCCCGCACAGCCGCCGCAGAGCACCGTTGTGGCCTCGTTCGGCACGCTCGCCGCGGCCACGGAGGCGATCCTGTCGATCACCGGCGCGCTGCGTCCGGCCATGCTCGAGTTCATGGACACCGTGGCGATCAACGCGGTGGAGGACGAGATGCGGATGGGCCTCGACCGCGCGGCCGCGGCGCTGCTCGTCGCGCGTTCGGACGCGCCCGGCGCGTTCGCCGCCCACGAGGCGCAGGTCATGGTCGCCGCCTGCGAACAGGCGGGCGCCACGGAGGTGTTCCACACCGAAGACGCCGAAGAGGGCGAGGCCTTCACCGCGGCACGGCGGTTCGCGATCCCGGCCGTCGAACGGCTCGGGCCGCTGCTGCTCGAGGACGTCGGCGTACCGCTGCCGCGGCTCGGCGATCTGGTCGAGGGCATCGCGGAGATCGCCGAACGCAACGATGTGCTGGTCTCGGTGATCGCGCACGCGGGCGACGGCAACACCCATCCGCTGATCGTGCACGATCCCACCGATCCGGAGATGACCGAACGCGCCCACCGTGCCTTCGGCGAGATCATGGATCTGGCCATCTCGCTGGGCGGCACCATCACCGGCGAACACGGCGTCGGCCGGCTCAAGAAGGCGTGGCTGCCCGATCAGCTCGGTCCCGATGTGATGGCATTGACCTCACGCATCAAGGACGCGCTCGACCCGAACGGCATTCTCAACCCCGGCGCCATCCTGTGATCGAATCGAGCACAGCCGGAACAACCGCGCCGGAGAAGGAGTTCCACCCCGATATGACCACCAGGCTCGAACACAATGTCGCCGATACTCGTTTCGAGATCTACATCGACGACACCCTCGCCGGTTACGCCGACTACGCCGAACGCGAGGACGCCAAGGTCCGCGACTTCCACCACACCATGACATTCCCGGAGTTCCGTGGCCGCGGTGTGGCCGCCCAGGTGGTCGAGTACGCCCTCGCCGATTCCAAGGACAACGGCTTCTCGGTGGTCCCCACCTGCTGGTATGTCGACCAGTACATCGGCTCGCATCCCGAGTACGCCGAACTCGTCGGCTGAGCCGTCGGCCCGGCCCACCGGACCGGGCGGGGATTCAGCCCGTGTGCGCGATGGTGCGGAACACCTCGAAGGTCTCGGTCTCGTCCTGTGACGTGCCGTAATCGCTGAGCTTCACGATGACGGTGCGACTGGGCGGATCGACGTAGATGTACTGCCCGTACACACCCACCGCCGAGAGATCGGCGCCGTCACCGCCGTCGGGATGCCACCACTGCGCCGCATAGCCCTCATCGGAGATCCGGTGCCGCGAAGGCGTGCTGATGCGCTCGATCCAGGCGGGCGGCACGATCTGGTTGTCGCCGACGCGACCGCCGTCGGCCACCAGCTGCCCGATCCTGGCGAAATCGCGGGCGGTGGCATTGAGGCAGCAGAATGCCTTCTCCTGGCCGCCGCTGCGATCGAGATTCCACAGTGCGTCATGTTCGGCGCCGATGGGTGCCCAGATATCGCGGGCGAGCAGCTCACCCAGCGGCGTACCGGTGACCCGTGCCAGCGCCATGCCGAGCAGTTGGGTGTCGACGCTGCGGTAGTCGCCGGTGCTACCCGGCGGGAAGGTCAGTGTGCGGTGCTGGTCGATGAATTCGGCGAGGTCGGTGGTGAGGTACATGCGGGCGGTGCCGGTGAACGGCGCCCATTTGTTGTAGTTCTCCGAGACATCGACCCCGGAACTCATATCGAGCAGATCACCGATGGTGACCTCGTCGTAGTCACCGCCGGTGACGAGTTCGGGCAGTAGGTCGACCAGCCGGTCGTCCTCGCGCATCTGCCCCGCGTCGATGGTGCGGCCGATCAGCAGCGACACCACCGATTTCGCGACCGACCAGGACGACTGCCGCGTCTCCGCGGTGACGCCGTCGCGGTACCACTCGTGGATCACCGCGCCATCGCGCAGCACCACGAACGAATTCGTCTCGGTCGTATCCAGGAATTCGGCGATCGGGATCTGGGCACCCTTCCACGGCACGGTGTCCGGTAGCTCGACCGTGGCGGTCGGCAGCGGCCGCGGATCCGGTGACGCGGGCACGGTCCGCGAGGCGAACAGCTCACCCTGCGTGGACGGTGGATCGATACTCAGCTGGAACAGGGTCGGCGGCGCCGGAATCGACATGATCGCCGTCGCGGCGAAGGCGCCGCCGATCGCGATCACCACCACCGCCCCGAGTGCGATGGCGCTGCGGATCAGGTGTGTGCGTCTGCGCGACGGTTGCGGCGCAGGCTCGGTCATTCGACGATCTTCACTCTCTGTCGCTGCGGTGCGGCAGATATCCACAGCCGCCGCACTGCGCCCCGGCCGAGGTGCTCGGTGACCGAACGCGAACTCGGCCGCATATGCCGCAACCGCAGAATACCGCGCCGCGGCACCGGCGCAGGCACGGCGAACTAATTAGAGGGTATGCTCTAAATCGTTCTAGAGTAATCACTCCAATTGGAGACGCGCATGGCAGTCCTCAATATCCACAACCGCCGACTCAACGCCCCGTCCAGCCGGGTCGGACCTCTCATCGACTCGCTCGCCGGCGAAGATGATCGACTCTGACCCTCGGACCGGTGGCCCGCCATGCGTTTCGATCGCCCCCTCGCGATCGGTGCGGTCGGCGGTCACGGTCCGGTGCGCTACCACGTCGAGAGCTGGCAACCGGGCCGGTGGGTGCGATTTCGCTTCACCGGACCGCGCGGGTTCGACGGATTCCACGAGTTCACCATCCACGACGAGGACGACGGCACGACCACCCTGCGCCATCTGCTCGCCATGCGGCTGCACAGCACCGCCCGCCTCACCTGGCCGTTGTGCTACCGCTGGATGCACGACGCCCTGCTCGAAGATGCCCTCGACCGCGCCGAACTGAATACCAGCGGACATCTCCCCCGGCCGGCCCGACACAGCGGCTACGTGCGCCTACTTCGCGCACTCGCCTCCCGGTACACGTAGCGGAACCGGACCATCGGCCTGTCGGGACTACGGCCACACGACCATGATCGCCTTTCGTCGTGCCGTCCGGCACGCGTAGGCAGAACCGGGCCATCGGCCGGTCGGGACTACGGGCGCAGGACCGCGATCGCCTTGTCGTCGTGCCGTTTCGCGCGGGGCAGCAGGCGGCCGTCCGGATCGATGTCGGCCTCCCAGTCGTGGCAGCGGACGAGGAGGCGATGGAGCCCGGTTGCCGATCGGGCGGCGATCTCCGGCCAGGGGATATCGAATACCGCCAGCGTTTCGTGCGCGCCGTCGGTCGCCAGCACCACCCACTCGACCGTGGCGCGGGGATAGCTCCTTCGCACCGCGTGGGCGGCCGCCACGGGATCGGCTTCGGCGATCCAGTAGCCGTGGTCGCGATTGCGCCGTGCCCGCTGACCGCGCTGGAGGCCGCGTAGCAGTGCGCGGTGGGTGTCGTCGTATCCGCTGCCCGCGGCCAGGCGGCGCCGGTATTCGGTTCTCTCCGGCAAGGCGAGGGCATCCATTCGGTCGTCGCTGAACAACTCACAGCTGCCGTGGCCGGAACCGACGACGACGGTGATATCGCCCAGCACCAGCACCTCGACCGTTTCCGGCCAGACCTGCACGACAGCGATCGCACTCGACGGCGCGGCCCCGCGCGACAGACCGAGACGTTCGGCGGTGATGCGGATCGCCTCTGCCAGCGCCGCCGGGACAGCGGCACCGGCATCGAGGCAGTGGGCGAGAGCGCTGCCGAGGGCATCCACATACCGGGCGGCGGGCGGTACGGCGCGATCATAGGAACTCGCACCGTCCAGCACGATCACCCCGGAGTCGAAACGCAGCACACGGTCCGCATCGGACCGCTCCGGTAGCTCGGCGCCGCGGATCTCCACGAGATCATTCCGGGGTCGAGAAGGGACCGGCAAGCGTCCGGCTGTCGGTGATCGACATCTCGGCGTCGAAATCGCATTCGATGACGGCACTGGTGAATTGCGCGGCCGGATCGTACATCGAGGACAGGTTGCTGCTCAGCCAGTGCGCGACACCGAGCGAACCGACGCTGGTAACGCCAGCGATCTGGACGACCACCCGTCCGTTCTCACCGCGGCGGCCGAGATAGGCGATATCGGTCCGGTGCGCGGAATCGGCGCGGTGCGGCGATTCGTACCGCTTACCCGTTGCCTTCTCGACAATGCACCAGGTGCCGTCGATCTGCTCGAATTCCAAGGCGTCGTCGGCGTCCAGGAGCGACCGGGCCACCGGGGCGGATTTGGGACCGCAGATCACCACGGCGTCACCTTCCGGGATCTCCTCCGCATCGGGCTCGATCGCGAATCGAGAAGTGGCCAGTGACAGCTCGGCCAAGATGCCCTCGACCCGCTCCCTTGCCTCCTCGTCGCTCGCATCGAAGAACGAACGGTCGCGACCGTCCTCGACCCCGGATCGACGGGGAATGCCGACCGCCACCGGCCCCACCCCGAAGAACGCACGCTCGGCGGGCGGCGCACTCGACCTGATCTGGCTGATCCGACCCTTCGTGATGCCGAAGAGTTCGGCGATTTCGGTGTAGCTCAGTCCTTTCCGATACGCCTCTTCGATCGCCTCTTTACGAATTCGCGCCAATTCGACGGCGCGCTGTTGATAACGCGTGATGAGTTCGGTTGCGCGTCGCCCGCGCCGCACCGGGTCCGGTTCGGAACGGACCTGCTCGAACTCGTCGCTACCCACCTCGCCGAGTTTAGAGGGCCTTGACCCCCGTCGATCGACGACGTATCGTTCTAGTTTATACCCTCTAAACATCTGCACATCTCGATCACCGCAGAGTTTAGCGGGATAAACATGCGCAAAACCGCTGGAAACAGCGGGAATTCCAGCCATCCGATCACATGAGGTCACCGATGAATACGGAGCGCTCTCCCCTGCCCACTCGCATTCCCGCCGATCGCGCGATGGCAGCGACCTTGCGCCTGTGGCGTGCAAGCGAATGTACGGACCCGTCGGTCCTCCGGCGTGTCGCCATCGGGCTACAGGCACTACCCGCGACGTGTCACGCGGATATGACGACCAACGGTCCGACACCCGACTCGGCACGTATCGGCGCTCGTACCGGACTCGGACACGATCCACACCCGAACACTCCCACCGGGCAGCGCGACCGGTGAGACATGACCTCGCACACCTCGAGGCAGCCGAACCTCCGTGCGACTGCCGATCCGAACCATGGATTCACGTCGGGATGCTGCGCGCGATAGCGACATCCGGGCGGTATCGATGCCCCGAAGCCGCACACTGCCTGCGCGGCATCACCCTCATCGAAGGCCGGGTGGAGGCGCACTGGCGAAATGTGCCGGGCGAATGCCCTTGGAAGGGAATGAAAGTCACCGAATTCCGTAGGTGCCCCTGTGGACGCGGTCCCTGGATCACGCTGCGCCAGCTACGCATCTACCTTCGCGGAAACGTCACCGGACCGGTGGTGAGCGTCGGCTGTCCTGGCAGGTGCACCGGCTGCCATGTTCGGATACTCGACGAGCGCATCGCCGTTCATACACTGGACGGGCACACACGCTGCCCATGGTCGGGCGTGCACATCGCCCCGGTGGGCATCGCGCCACCACTGCTCACTCCGGACCCGGATGCCTCGGAACGGGGGTCGCGCGGCGAATAGCCGCACGGCCAGCGTTATTCATGTCGGCCACTCCGGGACTCGCACTCGCCCACGTGAAATACATACGAAGGCAGGGGCCGGTGTCGCACACCGGCCCCTGCCTCTTCTACACACTTCCGCGGCCCGCAACCATCGACCGGATATTCCGGCCCGCCCTCGCATACGGCCTGCGAGCGGCCTGGCCGATACGGAATAACCGGTCGATTACGGAATCAGCCCTTGAGCAGGGCGCGGCTCATCACCAGGCGCTGGATCTGGTTGGTGCCCTCGTAGATCTGGGTGATCTTGGCGTCGCGCATCATGCGCTCGACCGGGAAGTCGGTGGTGTAGCCGGCGCCGCCGAAGAGCTGGACGGCGTTGGTGGTGACTTCCATGGCGACATCGGAGGCGAAGCACTTGGCGGCGGCGGAGATGAAGCCGAGGTTCTGCTCGCCGCGCTCGGCGCGGGCGGCCGAGGTGTAGACCATCAGCCGGGCCGCTTCGACCTTCATCGCCATATCGGCCAGCATGAACTGGGTGTTCTGGAAATCGGCGATGGCCTTACCGAACTGCTTGCGGTCCTTGGTGTAGGCGATAGCCGCGTCCAGCGCACCCTGGGCCAGGCCGACGGCCTGCGCGCCGATGGTGGGGCGGGTGTGGTCGAGGGTCTGGAGGGCGGTCTTGAAACCGGTACCCGGCGCACCGATGATCCGGTCGCCCGGGATACGGCAGTTCTCGAAGTACAGCTCGGCGGTGGGCGAGCCCTTGATGCCGAGCTTGTGCTCGAGCGGGCCGACGACGAAGCCCTCGTCGTCCTTGTGCACCATGAACGCGGAGATGCCGTTGGCGCCCTTGTCGGCATCGGTCACGGCCATCACGGTGTACCAGGAAGACTTGCCGCCGTTGGTGATCCAACACTTGGAGCCGTTGATGACCCAGTCGTCGCCGTCCTGCTTGGCGCGGGTGCGCATGCTCGCGGCATCGGAGCCCGCCTCCCGCTCGGACAGCGCGTAGGAGGCCATCTCACCGTTGACGATATCGCTGAGGACCTTCTGCTTGAGCCCCTCGGAACCGTTGAGGATCAGGCCCATGGTGCCGAGCTTGTTGACCGCGGGGATCAACGAGGAGGAGCCACAGATGCGGGCGACTTCCTCGATGACGATGCAGGTGGCGACCGAGTCGGCGCCCTGCCCGCCGTAGGCCTCCGGCACATGCACGGCGTTGAAGCCCGCCGCATTGAGCGCGCTCAGCGCCTCTTCCGGGAAGCGGGAATTGCCGTCGACGTCCTTGGCGTAGGGCGCGATCTCCTTCTCGCCGAGACCGCGGATAGCCGCGCGCAGCTCATCGTGGAAGTCCTCGAGCTTGAACAGGTCGAAATCGGGGTTTCCCGCCATCGGGCACGCTCCTGATCGTATGAGAAAAGCTGTGGTCCTATCCGGACACACAGACCGGTCCGGCACTCAGTGCCACTTCGTCGATCAGTATACGCGCCATGCCTGCCGTACCGGCAGAGACCGCTTGGCACTCAGTGTCACCGATCCAGTGTGTCGCTGGTCACAGACTACCGAGGCGACGCGCGAGCAGATCGGCCACCCGTTGGGGCGGCAGGTCACGCGGGAATACCGCGAGCACCATCTCCTCACTTCTCGCCCGCGCCGCACCGCGCGGAATGGCGGCGAGCTCGACCCGCAGATCGGCCGCACCGGCATCGGATTCACCACGCACCATGCGGCGCAGCAGATAGTTGTGGGTCGCGGTGACCGCCGCGGCGAACTGCACCCGCGCCAGATCCGACACCTCCGGCAGCCGTTCGCGCAGGAAGTCGGTGAACAGCCGCTCGTACCGGAACACCGCGACGATCTCGCGTTCGCGCAGCGCGGGCGCCCGCCGCACCACCCGGTAGCGCCGGGCCGCGATATCGCGCCACTGGGTGAACCGCTCGAAGACCTGCACCACCGCCGAGCACACCGCATCCCACGGATCCTCATCGGTCCCGGCCAGATACTGCGCCGCCGCCGCAAGCTGCGCCTCGTGATCGGCGAAGATCACGTCTTCCTTGGACCGGAACTGCCGGAAGAAGGTGCGCCGCGAAATCCCGGCGGCCTCCGCGATCTCGTCTACCGACGTCGCTTCATACCCCTGTTCGGCGAACAAACGCAGGGCCACATCCACCACGGCGAGCCGGAAGCGGACGGTGTCGTCGCCGGTCTTCTCCCGCGCGGTCTCGTCGGTTGCCATCGTTTCACCGTAGTCAGCGGCCACCGAGCCGATGCGTTGGAGCGGCGAGGCCGGTCATCGATCCAGCGTCACCTGCGCGCCGCTGAACAGCAGGTCGGCCGGGCGGGGCGGGCCGGGTTCGGAGGTGGACGCGGCGTCGGGGACCAATTCGTACAGCTCCCGCAGGAACACCTCGACCGCGAGTGTGGCCAGTTGCCTGCCAGGACAGATATGACGACCGAACCCGAAGGTCAGCGGACGTTTACCGGTGCCGCGCAGGCTCAGGCAGTCCGGGAAGACCGCAGGATCCCGATTGGCGGCGGCGAACATCACCAGCACCGGACCGGGCCGAAGCTCGGTGCCACCGGCGAGGGTGACCGGCTCGGTCACCAGGCGTTTCCATGCCACCAGTCCCGGATCCAGTTGCAGTACCTTCGCCGCGACCTGGCCTGCGGTGTGCTGATCGCCGAGCAGCTTCCACCAGAGCCGGTCCGGATCACTCAGTAGACGCTGCACACCCTGCTGGATGCTGCCACTGATCGTGTGCACCCCCGCGGCCAGCGAATTCGCCAGTGCGGCCGTCGCCACCCGGCGCGGGATTCCGGCGTCGCGCAGCCGAGCGGCGAATCCGCCCGTCCCCTCGCGCACGACCCGACCGCTGACGGTGAACAGCTGCCCGAGCGCTCCGACGGCGTCGGCCAGCTCGCGCCCGCGCATGTTCCGGCCGAGCAACCCCGACTGCGCACCGCTCCAGACCGCGACACTGCCGCGGTCGGCCGGGGGCAACCCGACGGCCGATCCGGTGATACGCATGGCATAGGCGATCGACAGCGCGGTCACGTCCAGTCCGCCGCGGCGGGTCCCGAGTTCGTCGAGCGCTTCCCGGAAGTGCGCGGCCATGGTCGCGGCTTCGCGTGGTCGGTCGGCCGCCGCGATGGTGAAATGACCGTTCGGACCCGCCATCGTGTCCCACACCTGCTTGTGCAGCTGCTCATCGGCCAGGTTCGCGGTCGCCTTCGCCGGTAACGGCACCAGATGACGCACCATATGCGGGATCGCCCGCGGTGTCGCCGCGATCCGTGGATATCCGACGAGCGGATCGAGCGAGTTCGCATTGGTCACGCCGGGTGAAGCCGATTCCAGCAATTCCCGGACGTCGTCGTATTTCCACACCAGTGTCAGGCCCGAGGAATGCCGGTGGGTCGCCTCCGGCCATTCGTGCAGCCGTCGATACCGCTCGTCGCGCTCGGCGAACGACAACTGATTGGCGGTCACCCGGTCGAATGGGAACTCCACCTCGCACCCCTTGATTCCGGCGACGATTCCGCCTGGACCCTAATGCGGCGTCGGTGCGTTTCCCGTGACTGGCAATCCCGCTGGAGCGAACAGGACCCGAGGCGCTGGCAGCCTCGCTCACCGATCACCTACGGCCGCCCGATGGCCGGAACGGGAACATCGCCGTGTTCCACAGCCCGCTGTTCACCAGCGAAAGCCCCTGTCCGAGCGGATCGAAGTCGCGAGCGAGCAGCGTTCAGCCGAGCAGACGCTGTCGCAGGGCTTCGTCTTTGTCGAGCACCATCTGCTCGAGCCCGGCCTGGAACTGCTGCATCCGGGCCAGCAGCGCCGAGTCGTTGGTGGCGAGGATACGAGCGGCGAGCAGACCCGCGTTGCGGGCTCCGCCGATGGAGACGGTGGCCACCGGGACACCGGCGGGCATCTGGACGATGGACAGCAGCGAGTCCATCCCGTCGAGGTATTTCAGCGGGACCGGCACACCGATGACGGGCAGCGGTGTCGCGGAGGCGACCATGCCGGGCAGATGGGCGGCGCCGCCCGCACCGGCGATGATGACCTTGATACCGCGCCCGGCAGCGTCACGGGCGTAGTCGAGCATGCGCTGCGGTGTGCGGTGCGCCGACACCACGCCGACCTCGAAGCGGATCCCGAATTCGGCCAGCGCCTCGGCGGCGGCCTCCATCGTCGGCCAGTCCGAATCGCTGCCCATGATCAGGCCGACCGCCGGACCCGCGAAACGATCGCCGGATTCCTGCTGCTCACTCATGCGGATCCCATCCATCGGTCCATACGGCATGCGACATCCAATGTGCCGCACGCTCGGCCTTCTCCCGCACCGCGGCCACATCCTCGCCGAGCACGTTCACATGCCCGATCTTGCGGTCCTGGCGTTCCCCCTTGCCGTACAGATGCACCTTCGCATCCGGCATCCGGGCGAACAGGTGATGCAGGCGCTCATCCATCGACATGGTCGGAGCCTCGGGGGCGCCGAGAATGTTCGCCATCACGGTCACCGGCGCCAACGGGCTGGTATCGCCGAGCGGATAGTCGAGCACCGCGCGCAGATGCTGTTCGAACTGTCCGGTGCGGGCGCCGTCCATCCCCCAATGCCCGGAATTGTGCGGACGCATCGCCAGCTCGTTGATCAGCAAGGCGCCGTCGTGGGTCTCGAACAGTTCCACCGCCATGGCGCCGACCACACCGAGTTCATTGGCCAGTGCGAGCGCCATGGTCTCGGCCTCCGCGGCCACCTGCTCCGACAGCCCCGGCGCGGGCGCGATCACCACCGCGCACTGCCCCTTACGCTGCACGGTCTCCACCACCGGCCAGGTGGCTGCCTGCCCGAACGGCGAACGCGCCACCATCGCCGACAGCTCACGGGCCAGGTCGACCCGCGCCTCGGCCAGCAATCGCACCCCGCGGGCGAGCTGATCGGTGACGATCTGCTCGGCCTCCTCGGCGTCCTCCGGCATCCACACACCGCGCCCGTCGTAGCCGCCGCGCACCGCCTTGATGACGATGGGCCAGCCCTGTTCGGCGCCGAACTTCAGCGAGTCGGCCGGTTCGGACACCTCGACGAACGCGGGCACCGGCAACCCCATGCTCGACAGTTTCGTCCGCATGGCCAGCTTGTCCTGTGCGTACAGCAGCGCCGACGGCGGCGGCTGGACATTCACGCCCTCGGCGACCAGCGTCTCCAGATGCTCGGTCGGCACATGCTCATGATCGAAGGTCAGCGCGTGCGAGCCGACGGCGGCGGCCCGCAGCGCGGCCAGATCGGTGTGACTACCGAGGACGACATCGGGGCTGACCTGCGCGGCCGGGTCGCCGGGTTGTTCGGCGAGCACCCGAAGGCGCTGGCCGAGTGCGATGGCGGCCTGATGCGTCATGCGCGCCAGCTGGCCACCGCCGATCATGGTGACGGTCGGCATCGCCGAAGGATCGAAGGAACGTGCGCTCACGTCGGTCAATACTGTCATGTCCGCTGCGAATGACCGCTACCGGTACACTCGGGCCTTGTGTCATTCGTCGACGACGTGGTCCGCGTCCTTCCCAAGCCTGCGCAGGATATCGCGTATCGCCACCGCGAACTGATCAAGTTCGCCATCGTCGGCGCGACCACGTTCATCATCGACAGCGGAATTTTCTACCTGCTGAAGTGGACCGTTCTGGAACCGAAGCCGGTCACCGCGAAGATCATCTCCGGTGTGATCGCGGTGATCTGTTCCTACATTCTCAACCGCGAATGGTCGTTCAAGAACCGTGGCGGCCGGGAACGCCATCACGAGGCGGCGCTGTTCTTCGCCGTCAGCGGTGTCGGTGTGGTGCTCAGCTTCGTACCGCTGTGGGTGTCCAGTTATGTCTTCCACCTGCGTCAGCCCGATGTGAGCTTCCTGGTCGAGAACATCGCCGACTTCGTCAGCGCGTTCATCATCGGCAACCTGCTCCAGATGGCGTTCCGTTTCTGGGCCATGCGCCGCTGGGTCTTCCCCGATGAGATGGAACAGATCATGGAAGAGTTCGAGGAACTCGTCGAAGAGGAACGTCGGCTCGGCCACAGCTGATCCGGTCGAGGGCTGCTATCGCGGCTCCCCCACCACACCGTTGGCCTGACGCGCCGTCGTCGGCGCGCCGAGGAACACCGCGAACAACGCGGGCCTGCGCCGCTGCAATTCCAGCCGCCCACCGTCGGCCTCGATCAACGCCCGCGCCAGCGCCAGCCCCACCCCGGTCGATCCGGCGCCGGAGAAACCCCGATCGAAGATATGCGGGGCCAACTCATCGCTGACGCCGTCGCCCTCATCGGCGATCTCCACACACACCAGCGGCTCCCGATCCCGGCCCGGCCGCACCGTGCGCACCGACACCGTGCAGGTGCCACCGCCGTGCATCAGGGCATTGTCGATCAGCACCGCGACCGCCTCCCGCAACCGGGAACCGGTGATCGGCGCGCGCAGTTCCTCATCGCCGATCAGTTGTAGGTTGCGCCCGGCCTCGGTGAACGGGTGGGTCCATTCGGTGACGATCCCGCGCAGTTCGTCCATGACCGGCACCGGATCGCGTTCAGTGGCGTCCTCATCGCGCGATGCGCGCACCAGATCGTCGATCGCTTCGGTCAGCCGGTCGACCTGCGCCATCGCCTCCTCGGCCTCGTGCACCACATCCGGGTCGCGATGCGCCGACAGTTCGTCCAACCGCAGCCGTACCGCGGTCAGCCTGCTGCGCAGCTGATGGGAGACATCGGCGACCAGGGCGTGCTCACGTTGCAGGCGTCCGGCGATCTCGACCGTCGCCGAATCGAGCACATCGGAGACCCGATCCAGTTCGGCGATGCCGTGTCTGCGCGGATCGGGCCGGAAATCGCCCATCGCCAGCCGGGCCGCGCGCGCCGCGACATCGCGCAACGGATCGGCGACCCGGCGGGTGGTCACCACCGCCACCGTCACCGCCGCGGCAAGGGATGCCAGCACAGCCAGTCCGACCACGGCCACGGCCTGACGCTGTCTGGCATGCATCGGCGCCGACGGCACCTCCAGCCGCAACGATCCCGACGCCCCCATGGACAGCGATTCCAGCAGCGGATCGACGACCCGTTCGGCCCCGATATCGACCTGTGAGGCATTGTCGTGCGGCGCCGGATACACGATGGTGAGTCGGCCGTTATCGGGCACCAGGGGGCGCACGGTACGCAGATCGAGCCCGTCGTGCACCCGACCGTCATCGCGCTCCTGGGCGATCACCTCCACCGCTATCCGCTCGAGTCTGCTCTGCAAATCGTTTCTGGTGATGTCTTCGACCCACAGCCAGGCGGTGTAGGTCAGCGGCACACCGAGGGCCACGGTGGTGAGCATGAGTACGGTCAGCATCGACCGCAGAATCCGGCGCCGCACGTCAGTCGGTGTTCAGCCGGAATCCGACACCGCGCACGGTGACGATGCGCCGTTCGGCCATCGGGCCCTCGTCGCCGATCTTGCGCCGCAGCCAGGACATGTGCATATCGAGCGTCTTGGAGCCGCGTAGTTCGGCATCGCCCCAGACCTCACGCAGGATGGTCTCGCGCGAGACCACCTGCCCGGCCCGGTCGATCAGGACCTTGAGCAGCTCGTACTCCTTGTTGGCCAGACCCACTTCGACACCGTTGACCAGCACCCGCCGCGCCGCGGGCTCCAGTCTGATCCCACCGACTTCGACGGTGTCGTCGCCGATTCCGCTGCGCCGCAGCAGGGCTCGCACGCGGGCGAGCAGTTCGGCCAGCCGGAACGGTTTGCCGACGTAATCGTCGGCGCCCGCGTCGAGCCCGACCACGAAGTCGACCTCGTCGGTACGGGCGGTCAGCATCAACACCGCGAGATCGGCCCCACGCGCCCGCACCTGCCGGCACACCTCGAGCCCGTCCATACCCGGTAGCCCGAGATCGAGGATCAGCAGATCATGGTTGCCCTCGAGCGCCCGGCGCAGCACCGCGGGACCGAACCGTTCGACGGTGACCGAATAGCCTTCCCGGCCCAGTGCGCGCGAGAGCGGCGCGGCGATGGCCTCATCGTCCTCGGCCAGCAGTACAGCGGTCATAGAGCAAGATTACGGATCCGCGCGAACACCGACGCGCAGCTCACCGGTAACCGGGCAGATCGTCGCGATGGCCACGCTCGACCTCGAACACCTGGTGGTACAGCAGCGCATGCACCTGCTGGACGCCGGGGATGTCGTCGTATTCGAGCGGTTCCTCCGAGGAGGATCCGATGATCAGGGTGCCGGTGCCGAGCAGACGATCGAACAGTCCGTGCCGGAACTGGACACTGGAGATGCGGCTCATCGGGATATCGATGCCGGTGTGGGTGATCACGCCCTGGCGGACCAGCACCCGACGCTGGGTGATGATGAAATGCGTCGACTTCCAGCTGATCAGCGGTACGACACAACGCCACACGATGATGAACAGCCACAGCAGCAAGATCACCAGCAACAGGATCGACCGGCCGGGCGATTCGGTGTTGCGCCAGGCCAGACCACCGGCGAAACCGGCAAGCGCGGTGGCGGCGATCAGCGTCACGATCGGCCAGAACAGCATCTTCCAGTGCGGATGACGATGCAGAATCAGCTCTTCGTCGGGCGCCAGGACGTCCTCCGGATAACCCATGTGCCGAACCCTACCGCCCGGAATGCCGAAATGACCGGCGCGCAACGTCACGAACCGGCAGGTGGGCCGAGAGAGATCGGATACGGCGCTGTCCCCCAACGGCACTGGGACGTGCGCCCCCGATCCGCAACGGCGCCGCGACCCAGCGACCCTCGCACTCCTACGATCGTGGAAGCTCTTCGGCCGCAACAGTTTCAGCGCTGCATCGAAGAATTCCGAGACGAACTCGACCGTATCCCACGGGCGAGCGGCTACCTCGAGAAACGGCGTTCGCGCCCGCTCGTCTACTCGGCGCGCAGGTGGGTGACGTCACCCGCCGACACCGCCTGATCACCGATGAGCAACCGGCCCGCCGCATCGATATCGGTGGCGATCCCCGTCAGGGCCTGCCCGCCGGGCAGATCGGCCCGCACCCGGGCGCCGAGCGTCGCGCATCGCGTGCGGTAATCGGCGGCGAGTTCGTCGACGGCCCAGCCCGCATCTCGCCAGGCGGTGAGCCGACGAGCGAATTCGGTGAGCATCGACCGCACGAGTGCGGTGCGGTCGGTGATCGCGGCGCCCGACAGCGTCAACGAGGTCGCGTGCGGCACCGGCAGTTCGTCCTCGGTGAGGCTCACATTCAGCCCGACGCCGACCACCACCGCCGGGTTCGCACCGCTCTCGGCCACCTCCGCGAGGATGCCCGCGACCTTGCGGCCCTCGATCAGGACGTCATTGGGCCATTTGAGCGCCGCGGGCACCGAGGCGGTCGATCGCAGGGCGTCCACCACGGCCACCCCCGTCAACAGGGTTAGCCAGCCGAGCGCGTTCGGATCGATGCCGTGCAACCGCACGAGTACCGACAACGAGATCTGCGCGCGCGGCGGGCTCACCCACACCCGCGCATGCCTGCCACGTCCTTGTTCCTGCGCTTCGGCCAACAGTGCGATCCGGTCGATGCCGGGATCGGCGGCGGCCCGCGCGATCAGGTCCGCATTGGTGGATCCGGTGGACTCCACCACCTCGACGCCGGTGTAGAACGACAGCTCGGCAACCTCGGTGAGACTGCTCCGCAACTGCGCGATATCCAACGCTGGCCTCTGCATACGGGCAGGCTACTCGCCGCTTCGAAAAACCAACGCTCACAGCGTATTGCGGACGTATGGCGAAAAGAAGCCGATTATTCGTGCCGACCCCTGCCCACCTGCGGTTTTTACTGACCGGTAGCCCTTCCTGGCTTCCCCGACGGGATTGGTACTGGTTACACTCCGACCCATGACGAGTGTCCAGCAGCAGCCTTCGCCGGGTCCGGCGGGTGCCCCAGATATCCACACCACCGCCGGCAAGCTGGCTGACCTGCGGAATCGGCTCGAAGAAGCGCAGCACCCGATGGGTGAGGCGGCGGTCGACAAGGTCCACGCCAAGGGCAAGATGACCGCCCGCGAACGCATCCTCGCCCTGCTCGACGAGGGTTCCTTCGTCGAACTGGACGCCCTGGCGCGGCACCGCAGCGTGAACTTCGGGCTGGAGAACAACCGCCCGCTCGGCGATGGCGTGGTCACCGGCTACGGCACCATCGACGGCCGCGACGTGTGCATCTTCAGCCAGGACGTCACCGTCTTCGGCGGCAGCCTCGGCGAGGTCTACGGCGAGAAGATCGTGAAGGTCATGGACCTGGCGATCAAGACCGGCCGTCCGCTGATCGGCATCAACGAGGGCGCGGGCGCCCGCATCCAGGAGGGCGTGGTCTCGCTCGGCCTCTACGGCGAGATCTTCCACCGCAATATCCAGGCCTCCGGCGTGATCCCGCAGATCTCGCTGATCATGGGCCCCGCCGCCGGTGGGCATGTGTACTCCCCCGCGCTGACCGACTTCGTGGTGATGGTCGATCAGACCAGCCAGATGTTCGTCACCGGCCCGGACGTCATCAAGACGGTCACCGGTGAGGAAGTCACCATGGAGGAGCTGGGTGGCGCGCACACCCATATGACCAAGTCCGGCGTCGCGCATTACGTTGCCTCCGGCGAGCAGGACGCCCTCGACTACGTCAAGGATCTGCTGTCCTACCTGCCGAGCAACAACCGCGCCGAGGCGCCGCGCTTCCCGGCCACCGATCCGATCGACGGCGCCATCGAGGACTCGCTCACCGATGAGGACCGTGAGCTGGACACCCTGATCCCGGATTCGCCGAACCAGCCCTACGATATGCACGAGGTCATCCGTCGCCTGCTCGACGACGACGAATTCCTCGAGGTGCAGGCCGAGCGCGCGATGAACATCATCATCGGTTACGGCCGGATCGACGGCCGCAGCGTCGGCATCGTCGCCAACCAGCCGACCCAGTTCGCGGGCTGCCTCGATATCGACGCCTCGGAGAAGGCCGCACGCTTCGTGCGCACCTGCGACGCGTTCAATATTCCGATCATCACGCTGGTCGATGTCCCCGGCTTCCTGCCCGGCACCGGACAGGAATACAACGGCATCATCCGACGCGGCGCGAAGCTGCTCTACGCCTACGGCGAGGCCACTGTGGGCAAAATCACGATCATCACTCGTAAGGCCTACGGCGGTGCCTACGACGTCATGGGTTCCAAGCACATGGGCGCCGATGTGAACCTCGCCTGGCCGACCGCGCAGATCGCCGTCATGGGCGCATCGGGCGCCGTCGGATTCGTCTACCGCAAACAGCTGGCCGAGGCCGCCAAAGAGGGCGCCGACGTGGATGCGCTGCGGCTCGAACTCCAGAACGAGTACGAGGACACCTTGGTGAACCCGTACGTCGCCGCCGAGCGCGGTTATGTCGACGCGGTCATCCCGCCGTCGCACACCCGCGGACAGATCGTGTCCGCGCTGCGACTGCTCGAACGCAAGATGGTGACCCTGCCACCGAAGAAACACGGCAACATTCCGCTGTGAATCAGCGATACCCTCGTTGAGCCGCGCACACTGGTTGCATTGATGCAATGAGTGAATCCGACGATGATTGCGTCTCTCGGCCCGACACCACCCCCGTCTGGCCGAGGTGAGAGAGAGGATCTGGCACCGTGACGATTGTGGCAGATGAAGATGTGTTGACCGCCGCCGAACTCGACCTCGCTGTCGACTCGCTCGCCGAGGACACCGCGGTGGTCGCCGCCGACGTCGACGTCGACGCTGCCCTGGCCGCGGTCACCGGCGACAAGCCCTTCCTCGTCATCGAGAAGGGCGCGCCCACCGATGAGGAGATCGCGGCATTGGTGACTGTGCTGACCGCGGCGGCGAGCAGCGGTGCGGCAGCAGGTCCGCAGGGACCGAGCGATTTCTGGGGCAAGCCCACCATGATGCACCGTGGTACCTCGCCCTTCTCGCCGTACGCGTTCCCGCAGCTGTCTCATCTGCGCTGATCCATCGGTGCCGGGAGGGGATCCACCGTGACCGAACTGGTCCTCGCATCGGCGTCCCCGGCCCGGCGCACGGTGCTGCGATCGGCGGGAATCGACCCCATCGTGCGGGTCTCCGATGTGGACGAAGACGCCGTGGCCGCAGCGCTGCCGCCCGACACCACGCCGCAGGGTGTCGTGGTCGAACTGGCCAAGGCCAAGGCGGCCATGGTCGCCGGTACCGTTCCCGAGTTCGCGGCCGACTGTGTAGTGGTCGGCTGTGATTCCATGCTGTTGATCGACGGCATGCTGCAAGGCAAACCGCACACACCCGAGGTGGCACGGGCGCGCTGGAACGCGATGGCCGGACGCAGCGCCGATCTCATCACCGGGCACTGTGTGCTGCGGCTGCTCGACGGGGTCGTGACGGCCGAGGCGGTGGACTGTAGTTCCACCACGATTCATTTCGCCAAACCCGAACCCGAGGCGCTCGACGCCTATATCGCCACCGGTGAACCCCTGCACGTCGCGGGCGCGTTCACCCTCGACGGTCTCGGCGGCTGGTTCGTCGACCGCATCGACGGTGATCCGTCGAGCGTGATCGGTATCGGATTACCGCTGCTGCGCAGGCTGCTCGGCGATGTCGGGGTCGGTGTCGCGGACCTGTGGCGTGAGCCGTCCGACCACTGAGGCAGGCGGCGTGCGCGGGCTCTCGTCGTAGCGTGCACGCCCGACGGCGACCAACGCCAGCCGCAGCTCGCACACCTCGGCCTCCACGAACGGGTCGATGGTGACCTCGACCCGCTCACGCGCGCCGTTACGATCCAAGACTTCCTGCACCAGCCCCTGATGGACGCCGCATACGACCTCGGCGTGGGTGCGGGCCAGTTCGCGCAGTGGGCAGGCGGTCAGCCGGATGGTGACCTTCTCGTCGGTGTCGCCAGCGGGATCTCGTTCGGGTGCGAAGCCGAGTTCCGACATCAGCGACATGGCCAGATCTTTGGCATCGGCCAGCGATTCGGCGGGCTGCTCGACCACATCGAGCCGTGCGCCCCAGGCGCGGCCCGCCGCCACCGCCGCTTCGGCGCGGCGGCGTGCGTCGGGACCGAGCTGATCGGCGAGCACCTGGGCCAATTCCTGATAACCGACCGTTCGCTGCACGGCGCGGTAGCCGATCCGCGGGCGTCCGCGGCCGCGTGGGGGCTGCTGGAACTGGCGAACGAGGGACTCACGGGTGAGAACATCGAGGTGAAAACGGACGGTGGTGACGTGCTGTCCGGTGATCTTGGCCAACTCCTGGGCGTCGAGAGGCTCGCTGGCGCCACGTAGGATCGCGAGCAGTCGCCGCCGCGGCCATGAATCGGACATAGCTCACCCCTCCTCCCGGGAGACTTTATCGGATGCTCGTGCGACTTATTCGCCCATTCAGCCGATTCGTGATCTGAAGCGAGATTCATCTTCGGGTCACACATAGCATGCACTGTGCGACTCGAAACCGCCCTACCGCCGCCCACCACGCGTGAAGGATCCTCGACGTGCCCGTTGCCCCGGACCCCAATCCCGCATTCGGTGCCTACGCACACCCACAACGACTAGTAACCACGGAATGGCTGTCGGCAAACATCGGCGCTCCCGGACTGAAGATCCTCGAGTCGAACGAAGATATCCTGCTCTACGACATCGGGCATGTCCCCAGCGCCATCAAGATCGATTGGCGCGGTGATCTCGACGACCCGGTCACCCGCGATTACATCGACGGCGCCCGGTTCACCGAACTCATGCGCGCCAAGGGCATCGACCGCGACGACACGGTGGTGGTCTACGGCGACCGCGGTAATGCGCAGGCCGCGCACACACTGTGGGTGCTCACCCTGTTCGGCCACGAGGACGTCCGGCTGCTCGACGGCGGCCGCGAGGCATGGATCGGCGAGGAACGCGATACCACCTTCGACCCGCCGCGCATCGGACGCAGCGAATATCCGGCCGTGCGCCGCGATGACGGCACCGACCGGGCCTTCCGTTCGGAAGTGCTCGGCCACCTCGGCAAACCGCTGGTCGACGTGCGGTCACCGGAGGAGTACAGCGGGGAGGCGCTGTCGATCCCCGAGGACCTCGCCCTGCGCGGCGGGCATATCCCGACCGCGGTGAACATCCCGTGGACCGAGGCGTTCAACTCCGATGGCCGCTTCCGTTCCCGCACCGAACTCGACGAGCTGTACGGCGATCTGGCCGCCGAAAACGCGCTGGTCGTGTACAGCAGGGTCGGCGAACGCTCCAGCCACACCTGGTTCGTGCTGAAGTATCTGCTCGGGTTCGCATCGGTGCGTAATTACGACGGTTCCTGGACCGAATGGGGTAACTCGGTGCGCATGCCGATCGCTCGCGGAACCGAGCCGGGAACCGCCCCCGCCGGAACCGGTCGACGGGCTCGCACCAGGTAGAACAGGCCCGCTGCACGGCGGGTGTGATCCACGACCTACTCTTCGGTAGGACTATCCGAGTTCGGCGTCTATTGGCAGACTGCCTACACTCGCCCCAGACGAAAAGTTGTCGACCAGGGGCCGACTACAGAGATTGCACAGGAGGCTCAGTGCCCAGCCATGCCAGCGCGCAGATCACGAAGGTACTCGTAGCTAACCGAGGCGAGATCGCCGTGCGCGTGATCCGGGCGGCCAAGGATGCCGGTATCGGGAGCGTCGCGGTGTACGCCGAACCCGATGCCGATGCCCCGTTCGTCAAGCTCGCCGATGAGGCCTTCGCCCTCGGCGGCCAGACCTCGGCCGAGTCGTACCTGGTGTTCGACAAGATCCTCGACGCCGCCGCCAAGTCCGGCGCCGACGCCATCCACCCCGGTTACGGATTCCTCTCCGAGAACGCCGACTTCGCCCAGGCCGTGCTCGATGCCGGGCTGATCTGGATCGGCCCGTCGCCGCAGTCCATCCGCGACCTCGGCGACAAGGTCACCGCCCGCCATATCGCCGAGCGCGCGAAGGCGCCGATGGCCGCAGGCACCAAGGACCCGGTCAAGAACGCCGACGAGGTCGTCGAATTCGCGAAGAAATACGGCGTCCCGGTGGCCATCAAGGCCGCCTTCGGTGGCGGTGGCCGCGGCATGAAGGTCGCCCACACCATCGAAGAGATCCCCGAGCTGTTCGAATCGGCCACCCGCGAGGCCGTGGCCGCCTTCGGTCGCGGTGAATGCTTCGTCGAGCAGTACCTGGACAAGGCCCGCCACGTCGAGGCACAGGTCATCGCCGATAAGCACGGCAATGTCGTGGTCGCCGGCACTCGTGACTGCTCGCTCCAGCGCCGGTTCCAGAAGCTGGTCGAGGAGGCGCCCGCGCCGTTCCTCACCGACGATCAGCGCGCGCGCATCCACGCCTCGGCCAAGGCCATCTGCAAGGAAGCCGGTTACTACGGCGCAGGCACCGTCGAGTACCTGGTGCAGGGCGACACCGTGTCGTTCCTCGAGGTCAACACCCGTCTCCAGGTCGAGCACCCGGTCACCGAGGAGACCGCCGGTATCGATCTGGTGCGCCAGCAGTTCCGCATCGCCAACGGCGAAGAGCTGACGATCACCGAGGATCCGACCCCACGCGGGCATTCGTTCGAGTTCCGGATCAACGGTGAGGACGCCGGTCGCGGCTTCCTGCCCGCCCCCGGCCCGGTCACCGTCTACTCCGAGCCCACCGGCCCCGGCGTGCGTGTGGACTCCGGCGTCGTGCAGGGCAGTGTGATCGGCGGCCAGTTCGACTCGATGCTGGCCAAGCTGATCGTCACCGGCGAGAACCGCACCCAGGCGCTGGAGCGGGCGCGGCGCGCGCTGGCCGAGTTCCACGTCGAGGGCCTCGCCACCGTCATCCCGTTCCATCGCGCGATCGTCGAGGACCCAGCGTTCATCGGTGACGGCGAGAAGTTCGACGTCTACACCAAGTGGATCGAAAACGAGTGGAACAACACCGTCGAGCCCTACACCGGCGGCGCCCCGCTCGATGAGGACGAGGACGGCCCGCGGCAGAAGGTGGTCGTCGAGGTC
This sequence comes from Nocardia cyriacigeorgica, assembly GCF_029868385.1. Lineage (GTDB taxonomy): Bacteria > Actinomycetota > Actinomycetes > Mycobacteriales > Mycobacteriaceae > Nocardia > Nocardia cyriacigeorgica_F. The sequence continues at coordinate 27,063 of NZ_JARWNX010000018.1, read as the reverse complement.
GGCGGCCGTCGCGTCGAGGTGTCGCTGCCCGGCAACTTCACCGTCGGTGCGGGTGCGGCGGGCGCGGGCGGTAACGGCGCCGGTGTGATCCGCAAGAAGCCGAAGGCGCGCAAGCGTGGCGGCGCGGGCGGCGGCGCGGCGTCGGGCGATTCGGTCACCGCACCGATGCAGGGCACCGTCGTCAAGGTCGCGGTCGAAGAAGGCCAGACCGTCGAGGCGGGCGACCTGATCGTGGTGCTCGAGGCCATGAAGATGGAAAACCCCGTCAACGCGCACAAGTCCGGTGTGGTCACCGGCCTCGCCGTGGAAGCCGGTGCCGCCATCACCCAGGGCACCGTCCTCGCCGAGATCAAGTAAGACCCTCCCGAACGGGCTCCACGAGGACGACCTCGCGGAGCCCGTTCGCCATTTCTGCGACTGCTACACGAAGGCACGCACGAAACCAACCCTCCCGGAGATACCGAACGGCAGAACTCCACCGCCCACTCGAAGGCGCCTCGACTTCCACCGGACCCACTCAACGCACGAAATCCACCCACCCGTAGACCCCGGAGGGGCGACCTCGAGGAGCCCCGTTCGCGGCCCGTCTCGCGTTTCCGCTCCCGCTGCGCAAACCGAAGGCAAGCAGCGGGAGCGCAAACCCGAGACACCAGGGGCCGCGAACACGCCGCGCCAGCGGCCAATGAACCCAGTATCGTGGTCGGGTGACCAGCTCCAAACCCGCCGTCGCGGAGGTCATTCGTGCCCGCGTCGAATCCGCTAGCCGCGCCGACGGACACCGGCTGGTGCTCGTCGTGGAGGGTGGCGGCAGCCGTGGGGTGTATTCCAGCGGCATGGTGCACGGGCTGGAGCAACTCGGGCTTTCTTCGGTGTTCGACGCTGTCTACGGCACCTCGGCGGGCGCCATCAACGGTGCGTGGCTGCTCTGTGGGCGGGCCGAGCCGGGTATGCGGTCGTGGACCGATCCGGTGATCATGCGCCGCGCCATCGATCCGGCTCGGTTGCTGCGTGGCCGTCCGGCGTTCGATCTGCGGTATCTGGTGCATCAGGTCTACGACGGCATCGAGCCGATGGATTTTCCGGCGATCCTGGCCAACTCCACCACCTTCCATCCGGTGGCCACCGATGTCCGCACCGGGCTCGCGGTGGATCTGGGCCGCCATATCGTGGACAAGCGCACGTTGATGACCGCGCTGCGTGCTTCGGCGGGGCTGCCGATTCTGGCGGGGCCGCCGGTGGCGCTCGGCGATGCGTACTACCTGGACGGCGGATTGGCCGAGACGGTGCCGATTCGCACCGCGCTGCGTTCGGGCGCCACCCATGCGTTGGTGCTGCGCACCCGGCGGGTCGACGAGCAACGCCCACCCGCCTCGCGTATCCATTCCGTCGTCGGTGGCGCCTATCTGCGGATGCGCGCGCCCGGCGCCTACCGTGCCTGGCTGGAGCGTCCGCACCAGCAATCGGTGGAGGACCGCGTGCTGACCGGTCTGGGTGCGGCCGTCCTGCAAATCCACCCGCCCGCGGGCTCACCCACCGTCGACAGCGCGGCCCGCGATACCGATCTGCTGGCGCGGGCGCTCGAGATCGGGCGGCAGGCGGCACATATCGCGCTGGCCGAGACCGTGACGCAGCGCGATCGGCACTGACCGGCTCCGGTCGTGGCTCACCGCCCGGCTGCCATGGGGCCGGGCGGCGCTAATCTGAATGACGTGGCTGACGTCACCGCGGGCGGCTGGTTGTGGTTTCTGGCGATCCCGCTGACGGGCGCGCTGCTGTTCGGGAAACGACACGGAAAAGAGCTGATGGAACCGATCGAGATCAATGCGGGCTCGTGGTACCTGCGCGCGCTGCGCGCCGACGAACGTATCGATGACCGCCCCGCGCTCGCGGCGGGCGGCATCACCGATCCCGATCATGTCGACCGGCGCACGGCGGGTTGGGCGGCGGAGACGGAATTCTCCTGGGCGGTCTGCGAACCCACCACTGCCGAAATGGTCGCCGAGATCGTGGTGACGCCCGCCGAGGACGATTCGGCCGATATCACCGGCTGGTCCCGACCGGGCTACGGCGAAGCCCTCGATGCCGGTCTGACGGCGGTCCGCCGATTCACCGAGGGCGCACTCGGATTGAACCCGAGGCCGGTGGGCTGAGCCCGACCTCGCTCCGCCGAAGGCCGGACCCACGGACGTCGCACCGCGCGGCACGAAGGCTCAGCGCATCACGCCGGTATGCCCGGTGGAATAGCGCCCCGGCTGCGGCCATACCGTGAGCCCGTGCGCGCCCTTGCCGACGGGGATGCGGGCCAACAGCTTCCAGTCGATGATGTCGATGGCGTACACCTCACCGTGGTGGCGACCCGAGACCCAGAAGACGCGGCCGTCAGCGGAGATATTGCCCATATCGGGGCTGCCGCCGCCTGGCAGGAACCACTTGTGCACCAGCTCGTCCTCGGCGAAATCCCAGACCGAGATGCTGCCCTCGTGTCGGTTGGTGATGATCATCTGTTTCGAGTCGCGGGTGATGTAGAGCCCGTGCGCACCCTTGCCGGTGGGCACGAAACCGGTGTTCTCGAAGGTGAGAGCGTCGAAGACATACATACCGTCGGCGACCATATCGGCGACGAAGAACTGGGTGCCGTCCGGTGAGAGCTTCACGTCCTGCGGTTTGCCGGAGCGGCCGCCGGGCAGGTCGATGGTCCTGATCGGCTTGCGTTCGGCGATGTCGAAAACCAGCATCCGGCCGATGAATTCACAGCTGGCCAGCGCGAACCGGCCGTCGGCTGTGAAGTCCATATGGTCGACGCCCGCGCAGTCGGGTACCGGAACGCCGTGCACCTTCTGCCAGGTCTTCGGATCGTAGAAGTCGAGGGACTTGTCCGCCTCGGCGACGACGAGGGCGTACTCACCGTCCGGGGTGTAATACATGTTGTACGGATCGCGCACCGGAATCGGCGTCCCCGGTGTGCCGGTACGCGGGTCGATCGGCAGCAGGCTACCGCCGCCGATCGGCAGATCGTTGGTGGCATACAAGGTCTGCATATCGTAGGACGGGACGACGTGCTGGGGCTCCTGTCCGCCCGAGGGGAAGGTGTCGACCACCTGGAACGTGGCCTGGTCGATCACGGTGACGGTATCGGATTCGCTGTTGGGGACGTACACCAGCGCCCGATGGCCGGCGACCGATGGATCGAGTTCTCGGTTGGCCGCGTACACGTCGGTGTCCGACAGTGGTGGCGGCATACCGGGAAGCAGATCGCGCAGATGCGGGGGCGGCGCGGAGGTGGTCGCGCTGGCATCACCTCCGGTGTGCTGGACCGAGCCCGCCTCGCTCGTGGTGGAACAACCGGCGACGGCGGCGACCATCGCGATCGAAGCGACGAGTGATACCCGGCGGCGCCGCACGCCGCGCTCGATCCGGTGTATGCGGGCCCTGGTCGCCGGTGCCGCAGCCGCCGAACACCGACCGCGCACACCGGATACCGGCGATGGATTGTGCTGCTGACGGGAGGACATGGCTGCGAAGCATAGGGATAGCCAGGCGATAGCGCAGCTGTCCGCGCCGAGCGGGGTGTGAGTCCGAGTCGGGCCGGGGACCGCTCAGTCGGGATCGGTGAGCACTCGGTCCAGTGCCGCCACCGCGGCGTCGAGTTCCTCGGCGGTGACCGTCAGCGGCGGGCGGAACCGGATGCCGCGTGCACCGGTGCCGAGGATGAGCACATGTTCGCGTTCGCGCAGCCGGATCAGCACATCGTCACGGAATCGGGTGTCGGGCAGGTCGATCGCGCACATGAGTCCGCGTCCGCGTGGCTCGGTGACGGTCGGATGCCGATCCGCCAGGTCGGTGAGCCGGTCGAGCAGATGGACGCCGAGTTGCCGAGAGCGTTCGATCAGGCCGTCACGTTCGATCACCTCGAGGATCCGGCGGGTACGCACCATATCGGCGAGATTGCCACCCCAGGTGGAATTCAGCCGGGAGCTGACCGCGAACACGTTATCGGGCACCTCGTCGACCCGGCCACCGGCCATCACACCGCAGACCTGGGTCTTCTTACCGAACGCCACCACGTCCGGCGCCAGACCCAATTGCTGGTAGGCCCAGGTGGTTCCGGTCATGCCGACCCCGGTCTGCACTTCGTCGAGGACGAACAGGGCGTCGTTGTCGTGGCACAGCCGCTGCATGGCGAGCAGGAACTCGGGGCGCAGGTGCCGGTCGCCGCCCTCGCCCTGGATGGGTTCGGCGATGAAACAGGCGATATCGTGCGGGTTCTCGGCGAAGGCGAGAGCAGCCCGGTCGAGCGCGTGCCGTTCCGCGTCCGCGATATCGCGGTCCCCGCCCAGGTATGGCGTGTCGATGCGCGGCCAGTCGAACGCCGGGAACCGCGCGGTTTTGGTGGGATCGGTGTTGGTCAGCGACAGCGTGTAGCCCGTGCGGCCGTGGAAGGCTCCGGTCAGATGCATCACCTGGGTGCCGAGTCGCGGTGATCGGCCGTGGCTTTCGTTATGCCTGCTCTTCCAGTCGAAAGCCACCTTGAGCGCGTTCTCCACCGCGAGGCCGCCGCCATCGATGAAGAACAGATGCGGGAGCCGGGGATCGCCGAGCACCCGCACGAAGGTCTGTACGAAGCGGGCCATGGCGACGGTGTAGATATCGGAGTTGCTGGGCTTGTTGAGGGCGGCGGCGGCGAGTTCGGCGACGAACGTCTGGTCGCCCGCGAGCGCCGGATGGTTCATCCCGAGCGCATTGGAGGCGAAGAAGCCGAACATGTCCAGATAGCTGCTGCCGTCGCGTTCGTCGACGAGATGGCGGCCCTGCGAATGTCGCAGGTCCAGAACCAGCTCGAAGCCATCGGCGAGGATGCTCGCCGACAAGATCTCGTGGACCCGGTGAGCGGTGGTGACCGATACCTCGTCACCATCCGAGCGGGTGCGCTCCAGTTCGATGGTCACATCCGCAGGGTACGAAAAATTTAGCGAAATCTCTACAACGAAACGGATAAACTCCGGTCAAGACCTACTTGTCGTAGAATGTCTGCAAGATGATGGTGCTTCGTGTGCGGACATTGGCGGTCGCCCGAATCTCTTGCAGCAACTGCTCCAGATGGCGCGGCGAGGCCACCCGCACCAGCAGCACATAACTCTCATCGCCCGCCACCGAGTGGCACGCCTCGATTCCGGGGACCTGCTGCAACAATGCGGGCGCGTCATCGGGTTGGGACGGGTCGAGAGGAGTGATCGCGACGAATGCCGACAGCAGATGCCCGAGCGCCTCGGGATCGACGTTCGCGGTGTAACCCCGGATCACGCCACGCGCCTCCAACCTGCGCACCCGTGACTGCACAGCAGACACCGACAGGCTCGCCTTCTCCGCCAGGTTCGACAGGGTCGCCCGGCCGTCGGACATCAACTCGCGAATCAGCAGCCGATCGATATCGTCGAGAACGGGCTTTGCCGGTGTTTCCGCCATCAGCGAAGGCTAACGCAGCCAACGCGGCCCGTGCAGAAAACTTGTGATCGTTCATTCCGCGACCGGAGCGCCGTGCCCACCGGTCACCCACGTCGAAGCGGAGGACCAAGATGACCCATCTCGTCGGTGAACACTCGGCCCGCGTACTGCCGGGCCGAGCCGAAGCACTGCTCGACGCGCTCGGCGCCGAACCACCCGAACCGGGCACGCTGGTGGCCCGCACCCCGATCACCGGCGGACAGCTGACCACCCTGCGCCCCCACTCCCCCGACGATGTCGACGCCGCGATCACCCGCGCCGCCACCGCGTTTCGGACCTGGCGCACCGTGCCCGCACCGGTGCGGGGCGCGCTGGTCCGCAGACTCGCCGTGCTGCTCGAAGCGCACAAAGAACTCCTCGGCGAGTTGGTCTCGCTGGAGGCGGGCAAGATCGGCGCCGAGGCCGTCGGCGAAGTGCAGGAGATGATCGACGTCTGCGAATTCGCCGTCGGGTTGTCACGTCAGCTCTACGGGCGGACGATGCCGTCGGAACGGCCGGGCCACCGGTTGATGGAGACCTGGCATCCGTTGGGCGTGGTCGGGGTGATCTCGGCATTCAACTTCCCGGTCGCGGTGTGGGCCTGGAATACCGCGATCGCACTGGTCTGCGGCGACACCGTGGTGTGGAAGCCCTCGGAGACCACCCCGCTGACCGGGCTGGCCTGCCATGCGCTGCTGCGTCGCGCCGCGGCCGACGTCGGCGCCGATCCGGAGGTCCATCAGCTGATCCTGGGTGGCGCGCAGGCCGGTGAGCGGCTCGTCGACGACGAACGGGTGGCCTTGCTGAGCGCAACGGGTTCGGTGCGGATGGGTCGCACGGTCGCGCCGCGGGTCGCGGCCCGCCTCGGGCGTTGCCTGTTGGAGCTGGGCGGCAACAACGCGGCCATCGTGACCGAATCGGCGGATCTGGAGTTGGCCGCGCGCGGCATCGTCTTCGCCGCGGCGGGCACGGCCGGACAGCGGTGCACGACGCTGCGGCGGCTGATCGTGCACGCCGATGTGGCGGGCCCGCTGCTGGAGCTGTTGGAGAACGCGTATCTGCAACTGCGCGTCGGCAATCCCCTCGAGCCCGGCGTGCTGGTGGGACCGCTCATCGACGGGCGGGCCTACGCGGGGATGACAGCAGCGGTCGATCGCGCACTGGCCGACGGTGGCGAATTGATCTGCGGCGGTGAACGAGTGGACGGGTTCGGCGATAACGCCTACTACGTGCGTCCGGCGATCATCCGCATGCCCACCCAGACGGCGGTGGTGCGGGAGGAGACCTTCGCACCCATCCTGTACGTGCTGACCTACCACGATTTCGATACCGCGATCGAACTGCACAATGCGGTGCCGCAGGGGCTTTCGTCGTCGGTGTTCACCACCGATCAGCGGGAGGCCGAACGCTTCCTGGCCGCCGACGGATCCGATTGCGGTATCGCCAATGTCAATATCGGCACCTCCGGCGCGGAGATCGGCGGCGCCTTCGGTGGCGAGAAACAGACCGGTGGCGGGCGCGAATCCGGGTCCGATTCCTGGAAGGCCTATATGCGCCGCGCCACCAATACCGTCAACTACTCCGACGACCTGCCCTTGGCGCAGGGCATCGAATTCGGCTGAGCGCTCAGGTGATCGAACGGACCTGGGCCTCATAGGCGGCCCTGGTCTGCTCATCGGCCGGGTGCAGCGCGCGGTTGCCGTCGAAGAGGTCGCGCACCAGCCGGACCGCACGTTCCGGCGCCGCGGCCAGCGCGATATCGATCGGGCCCAGGTAGCCGGGCACGGCCACCTCGGCGCGGCGGGTGCGGCAGGTCTGCACGATCGCCTCGGCCACATCGGACGGATCCACCGTCGGCATCCCGCGGCCGAGCGTGAGGCCCGAGGACAAACGGGTGCGCACCGCCGATGGCAGCACCGCGCTCACGCTGACACCGTGTTCGGCGAATTCCAGCCGGGTGGCGGCGGAGAGACCGACCGCGGCGAACTTGCTCGCGTTGTAGACCGCCAGACCCGCCACGGGCACCTTACCCGCGAGCGAGGCCACAGTGATCACATGGCCGCGACCACGTTCGATCATGCCGGGCACCACCGCGCGCATACCGTGGATCGGGCCCCAGACATTGATGTCCATGGTGGCGTGGCCGACCTCATCGGATTCGTCGAGGAAGGCTCCGGCGGGCATCACTCCCGCATTGTTGACCAGGATGTCGACCGCGCCGATCGCGGCGACGACGGCGTCCCAGCCCGGCCGCGAACGCACATCGAGGTCGAAGGCGCGCGCACCGATCGCGGCGGCCGCCGCTTCGGCCGCGGCCAGGTCCACATCGGCGATCACCACATCGGATCCCTTGGCGGCGAACAGTTCCGCGGTGGCCTGGCCTATTCCGCGACCGGCGCCGGTGATCAGCACCGTCGCGGCGGAAAGGTCGATACCGGGGTATCCGTGGCCCAGAATTCCCATTGTCGTTCTCCTCAGAGTGTCCATCGGCGCCTGGTCAGGGCTCGGAGGGAAGCGTGGCGCGACCGCCTCCCGGACCGTTTACTCAGACGAGTGCGGTATGTTCCAGCGCCCAGCGGGTGCTGCGCAGGCTGTGTTCGAAGGTGGCCACGCGGCGACGGCCGTCCATGAAGTTGGGGCCCATCACGGCGAGGTCGTCGGCGGTCGCGCCGAGCATGAGCACCCGCGTGCCGGTGGCGCGCAGGGCGGCGATCTCGGTGGCGAGCTGAGCGCTCATCCGATCGCGCAACTGCCGTTCGAGCAGATGCCAGGGGCCGTCGGCCGGAACCCGTTCGGCCGAGGCCATCGGGGCGAGCACGATCACCTCGTCGAGCTGCTGTCCGGCGAGCAGATCCACCGAAGCGGTGGAACCGGCGCCGCCGTCGACGAAGCGGCGGCCGTCGATCGTCACCGGCGGATACCAGCCGGGAATCGCCCAGGAGGCGCGCAATGCCTCACCGAGCGTGGCGGCGGGGGCATCGGGAGCGCCGAAGGGAACGCGCGCGCCGGTCGCGGCGTCCATGCTCACCAGCCAGGCCGCCGGATGTGACACCCAATTCCGGCCGGGCGCGACGCCGTCGGCGAGCCGCTGCAACCAGCTCGCGTCACCGCCGCCCACCGGTAGCAGCGTGCTACCGGCGGTCAGCAGCCGTTGCCCGGAAGCCGGGCCGCGCAGTGCGAGCCGCGACGGATTCCACCGCAACCGCGGCAGCGGCGGGAATCGACCGGGTTCATCGCGCATATGCGCGGCCAGGATCGGGTTCGAGGTCGTGCCACGCTGCATCGACACCAGCTCGTCCACCCCGATACCGCTGCCGAGCATGGTGACCAGCTCCGCTCCGGCCGAGGTGCCGATCAAGACGTCCGCCGTGCGCGGGTCCCAGTTCAGCGCATCGCGTACGGAGTCGAGCGCGGCCACGATCCAGGCGGCGCCGAGCGTGCCACCGCATCCGATGGCCAAGCCACGACGGTGTGGCCTGTTGTTGTTACTCATGTTTCCAGACACTAGCCTGTCGGCGCGGTTGATCACCGACGCCGCCCGCATGCTGCTCACCGCTGACGTTCGCGCTGTTCAGCCACCCAAACGCAGTGTCCAGGCACCGCGATAGTGCAGCCGGACGGCCTGCCCCGGTGCCATATCGAGACGCCAGAAGGAGGCGGCCGGCGCGTCGAGAGCCACCAGCAGGGCGGCCCGGATCACCGCCGGGTGGGTGACGGCGACCGTGGATCGGCCGCCCGCGGCGACCGTGCCGAGCCACGCCTCGATCCGGGTGATCACCTCGCTGACCGATTCCCCGCCGTGTCCGCGAAACCCGGGATCGGTGAGCCATGCATGCGCTTGGGCCACCGGGAGCGCGGTGAGTTCGCGGCCGCGCCAGCTGCCCGCATCGAGATCACGCAGGGCGGAGTCGGTGCTGCCCGACAGGCCGAGTTCGCGCGCGGTGTCCACGGCGCGGCGCTCGGGGGCGATCAACACCGCCGCATCGGCGGGCGGGCGATACGGCCCGAGCGCGTTGCGGCCGGATTCGGTGAGTGGTTCATCATCGGGGAATCGCGCGCGGCGCATGGCCTCGGTCACGCCGTGGCCGATCAGATCGAGTTTCAGCACACCGGGCACAGGGGAAGGGTACGGGTATCGGCGCTGGTCGCGGCGTTCGTGTCGGTGCCGGGGTGCACACTGATCTCATGACCGAGTTCTCCACCGCGACCCGGGAGTGGTTCGACGGCGCATTTCCCGCGCCCACAGCCGCCCAGCTCGGCGCATGGCGGGCGATCGCGGCCGGTGAACACACCCTCGTCATCGCGCCGACCGGCTCGGGTAAGACGCTCTCGGCATTCCTGTGGGCGATCGATCAGCTGGCCACCGGGGCGAAATCGGATGAGCCGGGCACCACGGTGCTCTACGTCTCGCCGTTGAAGGCCCTCGCCGTCGACGTGGAACGCAATCTGCGTGCTCCGCTGGTCGGCATCACCCAGACCGCCAAACGCCTCGGCCTCGACCCGCCGCATATCAGCGTCGGCGTACGCTCCGGCGACACCACCGCGGGCGAACGGCGCTCGATGCAGCGCACCCCGCCCGACATCCTGATCACCACCCCGGAGTCGCTGTTCCTCATGCTCACCTCGGCCGCGAGGCAGACGCTGCGGACGGTGCGAACGGTGATCGTGGACGAGGTGCACGCCATCGCCGGGTCCAAGCGCGGCTCGCATCTGGCCTTGTCGCTGGCCAGGCTCGATCAGCTCACCGAACGTCCGGTGCAGCGGATCGGGCTGTCGGCCACGGTGCGTCCGCCCGAGGAGGTCGGGCGCTTCCTCGTCGGCAACGCACCGCTGACCATCGTGTCACCGCCCGCGCCGAAGACCTTCGACCTGTCGGTGCGGGTGCCGGTCGCGGATATGACCGAACCCGGTGAATCGGATCAGCCTGGGTCGATCTGGCCGCATGTGGACGAGGCCATCGTGGATCTGGTGCTCGCCCATCGCTCCTCGATCGTATTCGCCAATTCGCGTAGGTTGGCCGAGCGGCTCACCGCTCGTCTGAACGAGACGTTCGCCGAACGGACCGGCGATCCGGTCGACACCGAACACGCGCCGCCCGCGCAGCTCGGCGCGTCCACCGAGGTGGTCCACGGCGCCGCGCCGCTGCTGGCCCGCGCCCATCACGGCTCGGTCAGCAAGGAGCAGCGCGCACTGATCGAGGACGATCTGAAGAGCGGGCGGCTGCGCTGTGTGGTCGCCACCAGCAGCCTCGAACTCGGTATCGATATGGGTGCGGTCGATCTGGTGGTGCAGGTGGAGGCGCCGCCCTCGGTGGCGAGCGGACTGCAACGCATCGGCAGGGCCGGGCATCAGGTCGGCGAGATCTCGCGCGGTGTGTTGTTTCCGAAACACCGCACCGATGTGATCCACTGCGCGGTCGCGGCACAGCGCATGACCACCGGGCAGATCGAAGCCATCCAGATCCCGGCGCATCCGCTCGATATCCTCGCCCAGCAGACCGTCGCGGTATGCGCGCTCGAGCCGGTCGATGTCGATACCTGGTTCGAGGTGGTCCGCGGCACCGGAAGCTATGCGACGCTGCCGCGTTCGGCCTACGAATCGGTGCTCGATCTCCTGTCCGGGCGATACCCCTCGGACGAATTCGCCGAACTTCGCCCACGCGTGGTCTGGGATCGCGACGCCGGCACCCTGACCGGCAGGCCCGGCGCCCAACGGCTGGCCGTCACCTCCGGCGGCGCAATTCCCGACCGCGGCATGTTCGCGGTGTACATGGTGGGCGAAAAGGCCTCCAGAGTGGGCGAACTCGATGAGGAGATGGTCTACGAATCGCGCGTCGGCGATGTCTTCGCGCTCGGCGCGACCAGCTGGCGGATCGAGGAGATCACCTTCGACCGGGTAGTGGTGACACCGGCGTTCGGGCAGCCGGGACGGCTACCGTTCTGGCACGGCGACGGCCTCGGCCGCCCGGCCGAATTGGGCGCGGCGCTCGGTGAATTCATCCGCAGGGCCGGGCAGGAATCCGGCCGCGTTCCAGCGGGCGACGACCGGGTCCGGTCCGGCACTTGGCAGCAGACCCGCTCACCCGCTCGGCAGAGCACCGACAACGATCCCGCGCACGACGGTATCGCGGAGCTGCTGAACGCCGCCGGGCTCGATGCGAACGCCGCCACCAATCTGGTTGCACTGCTGGATGATCAACGCGCCGCCACCGGACGACTGCCGACCGATCGCACGTTGATCGTGGAACGGTTCCGCGATGAACTCGGCGATTGGCGTTTGGTGCTGCACTCGCCCTACGGGTTGCCGGTGCACGCGCCGTGGGCGCTGGCGGTGGGTGCGCGGTTGCGCGAACGGTTCGGGGTGGATGTCGCGCCGAACGCCTCCGATGACGGCATCGTGGTGCGGCTGCCGGATACCACCGACGACCCGCCCGGCGCCGAACTGTTCGCCTTCGAACCCGATGAGATCGACGAGATCGTCACCGAACAGGTGGGTGGGTCCGCGCTGTTCGCCTCTCGGTTCCGCGAATGCGCCGCGCGCGCCCTGCTGTTGCCGCGCCGTGATCCCGGCAAACGTGCCCCGCTGTGGCAGCAACGCCAGCGGTCGGCGCAACTGCTGGACGTGGCGCGTAAGTTCCCGGACTTCCCGATCCTGCTGGAGACGGTGCGCGAATGTCTGCGTGATGTCTACGATCTGCCCGCCCTGACCGATCTCCTCGGGCGGCTGGCACGGCGGCAGGTGCGGCTGATCGAGGTGGAGACGGCGACACCGTCACCGTTCGCCAACGCGCTGTTGTTCGACTACATCGGCCAGTTCATGTACGACGGCGACAGTCCGCTGGCCGAACGACGAGCGGCGGCACTATCGCTGGATTCGGGGCTGCTCTCCGAACTGCTCGGCCGGGTGGAGCTGCGGGAACTGCTCGACGCGGCCGTCATCGAGCAGACCGAAAGCGAATTGCAGCGGCGCACACCGGAACGCCTGGCGCGCGATATCGAGGGTCTGGCCGATCTGCTGCGGCTACTCGGCCCGCTCACCGCCGCCGAGGCCGCCGAACGCTGTCGCGAGGAACCGGCACCCTGGTTCGCCGAGCTGGTACGCACCAGACGCGCGCTGGAGGTCTCCTTCGCCGGTCGCGTCTGGTGGGCCGCCGTCGAGGACGCGGCTCGGCTACGGGATGCGCTCGGTGTACCGCTGCCCATCGGCACTCCGGCCGCGTTCATCGAGCCGGTGGCCGATCCGCTCGGCGATCTGGTGGCCCGCTATGCCCGCACGCACGGACCGTTCGGGGTGGACGCGGTCGCGGCCCGGTTCGGTCTCGGTGTCGCGGTCGCCGCTGGTGCGCTGCATCGTCTCGCCGCCGAGAAACGGGTGGTGGAAGGCGAATTCACGCCCACTGCGTCTGGTTCCGAATGGTGCGACGCCCAGGTGCTCCGCCGGTTGCGCAGGCGCAGTCTGGCTGCCGCCCGACACGAGGTGGAGCCGGTGTCCACCGCCACCTTCGGCCGTTTTCTGCCCGCCTGGCAGCATCTGGGCACCGGCGAGCTACGTGGCGTCGACGGAGTCGCCGCGGCCGTGGAGCAGCTGGCCGGGGTACCGATACCCGCCTCGGCGCTGGAATCGCTGGTACTGCCCGCGCGGGTGCGTGACTACTCCCCCGCCATGCTGGACGAACTCATGGCCACCGGCGAGGTGCGGTGGTCCGGCCACGGCGCCATCAACGCCAAGGACGGCTGGATCGCCCTGCACCCGGCCGATCAAGCACCGATCACCCTCCCACCGACCGACGATATCGAACTCACCGAACTACACCTGCGCCTGCTCACCGCCCTCGGCGCCGAGCTGCCCGCCTGGTCCCCCGGCGCACCGGCGCCGTCGTTCAGGACGGTGGACCTGGACGCGCCGACCACCGACGGCGCTGCGGCGCAACCACACTCCCCGAGCCCCGCCGATGACACACCGACCGGACCGAAATCACGTCCCGGCGCCGGGCGAAATCGACCCGCCGCGAACCGCGATCGATCGGGACCGAACGGCTCGGCGGACTCGACCGATTACACCGAGCACCCGGCGACGGACAGGACGGCATCCAGACGACCGGCTGCCCCGGCCCACCGGGCCCCGGACGCGCACCCACCTGTCATGCGAGTACCACCTGTATTACACGGCGGTGGGGCCTACTTCTTCCGTCAGCTGTCCGATGCCACCGGCCTCCTCGATGACGCCGCCGTCGCCGAGGCCCTATGGGAGCTGGTGTGGGCCGGGCTCGTCTCCGGTGACACCTTCGCCCCCGTTCGCGCACGATTGTCCGGGTCCACCCGCACCCCGACCACACACCGCGCACCACGGCGCACCCCGCGCGGCCGGGCCTACCTTCCGCGCCAGGCGCTGCCCACGCGTTCCGGCCCGCCGACCGTCGCCGGGCGCTGGTCACTGCTACCGGACCGGTTGTCCGACAACACGATCCGCGCACACGCCACCGCGGATCTGCTCTTGGAGCGTTACGGGGTCCTGACCAGGGGTTCGGTGCAGAGCGAGGGTGTGCCGGGTGGTTTCGCGTTGATGTATCGGGTGCTGACCGAATTCGAGGACCGCGGCCGGTGCCGCCGCGGCTATTTCATCGATTCGCTCGGTGGCGCGCAGTTCTCCACCACCGATGTGGTGGACCGGTTGCGGTCTTTCGACTCGGAACGCACGAACCGCAGTGAGGCCGGACCCGAGGCGCTGGCATTGGCCGCCTGCGATCCGGCCAATCCGTACGGGGCAGCACTGGCCTGGCCCAAGGGTGAGACCGAGTCGGGGCATCGGCCCGGCCGCAAGGCGGGCGCATTGGTGGTGCTGGTCGACGGCGAGCTGGTGCTGTATCTGGAACGCGGCGGCAAAACGCTGCTCACCTTCACCGAAGACCCGTCGGCCCGGCAGCGGGCGACACGGGCGCTGGCGGCTCTGGTCCACGAACGCAGGGTCGATTCGCTGGTGATCGACCGGGTCGACGGCGAATCCGTGCACGGCAACACCTTCGCCACCTTCCTCACCGACGCCGGTTTCGCCGCGACACCGCGTGGCCTGCGATTGCGAGGCCGCCCATGACCTCCGTACTCTCCGGTGCGCACGATGCCGGAGGGTGACACCGTCTATCTCACCGCACAACGCCTGCGGGCCGCACTGGCCGGTGCGGTGTTGACCCGCAGCGATTTCCGCGTCCCCCGCTACGCCACGGTCGATCTGCGCGGACAGACCGTGGACAGTGTCGGCAGCTACGGCAAACACCTGTTCATCCGCACCGAATCGGTCAGCATCCACACCCATCTGAAGATGGAGGGCAGCTGGCGAGTGTTCCACTGCGGCCAACGCTGGACCAAGCCGCGCGTCACCGCCCGCGTGGTGCTGGCCACCGATGAGGTGGAGGCGGTCGGATTCTCCCTCGGCACCGTTGAAGTGCTGCGTCGCGGCGAGGAGCACCGCGCGATCGACCACCTCGGTCCCGATCTGCTCGGTCCCGACTGGGATCCGGTCGAGGCCGTGCACCGGCTCATGAACCATCCAGGCGAACTCATCGGCATCGCGCTGCTCGATCAACGCAATCTGGCGGGCATCGGCAACATCTACCGCAGTGAGGTGTGTTTCCTGCGTCGCGTGCATCCGGCGACACCGGTCGCGGCCGTACCGGATCTGCCCGCACTGGTCAACGAGGCGCATCGGGTCCTCACCACGGCCGCGCAGCAGCCGCCGTGGCGTCCGCTGGCCTATGGGCGAGCCCGCCGACCGTGCCAACGCTGCGGTACCCCGATCAGAGTGGAGCTGCTCGGAGAGACCGCGCCGGAGTCGGATCGGGTCTCGCGGCGCGAGCGCGGAATATACTTCTGTCCGCACTGCCAACCTGCGCTTTCGCTGTGATTTGCCCTTCAGTTGCTAATGATTCAACGAGTTCGCACGACAAGGATGGCGTAGTCGATTTCGCCGACCGATCGAAAGCGAGCACCTCATGCGGGCACCGACGCGGCAGCGCTTGGCCGCTATCGCCGGCCGCATCCTCGCCACCGCGCTCGCTGTGCTGGCCACCGTGCTGTTCAGCTACCTCCTGCTGCACGCGACAGGTCCCGAGATCGCGCCTATCTCACCGTCGGCCCCGGCGCCACCCACTTCGCCGATGGAGAAATCCCCCATTTCTCACTAGACCGGTCGTCATAGTTCGCGTAACGTCTCCGGCGTGACACCACGCACGGACTCCCGGCAACGCTTCATCGACGCCGCCGCCGACCTGTTCCACACCCAGGGCTATCACGCCACCGGACTCAATCAGCTGGTCAGCGCGGGCGGCGCACCCAAGGGCTCGCTGTACTTCCATTTCCCCGGCGGCAAGGAACAACTCGCCGCCGAAGCGCTCGGCCAATCGAGCCGACAGCTGCGCGAGATCCTCGCCGCCGCACTCGAACACGGCGATATCGATGCCGTATTCGACCGACTGGCGTCGACGCTCATCGATTCCGGTTTCGAACGCGGCTGCCCGCTGGCCTCGGTCGCACTCGACGCCGCCGACAGCGAGCCGATCCGCACCGCCTGCGCCGACGGCTTCGAATCCTGGCGCGGCACACTCGCGGAATATCTCCGCGTCAAGGGCGTGGCCGCCGACCGCGTCGACCCTCTGTCCACCGTCGCGCTCGCCCTGTTCGAGGGCGCTCTGCTGCTCGCCAAGACCAACCGCGATATCGAGCCACTGCGCGCGGTCGCCGACCACTTCCGCACCATCCTGGACCAGGAGACATCCCGATGAAGATCCATCATCTCGACGGCGGAACCATGCGCCCCCTCGGCGGCCGCCTGATGACCGGCACCGGCGGACTGCTGCACCGCGCCGATATGGTCTGCCACTGCGTCCTCATCGAACACGACACCGGTCTGGTGCTGGTGGAAACGGGGATCGGCGAACAGGCGGTGCTTCGTCCCGGCGAATGGCTCGGCCGCGAGTTCGTGCGGCTCACCAACCCGGTGCTCGAGCTGGAGGCCACCGCGGTCCGGCAGATCGAGCGGCTCGGCTATCGCCGCGAGGACGTGCGCGATATCGTGCTGACCCATCTCGACCTCGACCACGCCGGTGGGCTCGCCGACTTCCCGCAGGCGCGGGTGCACGTGTACGCCGAGGAAATGCATGCGCTCGAGGGCAGACACGGCCCGCGGGAACGCTTCCGCTATCGAACGATCCAGTTCGAGCACGGCCCGAACTGGCAGGTGCACGGTGAGTCCGGCGAGCCGTGGTTCGGGTTCGAGGCCGTACGCGAACTACCCGGACTCCCACCGGAGATCCTGCTGGTGCCGCTGGCAGGCCATACCCGCGGTCACGCCGGAGTCGCCATCGACACCGGCGACGGCTGGCTGCTCAGCGCGGGTGACTCGTATTTCCATCCGGGAATCCTCGACCCTGTCCATCCACATCAGCCACTCGGCATCACCCTGTTCGAGCGCTCGGTGCAGACCATTGCCCGAGCCCGGATCGACAACCAGCAGCGGCTGCGCGAACTGGTCGCCACGCACGGCGACGACGTGCGGATATTCAGCGCCCACCACGCGGGTGAGCTGCGGGCCATGCAGGCCGCCGCGGTCTGATCCGGCGGTCGTCAGCGCTGTAGTTCGCACAACGAACCGCAAGGCTGGTCCGGCCCCGACCATCCGAGCATGCCGGCCGCCGCGCGGCGCGACTCACCGGTCGAGCGGTACCGGCTCCAGGATCTCCGGGCGTGGCTCCGGCGCGGCCACCCGCAGCGCGTCCGCACCGGCGTCGTCGGGCTGGGTCTGCGAACAGATCTCGGCTTCCACCCGGGCCAGATAGAGACCGACCTCCCGTTCGATGTCCGCGGCGCCCCAGCCGAGCACCGGCGCCACCAATCCGGCCACCTGCTCGGCGCAGTCGGCTCCGCGATGGGAGTACTCGATGGAGATGCGGGTGCGCCGCGCCAGGATGTCGTCCAGATGCAGCGCGCCCTCGGCGGCGGCCGCGTAGACCACCTCGACCTGGAGGTAGGACGGTGCGTCGGTCAGCGGTTGCAGCAGTTCCGGTTTACCGTCGGCCACGGCCATGACCTCATCGATCAGCGAGCCGTAGCGGTCGAGCAGATGTTTGATCCGGTAGGGATGTACACCGTAGTCCTCGGCCAGTTGCACGGTCTGGTTGACCAGCGCGAAATAGCCGTCGGCGCCGAGCAGCGGCACCTTCTCGGTGATCGACGGCGAGACCCGCGCCGGAATATCCTGCGCCGCCTCGTCGACCGCGTCGTAGGCCATCACCCGGTAGGTGGTGTACTTACCGCCCGCGATGGCGACCAGACCGGGCGCGATCCGGGCGACAGCGTGTTCGCGGGACAGTTTCGACGTATCGTCGCTCTCCCCTGCCAGCAGCGGCCGCAGTCCGGCGTAGACGCCGTCGATATCGTCCGGGGTGAGCGGGGTGACCAGCACCCGGTTGACGTGTTCGAGCAGATAGTCGATATCGGCCTTGGTGGCGGCCGGATGCGCCAGATCGAGATTCCAGTCGGTGTCGGTGGTGCCGATGATCCAGTGACTGCCCCAGGGGATCACGAACAACACCGACGTCGCGGTGCGCAGAATGATCGCCGCATCGCTGACGATCCGATCGCGCGGGACCACGATGTGCACACCCTTGGAGGCGCGCACATGGAACCGTCCGCGCTGATGCGACAGGGCCTGGACCTCATCGGTCCACACGCCGGTCGCATTGATCACCACATGCGCGCGGGTCTCCGTGGTCCGCCCGTCCTCGCTGTCGCGCAGTTTGACTCCGACCACCCGATCGGCCTCCCGCAGGAAACCGACCACCTGGGTCGAGGTGCGGATCACCGCACCGTAGTGGGCGGCGGTGCGGGCAACGGTCATGGTGTGGCGGGCATCGTCGACGACGGTGTCGTAGTAGCTGATCCCGCCGATCATCGAATCGCGGCGCAGACCAGGCGCCAACCGCAGCGCACCGTGCCTGCTCAGATGACGTTGCCCCGGAACGGATCTGGCCCCGCCCATGGTGTCGTAGAGCAGCAACCCCGACGCCACATACGGCCGCTCCCACACCCGGTGGGTCAGCGGGTAGAGGAACCGCAGCGGCTTGACCAGATGCGGCGCCAGGGTAGACATGGACAGTTCGCGTTCGGCCAGCGCCTCACGCACCAGACCGAACTCGAGCTGCTCCAGATACCGCAGCCCGCCGTGGAACATCTTCGATGAACGGCTCGACGTACCGGAGGCGAGATCGCGCGCCTCGACCAGCGCCACCCGCAGACCACGCGTCGCGGCGTCGAGCGCGATACCCGCGCCCACCACACCACCGCCGACGACGACCACATCGAAATGGTCCTTGCCCAGCCTGCCCCAGGCGTCCAGCCGCTGCTGCGGACCGAGGAACTGCGATTCGGGCTTCTTGGTCATTGCTCGGCTCCTCCAACCGACGCAAGCGCCGGTGGTCGACGTTGTGGTCCTGGATCGGGCGCGTTCGAGCTTCGGGATACACCCTATCGCCGTGGGCGCACCGCATGCGCGCGACGCCCTTGCGCGCCTGCGGTTCCTGGTTGCCCGAGCCCGCCGTGACCGGCCGCTGGTTCCGGTAGCCTGCACCAATGCGACGCTATGTAGCCGCCATCGATCAGGGGACGACGTCGAGTCGGTGCATCGTTTTCGACCGCGCGGGCCGCGTCGCCGGTATCGCCCAGCGCGAGCACGAGCAGCTGTTCCCGCAACCGGGCTGGGTGGAACACGACGCCGAGACGATCTGGCACAACACCGAGGCCGTGCTCGGCGAGGCGCTGACCGCGGCCGGTATCACCGCCGCCGAGATCGCGGCGGTCGGCGTCACCAATCAGCGTGAGACCACCGTCGTCTGGGACCGCACCACCGGCAAGCCGATCCACAATGCCATCGTCTGGCAGGACACCCGCACCGAGGCGCTGTGCACCGAACTGGCAGGCGATATCGGCCGGACCAGGTATCAGGACCGGACCGGGCTGCCGCTGTCGACGTATTTCTCCGGCCCGAAGCTGCGGTGGATCCTCGATCGCGTGGAGGGTGCGCGCGAACGCGCCGAGGCGGGTGAGCTGTGCTTCGGCACCGTCGACAGCTGGGTGCTGTGGAATCTGACCGGTCAGCACCTGACCGATGTCACCAATGCCTCGCGCACCATGCTGATGGACCTGCGCACACTCCAGTGGGACGGTCAGATCTGCGCCGAATTCGGTGTGCCGATGGCGATGCTGCCGCAGATCCGCAGCTCATCGGAGGTGTACGCGGAGATCACCTCGGGACCGCTCGCCGGTGTTCCGGTGGCCGGCATCCTCGGTGATCAGCAAGCCGCCACCTTCGGCCAGGCCTGCCTGTCACCCGGCGACGCCAAGAACACCTACGGCACGGGCAATTTCATGTTGCTCAACACCGGGACGACGCCGGTGTTCAGCAAGCACGGTCTGCTCACCACCGTGTGTTATCGCCTGGGCGAGCAGGCGCCGGTCTACGCGCTCGAGGGGTCCATCGCCGTCACCGGCTCCCTGGTGCAGTGGTTCCGCGACAACCTCGGCATCATCTCCTCCGCCGCCGAGATCGAACCGCTGGCGCGCAGTGTCGACGACAACGGCGGCGCCCATATCGTGCCCGCGTTCTCCGGTTTGTTCGCCCCACGCTGGCGGCCGGACGCGCGCGGTGTGATCGCGGGTCTGACCCGTTTCGTGAACAAGGCCCATCTGGCACGGGCCGTGCTCGAATCCACCGCGTTCCAGACCCGCGAGGTCACCGACGCCATGCGCGCCGATGCCGAATCCCAGCAGCTGCGGCTGGAGTTGACTGCCCTCAAGGTGGACGGTGGCATGGTGAGCAATGAACTGCTGATGCAGTTCCAGGCCGATATTCTCGGTGTCCCGGTGGTGCGGCCGGTGGTCAACGAGACCACCGCGCTGGGTGCCGCGTACGCGGCGGGGCTTGCCGTCGGCTATTGGGCGGGCACCGAGGATATCCAGGCCAACTGGGCGGCCGACAAGACCTGGGAGCCCACCATGACCGACGCCGATCGTCAGGCGCGGTTGGCGGCGTGGAACAAGGCCGTCGAACGCACCTACAACTGGGCCGACTGAACCGGAGCCTGCGCGGCCACCGCGCGATCGAGGCGGGCCACGGCTTCGGCCAGCGCCTCGGGATCGCCCGTGGTGAAGCACATGCGCAGCGAATGCGGGCGCGGCGTGCTCACCGAGAACGCCTGTCCGGGAACGTAGGCGACTCCGGCGTCGAGCGCGTGCGGTAGCAGCGTCGCGGTATCGGTGCCGTCGGTGAAGTCCGCCCAGACGAACATGCCGCCATCGGCGTCGGTGCAGGTGAGCCGGTTGCCGAAGCGTTCGCGCACGCTGGTGACCAGCACGCTCGCGCGTTCGGCATACGCGGCGCGAACGGTGTCGATATGGTCGGTGAGCCAGTCGGTGTCGGCGAGCAGGTCGGTCGCGATCTGCTGGGTCAGCGCCGAACCGCACAGATCGGCGCCCTGTTTGAGCAGTTCCACCGCGCGGCACACCGGGTCCGGCGCGACCATCCAGCCCACCCGCAGGGTCGGCGCCAGGATCTTGGATGCGCTCGACAGCCGGATCACCTTCGGCGAGTAGGTCGCGACCGGTTCCGGGGCGGGTTTGTCGAACCACAGTTCGCCGTACGGGTCGTCCTCGATCACCCAGAAGCCGTACCGGTCGGCCAGCGCGGCCAGCTCACGGCGTCGCGCCGGACTCATGGTGACGCCGCCGGGGTTGTGGAAGTTGCTCACGGTGTGCACCACTGCGGGACGTTCACCACGTGCGAGCAGCTCATCGAGCAGATCCATCCGCATACCGTCGGCATCCAACGGCAATGCCACGATCCGCGCGCCCGCCGCCCGGAAGACTTGCAGCGCCCCCACATAGGCCGGGTCCTCGACGACGACCAGTGCGCCCGGATCGAGCAACACCTCCGACAGCAGCGATAACGCCTGCTGGGAACCGTGGGTGACGAACACCTCGTCGAGCGCGACGGTACGCCCCAGCCGGGCGCTCTCACGTTCGGCCAAGACCGTGCGCAGCGGCCCCCATCCGGGCGATTCGGTGTACTGGAGGGCGGCGGCGTCGCGTAGGGCGGCGTCGGCGGCTACCGCGATTCGTTCGGCCGGCATCAACGCCGCGTCGGGTAGACCACCGGCGAGGCTGATGATCTCCGCGCGAGCGGTGAGTTTGAGCAGGTCACGGATGGCCGAGCTGGTCAGGCCGCTCAGCCGTCCGGCCAGCGGGGGCAGGTGCTGCGACATGGAACCTCCAGGGATTACGCGAGGTGCGCCGCCTCCACTGTCGCATGCCGCTAACCATGATGTGAAATCACTGTCTCATATATTGAGACGAATAGGGGCAATGAGGGAAAGAAACGGCCCCATCTCGTGACCGAGATGGGGCCGTTGTTCATCCTCGCGGATTACCGCCGCTGAGGCTTCGTGCCCTTGCAGTCCTTCGTCACGCCGGGCTGGCACGGCGGCTGCTTCCTGGATTCCTTACAGTCCGTGGTGACGCCCGGCTGACAAGGACCCGCCACCGCGATGGCCGGTGCGACGACCGACCCGGCAGACAGCAGACCGGCCACGATCACGGCACCGGCGAACGACTTCTTCAACATGGGTACTCCCTCCCTTGATTCCGTCTCGAACCCTACCGGAGAGAATCCGCGCAACGCAATGGCAATCTCCGCGCACGAACAGCGAAAGTTGTTGTGCTCATGTGATTTTCATGAAGCACGCATCGCGAGTCTTTCAGATCGGGTCAGCCCTTCGGCTCATCGGTCGAGGATGACGAAGATCAGATTCTTACCGTCCTGCTCGACGGTCTGCACGGTCTGCGCGTACACGAATGTCCTCCCGTCGGGACGGTGCTCGGTCAGATCGACGTCGAAGAGAGCGGGCTCACGCTCGGTGATGCGCAGGCAGTAGGTGGTGCCCTGCGGGATCTCGTCATCGATGACCCGCTGGAGATCCGCGACGGGCAGCACGTTCGCGCCCGGTGCGGCGAAGGTATGCGCCTTCGCACCGTCACGCGTCGAGTAGAACGCATGCTGGTAACCGAGAATGGCCCCCGCCCCGCTCGAGGTATCGCCCGCGCCGTTACCGACGGTGACCTTGCCGTCCTTGCTGGCCGGGCAACTCAGGGCCGCGCTGGTGGTGGCGGGTGCCTGGGCGGATTCGGCGTCGCTGTCGTCGCCGGTCATCAGCACGATGGTCAGGGTGAGCGCGACCAGTACGGCGATGACGGCGGCCGAACCGGCAATGATCGGCCCCATCGGACGTTTCGGTTTGGCCGGACGCGCGAGCGCCTCGCTCACCGACTGCGGTGTCAGTCGTTTGGCGATCGGATCATCGGCCCAGGACAGACCCGACTCCCGCGCGGGCTCGGTGGGCGGTGCGGGCGGCTCACCGGACTTGGTCGGCTGGTTCCACCAGCTCTCGTCCTCGGTGGTCGACATGCGCACCGTCCGGTCCTCCCCCACATCCGCGGGTTCAGGGCGCGGCGGCCGCGGCGGATTGTCCGGGAAGGTCGTACTGTCCGGCGCACGGAACTGCGGCGGCGGTGGGGGGAGGTTCGGCGGCGGCTCGGGCGCGGGCTCACCGGCCGGGCGCCAGGTCAGACCAGGTTTCTCGGGCGCCGGTTCGGCCTGCCACCCCACATCGGGACCACCGGTGGTCGGCGGGCCGAAATCGCTGAGCGGCGGACCGAAATCCGACATCGGAGGCCCGAAGTCCCCCACCGGCGGGCCGAAATCCGAACCGCCGGACCCGCTGTCCTTGCCTTCGCCCTCGCCGGACACACCCAATCCTTTCCCGGAACACACGTGTGGGGCGGCCGCGAACGACCGCCCCACCCGTCGAATCAGTACATATCAGTACTGGAGCGAACCACCCCACTGGGTGGTGACGCCAGCGACATTGATCGTCTGCGGGTCGAAGTTGCCCGGTTGCACGATAGTCGGCAGTTTAACCTGCGAGGCCGCCTCCAGCGCAGCGACGCCGCCCGGCTGCTGAGCGATCCACTGCTCGACGGTCGCCTTCGCGGCATTGAGCTGCGTGGTGTCGAGCACCGTCTCGAACTTGTTGTCGGCCAGGCCCGCGCCACCGGTGAAGGTGTTCACCTTGATGTGGTCCTGGTCCAGGAACTCCCACGCGATGCCCGCGTCACCGCGACCGGTGGGCGTGCTGTAGCCGACGGTGCCGACGTAACCGGCCTCGTTGGTGAAGTGGTGAGTGTTGGCCAGGTGGCCGGGCAGCAGGCTACCGCCATCGATGGTGGCGCCGACCTCGGCGTGCGGGCCGGTCATCTGGACGACCGGAGCGGCCGGAGCGGCGTCGAGGCGCGGGGCCTCCCACTGCGGCTGCACCAGGGTCTGGGTCTCGGACTCGGCACCGGGCACGATGGCGCGGGCGGTGTCGTCGTCGATGGCCGGTTCGGCCTCGGAGTCACCCTCCGGCGTGACGACACCCTCGGCGCGCGGGTCGATGGCGCCGGGACGGTTCGGATCACCCTCGCCCGGCTTCTGCTCGGGCACGACCACCGGCTGCACCGGGCCCTGACCGGGCACCGGCAGCGGCGCCACGCGCGGCGCGGTGACACCGGGCTGGCGCGGACCGGCCAGCTTCGGGTCCTTCTGATCGTTGTTCTCGGTGTTCGGGGTGGTGACTCCCGGCTGGCTCGGCGTGGCATTGCCCTGCGGGCTCTGCGGCTGCTCCGGGTTGGTGACACCCGGCTGCGTCGGCGACTGCGACTGCTCCGGCTGCGTGGTGCCCGGCTGGCTCGGCGACTCGTCCTGCGTCGGCGCCGGGTTGTCCGGTTGTTCGTTCGGAACGGCCCCCGCCGGCGATGCGAACAGAGTGGCTACGGCCGCCGCGGTGGCCAGCGGCAACGAAGTACTCGCCATCGCTCGCTGCGCCCGACTCGGCTTACGATGTTTCACTTTTCGCCCAATCCCTTTCCCGGGTGCGGTCGCGCGCGGACCACACTCAGCTGTCTTTGGTGAGACGCTCGGGCTGCAACAGCCCAGGGCTGCCCGCCGTTCGCGTCAGGAAAGGAAATCCCCCGACACCAAACCACACGACCACCCATCGATCGCATCTCTGCGGGAAGTGAACCACAACTGTGCCGTACAGGCAACGTGACGAAACCTACCCACTCACAGGAACACTCGCCCTGTCCCGGACAGGCGCCACTCAGTCCAGATCGTCGTGGCGCATCAGCTGCCGCGCGGCCTCGGTCACCGACCCGGTCAGCGAGGGATACACCGAGAACGTCTGGGCCAGATCGGTGACGGTCAGATTGTTCTGTACCGCAAGGGCGATCGGCAGGATCAGCTCCGAGGCGATCGGCGCCACCACCACGCCGCCGATGACCACACCGGTGGCCGGACGGCAGAAGATCTTCACGAAGCCGCGCCGCAACCCCGACATCTTCGCGCGCGGATTGGTGTTCAGCGGCAGCATCACCGTCCGGGCGGGGACCTCACCATTGTCGATGGCGGTCTGACCGACGCCGACGGTGGCGATCTCCGGCCGGGTGAACACCGCCGAGGCGACGGTCTTGAGCCGGATCGGGTTCACACCCTCACCCAGCGCGTGATACATCGCGATCCGGCCCTGCATGGCGGCCACCGAGGCCAGCGGCAGCAGACCGGTGCAGTCACCGGCGGCGTAGATGCCGGGCACCGCGGTGCGCGAGACACGGTCGACGCGCAGGTAGCCGCCGCGATCGAGTTCGATGCCAACCTGCTCCAAACCGAGCTCGGCGGTATTGGGCGTCGAACCGACGGTCATCAGCGCATGCGAGCCGGACACGGTGCGGCCGTCGGCCAGTTTCACCACGATGCCGTCTGCGGTGCGCTCCACGGCATCGGCGCGCGCGTGCTTGACCAGCTCGACCCCGCGCTCGGCCAGCGCCTCCTCCAACACCAGGGCCGCGTCCGCGTCCTCACCCGGCAGCACCCGGTCGCGGCTGGACACCAGCTTCACCCGCACACCCATTTCGGTGTACGCGGAAACGAATTCGGCGCCGGTCACACCGGAACCGACCACCACGAGGGTCTCCGGTAGTTCGGTCAGGTCGTAGAGCTGACGCCAGTTGAGAATGCGCTCACCGTCGGGTTCGGCGCCCGGCAGCACCCGCGGGCTCGCACCGGTGGCGATGAGCACCACCTCGGCCTCGACGACCTGTTCGGTTCCGTCGTCGAGGAGCGCACGCACCCGATGCGCGGCCAGGCCGGTGGCCCGATCGATCAACTGCCCGCGGCCCGCGAGCACCCGCACCCCGACGGTCTGCAACTTGGAGCGGATATCGGAGGACTGCGCCAGCGCCAGCGCCTTGACCCGCGAGTTCACCTCGGGCAACCGCACCGTGGCCTGACTCGGATCGAGGGTGATCCCGAGATCGCGGGCGCGACGAAGATCGGTGCGCACCCCGGTAGAGGCGATGAAGGTCTTGGACGGCACACAATCCCACAGCACACACGCCCCACCGATGCCGTCGGCGTCGATCAGCGTGACCTCGGCGCCGTGCTGGGCCGCCACCAGCGCCGCCTCGTAACCGGCCGGTCCGCCACCGATGATCGCAATGCGGGTCATGGATACCTCCGCTCGAGCAGTTGGACCGGGATCTCCGGTTCTCGTCAACGTTATCCGGCCGGGCCCGCGCCGGATCGACGCGGTAGGCCGCGCCGCAAGCACGGCAAATCCAACACCGGTTACCCTTTCCTGGTGCCGATCTACGCCGCTTACGGGTCCAACATGGACTCGTCCCAGATGCTCGAGCGCTGTCCGCACTCCCCCATGTCGGGAACGGGGTGGCTGGAGGGCTGGCGCCTCACCTTCAGCGGCGACGACATCGGTTGGGAAGGCCCGCTGGCAACCGTCGTCGAAGAACCGGGCTCGCGGGTGTTCGTCGTGCTCTACGACGTCTCACCCGAGGACGAACAGCGACTCGACCGCTGGGAGGGCTCGGATTTCGGTATCCATCGCAAGATCCGGCTGCGGGTCACCCCGAGTCCGGGTAGCGGCACCGAACCGATCCTGGCGTGGCTCTACGTCCTCGACGCCTATGAGGGCGGACTGCCCTCGGCCCGCTATATCGGCGTGATGGCCGACGCCGCGGAGAAAGCAGGCGCCCCCGAGGACTACGTCCACGCCCTGCGCACCCGCAACAGCCGCAACGTAGGCCCCGGTAACTACTCTGCATAATTTGCGCCGCCTGCGGCGTCGCGTGTTCGCGGGCTGTGTTTGATTTGCGCCGCCTGCGGCGTCGCGTGTTCGCGGGCTGTGTTTGATTTGCGCCGCCTGCGGCGTCGCGTGTTCGCGGCCCCTTTGGGTCTCGCGTCTCCGCTGCCGCTGCTTGCCTTCGGCTTGCGCAGCGGCAGCGGAGACGCGAGACGGGCCGCGAACTTTGGGGCTCGGTCTCGCTTCGCTCGAAAATTGAGGTGTGACCAGCCGTTGTATCGGTGCGGTTTCGGTGGGGTGGGGGTCTTTACGCAACCGCGACTCACGTCATCGCGACTTACATCACCGCG
>NZ_JARWNX010000017.1 GCF_029868385.1 Nocardia cyriacigeorgica | reverse complement strand
GTGGCGCGCACATCGTAGACGCTGTCGAGACCATTGATGCGGCGGATGAATTCGGTATTGGACGGCAGCCAGGGCGCGCGCGGCGCGCCCGGGGTTTCGACCCGGGGGGGCCGGCGCGGGTTTACCCAACCGCCCCGTAATCTCGACACTTGTGCCGCACACGTCAGCCGATACCGAGGATCAGCAACCAGGCGACCCGAACTACCTGGTCGGGCTCGATCTGAACGGGCGAAGGGTCGTCGTCGTCGGTGGCGGGACGGTCGCCCAGCGCAGGCTCGGTCTGCTCATCGCCTCGGGCGCCGATGTACACGTCATCAGTCGTGAGGCCACTCCGGCCGTGGAGGGTATGGCCACCTCCGGTCAGCTGACGCTCACGCTGCGCGCCTACGCCGACGGTGATCTCGACGGCGCCTGGTACGCCATCGCCTGCACCGACGAACCCGCCACCAATGCCGCCGTCGTCGCCGAGGCCGAACGGCGGCGCGTCTTCTGTGTGCGCGCCGACAACGCCAGACTCGGCACCGCCGTCACCCCCGCCACCGCCCGCTACGACGGCCTCACCCTCGGTGTGCTCGCCGGTGGCAGGCACAAACGGTCGGCCGCGGTACGCAATGCGCTGCTGGAGGCCCTGCAATCGGGTGTGGTGACCGATGATTCGACCCCGGTGGCTCCTGGCGTCGCGCTGGTCGGCGGTGGGCCGGGCGATCCGGATCTGATCACCGTGCGCGGTCGCCGGCTGCTCGCGCGCGCCGACCTGGTCGTCGCCGACCGGCTCGCACCGCCGGAGCTGCTGGCCGAACTCGGCCCGGAGGTCGAGGTCGTCGACGCCGCGAAGATCCCCTACGGGCGGGCGATGGCGCAGGAGGCCATCAACACCACGCTCGTGGAGGGCGCCAAGGCGGGCAAGTTCGTGGTGCGGCTCAAGGGCGGCGACCCGTATGTGTTCGGGCGCGGGTTCGAAGAAGTCGAAGCATGCGTGGCGGCCGGTGTGCCGGTCACGGTCGTGCCGGGTATCACCAGCCCGATCTCGGTGCCCGCGGCCGCTGGCATCCCGGTCACTCATCGCGGTGTCACCCACGAGTTCGTGGTGGTCAGCGGGCATGTCGCGCCCGATCATCCGGATTCGCTGGTGGACTGGCCCGCGCTGGCGCGGTTGCGCGGCACCCTGGTGCTGATGATGGCGGTCGAGCGCATCGAACAGTTCGCCGAGGCGCTGCTGGCCGGTGGGCGGCCCGCCGATTCCCCGGCCACGGTGATCCAGGAGGGCACGCTGCGCACCCAGCGGGTGGTGCGCGCCGACCTCGCGACAGTGGCCGAGCGGGTGCGCGCCGAAGGCATCCGTCCGCCCGCCATCGTGGTGATCGGACCGACCGCCGCGTTCTCCGCGGAGGCGGACGCGGGTCCGCGCGACTGAACGGGACGACGATGCTCTCCGAGCCGAGGTCCGGCCGCGGCCGGGCGCCCGAACGGATCGGCATCGCGGGCTCGTCCGGCATGAGCCCCTACGTACCGGCCGGTGTGCTTGTGACGGTCGATTACAGTGACTCCCTGTGCTCGACAAAGCCGCTGCGACGATGCAGTACCCCGTGACGCGGCGGGCCTTCGGGCTCGCGATCCTCGTCCTGAGCGGACTCCAGCTCATGGTGGTGCTCGATGGCACCGTGGTGATCCTGGCGCTGCCCCGGCTGCAAGAAGAGATGGGTCTGTCCAGTTCCGGCAGCGCCTGGATGGTCACCGCCTATGGTCTGCCGTTCGCCGGTCTGATGCTGCTCGGCGGCCGGATCGGCGATTCCTACGGTCGCCGCCGCATGTTCCTGCTCGGTGTCTCGCTGTTCACGCTGGCCTCGCTGTTGTGTGGGCTCGCGCAGAACGAAGGCATGCTCATCGCGGCCCGCGCCTTCCAGGGCACCGGCGCCGCCCTCGCGGCGCCGACCGCGTTCGCGCTGGTCGCCAGCACCTTCGCTCCCGGACCGGTCCGTAATCAGGCATTCGCCATCTTCGGTTCGATGGCGGCGCTCGGTTCGGTGGGCGGACTGGTGATCGGTGGTGCGCTCACCGAGGTCAGCTGGCGGTGGATCTTCCTGATCAACGTGCCCATCGGCGCGCTCATCATCGTGGGTGCGGTCATCG
Organism: Nocardia cyriacigeorgica; assembly: GCF_029868385.1. GTDB lineage: Bacteria > Actinomycetota > Actinomycetes > Mycobacteriales > Mycobacteriaceae > Nocardia > Nocardia cyriacigeorgica_F. The sequence continues at coordinate 52,824 of NZ_JARWNX010000017.1, read as the reverse complement.
CATTGCGCGACACCACCCATCACCGACTCACCCTCGATGTGCGCGGGGCGATCCTCGGCACGCTGGCCTGTGCGCTGATCGTGTTCGGCGCCACCGAAGGACCGGAGTTCGGCTGGGACAGTCCGGCCGTCATCGGCGCGCTGGTGGGCGGTGTGGTGCTGCTGGTGGTCTTCGTGCTGGCCGAACGTTCGGTGACCAACCCGCTGCTGCCGTGGTCGCTGTTCGATCACCGCGACCGCAACGCCACCTTCGTCATCATCCTGCTCGCCAGCGGTGTGCTCGGTGCGACGACCTACTTCGCCGGGCTGTTCGTGCAGAACGTGGTCGGCTACAGCCCGCTGATCGCGGGCGTGTCGTTCATCCCGTTCACCGTCGGTATCGGTATCGGCGGTGCGCTGTCGTCGAAACTGGCCATGATGGTCGCGCCGCGCTGGCTGCTCAGCGGCGCCGCGGTGGTGCTCGTGGCGGGACTGGTGTTCGGTTCGACCCTCGACGGCGATGTGCGGTACGTGCCGACGCTGCTCGGGCTGTTCCTGGTGATCGGTTTCGGCATGGGTCTGGCGATCGTGCTGATCCCACTGTGCGTACTGGTCGGCGTCCCGCAGGACGAGATCGGTCCGCTCTCGGCCATCGGCCAGATGTTCCTGAGCCTCGGCACCCCCATCGCGATCGGACTGCTCACCCCGCTGGCGGCCTCGCGCACCCTGTCGGAGGGCGGTCGCACCGGCAAACCCGCGGATATGACACCGGCCGAGCTGGTGGCGCTCGGCAGTGGATACACCCTGGTGTTGTTCGTCGCCGCGATCGGTGCGCTGCTGGTCGGCATCCTCGCGCTCACCCTGCGCTACACGCCGCAGGAGGTCGCGCAGGCCCAGCACGCACAGGAAGAAGCCCAGCAGGCCTGAACGCGGTGCGGAACTGGCCGTCGCGGACAACCTGGCTGTCGTGGTGGTCTCGCCGACCAGCACCCTCCGAGCGATACCGGTGCCCGACCTTTACGGCGGCCGCAGGCGCTGACGGAGCCGAACGATGCCGGGTGCCTGCGAATCCGGCAGCAGCAGCGGTTCGGGCCACGCGGTCCCCGGAGGCCGCTCGCCCGAGGTGGACTCCAGGAAATCGGCCGTGGTGTCGGTCAGGCGGTAGGGATTGGCGGTGAGCCGGTAGCCGAGCAGGGAGCGCAGCCGGGTGAGTTCGGCGCGGATGGTGCCTGGCTTTCCGGCGCCGCCGTAGACCGCGCCGGCCAGTTCGTTGGCGCTGAGCCCATGCGGATGGGCCAGCAGCAGTATCACGATCTCGCTGTGCCGCAGCCCGAGTCGCCTGCTCACCCCATCGACACTGATCCGGGCGAATCGCCGACCCAGCACAGTGACCCGTGCCAGCGGATCGCCACCGCGTACCGCATACACCGCGAACGGTCCCGCCGGGGCCAATCGTTCGAGGACGACATGGCGTCGGTCCGGCAGGGTCATCGGGCCTTCCGCGGGTATTTCCGGCCAGATCCGCGGCAGCCAACCCGGTGGCTCGGCGTGCACGACGCGCCCATCGGGAGTCAGCAGGCCGACCTGCGCGCCCGATCGACGCACCACCTGCTCCAGGTAGCGGGTACGGATCCGGGCGTCACGTCGCGCGCCGAGTTCGGCCAGCCGGGCCTCGGCGAGCCGCGCCGCGGCGGTGACCAGCGGTAGCGCCAGTGCGCGTGCGTCACGGCTGCGGCAGGTCACATCCACCACGCCGACGACGGCGCCGGTGGTCGGGTCACGGATCGGCGCGGCCGAACACGTGTAGTCGGCGGCGATCGACAGGTAGTGCTCGGCGCCGCGCACCTGGAACGGTTTGCCCAGTGCCAGCGCGGTGCCGACGCCATTGGTGCCCGCGGCGTCTTCGTGCCAGTCCGCGCCAGCGACCAGATGTGCGCGCTCGGCGACACGCCGTGCGGCGGCGTCGCCGAGCACCCACAGCAGGTGGCCCTCGGCGTCACCGGCGAACAGCAGATGGCCGGGCTCCTCGGCCGCGCTGCCGAGCGTCGACAGCAGAACCGGCCATACCGCGGCCAGTCCGCCCTGATCGCGGCGCTGCGCGAGTTCGGCGTCGCCCACGACGATCTGTGGCAGATGCCGGTCCGGACGGAGTCCGCGCCGTTGCGCGCGATCCCATGACGCGCGCACGTCGCCGCGCAACTGTGGTCCCCGCCCGCCGGATCGCCGGTCGGCGCGGGGCGTATCCCGTACGCCATCCGCATCGTTCATCGCGGCAACCGAACCTACGAGGCCGGGTCGCATCGTGCAACACGAAGGATGCAGCACCTGTGCAACCCCGCCCGACGCCATTGCCCGTGCCCGCTCTACCGGTGGACAGTTCCGGAGAATGTCCACCTTGAACTGGAGGTCGTATGCCCTATTTCGAACTGCCCGACGGTGTTCCGATGTTCTACGAGGACCAGGGCACGGGCCGAGCGGTGGTGCTGCTGCACGGATGGACGATGAACAGCACCTTCTGGCAGGCAAATGTTGCGGCGCTCGCCGCAGGGAACCGGGTCATCGCGCCGGACTTCCGTGGACACGGTTCTTCGGGCAAGACTGATGCCGGACATACGCTCGATCAGTACGCGCGCGATGTGCGCAGCCTGCTCGATCACCTCGGCCTCGACGAGGTCTGTCTGGTCGGGTGGTCGATGGGGACCGCGGTGATCCTGTCCTACGTCAGTCAATTCGGTTGTGCCGGACTGCGTTCGGTGGCTTTCGTGGATCAGTCCCCGCGCTTCCTCGACGGCGAGGACTGGGACTTCCCGTTGATGGGCGGCTACTCCCAGGCCGATCTGTCGGTGTTCGTCCAGGCACTCGAGCATGCCAGGCCCTCGGTGATCAAACCGTTCATCGCCGCCTGCTTCGCCGATACGCCACCGGCCGAGGTGGTCGACGCCGCCTATGCCGAGACCACCAAAACGCCGACCTCGATCGCACGGGCCATCTGGTACGACCTGGCCTTCGCCGATTTCCGGTCGATCCTGCCGCGGGTCGAGGTGCCGGCCCTGCTGATCTACGGTGCGCGCAGCCAGATCTTCCCCGGCCCGATCGACGACTGGCTGGCCGCACGGCTGCCCGAGGCGAAGACGGTGCGTTTCGACAACAGCGGGCATGTGCCGTTCGCCGATGAGGCCGAGAAATTCAACGAGGTCCTCGGCCAGTTCCTCTGAGGTGTTGTCGGCGGCCCCGTGCGCGACGGGGCCGCCGGAGCATCACCGGGTGATCAGGAGAAGTTCGGTGGGGGAGGCGATTTCGGTGTGCAGGCCCGCTTTGGTCGCGATCCGCGCGACGGCGCGGACATCGGTGGGTTCGGCGCGGGTGAGGACCAGCGCGCGGGCGAGCAGGCCCTTGTGGTGCTTGTTGAAATGGGAGACGACGGTGCGCGAACCGTCCGGGTGTTCGGTGAGCACCGTGGCGGTGACGGCGCCGGGGACGCGGCCGAGCTGCTGGTAGGTGCCCGAACGCAGGTCGATCACCAACTCATCGCCCGCCTCGGCGCGCAACGCCGCGGGCAGCTGATCGCGCCACAGCGCCGACAGTGTGGGCAGGCCGGGCAGCTTGGAACCGCCGGAGAGTCGATAGGCCGGGATCGGATCGCCCGCCCGCACCGCACCGAACAGCGCCGACCCGATGCCGAGCCGGGCGTAGGCCTTGGCGCGCTGGACCTTGGTGAAGGATCGGGCGTCGAGCGCGTCGTAGAGGACACCGGTGTAGCGCTCGAGCGCGGGCCGGGTGGGGGAGGTGCGCACGGTGGCGTTGCGGGCGATCTCGGTGTCCGCGCCCTTGCCGAGTCCGAGCGCCGCACGGGAGGCGTCCACGTCACCGGCCAACCGAACCACTTCATCGAGCAGGGTGTCGCGCACCCCGGTCAGCTGTGGCATGGCCAGCTCACCGAGATCGAGCGGCGCCCCGGTCCCGCCGTCGGATTTGGTTTCGGAAGGAGGCAGCAGCACCAGCACGAGCGACTACGGTAATCGGCCCGCCGCCCGTGCGCGGCGACCACCCCGGGACCGGAGCGTCGATGTGTCGTGCCGGAGACCGCGGTCTGCTCGGTTGCCGTACCTCAGCGCACCGCCCGCAGGAACGCCTTGGTCCGCTCGCTGTGCGGGTCCTCGAACAGTTGCCGCGGCGGCCCCTGCTCCACGACCCGACCGCCGTCGAACATCATCACGCGATCCGAGACGTCGCGGGCGAAACGCATCTCATGGGTGACTATCAGCATGGTGATATCGGTGGTCTCGGCGATATCGCGCAGCACATCGAGCACATCGCCGACCAGTTCCGGATCCAGCGCGGAGGTCACCTCGTCGAGCAGCATGACCTTCGGGTCCATGGCCAGACACCGGGCGATCGCGACGCGCTGCTGCTGACCGCCGGAGAGCCGGGACGGATGCGCATGCGCCTTATCGGCCAACCCGATCATCTCCAGCAGACCGATCGCCCGCTCACGCGCCTCGTCCTCGGACTGCCCGAGCACGTGCACGGGCGCCTCGGTGATGTTGTCCAGCACGTTCATGTTCGGGAACAGGTTGAACTGCTGGAACACCATGCCGATCTTCTTGCGCACCGCCCGCAGATGTTTCTCCTTGGCGGGCACCAGCTTCGTGCCGCGCCGCTGATGGGTCAACGGTTCGCCGTCGACCCAGATCACCCCGCCGCTGACCCGCTCGAGCGTCATCAGCAGCCGCAGGATCGTGGTCTTACCCGAACCCGATGGGCCGATGAGTGTGACCTTCTCGCCGCGCCCCACCGTGAAATCGAGATCGTCGAGCACCACGAGCTTGCCGAACCGTTTGACGACCTTGTCGAAGCGGATCATCGGGTCCTTGTCCAGGCGGACCGCGTCGTCAGTAGTAGGCAAGGCGCTTCTCCAGTCTTCTGATCAGCACAGACGTCGGATAGCTCGCGAGGAGGAAGAAGACGCCCGCCAGGGTCAGCGGTTCCAGATATTGGAAGTTGCGCGCCCCGAACTGCTGGGCGGCGGTGACGAGTTCGACCACCGAGATGGCGAACAGGAACGGGGTGTCCTTGAACATCGACACCGCGTTGGTGCCGAGCGCGGGCAGACTGGCGCGGACGGCTTGTGGCAGGACCACCGCCAGCCAGGTGCGGTACTGCGGTAGCGACAGTGCCCGCGCGGCCTCCCACTGTCCCGTCGGCACGGCCTCGATCCCGGCCCGATAGACCTCGGCCAGATAGCTCGAATAATGGATACCGAGGACGGTGATGCCGATCTGTAGCGCCGAGAACTGCGGTAGCAGGTTGTAGGCGAACAGCAACTGCACCACCAGCGGCGTCAGCCGGACGAATTCGGCCACCGCGTGCACCGGCGCCGCCACCCAGCGCGGGAACGAGCGGCGCACCACCGCGATGGCCAGTCCGAGCACCGCCGCGATCGCGAAACCGAGGACCGTGGCCAGCAGCGTGATCTCGAACCCGTCCCACAGCACGGGCAGCGATTCCCTGGCGCGCTCCCAACTCCATTCGACGGTCATCGCGCCACCGCCTCGACCGGTTCGTCCGGTGCGAGCCGCAGCATTTCCTTCAGGGTCGGGCCGCGGCCGAGCCTGCTCTTGGCGCGGGTCTCGACCAGATTCATCACCACCGTCAGGACATAGGCGAGGACGAAGTAGATCACCAGGCCGACACCGAAGGCGAACAGGGTGTCACCGGTCGACTGCCGCAGCTTGTTGATCTCGAATGTCAGGTCCTGCAAGGTGATGTAGGAGGCCACCGCCGTGCCCTTGAGCAGATGGATCAGCAGATTGGTCAGCGGCGGCACCATCAGCGCCCAGGCCTGCGGGAACAGCACTCGATGCAGGCGCTGCCACGGGCCGAAGTTCACTGCGACCGCCGCCTCCCACTGGGTGCGCGGCACCGCGTTCAGCGCGCCGCGCACCACCTCCGCCCCGTAGGCGCCGTAATTGAGGCCGAGCGCAAGGATCCCGCAGAACACCGGCTCGAGCTGATAACCGAACAGCGGCAGCACATAGAACAGCCAGAAGATCTGCACCAGCAGGGAAGTGCCGCGGAAGAATTCGATCAGAACCCGCGAGGTGCCGCGCACCGCGAGATTGCGCACCCGCACCACGGTCCCGAGCACCAGCGCGATCAGAAATGCCAGCAGCGCACCGCCGAGTGTGAGCTGCAAGGTGACGACGATGCCGTCCCAGATGCCGGGGAGGGCCTCGCGCAACGAATCCCAGTTGCTCATATCGCCTCCCCTCGGCACGAGCGGGCGCCCTCCGTGGGCGTGTGCGCCACCGTGTCCGGGCGCTGACCGCTCATCCCGGCACCGCTCGATCAGACCTCGCCCCGACACAGTTGTGCGGTGGTCATATTCGGGTCGGGCAGCTCGCGTTCGGTGAATCCGAACGGGCCCACGAGCGCCAGGTACTTCTCCTTGTCCGAGGTGATCTTCTTCAACTCGGCGTTATAGGCGGCGAGCAGGTCCTGGTCGGTGGTGCGGAAGACGGTGCCGCCCGCGCCGATCTGGGGTTTGCCATCGATGACCGCCACGAACGACGGCGTCACCTCCACATCGGCGCCGGGGGAGTGGTTCTTCAGCCAGTTCAGTGAGATCGCGGTCAGCGCGAACACATCGGCGCGGCCGGAGGTGACCGCGTCCAGTCCGTCCTGCGGGGTGCCGACCAGGGTGGCGTCGATCCCGAGCGAAGCCGCGTAATCGGATTCGATGGCGCCGGTCATCGCCGTCATACGGGCGCCGCTGTCCTTGATCGACTGCATATCCGACAGGTTCATCGGATTACCGGATTTCACCATCAAGGCGGTGGTGTACATGAATTCGGGTTCACTGAACGCGGCCTGTTCGCAGCGTTTGGGCAGGATCGACATTCCGGCGCTGACGGCATCGAAACGCTGGGCCTGGAGGCCGGGAATGAGGGCGCCGAACTCGGTCTGCACACCGTCGACGGTGTCGATACCCAGGTTCTCGAAGATCTCCCGGTGCAGGGCGACGGTCGCGCCGGTCAGTTGGCCGTCCTGTTCGAAGGAGTACGGCGCCTCCCCGGCGAAGCCGACGGTGACGGTGCCGCTGTCCTGCAACGATTGCAGGAGGTTGCCCTCGGTGGAGGTGTCGGTCCTGGTGCATCCGACCAGCGTCGCCGCGAACATCGCCGCTCCGGCGAGCGCCGCGGCGTAGCGCACCGATCTCCCGTGTGTGTCGACCACTGCCTCACCTTTCGACAGGGGTGGCTGGCCATGGTGTCGCGGAGGCGATCCGGTGGCCCGATTCATCGACACCCCGCAGGTCAGCGGCCCGTTATGGGATTGTTCGCGCCGGTAATTCGACTCTCCAACAATATTCAGTCCACATTCAGGAATCAGGCGAAGTTATATTCTTGTGATCCAATGCTTCAGGTTTGTGCATAGTGGGTAATTCATTTTCCTGTTGTTCTGTCGAGATCGTTCGGTGGCCCGCCGACGGATGCCGTCCCGGTGCGAATCCCTTATCCGGTGTCATCGGCCCCGGACCAGCGACTACCCTGTGCATCCGTGATCACCCGCCTCTCCCGCCTGTTCCTGCGCACCCTGCGAGACGATCCCGCCGACGCCGAGGTGCCGAGCCACAAGCTACTGGTGCGCGCCGGATACGTGCGCCGCGTCGCCCCCGGCGTCTACTCGTGGCTGCCGCTGGGCCTGCGGGTGCTGCGCAAGGTCGAGCAGGTGGTGCGCGAAGAGATGGACGCCATCGGCGCCCAGGAGATCTCACTGCCCGCGCTGCTGCCGCGCGAGGCCTATGAGACCACCAACCGGTGGACCGAATACGGCGACGCGCTGTTCCGCCTGAAGGACCGCAAGGGCGCCGATTACCTGCTCGGCCCCACCCATGAGGAGCTGTTCGCGCTCACCGTCAAGGGTGAATACAACTCCTACAAGGACCTGCCGGTCACGCTGTACCAGATCCAGGACAAATACCGCGACGAGGAACGGCCGCGGGCGGGCATCCTGCGCGGGCGCGAGTTCGTCATGAAGGACTCCTATTCCTTCGACCTCGACGAAGACGGCCTGAAAGCCAGCTACAACGCCCACCGCGAGGCCTACCAGCGGATCTTCGCCCGGCTCGGCGTCAAGTACGTCATCGTCGCCGCCACCTCCGGCGCCATGGGCGGCAGCGCGTCCGAGGAGTTCCTCGCCGAGAGCCCCGTCGGTGAGGACACCTACGTGCGCTGCCCCGAATCCGGGTACGCCGCCAATGTGGAGGCCGTGGTCACCCCCGCCCCCGAACCGCTGCCCATCGAGGGACAGCCGGAGGCCGTCGTCCACGACACCCCCGACACCCCGACCATCGCCACTCTGGTCGACTGGGCCAACGGCGCCGGTCTCGCCGAGCGCTACGGGCGTCCGGTCACCGCGGCCGACACGCTGAAGAACGTCATGGTCAAGCTGCGCCACCCGGACGGCAAGACCGAGATCCTCGGCATCGGCATCCCGGGTGACCGCGAGGTCGACGACAAGCGCCTCGGCGCCTCGGTCGAGCCCGCCGAGGTCGAACTGCTCACCGATGCCGACTTCGCCGCCAACCCCTTCCTGGTCAAGGGCTACATCGGGCCGAAGGCCCTGCAAGCGAACGGTGTCCGCTATCTGGTCGACCCGCGCGTGGTGAGCGGCACCGCGTGGATCACCGGCGCCGACGAGGCGGGCAAGCATGTGGTCGGCCTGGTCGCCGGACGTGACTTCACCCCCGACGGCACCATCGAGGCCGCCGAGGTCCGCGACGGCGACCCCTCGCCCGACGGCCGCGGCACCCTGGTGTCGGCGCGCGGCATCGAGATCGGCCACATCTTCCAGCTCGGCTACAAATACACCGACGCCTTCGAGGTCGATGTGCTCGGCGAGAACGGTAAGCCGGTGCGCCTGGTCATGGGTTCCTACGGGGTGGGCGTCTCCCGCATGGTCGCCGTGATCGCCGAACAGCAGCACGACGAGAAGGGCCTGCGCTGGCCCGATGCCGCCGCACCGTTCGACATCCACGTCGTCATCGCGAACAAGGACGCCGCCGCCCGCGACGGCGCCGAGCACGTCGTGGCCGGTCTGGACGCCCATGGCCTCGACGTCCTCTTCGACGACCGCACCGCATCGCCCGGTGTCAAGTTCAAGGACGCCGAACTCCTCGGCATGCCGTGGGTGCTGGTCATCGGCCGCGGCTGGGCCGACGGCAAGGTCGAACTGCGCAACCGGTTCACCGGGGAAGCCGAGGACCTGCCCGCCGAATCCGCCGTCGACGCGGTGATCGCCAAGATCCGCGCCTGATCCGATGCGATGTGCGCCCCGGTCCGTAGCGGACCGGGGCGCACATCTGTGCGGGTCGAATTGCTTCCAACGGTGGCGATAGGCAATTGTTCGGGCGTGGAAATTTGGACGGACGGCACCCGGCGCTTCGAGGTGAACTCTTATTACTGCCTGCCCGACAACGCATGGACCTGGGAGCTGATCGAACTCTCCGATTCCTACGACGCCACACCCCGCCTGTCGGTCTCCATCCCGGACGCGACACCCGAGGACGGGCAGTTCGTCCCCGAGGACGTCGAGCGGGTCGACGTCCTGTGCAACAACGGCCGAGTGCCCTGGCGGATCGTGCGCCGCTTCATCGGCCTGATCGAAGAATCCGGCGACATCCGCGACACCACCGACGAACACTGAACCGCGCGCACTTGCTCCCGCTGAGAGGGACGTTCGCTTGGGGCGCCGCCGGTGTGCCCGCCACCATGGGCGTGGGCTCCGCGTTGAGACCACCGTCTGCGGGAAGGAACCGGAATGGCTGCCGAACGATTCGACGAGGACTGCGATGTCGTGGTCGTCGGGGTGGGAGCGGCCGGGGCCGCCGCGGCGTTGAGCGCGCAGGCGGCGGGGGCGCGAGTCGTGGTGTTGGAGAAGGCGGATGCGGCGACCGCGGGCGGCAATACCAGGGTGTCCGGGTCGGGATGGTTCATCAACCGTGATCCCGAGCGCGCGGCGCAGTTCCTGCGTTCGCTGTGCGGTCCCTATCCGGTCGCCGATGACGTCGTGCAGACCTGGGCGCGCGAAACAGCGCTCAACTCGGCGTGGTTGCGCGATCTCGGGGCCGAGGTGGGTGCGAGTTCGCAGTACCACACCGAAGCCGAATACCTGACGCTCGACGGCAGCGATTGCTACGGGGGCATGGACACCGTCGGCGCGCAGATGGGCAACTTCCTGCTCTACGAGTTCCTACTCGGCGCCCTCACCGACCGCGGCATCGAGATCCGCTTCTCGACCCCGGCCGCGGAGTTGATCACCGAGGACGGGGCCGTGGTCGGCGTGGAAACCGCCGCCGGGCAACGGATCGGCGCACGTGGCGGGGTGGTCCTGGCGACCGGCGGATTCGCCGCGAATCCGCGGATGGTGCGCGACTATCTGCGGCTGACCGACGCACCGATCTGGGGATCACCGCATTCCACCGGCGACGGACACCGGATGGCGCAGCGCATCGGCGCCGACCTGTGGCATATGGACAACATGATGACCATTACCGGTGTCCGCGTCGACGACGGGCCGGGCGCGTTCCTTGCCCTGTGGGCGGCCGACCACTACCTGTTCGTCGGCCCGGACGGCCGGCGATTCGTCGACGAGACCGCGGAGAACCGGCACGGCCACATCTATCGCAACGGCGATCTCGAACTGTTCCCACTGCGCCCGTTCCACCTGATCTTCGATGAGCGGATGCGCACCGCCGGCCCGCTCAGCCCCACCAGACAGGTGCTGCCCGTCGGCTGGAAGCTGCTGATGGAGAACTTCGTCTGGAGCGCCGACAACAGCACCGAGATCGCTCGCGGAACGATCCGGCGTGCGGACACCATCGCCGAACTCGCCGAGTACATCGACGTGGACCCGGCGACACTGGAACGCACCGTCGCTGGCTACAACAAAGCCTGCGAATACGGCCGCGATGACAGCTTCGGGCGGGCGCCGCATACGCTCGCTCCGGTATCGCAACCACCGTTCTACGTCCTCGAGGTCGCGCCGCTGCTCGGGTGGAGCAACGGCGGCCCGCGCCGTGACGGCCGGGCGCGGGTGATCGACGTCGATTCCGCGGTCATCGCCGGCCTGTATGCCGCCGGTGAGGTGAGTTCCACCTACAGCTGGGCCAAGGACGGCGGTTTCCATATCGCCGACGCGCTGGCCTTCGGCCGGGTGGCCGGTCGTGAGGCCGCCGAGCGCGCATCCGGCCACGGAGCGGGCGAGCGCGCCCGCCACATGGAACCTACGGTTACGTAGGGGGAATCGCAGGTCAGGCCGGTGAATCGGCGCTACCCACTGGTAGGTTGGCGCGCATGACGAGCTCCGATGCGTTGCTGTTCAATCCGGCCTCCTACGATCCGCAGCATTTCGATGCCGAGACGCGGCGGCTGCTGCGGGCGACGATCGAATGGTTCGAGACGCGGGGTAAGCAACAACTCCTCGCCGATGACGACGACGCGGTGTTCACGGCGGACTTCCTGGAGTTCGTGAAACGGGAGAAGCTGTTCGCCACCTTCCTCACCCCATCCGCCTACGCCGACGGTGACGCCGACCGGCGCTGGGATGCCGCACGCAATGCCGCGCTGTCGGAGATCTTCGGTTTCTACGGACTCGCCTACTGGTACGCCGAACAGGTCACCATCCTCGGTCTCGGCCCCATCTGGCAGAGCGATAACGAGGCCGCCAAGCAGCGGGCGGCCCGTGATCTGGCCGCCGGTGAGGTGATGGCGTTCGGGCTGTCCGAACGGGAGCACGGCGCCGATATCTACAACACCGATCTGGTGCTCACCCCGACCGAACCGGGCAGCGCCGACGCCGAGGCCGGAATCCTGTTCCGCGCCAACGGCGAGAAGTACTACATCGGCAACGGCAATGTCGCGAGCATGGTGTCGGTGTTCTCCCGCCGCGCCGATGTGGACGGCGCCGAGGGCTATGTCTGGTTCGCCGCCGACAGCAGGCATGAGAACTACCACCTGCTCGGCAATGTGGTGCGTCAGCAGATGTATGTGAGCACCTTCCGGCTGGAGAACTATCCGGTCCGTGCCGAGGACATCCTGCACACCGGTCCCGAGGCGTTCAGCGCGGCGCTCAACACCGTCAACGTCGGCAAGTTCAACCTGTGCCACGGCGGCATCGGCATGGTCGAGCATTCGTTCTACGAGGCCATCACCCACGCGAACAACCGGATCCTCTACGGCAACCCGGTCACCGACTTCCCGCATGTGCGCACCAATTTCGTCGACGCCTACGCCCGCATCGTCGCGATGAAACTGTTCAGCGACCGCGCCGTCGACTACTTCCGCAGCGCGAGCCTGGAAGACCGCCGCTATCTGCTGTTCAACCCGATGACCAAGTCGAAGGTGACCTCCGAGGGCGAGGTCGTGATGACCCTGCTGCTGGATGTGCTGGCCGCCAAGGGTTTCGAGAAGAACACCTACTTCGCGCAGGTCGCCCGGCTGATCAACACACTGCCCCGGCTCGAGGGCACCGTGCACGTCAATGTCGGCCAGATCCTGAAGTTCATGCCGAACTACCTGTTCAACCCGAAGGACTACCCCGAGATCGGCACCCGTCTCGATGCCGCCGACGACGAGTTCTTCTGGCGGCAGGGCCCCGCACGCGGCGCGGGCAAGGTGCAGTTCGCGGACTGGACCCAGGTCTACGACAAGCACACCGACATCCCGAACGTCGCCCGCTTCTACGAGCAGGCCCAGGCCCTGCGCACCCTGCTCGCCACCGCGGCGCCCGATGCCGACCAGCAGCGCGACCTGGACTTCATGCTGACCATCGGCCACCTGTTCTCCCTGGTCGTCTACGGTCAGCTGATCCTGGAACAGGCCGCGATCACCGGCCTGGACCCCGATCTGCTCGCCCAGATCTTCGACTTCCAGATCCGCGACTTCAACACCTACGCCACCACCCTCTACGGCAAGCCCTCCGCCAGCGAGGCCCAGCAGCAGTGGGCTCTCGGCGCCCTGCGCACCCCCGCCGCCGACCGTGAGCGCTTCGACCGGGTGTGGGGCGAGGTCGCCTCCTACGACGGGGCTTACGAAATGCGCCCCTGATTCCGCATCCGGCTTCGTGCCGGTCCGAGAGTCGGGAGCCGATCCGGACCGGCCACGTGACGGAGACGAGCGCGGCCGTAGGCAACCGCAGTAGCCGTCGGCACCCCCGTCGAGTCGTACTCGACGGGGGTGCCTCGTCTCGCCTCGAAAAATTGGCATATGCGCGCGCCGGTGAACCCTGGCAAGAATGGCGGAGCAGGCTCATTCGATCAGGGAGGACATACGGTGACGATCTTGGTGACCGGCGCGACCGGCAACATCGGCCGGAAGGTAGTGGATCATCTCTTGGCGCGTGGTGCGACGGGAGTGCGCGCCCTGACCAACGATCCGGTCAAGGCGGCCCTGCCCGCGGAAGTCGAAGTGGCCGAAGGATATCTGCGGCGTGTGGACACACTCCCCGCCGCTCTGGACGGTGTGGATCGCCTGTATCTCGCGCCGACACCGGACACCGTGGGCGAGGTCCTGGAGCTGGCGCGTGCGGCCGGTGTACGGCATGTGGTGGACCTTTCCGGCGAACCGGAGAGTTGGTGGGGGAGTGTGACCCGCGCGGTCGAGGACAGCGGTCTGGCATGGACGCATCTGTGGCCCGGCGACTTCATGGAGAACACCCAGACCTGGGCTCAGCAGATCCGCGATACCGGCGCCGTCCGGGAGCCGTACCCCGAGATCGCCAGCGCGCCGATCGCCATGGACGATATCGCCGCTGTCGCCGCGGTCGCGCTGCTCGACGGTGATGCGCACACCGGAAAGGCCCATTGGCTCGCGGGGCCGGAAATCCTGACCCGTCGGGAGCTGGTGCGCCAGCTCGGTGCGTCGCTGGGCCGCGATATCGAGTTCCTCCGTGTCTCCCGCGAGGAGGCGGTGACGGCATTGACGCCGAGCATGGGCGAGAACGCCGAATGGTATGTCGACAATGTGCTCGGCGGCGGCGAGGAGAACCCGACCGCCCCGACCGGAAGCGTCGAACAGCTCACCGGCCGCCCCGCCCGCACCTTCGCCCAGTGGGCGCGCGAACACACCGCCCTGTTCGACGCATAGCCGCCGACGATTCGCGCGGCGGTTACCGGACGCCGGTCGTGGGGCAGGGGCCGCCGATACGGTGGAGCAACCGTGCACATCGATGCCGCGGTCTCCTTCGTCCGTCCGCCGCGCGTCCGGGGCCGCAGGTCCGGCTGTAGCGCGCCAGGTTGTGTGAGCTCGCCGCCGGTCGGCGCTGCGTGACGCTACCGCCGGGCGAGCGGCGGGGTTACGGCTGGCCGGGGAACGGTGTCGTCGGTGGCGCCACGCCGAGCACCGACTGCCAGACCGCAAGGCGGACGGCGCATTCGGTGAGCGCATCGACACTGGTGCGGCGCGTGGTCTCCGACCGGCCCTGTTCGACCACCGAACGCCAGGCCACCGCGGTATCGGATTCGACGGCCGCGGCCAGCTGGGCGGCGGCCACGGGATCGGCTACCGGGAACGGCATCGTGTAAGCGGCATCGGGCGGCGGCACGGTGACGCCTTCGGCCTCGATGAGGCCGATGGTGGTGTCGCGGCGGGCCCGGTGAGCGGCGGTGTTCTCGGCCACCAGCTGATCGCGCTCGGGGGAGGCATGGGCCGCGATCACGCCGTAGGCGTACACGGCCGCGTGCTCGGCGGCGAGTGCGTCGAGCAGGGCGCGGCGTTCGGACTCGGTCATACGGTGTCCTCCGTCGCGTGGGATCTCGGCTCGGTCATGGCAGCAACACCCCCGCGTGCACCGCGCAGGCGGCGCTGATCGAAGCGAGCAGGCCCGCGCGGTAACCGGACAGCGTGGGCGCGAGGTCGGCGGCCGCGCGCTGGGAACCGCCGAGCTGATCACGCAGGGTGGCGATATCGACCGGTGCTGCGGGAGCGACGGTCACCTGCGGCTGCCGTCGGCTCGGTAGGGTGCCGTCGCCGTACACCCCGACCAGACGGTCGATCTCGGTGCGCAATGCCTCGGCGTGCGCGGTGCGTTCGGCGGCGATCAGCGTCAGCGCGCCGTGGCGCTGCGGATCGAGCGCGATGGCCGCGGTGGCCGCCGCCGCATCGGTCCGCGCCAGAAGCTCTTGTGCGGTCAGCGGATCGGGTTCGAGCGCCGATTCCTCCGCACAACCGGCGAGGGCGGCGAGCGCGGCGACACCGACCGCGCCACCACCGGCCAGCCGCAATGCGGTGCGGCGGTTCACCGGACGGAAGCGGAGATCGTGCCGATCGATCGGTATGCCGGAAGTACACCCGGCCTCGGACCGGATGGGATGGCGGTTGGGCACCGCACTATCGTGCCAGACGCGCGCCCCACGCCTGCCCGAGGTCCGCGCCGCGCCCGCCGCCCGGATCGGTCCCGCCACGACACCGTCCGTCCGTGGCGCCACGCGCTGGGGAAACTTGCTTGTAGCCGATCGTCCTTTACACTCTCCGGGCGCGTTACGCTAGACCTTCGGTACAGATAATTTCCGCTCGCGCCACAACTGAACCAGGAGCCGCCCCACATGCCGATGCCGACCGAGGAAAGGGTGAGCCAGCTCGTTGCTGGACTCGTCGAACGCCGGGGATTCGATCTCGAGGGCGTCGAGATCTCGACGGCCGGACGGCATGCCGATGCCCAGGCTCGGGTTCGGGTGATCGTGGACAGCGACGACCCCGCCGACCTCGACTCCATCGCCGACCTCAGCAACGAGGTCTCGACCCGGCTCGACGACGCCGGTGATTTCGGTGAATCGCCCTATCTGCTCGAGGTGTCCACCCCTGGCGTCGACCGCCCGCTGAGCACCGAACGGCAGTGGCGGCGAGCGCAGGGCCGCAAGGTGCGCATAACGCTGCGTCCCGGCGCGGAGCCCCCCGACCCCGGCGGATCGGCGACCTTCGACGCCAGGGTGGGCAAGCTCGCCGACGACACCATCGCACTGGTGCTCGGCGGTAAGGCCAAGCCGCACCGGGTGAATGTGGCGCTGGCCGATATCGCCACCGCCGTCGTCCAGGTGGAGTTCTCCCCGCCGAGCCCCCGCGAACTCGAACTCGCGGGCGGCGTCGCACCGGGTAGGCCCGCCCCCGGCAGCGAACCGACCACAGCCGTTCCCGCGGACCAGGACGCCGCGGACACCGGAGGAACCACCGGGGCGCCGCCCCAGCCTGTTGCAGCGTCCGATTCGACCGAAGGGACCGTGGAATGAACATCGAAATCGAAGCCTTGCGCGCGATCGTCGCCGACAAGGGGATCTCGATCGAGACCGTGATCTCCGCGATCGAGTCCGCGCTGCTGACCGCCTACCGGCATACCGAGGGCCACCAACCCAACGCGCGCATCGACATCAACCAGAAGACCGGTGTGGTGCGGGTGATGGCGCGTGAACTCGACGCCGACGGCAACGTCATCTCCGAATGGGACGACACCCCTGAGGGTTTCGGCCGCATCGCCGCCACCACCGCCCGCCAGGTCGTACTGCAACGGCTGCGCGACGCCGAGAACGAGAAGTCCTTCGGCGAATTCTCCACCCATGAGGGCGATATCGTCGGCGGCGTCGTCCAGCGCGACGCCCGCGCCAATGCCCGCGGGACCATCGTGGTGCGCATCGGCAGTGAACTGCACGGCGCCGAGGGCCTGATCCCGCCCGCCGAGCAGGTGCCCGGTGAAAGTTACGAGCACGGCGACCGCATCAAGTGTTATGTCGTCGGTGTCTCGCGCGGTCCACGCGGTCCGCAGATCACGCTGTCGCGTACCCATCCGAATCTGGTGCGTCGGCTGTTCGCGCTCGAGGTCCCCGAGATCGCCGACGGTTCGGTGGAGATCGTCGCCGTCGCCCGTGAGGCCGGGCACCGCTCCAAGATCGCGGTGCGCTCCACGGTGTCGGGCGTCAACGCCAAGGGCGCGTGTATCGGCCCGATGGGCCAGCGCGTGCGCAATGTGATGAGCGAACTGGCGGGCGAGAAGATCGACATCATCGATTACGCCGAGGATCCGGCCGCCTTCGTCGGCAATGCACTGTCCCCCTCGAAGGTGGTCTCGGTCACAATCGTCGATCCCGAGGCGCGGGCCGCGCGGGTCGTCGTCCCCGATTTCCAGCTCTCGCTGGCCATCGGCAAGGAGGGGCAGAACGCGCGCCTGGCCGCCCGGCTGACCGGCTGGCGCATCGATATCCGCAGCGACGCCGCACCTGACGCCGGTGACGGGGTGCGCACGGAGGCCCGGCACAGTTGACCCATGCTCGACGAGTGCGGCCCGGCGCCGTGGCCAGCGGAACAACCGGCCGGGATGACATGTTGGTAACTTCGGCGGGGGCGGGGTTCGGTGATCGGACCGTGGCAGCGGTAGAGTGGTCCAAGGTTCAGCACGAGCCGTCGGTTTTCCCGCCCGAACGCACCACCGAGCATCCATCGGCGCCCCAGCGCCCGGCCGCTCCGGTGCGAACGTGTATCGGATGCCGAGAGCGCGCGCTGGCCGCCGACCTGTTGCGGATCGTGGCACGAGAAGCAGGCGACGGTGACGTCGTCGTGATCGTTCCCGATCCGCGGCGCAGACTTCCCGGAAGGGGTGCCTGGTTGCACCCCCTTTCCGCCTGTCTGAGCACTGCGGTTCGGCGCCGAGCGATCGGCAGAGCACTACGAGTGTCCGGACATCTGGATATCTCAGCCCTGGAGCATTACCTCGAGAACAGGCACGAGCACTCATGAGCACACCGTGAAGTACCAACGATGAACGTCCATCGGAGATAACCCGAGGTCGTGCGGGCCCCGTCCCTGAACAACGGTGGCGCTGCTCGACCTCTCAGTGAGGAGAGCAGTGGCAGGCAAGGCCCGCGTGCACGAGTTGGCCAAGGAACTCGGTGTCACAAGTAAGGAACTACTCGCAAAGCTCAAGGAGCAGGGCGAGTTCGTGAAATCGGCGTCGTCGACGGTGGAAGCACCCGTCGCGCGCCGTCTGCGTGAATCGGTCGCATCCAAATCCGCACCCGCTGACGGTGCCACGGCAGGCGCGAAGCCCGGTCCGTCGACCGCGGCCCGTCCGGCCGCCAAACCCGCCGCGGGTGGTCCGCGTCCGGGCCCGCGTACCCCGGCGCCCGCTCAGGCCGCCGCCCCCGCGGCGCCCGCGACCCCGGCTCCGCGTCCCGGCCCCGCGGTGAAGCCCGGCCCGGCCCCCGCGCCCGCTCAGGAAGCGGCGCAGGCGCCGAGCCCCGCTCCGGCGGCCAAGGCCGCGCAGGCCCAGCCCGGTACCCGGCCCACACCGGGTGCCCCGCGTCCCGGTCAGCAGCGTCCCGGCGCGCCCGCGCAGGCCGCTCCGCGTCCGGCCGGTCCCAAGCCCGGCCCGAAGACCCCGCGTGTCGGCAACAACCCGTTCTCGTCCGCGCCCGAACGTGAGCGCGAGCGTCCGGCCCCGCGTCCGAGTCCCGGCCAGGCCGGTGGTCGTCCGGCGCCCGGTCAGGGTGGTCCGCGTCCCGGCCCGGCTCAGGGCGGTCCCCGTCCCGGTCCGGCCCAGGGTGGCCCCCGTCCGGCCGCCGCGCAGGGTAGTGGCCCGCGTCCCGGCGGTCCGCGTCCGAGCCCCGGCTCCATGCCCCCGCGCCCCAGCCCCGGTGCCATGCCCGCGCGTTCGGCGCGTCCAGGCCCCGGTGGCGGCGCCGGACGTCCCGGCGGCGGCGGTCGTCCGGGCGGTCCCGGCGGTCGTCCCGGTGGTGGCGGCGGCGGTGGCGGCTACCGCGGTGGCGGTGGCGGTGCCCCCGGCGCCGGTGCCGGTGCACCCGCAGCCGGTGGTTTCCGTGGTCGTCCCGGTGGCGGCGGCGGTCGTCCGGGTGGACCCGGCGGTCGCGGTGGTGCGGCCGGTGCGTTCGGTCGTCCCGGTGGCGCGCCGCGTCGCGGTCGCAAGTCGAAGCGGGCCAAACGCGCCGAATACGAGAACATGCAGGCGCCCGCCGTCGGCGGCGTGCGGCTGCCCCGCGGCAACGGCGAGATCATCCGGCTCGCCCGCGGCGCCTCGCTGTCGGACTTCGCCGAGAAGATCGACGCGAACCCGGCCTCGCTGGTGCAGGCCCTGTTCAACCTCGGTGAGATGGTCACCGCGACCCAGTCGGTGAACGACGAGACCCTCGAGCTGCTCGGCAGCGAGATGAACTACGTCGTGCATGTGGTCAGCCCCGAGGACGAGGACCGCGAGCTGCTGGAATCGTTCGACCTCACCTACGGCGAGGACGAAGGCGGCGAAGACGATCTCGAGCAGCGTCCGCCGGTGGTGACCGTCATGGGTCACGTCGACCACGGTAAGACCCGACTGCTGGACACCATCCGTAAAGCCAACGTCCGCGAGGGCGAGGCCGGTGGCATCACCCAGCACATCGGCGCCTACCAGGTCCTCACCCACCTCGGTGCCGACGATCGCCTGATCACCTTCATCGACACCCCCGGTCACGAGGCGTTCACCGCCATGCGTGCCCGCGGTGCGAAGGCCACCGATATCGCGATCCTTGTGGTCGCCGCCGACGACGGCGTCATGCCGCAGACGGTGGAGGCCATCAACCACGCGCAGGCGGCCGATGTGCCGATCGTGGTGGCGGTCAACAAGATCGACAAGGAAGGCGCGAACCCGGAGAAGATCCGGCAGCAGCTGACCGAATACAACCTGGTGGCCGAGGAGTACGGCGGCGACACCATGTTCGTCGACATCTCCGCCAAACAGGGCACCAATATCGACGCCCTGCTCGAAGCGGTGCTGCTCACCGCGGACGCCTCGCTGGACCTGCGGGCCAACCCGGATATGGACGCCCAGGGTGTCGCCATCGAAGCGCATCTGGACCGCGGTCGCGGCCCGGTCGCCACGGTGCTGATCCAGCGCGGCACGCTGCGCGTCGGCGATTCGATCGTGGCCGGTGACGCCTACGGTCGCGTGCGCCGCATGGTGGACGAACACGGCGAGGACGTCGAGGCGGCGCTGCCGTCGCGGCCGGTCCAGGTCGTCGGCTTCACCTCGGTGCCCGGCGCCGGTGACAACCTGCTGGTCGTCGACGAGGACCGCATCGCCCGTCAGATCGCCGACCGGCGCAACGCACGCAAGCGCAACGCGCTGGCCGCACGCAGCCGCAAGCGGATCAGCCTGGAAGATCTGGATGCCGCGCTGAAGGAGACTTCGGAGCTGAACCTGATCCTCAAGGGCGACAACTCCGGTACCGTCGAGGCCCTCGAAGAGGCCCTGCTCGGTATCGAGGTCGACGACGAGGTGCGTCTGCGGGTCATCGACCGCGGTGTCGGTGGTGTCACCGAGACCAACGTCAACCTGGCCTCGGCGTCGAACGCGATCATCATCGGGTTCAACGTCCGGGCCGAGGGCAAGGCCACCGAACTGGCCAACCGCGAGGGTGTCGACATCCGGTACTACTCGGTGATCTACCAGGCCATCGACGAGATCGAGAAGGCCCTCAAGGGCATGCTCAAGCCGATCTACGAAGAGGTCGAGCTGGGTCGGGCCGAGATCCGGGCGATCTTCCGTTCGTCGAAGGTCGGCAATATCGCCGGTTGCATGGTCACCTCGGGTTCGGTCAAGCGCAACGCCAAGGCGCGCCTGCTGCGCGACAACGTGGTGGTCGCCGAGACCGTCACCATCTCCTCGCTCAAGCGGGAGAAGGACGATGCCACCGAGGTCCGCGAGGGCTTCGAATGCGGTATGACGCTCACCTACTCCGATATCAAGGAAGGCGACGTCATCGAGGCATACGAGTTGCGCGAGAAGCCGCGCGACTGATCGTGACCGATATCGGGTGACCGGCGGGTTTCCTCTCCGCCGGTCACCCGGTCGCGTCGCTCGGAACTGGAGGTTGTGTGTACCTCGGTGCACTCGAGTTCGACATCCTGCTCGGAGATGTGCATTCGCTGAAAGAGAAGCGTTCGGTGATCCGGCCGATCCTGGCCGAACTGCAACGCTTCGGGGTGAGTGCCGCCGAGGGCGGGGACCATGACCGCTACCGCCGCACACTGCTGGGAGTGGCCATGGTCAGTGCCGGAATGGACCACCTCAGCGAGGTCCTCGACAAATGTGAACGGCATGTCGCGGCACGTCCGGAGTTACAGTTGCTGGCGGTACGCCGCCGGGTCTTCGGACCTGAAGATTAGCGGTGGCAGCGACGGGCCCGAAGGAGGCGGCTTGCGTGACCACGTAGGGCCCCACTGCCACCGCAATTGGATACAGATCTCATAACGTGAGGAAGGAGCGGCCATGGCGGATCAAGCCAGGGCACGCCGACTCGCCAAGCGGATCTCGGCGATCGTGGCTACCGCGATCGAATACGAGGTGAAGGATCCGCGGCTGCGGTTCGTGACCATTACCGACGCGAAGGTCACCGGCGACCTACGTGATGCCACCGTGTACTACACGGTGATGGGTGAAACCATCGACGCCGAACCGGATTACACCGCTGCGGCGGCGGGTCTGGAGAAGGCCAAGGGCGTGCTGCGCTCGAAGGTCGGCGAGGGGACCGGCGTCAAGTTCACCCCGACGCTGTCGTTCGTCCTCGACACCGTGCCGGATGCGGCGCGGCAGATGGAGGATCTCCTGGCCAAGGCCAGGGCCCTCGACGACGAGGTGGCGAAGGTGGCGGCCAATGCCACCCACGCCGGAGAAACCGACCCGTACAAGGTCGAGCGTGACGAGGACTAGGCATCGCCGATGGTCATGACTCGACCATCGGCAGTGCTCCCCGTGTACGCGGGGACGATCCGAGTTCGCGGTGGGCGATGACGACAACTGGACAGACCGCGGACGGCGCGGAGACGGCACGGCCGGGCGCCGAGGAATTCGCCGCGGCGGTACAGGCGTTGACGGCCGCCGCATCGGTCACCGTGCTGTGCCACGTCCAGCCCGACGCCGACACCATCGGCAGCGGGCTGGCATTGGCTCAGGTCCTGCATCGACGCGGAATCGCGGTGCGGGTGTCCTTCGCCGAACCCGCGCAGCTACCGGTTTCGATGAGTTCACTACCCGGCGCGCACCATCTGGTGTCGCCCGCCGAGGTACCGGACGAGGTGGATCTGCTGGTGGCCGTGGACTGCGGCAGCGCCGCGCGGCTCGGCGCACTGGCCGATCGGCTCACCGGCGCGGCCGAGACCCTGGTCATCGACCATCACCGGTCCAACACCCGTTTCGGGACGATCAATCTCATCGACCCGTGGGCGGAATCGACCACGAGCGTGCTCACCCGGCTGTTCGACGCCTGGGGTGAGCCGATCGACCGGTCCGTCGCGCACTGTCTCTACGCCGGTCTGGTGACCGATACCGGATCGTTCCGCTGGGTGCGCCCCGGCACCCATGAGCTGGCCGAACGGCTGCTCGCCACCGGTATCGACGGTGCCGAGATCGCGCAGACCCTGCTCGACACCCATCCCTTCGGCTGGCTGCCGATGCTGTCGCGGGTGCTCGGCACCGCGCGCCTGGAGCCGGACGCACATGGTGGCGTCGGGCTCGTGTACGTCCTGGTGCGCCGCGCCGACCTGGACGGTGTCACCCAGGAGGAAGCCGAAAGCGTCGTCGATATCGTGCGCACCACGGCCGAAGCCGGGGTCGCCGCGGTGTTCAAGGAATCGCCCGATCCCGGCCGCTGGACGGTGTCGTTGCGCTCCAAGGACAGCGGACCCGACCGTCACGACGGACTCGACGTCTCCGCCGTCGCCACCGCCCTCGGCGGGGGCGGGCACCGATACGCCGCGGGCTACACCGCGCATGGCACCCCGGAGGAGATCGTCGCCGAACTGCTGGCCGGACTCGGATGAGCGCGCAGGCCGAACCGCCACCAGCCTCGCGTTCGTCTGCCCGCCCTGCGGTCCCCAGCACCGAACCCGGCATGCAGACCGCCCCCCGACCGGCGCCTGATCCGCCCGGACCGGAGACGACCCGAAGCGTGTCCGCTGACGATCTCGGCGCGGGCGCGCGTGGGGACGACTCCGTCGAGGCAGGTCCGCGGCGGATTCTCGGACTGGCGTTGCCGACGCTCGGGGTCTTGGTCGCCGAACCCGTCTACCTGCTGTTCGATCTCGCCGTCGTCGGACGTCTCGGTGCGCTGGCACTGGCCGGACTCGCCGTCGGTGGATTGATTCTGGCGCAGGTGAGTTCGCAGCTGACCTTCCTCGCCTACGGCACCACGGCGCGGGCCGCGCGCCGACACGGCGCCGGTGACGAGCGCGGTGCCGTGGCCGAAGGGGTGCAGGCGAGTTGGCTGGCGGCTGGGATCGGGCTGGTGATCGTCGCGGTCGTGCAGATCTTCGCGAGGCCGATCGTCGGGGCCATCTCGGGTGGTGGCGATATCGCGGCCGAGGCGCTGGACTGGGTGCGGATCGCGCTGTTCGGGGTGCCGCTGATCCTGTTGTCCATGGCGGGCAACGGCTGGATGCGCGGTGTGCAACAGACCCGGCGGCCGTTGACGTATGTCGTTGCCGGACTGGCCTTGTCGGCGGTGCTGTGCCCGATCCTGGTGCACGGTCTGCTGGGTGCGCCGCGATTGGAGCTGCCCGGATCGGCGGTGGCCAATGCCATCGGCCAGGCGGTGACGGCCACACTGTTCGTCGCGGCCCTCATGCGCGAACGCGTCGCGCTGATGCCGCAGCCTTCGGTCATGCGGGCACAACTGGTGCTCGGCCGTGATCTGATCGCGCGCAGCCTCGCCTTCCAAGCGTGTTTCGTCTCGGCGGCCGCGGTGGCCTCGCGGTTCGGTGCGGCGTCGGTGGCGACGCATCAGCTGGTGCTGCAATTGTGGAATTTCCTTGCGTTGACCCTGGATTCGCTGGCCATCGCGGCGCAGACCCTGGTCGGTGCGGCGCTCGGTGCGGGCAATGCGCCCGGCGCCCGCCACCTCGCCCGCCGGATCACCGGATGGTCGGAGGTCTTCGCGCTGGTACTGGCCGCGATCTTCGCCGCGGCAGCGGCGGTGATCCCGCCACTGTTCACCGACGACGCCGCGGTACTGGATCGCACCGGGGTGGTGTGGTGGTTCTTCGTCGCGCTGATCCCGGTGGCCGGCATCGTCTTCGCGCTCGATGGCGTGCTGCTCGGCGCCGGTGACGCCGCCTATCTGCGCACTACCACGCTCGGTGCGGCGCTGATCGGTTTCCTGCCCGCCATCTGGCTGTCGCTGGTGTTCGACTGGGGGATCGCGGGGATCTGGTCCGGTCTGGTCGCGTTCATGGTGTTGCGGATGGCGGCCGTCGTGTGGCGGGCGGCGTCGGGGCGGTGGGCCACCGTGGGCGCCGAGATTCCGCGCAGTCGCGTATGAGCCAGCGGGCGTGCGCGTCGCGGGCGTGGTCACTGCGGTCCGACCTGTGCGGCGCGACGCCTCGTGCTCGGTCGGGACGGGCCTCCGGTCTCGCAGTGGTGGTGTGGTCGATCCTTCGGTGAGTCGGATGCCGTCTGCGCTACCGGTGACGTGCGGCTGTCCGGCCGGGTCCGTGCGGTGTTCGTGACCCGTCGTCGGGTGGTGCCGCAACCGCGCGCTCGCGCTTATGCCAAGGTGGGTGTGGTGATACCCAAGTTGATGGCGGTGAGCGACATTCATGTCGGGCACCAGGGCAATCGTCCCGTCGTCGAGCAGATCCAACCCGATTCGCCGGAGGACTGGCTGATCGTGGCCGGTGATGTCGCGGAGAAGTCCGATGACATCCGGTGGTCGTTGGAGCTGCTGCGCAGCCGCTTCAAGACCGTGATCTGGGTGCCGGGCAACCATGAGCTGTGGACGACGGCCAAGGATCCGGTGCAGATGAACGGTGTGGCCCGGTACGAGTATCTGGTGTCGATCTGCCGGGATCTGGATGTGCTCACCCCCGAGGACCCGTTCCCGGTGTGGCGCGGCGCGGGTGCGGAGGCCTACGGCGGTGCGGTGACGCTGGCGCCGATGTTCTTGCTCTACGACTACTCGTTCCTGCCGGAGGGCACCACGACCAAGGCCGAGGGTCTGGCCGTGGCCAGGGAACGCAATGTCGTGGCCACCGACGAATTCCTGCTCTCACCCGATCCGTACCTCACCCGCGACGCCTGGTGCCATGCGCGGGTCCAGGTGACCCAGCGCAAGCTCGACGCCTTGCCCGAGGGCACGCCGTTGGTGCTGATCAACCATTTCCCGCTGGTCCGCGAACCCACCGATGTGCTGTTCTATCCGGAATTCGCGCTGTGGTGCGGCACCGACCTCACCGCCGACTGGCATATCCGCTACAACGTGGTCTGCTCGGTCTACGGCCATCTGCACATCCCGCGTACCACCTATTACGAGGGTGTCCGCTTCGAAGAGGTGTCGCTCGGCTATCCACGCGAATGGCAGCGTCGCGGTCTGCCAGACAAGCTGCTGCGCCAGATCCTGCCCGTGCCCGAGTATCCGCCCGGCACCCTGAACTCGTGGGGCGGCCATTTCAAGGTCACTCCCGAGATGGAGGCGGCCGCGGCCGAGATGCGGAGCAAGGCGCAGCGTCGCCGCGGACAGTAGCGTTCCCGGTGCGATGTCGGTCGGGTGGGTCTTCGGTCCGCTCGGCACGGGGCTGCGGGCGATCACCTACCGACGCACCCATTAGGCTCGGTCGCGATGATCGAGAACATTCTGCCCGCCGGGGTCGCGTCGGCCGAGTTGCTGGTGTACCCGGAGGGACTGCGGGCGCATCCGGCCGAGGAACATCTGATCGCGAAGTCGGTGGAGAAGCGGCGGCGCGATTTCATCGGCGCGCGCCACTGCGCCCGGCAGGCATTGGCGCAGCTGGGGGAGCCGGAGGTCGCGATCGGCAAGGGCGAGCGTGGCGCGCCGGTATGGCCGCGCGGGATCGTCGGCAGCCTCACCCACTGCGACGGGTATCGGGCGGCGGCGCTGGCCCACAAGCTGCGGTTCCGCTCCGTCGGCATCGACGCCGAACCGCATGAGACCCTGCCCGACGGTGTGCTCGATTCGGTGAGCCTGCCCGCGGAACGCGAATGGCTGCGCGCCACCGGGTCCGATCTGCACCTGGACCGGTTGCTGTTCTGCGCGAAGGAAGCCACCTACAAGGCGTGGTGGCCACTCACCGCGCGCTGGCTCGGTTTCGAGGACGCGCACATCACCTTCACCATCGATGACGCCTCCGACAAGGCCTCGGGCACCTTCCACAGCGACCTGCTGATCCCCGGTCAGGTGACCGACGGCGGCGTACCGCTCACTTCGTTCGACGGCCGCTGGCAGATCGCCGACGGTTTCATCCTCACCGCGATCGTGCACACCTGATGGCCGCCGATAAACCGGTGCTCGGACCGGACGGGCTCGGCGGTCTGCTGATCGTCGACAAAGACGGCGCAATGACCAGCCACGATGTGGTCGCTCGCTGCCGGAAACTGTTGCGCACCAAGAAGGTCGGTCATGCGGGCACGCTCGACCCGATGGCGACGGGCGTACTCGTGCTCGGCATCGAACGCGCCACCAAACTGCTCGGACTGCTCACCCTGACCACCAAGGCCTACACCGCGACCATCCGGCTCGGTCAGGCGCGGACCACCGACGACGCCGAAGGCGAGATCGTCTCCACCACGCCCGCGACCGCCGTCACCGATACCGCCATCACGGCCGGGATCAGCGCATTGACCGGTGAGATCCAGCAGGTCCCCGCCACCGTGAGCGCCATCAAGATCGACGGCGAACGCGCCTACGCCCGCCACCGCGCCGGTGAGGAGGTGCGGTTGGCCGCCCGGCCGGTCACCGTCGACCGCTTCGAGGTGCTCGCACGCCGCGATATCGACGAATTCGTGGACCTGGATGTCGTCGTCGAGTGCTCCTCGGGCACCTATGTGCGTGCACTGGCCCGCGACCTCGGCGTCGCGCTCGGCGTCGGTGGGCATCTGACCGCCCTGCGCCGCACCAGGGTCGGGCCGTTCACCCTCGACCATGCCCGCACCCTCGACCAGCTCGCCGACGGCCCCGATCTGAGTCTCGATATCGACGCCGCCGTCCGTACCGCGTTCGCGCACCGGGTGATCGACCCCGCCCAGTCCGAATCGTTGCGCGACGGTCGCTGGCTCGACCCGGTCGGCATACCGGGGGTGTACGCGGCGCTGACCGAGGACGGGACCGCCATCGCCCTGCTGGAGGAGAAGGGCAAGCGGGCCGCACCGGTCATGGTGATCCGACCGCGCGGCCTGGTCTGACCTACGGTTCGTCGGTCGCGGTCAGCGGGTGGTTCGCCAGATCCAGCAGTGGATCGAGCGCACCGAGCAGTGCGCCGACACTGACCTGATGCAGCTGCTGTCTGGTGAGGCTGCGGTTGGTCAGCCATTCGATCGTCAGTACGCGCACGAAGGTCAGCCATGACATCAGCACCGCCGACGTGGCCTCGCGCAGCTGCCCGCGCACACCGAGGATGTCGAGCAGCCGCATCCGCAATTCGCCCAGTTCACCGGAGATGATCGCCTGGATCGTCGGATCGGTCGCGAGCACCTGGTTGGCGGCGATCACCGAATGCGCGTTGGCTTCGAAATAGTCGAAGTGGGCGTCCAATCCGGCGGCGAGCTGCTCGGCGAGGGGAGTGGTGGTGTCGAACTCGGTGGCGACCAGCAGATCGGCGGCGGCGCGCTCGTACACGGCGGCGAAGAGATCGCGTTTGTTCGGGAAATGTCGGTAGAGCAGGGCGCGGGAGACACCGGCCGCGGTGGCGACGTCCTCCATCAGCACCGCGTCATAGGGCCGTTCGGCGAACAGCCGCGCACCGGCGTCCAGCAGCAGTCGGCGGCGTTCCTCCGGGGCGAGTCGGCGGCGGGTACTCATCCGCACAGCTTAGTTGACGCGTGTCTACCAACGATCGTATGGTCTTTGTAGACGCACGTCTACTAAGGCGCCGGTGGGGAGCACACGGCGCGGCGATCGAATTCGTCCCGACCGAATTCCTGCTGATCGGAGGGTCATCATGACTCGCGCACTCACCTGGCTGACCTGGACGATGGGCGTGTCCTGCGTCGCGATCGGCTGCTATCACCTTGCCCTCGGCATCGATTCCGTTCCCGATATGGAATGGAGCGGGGTGACCGCCGACAGTCAGAGCCGATTCTTCGGTGCGATCTTCGTCGGCTACGGCCTGGCCTGGATCTGGGCGGTGCGGCAGAACCCGATCAGTCTGTGGGCGGTGCGCTGGCTCGCCGCGATCTTCGCCCTCGGTGCGATCGGGCGGGTGATCTCGCTGGCGGTGCACGGTTGGCCGCATTGGTTCCAGATCGTGCTGACCGTCATCGAGATCGTGCTTCCGCCAGTGTTCTTCGCGCTGGCGGCGGCGGTCGAGTCCAGGAACCGCCCGGTGGCCGTACCCGCGTGACCGGCGGAGTCGGCGCGGCTCGCCCGCTCGATTCCGGGCGCGCCCGTTGTGCGTCTCGGCATGGCCGGAACCCGGACGCGACGGGCAGGGGTCCGAGTGCGCGATCTGCTGTTGTGCGGCGGTTCACCCGAGCAGGATGATGGAGCCATCGCGCGCGCCCCATTCCGCCGGGCATCGATGACACCCGGTGCACGGCGGTAACTCTGGGCGATATGCGCGCGATACGCGGATAACATCCGGTCAACCCGAGGGGTGACGGCCATGCGCAGGAGTGTGCACACGGTATTCGGCCTCGTCGCGGCGGCAACGCTGCTGACGTCCTGCGGCGATGACGGCGGTTCCACCACGTCCGACCCGGGGACGGCCTCGGTGCTCGGCGCCGGGACCACGTACCCGACCGTATCGAGCGATATGCGCGACGCCACCGGCCGCGGCCCGTCCATCGCCACACCCCCGGCCCAGGGCCAGCACCCGGCCGCCCCTGCGCCCGCGTCGGCGCAACAACCACCCGGTGCTCCACCGGTGGCCGAGCCGCCGCCGGTGTACGGCACCGCGGTCATCCGCACCCAGACGCTGTCGGGTAACGGTGTCCCCGACGTCCCGGTCAACGTGCGCCTGATCCAGCCCTGCGATCCGGCCACCCGCGACATTCCGCTCGGTCAAACCACCGAGGTGCTGCGCCGCGACGGCATCACCGACGCGACCGGTGTGACGAGCTTCCAGGTGCCCGTCGGCTGCTACTACTTCGGCATGGACCCACCACCCGGCACCACACCCGTACCGGAGGGCATGCACAGCCTGTTCATCACCCACGCCGGTGAAACCGTCGCCGGGACCTTACGTTTCGAGGAATCCGGCGCACCGTCACCGTGCGCCGCCGACACCATCGAGCACGATCTCCAGGTGGGCCCCGAACTGGCGGACGCCTCGGCCACGGTCACCGAATGCGACGGCCGATGGGCCATCATCGCCTGGGACGTCCCCGGCGACAGCCAACGCCTGGTCCGCCGCGACGGCGGCGCATGGTCCACGTATGTGGCATTCCCCCATGAGACCTGCTGGTCTCGGGCCGGTGCGGACGGTGTACCGGCACGTTTCGAACGTCATTTCCCGGACTGCTGACCAAGGCTCGAGTGCCACTCGTCATCGATACGGTCTCGAACCTGTATGTGGACGGGCAGACTTCACGCGTCGGCTCCATCGACTCCGGTTCGACTCCGCGCGGCGGTGGCGAGTTCGCGGAGGGCGAGGATGCGGGCGGCCGCGACCACCGCACCGACAGCCGCGGTGGCACCGACTGCGGCAAGGAACGTCGGCCAGACGTGGGACAGGAGGAGGAACGTCACCGTGCGCCCTCCGGTGACCAGCTCGAGGATGTGCGGTAGGAACACGAAGACCGGCAGTGGTACGAGGCAGGTGGCGAGACCGAGGACCACCCGAGGTCGCGATGCCGCGGCCTTACGCCGCGCCGCCCAATCGCGGGCCCTTCTGGCCTTTCGACCCCCGCCGACAACGATCGATACGGCCGCGGCCAGGACGCTCAGTTCGGCGATGAATGCCAGCGGGAGGCGGTAACCCTCGGGGGAAACGCCTCGTGTCAACGCGATGAGGTCCTCCATGATCGCCTCTGCGTCGGCTTCGAGCGGCATCCGGCTGTTGGACAGCAACCCGATCCCGTACCCGCTGCCCGGAAGCAGAACCATGTTCGCCGTGGAGGTGAACGATGATCCGCTGTGCGATACCTGGCGTTGGCCGGTGGAGGTGTCGGGGTTGTCCCATCCGAGCGCGTAGTGCCCGTCGGGTGCGCTGGGGCGGTGGAGTTCGTCGATCCCGCTCGCGGACAATACGGTGCTCGTCGTTCGTGCCGTGTGCAGCATGAGCCAACGAGCGAGGTCATCGGCGGTGGTGACGATCCCGGCCGATCCGGCGACGAATCGCTCGGGCTCTCGGCGCGGCCAGGTGATTCCCAGGAAACGGTTGTGCCCGTCGCTCAGGCGGGGCACCGGGTCGTGCGAATTATCTACTGTCACCGTCGAATCCATATGTAGTGGAGTGAAGACATGGCGGTCGAGATATTCGGCGAATTGCTGCCCGCTGACCGCCTCAACCAATCGCGCAGCGACCCAATAGTTGGGGTTGTGGTAAGCGTGTCGCTCTCCGGGTGCGGCATCGAGTCGGGCGTGACGCAGATCGGCGACCGCCTCGCGCAGCGAGTCCGGCTGGGGCAGTGCCGATTCGGGGTAGGAGCTGTCCGACATACCCGAACTGTGATCGAGGAGGTGGCGAATGGTGATCCGGTCGGCTCTGGGATCTGCCATCGAGAATTCCGGCAGATACCGCATGACGGGGTCGTCCAGTCCGATCGTGCCCGCCTCGGCCAATTGCATCACCGCCAGCGCGGTGAACGACTTCGACAGGGACGCGATGCGCATCGGAGTCGCGCTGGTGATCGGCTCGCCGTGGGAGTCCCGGCCGTACCCGCCGGTATGGACCAGTTCCCCGTTCTCGACGACCACCACGGCAACGCCTGGCAGTCTGATCGGGCCGAGGTTGGCTTCCACGACGGCGGCGATCGCGGCGCTACTGGGCCGCTCGGGTACCGCCGAGGCGGGTACGGCGAATGCGGTGAGGCCGAGCAGCGCTGTGGCTGCACCGGCAACCAGGCGCATGGTGGTCTCGTTCATATCGAATCCTTCGCAATGTCGGGATACAGAAGAAAAGGCGGAGCGACCGCGCGACAGCCTGGCCGCGCGGCAGGATCGGACGGTGAGGGGTTACTCGCTGAGGTAGCGCACGATGGCCAGGACTCGGCGGTTGTAGCCGTCGGCATGCGCGACGCCCAGCTTGTCGAAGATCGCGTTGGCGTGTTTCTCCACCGAGCTGCGGGACAGATACAGCCGCCCGGCGATCGACTCGTTGGTATACCCCTGCGCCATGAGACCGAGCACTTCGTGCTCGCGTACGCTGAGCCGTCCCAGCGACTCGGTGTGGCCGGTGCGATTGAGCAACCGCCGGACGACTTCGGGATCGAACGCGGTACCTCCGGTGCCGACGCGATGCACCGCCTCGAGAAAATCGTCGACGTCGACCACTCGATCCTTCAGCAGATAGCCGATCCCTGTCGCGTCACCATCGATGAGCTGTTCGGCATAGCGCTTCTCGATGTACTGGGACAGCACGAGGAGCCCGGTCCGCGGATGCTGCTGCCGCACGGTCAGTCCGGCGCGCAGTCCTTCGCTGGTGAATGTGGGCGGCATCCGCACATCCGCGATGACAACGTCCGGCCGATGTTCATCGCAGGCCGCCACCAACTCGACCCCGTCGCCGACCGCGGCGACTACGTGATGGCGGGCCTCTTCGAGCAGTCGAGTGAGGCCCTCCCGCAACAGGGTGCTGTCTTCGGCCACGACTACGCGCATGGGATCTCCACACTGAGCATCGTCGGGCCGCCCGGCGGGCTGTGGATCTCGAAGCGGCCGTCCACCGCGGCCACCCGGCGAGCAAGACCGGACAGACCGCGTCCGTCGGCCCGCGCGCCGCCGACCCCGCTGTCGGTGACTCGGACCGTCAATGTGGTGCCGACCTGGTGCACCGCGACCTCGATGCGCTGGGATCCACTGTGTTTGAGTGCGTTCGTCACCGCCTCGCATACCGTGAAATAGGCAACTGTCTCCTGCACCTGGCTCGGCCGCGTGTCCAGGCCATAGTCGAGAACCACCGGCGTGGCGGAGCGTTCGACAAGCGACTCCAGCGCGGCGCCCAGGCCGCCGTCATCCAGAATGACCGGGTAGATGCGCCAGGCCACCTCGCGCAACTCTGTCAATGCGTGACGAGCTTCCTCGTGCGCCTGCACGAACAATTCCGTCGCCACGCCCGGATCCCGTGTGCGGTGGGCTCGCCCGAGCAGCATGCCCAGCGCCACCAAGCGCTGCTGCACACCGTCGTGCAGGTCCCGCTCGATGCGGCGGCGCTCATCGTAAACCGCCTCCAGTACCTGCACTCGTGTCCTCGACAACTGGTCGACCCGGTGCCGCAGCACGTCCTTGTCGCTGGGTGCCAGCCCCCACATGGCCAGTCGCCGCTCCAGTGCGGCCAGGCCCAGCAGTAGCTGTGCACCCAAGAAGACGATCAGCATCACGAACACCGTCCAGGTGATCGGGTCGTACCAGCTCATCTCGGCACTGCTTCCGGCGTCGCCGGACAGGGCTCGTGAACTCAGCGCAGCCCAGACAACGACCAGTACGAACACGCAGCCCCCGAGTCCACTCACCACGGCGCGCGCCGCCAGGTATGCCACCGTGCGGCTACTCACCGGGGAGGGGGCGACAGCACATCCGAGGTACCGACCGACGCGTGCCCGCTCCCATTGCGCGAGCCTGCGGGTTCCGCTGACCGATAGTCGCCGGGTCGGCCCCGCGGCCGCCATCGGCATCGCGACGACGACCCACACCGCCTCCACGACTGCCAGCACTGCGCCGAGTAGTAGCCCGGCGATGCCACGTAGATGAGCCCTCGTCACGACCACGGCTACGAATCTAAGGCCGGTTCCATGGTCGCGCATCGAAGGTTTCCGTAATGATCGCCCGGCTGCCCCACATCCGGTCCCGGCCGCCGTCGACCTCGTGTTCAGCGTGCCGGGCCGACCGTTCGCGCCGCCCTGTCACTCGGCGTAGCGGTCCCGCAGTCTGCGCACGGCGTCGTCCATGTGTTCGGCGAGCAATGTGTGTGCCGTGGCGGCGGGTCCCGCACCGATGGCCTCGCGCAACGCGATGTGTTCGCTGGCCTGTTCGCGCAGGTCGGGGTAGGTGGTCTGGAGGGCGCCGAGGCACATGCGGGTCTCGATGAGCAGGGTGCGGGCCGCGCGGACGAGTCGTGGGCTGCCCGCGCTCTCGACGAGCGCTTCGTGGAAGGCCTGATCGGCGTCGGAGACGGCGGTGGCCTCGCCCTGTTCGGCGTGCGCGAGCATGGCGGTGACGCTCGGTTCCAGTGCCTTGTAGGCGATTTCGCGGCGTCGGTCGAGGATCAGGGTGAGCGCGCCGCCCTCGAGCGCGGATCTGGCGCGGTAGATATCGATGAGATCGTCGAGGGTGAGATCGATGACGAAGATCCCGCGATTGCGGATGCTGGTGAGCAAGCCCTCCGAGACGAGCCGCTGCATGGCCTCGCGCACCGGACCGCGCGATACCCCGAAGCGGGTGGCGAGTTCGGTTTCGCCCAGCTGATCGCCGGGTGCCAGACCGCCACGCATGATGGCCTCGCGCAGCCGGTCGGCGATCATCTCGGCGGTCGACTGCCGGTTCACCGGTTCGAAATCAACGAGGGACATGGTGTGACGACCTTTCGGTATCGGATCCGGTGCGACCCGAGGTCCGGTGGTTACGCATGCCGACTCCTCCTGGAGCCGCCGCCGAAGAGTGCGCCGAACTCGATGCTCTCGCGCTGGACGGCGCCCAGCCGGAGTCCTTCCCAGACGCTGACCTGGTTCGCGGTGAGTACCGGCTTCCCCAGCGCCGCCTCCAGTCGGGGCAGCACCGCGAGGGTGTGCATGGCGGTGTCGGGGATCAGCAGCGCCTGCGCATCGGGATGATCATTGCCGATGGCCAGGTCGAGCACCTGATCGGGGGTGAGGGTGCCGACCTCGGCGGCGGTGTCGATACCAGCGCTCGACAGGGCGGTCACCGTGATGTCGGCGTCGGCCAGGAATTCCACGAACAAGCGCGCCACCTCGTCGGGATAGCTGGCCGCGACGGCGACCCGGCGCACCGACAGTGCCCGCGCCGCCTCGACGAACGCGATGCTGGTGCTCGACGCGGGGACACCGGCGTCGGCGGACAACTGCCGCACCTGCTCGCGCGCGCCTTCGGGACCGTAGACGAAACTGCCCGAGGTGCAGGCCCACACCACCGCCGCCGGGCGGTGCGGGGCGAGCAGCCGCGCGCCGTGGCGCAGTTTGTCGGGGCTGCCCAGATCCAGCAGTTCCGGTACGGCGTGCAGGTCGGTGCCGTAGATGTGCGCGACCTCGAGCCGGGCGCCGAGTTCGGCCGCGGCCAGGGGGTAGTCGTCCTCGGCCGCGTGGTCGGGGTAGATGAAACCGACGGTCGGCGTCCGCAGACCGTCACGTCCTGGAGATGCGGTGTCAGAACACATCCAGCAGCCACTTTCCCGGACCCATCATCGGCAGTTTCATTCGGCCGAGGCAGGCCCACATGGTGAGTTGATTCGCGGTCAGCACCGGTTTCCCGAGCGCCATCTCCAGCGGTTCGATGATGTCGTAGGTGGGCAGATTGGTACAGCTGACGAAGATGGCCTCGGCATCGGGATGGTCGGCACCGACGATGCGCTCGGCGATGGTGCGGTAGTTGACCTTCCAGATCCCGCCGCCGAGCCCGAGATGATCCGAGCGCACCACCGCGCAGCCCGCTTCACCGAGGAATTCGTGCAGCCGATCGGTCAGGATCTCGTCATAGGGGGTGATCACCGAGATCCGGGAGACGCCGAGATGGCCGATCGCCTCGACCAGTGCGCCCGAGGTGGTGACCGCGTCCTGCGCTCCGGCCCGGCAGATGGTCTCCCGCAGTGATCGCTCATGGGCGAGGCCCTTGATGAAACTGCCCGAAGTACACAGGTAGGCAACGACTTCGGGTTCCACATGCAGGACGTCGCGGGTGGCGGTGGTCAGATGCGCCGGGTTGGACACCAATTCGGCCATGGCCAGTGAGACCGGAACCGGTTCATAGGGGGTGCGGGCCAGATGCAAGCTGACCTCGAGGGGCGCCCAGCGCCAGAGTTCCCGTTCGAGCGCGAGGTCGAACGGCGCGATGATCCCGATCCCACGCTGCGCGACGGGGCCCTCGATCTCGGGGAAACTGAATTCCACTTCGGCCCCTCTCGCGCTCAGCCGGAAGACCTCCGAACACGATCGGATTGTTGACAATCATACGATGTGATCTTACTGTGTCAATGTGAAAGAGGGCCCAGTTGTCGCCGTCCTGCACAGTGACAGTGTGCCCGACTCGGAACTGATGGCCCGGGTGAGCGCCCGGGCCACCGTGCGTTATACGGAGGAATCCGGGCTGGCCGAGGCATTGCGTGGGGCAGATGCGCTGTTCGTCTACGACTTCCTGACCCGCGCGCTACCCGGCGCATGGCATGCGGCCGACCGGCTGCGCTGGCTGCATATGGGCGCGACCGGCGTGGACCCGGTGATGTTCCCCGAGCTGAGAGCGAGCGAGGTGGTGGTCACCAATACCCGTGGCGTCTTCGACGCGGCCATCGCGGAATACGTCCTCGGTCAGATCCTTGCCTTCGCGAAGGATCTGCCGGAATCGGTCCGGTTGCAACAGCGCCACCACTGGCATCATCGGGAATCCGAGCGCCTCGCGGGAACCGCCGTGCTGATCGTCGGCACCGGCGCCATCGGCCGCACCATCGCGCGCATGCTGCGGGCGGTGGGTATGCGGGTCCGCGGGGTCGGTCGGCGCGCCCGCGACGACGATGCGGATTTCGGTACCGTCGGATCGGATCTGCACGCCGAACTGCCATGGGCCGATTACGTCGTCGCAATCGCGCCGCTGACCGAGCAGACCCGGAAGATGTTCGACGCCAGAGCTTTCGCCGCGATGAAACCGCACGCCAGGTTTGTCAACGTCGGACGCGGGGAACTCGTGGTCACCGACGATCTGGTGGCCGCGCTCGGTGACGGAACCATCGCCGGTGCCGCGCTGGACGTGGTGGATCCGGAGCCGCTGCCGCCGGGGCATCCGCTGTGGGATATGCCGAATGTACAGATCACCCCGCACAATTCGGGCGACGTCGCCGGTTGGCGCACCGAGGTCGTCCGGGTGTTCACCGACAACTTCGATCGGTGGATGGATGGTCGTCCGTTGGACAACGTGGTCGACAAGACGCTGGGGTACGTGCCCGGCTGAAGGAGGGCCCAAGCCATGAGCTACCCCGACATCAACAGTCCCACCGACCCCGCCGCGATGACGGCGGTCGAACTGGCCTCCGCCTATACGGCGGGCGCATTGTCGCCGGTGGAAGCGACCGAGGCGATTCTGGCCGCCATCGCCGAGCGCGACGGCGCCCTCAACGCCTACTGCCTGGTCGATCCGGACCGAGCGCTGGTGCAGGCCAAGGAATCGGAGGGCCGCTGGCAGGCGGGCCATGCCCGCGGACTGCTCGACGGCGTGCCCATCTCCATCAAGGACGTCTTCCTCACCGAGGGCTGGCCGACCCGGCGCGGCTCCACCTGCATCGACGCGGCCGGTCCATGGCCGGTGGACAGTCCGGTGGCCGCCCGGGTACGTGAGGACGGGATGGTGCTGCTCGGTAAGACCACCACACCCGAAATCGCCTGGAAGGCGGTGACCGACAGCCCGCTCACCGGTATCACCCGCAATCCGATCGATCCTGCGCTCACCGCGGGCGGTTCGTCCGGTGGTAGTGCCGCGGCGGTGGCGGCAGGGATGGGCCCGGTCTCGGTGGGCACCGACGGCGGCGGCAGTATCCGCATCCCGGCGGCGTTCTGCGGCATCGTCGGATTCAAACCGACCCACGGGCGTATCCCGCTGTACCCGGCCAGCCCGTTCGGGCCGCTCGCCCACGCCGGTCCGATGGCGCGCACGGTGGAGGACATCGCGCTGCTGATGGACATCCTGTCACTGCCCGACCCCCGCGATCCCACCGCGCTCGCGCCGACACCGACCACCTTCCGCAGCCAGATCCAGCGTGACGTGCGCGGCATCACCGTGGCCTGGTCGCCGACGCTCGGATTCGCCGAGGTCGACCCGGAGGTGGCGGCGATCGTCGAGCGGGCGGTGCTGCGCCTCGGCGAGGCCCACTTGCGGGTGACGCCCGCCGATCCCGGCTTCGGTGATCCGCGCGCGGCCTTCGAGCTGCTGTGGGCGGTCGGGGCGGCGGCCATGCTCGCGGCGTTCCCGCCGGGCGCCCGCGAGCGGGTCGACCCCGGATTGCGGCAGGTGTGGGAGCGCGGTGAATCCGTCAGCGGTGTCGACTATCTCGCCGCACGTGAGGTCGCCGCGAGCATCGGCATCGCCATGGGACTGTTCCACACCGCCTACGACGTGTTGATCACCCCGACGATGCCGATAACCGCTTTCCCCGCGGGCCACGACGTGCCGCCCGGCAGCGGCCTGACCAGCTGGCCGCAGTGGACGCCGTTCACCTATCCGTTCAACCTCAGCCAGCAGCCCGCCATCAGCATCCCCGTGGGTACCACCTCCGCCGGTCTGCCGGTCGGCTTGCAGATCGTGGGGCCACGGCATTCCGATGATCTGGTGCTGGCCGTTGCCCGGTACGCCGAGCACGTACTCGGTTCCTGACTCGGGCGGTCACTTGTTCGGGGTGCCGATGTGGAAGGCGTGGCCCCGCCCCGCCGGCGGTGTCCGGCGGGGCGCATGCCTGGTCCTGATCGGTCGGCGCGGGCGGTGAGCTACCCGCTGTCCCGGTCGAACGCGAGGGTCTCGCCCTCGACCCCGTAGCGCCACAGATCGTTGCAGGCCGCGGCCATGTCGGTGAGACCGTCCTCGATGGTGGCGAAGACGCTGCCCGGTACCCAGCCGAGGTCGCCGTTGATCAGCAGATTGTTGCGCCCGTAGAAGATCGCCAGATCGGTGGCGCCCTGGCCGTGGTGGGCGGCGGAGCCGGGCTCGTAGCCGTAGGCGGGGTTGCCGATCTCCCACGGCTCGAAATCGAACAGACACACATCGCCCGGGATCGGGGTGACGGTCGGGTTCTCCCGATGCGGCGCCGCCGTGATGCGCGGTACCAGGGTGTAGACCTCGTTGCGGGCGTATTTGGCGTGGTAGGCATCGCCGGATTGCGGCAGTGCGTCCCAGACCGCCGCACAGGTGTGTGGGGCCTCGGCATCGAGGAGTCGAGCCCGGCAGGACACGCCTGCCTTGGTGAGGGTGATACGGAGGTAG
Source organism: Nocardia cyriacigeorgica (assembly GCF_029868385.1). GTDB lineage: Bacteria > Actinomycetota > Actinomycetes > Mycobacteriales > Mycobacteriaceae > Nocardia > Nocardia cyriacigeorgica_F. Next base: position 14,514 of record NZ_JARWNX010000017.1, on the reverse strand, counting down.
CGGGCCATGGTCCTGCTTTCTGGTCGCGGCCGATACGTCAGGGCAGGCTCGGGTCGGGCAGGTCGGCGAGGACCTGCGACCAGATCGCCAGGGCCTGCTCGATCTGTGCTTCGCTGACCACCAGCGGCGGGATCATCCGTACGACGTTCATCTGCGCACCGCAGGTGAGCAGCAGCAGTCCCTTCTCGACCGCGAGCCGCTGGGCTTGCGTGGCGGTCTCCCGATCGGGTTCGCCTGCTGCCGTGGTGAATTCCGCGCCGACGAGCAGACCGAGGCCGCGCACGTCACCGATCGCCTTGCTCTCGCGGTCGCGCAGTCCGGCCAGCAGTTGGTCGCCGCGGACGGCGGCATTGTGCACCAGCCCCTCCGATTCGATGACCTCCAGCGTGGCGATGGCGGCCGCGCAGGCCACCGCATTGCCGCCGTAGGTGCCGCCCTGCGATCCCGGCCAGGCCTTGGCCATCAGCTCATGCGATGCCGCGATGCCCGAGAGCGGGAATCCGCTCGCCAGGCCCTTGGCGATGGTGATGACATCGGGCCGGACGTCGAAATGCTGGTGGCCGAAGAACTTTCCGGTCCGCCCGAACCCGGTCTGGATCTCGTCGAACACCAGCAGGATGCCGTGCTGGTCGGCGCGTTCGCGCAGCCCGCGGAAGAAGGTGCGGTTACCGGGGACGTAACCGCCCTCGCCGAGGACCGGCTCGACGATGAACGCCGCGGTCTCGGCCGGGGCGGTGAGCGTGGCCAGGATGTAGTCCAGTTCGCGCAATGCGAAGGCTGTGGCTTCTTCTTCGGTCCAGCCGTACCGGTAGGCCGTGGGGAACGGCGCCACGTGCACACCCGCCATCAGCGGGCTGAAACCGGCGGAGAAGCGGGTGCCCGAGGTCGTCATGGAGGCGGCGGCGACGGTGCGGCCGTGGAATCCGCCGTGGAAGACGATCACATTGGGTCGTCCGGTGGCCTGCCTGGCCAGCCGCAATGCCGCCTCCACCGCCTCACTGCCGGAGTTGGCGTAGAACAGCGAATCCAGTCCTTCCGGCAGTACCGTTGCGAGCCGCTCGGTGAGTTCGAGCAGGGGGCGGTGCATGACGGTCGTGTACTGGCCGTGGATGAGCCGGGCGATCTGCGCCTGCGCGGCCGCCACCACCCGCGGATGGCAGTGTCCGGTGCTGGTGACGCCGATACCGGCGGTGAAATCCAGATAGCGGCGGCCATCGCTGTCGTAGAGGTAGCAGCCCGTGCCGTGATCGACGATCACCGGTGTGGCTTGTTTGAGGATGGGCGATAACTCGGTCATGGTGCTCCGCCTCCCGGGCGTGCGGTGGTCCCGCTACCGATGATCGTCGGGTTGTAGGATTGTCGACAATATGCATAACATGGTGCCGGGGGTCGCAGCAATGGATTCGGCGGCCTCATCCGCGATGATTCACACCGCCCGAACAAGGGAGTTCGCGTCGATGCTCACCGAGATCAGCCCCGACCAGGCAGACCGATCGGCCCAGGCGCGGCGATCGGCCATCGCGTCCGTGCCGACCGGCCTGTTCATCGACGGCACGTGGCGTGATACGGCCGCGACCCTGCCCGTCGCGGACCCCGCCACCGACGAGATCCTCTGCACTGTCGCCGACGCCGCGGCCGCCGACGGTCTCGACGCGCTCTCCGCCGCCGCGGCCGCCCAGCCGGACTGGGCACGCACCCCGGCCCGCGAACGCGCCGACCTGCTCATGCGCGCCCACCACGCCCTGCTCGACGACACCGAGCGTCTCGCCCTCATCATGACCCTGGAAATGGGCAAACCCCTGGCCGAGGCGCGGGGCGAAATCGCTTATGCGGCAGAGTTCTTCCGCTGGTTTGCCGAGGAAGCCGTCCGCATCGAAGGCGGCTACCGGGCCGCGCCGCGCGGTGGCTCCCGGTTCCTGGTCACCCGCCAGCCGGTCGGCCCGAGCCTGCTCATCACACCGTGGAATTTCCCGATGGCCATGGGCACCCGCAAGATCGGACCCGCGCTGGCCGCCGGCTGCACCTGCGTGATCAAACCCGCCGCGCAGACTCCCTTGTCGACGCTGGCCCTCGCGGAGATATTGCGCCGGGCCGGGCTGCCCGACGGTGTGGTCAATGTCGTCACCACCTCCGACCCCGGTGCGGTGATGGAGCCGATGATCCGCGACGGCCGTTCGCGCAAACTGTCGTTCACCGGGTCGACGGCCGTCGGCAAGACACTGCTGGAGCAGTGCGCGCATACCGTCATGCGGACCTCGATGGAACTCGGCGGCAATGCCGCGTTCGTGGTGTTCGACGACGCCGATCTGGACGCGGCGGTCGAGGGTGCCATGGCCGCGAAGATGCGCAATATCGGCCAGGCCTGCACGGCCGCGAATCGTTTTCTGGTGCATCGCGATATCGCCACCGAATTCGCCGACCGGTTGGCCGCGCGCATGGCGGCCCTGCCGATGGGCCCCGGTACCGAACCCGGTGTGGTGGTGGGACCGCTGGTCGACGCCGCCGCGGTCGCGAAGGTCCAGACCCTGGTGGACGACGCCATCGCGCGCGGTGCGACCGTCCACACCGGCGGCGCGCCGATCGAGGGTCCTGGCAACTTCTACCCGGCGACCGTCCTGACCGGCGTCGGCGATGACGCGCTCCTGACCGGCACCGAGATCTTCGGTCCGGTCGCCGCGATCTCGGCCTTCGACACCGAAGACGAAGCCGTCGCCCGGGCGAACGACACCCCGTACGGGCTGGTCGGCTATGTGTTCACCGAAAGCCTGCGGCGTGGCCTGCGGGTGAGCGAGGCGCTGGACACCGGCATGGTCGGACTCAACCGCGGTGTGGTGTCGGATCCCGCGGCCCCATTCGGTGGCGTCAAGGAATCCGGGCTCGGTCGCGAGGGCGGTACCTGCGGAATCGACGAGTTCCTGGAAACCAAATACATCGGAGTCGACCTGTGACCTATCGGATCGCGACCATCCCCGGCGACGGCATCGGCGTCGACGTGACAGCCGAAGCGGTGAAGGTGGTCGATGCCGTCCTGCCCGGCGTCGGCTGGACCGAATTCGACTGGTCCTGTGAGCAATACCTGCGTACCGGCGCGATGATGCCCGCCGATGGAGTCGATCAGCTGGCCGACTTCGACGCCATTCTGCTCGGCGCGGTCGGATTCCCCGGTGTGCCCGACCATATTTCGCTGTGGGGGTTGCTGATTCCGCTGCGCCGTGCGTTCGGCCAGTACGTCAACCTGCGGCCGGTGCGACTGCTGCCGGGCACCACCTCCGCGCTGCGCGACCGGACCGCCGCCGACCTCGATCTGCTCATCGTGCGGGAGAACTCGGAGGGCGAGTACTCCGAGATCGGCGGTATGCACAATCGGGGCCGCCCGGAGGAGTTCGTACTCCAGGAATCGGTATTCACCCGGGTCGGCTGCGAACGCATCATCCGCTACGCCTTCGACCAGGCGCGAGCGCGGCGCGGCACGCTCTGCTCGGCCACCAAATCCAACGGGCTCATCCATTCGATGCCGTACTGGGACAGCATCGTCGAACAGATCGCGGCGGAGTATCCCGACGTATCGCTACGCCATATGCACGTCGACGCCCTGGCCGCGGAGATCGTGCTGCATCCGGACCGCCTCGACGTGATCGTCGGCTCGAATCTGTTCGGCGACATCCTCTCCGACCTCGCCGCCGCCGTCACCGGCGGCCTCGGCCTCGCACCCTCGGGGAACATCAATCCCGAACGCAGTGCGCCCTCGATGTTCGAAGCGGTACACGGCAGCGCGCCCGATATCGCCGGTCAGGGCATCGCCGACCCGGTCGCGCAGATCCTGGCAGCCGCCATGCTCGTCGACCACCTCGGCGAACACGCCGCCGCCACCGTGATCGAGGACGCGGTGGGCGACGTCCTCGGCGACGGCCGGATCCGCACCCCCGATCTCGACGGCACCGCCACCACGGCCGAACTCGGCACCGCGATCGCCCTGCGCGCGGCCGAACGGATGCGGGCCCCGGCCCCGACTGCCGGATCACGCTGACACCTGCGTGCCCTTCGATCCGGGGGCGCCCGGATCGGGCGGCGTGACCCGGAGCCGAGTCCGTGTTCGCCCCGAGCGCCATCCATGTGGCCGCGTCAGTGAGTTGGCTCGCGCAGCCGAGAAACCGATATCGCACGATCGGATTGCCGATTCCGGCGCTCCGCGCGGCGACGGCAGTAGGTCCGCCGCCGGCACGGCACTGCGCATCGGTGTGGCTCCCGAGTGCGCGGTTTCAGCCGCGCGTCAGATATCCGGCCAGCCGGGCGGCCTCGGCAGCCAGCCCCGGCGGGTTGGTGGCGATGAACATCGACTCGGCGGCGAGGTTGCCGAGCACCGACCACACCGGGCTCGGCCGCCCGGCCACGGTCAGCGCTGCGGTGCGGTGGTCGGTGCGGATACCACCGTGTGCGTCGAGTTCGGCGGCGCCGTCGGCGAACAGTGCGCCCACCAGGGATTCGGCATCCTGTGCCGTGGTGTACGCGGACGGGTTGACTGCGTTGACGACCAGATCGGCAGACCATTCGGTGCTGTCGTGCACGGTGAACCCGCCGCCGGGCCGCGCCGTCACCTTCGTCACGCCGGAACGTAGCATCACCTGGCCGGAGTCCAGCAGCCCCAGCATGATTCGCGCGTTCATCGGGACCATCGGCGAATTGAGTCCGGCAATGGTTCGGAAGTATTTGGTACGCAACATTATCCGTCCCGGTTCCGCGAGCCGGGGCCACACGATCGGGCCGATGGTGCGGATCGCCATGGTCAGCAACCGACGACCCCGATATGGGTGAGTCGACCTGCGTCAGCTGTCGGCGCAGCCGCGCGAGCGGGTCTTCGTGTCCGGCGTCGAGGATCTCGGCGGCGAATGAGTCGAAATCCTGTCCCAGATCGGCGAGTTCGGCCCGCATGAGCGCAACGAGCGTCTCGAAGGTGATCGTGCCGTCCGGACTCGATACCCGCGCCGGGGTGAGATGTGCGGGGGTGAGCGGCATCGGACGCTGCTGGACGTCGGGCAGTGCTCCGCTGCGCGAGACCAGGCTGATCGGGCCGGTGTGCCCGCGCGCAGCCAGAGTGACGGCGATATCGATGGCGGTGAGTCCGCTGCCGAGCACCGCGATATGCGCATCGGTGGCAACCTCGGCCAGGGTCGCCGTCAACGGGTACGGCTCGCCGGTATAGCCGGGAGCGTCGGTCAGTCCGTAATGATCACGTGGACGCCCACTCCCGACACACAGCACGGCTTTGTCGACCGGATGGCGGCTTCCGTCCGCGGTATGCAGGACGGTCCCGGACTCGTCGCTGAATCCGATGACGTGCTCGTTCACCACACTCACCCGGCTACCGTGGGCGCGCAATCTAGCGAGCGCGGCCTGCGCTGTCTGCTCGGGGTATTCGCCGTACACGCCACGCGGAACCACCGTGACGCCGAGCGCATCGTCGCGGAACCGCGCGTTCTCGGGGTCGCGGTCGTGCAGCCAGCGTTCGTAGTGCGCTCGATTGCGCGCCACCACCGGTCACCGGCCTACCCTCAGCCCGCTGTACCGGAACTTCATGCGCCCCCGCGGATTCACCGACGAACTCCGCGCGGTCCTGCGCGTCGACGGTCAGCCGTGGGGTCGGCTGAGCCTGTTCCGGGAGCGCGGACGGGCATCGTTCGATGGTGGCGACATCGCGTTCCTGCATTCGCTGTCCACCCCGATGGCGCGCCGCTTGCGCGGCTGTGCCCAACCGGTCGAACTACCCGGCACCGACCTTGCCGACTCCCCGGGGATGCTGATCTTCGACGCCGATGGGGCCCTGTTGTCGATCAACGATGAGACACGGTATCTACTGGCCGAGATGCCGCCCGGTCCGGTGATGACCACCTCGGGCATCGACCTGCCACTGCCCACTCATCGCCCGCGATACCGTGCGCGATCTGGACCAGGCCGCGAGCTGACCACGCCGAGCGCTCAGATCCCGGTCATCCAGATGGCCTCCGCGGCCGGTGTCCCCAGGTCGACCGGCTGATCGTCGGCGCCGACCCTGATCGCGACGGTGCCCGCGAAATCGCGGCGTTCCACCACGGTGATCGGGGTGTCGAGGGCGATGCCCACCTCGTCGAAATAGCGCAGCATGGCCGGATCGGAATCGGAGATCCGCGCCACCCGGCCGGACTCACCGTCGCCGAAATCGCTGAGCTGCCGCGCCGGGGGAGTGGGGACGGCGCCGTCGGCCGAAGGGATCGGATCACCGTGGGGATCGCGGTCGGGATAACCGAGCTTCGCGTCGATTCGCGCCATCAGCAGATCCGAGACCGCATGCTCGAGCACCTCGGCCTCGTCGTGCACCTCGTCCCAGCCGTACCCGAGTTCGTTCACCAGGAACGTCTCGATCAACCGGTGCCTGCGCACCATCGCGACAGCGGCCGACCGGCCGTGCTCGGTGAGCGTGATCGCCCCGTAGCGGGCATGTTCGACCAGGCCCTGATCGGCCAGTTTTCGCACCGCCTCGGACACCGTCGACGCCGACACCCCGATCCGCTCGGCGAGCAGCTTCGTCGACACCTTCTCCTGCGACCACTCCTGCGCGGTCCAGATGACCTTCAGATAGTCCTGTGCCACCGACGAGAGCACCGGTGCGATCGTGGTCGCAGCGACGCCGCTCGCATCGGGGTTGCCGGTGACGGCGTCGGCCAGTTCCCGTCGGGTGGCGATATCTCGTTTACCGGGCACATCTGCGAGCTTAGGCATAGGACGACCGATACACACATCACGCCATGCGGGCGAAACCCGCCATTCGCCGGGGCCTCACCGGGGCGCCACCGGGCCGGTGCGATGCGCATGCCGGAATACTGTTCGGCACCTGATTTGCGTAGGCTGCGGACTGTGCAGAGATGGCGAAGTCTCGACGAAGTACCCGCGGACTGGGGCCGGTGCGTGCTCACGATCGGCGTGTTCGACGGTGTCCACCGTGGGCACGCGCAGCTGATCAGTCGTGCCGTCAAGTCCGCTGCCGCACGCGGGGTTCCGGCGGTGCTGATGACCTTCGATCCGCATCCGATGGAAGTGGTCCGGCCCGGCTCGCATCCCGCGCAGCTGACCACGCTCACCCGCCGCGCCGAACTCGCCGAGGAACTCGGCGTCGACGTCTTCTGCGTCATGCCGTTCACCCACGAATTCATGAAGCTCACTCCTGGCCGGTACGTGCACGATCTGCTGGTCGAACGCCTGCACGTGGCCGAGGTCGTGGTCGGCGACAATTTCACCTTCGGTAAGAAGGCCGCCGGCACCGTGGCGACCATGCGCGAACTCGGCCACCGCTTCGGGTTCGAGGTCGACGGGGTGACGCTGCTCGGCGAGCACGCCGTCACCTTCTCCTCCACCTACATCCGGGCCTGCGTCGACGCGGGCGATATGGCCGCCGCCGCCGAAGCGCTCGGCCGCCCGCACCGGGTCGAAGGCGTGGTGGTGCACGGCGACGGCCGCGGTCGTGAACTCGGGTTCCCCACCGCCAATGTCGCACCGCCCATGCACGCCGCCATCCCCGCCGACGGTGTGTACGCGGGTTGGTTCACCGTGCTCGGCCCCGGCCCCACCATCGGCACCGTCACCCCCGGTGAACGCGCCATGGCGGCCATCTCCGTCGGCACCAACCCCACCTTCTCCGGGCGCGCCCGCACGGTCGAGGCTTATGTGCTCGACGGTGAGGCCGACCTCTACGGCCAGCATGTGGCGGTCGATTTCGTCGAGCATCTGCGCGGTATGCAGAAGTTCGACTCGCTCGACGAGCTGATCGCCGCCATGGGCCGCGACGTCGCCGGGGCCCGCACAGTCCTCGGCGCCGCGGGCTCCTGAGCACCCCGAACCCCGCGATTCGGTCCGGCACGTCCGGTCCGGTAGGGTGGATCCTCGGGTTTGCTGCGGTCCGCGGCGGCGGCCCAGCCGGTTCGCCGGATCCTCGAGCGCGGAACTGAGAAACAGGAGTGGATGCCCCATGGCGTTGACCACCGAGCAGAAGAAGACGATTCTCGCCGAGTACGGCCTGCACGAGACCGACACCGGATCGCCGGAGGCGCAGATCGCGCTGCTGTCCAAGCGCATCGCCGACATCACCGAGCACCTCAAGAAGCACAAGCACGACCACCACACCCGCCACGGCCTGATGGCGCTGATCGGTCGTCGCAAGCGTCTGTCGAAGTACCTGGCCGACAAGGACATCGCGCGCTACCGCACCCTGATCGAGCGTCTGGGTTTGCGTCGCTGATCTTCACGTCCTCGGCCCTGCCACCGCTGCGACACGCGGTTTCGGCAAGGCAGTAGACGGCCCGGCCAACGGGGAGCTTACAATCTCCCCGTTGGCTTTTTCGTGTCCGGGGGAGAGAAATCACCCCTGCACGACAACACAGCCGTATGCACCCGTCCCCGTGGCGTCGGTCTTCGGTAGTGGCCTTTCGGCCGGTGAACGAACCGCCGGAGGGCTTCGATCGATGACCGCCTCCGCGTCGCCGTATCCAAGGGGATACCGGCCGGGTGTGCGCGCCGCAGCCAGGAGGGCTGCCGCGTGCCCTGCCAGGTACGGCTGACACAGCCGGATCGCGCCGATGGGCGCCGGGTCCGGCGAGACGAGAGGTTGAGAGAAGAGAAATGTCCGAAACCACCGAACGCGCGAACACCTCGGCCATCGAGGTCGAGCCCGGAGTCTTCGAATCCGTCGCGCTGATCGACAACGGGAGCTACGGCACCCGCACCATCCGCTTCGAGACCGGCCGCCTTGCCCGTCAGGCCGCCGGTTCGGTCGTCGCCTACCTCGACGACGAGACCATGCTGCTGTCGGCCACCACCGCCGGTAAGCACCCCAAGGATCAGTTCGACTTCTTCCCGCTGACGGTCGACGTCGAGGAGCGGATGTACGCCGCGGGCCGCATCCCCGGCTCGTTCTTCCGCCGTGAGGGCCGCCCCTCCACCGATGCGATCCTCACCTGCCGCCTGATCGACCGGCCGCTGCGCCCGTCGTTCGTCGACGGTCTGCGCAACGAGATCCAGGTCGTGGTCACGGTGATGAGCCTGGACCCGAAGGATCTCTACGACGTCGTCGCGATCAACGCGGCTTCGGCGTCCACCCAGATCGCCGGCCTGCCGTTCTCCGGCCCGGTCGGTGGCGTGCGGGTGGCCCTGATCGACGGCCAGTGGGTCGCGTTCCCGACCGTCGAGCAGCTCGAGGGCGCCGTGTTCGACATGGTCGTCGCGGGCCGCGTGGTCGACTCCGGTGACGTCGCCATCATGATGGTCGAGGCCGAGGCCACCGACAAGGTCATCGAGCTGGTCGAGGGCGGCGCGCAGGCGCCGACCGAGGCCATCGTCGCCGAGGGCCTCGAGGCCGCCAAGCCGTTCATCGCCCGCCTGTGCCGTGCGCAGGCCGATCTCGCCGAGCTGGCCGCCAAGCCGACCGGTGAGTTCCCGCTGTTCCCGCCGTATGAGGCCGATGTGTTCGAGGCCGTGGAGGGCACCGCCAAGCGTGAGCTGAACGAGGCCCTGAGCATCGCCGACAAGCAGGAGCGCGAAGCGAAGATCGACGAGATCAAGCTCGAGGTGCTCTCGCGTCTCGGCGAGGATTTCGTCGGCCGCGAGAAGGAGCTGGGCGCGGCGTTCCGCTCGGTCACCAAGAAGCTGGTGCGTCAGCGCATCCTCACCGACGGCTTCCGCATCGACGGTCGCGGCCTCGCCGATATCCGTGCGCTGTCCGCCGAGGTCGCCGTGGTGCCGCGGGCGCACGGTTCGGCGCTGTTCGAGCGTGGCGAGACCCAGATCCTCGGTGTCACCACCCTCGATATGGTCAAGATGGCGCAGCAGGTCGACTCGCTGGGCCCCGAGACCAGCAAGCGCTACATGCACCACTACAACTTCCCGCCGTTCTCCACCGGTGAGACCGGCCGCGTCGGCTCGCCCAAGCGGCGTGAGATCGGCCACGGCGCCCTCGCCGAGCGTGCCCTGATGCCGGTGCTGCCCACGCAGGAAGAGTTCCCCTACGCCATCCGTCAGGTGTCGGAGGCGCTCAGCTCCAACGGCTCCACCTCGATGGGCTCGGTGTGTGCCTCCACCCTGTCGCTGCTGAACGCCGGTGTGCCGCTCAAGGCGCCGGTCGCCGGTATCGCCATGGGCCTGGTGTCGGACACCGTCACCAACGACAAGGGTGAGGACGAGGTCCGCTACGTCGCGCTGACCGACATCCTCGGTGCCGAAGACGCCTTCGGTGATATGGACTTCAAGGTCGCCGGAACCCGCGATTTCGTCACCGCGTTGCAGCTGGACACCAAGCTCGACGGCATCCCCTCCAAGGTGCTCGCCGGTGCGCTGAGCCAGGCGCACGACGCCCGCAACACCATCCTGGATGTGATGGCCGAGGCCATCGCCACCCCGGACGAGATGAGCCCGTACGCCCCGCGGGTCACCGCGATCAAGATCCCGGTCGACAAGATCGGCGAGGTGATCGGACCCAAGGGCAAGGTGATCAACCAGATCACCGAGGAGACCGGCGCCAATATCTCCATCGAGGACGACGGCACCGTGTTCGTCGGCGCGACCGACGGCCCGTCGGCGCAGGCCGCGATCGACCAGATCAACGCCATCGCCAACCCGCAGCTGCCCAAGGTGGGCGAGCGCTTCCTCGGCACGGTCGTCAAGACCACCGCCTTCGGCGCGTTCGTCTCGCTGCTCCCGGGCCGCGACGGGCTGGTGCACATCTCCAAGCTGGGCAACGGCAAGCGCGTGGCCAAGGTCGAAGACGTGGTCAACGTCGGTGACAAGCTGCGCGTCGAGATCGCCGATATCGACAACCGCGGCAAGATCTCGCTGATCCCGGTCGACGAGAACGCCGACGAGCCCGCCGCCGATGCGGACGCGCCCGCGGGCGAGTAGTACTTGACGGTGTGACGAAGCAGAACTCGGCAACCCCCTTGCCCCGCAACGGGCAGGGGGGTTTGTCGCTCGATTGGCGGGTGAGCAAAACGGAGACGGCGACCGAGACCGGGGTGCGGCGCACGGTACTACCCGGTGGTTTGCGGGTGGTGACCGAGCATCTGCCCGGTGTGCGTTCGGCATCGATCGGGGTGTGGGTCGGGGTCGGTTCCCGCGATGAAGGGCCGACCGTCGCGGGAGCCGCGCACTTCCTCGAACATCTGCTGTTCAAGGCCACCCCCACCCGTTCGGCGCTCGATATCGCCGAGGCGATGGACGCGGTCGGCGGTGAGCTGAACGCGTTCACCGCCAAGGAACAGACCTGCTATTACGCCCACGTCCTGGACGAAGATCTGCCGTTGGCGGTGGAACTGGTCTCGGATGTGGTGCTCAACGGGCTGTGCCGGTCGGTCGATGTTGATGTCGAACGTCAGGTGGTGCTCGAAGAGATCGCCATGCGCGATGACGACCCGGAGGATCTGGTCGGCGACGCGTTCCTCACCGCGTTGTTCGGCGACCACCCGATCGGGCGGCCGGTGATCGGCTCGGTCGAGTCGATCGAAGGCATGCGCGCCGCCCAGCTGCGCTCCTTCCATCAGCGGCGCTACCGCCCGGACCGGATGGTCGTTGCGGTGGCGGGCAATGTGGAGCACGAGCACACCGTGGATCTGGTGCATCGCGCGTTCGCCGACCGCCTCGATCCGTCGGCGGCGCCCGTGCCGCGCCGCGAGGGACAGTTCCGGCTGCGGAGCGCGCCACAACTGCACTGGAGCCATCGCGACAGCGAACAAGCGCATCTGGTGTTCGGCGTGCGCGCCTTCGGCAGGCATGAGGGTGAGCGTCGCTGGCCGCTGTCGGTACTCAACACCGTCGTCGGCGGTGGGCTGAGTTCCCGGCTGTTCCAACGCATCCGGGAAGAACGCGGCCTGGCGTACTCGGTGTATTCGAGCGTCGACACCTTCGCCGACACCGGAGCGTTCTCGGTGTACCTCGGCTGCCAACCGGAGAACCTCGCCGAGGTCGCCACACTGGCGCGCGGCGTCCTGGAAGAGGTCGCCGCGAATGGGATCACCGATGCCGAATGCGCCCGCGCCAAGGGTTCACTGCGCGGCGGACTGGTCCTCGGGCTCGAGGATTCCGCCTCGCGGATGAACCGCATCGGTCGCAGCGAACTCAGCTACGGCAACCACCGCAGCGTGTCGGAGACCCTGGCGCGGATCGACGCCGTCACCACCGAGGAGGTCAGCGATATCGCGCGCACCCTGCTGGCCAGGCCGTTCGCGGCCTCGGTGGCGGGACCGTACCGGCGCACGCGTGATCTGCCCGCCGCAGTGCGCAGGCTCGTCGACGAATGACGTGGTCGATCGGCGAGAGCTGATTTCGGCAGGCGAGGCCCGGACCCGGCGTCAGTCGGACTTGGCGCGATTTGCCGCGTCGACGACCGATGCGAGCAAACCGGGCAGGGCTTGGTCGAGGGCATCGGTGCGTAGCCGCTGGCAGGTCTGGCCGTCGATGACGAGGCGCTCGATGACCCCGGCCTCGCGCAGGATCTTGAAATGGTGGGTGGCGGTCGACTTGTTGATCACGTCGTAGAGCGCACCGCAGCGCACCGCGGTGCCCGCATTGCTGAGCCTGCGCACCATCTCCAGACGCACGGGGTCCTGGAGTGCGCCGAGCACCACGGGCAGCGCGGCCACGGGATGCACCTCGGTGCCGGTGACCGCTGTGGCGTCCGTCATGATCTACCTCACTCGGGGGTTTGATGATCGTCGTACCGTGCATTAGGGTCGATCCGGTTCGATCATTATCAAACTTACCTGATCGGGGTTTCGATGGCAGCGACAACGGCAGTGCCCGTGCAGGAGCGGGCCTCGCAGTCGTGGGCGTATGCGCTGGTGCTGGCCGCCAGCGGTGTCGCGCTCGGGGTGTCGGGAGTGCCCGCACCGCTGTATGGCATCTACGAGCGGGAATGGCATCTGTCGCCGCTCACCACCACCATCGTGTTCGCCGTGTACGCGATCGCGGCGCTGGGCGCGGTACTGGTCTCGGGCCGGATCTCCGATGTGGTGGGACGCAAGCCGGTGCTGCTCGGCGCGTTCGCCACCATGATCGCCGGACTGATCGTGTTCGTGCTGGCCGATACGGTGCCGATGCTGTTGCTGGCGCGTGCGCTGCACGGACTGGCGGTGGGCGCGACGGTGGTCGCGGGCGCGGCGGCGCTGCTGGATCTGCGTCCGCATCGTGGCGCCCGGTCCGGTCAGCTCACCGGTGTCGCCTTCAATGTCGGTATGGCGGTGGCGATTCTGGGTTCGGCGCTGCTGGCGCAGTACGCACCGAATCCGTTGCGCACACCGTATGTGGTGATCAGCGTGATCTGCTTGATCATCGGCATCGGCGTGCTCGCCCTGCGGGAACCGCATGCCGCACGCGTCGCCGGACGCATCCGGATCGCCAAGCCCGCGGTGCCGCAGGAGATTCGCGGCGACTTCTGGTTCTCCGCGATCGGTGTCATGGCGGCCTGGTCGGTGCTGGGTGTGCTGCTGTCGCTGTATCCGTCGCTGGCCGCGGAGAAGACCGGTATCCACAACCTGGTGTTCGGTGGTGTGGTGGTTGCCTCGACCGCGCTGTCGGCGGCGTTGGCACAGTTGTTCGCCACCGGGGTGCCCGCGCGTTCGGCCGCGATCATCGGCGATATCGGGATGGCGATCGCGTTACTGCTGACCGTGCCCGCGCTCGGCACGCACAACTGGGTCGCCGTCATCGGTATCGGTCTTGCGCTCGGCGCCACCTTCGGTCTCGGATTCGGTGGCTCACTGCGGCATCTGTCTAATGTCGTGCCGCAGCACAAGCGCGGCGAGACGATGTCGGCGTACTACCTGCTGGCCTACTCCGCCATGGCGCTGCCCACCGTGGTGGCGGGCTGGGCCGCGACGACCTGGGGGCTGACCACGGTGTTCCCGTGGTTCGTCGGCGCGGTGGCAGTGGCCTGCCTGGTCGCGGCCGGGCTCGGTATCCGGCGTGGGCGCGCCGAGCAGGCGGCGACCGCCTGAGCGGATCAGTCCGCGACGCCGGTTTCGTGGACCGTGAGCCATTGCCAGTGCGGCTCGGTCTCGGCGGTCACCAGAACGGCCGTCACCCGACGATGCGTGGTAGCTCCGGCGTGGGGGGGGGGTTACACGATAAACCACACCCCCCCAAACCGGTTGAACGTGACGTTATAGAAGTATGGTTGTTTGTGACCCACCAACCAATTGGCCGATGGGGGCACTCGAGATCCGGAATGTCAGGTCCGAGGTCGGATGCCCGGAATGTGGGATCCCATGAGTCGAATCCGTCTGCCGAGTGACCCAGGCCACAGCATTCTGTGCGGGCGGTAGCGGCCGTAACTTCGATACACACCGTAAGCCACGTCACAGGTAGGACCGGGTGATGGCCGCCGACGCCGGCGACGCAGCCATCGCCGACCTGCCCGGCCGGGTCGGACCCTCCCGCACCGACCGGGTGCCGCTGGTCGGCGCGCACGGGTATGCCGAGTGGTCGTTGTCGCGTTCCCGGCTG
>NZ_JARWNX010000016.1 GCF_029868385.1 Nocardia cyriacigeorgica | reverse complement strand
TGCGTCAGGCTCAGTCCGGCGCGGGTGCGCCAGTCCATCAGGTAGCGGCCGAGTTGGCGGCGCGGCAGTGTGGATCCGGTGTCCTGCATGGGTCCTCCCCATCGAGGGCGGGCCGATCGACCCGCAAACGGGTAGAGCAATGACACTGCCGCGGAAAACATGCTGGGCATTCACACCATCCGGGCCCACCGGCCCGCACCCACCACATCACACCCACAGCAGATGGTTCGCTGATGACACCAAAACACCACCCCAAGAACCCCGAACCCAAACTATCATACTGGAAGGGCCAAATCTGTTCTATATCAACATAATTGGTAACCAAGCCTCAGCAGCGCTGACGCAACCTCAGAGACCTTCCGGGTGCGGGGAAAGCCAGTCTGCGTACCTGTGCCCGAGTTCATCTCGTTCGGCGGTCGTGGGTAGCAGGACGTCCGCACCGCCGTCGTAGGGGTGGTGGATCCGCTCCATGGTCAGATCAGTGATCATGACGCCCGCGGTGGAGTCGTCGGCCACGGCGCGCAGCAGTTCGTCGAGTGCGCCGGGCTGCCAAGGGATCCGGCTGACGAACAAGTGGGTGTAGGAGATGAAATCGGGGTCGGTCTCGGTCGGGTCGTTGCAGACCGAGGTCCAGTAGCGGGCACCGGGATGCCACCGCGTGTGGTCATCCGGTCGCACGCCCGGCTCCGGGCCGTCGGACCAGTCACAGGTGATGAGATAGACCTCTTGCCCCGCGAACAACTCGTTCAGAACCGTGTTGTACCGGTCGAGCACAATCCCGTACTCCTCGGCAGTACCCGGATAACGCGTGGACCCCGGCAAACTGTGAAACCGAACCCACCGATCCCGATAGGCATACTTCAGCTCACCAGCCATCGGCGAACACCCAGGCCAACGGCGTTGCCAGAGTTCCAACAGCCCCTCACCGCGCACCCGCTCACACTATGGCAGGTCGAGTAGGCCCCCACGAACATCCGGCGGCGCGTCCGCTGATCGGGCCGCGGTCCGGTGGTCATGGCAGACGCACCTACGAATGACCTCACGTACTACGACTCAGACCAACCCTGCGCCAGCGGATTCCAGGTACCGGCAGATCTGGTGCCGTCGAGCAGCGGATCGAGGAACACCGCCAGCGCGGCCAGCGCCTCGTCGAGGGCATGTAACCGAGGATCGAGCTTGGCATTTCGCGCTTCGGTCCGATATCCGACCGCCCACTGTGGGCCGGGACTCGCCACCGACAGTGGGAGCGCGAGATTCGCACGCCGTTGCTGTTGGAGTCGTAGCGCAGCGGTGGTGGCAGCAGCATCGATAGGAAAGCGGGCGATGATCAGATGCAGGTCGACCAGATCGTGATAGCGGGTCGAGGGAGTGGCACCAGTGGGGCCGTAGCCCTGGTACATCGCGGCAACCTTGTCGCCCACCTGGTCGGCCAACGACAGCACCTTGAACGCAGGCAGGTCGGAGAAGCCGTCGAGATCGATGATCGAGGTCGGCACGACGTGATCGGTACCAGCCGCGAGGGTGGATCGGATCGACAGGTCGATCGGGAAGCTGTGCAACCTCTTCGGCCCGTAATAGACCTCAGCGGTCAGGCGCGCCGAGTCCAGCCCACCGATGTTGGATTTACTGCGTTTGACCTGAAAGGTGAGCGGATCCAGATCGGTGACCCGGGCCAGGAGACCTTGAAGTTCGGCGATCGCTTCCTCGGCGGTGACATCGGTGCGCATCAAATCAGCGTCTTGGCTGTAGCGGGCGCCTTCGTTGATGCGCACCAGCAATCCACCGCCCCCTTTGAGCACCCAGGGGCTGTCCGGGTCGACGAAGACTCGCGCGAGGAACCTCAACAGGTAGACCTCACGGTGGATCTGCTCAGTGGGGCGACCGGTCCGTGTGGCGACGGAGCTGGCCTTGGCTTTGAGAGACGCCTGAAAGGCAGCGGCATCTCGTCGGGGTGTCTTGGTCAGCGTGGCTCCTGCATGTGGGATGGGTCGACGGCGGCCGGATCGGCGGCCTCGACAGCGAGCAGCGCGTCGACGAGGCGGCTGCCGCCGAGTGCGAGGTGCCTGGCGCCGAGTACTTCGAGAACCGCGCTCTTGACGGCGTTCTGCATTTCCGGCGTCAGCGACCCGACGTCGGGTCGTGCGAGGTCGACCGCGGCGGATGGTACTCCGGCGGTGTGGATGAACGTCCGGACGACCTCGGCGCCGTCGCCGGGCCGGACTCCGTAGTAGTGGGCATAAGGCCTCAGCGCTTCGGCGATATCGGCCGAGGTGGTGCCGCCACTGAGGATGGCGTCGCGCACGACGCTTGCCAGATGCCCACCGTCGGTGTGGGCGGCGGCGAGATCGGTGACGGTGCGCAGCGGGCGGGTGACGGGAAGCCCGTCGACGAGGTACCACTCGTCGGAATCGAGCGTGGCGACATAGAAGGCGACATCATTGCTCCGGCTGCGCCGATGACGGGCGACGGTGAACTGATGAATGTCGGCGTCGAGATCGCCGAACTCCTGCAACGCGGCGGCGGAGCGATGAGACACCACGCCGAGCGGGACCGCGTCGGCGAGCCGAGCGGCGGCGGTCCGGGCCGGTTCCAACGCCAACCACGCCCCGCGAATCGCGTCCAGTGGCGAATCCGGGACACCCGCGATCCGATAGACGCCGTGCAGTATGCGGACCAGGTGCCCACGATCGGTCAACCGTTTGAGTTGTAAAGGTGTCACCCCGAACTCCACCGCCGCCTGTCGGCTGGTGAACAGGCCCCACTGCTCTTCGCCGAGGGCGGCCAGCTCCAGCAGCGGTCCGCTCAACATTACCCAATAATATCAGAACTGCACACAATAATTTCATTCAGGCCGATATTATCGCTCGAGTGATCGAACTAATCGGGCTATCTGGTCCGCTGTTGTCACGGGCGCCGAGCAGACAGAGCTGGGGCCACAACTCAGGCCCGGTATAGCGCTCGGCCGCAACCCCATGCATCCACCGCAGCGATGACCATGTGCGCCCATCGCATTGCTCGCAGGCATCGCCATTGCCGCTATCAGCGGCACGACCCCCCCAACCATCGGCAGACAGATCGGTGTCGATGCGTTTTGGACCTGACGTCAGCGACGCGCCGGAGTCGGATGTCCCCGCGATTGGCGTGTCGCCTCGACACGATCGTCGCCCACCTCATGCACGATGTGCGGGTGGCGGCAGCTGATCTCACTGACTTGTTCTTCGTGCTCGATCTGAGTGGTGTCCTCGCCAACGCGATCCTCGGTGGGGTGCTCGCGCGGGTGGAGCGGTTCGATCCGATCGGCTTCGTGACGCTCGCGATCCTGTCGGGACTGGGTGGCGGGTTGATCCGCGATACGCTGCTCCAGCGGGGGACACCGATTGCGTTGACCGACTACGGGTATCTGTTGGTCGCGCTGACGGGCGCTTTGATCGCCTTCGTATTGCTGATCGAGGGCAAGCTGTGGGATCGGACGTTTCTGTTCGTCGACGCCGCCGCCCTCGGGTGCTGGGCGGCCACCGGCGCGCAGAAGACGCTCGCCGTCGGTCTCGGCTGGCTGCCCGCCATCCTGCTGGGAACGATCACGGCTGTCGGCGGCGGTATGGTCCGCGATATCGTGCTGCGCCGCACCCCACGCATCTTCGGCGGCAACACGCTCTATGCGACGGCCGCGCTGGCGGCGAGCATCGTGATGGTCGCGCTCGCCAGCGCCGGACATCCCACCGCTGGCATGATCTGCGCGACGATCGTGGGGGCCGGGCTGTGCCTCGTCGCGCATTGGCGCGGTTGGACTCTGCCCGAGAGCTTGCCCCGGCGGGCCGGAGGCTGACCGCCGGGGCTGTCGAGTAGATACTCGGACCTGCTGTTATGCGGCCGGTGTCGTCACGGTCGGCTCGGGAGCGGACGTCGGCGCCGGTGTGGTCTCGGCCGGTGGGGTCGTGGTCGGGGTGGGCCGGATCGGGTCGGGGCACTTACCATCCCGCATACCGATCTTGTTGATCTCGTCGGCCGATCGCGGATCGCCCGTGTAGTCCAGTTCGCCCGCGCAGTTGGTGGGTGCACCGCACTGGCCGGGACCGCAGTTGTCGGTGCCGCCCGGCGGCGTCTCCCCGCATTCACCGGGGCCGCAGTGATCGTGGCCGCAGAAGCCCGGCTCGCACGGCGGGAAGTGCTCCGGCGGATGCGGAACGTTCGAGTCCTCATGGTGGCCAGGGGCGTCCGGCTGACCGGCCACCGGCCCGGAGTCTCCGCCGCTTTGCCCAGAACCGGCGTCACTGCCGGAACCCGCATCGCCACCGGTTGCGCCCGAGCCCTCTTGCGGCGCGGCGGAACTCGTCGGCGGTACCTTCTTCGTCACCGAGGCCACGGCCTTCGTCGTCGAACTCGATCCCCCTTCATCGGATTCCGACCCATCCGACGAACAGCCCGCCATCACCAGTGCCATTGCCAGCACCGCCAGCAAAACACCCAACACCACACGTAACCGACTACCGGCCCGCATAATCCGCACCTGTTCTTCCTGATATCACTGGACCGGCGCAGGTGAGAGACCTGCGCCGGATCGACCACACCATGAATCGCCCCCCGACCAGGCGCTCAGTGATCTGTCAACAATCAGAAATCATTCCACTGTCGTCGCCTGCCGGAGCCTCCCAATTCTGGCGACAGCGCAGCGGGCTCGACGCAGGAACGAAGTGCGCGGCGCAGCGGCCAGCAACCGGTGTTACGGCAACGGTAAGCGCAGTTCAGCGCGGGTTTTCACGCAAGATCGGCGGGTGAAGTATTTCGGCTCTACCGCGACGGTAGAGGGCTGCGGGTCGCCCACCGCTCTTGGTGGTTCTTTCTCCGGTCGGGATCAAGAAGTCCTCGACACCGGTGACCTTGCGATGGAAATTGCGGACGTCGAGAGTTTGCCCCCACACGATCTCGTACACATTCCGCAGCTCCGAAATGGTGAAGTGGGCCGGACAGAATGCGGCCGCGATCGTCGTGTACTCCAGATGCCGCCGGGCACGTTCGACCGCGTCGGTGAGGATGCGCGCGTGATCGAACGCCAGATTGGTGCGGCGCCGCAGTACCTGCCGCACCGGCGCCCATTCGGCCGACCGGGCATCGCCACCGGCGACGGGTTCGGGCAGATCGGGGACGATCGCCAGATAGCCGACGGTGATGACCCGGCGGCGCGGATCACGGCGCGGATCACCGTAGGTGTGCAGTTGTTCCAGATGCACGCTCTCCGATGCCAGCCCCGTCTCCTCGGCCAGTTCGCGCCCGGCGGCGGTGTCGAGATCCTCGTCGGCCGATGCGAGGAATCCACCCGGTAGGGCCAGCTTGCCGCGATACGGCTCGATATCGCGCTCGATGAGCAACACTTGCAGTTGGCCCGATCTGATCGTGAGCACGACAAGATCGACCGCGACCGCTACCGCCGGAATCTCCCACTCGTCGTCCATGACCTGAGCCTAGCTAAGGGTCACTTCAACAATAACGATGACCCGTCTCCAGGTACCGATCCCGCTGGAACAGCACGGTTTCGACCAAGCAGCCATAAACTGTCATCTTGACGAAAAGTCAGCCCACCGCTACCGTGGGATTCTCAGAAGAAGGCGGAGGGGAATCCGATGATCGTGATCTTGACTGCACTCGACCTCGAAGGCGCGGCGGTACGAGCCCACCTCGGCGGCCTACGAACTCATCACCATCCGGCGGGCACCGTGTTCGAGGTGGGCCACCTGGCGGTCCTGCCGCAGTGCTCGGTCGCGCTGGCGGTCATCGGCATGGGCACCGCGAACGCAGCGGCCATCACCGAACGTGCGATCGCCGAATTCCAGCCGACCGCAGTACTTTTCGTCGGCATCGCAGGTGGGCTGCGGAATTGGATCGCGCTCGGCGATGTCGTGGTAGCCACTCGGGTGTACGCGTTCCACGGCGGGCGGGTCGACCAGGACGAGTTCCTGGCCCGCCCACGAGCCTGGGACACCTCGCACCGGCTCGTCCAGCTCGCCAAACACGTGAATCGATCCAAGTCCTGGCCCGAAGCCGCGGAAACCACTGCCGCAGTGCACTTCGAGCCCGTTGCGGCAGGCGATATCGCCCTCAACTCGAGCACCGGCCCGGAGAGCGAACTGCTGCATTCGCATTACAACGACGCCGTGGCGATCGAAATGGAGAGCGCGGGCGTCGCTTTGGCGGGGCAACTGCACGATTCGACACCGACGATCGCCGTACGCGGCATCTGCGACCACGCCGACGGCGCCAAACAAGACGCCGACAATGCCGGTTGGCAACCGATCGCGGCACGCAATGCGGCATCGTTCGCGGTCGGGCTCGCCGCCGCGATCGATCACACGCAGAAACCGGCGAGCACCGAACAGCCGCGACAGAATACGGGCCAGCAGCCAGCCATACCCGCGCCGCCCCCGCCGCCCGGACCCACGCCAGCGAATCATGTGACCGCACACCACCGAGGAACGTCCACCGGCAATATCACCGCTGGCGGTTCGGTCGAAATGCGCGATGTCGATATCGCAGGCGGCGACATCGACAAATCGAAACGAACCAATGTCCGCATCGGCGGGTTGATCGCGGCCGGTGTCGCCCTACTTCTGGCCGGTACCACCGGAGTGGTGATCGCCGTCAACCGAGACGATACGTCGAGCGCTTCGGCCGCGTATGGGGTATCGGCGCAGGCAGAGGCGGGCGGTGGCTCGCAGAGTGGGTCCGATGGCGGTGGGTCGGGCGAGGACGCCCCGGCGATGACCCTCGCCGATGAATTCAGCTACTCCAACGACGACGGCTACCGCTATCAGACATCGTTCAGCGTCGATATCTACCAGCCGTGGAAAGACATCAGCAATTCACCACCGGGAGAAGCTGCTTTCAATTTCAACGCCAGCGGCGAGATCACGATCACCAATATGCTCACCGACCGCAATGCGCCGTCGAGTCCGCGTCCGGGCGAGATCTACGCGTGGTGGCCGGTCTCCTCACCGATCTGTCAGCTGGGCCTGTTCCAGCCCGCGTCGATAGCCGTCGCGGGCAATGAAGAACAGCCCGGCTATTGCGGGGGCATCATTGCTGAGGAACGCAGCTTCCATATGTCCTCGATCGGCCCCGGCGAATCGATCACCCTGGACGTGAGTATGGGCATCGGGTTCCGCAGCTATATCGACGAAGCCGATTTCGACGCCCTCGCCCAAGCATTCGCGAACCCCGCCAGCTGGGGTTGGCTGTCCTTCGGCGGTGGCGGCGAGTGCTCGACCGGGCTGTCGTCCTTGATCTGGGTGCACGACAGCGCCGTCGTCGACAAGGGCACCTGCGACGTGCGGTAACCGCTGCCGGTGGATCGGCGCGGCCGACCGGCGTCGATCCACCGGCTGCTACTGCGCGGGTTCGGGCAGCACATCCCCGGTTTCCAGCAGGGTTTTGAGGCTCGACAGAATCGCGGGCCAACCGCCCTGAACTCCCTCGAGTACCCGGCTGCCGGGGTCGAAGCCGTCATGGACGACGGTCAGCTTCACGACCTCACCCTGCGGCTCGATCTCGAAGGTGACCTTGGAGCGTGATTCGGCCGACCATTCCGCGAGTTCGGCCGGGTCCATACCGACCTCGGCGGCGAATTCCGGGCCGATGGTGTGCCAGGTATAGGAGAGTCTGCGCGGCGGTTCGGACTCGAGCACCACTTGCTCCGGGTCCTTTCCGACCCAATTGCCTTGTTTCCAGACCATTTCCGATCCGGTGCGCCAATCGGTGTCGAAGGTGGCGCCCCAGTAGCGGCTGGTGAAGGCCGGGTCGGTGAGGGCCTGCCACAGCTTCTCCGGTGTGGTCTTGATGAAGGTGGTGTAGACGAATTCGGTGTCGCTCATCGGACTTGTCTCCAATGCGGATTTCAGGTCGGCGAGGGTGTGTACCCGCGCGCGGTGATAGCGGTTGATCCAGCGGTCGGCGATGGCATTGATGGGCTCGGCATTGAGATAGTGCAGTTTTTCGCGGCCGCTACGCCGGGTGGTGACCAGGTTGGCGGCCTCCAGGACGGCCAGATGCTTGCTGACCGATTGGCGCGCCATATCCAGGCCCGAGCACAGTTCCCGCAGGCTCTGCCCATTGCGGGCCTGGAGGCTGTCCAGCAGCCGTCTGCGGCTGGGATCGGACAGCGCTTTGAATACCTCGTCCATCGGATTCTCTCGCTTTATGCAGCCATTTGGCTGCATAACCCACCATAGGCAGCCAAACAGCTGCATGTCAACCGCCTTGCGGCAAAGCATTGTGACTGCGAAATGTAGTAGGTATGCTACAAATCATCACCAACCCACGACAGGGAGGGAAACCATGACTGTGGGTGATGGCGTAGTGCTCGATGTCGAGCAGCTGCGCATGCGCTACGGCACCGACGACGTCCTCAATGGCGTCACGTTCCAGGCGAGCCACGGCGAAGTCCTGGTCATGCTCGGGCCCAACGGCGCGGGCAAGACCACAACCATCGAAATCCTCGAGGGGTTTCGCGCACCATCGGACGGCCGGGTCGAAGTGCTCGGCGTCGAGCCGATACACGGCGACGAAGCCTGGCGCGCACGCGTCGGGGTGGTGCTGCAATCCTGGCGCGACCACGGCAAATGGCGGGTGCGGGAGCTGCTGGCCTACCTCGGCTCCTTCTACGGGCCCTACAGTTCCGGCGGAACCGAACGGCCTTGGGACACTGATGAACTCATCGCCGTTGTCGGACTCACCGAACACGCGAACTCGAAGGTCTCCACCCTGTCCGGCGGACAACGCCGCAGGCTGGACGTGGCGATCGGCGTCGTCGGCAAGCCCGAGGTGCTGTTCCTCGACGAGCCGACCGCGGGTTTCGACCCGAAGGCCCGCCGCGAATTCCACGATCTGGTGCACCGGCTGGCCGACGAACAGCAGACCACCATCCTGCTCACCACCCATGATCTGGACGAAGCGGAAAAGCTCGGCGACCGCATCCTGATCCTGGCCGGTGGCCGGATCATCGCCGACGGTTCCGCCGATGAACTGGCGCGTCGGGTCTCGGTGGACGCCGAGGTGCGCTGGACCAGAGACGGCCAGCGATTCGTGCACACCACCGCCGAATCCACCAAATTCGTTCACGAGCTGTTCCAGCAGTTCGGCGCCGATATCGGCGAACTGGAAGTGCGCCGCGGCTCACTCGAGGAGACCTATATGGCACTGGTCCGCCACTACGAATCCGGGGCGGAGCAGGCCGAGATCCACGCCATCGAGGAGGTCGTCCGATGAACCCGACCACGGTCGCAATCCGAGCCGGATTCACCAGGGCCAAGATCGAACTGCGCATGCTGTTCACCAACACCGAGGATCTCGCTGGCATCCTGCTCACCCCGATCCTGCTGCTGATCGTGCTGTTCTTCATGCGTAACAGCACCTTCCAGGAGTCCGGCCTGAAACTCGGCGCGCTGGCACTGCCCGGCGTGCTCGGCATGATCGTCGGCTTCAACGGTCTGTACGGCATCGCCCAGTTCCTGGTCCTCGACCGCGAAGACGGCACGCTGCTGCGAGCCAAGGCCACACCCAACGGCATGATCGGCTATCTCATCGGCAAGATCGGCGCAGGCGCCGGGTCGGTGCTCGCACAGGTGGCTATCCTGCTGGGCGTGGGCATGGTGATCGTGGGAGGCGTGTCGCTCGACAGCGTCGGGTCCTGGCTGACGCTGGCGTGGGTGCTCGCACTCGGTCTGCTCGCCGTGCTGGCGCTGGGCGCGATCATCGGTTCGATCTTCGACGATCCCCGCGGACTGTTCTTCTTCACCATGCCGCTGATGGGGCTCGTCGCCATCTCCGGCATCTTCTATCCGATCACCGGGCTGCCCGGCTGGTTGCAGGTGATCGGGCAGGTGTTCCCGATGTACTGGCTCGGACTCGGTATGCGGTCGGCATTGCTGCCCGGCGAGGCGGAAGCGGTCGAACTCGAACAATCCTGGCGCCATCTGGAAACAGCCGCGGTGCTCGGTGTCTGGTCGGTGGGCGCTCTGCTGATCGCACCGATCGTGCTGCGGCGCATGGCTCGCCGTGAATCGGGTGCGGTGATGGCCGAGCGCAGGGAGAAAGCGTTGCAGCGTGCCTACTGAGGTCATCTACAACCGGATCGCGATGCTGCGCGCCGAGCGCGGCATCTCCCGGCGCGAGCTCGCGGAAGCGCTCGGCGTGCACTACCAGACCATCGGATATCTGGAGCGCGGCGAGTACAGCCCGAGCCTGTATTTGGCCTTGCGGATCGCGGAGTATTTCGAGGTGACGGTGGAGGTGATCTTCTCCACCGCCCCCTTCCCGCGGCTCGGATCGTCCTCGGAAACGGCCTGATTCACGCCGCTGGCCCGCGAAACAGCCGGAACGTCGAATTCGACGCCCTGAGTGCGGACCGTCGGATGACGTCAGTCCTGGTCCCCACGCATGAGCTGGAACATGGAGACCGGGCTGCCGCTCGCCTCGGTGGCGGCGATGGCCTTGCGCCACAGCGATTGCGCGGTATGCGACAGCGTGGCATCGACGCCGACCTCCTTGCTGGCGTCGATGATGTGCTGGGCGCCGGCGTCCATCATCTTCAGCGCCGCCAGGTCACCCCAGCCGCCCGCCTTGGCCTCCTTCGCGTACTCCTCCATGAAGAACGGGTAGGCGGCGGCCGAGCGCACGGCGTACGGCAGGAACTGGTCGACATCGTGACCGGAACGTTCGACCACGGCCAGCGCCTGGTGGTAGGCCAGGATCCACGGGTGGAAGGTGATGAGCAGCGCCTGGTAGAAGACCTGCGCCAGACCGTCATCGGTGCCGAGGTATTCCTGCGGGCTCAATGGGCGCAGCAGCTCGGCGTGCGCGTCGAACACCTCGCGCGGGCCGCTGTAGAAGATGTACGAGGCGGGGTGCGCGATATTGTCGCCCGCCGACATGAACCCGCCGGACAGGAACTGCGCACCGTGCGAACGCACCCAGGCACCGCCTTCGCGTGCCTTCTCCGGTGAATCGGAGGACAGATTCGCGATGACCTTGCCCGCGAGCCGGTCGGTGGCCTGACCGAGGACCTCGTACATGGCGTCGTAGTGGGTCAGGCTCACCACAGTCACCTCATTGGCGTCGAGCGCCTCGGCGACGGAATCGGCGCGCTTGGCGCCGAGCTCCACCATGGCGTCGACCTTGGCGCTGCTGCGGTTCCACACCGTCACCTCGGTGCCCGCGGCGAGGAATGCGCGCACCATCGCCTGCCCCATCGGGCCGAGGCCGATGACCGAAACCGAGGCCGTGCTCTGCTGAGACATGTGTTGATCCTTCGAAAGTCGATACGGTTGTTTGCCTGCGTCGGCATCAATGCTCATTCGCGCAGGTAGGAGCGACAAGACCGCACTTGCGGGTACGGTTGCTTACGTCGAGGTCCGTAACGAGTTCAGGAGGATCCCATGACGATCGGCAGTGACGCGGATCACGACGTATGCGGTATGAGCGTGGCGATCGATGTCGTCGGCGGTAAATGGCGGCTGCATCTGATGTGGGTGCTCAGCGAGGGACCGCGCCGCTTCGGCGAGATCCGGCGGCTGCTCGAGGGTGTCAGCGAGAAGGTGCTCACCGAGAATCTGCGCCACCTCGAAACCTCCGGCGTAGTGCACCGCGAGGTGTTCCCGGAGATTCCGCCCCGTGTCGAATACTCCCTCACCCCGCTGGGCGCCGAACTGGCCGCGGCGCTTCGCCCGTTGGAGGAATGGGGCGAACGGCATCGCGGTGAGCTGTTCGCCAACCTGATGTCGGCGGCCAGTTAGGCGCATCGCGAACCGCGCCGAGCTGTCGTCATGGCAGGGCGCGGCCGTCGAGTTGTTCGGTGGCGATCCGGGCCCCGATCTGTTCGAGCAGCGTCGCGGCGTCGGCCATCGAGCGGGCGGGATCGGGTTCCAGGTCGGTCAGGGTGTAGCCGGTGGTGAAGCCCGCCGTGTGGAGTTCGGTGGTGGTGAGTTCGGTGCGTCCGGCGACGGCGACGGCCGGGATACCTGCCGCTCGGGCGGCGGCGCACACGCCCATCGGAGCTTTGCCGTGCAGGGTCTGGTGGTCGAGGCAGCCTTCGCCGGTGATCACGAGTGTCGCGGATGCGAGCGCGGTGTCGAAGTCGAGGAGTTCGAGCACCACCTCGATACCGCTGCGCAGTTCGGCGCCGAGCACGGCCATGGCGGCGAAGCCGGTTCCACCGGCCGCACCGGCGCCGGGACGTCCGGCGAATTCACGGCCGGAGATCAGCGCCCAATTGTGCAATGCCACTTCGAGGAGCACCATCTCCTGACGGTCGGCGCCCTTCTGCGGAGCGTAGACGGTGACCGCGCCCGATGGGCCGAGTAGCGGGTTGTCCACATCGCTGGCCACGATGAAGTGCGCGGCGGCGACGCCCGGATGCATACCCCTCAGGTCCAGCCGTTTGGCGTCGAGCAAAGCCGCTCCGCCCCTGGGCAATTCGTTTCCGTTCAACCCGATGATGCGCGCGCCCAGAGCCGTCAGCATGCCCGCGCCACCGTCGGTCGACGCGCTGCCGCCGAGACCGAGGACGATCCGACTCGCACCCCGGTCGAGTGCGTGGGCGATCACGACGCCGAGCCCGAAGGTGCTGGAGTCCAATGGCTCTCGCTTACCATCGGGAAGTTTCGCCAGGCCGACCACCGCCGCCAACTCGATGACGGCGGTATCGCCACGCACCGCGTACGAGGTGTCCGAGAGTTCACCCGTCGGCCCGGGAGCCCGCAGCGATACCCGCGACCACCCCGCCGAGACGAACGCGTCGACGGTCCCGTCACCGCCATCGGCCACCGGTACCCGCACCACCCGCACCTCGGGGCGCACCCGCGCAATGCCCGCCGCCAGCGCCGATGCCACCTCGGCAGCGGTCAGCGACCCCTTGAACTTGTCGGGGGCCACAACGAGCGTCGGTACCGACTCCATGCCGAGCATTCTCCGACGCTTCGCCCGCGGCCGCACCACGACCACTGCGCGCGGGTTCTCGGGACGCCTCGGCTCGACCGAATCGAAGCCCTCGCCCGGCTCCCCTCAGTTCCGGTGCCGCACACTGCCGCCGCACCACGACCACCGCGGGCTCTCGGGGCACCTCCGGCTCGACCGAATCGAAACCCTCACCCCGCTCCCCGCAGTTCCGATGCCGCACACTGCCATCGCAATACGGGCTCACCCGGCACGCGCCCGCTGCGATGTGTCCAGCGCGCGCGGGTGGAGTAGCTTCGAGCCCATGTCGACAGAGGTCCGTAACAACACCGCACTGGAACGCTTCGAGATCTACGTCGACGGCGAGATCGCCGGGTACGCGGAGTACCAGGACACCGGCGCCGAACGCGCCTTCGTACACACCGAGGTCTATCCCCAGCACGAAGGCCAGGGCTACGGCCGCATCCTGGTCGAAACGGCCCTGAACCAGACCCGCGCCGACCATCTCGGCGCCCTCCCCATGTGCCCGATGGTGCGCCACTTCGTCGAAACCCGCCCCGAATACCTGCCGATGGTCCCGCACTGGGCGCGCGGGCGACTCGGTCTGCCGCAGTAGGTTTCACGCCCGAGCCCGACCGCGGACCCTGCGGCGGCCGACCATGACATCGGCCGGCCGCTGCGGGGTTCGAGCCGTCAGATCCGGGTCATCGTCGACTCGTACCCGCCGCCGCCGGGGTAGACCCATGCGCCGGTGACCGTGGTGCCCTCGGCGTCGAAGGTCCCCTTGTAGTAGGCCGGACTCCCCTTGGCGCCGCCCCAGATGGTCAGGGTGTCGCCTTCGAGTTCGTAGACGTAGTCGAAGGTGTTGCCGAGGGAGTCGTAGTACCGCGAGTACACATCGGTGCTGGTGGGCTCGCCGAAGGGACGCAGGTTGCCGATGATCTCCACACCCGTGACGGGTTCGCCGTACTGGGTGAGATCGATGTGCTGGTGCAGGAAGAACCGGCCGGGCATCCATTCGTAACGCACGGTACCTTCCGCGCCGCCGGTGACCTTCCAGGTCCCGACCAGACGGTCCAGGGCCTTGACCTCGGGGCTGGGCTGCTGCTGGGTGTCGTTCATTTCATCCTCCTGTGGTGGGTTCTTGCAGCTACCTCGGAGCCGGACCACCGACTTCGACAACCATCAGATGTGATCTGAATCACTCCGCGAAGATGTCGAGAAGGGGCGAGCGACTCCGAGGTAGCAGCGAACTACCGTGACCACCAACATCGACCGCGGAGGATCCACTATGAAATACCTGCTGCTCGGCTACACCCCGGCCACCGGATGGGACGCCGCCACCGCCGATTCCCCCTCGGAGGAGGCGCTGGCCGCCTTCGCCACCTATCAGCGACTGGAAAAGGAACTGTTCGCCTCCGGAGAACTCGTGAGCACCGAAGGTCTCGGCCATCCGGCGACCAGCACCACCGTCCGCGCCACCCCGGACGGCGTAGCCGCGACCGACGGCCCGTTCGCCGAATTGAAGGAGGTACTGGCCAGCTTCGCCGTGATCGAGGTGACCGGCCATGAACGTGCCGTCGAGATCGCCACCCGCATCGTCGAGGCGCTCGGCGAACCGATCGAGATCCGACCGATCATGGGCGAGGATTTCACGGCATGACACCCGCGATCGAGGACCTGCTGCGCACCGAGGCACCGCAGGTCCTCGGCGCGCTGGTCCGCCGTTTCGGACGTTTCGACATCGCCGAGGACGCGGTACAGGAGGCGCTGCTCACCGCCGCGCAGACGTGGCCGAACGAAGGCATCCCCGAGAATCCGCGCAGCTGGCTCATCAGGATCGCCTACCGCCGGATGGTCGACCTATTGCGCGCCGACCAGGCCAGACACCGCCGTGAACTGCACGCCGGGGCCGCCGAGCTGGCCATGGCCGAACCCGCGCGGGCCGCGCGAACCACCGACACCGACGACAGCCTCACCCTGCTGCTGTTGTGCTGTCACCCCGCGCTCGGCCCCACATCCCAGGTGGCGCTCACCCTGCGCGCGGTCGGCGGTCTCACCACCGCCGAGATCGCCCGCGCCCACGGCACGACCGAGGCCACCATGGGCACGCGGATCAGTCGCGCCAAACAGCAATTGGCCAAGGCCGGCGCCCGCTTCACCCCGCCGACCGAGCACGACCGCGACGACCGTATGGCCTCGGTGATGCGGGTGCTCTATCTGATCTTCAACGAGGGCTACACCGCAACCACCGGCACCGAACTCGCCCGCGTGGACCTGACCCATGAGGCCATCCGGTTGACCCGCATGTTGCACGCCACGCTCCCCGACGACGCGGAGGTCGTCGGCCTGCTCGCCTTGATGCTGCTCACCGAAGCACGCCGCGATGCCCGCACCGATGCGGGCCAACTGGTCCCGATGGAGGAGCAGGACCGCGCGCGGTGGGATCGCGCCTTGATCGATGAGGGCACCGCACTCATCGACAGCGTCTGGCAGCAGGGCGAGGCGGGCCCGTATCGAATCCAGGCCGCGATCGCCGCCGTGCACGCCGCGGCGGCCGCACCGGACCAGACCGACTGGCCCCAGATCGCCATGCTCTATCTGTGGTTGGAACGGCTCACCCCCACCGCGCCGGTTCAGCTCGGCCGGGTCGTTGCGGTGGCCCGAGCGTATGGCCCCGCGCGCGGCCTCGCCCTGCTCGACGACCTCGATCGGCGTCACCACCTGGACCGGAATCCGCTGACCCAGCAGCGGGAACGAGCCGTGCGCGCTCATCTGCTGATGCAGAGCGGCGAGACGGCGGCCGCGGCCGCACTGTTCCGGCAGGCCGCCGATATGACGAGCAACGAGGTCGAACAGCGCTATCTACGCGATAAGGCCGGCGATCTCGACTGAGCCGCGTCCAGCGATCTCGACTGAGCCACGTCCAGCGATCTCGACTGAGCCCCGTTCAGTACGCCGCGACGGCTCCGTCCAAGGCCTGCTGCAAATCGCTGCGAACCAGCCGCGCGATCTCGGCGGGCCGCGCGGGCAGGTCGGTGATCGGCACGCGGAAGTAGAAGCTGGCCGACTTCGCTTCCTCTTTGGTCGGCTCAACGGCGGGATCGGCGCGCGGTCCGTAACTGAGGCCGATGCTGAGCAGTGCGGGTTCGGTGCCGAGCTTCATGGTGCGGAAGGCGATATGGCCGATGCCGCTGCCGATCGATTGCACCTGTGTCGGATCGACGTCGTTGCAGGTGCCTTCGGGGAAGACCGCGAGACCGTCGCCATCGTGCAGACGTTCGGCGCAGATGTCCATCATGCGCTGGCCCGCGGCGTTCACCGCGCGCAGGCCGTGATCGCTACCGCGGAAGACGGGGATGCCGCCCATCATGTCGATCTTGCGGCGCTGATCGCGTTCGAGGAACAGTTCGTCCTTGGCCAGCACCCGCACCCGGCCGATGAGCGGACGCAGTTCGCTGCGCCAGGCGGCCGCGGCGACGGTGTAGGGATCGAGCTGGGACAGATGGTTGATGGCGATGAGCAACGGTTTGCCCGCACGGACCAGTTCCGCGACCCGCGCCCGCGCGCCGGCGGCATAGCTGATGCGCGGCCGGAAACGCCGCCCGAGCAGCGCATATGCCGCGCGCGCCTGGAACCGCCGCTGCTGATGGGAGCGGTAGTAGTCGTACACGGCATCGCTGTTGTCGAGGACGACCTCGGGCGGTTGCATGACGCCGACTCTACGACGCTGCTGCGGCCGCTCGACGACCATGTTGATCTTGTCACGCCCGGATATGAGTTTTCCCGCGACACGGAACGTGAAGACAAGCGGCGCGACGGCGCGATAACTGCGATGATGACGGAGTGGCACGCGCAGAAGACCCGGATGATCGGAAAACTCGCGGCGGGCGCGGCGGTGGCGATGAGCACGGCCGGCGAAGTTCCCACCGCGGCGAACAACTGGTCCGCGCGGGCACATTGCTGGTGTCCTCGACCGAACTCGTGGAGCCGACCTTCCGGCGCACGGTCATCTACATCATCGAACACAACGACGCGGGCAGCCTCGGCGTGGTCATCAACCGGCCGAGCGATACCGCCGTGCACGATGTGCTGCCGCAGTGGGCGGAGGTCGCCGCGGCGCCGCGCACCCTGTTCGTCGGCGGTCCGGTCAAACGCGATGCCGCGCTGTGTCTCGGCACGCTGCGGGTCGGCGCATCGATCGACGGCGTCGACGGACTGCGGCGCATCGACGGCCGGGTGGTGCTGATCGACCTCGACAGCGACCCGGCGGAGATCGCCCCGCTGGTGGAGGGAATCCGCGTCTTCGCCGGTTATGCGGGCTGGACCTTCGGCCAGCTCGAGGGCGAACTCGAACAGGACGACTGGATCGTGCTCTCCGCCCTGCCCGGCGATCCCATCACCACCCGCCGCACCGACCTGTGGGGGCATGTCCTGCGCAGGCAACCGCTGCCGCTGTCGCTGCTGGCCACACATCCGATCGAGGTCGAGCGCAACTGAGCTCGTCTCCCGCATACGCCGACGATCCCCCGCCGAGGCAGGGGATCGAGGGTGAGCGGATCAGCTGGCCTGCCGTTTGAACAACGCCATGGACCACAGGTAGCCGACCGTCGCGATACCTACGCACCAGGCGAGCGCGATGATCCCGTTGGCGCCGATCTCGGTGCCCATCAGCAGTCCGCGAATCGTTTCGGTGATCGGGGTGAACGGCTGGTACTCGGCGAACCAGCGCAGCACGGTCGGCATGGTGTCGGTGGGGACGAGGCCGCTGCCGAGGAACGGCATCAACACGATCGGGAAGGGCATATTGCTCGCGCTCTCCGGGTTCGGCGCGGCGAGCCCGAACCCGACGGCCAGCCAGGTGAACGCGAACACCACGAACAGCAGCAGCCCGATCACCGCCACCCATTCCACCGGGGTGGCGTCGGGGCGGAAGCCCATGAGCGCGGCGGCCCCGAGCATCCCGGCCATGGCGAGCGCCGCCTGGATGAGCGTGCCGATCACATGTCCGGTCAGCATCGCCGACTGCGCGATGGCCATCACCCGGAACCGGTTGACGATGCCCTTGGTCGCATCGGTGGCGAGCGACACCGAAACCGATACGGTCAGATAGGCCGGGAGCAGCAACAACATGCCCGGCGCCAGATAGTCGATGTAGTTCGCGCCGGGTGCCAGACCCGCTTCCAGCGCGCCGCCGAAGACATAGTTGAAGATCACCATGAGCACGATCGGCATGATCAGGATGCTGAAGGTCATGCTCGGATAGCGCCGTACATGCAGCAGATTGCGGCGCAGCATGGTCCGCGAGTCCGCGATGACGCGGCTGAACGAATTGGACTGCACTGGCAGGGTTGCGGTGGTCATCGCACGGGCTCCTTGTCCGCGACGGGGGATCCGGTCAGGGTGAGGAAGACATCGTCCAGGTTGGGTGTGTGAACCGAAAGTCCTTCGGCGGGGATATGGAATTCGTCGAGCCGGTCGAGCACGGCGCGCACCGAACCGATGCCGCCGTCACTGGGCACGGCGAGGGTGAGCTCGTCGGCGACCGGGCGGGCAGCCGATCCGAAGGCCGTGGCGGCCGCGTCCAGATCGGCGTGATCGGCGAATTCCAGGCGGATATGGCCGCCGGGCACGAGCCGTTTCAGCTCCGCCGCGGTACCTTCGGCGACGATGCGGCCCTGATCGAGCACGGCGATGCGGTCGGCGAGCTGATCGGCTTCCTCCAGGTACTGGGTGGTGAGGAAGACGGTGACGCTGTAGTCGTCGACCAGTTCGCGGATGATCTCCCACATCGACCGCCTGCTGCGCGGGTCGAGTCCGGTGGTCGGCTCATCGAGGAAGATGATGCGCGGATCGCCGACCAGGGTCATGGCCAGGTCGAGCCGCCTGGTCATCCCGCCGGAGTAGGTGGATGCGGGTTTGTCACCGGCCTCGGTGAGATCGAAACGTTCGAGCAGGTCCGCGGCGAGGGCGCGTCCGGCCCGCCGGGGCAGATGGTTCAGATCGGCCATCATCGTCAGGTTCTCGCGGCCGGTGAGCAGTTCGTCGACGGCGGAGAACTGTCCGGTGACGCCGATCGCCGAGCGCACCGCGTCGCGGTCGACGGCCAGATCGTATCCACCGACCTGCATCTCACCGCCGTCGGCGCCGATCAGTGTGGTGAGGATCTGCACGGTGGTCGTCTTGCCCGCACCGTTGGGCCCGAGCAGGGAGAAGATCGTGCCTTCCGGCACGTTCAGATCGATGGCGTCGAGTACCACCTTGTCGCCGTAGGCCTTTCGGAGCCCGGAGACCCAGATCGCCGATGCGCGTCCACCTGTGGACATGGCTCTTCCTTCCTGGAATTTCTCATAAAACAATGCGAATGACAGCATGAGTACCCCGCACCACCCCCAGGGGCGGCGTTGTCGGATGTGAATGTTCGGTTGGACGGCGAGCGGGCCGCGCGAACGGCCCGAGCCTCAGATATCCAGTTCTTCGATCGGCGGACGCTCGGCGATATCGGCGACCCGCTCATAGAGCTTGTCGGGCATCTTGCCCTTCAGTTCGGCGAGGGTATCGACGATCACCAGGGTGAACTCGCCCCAATCCTGATCGCCGACGCCGAACATGCGCCGCCAGCTCTTCCAGTCCTTCCAGCCGTGGTTGGGCACATCGGTGAGGTCGTCCCAGTTGGAATACTGGGAGTGCAGCACGAACTTGCCCTTGCGGCTACGGAAGACCCGGATGTGCTCCATGCGGGTGTCGTTGACATCGCGCCATTCGCCCAGCAGCGCACCCTCGAACCGGACCTGCCGGACACCGTTGTGACCGACCCGGAGCACGATGTCGTCGAACCCCTCCTGTTTGCCCTCCTCCAGTTCGATGAACCTGCGCAGCGCGGTGACGACGGCCCCGGACAGATTGCCGCCGACGAGTTCCTGCGCCCGCTGGAACAGGGGGAGATCGTCATCGGCAACGTAGATCGTCTTGTTGGGCATGCCAGTGACTATACGTAGATGTATACGTACACGCAAGACTTGTGTGAAAAGTGCTCCCGATCAGGCTGAACTCCGGCCGCACCCGCCCCGTATCTCCTCATGGGCGGCGCACAGCGCTGCCGACTCGGCGCGGGAAGGAGGTTCGATGCCCGACAGAGTGGTGGACTATCTGGTGCGCACGATGCCCGACCTCGGCGTGCGACATATCTTCGGCGTCGACGGCGCCAATATCGAAGACCTCTACGACGCCATCTTCGACGCGAGCGGCGCGGTGACCGGTGTGGTGGCCAAACACGAATTCTCCGCCGCCACCATGGCCGACGGATACGCCCGCTCCACCAGCGGACTCGGCGTCGTCGCCGCGACCTCCGGCGGCGGCGCGATGAATCTTGTTGCCGGACTTGCTGAATCGTATGCCTCCCGAGTTCCGGTGCTGGCATTGATCGGTCAGCCGCCGACCGCGCTGGAAGGCCACGGCGCATTCCAGGATTCGAGCGGGCAGGCCGGTGCGATCGACGCGGTCCGCCTGTTCAGCTCGGTCAGCCGCTATTGCGCCCGCGTCGCCACCCCGGCCGAACTGCCCGAACGGCTGGCACGGGCGCTGCGGGCCGCCCGGCGCGGCGGGCCCTCGGTCTTGCTGCTGCCCAAAGACGTCCAGCAGGCCGAGATGGGCGGTATCGCCGCGTTCCGACCCGATCCGCGCGCCACCTGGCTCGACGACGACGAACTCGAGCGCGTGATGACCGCACTGGAAACCGCGCACCAACTGGGGACGGTGGTGGTCATCGCGGGTGATCAGGTGGCCCGCGACGACGCGCGCACCGCACTTGCCGAACTGGTGGCCGAACTGGGTGCGCTGGTCGGCGTCGCACCCGACGCCAAGGACACCTACGACAATGCCGACGCGGCCTTCTGCGGTGTCGCGGGCACCATGGGTCATCGGGAACTGGCCGAGGCCATGGAATCCGCCGCGCTGTGCCTGCTGGTCGGCACCCCGATGCCGGTCACCGCGCGCACCGGCCTCGACGATCTGCTGGCGCGGACCACGATCGCCAGCATCGGACTGGCCATGCCGCATCTGCCCGCCATCCACGCCACCTGCACCGATGTCGCCGTCGCGCTGCGCACCATCTTGGAGCGACTGCGCGGCGGTCACGACGGACATTCCGATCCCGACCTCGCCGAATCCGCCATCGCGCCCGCCGCACCGCCCGATCCGGGGTCGCCGGTCGCCACCGCGGTGCGCACGACCCGCGTCACCCGCACCGCCCCGGCCCGCACGCTGACACCGATGCCGGTACCCGAATCGCATGGCCCTGGGCTGCGCTACCGCCATATCGTCGACGCGATCCAGGCGGCCCTGCCCGCCGCCGCCGATATCTTCGCCGACGCGGGCAATACCGGTGCGGCCGTGGTGCACGAGCTGCGGGTGCCGCGCGACGGGCGTTTCGTGGTCGCGCTCGGTATGGGCGGAATGGGCTACGCGTTCGGCGCCGGTATCGGTTCGGCCTTCGCCCGCGCACCCGACGGCCACCGCACCGTGGTGATCGCGGGCGACGGCTCGTTCTTCATGCACGGTATGGAGCTGCACACCGCGCTCGAGCACACCCTGCCCATCACCTTCATCGTGTTCAACAACAACGCCCACGCCATGTGCGTGACGCGCGAACAACTGCTGTACCGGGATCGCTACAGCTTCAACAGATTCCAGCCGGCCCGGCTGGGTGACGGCGTCGCGGCCATGTTCCCGCGGCTACGCGTCTGCTCCGTGCACACCCTGGCCGAACTTCCCGCGGCGCTCACCGAATGCCTCGGCGGTCCGGGCCCGGCGTTCCTCTCGATCGACTGCGATCCCGACGAAATCCCGCCGTTCCTGCCCTTCCTCAGGAGTACACCGTGACAGCAAGCGCCCTGCCCGCCCTCAGCGACGTCCCCGACGAGGTGATTCCCGGAGTCCTGCGGATCGAGAACTCCGATAGGGAGGCCACCACGCCGATCATCATGGACATGCTCCGGTCGGTGTATCCGCACGACCAGATCTATGGCGATTTCTGCCCGGTCCAGGCTTATATCGCGGCCCCGCCGCGCGGGGTCTACGAATATCTGGCCGATACCAGATCG
This sequence comes from Nocardia cyriacigeorgica, assembly GCF_029868385.1. Taxonomy (GTDB): domain Bacteria; phylum Actinomycetota; class Actinomycetes; order Mycobacteriales; family Mycobacteriaceae; genus Nocardia; species Nocardia cyriacigeorgica_F. Next base: position 16,622 of record NZ_JARWNX010000016.1, on the reverse strand, counting down.
CTGGAGGAATGGACCTACAGTCTGCGCGGATTCACCGAAACCGATGAGCCCGGCCTGTGGCTCGCCCATGATCGGCTCGGCGATTCGACCGAGATCTACACCCGCACCGTCGCCAATCCCGACGCCATGACCGTCGACTACCACTGCGCCTGGGACCAGGGATTTCACCTGTGGATGGTGTATCTGATGCGGGTGGTGGACGCGCAGGTGGTGTTCGACAAGCCGGGATCGGTTGTGCTGTGGGTGAATTGCCGCCACCCCTTCTACGACGAGAACGGCTATCCGGATACCGCGCCGCCGAAGCGTCCGGTGTGGGTCGGCGATTTTTGGGACATGTTCTCCGCCGGGCATCAATTGGAAATGGACAATCTCAAGGCGATCTGTGAATACCGTGCCGCGCACGGGCTGCCGATCAAGCCGGAATGGATGAGTCGATGACCGATCTCGACATCGCTCCGTCGCCGCGCCCGCCGGTGGTCAGCCTGGTCGATGTGGCGAGCTATCTGCCCGGTGAACCGGTCGGGACGGAGTATTTCACCCAGTTCTCCCGCTCGGATCGGATGGCCAAGAATGTCATGTTCCGTTCGCCGAAGACACGCCATCACGTCGGGCGCGATGAAACAGCGGTCGATATGGTCGAGCGGGCGGTGGCGCCGCTGATCGCACGGCACGGAGTCGATTTCCTGTCGAAGATCGACATTCTGCTCACCCATACCCAGCTGCCCGACAACCCGGTCATGGGCTGCGGTCCCGAGGTGGCGCGCAGGCTCGGCGCGCGACCCGGCTGGGTGTTCGATCTGCACAATGGCGGCTGCGCGGCCTTCGTACACATGATGGCGCTGGCTCACACCATCATGCGCACGTCCGAGGCCAGAACCGCGCTCATCGCCGTCACCCAGAACTGCGCCGGCCCGGTGTTCACCCAGCCCGATATCCGCAAACTGGCGCACGCACCGGTGCCCGGTGACGGTTGCGGTGTCGGCCTGCTGGTGCGTGACGACAGCGCGCCGATTCTGGACATCGAATGCCGCACCTATCCCGAATTCGCCGGCGATATGGACTTTTCCACCAATGGCGACCGCAAGTACTGGGAGCCCGGCGAAGGCCAGGGGTGCGTGAGTTTCACCGAATCGAAGATCACCAAGGTGTTCGTGCGTGGGAATCGGCTGGTCCCCGAGGTGGCGTTGGCGGTGTGCGATCGGATCGGGGTGAAGGGGCGCGATATCGATACGTTCGTCACCAATCAGCCCAATCGTCTGTTCCTGCGTAACTGGCACGATGCGCTGGAGCTACCCGCCGAGCGTCATCCGGATACGTTCGACTCGTGCGGAAACCTGTTCGCCGCAGGGATTCCGGTGACATTGGATGTGGAGAACCGAGCGGGCAGGCTGCGCAACGGTTCGGTGGTGCTGATGTCGGCTTTCGCGCACGCCGGTGATTTCGCTGCCGCGGCGGCGGTCCGATGGGGCGCTGCGCGATGAGCCTCCAGCCATCCGTCCGGCAGGCAACGCGTGGAGCCGTTCTCGCTCACACCGGTCGATGTCGCCACCAGAGCGGCTGCGCACCGGGGGCGACGATTCACCCGGCTACCCGAAGCCGAACCACCCTCGCCGATGCTCACGCGGTGCTTCAGGCGTCATCATGAGCATCCACGTCGCCGACCGCAGCCGTTCATCACGACGACTCCCGGCCGCCGCGCCACCGGCCCGGTTCGATCTGAGTTTGAGCGAGAACCCTTTCCCGCCGCTGCCTTCGGTGCGCGAGGCGATCCAGCTGGAGTTGGGGCGAGCGAACAGGTATCCCGAATTCCTGCCCGCCCGACTGCCCGGCCTGATCGCCGACCATCTCGGTGTTCACCCGGATCAGGTGGTGGTGGGCTCCGGCGCCACCGGGGTCGCCATGCAGATCCTGCACACACTTGCCGGTCCGAGCGCGGAAATGGTGCTCGGCGTACCGACTTTCGACGGCTACCCGATCATGGCCGCAATGACCGGCGCCGACCTCATCGGTATCCCGCTCGACAGCGCAGGCGATCAGGACCTGCGAACCATGGCACGCGCGGTCGGCGACCGGACACGCCTGGTGGTGCTGTGCCGACCGCACAACCCCACCGGAACGCTCGTGTCGAAACGCGACCTGCACCGGTTCCTCCGCGCGATCCCCGCGCGGATACCGGTCATCCTCGATGAGGCGTACGTCGAATTCCTCCCGACCGACGACCGTATCGCTCCCCACGCCCTCCTGGCCCGCCACCCGAATCTCCTACTCCTGCGCACCTTCTCCAAGGCCTACGGCCTGGCGGGCCTACGCATCGGCTACGCCCTCGGCAACCCAGCCCTGATCACCCGCATCCGCCGCCATCAACTCCCCTTCGGCACCCCGACCCTCGCGGTCACCGCCGTCCGCGCGTCCTACGCCGCCGAACCCGAACTCGCCGTCCGCGTCGCGCGGATCATCGAGGAACGCGATTCGCTGCGGGCCGCCCTACGCGATATCGGTATCGACGCCCCGCCCAGCTACGCCAACTTCCTCTACCTCCCCGGCCCCGGCGTCGCCACCGCCCTCCGACGCGCAGGCATCACCGCAAAGGCGTACCCGGATGGAAGCGCACGAATAGCGGTCGGCGATATCGATGCCGGACATGCGGTGATCGACGCCCTCCGGGCGGCTGCGGCGGGACAGGGGGCGGACGTTCGTATCACATGATCGCCGGGATAGGCGCGCCGGTCACTGAACCACTCAGTCAACCAGTTATTTCAATCGTGGAAATCAAACATCTTGCAGTTCAACAGCTCTGACGAACTTCAAGACATGTCGACCCACTTGCATAATGCTTCCCCCGATCCGCCCGAGGAGATCGGCCAGGGCGAACGATGCCCATGGCGCCCATAGGCTATGGTCGAACGTAGATGTAGACGGATGGGGATCTCGTGAGCGAAGCACTGAAGGTAGAGCCCACCCATTTGGATGGAGCGTCGACAAAGTTGGCCGAATTGGCCCAAGGTAATGCGTTAACCGAGACTTACTTAAAAGAGTGGCTCGATCTTCCAAGCTCGGAAGGGGGCCTGGTCTTACGCGGCGTAATCGACGTGATACAGAATGCGTTGATCCAGCTGCAATCGAATTATGCGCGATTAGGTCGAGTAACTAGCGAATCTTCTGCGGAATTGGTCAATGCAGCAAAAATGTATCGAACAACGGATCGCGGCGTTGCAGAAGCTTTGGATCGCACGTATGAGGCGGATGACGAGAATTGACCCAAGACCCAACCGAATATCTGACCGCGCCGGAGCCTGACGATCCGGTTCCGGACATGGTCGAGCTGGCCACAAACGCCAACGCCGTGTCACCGGCCTACTGGCTGAACGGCATCATCAAAACCATCACAGGCTTCGATGCACTGACGATAGTTACCGACTACGTCGCGGGCGACTGGGCAGCAATGCAGAAGGCCGGCACCGCTATCGAGAACCTCGCAAAATACAACTCCAGCTACGCCACCGGCATTGACAACGCGGTCAAAGAGTTCGAGGAATCGTGGCGCGGAAATGCCGCTGACAGTTCTCGTGCATACTTCAATTCACTCATTGAAAGCCTTGACGAACAGGTCGATCCTTTACAGCAAATCGCTGATGAGATCAAGGCTTTCGCGCTTTCGTCGTATGGTCTTGCGCAGACTGTCTCTGGCTTGGTGCAGACTCTATTCGACCTTGCTGCGATGTATGCGATCAAGCAGGCGGCGGTCGCCGCGTTGGGTGCGACGGTCGCCGGTGCACCGGCTGCCGCGGCGATGCAGGCCGCCGCAGCATTGGACGCAGCACGAATGATCAAGACTTGGATCGACATATGGGGCAAGCTGGGCCTGATGTTCGCCGGCTCCGAGGGAACAATCGGCCTGATATCGGCAGGCATCAATGGCGCTGTCGAGTCGGTCGAGCTGCCTGCCATCAACGCCAGTGGCTACGACCATCCCGGAGTCTATACATGACATCTCCAGAACCAATTCTGGACGTCGCTGGGGACGATCCCGCCGCGTCCCGCCAACTGTCCGACGCACTTCGGATCATTGCCGCGAACTCTTCTGACCCTGCTCTGCGGGATCAGATCAGCGCAGTCCTGAACGGAGATCTCCAGGTACGCGACTTCGTCCGCGCCGAAGCGTTCAGCCAGACTCTTGATCGCGTTATGCCTGCCGCGCTGGAGCATTACGAGACGATGTCCGAGGAGGAACGCCGGCGGCTGGCCGAGCAAGGCGAGACGGAACTCGAGCGCTACCGAGCAGCGCTCACCGATTCAGGTCCACCGCCGGTGCGGGATAGCTCACCTCCAGATGCTCCTGCACCTTCGGCGCCCGAGACGACCGCTACCCCACCTGTCGTTCCCGATGCGGCGGCCGGCCACGTAGTTCCGGGCACCAGGAAGCCCAACCGCGATCTGATCGTCACACCGGACGAACCAGACGACGACGACCTCTATTATCAAGACCGGCAGCGGCGCGGATGGCTGGAGTAGCCCATCTCCCGGTTCGAACGGATGTCGAACCTACCCATATCTCGATGCACCTGCTGAACCCACTACCTCCGGTATGCAGCCGACACGGCGAACCAGAGGTCGAGCGTCGAGACACCACCATAAGCTTTCACTGGCACAACCGAGTTCGAGTGCAAACCACAATGGGGTCAACGCTCGCTCGAGGTTGGCAGAGGCTACAACGTGTCCCGCAGACAACGGCGACCGAGCTGTATGGGGAATGGCCCGTTTGCGCACGATGCATCGGCCAACGGAGAATACTGCGGGCAACCAGCCTCACGCTCGTAGCAGCAGGTCTCGTGCCACTACTCGGGCTCCTCACGGCTGGCTACCTAGGACTCATCACAGGGCCTCTATCACCGCTACTGGCCCTCGCCTTCATGCCGGGCTGGTTCCCGGGGCTCCTGATCATCGCCTACGCGGCCCACGAACGCGCGACCAGATACGTCCGAATCCAACCAATCGAAAGCGACTCGGTAATAGTCATCCGCGGCCACCCAGCCTTCGTCGCAGCGGTGCATAGTGGCTCGAACTGACTCGTCGGCGGTATCTCTCGCCGCGATCCGAGTGAGCGAACGATGCCATCCTGCTCGCTCAGTTCTCGAACTGGTCACCGACGCAACCCACCGACGCTCTGTTCTCTAGTTCCGCGCCCGCGCCCCTCACCGGTGCGGCTCGCGCTCAGCACGGCCTGTATCGAGTCGAGCGTGCAACACAGACCCGTGGGCAGCGATGTGGTCGGCTTCCAGCCCAGGACTGCGTGGGTGTGGATGAGATTCGGTGGGCGGGTGCCGCTTCGGACCGTGGCGGCGACGCCCGGCGGGATGTCGGGCCCGGCGCCGCTTTCCGGGCTCGGCGGTGTTTCCAGCCAGCCGCGTCCGGCGAGGTCGATGGTGAGGCGGGTGAATTCGGACAGGGCGATCATCGGGCCACCGATATCGACGGGGCCGGGAATGTCGCTGTCGAGCATGGCGATCACGGCATCGGCGACGTCGGCGACGTAGATGAACGAGCGTGCCTCGTCGTCGGTGAGGTACACGGTTTGATCGCGGAGTGCGGCGGCGCAGATCGTGGCGCCGATTCCGCTGCCGGGCCGCTGGTGTGGCCCGTAGACCTCGAAGGGCCGCACGATGCCGACATTCGCGTCCGGATAGTGCCGAGCGGAGGATTCGGCGATGAGTTCGGCTGCGGCGCGGAGGCGGTCGAGCTCCGAGCCGCCGGTGGCGATACGCGCGCGTCCACCGGATGGCGTCGCGTGCGCACCGGAGACGACGATGCGGGCCGAACGAGCCGACGCCAGATCCAGCGCCGCCAAGGTGCCGGTGGACGCCGCCCGGATCGTCTCCACCGGCCGCCTGCGGATATCCGAGCCACCCGCACCGGCCAGATGCACCATGTGTGTGACGCTGTCGAGATCGGCGAACGCGCCGACCGCTGTCACATCGGCCTTGCGCAGAGCGAACCACGGATGCGCATGGAGGTGAGCGATCGTGCTCGCCCGGCCTGTGCTCAGGTCGTCGATTGCGGTGACCCGATCACCGCACGCCAGCAGCGCTCGGCACAAATGCGAACCGAGGAACCCCGCGCCCCCGGTGACTACGACATGGTTCACGACACCACCTCCAGTCGCCGGTATCGCCGCGACGAATCCGGGGTCATGCGGCCCGCCGCGACCAGCGTGGCGAACGCCGCCTTCTTCCGCGCGCAATCGTGTTCGCGGTGATGCCGCATCGCCTGGTGCGCGTCCTCGAGTGAGAGCGGAGCCAACGGAAGATCGCAGGTCCACGATCTGTTCCTGCTGACCGTCCGGGTGGAGTGGCCAACCGTGGTCCGGCGATGCACCGGGGCCCGTTGCGGCTGTTCGGCGGGCCATAAGCACCCGATGATGAGCACCGCGATACCGCAGCCGGCAAGCACCGACGCGACGCTGGTCATTACCTGCCAGGAATCCATGGCAATCACCCCTGATGTCTTTCGTCGTGGACCTTCTCGGTGAGTCCGTCGAGGACCTGGCGCAGGGTCGCGATATCGGTCATGGCAATGGAATCGCCGCAGCGATCGGTGTACGTGCGCAGCGCAGACTGTCCGACCTCGCGTCCGCCGGGAAACTCGAGCCCCCGCAACAACGCCCGCTCCCGTGGGCTCGTCGATTGCGGCGCGAGCCGCCCGAAACGCACCAGCGTGCTGTACGCGACCCACTTCCAGGCACATCGCTCGATCCGGCACTCCCGATGCCGCCGCATCAGCTGGTGCGCCAGCTCGACATCCGCCGACTCGCAGACAACCAGTGGTGCGACAACGTCGTCCGTTCCCCTCACGCGACTGCCACCTCCATACGCCGAGCCACACCCCGGCGAGGCAGACATGAGACCGAACCGTGCGGCGTATCGCCTGCCTCGGGCCTCGCTCGTGCGATCGTTTCGGTGGGCACGGCAGGTTCGTCGGCGACCGAGGATCGGGTCCAGGTGGTTGCGGGGCAGACGGTTTCGAGATCGAAGCCCTCATCGCAGATACGGGCGGGGCTGTCGTCGACATGCGCCAGGTCGAAGACGACGATCGTATCGACACCGAGCGCCGCGGCAATGCCGAGCGCGTAGGCGATCGGGTCGGCGTCGTCGGACGGCGGACGGACCGTATAGACATAACGCCGCCCCGAACCGACCGCGTATCGACGTATTTCGGCGGCATGACGCACCGCATGCGGCCCCGACACCGCCTCCCGAACGAACCCGATGACCGCCGATCTGCCGTCACCCGGCCTGAACTCCGCGGCATGCGGATATGACATGACAACTCCCAAACCTGATCGATGGACGAACCTCCGACACGTCCGAACCGGCCGCGGCTACGAATCACCTTCAGGTGGCGGAGCCATCGGCAAGCTCGCTGCCAGGCGGGACCGCTTGCGGATGGTGTTGCGATGCTGGGGGATTCGTATGGGGTGAGTCGTTGCGGTGATGCTCGAACGCTGAGCTCAGGAGATCACGAGAGCACGCGCGCGCCAAGGGATTCAGAACAACTGGATCCAGTTCGACCAAACGCCCACGAACGGTTCCGATTCCATACGTGAGTTGTTCCGAAAATCGGATCCGATTGTTCCGCTTTTACAGACGAAAGCAGAAACGATGACCAACGACGACACACCATCAACGTTGCCCCGCCGCCAGATCGGCCGGTTCCTGCGCGATGCCCGCCAGCGCAGCGGCCTGTCTCTCGATAGAGCAGCGGAGCTTGTGGAACTTAGTAAGACGGCACTCCATAGGATCGAGACCGCAGGGGTGAAGAAGGTCAGAGTTCGCGACGTAGACGCTCTCTGCGCTCTGTACGAGGTCGAGGAGACCGACACCCGGCGTGCCGTCGAGCTCGCCAAACAGACCCAAACGCCATCGTGGTACACCGCATTCGCCGGTCTGTACGGTGACGCAACCTTCAACATGCATGTAGAGCTTGCTGCCGCAGCACGTGAATTGGTTGCGTACCAGGAGATCGTACTGGGCCTGTTGCAGACGCCAGACTACGCACGGGCGATGATCGGCGGGTTCTACAAGAACGCAACCCCCGAGGACATCGAGCGGCGGGTCGAGCTGCGGATGAAGCGGCAAGTAGCCGTCACCCGCAAGTCCGATCCGGTCAAACTCGAACTACTGCTGCACGAATCAGCGCTACACCGTGTCATCGGCGGGCCACTTGTCATGGCAGCTCAGCTGCGACACCTTGCCGAGATCGGCAAGCTTCCGAACATCTCGATTCGCATACATCCCTTCTCCGCTGGATGCACGAATGGACTGCTCCACGGCCCCTTCGTGACTCTCGACTTCGGCACAGACAGCAAGGGACGGCCTGTTGAGCCACCGCTGGTCTACCTCGAAGGAACGGTGAATCCCGACATCTATCTCGAGGCCGCAGATGACGTACGGCGCTACCATGAACTTGCTTCGGCGATACGGAGTACAGCACTGAGCGAGACACAATCGCGGGAACTGCTCAGACGGGCAGCAAGGAGCTACACAGCGTGAGCATTCATCTGTCGGGGAAATGGTTCAAGAGCAGTCGAAGCAGCGGGAGAACCGACTGCGTCGAGGTAGCTTGGCTCCGAGGCGACCGCGTGGGCGTCCGGGATTCGAAGAATCCAGCTGGACCAGCGTTGATCTTCGCTCCAGATCAGTGGGACGTGTTCGCGAGCGCTGTACGAGCGGGCAAGTTCACCCAATAGCCCGACACCCACCCAAGTCACCGCGTTGACCTGGGTTTTCACTGAATCACCAGTTTGTTCCGCCTGCGGTCCGGAACGTGTTCGGATCGCAGGCAAATCAGTGGAACCGATCGCGCACTCGGTGCGTCCTACACTACGAGCGGACAAATCGGTGGCTGGACGGGAGCAGCGGTGGGACGACGAACGACAGCAGCGGTAGCAATGCTTGCGGGAGCCTTGCTGGCCGCAACTGGGTGCGATGCGGCCAACGAGGGGACCGCGACTCCGGTATCGACCACGGATAGCGCCGCAGCCACCGAAGCCCTGTGGGACCCCTGCACGGAAGTCGATAGCGCCACGCTCAACCAACTCGGCGTTGACGAATCAACCCAGGACAGCACGGTTTCGGGGGTTGAGAACGTTGAGGGGTGGAAGAAGTGCTCATGGCACGACACTCCAGAGTGGAACTACACGCTCACGGTCTGGTCGACCGCGCATTCGGTCGATGACGCAAAGAAGGACACCAAGAACACCGATTATTCCGAAGTCACGGTCGGTGGGCGCGCCGGTGTACAGTTTCGAAAATCTTACGACCGCTACGACGAGAAATGCTATCTCGCATTCCCATCTGGTTCCGGGTCAGTTCAAGTATCAATCTTCAATATGACCTCCTCCGGCGAGGCAGGGGACCCGTGCACACGCGCAATTTCGGCAGCAGAAGCGTTGATGCCGTCGATCCCGGAATAAGGGGGCCTCAGCATGACCATGAACGATGAAATATCGCGCTGGCAGTACCTTTCCGACGAAGCCAAAGCCGGGCGGCTGTCGATCGACGATTCGGTCGCCAAGGCTTGCCATACCGCGATACAGGATCAGATAAACGTATACAAGGCCGCCCGTCAAGGCATCGAAGAAATGGCCGTTGTGACCGAACTCGGCGAATTTGCCTGCGGTCAAGAGTTGGCCAAGCTATTCGGCCTCAAGGCAGTCGACGCCGAGGGCAACGGCGACCTCGATACCGCCCTCCGGGACCACATTCGAGTCCTGGAGCTCATGGGAGATACCATCAAAGCCACTTTGGATCGCCTGCAAGAGCAAGATTCCACCAATTCGCAAGGCTACAACGGCGTCTAACGCGCAGGGGGTGCACGGTGCTCGGTCTTCCATCGTTCGAAACAGTTGTCTCCAATGTCGGCAAGCTGGTTCTATCCGGCCCATTGGGTGCGGTACTGACCTCCAACAACGAATTCGACTCCGCCGCCAACGCTTTGGCGATCGCACTGGGCGATCAAAGCCCGGAATCAATTGCCGCTCGCAATCGAATCAAGGATCTGGCCGATAATCATTTCGATGGCGAATTCCACGATCCGCGCGTTCCCGATGCCCTGTTCGGTAATGTCCGCAGCGAAGACCTGGACGAGCTGTACCGCAAGGCCCAGGCCGTCGACGTCGCCGCCATGACCACGTTGCACCAGGCTTGGCAGTCTCGTGCAGAGAAGCTGGAAGCCGGCCTCACCACCTTCGGCCCCAAAATCCTTGCGGCGATGGAAGACACCTGGCAGGGCGAGTCCAAGAAGGCGGCCGCGCAGGGGATCATCGACTATGTCGAGAAGGCCAAGAGCCTCGTGTCGGGCACGAAGATCGTCGCGGGCAAGGTCGAGCTGGTGAAATCGGCGGTCGAGGTCACCAAGGCCAACGTCCAACCCAGCCCCGACACCAGCGGTTGGGGCAGCAAGGTCGCCAGCTGGACACCCGGCCCCACCTGGAAAATGAATGAAGACCGCACCAACGCGGCCGAAATCGCCACCTACACGATCCTCGAGAAGGTCTACCAGCCCGGCATCCGCGAGGGCGATACCGGCCAGCCACGAATCCCGCTGGCCTACAACCCCGTCCACGATCCGGGCACCGTCCCCCCGGTCGCACCCCCGCCAAGTTCGTGGCCGCCCGACGGGCGAGGCGGCGGCCAATGGGATCCGCCCGCCAACCCCGGTGGCGACGAGGAAGAAGAGATTCCGGGCACCACCGGCGAGGAAACCGACGACACCAACCCAGCGGGCGTAGACCCGTCGACGAACCCGTCGAGCCTCGGCAACACCACCACCCCTGGCCTCGGCACGCCCGCCTCCACCACTACGGCCTCGACCGGCACCAGCGGTTTGCCCGGAACCGGCTACGTCCCAGGCGGTCTCGGCTCCGGCGGTCTCGGCTCGCGATCGGGCGGCGGCCCCGGTTCCGGTTCGGGCGGTTCCGGTTCGGGCGGCTCGGGCTCCGGCATACCGGGCGGCTCGGTCTCCGGCGGCCCCGGGCGATCGCTCCCCGGCACCGGCGGCACCGGTATCGGCACCGCGGCCGCCGCCACCACGGGCGCGACGAACCGAGGTGCCCGCCCCATGGCCATGGGTCCGATGATGCCGCCCGGCGCACGCGGCGGGAAAGCGGACGACGAGAACGAGAAGGCCAAGTCCGCCATCGCCGAAGCCCTGGTCAACCAGCGCAACGGCGAGGAACTGACCGGCCTCGACCCCGAACACCGACCGAAGACCGTGCCACCGGTCCTGGGCGAATAACGCCCACGATGACGACGATTCGCGGCCGCGCCCATGCGCTGCCCGTAACTGCGCGACGAGTGCGGAACTGGGCGAGCGCAGAACCGGACGAGCCCAGAACCGCGCATGCGCACAATCCGACGAGTCCAGAACCGGCCGAGTCCAGAATGCGACGAATCCAGAACCAGGCGAGTCCAGAACCGGGCGAGCGCACCACCGCGCGAACCCCAGAACCACGCGAGCGCACCACCGGACCGAGCGCACCACCGGGCGAGCCAGGGATCAGGTAAATGCAGGGATTGAGCGAATGAGCACAGGGTGGACACGATGACACAGCGCACCTGGACCCTGTCCGGGCTGGAACTCACCGTGCTCTGGCACGCCATCGGCCGCGACATCCTCCCCTACCCACTGCAATACCGGCCGTCCGAACCCACCGCCGACGCCTACGACCGCGCCTACAAATCCGCCGCCACCCGCCTGCAATCCATCCTCGATGAAGACCTGTACGGCCCGTTGCGCGTCCTGGTCGAACCCGAGGCCCGGATCGAGGTGGCCGGATTCGCCGGCGCCCCGACCGGAGTCCCACCCCGCGCCGACGCCGACCCCACCACCATGCTCCGCATCCACACCGCCGTCTCCGGCGCCGGTGCCGTCATCCTCACCCAGGAGCCCACCGCGAAACCGAACACCGGCGGCGCCGTACGCATGGAATACCTCCGCGCCCGCAACGCCGCCGCCCGCGTCATCGCCACCCTCCCCGAAGCACGGCGCGGCACCGCCGAAGGCTTCCAGGTCAACCGCACCGACCTCGAATCCCCCGACGACGCCCCCTTCACCCGCTTCCGCGACGATTCGCCCCGCTCCCAACACGACCGAATCACCCGATTCTTCGAACGCCCCCGCACCACAGTTGCCCACATAGCCGTCTACCCCGGCCCAACCTTCGACAACCGCCCCACCCCCACCCGCGACTTCCACATAATCGACTACCCCGAAGGCCGCTACCGAATCCGCACCACCGCCTCCATCCACTCCACCCCCACCAACCCTCGAGACCTCACCACCCACCTCGACAACCTCCTCACCCGCACCCTCCAAGACCACCGAGAAGACAACGACCACACCTACCGCTGACCCGTCACGAAGGTCTACCCGGAGTAGCCGGCCGAGCTGGAGTAACACGCCTGCCGACCGACGCGGTGAAGCGGCGGCACCGATTGCACGCTGGCGGCCATAATCGAGGGAGGGTGCGCTTCGCTACTCATCAGCACTGAGAGGCCCTCGGTGTGGGGGGCAGGCGCTCGCATGAGCAGAGACGAAGCGTTTGGGCAGCCTTGAACGACTATCGCACCCGGGCAGGCAATTTGCAGGACTACCGCAACTACGGCACGGTAATCGAGTGCGCGTTCAACCCCCACTGGTGAGCTCGCTACGCTTCCGTTTCATCAACGACGAAACACGATGCGATCACGCCGGTCGGGGAACACCCTGACGCGGGTTGGGGGACGGCGCCGGATGTGTGGATGAACTCGGGGTCATAACGTCGAACCGATGAGGTCGACTACAATTCCACTTGCAGCCGTCGGCGCGTACGCGGCGGTTGTCAGTTTCGTCTTCGCGATCACTGTCGCCGAGACGATCTTCTTGTATCCGAACATGTTTCGAGATGTACCCGAGTCGCTGGCGTTGTCCGATGAGTTCATGACCGTGGTGGATATCGGAGGCGTGATGCGGCCGATGGGCGGGGTGATGACACTATCCGCGGTGATCGCGATCGTGGTGGCGTTGTGGACCCGACAGGCGCGGGGCTGGGTCGCAGCATCGCTGGTTTTCCTGATCAGCGGTCAGTTCCTGTCGATCCTCTATCAGTGGCCGCGGGCGAGCATCTTCGGCGAACGAGACAGCCACACCGTGGCGGAGATCGAGCGCGCGACAACAGAATTCCTCGTCGGACACGGATTCCGGATCGCCATATCGCTCGCAACAGCGATACTGGCGATAACCGCAGTATTCTCCCTCTACCGCGCTCGCATCCTCGCGCAGACACAAGCGAATCCCGCGACTGAGCATGCTCTCCCGAGTTGATCTTCAACCGCCGGATTCGTGCAGGTAGCGGTCGCGCGGGCCGCGGGTTGGAAGCCGCGGCCACTTATCGACGCAGATCTCACCCACTTCGCCAACCCATTCTTCTGACACGCTGCCGATAATGAAATTTGTGACGCTCTGCCTACCCATAGGCGACGAGCGCTATTCTAATCAGATCACCGACCCAAGTAAGGGCCAGGAGTTCCAGGGTCTGATTCAGAAATTCACTCGTATGGTCCCAGAAACCGCTCTCCATTGAAGTGGATTAAATGTGTTGGATCTTCGGAGCACCAAACCTCTGTCTCCCAGGCAATACTGGGAAGGTATTTCCGCATCTCTTTACGGTCAGGAAAACAGGACACATACACAAGGCCCGGGGTGGCAGCCTTGAACAGAGCAGACAGTTCTCCGCGGCGCTTCGAATCTACAGGCCCATGGGAGTTAGCGGCTTCCATGAGGACAAGCCAGTCCTTGTCCTCCATGTAAACGACAAGATCCGGCATCTTTCCGTGCATATCGAAGGTCACTCCGAGTTCGGCGAAGCGCTCTTTCTCGAAGACTACAAATTTGTCGCCTGCATCTCCGACGTAGAGCAGCTCGCCCCCGGGTGTGAATAGTGAACAGAAATCCTCTGTCATCTGCTTGACGAGCGGGTTCTGTCCCCCTGGAGACAGGGTGAACTGTTTGCCATCAGCGCTGCGAACAGGGATGCGATTCATCTCTCGGGCCGCAGCATATCGCGCCTTCAAGCCCGGCACTTCCGCGAGATAGTCGGCAAGCGCCGAGTCGAAGCCTGGAGCCCCGAAGCGCTGGATGACTTTCAATGCCGCAATCTCCACCTGATAGTTCCACTTCGGCGAGTTTTTCGGCCGGTCGGGCTTATCAGGATTCTCCTGTACCAGCAGAGCCTCCACGAACTGATGGAGTGTGAAACGCCGGAAGGTTTCGCGGGTGTTGGGCTTGTAGTTGCGGCCGTACTCGTCGCGTATCCAGTCCATGATCGACCGGGTTCCGAGCATGGGGTTGGCCGCTGCGCTCCACGAGTCCGCTGGGCGCAGCCGCAGAAGAGCCAGGAGAGTCAGTGCCGAACGTTCATTGGACCGCTCTGCGTCCATACCAAGCGCGTCGAGCAGTGACCTTGCCTCGCTGACCCTGGCGGAGATGCTCATCACGCAGCAGTGTCTACCACATCGAGAACCTTCTCGACTAGCTCATCGACCTCGTTCTGGCCTGGAAGTTGTTGTGGTGCAAGCGAACCCAGACTCCGCAGTGCCTCACGATCCGGGAATCGCAGGGTTCGAAGATCGGTGGCGTTCACCTGAGTATGCCCAGAGAACGTGCGAAAGAACCTGTCTACAAGCAAGGAGTTGAGCCACATGGACAAGCCGAAGGCGGTGTCTCGGTCGAGACCTTTGCCACCAACGTGGAAGACGTTGACGTGATTCTCGAATGCGACCGGGCCGGGTTTCTGTTCCGGCGACCACACTGCCGCCACGATGCGGCGACGCTCCTCCTTCGAAGAGAACCGCTTGACGACGCAGTACCACCCCTCCGGGAGGAGCAGTTTCTCGTCCTTGCCCGTCGCCGGCGAAAACCATTGCGGTTTCCGGATCTCGCGGGGCCAGCTGACCATACCGCCGCGAATGTTGCCCGGATAGACGAGCGGGACCGCGTTCTCAGAAAACTCCGTGAGCAGGCATTCCTTCGATCGAAAGTCGACGACGCGTCCAGTCGAAACAGAAATTCCAAGGCTCGCCAAGGTGTGCGGAAAGGACAGCATCCGCTCAGCGACCTCGGTGTCGTCGTCGTTGGCTGCGATCCTGACGAATCGGTGGGGATCATCGGGGTGTATGACATCGGAGTACGCCACAGCACGATGCAGGGCGTCGTCCTCATGTCCGTCGCTCGTTGACAGCGTCACTCGATCACGAGCGCCACCGCGGGTCCCGGAGAAGATCACGTTTTCTTGCAGCACGCCAGTATCGGCGAAGACCGTGGAACGCGACTCGAAAACATGCACCCTGTCCAACGCGATCTCGTCCAGCAGATGGCTGCGAAACGCGCCGAAATACGGGCCATTACAAAACGATCGAGGCGTGATAGCAACAAGCTGGCCGTTCGGGTTGAGCGCGACTGTTGCCAGCGCCAGAAAAGCCGCATAAAGGTTCGGCGCGTCCACACCGATACTCCGCACCGCTGCGCGTGCCGACGACGACGCAGCCAGCTTGGCATAGGGCGGGTTCTGGATGACCAGATCGAACCCGGTCAGCCGGTCATCTGTATCGAGGCCGGTTGCTTCGGCAATGTAGTCGGCGGCAACCAACTCAGTGGTCACGCGACCCCCACCTGCGGCCGAACAGGCGTCAAGAGTGTTTTCCAGGAACGGGATGACCGAAGAGTCGCACTCGACGGCAACGACATGTACCGACAGTCGCGGACGCTCGTCGAGGATGCGGGACACAAGCGCCGCGCTCAGCATTCCAGAACCTGCACCGGGGTCAAGGACCCGGAGGTGCCCTTTTTCGGGCAGGCGCGGCATCCTGGCAATGAGCGATGCAGTGCGTTCTGGAGTAAAGAACTGGCCCAGCGCCTCCCGGCTCTTGACCTCGAGCCCCGAGAGGGCAGCTACGCGGTTCCGCTCCGCCAGGGCCAGGAGATCGCGTCGCATCCGGCCATCATGCCGCACCGGCAAGAACGAGCCAAGCCCAGACCGACCGTGTTGCGCGTGCGGTAAGGACGCCCTGAAACCCGATAGCTCGGCGTGGTTCCGACCCCGTTCACCCACTGTAGAACAGCATCGATGCTCGGTGCGACCTGCGCTACGGCGCCTTCAGGGTCACTCCGCTGTCACGCACACCAACCTCCCGAACGCATCGCTCAACGCCTCCAACGCCTGCCCCCATCGGCCTACGCAAACCATCCACATCGGTCGCAGGAGTACGCAAATCGTCCGGCTCCACCTGCACCGGCTGCGCACGGCAATCAGATCCCGGGCCATCTCTTCGACCTTATGCACCGCGTTGTGTCGCGGCATGGGGATCTTCAATCCGTCCAGCACCACGATGGTGTGGGTTCCTTCGCCGAAGCCCTGCGGCGCATTCGCGGCCGCAGGGCACAGCCGGCGGGTCAGCGGGTGCGCGGATCCTTCAGCGAGGCCATCGCTTCCATGAGCGAGGAATGAATGGCGGTCAGTTCCGGGGTGGCGAACGACTCCCAGGACTGCTCGCCCGTCCCGTCCTCGGCGGAATCGGCCTGCTCCCAGT
>NZ_JARWNX010000015.1 GCF_029868385.1 Nocardia cyriacigeorgica | reverse complement strand
CGCGTCTCCGCTGCCGCTGCTTGCCTTCGGCTTGCGCAGCGGCAGCGGAGACGCGAGACGGGCCGCGAACTTTGAGGCTCGGTCTCGCTTCGCTCGGAATGTGGGGCTTGACCGGCCGTTGTTTCTGCGGGCTTGGCCGTTCAGCTGTGCAGTCGACAGTCGAGCCGGGCCGCTCGCGTGCTGGTCATACAGCACACGGGCGACCCGGCTCGACTGGTTTCGATTGTGCGTTCAGCCTGCGTTCGGGCGGGTGCGGACCGTGATGCCGCTGCCGAGGCCACCGCCGGCGGAGGCGTTGATATCGGTGAGGATCGGGCGGATCGGGATGCCGAGGGTCGCGGTGCCGCCGTACTGCGCCAGCGCGATATTGGCTTCATCGCAGCTGGGCGCCTCGGCGGCATTGGAGCCGCTGGTGATGCCGAGGGCGAGGGTGCCGGAGACGATTGCGCCGCCGCTGTCGCCGCCGAGGGTGCAGGCGGTGCTGGCGAAGCCGCGCACGGTCTTGGATTCACCGTCGGCGGTGAACAGCTGCGTCTCCACCCGGTCGGCCACCACGAAACCGCAGGTGAACGTGGACGACTGGCCGGACTTGCAGACCGGAGCGCCGATCACCGGGTCGGCGATGCCGGTGATGGTCAGGGTGGTGCCGTTGGCGCCGCGCACCGACGGCTGATCCATGCCCGCCCGCACGGCGCGGTCGTTCAGCTTGATCACCGAGTAGTCAAGGCCGCTCTGGCCGCCGAGATTGGCGCGCACGAAGGTGCCGACCTCGGGGCTGGCGGGAATGTCGCGGACGTTGGGCAGGTAGACACCGGCCGTCTGATCGCCCTTGCCCAGGTTCGGATCGCAGTGCCCGGCACTGATATTGAGTGCGTTGCCAGCGGCGTCGACGCTGTTGAAGCCGAACGAGCACACATCGACACCGCGCAGCGCCGTGTCCTTGAGCGAACCCGGTGCGCTGATATAGGTGTCGCCACCCATCGGACGGCGCTCGACCGGGCCGCCGCCATTGGGCGACAGGATGACCTTGATATTGGCGATCAGCGTGGGCAGGTTGAGCATATGGCCGACCGGGGTGTTGGCCACGCTGAGCACGAGCTGGCTGTTGAGGAAGTCGATGGCGACCGAGTTGATGGCGCCGGACAGCTCGTTGGGCAGACCGCTGATCCACTGGTTCAGCTGGGTCAGCGAGGACTCCAGATTGTCCGCGGACACCGGGGCGAGCCGGGTCTGATAGCCGTCGGCTGCGGCGATCTTGGCGGCGTCGGGCGAGGTCACCGCGACGATCGGCTTACCGTCGGTGCCGATCCAGGCGCCGGCGAACGCATCGGGACGTTCGGCGCGGAACTCGCGCGCGTAACTGCTCAGCTCCTGCGCCCGCGCCGAGCGATCCAGGTATTCGGTCGGGGTCATCTTCAGATCACGCGAGACGGCCTGGACCAGCTCTGCCGGTAGCTCGCCCGGTTTCAGCTGCGGGGCCTCGGCCACGGCAGGGCTGGTGCCGATCATGGGGGCGAGGAGAACGGTCGAGGCGATGGCAGCTTTGACCGCGGCGCTACGCGCCACCGACTTACGCATGAAGTCCCTTCGTCGGCACAGATGTGCCGGGTAATCCGTGGCCACGGGGCAGAATCCGTTGGCGCACAGCCTACGTGGAGCAATGAACCGGATGCGCGCGGGATGCCGCTGTGGCCGGTCAGCGGATCACTTTATGCCACACATCACATCGGTGGCTACTCGTGTGGCGATTATCGCCGGGTGCCGGGGATTTCCAGCGCGGGCGGCAGCTGGATATCGGGCATCGGCTGGAATCGGCGGGTGGTCGTCGGCGAGGTGCTCGGGTTGGTCGGCGGGGTGGTGCTGGTCGACGGCTCCTGCGTGGTCGGGGGCGCCTCCGTCGACGGTGGTGGCGTGCTCGGTTCCGGTACGGGCTCCGGCTCGGTGGTCGGGTCCACCGTGACGGGTGGTTCCTCGACGACCGGCGGCGCCACGGTGGTCGGCGGCGCCACCGGCAGGGGGCCAGGTGGCGGCGCGGCCGGGGTCGGGCTCACCGTCACCTGTTCGGATTTGGCATCGCGCATCGGCGGGATGGGTGTGGTGTCGTCTTCCCGGAAGAGCACCGCGACGCCGATGCCGCCGAGGATCAGACCGGCCAACGCCGCCACCGCGATGAGCACCGGTGTACGGCTTCGGGTCGCCGGATCCTCGGTTTTCGCGGCTGGCTCGGCGGTCGCCGCCGCCTCCGGCGCGACCGCGGCCATCTCGGTCGCCATCTCGGTGGCGGGCGGTTCGGCGATCGGGATCGCGGCCGAATAGGCCTGTGCCTGCGAACCGGGTGCCGGGACCGCGGGGATGATATCGGTGTCGAGCGTCGAGTTCTCGGCCGTCGCGGGATCGGGCGGTGTGTTGCCCGCCGGGGTGGCCAGTACCGCGGTCAGCGCCGTGGCGGCGGCGCCGTAGGCGAATATGCGGGCAGGTGTCTCGGCGTTCGCGTCGGCGGGTAGTGCGCCTGCCTCGGGGAGTTCGGCCTCGCTGATCAGGACCACCGACCGCAGACCGAGGTAGTCCAGTGCGTCACGCAGGGCCGTGACCTGCTGTTCGGGCCAGTCGCCCGGATGGGTGGCGTAGAACTCGGCCGCGCCGTTGAGATGGTCGGCGGCCAGGTTGATCAGGCAGAACAGTGCCGTGGCGACGAGGTCTTCGGCCCGGTAGGCGGGCCCGTCGTCCACCGAGATACCGGCCGGATCGCCGACGGCCTCGGCGAATCCGGTGATGGTGTGGGTATGCCCGGCCGGGGCGGTACCGCCGAGTTCGGCGTCGCCCTCATCGGACATGTGCAGGATCGGCTCGCGGACGATGTACTCCGGCTCGCCGTCGTTGGTCACGATCGCCGCGACGCACTCGTCGGCGGCGATACGCAGGCCCACTCCAGTGGCCATCCTCATGTCCTCGCTTCGGCGTCCTGCTCGATCCTGATCGGTCCACGCGACGGCCACACCGGTAGCGAACCGTGTCCCATTGCGCTGAGCATCGACAATAACTCTGTTCGCGATCCGGCACCGATCCGACGCCGAATCCGCGAGACATGGTGTTCGACGGTCTTGGCCGAGATATAGAGCCGGGACCCGATCTCCCGGTAGGTCAGCCCGAGCAGCAGCAGCTCGGCGACCTGCTGTTCCCGCTCGGTCAGCGCGGTCGGTGGTTCGAAGGTCGGCCCGAGCACGGGCCGGGCCGGATCGTGGGTGTCCGGCTCACGCAGCTGATGAGCGGCCAGGGCTCTGCGGTCGGCGATATCGGCGGGATCGGCGCCTGCCGCCACCGCGGCGGTGTACAGGCGAATCGCCTCCACGCCCGCATGCTCCGCGGCGGAGGTGAGGAAATCGGCCAGGCGCGGTTCACGTACGCCGGATTCGGCGAACAGCACCGCGGTGTCGGCGCGCAACAGACCCGCGTCGAGGCGGGTGGTGAGCAGCCGCCGCTGTACCGTGACGAATCGCTGGGCGCCGAGCTGTTCACGCAGCGGTTCGACCGCGGCCGCGAGCAATAGGTCGGCATCGGTCACCAAGGCGCTCGCTCGGGCGCGGTCGACGAGATCCTGCGCCGCGGCGAAGTCGATATCGAAGACCTCGGCCAGTTCGCTCGCATCCAGTCCGGTGCCCGCACCCGCCACGACCATGGTGTCGAGCAGTTCCGGTGCGAGTTCGGCCAGCTGGGTGCGAGCCCATCCGGCGACGGCGGCGTCCACCGCGTCCACCGCGGCGTCCCTGCGCGCCGAGCAGGCCGCGCGCAGCCCGGCGACGATGCCCGCGCGGATTCCGCCGGTCCTGACATGGATGTATGCGGCGAGCGGGCGCGGCACCAGCAGGCCGAGTTCCCGCGCGAACGACATCAGCTCCGGCACACCGAGCGTGCGCAGCTCGATCACCCGGCCGTGCCTGGCCAGCGTGTCGGTGAGGGCGCGCAGGCTCGGATCGTGTGGACGCGGTTGTGCGGCGACGACCACGATGTGGCGGTGGTTGCCCGCCACCGCGCACAGCGTCTGCACGTCATCGGCGGTCAGTAGGTGGGTGTCGTCGATGAGTAGGGCGCGGCGTCCGGCTGTTTCCTTACCGGCGTCGGCGAGCAGCCGTTTCGGGAGGGCGCCCAGATCGTCGAACACTTTGATGTTGTCGGCGGTCAGCAGTTCGCGGACGGCGCCGAGCAGGGCGGATTTGCCGGTGCCGGATCGCCCGCGGATCAGCACGACCGCCGGTGGCCCGTCCGCGCGGCTCAGTTCCCGGAACAGCGTCTGCGCGAACGGCATGGATTCGAACCGGAGGTCGGGCGTGTGCTCGGTCTCGGCCCGGCGTCGCGCCGATCGGGATCGCCCCGGTGGATCTGCGTGATGCGCCGCGGTGGTGCCCGTGCTCTCACCAGGTGTTTCGGTGCCGCTCGGCAGGCTCGCGGCCGGTGGGCCGTTGGCTGGTGCCGAACCGTTGTGCTGCGGTTGTGCGGTGTTCGTCGCGGTCTCTGCTGTCATCGGAACCCCCGTTCGAGACTATGCGCAGGTGAGGTCACAGTTCGAGTGTTTTGCGGTTGTCGTAGGCCTCCCCACTGACTGTTTCGGGAACCGCGTGCCCACCGTTAACGGTTCGCCGACGGGTTGCGGGATTCAGACCAGGAGCGACCCGTAACCCATGGCCCGCAGCATCGCGAGCAGTTCCGAACGGGATCCGGCGCCGAGCCGGCGCCGGATCCGGGCGACGTGATGCTCCACGGTCTTGGCCGAGATGTAGAGCCGGGCGCCGATCTCCCGATAGGTCAGGCCGAGCAGCACCAGTTCGGCCACCTCGCGCTCCCGGTCGCTGAGCAACTCGTCGGGGCTCGCCTCCGGGTGGTCGCCGTTGGCAGCCGCTGCGGGAGCGACCGGCGACGGGCGCGAGTCGGCTCGCACCGTGCGGGCCAGCTTCAGCAGCGCCGTGGCCGTGGTCGGATCGGTGGCGGCCAGCGCGGCCTCACCCGCAAGCCGGGCCGCGTCCCAGCTCAGTCCGATCGCGCCCAGTTCGGCGACCGCCGATTCCACCCGGACGCCGCACACCTGCCCGCGCAACACCAGCACCCAGGTGCGACCGGCATCGGCCAGCGCGGCGGCATGTCGATCGCCCGCCTCGGCGGCGGCCTTGAGCGCGTGAGCATGCGGTAGTAGCTCATCGGGCCGTTCGCGGGCGATCGCGGCCTGCACGCCGTACCAGTGGAACAGGTTGGACCAGGCCGGTGGATGGCCGAGCCGATCCAGGAGTGCGCGGGCGCCGTCCACCAGCGCTGTCATGCGGCGCTCATCGTCGAGGCGGATGCTCGCCAGCCACAACTCGCCGATCGGGAGCAGGGTGAGCAGATCGGCCTCCACCTCGTCGAGCAGCGGTTGGGCCGCCTGCCAAGCCCGGGTGAGAGCGGCCTGATCGCCGCCGCGACGGGCGAGGCCGACGGCGGCGGCGTGGGCGAGCAGGGCATCGCGCACATCGAGCGCATCCCAGTCGAGCGCGGCGAGCGTGGTGGCGGCGCTTGCTTCGTCACCACCCGCCAGTGCCGCCCACGCCGAGAGCACCGGCAACCGAGGGCCCGCATCGGTGGCTCGCCGCAGCGTCTGCACGGCGCGGGCCGGATCGCCGGTGCTCAGGCACAGCAGGGTCGCGGCGGCGATGGGGGTGCACGGCGCGAAGCGCGTCGCGTCGGTGTGGGTGGCGCGGACCAGGGTGGAGATCGCGCTCGCGGTCTCGCCCTCGCGTCCACGCAGGGTGCGGCCGAAGGCATCGGCGATGAGACGGGTCGGGGCGTTCGATTCCGTCGGCGCCCACCGGGCGGCGGATTCGGCCATGGCGGTCGCCGCGGCGGCGTCACCGGCGAGATACAGGACCGCGGCTCCCGCCGCCCACTCCGATCCCGCTCGGTCCGGGCCGAGCCAGGTGTAGAGCCGGGCCGCGCGGTCGGTCAGGCCGCGGCGGGTGAGGACCGCGGCGCAGATGCGGACCGCGGCCGCCAGGTTCGCCGCCGGTACGTCATCGCGGGCGAGTAGGGGTTCGGCCAGGCGCAGCGCCGCGTCGTAATCGCCGGTGAGGGCCGCCGCCTCCGCCCAGCGGACCGCGATGGCATCTCGGTCGGCGCCAGCGCGCGCCGCCGCCGCGTAGTAGCGCACCGCGTCGTTTCCGCTGTTTCCGGCTGCGGTGCACAGGAATTCGGCCAGACGCCCATCGCGTAGTCCGGATTCGGCGAGCAGCACCGCGGTGTGATCACGCAGTAGTCCGGCGTTCAGGCGTGCGGTGAGCAGATCTCGCTGAATGGCCAGGAAGCGGCGCTCGCCGAGCAGCGTGCGCAGCGGCCCGACCGCCGGTGCGAGCAGCAGGTCGGCGTCGGTGATCACTGCGGTGGCCCTGGCTCGGTCGATCAGCTCGCGGGCCTCGACCGGGTCGACGCCGAGTACTTCGGTGAGTTCGCCCGCGTCCAAACCACTTCCGGTGGTCGCCACCGCCAGCGTGTCGAGCAGAGCGGGGTCGATATCGGCCAGGACGGCCCTTGCCCAGCCGTCGACGGCGGTGTCGACGGCGGCGATGCTCGCGTCGAGGCGGGTATGACAGGCGGCGGTGAGCGCCGCGACCACACCACCGCGGATGCCATCGGTCTGTTTGTGGATATGCGCGGCCACCGCGCGCGGCACCGACATACCCAGCTCACGGGCGAACGGCGCGATCTCCGCGATACCGAGTGGGCGCAGTTCCGCGACCCGGCCGCGGCGCAGCGCCGCATCGAACAGGGCGCGTAATTCGGGGTCGTGATGGCGGGGACGGCCCGCGGCCACCACGGTGTGATCGCCGGATTCTATTGTGTCACGCAGTGTTTCCAGCTCGTCATGGCCGAGGGCGTCGAGATTGTCGATCACCAGCGCCGCCTGCGGCGGATCGCCCTCTCGTCGCGTCGTATCGGACACCGCGACACCGCGTTCGCGCAGCCGTGCCCGGACTGCCGTGAGCAAGGTGGACTTGCCGGTGCCCGAGCGGCCCCGAATCAGGTGGACGACGGGCTGATGGGAATCCAGTTCCCGGAACAGTTCTCGTGCGCAGGGCAGAGTATCGAATGCCGCGGCGGGCGCCGGTTCAGCCACCTGAACCGCCGAGGATTTCGCCCGGTGCGCGCAGTACCGTGCCCACGGCGCCGCCGACCGTGCCGACGGTGTCGCCGAGCGTATCGGTGAGACCGTCGGTCGGCAGGTTCGGTGATTGGGCGGGTGGCTGCTGGGGTTGTTGCGGCGGTGGCGCGGGCGATTGCGGTGCGGGCGGGGGTGATTGGGGTGCAGGCGGCGGGGACTGTGTGGCGGGCGAACCGGGTGCGGGCTGCGGTGCGCTGCCCGGGTCGGCGGCCGGTGCTCGGCCCTGAGGGGCGGGTGTGGGCGTACCGGGCTCGCCCGTCCGCGTGCCCGGCTGCGAATTCACTACCGTGATGGTGCCTGGTTTGGATGTATCCGGTTGCTTCACAACATCGTTGGGTGACGGGATGCCGGAATCGGCGATCGTGCCCGTCCGGGGATCGTTCGTACCGGGGGAGCTGGGACCGGCTGTTGCCGCGGTGTCCGCGATCGTCGCCGATGTGGGATGGTCCGGTGCGGCGGGATGCTGGGTTCCCGCGCCGGTGCTGACCGCGACGGTGCCGGTGGCCAACAGGCCGATGGCCGCCGCGGCGGCGGCGATGATCGCGACCCGCCGCCTGCGGTTACGGGCCACGCCGGGATGGTGGGTGGCCGTCGGTAGTGGGCGTGGTGTCGAGTGGGTTGGCTCCGTCTCGGCCTGTTCGGGGACGGCGGGCACGGTGATCGTGGTGGAGTCGTCGGCCGGGTCCGACAGTTGTGCCGCGAGGGCCGCCGCGCCGCGGGCGCTGGTGTGCGCAGGGTCGGGCGCGGCGACGACCGGCAGCCCGAATTCGGAGGAGATCAGCTCGGTGAGCAGCGGAATCGCGCTGCCGCCGCCGGTGAGTAGGACGCTGCTGACATCACCGATATCGAGACCGGCGCGGTGCACCGCGTCACGGATCGAGGCGAGCGAGGCGCGTAACGGATCACCGAACAGGTCTTCGACTTCATCGCGCACCAGGCGCACCGTGCTGCCGTCCGGCGCGGCGGGGTTCGACCACGTGGTCACCACGGTCGCGGTATGAGTGGAAAGCTCTTCTTTCGCAATTCGGCAGCGTTCTCGCAGTGCCGACAATTCCCGCTCGGCAATGGGGTCGAATGGGTCGGCGTCGATTCCGTCCGGTGCGTTTGCCAGCACATAACGCATGAGCAATAGATCGAATTCGGCACCGGAGATTTCGGTGGTGTGCAGCGGAGTGCCGAGCAGTTCGATGTGCGCACCGGTGCGCACCAGTGAGACGGTGAGGCCGGTGGCGCCGAGATCGTAGACGAGCACCGCGCCCTCGTCATCGGTCCGGTTGACGGTTGTGCGCGACCAGCGCACGGCCGCAACGGGTTCCGGGATCAGGGTGATATCGGGCAGGTCCGCGGCATCGAGAGCGTGCCGCAGCATGGCGACGGTGTGCGACGACCAGTGCGCCGGATGGCAGAGCACCACGGCGGCGGGTCCGTCGGCGGCTTCCTCGACGAGGCGGGCGACAGCGGTCGCGAACAGGGCAGATGCCGAATGTGACGTCCCGTCGTCGGCCAGCATGGGCACCGGATCGCCCACGCGGGCCACGAACCCGTCGATCCGCACACCGGGGGCATGTCGACCGCCCGACGTGGCCTCCGTCCCGAAGGTCGCGGGTGCGCCGGAGACGAGCCGGAGCACGGTGGGATGGGTCAGGATCGGCTCGCTGTCGATACTCGGTTCGCCGCCCCGGGTCGCCAGCACGGCAACCGAATTCGCCGACCCGACAGTGATGCCGAGCGCCAGACGCTGTGTCATGCCGAAGATCCCCGTTCGAGAACTGAGTGCCGCTACCGATTCCAATATTGTTT
This sequence comes from Nocardia cyriacigeorgica, assembly GCF_029868385.1. GTDB lineage: Bacteria > Actinomycetota > Actinomycetes > Mycobacteriales > Mycobacteriaceae > Nocardia > Nocardia cyriacigeorgica_F. The sequence goes on along the minus strand of NZ_JARWNX010000015.1, from coordinate 8,600 downwards.
GGTTGGGAAACGAATCGGAGTACCGCGCCGACTCAACCCGCATGTCGGTTGCTGGGTGGCCGCTGTTACCGGATAGGGGCGATACGGGGAAATTCCCCTAATGAGCGGAATGCCCCTAACGGGTGTTCGGGCGTGAATGTGGGGCTTTGCCCCGTTCCGAAGTAACGACTCACGTCCCTAGCGTGAAATGCATTCCAACGACCGCGGATCACGTCCGCCGAGCCCAGGAGAAGATTCTCGATGACCCCCAACGCGATTCTCGAGTTCATCCTCGACCTGTTGCGCGACCCCGAAGCCGCGGCGGGCTACTGCCTCAACCCCTGCCAGGCCCTCGCCTCGGCCGGACTCCCGGACGTGACCCCGGAAGACATCACCGCCGTAGCCCCCTTGGTCGCCGAATCCGCCCTCCTCAGCGGCGGTGGCCAGCTATCGGCCATCATCGCCGCCGGAACCCAGGCCGCCGCGAGCGCCGCCATCGGCGCGGCAGGCGCGGTAGGCGCCGGCGCCGCCATCGACGCGGGCCTCGACCTCGGCGCCGACCTCGGCCTCGACCTCGGCGGGTCCGCCGAGACCGGACTGGATGTGGATCTGGGTGGCGGGTTGAACACCGGTATCGGCCTTGACCTGGATGGTGGGCTCGACACCGGTATCGACCTCGACCTTGGTGGTGGGCTCGACACCGGTGTGGACCTCGACCTGGGTAGTGGGTTGAACACGGGTATCGACCTGGTCGGTGGCATCGACCTCGGTACCGAGCTGTCCGCCGGAATCGGCGGTGCGATCACCGCAGGACTGGAATCGGGTGCGGACCTCGCAGCCGGTATCGACGTCAGCGGCATTGTCGGTGGAGCGATCGATGCGGGTGTGGCATTGGGCGCAGATGCGGCGACCGGCATCGGGGCGAATCTCAGTGGTGCCCTCGACGGCGGCGCGGACTTGGGAGCCACCATCGGTGGTGCGGTGGAATCCGGAGCAGACCTGGGTGCGGCCGTCGGCGGGGTGGTGGACGCCGGGGATCTGTCCGGCGCGGTGGAGGGTGGTGCGCAGGTCGGGGGTGATCTCGGGGCGATGGCGGCTGCTGGGTTGGGGGCCGTGGTCGGTGCGGGGGCGGAGATCGGGGGAGGGGTGGTGACCGGGCTGGAGGGGGTTGTGGACGGGGGTGGACAAGTTGGGACGGGGCTCGAACTCGGGCTCGGCGGGCTGTTCGGTGCTGACGGCGACGTGTCTGCGGGTGTGAATGGGGCCGTGGAGGCTGTGGGGGAATTCGAGAACCAGTTCGGCTCCAGCGGCGGCGCGGTGCTCGGCGGTGACATCGAGTCCGGCGGTGGGCTGGGCGCCGGGTTGTCGTCGAGTATCGGTGCTGTGGCCACCTCCGGGGCAGATCCGAGCGCCGGGCTGTCCTCGGCGGTAGACATCGTCGCGGGCACCGGGATCGCCTCGGCAATGGATGGCGTCATCGAGATGGGCGCCGGTATGGAGGCGGGGTTGTCCACAGGCATCGATGCTGCTGGCGATCTCGGAGCCGACGTGAGCGGTGGGGTCGTTGTGGATAGCCAGCTCACCGGTGCTCTCGGTGCAGGCACGGCTGTTGTGGGCGGGGTCGGGGGGCAACTGGGGACGGGATTGGAGACCGGGCTCGGAGTGGTGGGTGATGGGTTCGATCCGGGTGGTGTGGGTGCTGCTGTCGGGTCCGGTGGTGTTGCTGCTGGGGAAGGTGCGGTGGGTGGTGCGCTCGGGATCGGTGGATCCGGTTCCCCTGGCATCGGTGCGGATGGTTCCCTCGGCGGTGATGCGACGGGATCGTTCGGTGCGGGCGGTGCGGGCGGTGCGGGCGGTGCAGGCGGTGTCGGCGGTGCGGGCGCCGTGAGTGGGTCGGGTGCGTATGGCGTCGACGGGACTGATCCCTTCGGTGCTGATCTGACGGGATCGTTCGGTGCCGGTGCCGGTGCCGGTGCCGGTGCGGGTGCGGGTGCGGTCGACGGTGCTTCGGCGGTCGAGGTGGGTGCGCAGACTACTGCCGACCTCGGGATGTCGGCCACCTCGACTATCGACTCGGCCGCGAATACCTGGTCGTCCGTGGATGTTTCGAGCGCATTCGGGTCCGGGTTCGATGGTGGGGTCGGTGCAGGAAGCGGGGGTCTGTTCGGGGAGACGGGTGTCGGGGAGACCGTCGTGGTTACGGCCGACTCCGACGACGCCCTGCTCTGACGACCGCGGTTCCGGCCGAGAAGGAGAACAACCAGATGGTCGCACCCGCCACCACCACACCGCCTGCGGCTCCGCTGCTTTCGGTGCTCGGCGAGACCATTGCCGCTGCTCGTGCCGCGGATCGCGGCGATCTGGTCGGCCGTCTGGAGACAGTGGCCGACCGGGTCCGCGATCCGCGGCGGCGGATCGTGATCGCCGGTCAGCGCGATCAGGGGAAGAGCCGGTTCGTCAACGCGCTGGTGAACAGTGATCTCTGCCCGGTCGGTGACGACACCACCACCACGGTGCCGACAGTGCTCATGCACGGCCCGGCAATCGAGGCGCACCTGGTGTTCACCGGTCCCGACCTCTCCCGTGAGGAGCGGGTGCAGGTCGATGAAATCTCCGCGGCCACTCGCGTCCCGGTGGTAGCGGGCCGCCGGGCGACCCGACTGGAGGTCACGGCGCCGAACCAGCTACTGGCCGACGGCATAGTTCTCATCGATACTCCCGGCACAGGTCAGGGAAACAACAGCACCGCAACAGTTCTCGGCCTGTCGACAGCAGCGGACGCCGTACTGGTGCTCTCCGACGCGTCCACCGAACTCACCGAGCCCGAGCTGACGTTCCTGAGCCAGGTCCGCAGGCTCTGCCCGGCGGTGGCGTTGGTGCTCACCAAGATCGACCTCTACCCGCATTGGCGTCAGGTCGCCGCAGCCGACCGCGCCCATCTCGACCGCGCGCAGCTGGAGGTGCCGATCATCCCGGTCTCCGCGGCGCTGCGCGAGCACGCACTGCGGCTACAGGACAAACAGTTGGGCGCCGAATCAGGTTTCGGTGTGCTCTACCAGTTCCTGCGCGAACAGGTGGTGGCGCGCGATCAGCGGGCGACCAGGCTCGCGGTATCGCGCGATATCCATTCGGCCGCCGAACATCTGGCGCTCGCGCTCGGCAGTGAACTCGTCGCGGTGCGGGATCCGAAGCTCGGTGCGGCGGCGGTCGCGGAGTTGCAGGCGGCGAAGGCGGCCGCCGAGCAGATGCACCGGCGTACCGCGGCATGGCAGCAGACGCTGGCCGATGGCATCACCGATCTGGCGGGCGATATCGATCACGACCTGCGTGACCGACTGCGCACCGTCGCCCGTGAGGCCGAGGAATGGATCGATGATCACGATCCGGGCAGGCATTGGGCGCGGATCGAGGAATGGCTCGTCGGCACCGTCGATTCGGCGCTCGGTGACAATCTGCTGTGGACGGGGGCGCGTGCGGAACGGCTGAGTGAGCGGGTGGCCGAGCATTTCACCGAACTCGGCGCGGTCGACCTGCCGGATGTGCGGCCCGGTGAGAACGATGATAAATCACGTTCGGCAGCAGTGACTCTCGCTGATCTGGAACCCGATATCGGTGTCGGCAGCAAACTGCTCGTCGGTATGCGCGGCTCCTACGGTGGGGTGCTCATGGTCGGGCTGGCCAGCACTTTCGCCGGTCTCGCCCTGCTCAATCCGATTTCGCTCGGCGCGGGAGTGCTGGTGGGCGGTAAAGCGTTCCGAGACGATCACAAGACCAGGCTCGCCAAACGACGCAACGAAGCCAAGGTCGCGGTCCGTCGCTATGTCGATGATGTGGCATTCCAGGCGGGCAAGGAATCCAAGGACCGCCTGCACCGCATCCACCGTGCGCTGCGCGACCACTACACCGGTGTCGCGCAGCGCAGCCTGCGGTCCATCGACGATTCGCTCAGAGCCGCACAGGAGGCCGCGACCATGGCATCGACCCGGCGCTCCGAACGCTGCGCCGAGCTGGAACGTCAACTGCGGGTGGTGGCCGAATTACGCAACCACGCCGCGGCGATGCAGGCGGTGACCGCATGACCGCGCAGGTCGAGGTGGCGCCGGGTGTGGTGAGCGAAGCGCGTGCGCTGGTCACCGCCGCCCGCCGGGAACTGGCCGGTGAACCGTGGGCACGAGCCCTGCTCGACGACTGTGCCCGCAGGCTCGACCAACCGCTGCGGGTGGCGCTGGCCGGTTCGCTGAAGGCGGGCAAATCGACATTGCTGAATTCGCTGGTGGGGCAACAGATCGCGCCCACCGACGCGACCGAATGCACCAGGGTCGTCACCTGGTATCGCAACGGATCAACACCGACGGTCACCGCGCGCTCCGCCGATGGTCGCACGGCCAATGTGGTGGTGCGGCGCGGTGGCGGCGCGCACGGCCTGACGTTCGATCTCGACACCCTGAACTGGGACGCACCCGGCCCACGCGAGGTGGACCATCTGGAGGTGCAATGGCCCGCCGCCACCCTGGCCGCCACCACCATCATCGACACCCCCGGTACGTCCTCGCTCTCGCGGGAGGTATCGGCGCGTACCGCGCGTCTGCTGACCCCGGACGATGCGAATGTTCCGGGCGCCGATGCCGTCGTCTACCTGTTGCGCCGACTCGACGACGCCGATGTCCGCTTCCTCGAGCGAGTGGGTACGGCGGGTGGTGGCTCCGGCCCGCTCGGCGTGATCGGCGTGGTGTCGCGGGCCGATGAGATCGGCGCTGGCCGGATTGATGCCCTGCACTCGGCGCGTGCGGTGGCGGCCCGGTTCGCGGGTGAGCTGGAGCGGACCGGACTGTGTCAGGCGGTGATTCCGGTGGCCGGGCTGCTGGCGTTCGCGGCCGCGACCTTGCGGCAGCAGGAGTTCGCCGCCTTCCAGGCGCTGGCGGGTGTGCCCGTCGAGGAATTGTCGGCCGCACTGCTGTCGGTCGACCGGTTCGTGCGCCCCGATCTGCCATTACCGGTCGCCCCCGAGATGCGGGCCCGGCTCGCTGAGCGGTTCGGTGTGTTCGGTATCCGGTTGGCGATCACGCTGGTGCGGCTCGGTGCTCGCGATTCGGCCGCGCTCGCCGCCGAACTCGCCGAACGCAGCGGCGTGCACGAGCTGCGTTCGGTGCTCGACGTGCAGTTCGGCCAGCGCGCCGACCAGCTCAAGGCCCATTCCGCCCTCAGCGCCCTCGACCGCGTGCTCACCGCCCATCCCGGCACCGCCGCCGATCTGCTGCTGCCCCATATCCGCACCTTGCTCGCCGATGATCACGGTTTCGCCGAACTGCGTCTGCTCGGTCGGCTGCGCACCGAGGAACCCGGTCTGCCCGCCGACGCGCTGACCGAACTCGTCCGGCTCATCGGCGGCGCCGGCGTCGCGACGCATCTGCGCCTCGGCCTGCCGGCGGACGCCACACCCGCGATACAGCGCGCCGAGGCGATCGACGCCGTCCGCAAGTGGCGCGCCCGCGCGGGCCATCCGCTGGCCGACCAGTTCACCGCCAGCGCCTGCCTGACCGCCGTCCGCAGCGCGGAGGGTGTGCTCGCCCAGCTCACGCCGCCGGACTGAACGCGGGGCTCGCATCTGAGGCGGCGGAGCCGCACACTGGGAAGCAGAGGACACCATGGGACAGCGAGAAGTCGTGCACGCATTGCTGGACCGGGCGGGTACCGGATATGCCGCCGCGGCGGGGATCGCGCTGGCCGACAAACCCGCGCCCCTGTTCCAGTTACTGATGCTGTCGGAATTGCTCAGCACCCGGATATCGGCGGACCTGGCGGTCGGCGCGGCCAAGGAACTGATCGACAGCGGATATCGCACACCGCACCGGGTGTCGGACGCCGAATGGCAGGAGCTGGTGGACGCACTCGGCCGCGCGCATTACCGCCGCTACGACGAGAGCACGGCCACTCGGCTGGGTGCGAACGCGACGGCCGTGCTGGATCGATACCACGGTGACCTGCGTGAACTCGCCGCAGAAGCGGATCATGATCCCACCCGCGCCGCCGAACTGCTGCAACAGTTCCAGGGCATCGGCCCGGTGGGCGCCGATATCTTCCTGCGCGAGGTACAGGACATCTGGACCTGGGCGCGTCCGCATTTCGATGAGCGTGCGCTGCGCGGCGCCGAACGCGTCGATCTGCCCACCGACCCGGACCGGCTGGCCGAACTGGCGCCGCGCGGCCATACCGCCGACCTGGCCGCCGCACTGGTCCGGGTGACCCTCGACGACGATATCGCCGACGAGGTCCGCGCCGCCGCGAACTGATCGGCCGCCGTCGCCACGCGTTCCGCCGCCGACGCGCCTACCCGCTGACGTCGCGGCGCACAGCTCGATCCGCATGTTCGAGCTGCTCGTCCATGCTGTCGCGCAACGCGGCGAGCAGTTCCTCGAAGGTGTGCAGTAGTTCCGGTGGGTACCCGGCCAGCACGGCGTCCTGGCGGGCGTTGATCGGTTCGAAGAATTCGTCGGCCAGCCGTTTGGCCTCCGCGCTCGCGCGCAACGTCACCACTCGCCGGTCGTCGAGTTCCCGTGAGCGGTGCACGTAGCCCGCGCGTTCGAGCCGATTGAGCAGGGCCGTCATCGCCCCGGACGACAGCGGAATCCGTGTGGTCAGCAAGGCCGGTGACAGTGGCGTACCGGCTTGATCGGCGGTGGCGATCTCCATCAGGGCGAACGCGTCGGTGGAATGCACGCCGAGTGAGACGGCGAAGCGTCGACCCAGTTCGGTGAAGCTGGCGCCGTAGGCCATGAGGCCTTCGGTCAGGCGCTGCCGTTGCGCCGCGGTGCCGGTCGTCCGGTCCGCCATGGGTGCCTCCGTTTCGCGCGGTTCTGGATTGACAACCTACCGGTCTCCGATTTAGCTTCATCATAAAGTAACTTCATGATGGAGGTAAATTGAGTACCGCAACGGAGACGCCGACCAGGCGTGAATGGCTCGGGTTGATCGCGGTATCGCTCGGCGTCGCGTTGATCGTGGTGGACCTGACGATCGTGAACGTGATCCTCGCGCCGATCATCGGCGATCTGGAGATCAGCTCGATCCAGGCGCAATGGGTGCAGGAGTCCTATGCGATCGTGTTCGCCGCGTTGCTGCTGCTCACCGGGCGACTGTCGGACCTGTACGGCGCGCGGAAGCTGTTCCTGATCGGGCTGGCCGTCTTCGGGGCGACGAGCCTGCTCGCGGCACTCGCACCGAGCGGCGCGCTGCTGATCCTGGCTCGTTTCGTCCAGGGCATCGGCGGGGCGATGATCCTGCCGACATCATTGGCGCTGATCAACGCGGCCTTCTCTGGTGAAGCGCGTGGGCGGGCGTTCGCGATCTGGGGTTCGACCATCGGCGCGGCTGCTGCGGTGGGGCCGCTGCTCGGCGGCTGGCTGGCCGACTTCTCCTGGCGGTGGGCGTTCGGCATCAATATCCCGGCGGTGCTGCTGATCGGGGTCGGTGTGCTGCGTTATCTGCCTGCTGCGATACCGGGACGCGGGCGCGTCGACGTCATCGGTGCGCTGCTGTCGATCTTCGGGCTCGGGCTGTTGTCGTTCGGCCTCATCGAAGGACGTGCGCACGGCTGGCTGCTCACCACCGAACCGCTGAGCCTCGGTGGCGTCGAGTGGAGCGGCGGTCCGTCGCCGGTGCTCATCGCATTCGTGCTCTCGGCGGTCACGCTGATCGCGTTCTGGCTGCGGCAATCCCGGCTCGGCCGGCGCGGCGCCGAACCGCTCATGGATGTGCGGCTGTTCGGGATCCGCTCGTTCCGGCAGGGCAACGCGGTGACGCTGCTGGTCGGTCTCGGTGAGTTCGGCATCATCGCGGTGTTGCCGCTGTGGTTGCAGTTCACGCTGGACTACAGCGCGCTCCAGGCGGGGTTGGCGTTGGTGCCGCTGGCGGTGGGCAGTTTCTGCGCCAGTGGCGCCAGCTTCTCGCTGGCCGCGTCGGTCTCGGCGCTGGGGCAGGTGCGCATCGGGCTCGGGCTCGAAGCGGCCGGTCTGGTGCTGCTCGGAGTGTTCGCGGCGGCCGACAGTGCCTGGTGGACAATCGCCGTCGCGCTGTTCGTGTACGGCATCGGTGTCGGATTCGCCACCGCGCAGGTCACCAATGTCGCAATGGCCGATATTCCGGCGGCGAGCGCGGGTCAGGGCTCGGGCATCCAGAGCGCCGCGCGCGAGCTGGGGTCCGCACTCGGCATCGCGATGCTCACCACGCTGTTCTTCAGCTCTCTCGGCGCCGGTGTGCGCGACCGCCTCGCCGACGCGGGCCTGCCGGACGAGGCGGCCGAACAGTTCGGCACCGCCGTCACCGACAGCGCCGGATCGGTCGTCCCCGCCCTCGCCGCCGACCCGGCGACCGAGTCCATCGCCGCGTCCGCCCGTGAGGCCATGTCCGCGGCCGTCGAACTGTCGAGCTGCCTCTGTGCCGCCCTCCTCGGCGCAGCGCTGCTCGCCACGCTGCTCATGACACCGAAGCCCGCACCGACCACCGAACCCACCCCGGAACCGAGCCACCAATAGGCCGCGCCGTGGGCCCGGCGCCCCGCGTTGCGCCCCGCGCACGCCGCCCGGGGCCGGGTGGTAGACGGCGGGTGCCGCTTTGGCCGGGGG
>NZ_JARWNX010000014.1 GCF_029868385.1 Nocardia cyriacigeorgica | reverse complement strand
AGTCGTGGCTGCGGTGGTGTAGGCGTCGGCGATACGCCGCATCGCGGTCTCATCACCCTCGGGCCAATCACCGGCCCCCACCACATACTTCGCCGCCCACTGCAACGCCTCGGGAATCTCGATACCCACCCCAGAACCCTCTCCGCCGACTGCGTCCAGAACTTACCTATGCAGATATGGACGCACCGGACCCGGCTGCGGTTCCATCGGAAGCCGGTCCGTTCCGGGCCGGAGCCGATCGGCTCGCGACTGGCTGGAGCCGATCATCCTCACGGTCCGGTCGACGGGACCATCTGTGGCGGGCCGTAGGCGACCGCATCAGGACGGGCTGGAACAGATTGCCCGTGATGGGCTGGAAGCCGATCGGCTCGTGACGGCCGGAGCTGATCGTCTTTGCCGACAGTTCGAGCAGATCAGCTGTAATGGGCTGGAGTCGATCGATCTCGTGACCGGTCGACCGGACCATCTGTGACGGGAGTCGACTGCCTCGTGATGGGCCGGAGCCGATCGCCTCGCGACGGGCTGGAGTCGATCGCCCGTGACGAGCTGGAGACCGATCGCCCCGCGATAGTCCGAGCAGATCATCCGTGATGGGCTGGAGCTGATCGCGTCGTGACGGGCTGGAGCCCCATCATCCCCATGATCCGGTCGACCGGATCATCTGTGACGGCTGGAGCTGATCGTTTTCGTGACGGATCGGAGTCGATCGTCCTGGCGGCAGTCCGAGCGAATCACCGGCGACGGCCCGCAGCCGCGCCCACGGCCGCAGACTCCGTCCGCGATGCCGCGATGCCGCGATGCCGCGATGCTGCGATGCCGCGATGCCGACCCCCGGACCGCTGCCCTGAAATCCCCCGAAACCGACCTGGCTCACACCCAGAGCCGACTTCACCCGGCTGTCACCCTCCTCACCCCCGAACACACGGTCCGGTGAGTGCCCCGGAAACCTCCCGCACACCCCGCCTCGCCCCGCCGCCAGCGGCGATGCCCTGACGCTATGGGCGTTGGTTGGTCACCTGTGCGGGGCGACGGTAGATTGATTCGGTGATCAGCAGCGAAGTTCGCGGATGTGCCGCGTGGGCGACCTCGGGTCCGGTCGTGCCCATGTAACGACAGCGGCCTGGCGGACAGATAGTGCCAATGAACATTTTTGCCTGATTGATACGAGAACTGAGCCCGCAGATGTGGACGCCACGCTTGGATAGGTGAGCGTCCTGTCCGGGTGTCGTCGGGGAGCGCTTGCGTGGTGTTCCGGAAGCGAGGTTACGGTTGGACCGGCTGGATTTCGGCGGAAACGGCGAAACTGGTGGTGAACGGGATGAATACTTTCCGTTGTCCCCGGCGCAGCTGGGTATCTGGTATGCCCAGCATGTCGATCCTCAGGTACCGGTCAACATCGCGCAGTACGTCGATCTGCGTGGCGACCTGGATGTAGCGGCCCTCGAGCGGGCCAGCTCCGATGCCGCCCGCGAGATGGGGTCGGGCTTCCTGCGGATCATCGAACGCGACGGTGAGCCGTTGCAGACCGTCGATCCGTCCCTGGACGCCACCCTCGAATATGTCGACCTGCGCGCGGCCGACGATCCCGAGGCCGCCGCTCAGGAATGGATGCGCGCGGAATACTCGCATCCGCTCGATATCGTCGAAGATCGCCTGATCCGCGCGGCCGCGCTGCGCATCGAGGACCAGCGCTGGTTCTGGTATTCGCGGGCCCATCACATCGCGCTCGACGGCTTCGGTGCGATGACGTTCATGACCCGGATCGCCGAGCTGTACACCGCCTATGTCACCGGCGCCGAACCCGCGCCGAGCAAGGCGACGGATCTGCGCAAGCTCTACGAATCCGAGATCACCTACCGCGACAGCACCCGTTTCCAGTCCGATAAGGAGCATTGGGCGCAGCGGGTGGCCGGACTCGAGGAGGGCTCGAGCCTGGCCGGTCGTTCGGCGCCGCCGTCGCCGGTGAACGGGATCGTGAGCGCGGCGCTGTCGGAGGAGCAGGATTCGCTGCTCGCCGAGGCCGTCGCCCGCAATGATTCCTCGCCCGCCGCGCTGCTGATCGCCGGTTTCGCCGCCTATCTGGCCCAGCTGACCGGCACCGAGGACATCATCCTCAGCCTCCCGGTCACCGCGCGCACCACGGCCGCGATGCGCCGTTCCGGTGGTGTGGCCTCCAATATCGTGCCGCTGCGGCTGCGCGTGGGTTACGACACCACGGTCACCGAACTGCTGCGTGAGGTGCAGGTGGAGGTGTCGGGGGCGCTGCGTCATCAGCGTTACCGGCATGAGGACATCCGCCGTGACGCGGCCGGTGACGGTGTGGTCACCACGGAGTTCTTCGGTCCGTGGGTCAACATCATGCTGTTCCACGACGAGTTGGTGCTCGGCCCGATGGTCGGCCAGCTCAGCGTGCTGTCCACGGGCAGCATCGAGGATCTCGGCGTCAACTTCTACCAGTCGGTGGCCGGCACCCGCTCGCATATCGACTTCGAGACCAACCCGAACCTCTACACCGACGATGAGGCGCGCCGCCATCACGGCCGGTTCCTGGAATTCTTCGACCGGTTCCTGGCACTCGCCGCGGCCGAACCCGACGGCAGTATCGCCGACACCCCGGTCTGGCAGCTGGATGTCACCACCGCCGACGAGCGTTCCACCTCGCTGGTGGAGTGGAACGATTCGGCGCACGAGGTGCCGACCACCACGCTGCCCGCGCTGCTGGACGCGCAGATCCCACGCACCCCGGACGCCGTCGCGCTCGATTTCGAGGGCGCCACCCTCACCTACGCCGAGTTCGATGAGCAGGTCAACCGGCTGGCCCGGTTCCTGATCGCCGACGGTGTGGGCCCGGAATCGCTGGTCGCGCTCGGTATGCGCCGATCGCTGGAGCTGGTCATCGGCATGCACGCGGTGCTGAAGGCCGGTGGCGCGTATGTGCCGATCGATCCGGATCATCCGGCCGACCGCACCGCCTACATCCTCGACAGCGCGGCACCGGTGTGCGTGCTGACGATTTCGACCGATGAGCTGGAGCTGCCCGAATCGGTGCAGCGGGTGGAGATCGACACCCTCGACGTCTCGCGGTTCTCGGCCGAGCCGATCACCGACGCGGACCGTTCGGCGCCGCTGCGCGCGGACAACACCGCCTATGTCATCTACACCTCGGGTTCGACCGGCCGCCCCAAGGGCGTCGCGGTCACCCATCACGCGATCGTCAACCAGCAGCTGTGGATGCTGGACGAGTACGGCCTCACCGCCGACGACGTGTACTTGCAGAAGACGGCGACCACCTTCGACGTCTCGCTGTGGGGCTATTTCCTGCCGCTGATGGTCGGCGCGAAACTGGTCATCGCCGCGCCGGACGGGCATCGTGACCCGATCTACGTCGCGGATATGATCGCGAAGCATCGGGTGACGTTCACCGACTTCGTCCCCTCGATGCTCACCGTCTTCGTCTCCCACGCCACGCCCGCGCAGGTGGAATCGCTGCGCGCGGTGTTCGTGATCGGTGAGGCGCTGCCGCCGGAGACCTCCGCGGCATTCCGCGCGATCACCTCCGCCGGGCTGCACAACCTGTACGGTCCCACCGAGGCCGCGGTGTCGGTGACCTGCTGGGAGGCCACCGCCGCCGACACCGTGACCGTGCCGATCGGTATCCCGGAGTGGAATGTCGAGGTCTATGTCCTGGATTCGCGGCTACGTCCGGCGCCGATCGGCGCACCGGGCGAGCTGTACCTGGGCGGACGTCAGCTCGCGCGCGGCTACCGTGGCCGCCCGGATCTGACCTCGGACCGTTTCGTCGCCAATCCGCTGTCGCCGGACGGCGAACGCATGTACCGCACCGGCGACCTGGTGCGCTGGAACGCCGACGGTGTCCTGGAATACATCGGCCGCACCGACTTCCAGGTCAAGTTCCGTGGTCAGCGCATCGAACTCGGTGAGATCGAGACCGATCTGCTCGCGCACCCCGCGGTGAGCCAGGCCGTGGTGCTCGTGGTCGACACCGCCACCGGTCAGCAGCTGGTCGCGTATGTGGTGCCCGCACCGGGGCAGAGCGTGGCCTCGGCCGATCTGACGCGCTTCGTCGCGGAGAAGCTGCCGAGCTACATGGTGCCCGCGTCGATCATGGTGCTGGACGCCTTCCCGCTCAATACCAGCGGCAAACTGGACCGTAAGGCGCTGCCGGAGCCGGTGTTCGCGGTGGACGAATCGGGTTTCCGCGCCCCGCGCACCCAGGCCGAACAGGTCGTGGCCGGCATCTTCGCCGATGTGCTGAGCCAGGACCGGATCGGCATCGACGACAACTTCTTCGATCTCGGCGGTAACTCGCTGGTCGCGACCCAGGTGGTGGCGCGGATCAGTGCGGCGTTCGGTACCCAGCTCGGGGTGCGTGCGCTGTTCGAGACGCCGACCGTCGCGGGAATCGCGGCGCGGGCGGAGAATTCGACGCCCGCTGATGGTTCGCGGCCGCCGCTGGTGGCGCAGCGCCTGCCCGAGCGGGTGCCGCTGTCGCTGGCACAGCAGCGGATGTGGTTCATCAACCAGTTCGATCCCACGGTGCCCACCTACAACCTGCCGTTCGTGGTGCGGTTGCGCGGCCGGGTGGACGTCGAAGCGTTGCAGACGGCGCTGAACGATGTGGTGGCGCGGCAGGAATCGTTGCGCACGATCTTCCCCGAGTCCGGTGACGGCGGCTATCAGTTCGTCATCCCGGTCGAACAGGTCGATCTGGGTATCACGGTCGAGCCGATCGATGAAGCCGAATTGCACGGTGTGCTGGCCGGATTCGCCTCCATGGGCTTCGACGTCTCGCGTGAGCTGCCGATCCGGGTGCGCATCTACGAGGTCACCGGTGGCCGTGGTAACGGCACCCCGGAGTACGCGGTGGCGTTCGTGGTGCACCATATCGCCGCCGACGGTTTCTCCTTCGGCCCGCTGGCCCGCGATGTGGCCGCCGCCTATCTGGCGCGCGCCGAGGGCGCCGAGCCCGCCTGGTCGCCGCTGCCGGTGCAGTACCAGGATTTCAGCATCTGGCAGCGTGAACTGCTCGGATCGGAATCGGATCCCGATTCGATGGCCGCGCGCGAGATCTCCTACTGGCAGCAGGCGCTGGCCGGGCTGCCCGATCAGCTGGATCTGCCCGCCGACCGGCAGCGTCCGGCGGTGCAGAGCTTCCAGGGCGGACGGATCGGCTTCACCATCGACGCCGAACTGCATCAGCGCCTGTCGGCCCTGGCTCGCACGCAGGGCGTCAGCTTGTTCATGGTCATGCACGCCTCGTTGGCGGTGCTGCTGGCGCGGCTGTCGGGCACCAGCGATATCGCCATCGGCACGCCGGTGGCCGGTCGTGGTGAGCAGGCGCTCGATGATCTGATCGGCATGTTCGTCAACACGCTGGTGTTGCGTTCGGAGGTCGACGGCAGCGAGCAGTTCACCGATTTCCTCACCCGCACGAGGGAAACCGATCTCGCGGCGTTCGCCTATGCCGATGTGCCGTTCGAGCGGTTGGTCGAGGTGCTCAACCCGACCCGTTCGCAGGCGCGCCACCCGCTGTTCCAGGTGATGCTGTCGTTCCAGGAGATGTCGCATGCGGCGCTGGAACTGCCCGGCCTGTCGGTGACCGCCGACGAGCTAGAGGTCGATATCGCCAAGTTCGATCTGCAATGGACGGTCACCGAGGAGCGCGGCGGCGACGGCGCACCGGCCGGGATGTCGGCGGTGGTCTCCTACGCCACCGATCTGTTCGACGCCGACACCGTCGACGAGTTCACCCGCCGCTACCTGCGTGTACTGGAAACCGTTGTCGCCGAACCGACTACCGCGGTGCGCGATATCGAGATCCTCGACGGCGCCGAGCGCGCCACGGTCCTCGCGGGCTGGAACGACACCGCCCACACCGTGCCGGCGGCCACCGTGCTCGATCTGTTCGCCGAGCAGGTGCGGCTGCGTCCGGACGAGATCGGTGTGGTCTTCGACGGCGGCGGCAGGCTCGACGGACTCGACGAAGAACTGGCCGAGTCGCCCGACCCCGCATGGAATCGCGACGCGATTCTGACCTACTCCGAGTTCGCGAGCCGGGTCAACCGTCTGGCGCGCAAGCTGATCGACGCCGGTGTCGGACCGGAAACGCTGGTCGCCGTTGGTATCCGGCGTTCGGTCGATATGCTCGTCGCGCTCTACGCCACCATGACCGCGGGCGGCGGCTATGTGCCGATCGATCCCGACCATCCGGCCGAGCGCACCGAATACGTGCTCGATTCCTCGGCACCGGTCTGTGTGCTGACCACCATCGCCGACAATGTCACCGCCAGCGATGTGCCGGTGATCTTCCTCGACACCGAGGATCTGAGCGAATACTCCGACGCCCCGGTCACCGACGCCGACCGGCTGGCGCCGCTGCGTCCGGCCAATACGGCCTATGTGCTCTACACCTCCGGCTCCACCGGCCGCCCCAAGGGCGTCGCGGTGAGTCATGCGTCGGTGGTCAACCAGATCGCCTGGATCACCGCCGAATACCGCATCGGCCCCGACGATGTGGTGTTGCAGAAGACGCCGGTGACCTTCGACGTGTCGGTGTGGGAGCTGTTCGGGTCCCTGGCCGTCGGCGCTCGCATGCTGATCGCGGCGCCGGACGGGCATCGCGATCCGCTGTACCTGTCGGAGATCATCGGACGGCACCGGGTCACCATGACCTCGTTCGTGCCGTCGATGCTCTCGGTGTTCGCCGGTGCCGCGAACTCGGCCGAATGCGCTTCGCTGCGTGCGGTTCTGGTGGCCGGTGAGGCGCTGCCACCCGCGACGGTGACCGCGTTCCGGCAGTTCTCCACCGCCGCGATGCACAACCTGTACGGTCCCACCGAGTTCACCGTGCACGCCACCGCATGGCAGCTGACCGAGGTCGCGCCGAGCACCGTGCCGATCGGGCGTCCGGTGTGGAACGCGCGCGCCTATGTGCTCGACGAGGGGCTTTCGCCGGTTCCGGTCGGCGTGCCCGGTGAGCTGTACCTCGGTGGTACGCAGACCGCGCGCGGCTATCACGGCCGCGCCGATCTGTCCGCCGAACGTTTCGTCGCCGACCCGTTCGGCCCGCCAGGATCGCGGCTCTACCGCACCGGCGATCTGGTGCGCTGGACCGAACCGCGCGATCCCGAGGTCGGCTCCGCCGGTGTGCTGGAATACATCGGCCGCACCGACTTCCAGGTCAAGTTCCGTGGTCAGCGCATCGAACTCGGTGAGATCGAGGCCGCGCTGCTCGACCATCCCGCCGTCAACCAGGCCGTGGTGCTCGTACTCGACACCGTCGCGGGCGACCAGCTCGTCGGCTATGTCGTCACCGACGCGGGTCCGGTCGATATCGACAGCATCAAGGGCGCGCTGCACCGCACGCTGCCCTCGTACATGGTGCCGTCGGCGATCGTGGTGCTGGAAGCGTTGCCGCTCAACCCCTCCGGCAAGCTGGATCGCAAGGCGCTGCCCGCGCCCGTGTTCGAGGTGCGTGAATTCCGTGCGCCGACAACGCCGATCGAAGAGATCGTCGCGCAGATCTTCGGTGAGGTCCTCGGCGTCACCAGGGTGGGTGTGGACGACGACTTCTTCGAACTCGGCGGCAACTCGCTGATCGCCACCCAGGTGGCCTCCCGGCTCGGTATCGCGCTCGACACCAGGGTTCCGGTGCGCATGCTGTTCGAGGCCTCCACCGTCGCGGCGCTGGCCGCGCGGGTGGAATCACATGCCGGTGACGGCGCGCGCAAGGCGCTGGTGGCCCGAGTGCGCCCGGACGAGGTGCCGCTGTCGCTGGCACAGCAGCGCATGTGGTTCCTCAACCGGTTCGACACCGAATCCGCGGTGAACAATATTCCGGTCGCCATCCGGCTCTCCGGTGATCTGGACGTCGCCGCGCTCCAGGTCGCGGTCATCGATGTGATCGACCGCCACGAGTCGCTGCGCACGGTGTTCCCGGAGACGGGCGCCGGACCGGTGCAGGTGGTGCTCGACGCCGCCCAGATCGTGCCCGATCTGACCCCGATCCCGGTGACCGAACACAATCTGATCGATCATCTGGTCGAGCTGGCCTCGATGGCGTTCGACGTCACCAGCGAAGTTCCGCTGCACGCGCGCCTGTTCGAGATCAACGAGACCGAGTACGTGCTCGGCATGGTGGTGCACCACATCTCCGCCGACGGCTGGTCGATGGGACCGCTGGCCCGCGACGTGATGGTGGCCTATGCCGCGCGCACCTCGTGGGAGGCGCCCGCCTGGTCGGCGCTGCCGGTGCAGTACGCCGACTACGCGCTGTGGCAGCGTGAGGTGCTCGGTTCGGAGGACGATCCGAACTCGTTGATCTCCAATCAGATCCGGTACTGGTCGCGTGAACTCGCCGATCTGCCGGACGAATTGGTGCTGCCATCGGATCGTCCGCGTCCGGCGGTCGCGTCCTACCGCGGCGGCACCTATCCGTTCGTCATCTCCGGGCAGACCCAGCGTGCGCTGGTCGAACTGGGCCGCAGGCATAACGCATCGCTGTTCATGGTGATGCATTCGGCGCTCGCGGTACTGCTGTCGCGTATGTCGGGCACCAGCGATATCGCCATCGGCACCCCGGTCGCGGGCCGTGGTGAGGCCGCGTTGGACGACCTGATCGGCATGTTCGTCAACACTCTGGTGCTGCGCACCGAGGTCGACGGCTCGGCCGGTTTCGCCGATCTGCTCGCGCGGGCCCGCGAAACCGATCTGCACGCGTTCGCGCACGCCGATGTGCCGTTCGAGCGTTTGGTGGAGGTGCTGAACCCGGCGCGTTCGCAGGCGCGGCATCCGCTGTTCCAGGTGATGCTGACCTTCCAGAACACCAGGCAGGCCAGTCTGGAACTGCCGGGGCTTTCGGTCAACGGCATCGACTACGACGCCAGGCTGGCGAAGTTCGACCTCCAGCTGACGCTGTCGGAGACCCAGGACGAGCTGGGCGAGGCGGCCGGTATGTCGGCCGAGTTCTCCTATGCGCTCGATCTGTTCGACGAATCGACCGTCGCCGAATTCGCCCGCCGCCTCGACCGGGTGCTGGCCGCGATCACCGCCGACCCGACCATCGCCATCGGCGATATCGATCTGCTCGCCGCCGATGAGCGGGCCAAGGTGCTCACCGACTGGAACGACACCGCCTACCCGGTGCCCGATGCCACGCTGGTGTCGCTGTTCGAGCGGCAGGCCGCCGCCACCCCGGATGCGGTGGCGCTGATCTTCGGTGACGAACAGCTTACCTACGCCGAATTCGCCGGGCGGGTACATCAGCTGGCCCGCCGGCTGCTGGCCGACGGTGTCGGCGCGGATTCGCTGGTGGCGCTCGCTATCCGGCGTTCGGTGGATCTGGTCGTCGCCATGTACGCGGTGCTGGAGACCGGTGCGGGCTATGTCCCGATCGATCCCGATCAACCCGCCGACCGCACCGACTACGTGCTGGACACGGCCCGTCCCGCGGTCGTGTTGACCACCACGCGTGACGAGTTCGACGCTGCCACCGCACCGGTGCTCGCGGTCGACACGCTCGACCTCACCGGCTTCGACACCGCACCGATCGCCGACGCCGAACGGGCACAGCCGATCCGCGGTGCGGCCACCGCCTACGTCATCTTCACCTCCGGCTCCACCGGCCGCCCCAAGGGTGTCGCGGTGAGCCACGCGGCGATCGTCAACCGACTGCTGTGGATGCAGCACGAGTACCCGATCGACGCCGCCGACGCCGTATTGCAGAAGACCCCGGCGACCTTCGACGTATCGGTGTGGGAGTTCTTCTGGCCCTTGCAGACCGGTGCGCGCCTGGTCGTCGCCAAGCCCGACGGCCATCGCGATCCGGTGTATCTGGCCCGGATCATCGCCGAACAGGGCATCACCACCGCGCATTTCGTGCCGTCGATGCTCTCGGTATTCGTGGCCACCATCGGCAACGAGAACGGCGACGCCGCCGCCCTGCCCGCACCGCGGCTGCGGCAGGTGTTCGCCTCCGGTGAGGCGCTGCCCGCGCCCACCGCGGCCCGGCTGCGTGAGCTGACCGGCGCCCGGTTGCACAACCTGTACGGCCCCACCGAGGCCGCCGTCGACGTCACCTACCACGAGGCCACCGACGCCGACACCGTCTCGGTGCCGATCGGGCGCCCGGTGTGGAATACGCGCGTCTTCGTGCTCGACGCCCGGCTGCGACCGGTCGCCCCCGGTATCGCGGGAGAGCTCTATCTCGCGGGCGATCAGCTGGCGCTCGGCTACCTCGGCCGCGCCGATCTGACCTCCGACCGGTTCGTCGCCAATCCGTACGGCGCGCCCGGTGAACGGATGTACCGCACCGGTGACCTGGTGGCCTGGACCGCTGACGGTGAGCTGGAGTACCTGGGCCGCACCGACTTCCAGGTGAAGTTGCGTGGTCTGCGGATCGAACTCGGCGAGATCGAGGCCGCGTTGCTCGCGCAGCCGGGTATCGCGCAGTCGGTCGTGGTGGTGCGCGCGGACGCGCACGCCGGTGACCAGCTGGTCGGCTATGTGGTCAGGGAACCGGATGCGGTGATCGACACCGATGCGGTGAAGGCCGCGCTCGGCGCGACCCTGCCCGGATACATGATCCCGGCCGCCCTCGTCGTGCTGGACGCGTTCCCGGTGAACGCCAGTGGCAAGCTCGACCGCAGGGCGCTGCCCGCGCCGGTGTTCGAGGCCAAGACCTTCCGCGCGCCGTCGACGCCGATCGAGGAGATCGTGGCGGAGGTCTTCGCCGGTCTGCTCGGTGGCACACGTGTCGGTGTGGATGACGACTTCTTCGAACTCGGCGGCAACTCGCTGGTCGCCACCCAGGTGGTGGCCAGGCTCAGCGCCGCGCTCAACACCCAGGTCGGTGTGCGCACCCTGTTCGAGGCGCCCACCGTGGGCGCGCTGGCCGCGCGGATGGAATCGCATGCCGGAACCGGAGCACGGCAGGCGCTGACCGAACAGGTGCGCCCCGAGCATCCGCCGCTGTCGCTGGCACAGCAGCGCATGTGGTTCCTCAACCGCTTCGACGCCGACTCGGCCGCGAGCAATATCCCGGCGGCGGTCCGGTTGCAGGGCGTGCTCGATATCGAGGCGCTGCGCGGTGCGGTCTCGGATGTGATCGTGCGGCACGAATCGCTGCGCACCGTCTACCCGTCCCACGACGGGATCGCCTATCAGCGCGTGCTGCCCTCGACGCGAGCGATTCCCGATCTGGACGTCGTCGCGCTCGTTGCGGACGAGATCGGTTCCGCGCTCTACGAATTCGCCAGCCGCGGCTACGACGTGACCACCGAACTCCCGGTGCGGCTGCGCGTGTTCCAGGTGGGCGAACAGGACTTCGTCCTCGCGGTCGTGGTGCACCACATCGCCGCCGACGGCTTCTCGATGCGGCCGCTGGTGCGCGATCTGATGACCGCCTATGTGGCAAGGACCGCCGCGGTGGAGCCGGGCTGGCCGCCGCTGGCGGTGCAGTACATCGACTTCGCGCTGTGGCAGCGCGAGACCCTCGGCTCCGAGGACGATCCGACCTCGCTCATCTCCGAGCAGCTCGACTACTGGCGCACCGCGCTGGCCGGTCTGCCCGATGAGCTGCGGCTGGCCGGACGTCCACGCCCGGCCGTGGCGACCTACGGTGCGGGTACGCACCGGTTCCGGGTGCCCGGCGCGCTGGTCGAGGAATTGAACCGGGTCGCGCACGCCAACGGCAGCACCCTGTTCATGGTGGTGCACGGTGCGTTCGCGGCGCTGCTGGCGCGGCTGAGCGGCTCCGACGATATCGCCATCGGTATCCCGGTGGCCGGTCGTGGTGAACAGGCGCTCGACGATCTGGTCGGCATGTTCGTCAACACACTGGTGCTGCGCACCGAGATCGATGCGGCGCAGTCGTTCGGTGAACTGCTCGCCCAGGTGCGGGAACGCGATCTGGCGGCCTTCGCGCACGCCGATGTGCCGTTCGAGCGGTTGGTGGAGGTGCTGAACCCGGCGCGTTCGCAGGCCAGGCATCCGCTGTTCCAGGTGATGCTGTCGTTCCAGAACCTGGGCCGCACCTCGCTGGAGCTGCCCGGTCTCACCGTGACCGAACTCGGCATCGATCAGCCGACGGCGAAGTTCGACCTCCAGCTCACGCTGAGCGAGGTGCCCGGCGCGGATTCGGAGATGGAAGCCGAACTCGTCTACGCCACCGATCTTTTCGACGCCGGCTACGCCGACAGCTTCGCCGAGCGGTTCCTTCGGGTGCTGCGCGGTGTGGCGGACGCGCCCGGCGCGCCGGTGGGCGATATCGAACTGCTGGACTCGATCGAACGCACCCGCGTACTCGACCGGTGGAACGATACCGAATTCCCGGTCGACGCCGCGCTGACCTCACCGGTCGGCGACGCCGCCGCCACCCTGGTCTCGCTGTTCGAAGCGCAGGTGGCGCGCACCCCGGACGCGTACGCGGTGACCTTCGAGGGGACAAGTCTCACCTACGCCGAGTTCGCCGCCCGAGTACACCGGTTGGCGCGCTGGCTCAAGCAGGCCGGCGTGGGCCCGGAATCGTATGTGGCGCTGGGTATGCGGCGTTCCATCGATCTGGTCGTCGGCATGTACGCGGTCAACGTCGCCGGTGGTGCGTACGTGCCGCTGGACCCGGATCATCCGGCCGAGCGCATCGACTACATGCTGGAGACCGCGCGCCCGGTCTGCGTGCTCACCTCCGGCGCCGACCTGGACACCACGCTGTCGCGGCAGGTGCGCATCGATGAGCTGGATCTGTCGGAGTTCTCCGACGAGGTGCTCACCGATGTCGACCGGCATCGTCCGCTGCGTCCGGGCAATACCGCCTACGTCATCTTCACCTCGGGGTCGACCGGCCGCCCCAAGGGTGTCGCGGTGAGCCATGCGGCGATCGTCAACCGGCTGGTGTGGATGCACGCCGAATACGGTCTGGCCGCCGACGATGTGGTGGTGCAGAAGACGCCGGCTACTTTCGACGTGTCGGTATGGGAGTTCTTCTGGCCCTTGCAGGTCGGCGCGCGACTGGTCGTCGCCAAGCCCGACGGGCACCGCGATCCGGCCTATCTGGCCCAGCTCATGGCCGATGAGCAGGTCACCACGGTGCACTTCGTGCCGTCGATGCTCTCGGTGTTCGTCGCCGAACCGTTGGCGGCCGAATATCAGGGCCTGCGCAATGTCTTCGCCTCCGGTGAGGCGTTGCCCGCGGTCACCGCGCAGCGGTTGCGTGAGCTGACCGGCGCCCGGTTGCACAACCTGTACGGCCCCACCGAGGCCGCGGTCGACGTCACCTTCCACGAGGTGACCGATGCCGACACCACCTCGGTGCCGATCGGCGCCCCGGTGTTCAACACCCAGGTGTACGTGCTGGATTCGCGACTGCGGCCGGTTCCGGCCGGTGTTCCGGGTGAGCTGTATCTGGCGGGCGCCCAGCTCGCGCACGGCTATGTCGGACGGCCGGACCTGACCACCGACCGGTTCGTGGCCAATCCGTTCGCCACCGCCGAGCGGATGTACCGCACCGGCGACCTCGTCGCCTGGACCGCCGACGGTGAGCTGGAGTACCTGGGCCGCACCGACTTCCAAGTGAAGCTGCGCGGTCTGCGTATCGAACTCGGTGAGATCGAATCCGCGCTGACCGGCCTGGACGAGATCGCGCAGGCAGTGGTCGTGGTGCGCGCCGATGAGCACACCGGTGACCAGCTGGTCGCCTATGTGGTCCCCGCGGCGCGGGGCACGGACGCGGTGGCGGAGCGTCGCCGCTCGTCGGGCGCGGTCGCGGACCCGACGGTCGATATCGACGCGGTGCGCGCCGAACTCGGTCAGCAGCTGCCCGCCTACATGGTGCCCGCGGCCTATGTGGTGCTCGACGCCTTCCCGCTCAATGCCTCCGGCAAGCTGGACCGCAAGGCGCTGCCGGCACCCACCTTCGCGGCGACCGCGTTCCGCGCACCGGTGACGCCGGTGCAGGAGATCGTGGCCGGTACCTACGCCGATGTGCTCGGCGTCGAGCGAGTCGGCCTCGATGACGATTTCTTCGCCCTCGGCGGCAACTCGCTGGTCGCCACCCAGGTCGCGGCCCGTCTCGGCGCTGCGCTGGATACCCAGATCCCGGTCCGGGTGCTGTTCGAGGCCCCGACCGTGGCGGCGCTGGCCACTCGGGTGGAGTCCTCCGCCGGTGCGGGCGGGCAGGTTCCGCTGCGGGCGCGTGAGCGCGGCGAACTGGTGCCGCTCTCGCCGGCGCAGCAGCGGATGTGGTTCCTCAACCGTTTCGACAATCAGACCGCGGTCAACAACATTCCGGTCGCCATCCGGCTCACCGGCGAACTCGACGTCACCGCGCTGAACGCCGCCATCGGCGATGTGCTGGCCAGGCACGAGGCGCTGCGCACGGTGTACCCCGAAGTGGAGGGGACCGGCTACCAGCGGGTTCTGCCCGCCGACGAGGTGCGGGTCCGGCTGAACCCGGAATCGGTCACCGCCGAGGAACTTCCGGCGCGGATCGTGGCGCTGGCGAGCACCTACTTCGATGTCACCGCCGCGATCCCGTTCCGGGCCGCGCTGCTGTCGGTGGATCCGGGCACCCATGTGGTGGTGCTGGTCATGCACCACATCAGCGCCGACGGTTTCTCGCTGCGGCCGCTGCTGCGCGATGTGGTCACCGCCTATGCCGAGCGCACCAGGGGCGAGATCCCGGGCTGGGCGCCGCTCGAGGTGCAGTACGCCGACTACGCGCTGTGGCAGCGCGAGGTGCTCGGCGAGGAGACCGATCCCGAGTCGGTGGCCGCCGCGCAGATCGCCTACTGGACCGAGCGGCTGCGTGATCTGCCGGATCAGATCGAACTGCCCGCCGACCGGCCGCGCCCGGAGATCGCCACCAATGCCGGTGGTACGCACAACTTCTCGATCGACGCCGAACTGCGTGGCGAACTGGAGGAGCTGGCCCGCGCCAATGGCGTCACCCTGTTCATGGTGGTGCACGCGGCGCTGGCGACCTGGGCGGCGCGACTGTCCAACAGCACCGATATCGCCATCGGCACCCCCATCGCCGGACGTGGTGAACAGGCCCTCGACGATCTGGTCGGCATGTTCGTCAACACCCTGGTGCTGCGCACCGAGGTCGAACCGGCCGTGGCGTTCGACGCCCTGCTCGAGCAGGTCCGCCGCACCGATCTCGAGGCGTTCGCCCATGCGGATGTGCCGTTCGAGCGGCTGGTGGACGTCATCAGTCCGACGCGTTCGCAGGCCCATCACCCGCTGTTCCAGATCGCGCTGACCTTCGAGGCCGCCTCGGCCGCGGATACGGGCACCATCGCACTGCCCGGTCTCGAGCTGGATGTGGTCGACTTCGATCCGGGTACCGCGAAATTCGATATCCAGCTCACCGTCGGCGAGATCGGTGACGGCGGGCTGTCGCTGTCGTGGAACTACGCCACCGAACTGTTCGACCCGGAGACGGTGTCGGCGTTCGCCGATCGTCTGGTGCGCATCCTGCGCGGGGTCACCGAGGACGCCTCGGTCGCCGTCGGCGATATCGATCTGCTGGGTGAGGCCGAGCGGCTCGATGTATCGCAGCGGTGGGTGTCCTCCGGTGTCGACCTGCCCGCGACCGACCTCGGCGGGATCTTCGCCGACCCGGCCGCGACGCTGTCGACGTTGTTCGACGCCGTCGCCGACGCGCATCCGCATCGGATCGCGGCCCGCTTCGGCGCCGATACCCTCACCTACGCCGAACTGGATCGGCGCGCGAATGTGCTGGCGCGCAGACTGATCGCCGACGGCGCCGGCCCGGAATCGCTGGTCGCGGTGATCCTGCCGCGCTCACTGGATCTGGTGGTTGCGCTGCTCGCGGTGGTCAAGACCGGCGCGGGTTATGTGCCCGTCGATCCGGCGTACCCGGCCGAACGCATCGCCTATGTGCTCGACGATGCCGCACCGACCAGCGTCGTCCTCGATTCGACCGTCCAGGTGACGGTGCCTCGCGGGCTGCCGAGCGTGGTGCTCGACGGGTTCGCCGTCGAGGCGGGCAATGTGGAAGACGCCGACGACGCGCCGATCACCGACGCCGACCGGCGGGCCCCGCTGCATCCCGACCATGTCGCCTACGTCATCTACACCTCCGGTTCGACCGGCCGACCCAAGGGCGTCGCGGTGGCGCACCGGAATGTGGTGCGGCTGTTCGCCAATACCGACCGCGACTTCGGTTTCGGACCCGACGACGTGTGGACGCTGTTCCACTCCTACGCCTTCGACTTCTCGGTGTGGGAGCTGTGGGGGCCGCTGCTGTTCGGCGGCACCCTGGTGGTCGTCGACTACTACACCTCGCGCTCGCCCGAGCAGTTCCTCGAATTGTTGCGCACCGAGAAGGTGACGGTCCTCAACCAGACACCGTCGGCTTTCTACCAGTTGGCCGAGGCGGACCGGAACGCTCAGGACGCCACACCGCTGTCGCTGCGGTATGTGGTGTTCGGCGGTGAGGCGCTGGAGCTGCGCCGCCTCTCGGATTGGGTGGCCAGGCACGGCGCACCCGCCGACGGCCGTTCGGCGAGTTCGGCGAACGGGACGCCGCTGCTGGTCAACATGTACGGCATCACCGAGACCACGGTGCATGTGTCCTACCGTGCGCTGGACGCGGCGACCATCGCGGGCGCCGCTGGCAGCATCGTCGGTCGCGCGATCGCCGGTCTGCGGGTGTACGTGCTCGACAACCGGCTACGTCCGGTGCCGGTCGGTGTGGCGGGCGAAATGTATGTGGCCGGACCGCAATTGGCGCGCGGCTACCTCGGCCGCCCGGATCTGTCCGCGGCGCGGTTCGTGGCCGACCCGTTCGGCGGCGCGGGCTCGCGGCTGTACCGCTCCGGCGACCTGGCGCGCTGGAACCGTTTCGGCGAACTCGAATACCTGGGCCGCGCCGACGATCAGGTGAAGGTGCGCGGCTTCCGCATCGAACTCGGTGAGATCGAATCCGCCGTGCTCGCCCAGCCGCACATCGCGCAGGTCGCGGTCGTCGTGCGTGAGGATCAGCCGGGTGATCAGCGGATCGTCGCCTATGTGGTGTCGGATCCCGATACCGCCCCGAACCTGGACGAGGTGCGCGACGGTGCGGCCGCGCTGCTGCCCGCCTATATGGTGCCCTCGGCCGTGGTGCGGCTGGAATGGATCCCGCTCACCGTCAACGGGAAGCTGGATCGCCGGGCCCTGCCCGCACCGGCGGTGCAGGCGCGGGCCTTCCGTGCGCCGGTCACGCCGGTGCAGGAGACCGTCGCCGCCGTCTTCGCCGAGGTCCTCGACCTGCCGCGGGTCGGCGTCGATGACGATTTCTTCGACTTGGGCGGCAACTCGCTGATCGCCACCCGTGTCGTCTCCCGGATCGGCGCGGCTCTCGGTACCACGGTGCCCGTCCGCGCACTGTTCGAGGCGTCCACGGTGGAATCGTTGGCCGCGCGGGTGGAATCGCATACCGGTTCCGATGCGCGGACCCGGCTGACGGCGCGTACGCGCGCCACCGGCGAAACGGTGCCGCTGTCGTTCGCGCAGCAGCGCATGTGGTTCCTGAACAAGTACGACACCACCTCCGCCGCCTACAACCTGCCCATCGCGCTGCGGCTGTCCGGTGCGCTGGACGCCGAGGCGCTGCGGCTCGCGGTGGCCGATGTGGTGCGCAGGCACGAATCGCTGCGCACCCGCTACCCGGAACACGGCGGCACCCCGGTGCAGGTGATCGTGCCCGCCGAGCAGATCAGCCTGGACCTTAGCCCGGTCCCGGTGGAATCCGGCGAACTGATCGAGACCGTCACGGCGTTCGTATCCACCGGATTCGATGTGGCCGAACAGGTTCCGCTGCGCGCCCGGCTGTACCAGGTCGGCAGCGACGCTGCGCGAGCGACGGGCCCGGAGGAGGCAGCGGAGCGTCACCACGCAGGGCACCGGGAGCGCAGCCAATCGAGCACCGAGCATGTGCTCGTCGTCGTGGTGCATCACATCGCCGCCGACGGCTTCTCCATGGGCCCGCTCACCCGTGACGTGATGCTGGCCTACACCGCCCGCATGCAGGACAGCGCCCCCGGCTGGGAGCCGCTGGCGGTGCAGTACGCCGATTTCGCGCTCTGGCAGCGCGAGGTGCTCGGCGCCGAGGACGACGCGCAGTCGCTGATGTCGCGTCAGGTCGGCTACTGGCAGCGCGCGCTCGACGGCATCCCCGACGAGCTGGCCCTGCCGACCGATCGGCCGCGTCCGGCCATCGCCTCGCTGCGCGGTGCCACCGTGCACACCGAACTGCCCGGCGAGCTTGTCGCCGCGCTGGACGAGGTCGCCCGCCGCAGCGGCGCCTCACTGTTCATGGTCATGCACGGCGCGCTGACGGTGCTGCTGTCGCGGCTGTCGGGCAGCGATGACGTCGCGGTCGGCACTCCGATCGCCGGACGTGGTGAGCAGGCGCTCGACGATCTGGTCGGCATGTTCGTCAACACCCTGGTGCTGCGCACCGGGATCGACCCGGCCGAATCGTTCACCGAGTTGCTCGATCGGGTCCGCCGCACCGACCTGGACGCCTATGGCAATGCCGATGTGCCGTTCGAGCGGCTGGTGGAACTGCTGGCCCCGGAACGCTCGCAGGCGCGTAACCCGCTGTTCCAGGTGATGCTGGCCTTCCAGAACCTGGACCGCACCAGTCTCGAGCTGCCGGGACTTTCGGTCTCGGCGCTGGATCTGGAAGAGAACGTCGCCCGGTTCGATCTGCAATTCACACTGTCCGAGCACGGTGAACCCGGCTCGGGTATGGCGCTGGCATTGACCTACGCCACAGAACTGTTCGATGAGCGCACCGTCACCGAGATCGCCGCCCGCTGGCGGCGGGTGCTGGAGGCGATCGCCGCCGACGCCTCGATCCCCGTCGGCGCCATCGACGTTCTCGATGCCGCCGAACGCACCGATCTGGTCAGCCGTACCGGCGCGCCCGCGGTGGCGCCGCGGGTGCTGGCCGATCTGCTGGCCGAGGCCGCCGCCCGCGATCCGAAGGCGCCCGCGGTGGTGTTCGAGGGGACAGTTCTGTCCTACGGCGAGCTGGACGAACGCTCGAACCGCCTGGCCCGCCTGCTGATCGCCGAGGGCATCGGCGCCGAGGACCTGGTGGCCGTCGGGGTGCCGCGGTCGGAGGATTCGGTGTTCGCGGCCTGGGCGGTCGCCAAGACCGGCGCGGCCTTCGTGCCGGTGGACCCGAACTATCCGGCCGAGCGCATCGCGCATATGGTCACCGACTCCGGTTCACCGATCGGCCTCACCGTCGCCGCGGTGCGGGAGGGGCTGCCGGAATCGGCGCGCTGGCTGGTGCTCGACGAACTGGACCTCGACGCCGTCGACGGCGGACCGATCACCGACGCCGACCGTGTCCATGCGGTGCGCCCGGAGCATCCGGCCTACGTCATCTACACCTCCGGCTCCACCGGTGTCCCCAAGGGCGTGGTGGTCACCCATTCCGGTCTCGCGAATTTCAGCACGGAGCAGATCGAGCGGTATGCCCTCGATTCCGATTCCCGCGCATTGCATTTCGCCTCGCCCAGCTTCGATGCTTCGATTCTCGAGCTGCTGCTCGCGGTGGGGAGTGGCGGTGCGCTGGTCGTGGTCCCGCCGGGGGTGTACGGCGGCGAGGAACTGTCGGAGCTGATCCGCACCGAGCGCGTCACCCACGCGTTCATCACCCCGGCCGCGCTGGCCACCTTCGATCCGAGCGGACTGGACACCCTGCGGGTGCTGGTCGCCGGTGGCGAAGCCTGCCCGCCGGAACTGGTGGCCAAATGGGCGGTGCCGCTGGACGGCGAGACCGGACGGGTCCGCCACTTCCACAACGGTTACGGCCCCACCGAGACCACCATCATGACCAATATCAGCGATCCGCTGGTACCGGGCGAGACGGTGACCATCGGCGGACCCATCCGCGGTATGCGCTCGCTGATCCTGGACGCCCGGCTCCGGCCGGTGCCGGTGGGTGTCGCGGGTGAGCTGTACCTGTCGGGCGTGCAGCTGGCGCGCGGCTA
This sequence comes from Nocardia cyriacigeorgica, assembly GCF_029868385.1. GTDB lineage: Bacteria > Actinomycetota > Actinomycetes > Mycobacteriales > Mycobacteriaceae > Nocardia > Nocardia cyriacigeorgica_F. The sequence goes on along the minus strand of NZ_JARWNX010000014.1, from coordinate 4,738 downwards.
TCACGCGCGTCCGGGGCTGACGGCCGACCGGTTCGTCGCGAATCCGTACGGCGACGGTGAGCGGATGTACCGTACCGGCGACGTGGTCAGATGGCTGCACACCGGCGAGGTCGAGTACGTGGGCCGCTCCGACTTCCAGGTGAAGGTGCGTGGTTTCCGCATCGAACTCGGTGAGATCGACGCGGCGCTCGCCTCGCACGAGACCGTCGACTTCGCGGTCACCATCGGGCACAAGAACGCTGCGGGCGCAGTGTCATTGGTGTCTTATGTGGTTGCGGCGCAAGGTCGTTCGATCGATGTCGCGGCGCTGACCGCGCACGTCGAGGAGCGTCTGCCCGCCTATATGGTGCCGTCGTCGATCATGGTGATCGATCGGGTGCCGCTGACTCCCGTCGGCAAACTGGACCGTAAGGCGTTGCCGGAACCGGTATTCGCCACCGAGGTCGTGTTCCGGGCCGCGCGCACGCCGGTCGAGCAGACCATCGCCGAGGTCTTCGCCGAGGTGCTCGGCGTGGAGCGGGTCGGCGTGGACGATTCGTTCTTCGCCCTCGGCGGCGACAGCATCGTCTCCATCCAGCTGGTCTCGCGGGCCAAGGCGCGCGGTGTGGTCTTCACCCCCCGCCACGTCTTCGAACAGCGCACCGTTGCCGGACTGGCCGCGGTCGCCGAAACCACCGACGGCACCGCGACCGCGGCGCCCGCACTGGACGAGCTGCCCGGCGGCGGTGTCGGCACCATGCCGCTCACCCCGGTGGTGCGGTTCATGGCGCAGCGGCGCGGTTCCTTCGGCCGGTTCAATCAGACCCTCGCGCTGGAACTTCCGGCCGGAATCGATCGGGCGGGCATCGCGGCCACCGCGGGCGCCGTCATCGACCGCCACGACATGCTGCGCGCGAGCCTGCGCCGCGCCGGTGGCGACTGGATCGTGGAGACCGCGCCGCCCGGCACCGTCGATGTAGCCGCGCTGATCGACCACACCGTCTTCGCCGCCGACGCCGACGACACCGAACTGTTCGAGATCGCCGCCGATGCGCTGGACGCCTCGCTGAACCGGCTCGACCCGGCCACCGGTGTGGTGATCCGGTTCGTCTGGCTGGAACCCGATCGCGACGACCGCGCCGGACGCCTGATCGTGGTGGCCCACCACCTCGTGGTCGACGGCGTGTCCTGGCGCATCCTGGTGCCCGATTTCGTGGCGGCCTGGGGCCAGCTCACCGCGGGCCAGGAACCCGAACTGGTGGCGCCCGCGACCTCCATGCGGGCCTGGGCGCACGGTCTCGAACGGGAGGCGCGCACCCCCGAACGGATCGCCGAACTCGACTACTGGCGTTCGGTGGTCGGCGCACCCGATCCGCTGCTGACCGAACGTCCGATGGATCCCGTCGTCGACACCTCCGCCGCCATCGAGAAGTATCGGGTCGAGGTGTCCGCCGAGGTCACCAAGGCCCTGCTCACCACGGTGCCCGCGCTGTTCCACGGCGGTGTCAACGACGGTCTGCTCACCGCGCTCGCAGTGGCCACCGCGGCCTGGCGGTCGCGTCGGGTGAGCGGTGTCCGCGCCGACGACTCACTGCTGATCCGCCTGGAAGGGCACGGCCGCGAGGAAGACATCGTGGCCGGGGCCGATCTGTCCCGCACGGTCGGCTGGTTCACCGCGATCTTCCCGGTGCGCTTCGACCTGCACGGTATCGATATCGATGCCGCCCTCGCCGGTGGTCCCGCGCTCGGCGCCGCGCTCAAGGCGGTCAAGGAGCAGCTGCTCGCGGTGCCGGACAAGGGCATCGGCTACGGCCTGCTGCGCTATCTGAACACCGACACCGCCGCCGAACTGCCGGTCGAGCTGCCCGGCCAGATCAGCTTCAACTACCTGGGCCGGGTGTCCGACGGTGACGTACCGGAATCGCTGCGCGGTTTCGGCTGGATTCCGGCACCCGAACTCGGTTCTCTCGGCGGCGCCTACGACGCCGATATGCCCGCGATGGCACCGCTGGACGTCAACGCGATCGTGGTGGGCGACAAGCTGACCGCCAATATCGGCTACCCGTCCACCCTGCTGGACGCCGCCTCGGTGCGCGAGTTCGCCGACCTGTGGGTCACCGCGCTGGAAGCGGTTGCCCGGCACGCCAATTCGACCGGCGCGGGCGGGCACACACCGTCGGACTTCGCGCTGGTGCGTACCGCGCAGCGCGATATCGACGGCTGGGAGCGGCGCTTCCCTGCACTGACCGATGTGTGGCCGCTGTCGGCGTTGCAGTCGGGTCTGCTGTTCCACGCCAGGCTCGCCGCCGATTCGGTCGATGTCTACACCGCGCAGGCGGTGCTGACCCTGACCGGCCGCGTCGACGCCGACCGGCTGCGTTCGGCCGCCCAGGCGCTGGTGGACCGCTACGAGAACCTGCGCACCGCGTTCGTCTCCGATCACGACGGCAACCCGGTGCAGGTGGTGCTCGACAGCGTCCGCGTGGACTGGTCCGAACACGACCGGAGTGCGACCGGCGATGCCGCCGACCTGATCGACGCCGACCGCATGCGCCGCTTCGATCTGGCCGAACCGCCGCTGATCCGGTTCACCCTGATCCAGGTCGCCGATGCCACCGCCGAGGGTGGCGCCCGCTGGCAGTTCGTGGTGTCCAACCACCACATCCTGCTCGACGGCTGGTCGATGCCGCTGCTCATGCGGGATCTGCTGGTGCTGTACGCGGTGCACGGCGATGTGAACGCGCTGCCGGCGGTGCGCTCCTACAAGCACTTCCTGGAATGGGTCGCCCAGCAGGATCACGCCGCCTCGGTCACCGCGTGGACCGACGCGCTGCGCGGGATCGGCGAGCCGACCCTGCTCGCCCGCCCGGACGCCGGTCGCGAGATCACCTCGCTGTCGGGTGAGTACCTGTTCGAACTGGACGAGGCCACCACCGCGCGGCTGACCGCGCTCGCCGCCGATCTCGGCGTCACCGCGAACACCGTGTTGCAGGTCGCCTGGGCGATCCTGGTGGGCCGGATGACCGGTCACGACGACGTCCTGTTCGGCACCACCGTGTCCGGGCGTCCGGCGCAGCTGTCCGGCGTCGAATCGATGGTCGGTCTGTTCATCAACACCGTGCCGGTGCGGGTGCGTTTCGACGCCGCCGAATCGGTGCGCGAGCTGCTGACCCGCACTCAGGGTGAGCAGGCCGATCTGCTCGACCACCATTACGTGGGTCTGGCCGAGATCCAGTCCGCCGCCGGGATCGGCGGACTCTTCGACACCCTGGTGGTGTTCGAGTCCTATCCGGTGGACGCCGAGGGCATTCAGGCCCAGGCCGCCGATATCGACGGTATGGCGGTCACCGGCCTCGACGCGGCCGACGCCACCCACTACCCGCTGACGCTGATCGCCCAGCTCGACAGCAAGCTGCGCATCCGCGCGGGCTATCTGCGTGATCTGTTCGATGAGCAGACCGTGCGCCGCATCGCCGACCGGCTGCTGCGGGTGCTCGCCACCATCACCGCCGAACCCACCGTGGCCGTCGGTGCCATCGAACTGCTCGATGCCGCCGAACGTGAGTTGGTGGTGTCGGGCTGGAACAACACCGCGCACGAGGTGGATGCGGCGGCGACGCTGGTCTCGATGTTCGAGGCGCAGGCCGCGCGCACTCCCGACGCGACCGCCGTCAGCTTCGACGGGACACCGCTCGCCCACCCCTCGCCCGACCGCCACCCCGCCTCGAGTAGCTCCACGACGCTGACCTACGCCGAGTTCACCGCGCGCGTGAACACTCTGGCCCGCTGGCTCATCGAACGCGGTGTCGGCGCGGAATCGTATGTGGCGCTGGGTATGCGGCGCTCCATCGATCTGGTGGTCGGCATGTACGCGGTGAGTGTGGCCGGTGGCGCGTACGTGCCGCTCGACCCCGATCATCCGGCCGAGCGCACGGAATACATTCTGGGCACGGCCGATCCGGTCTGTGTGCTGACCTCCGGCGACGATCTCGATATCGATACCGCGCAGGTGCGTATCGATCTGCTCGATCTGTCCGGCTACGCCGACGGCCCGGTCACCGATGCCGAACGGCGCGCGCCGTTGCGTCCGTCGAACACGGCCTATGTCATCTTCACCTCGGGTTCGACCGGTCGGCCGAAGGGCGTGGCGGTCTCGCATGCGGCGATCGTGAATCGTCTGGTGTGGATGCAGTCGGCGTACCAGCTGGACGCCTCCGATGTGGTGTTGCAGAAGACACCGGCGACGTTCGACGTCTCGGTCTGGGAGTTCTTCTGGCCCTTGCAGATCGGCGCGCGGCTGCATATCGCCAAACCGGACGGTCATCGCGATCCCGCGTACCTGGCCGAGACCATCGCGGCCGAGCGCGTCACCGTCACCCACTTCGTGCCATCCATGCTCGCGGTGTTCGTCGCGGATGCCGCCGCCGCGGAATGCGATGCGCTGCGCATGGTGTTCGCCTCCGGTGAGGCGCTCGCACCCAAGCCCGCACATCGGCTGTGTGAGCTGACCGGCGCGAGCCTGCACAACCTGTACGGCCCCACCGAGGCCGCGGTCGACGTCACCTTCCACGAGGTCATCGACGCCGACACCGATACCGTGCCGATCGGTGCGCCGGTATTCAACACCGAGGTGTATGTGTTGGATGGGCGGCTGCGTCCGGTGCCGGTGGGTGTGGCGGGTGAGTTGTATCTGGCGGGCTCGCAGTTGGCGCGTGGTTATGTGGCGCGTCCTGATCTGACCAGTGATCGGTTCGTGGCG
>NZ_JARWNX010000013.1 GCF_029868385.1 Nocardia cyriacigeorgica | reverse complement strand
GATGCCGGCGATAGCGTTGGCGCCGGTGCCCGAGAACGCCGAATCGATCACCGGTGGTAGCTCTTTCGTGAGGAAGGTCGTCCAGCGCTGCCTGCCGAGGATCGGGTCGTCGGAACGCCAGTCGGTGAAATAGCTGCCCGCGCCGCCCATCGGAACCACGACGGTGACCTGTTCGTCGACGAAGAATTCATCGATATCGGTTCTATCGTTCCAACTGCTGTCGTCGCGCCCGCCGTGCGCGCCGTTGAGCAGATACAGCACCGGCGCGGGCCGGGCGGGGTCGGCAGCGCGTAGTACCCGCACCGTGACCGTGGTGTTCATGGCGGCGGAATACACCTGGAGATCCAGCCGACGTCCCGGCCCCGCACGGACCGCGGTCAGGTGCGATCCGTTCTCGGCGGGCCGCGCCGCCGCCAGAATCTGCGTGAGCACCGGCTCGACGACCGGCTCGGCCGTTGCCGGACCAGGCGGCGACACGATCAGCACGAACGCGACCATCCACACCAACCGCCGGATCCGGTGTCGGACCGGTGCTCGCGGATACCGGATGGTGGCCGACCCTGTTCGCATGCGGTGACGGTAGTGGCCCGGATCGCGCGTTCTCAATGGTCTGCGCATTCCCTTGGTGCACGGCCCGACCGGGATGAGACCCCTTTGGTATCGGCCACATAGTTCGCGATGGGTCATTGGAGACCGGGTGCCGCTGTCGTTAACTCTCATCCGTGGTCGCGGACGACGTTGTCCGTTCCAACAGCCACACCGCAGGGAAATGAGGTCCTCCGTGGTCGATTTCGGTTTCTTCGACGATTGGAATCCGCAACCGGGTGTCGTGACCGCCTGGACCCCGACGGCGGCCACCCGCGCCGCGGTCGCGGCCGCACCGCGCCATCCGAGCCCGCCGTCCTACACCCAGCGCGAATATCTGCGCACCGCGCATCGGAGTTGCGGCGCGAGGGCCCGCGCCTCCCGGCTGTGCATGGTCGCCTTCGATATACCGGCCGAACCCGATATGGCGGCGCTGACCTGGGCGTTCACCGCGTTCGTGCGTCGCCACGACACGTTCTGGAGCCGCTTCACCGTGGACTCCGACCAGACGGTGACCCGGCATGTCGTCGCACCGGAGGACATCGAGCTGACCGCGATAGAGCACGGTCGATGCGACAGCGCCGACGCGATTCGCGATCTGGTGCAGGAGCAGGTCCCGGACGCGCGCTCATGGGACTGCTTCGGTTTCGGGGTGATCGACCACGGCGATGCGTTCACCGTGTATGCCGCGGTCGACCATCTGCACACCGACGGCGTCGGGCAGGCGTTGACCTGCACGGATCTGCTCACCCTGTACGGCAGTGCATTGTCGGAGCAGGCGATCGAACCCGATCCGGTAGGAGGTCATCTCGCCTATTGCGCGCGTGAGCACGAACTCAACAGCGCGTTGACGGCCCGATCACCGCAGATCCAGCGCTGGCTGGCGGTCCTGCACCGCAATGGGGGCGCGATGCCGAGCTTCCCGCTGCCGCTGGGGGCCAGCGCCGAACCCGGCTTCTCCCGCGGCGCCCAGGTGACGATTCCCCTGCTGAGCGGTGCCGAGGCGGAACGTTTCGAGCTGATCTGCGCCCGCGACGGCGGCCGCTTCCTCGGCGGGTTGCTCGCCGCCCTCGCCCTGACCGAGCACGAATTGATCGGCAGTGAAAGGTATTTCGTACTGTCACCGGTCAATACCCGTACGGAGGCGGCGGAGGCCGGTTCCATCGGCTGGTACACCAATCTCGTGCCGATCGCGGTCGATCTGCCCGCGCACGCCCGCTTCTCGGCGCTGGTCGCACGGACCCAGCGGGCCGTCGATGAAGTCAAGGATCTCACGCATATCTCACCGCACCGGGTGCTGGAACTGACGGGCCCGGCCGAGGGTATCCACGCCGCACCGGGCTGGACGGCGATGATGATGTCCTACGTCGACGTCCGCAAGATCGCGGGTGTGGAGATGTTCGACCGGATCAATGGCGGTATGTTCGCCAATCGGGCGGCTCCCGGCCAGGTCTACGTGTGGTTCAACCGATTTCCCGATGTCACCACGTTCAGCGTGCTGTTCCCCGATACCGTCGTCGCGCACGATTCGGTGGAGCGCTACATCAAGACCTTCTCCGCGATCGTCGAGGCCGTGGTCGCCGAGGGCGATGTCGTCGGCGGTCTCGAGGGCTGAGCATGGTCACCCGGCACCGTAGCGACGCACCCCCGGACGTGCGGCCGTCGGCTGTGCTCACGGTGTGCCTGCTGGCGGTGTTCATGCAGATGCTGGACCTGACGGTCATGGCAACCGCCTTGCCCGCGCTGGCCGAGGACCTGGCGATCGCGGGTTCGACGCAGGTGCTCGTCTTCTCCGCCTATGGTCTCGCGTTCGGGTCGACGTTGCTGTCGGCCGCACGGCTGCGGGACCGATACGGTTGTCGGCCCTTGATGCTGGTTGGCCTGGCCGTGTTCACCCTCGCCTCGGCGTGGTGTGCGATGGCGCAGGGCGCGATGGAGCTTGCCGCGGCCCGCGCACTGCAAGGTCTCGGCGCCGCGGCGGTGGCCGCGCAGACCATCGTGGTCATCACCGCCACCTTCGAATCACGTGCGCGGATAAGAGCTTTCGGTCTCCACGGCGCCGTCTCCGGTCTGGCCGGTCTGGCCGGTCCGCTGGTGGGTGGCCTACTGGTCGGCCTCGGCTCGGACGGCCTCGGCTGGCGGATGATCTTCCTGCTCAACCTGCCGATCGGTGTGCTCGCGCTGCTCTTGGCGTATCGCCACATCCGTATCGACGGCGGCCGGGCGTCGGTATCGCTCGAGCTGCCGAGTGCGGCGTTGTCGGTGATCGGGGCGGCGATGGTGCTCGGCGCGCTGGCCGGTGTCGCAGACCGGGGGTGGTCGGCCGCCCTGGTCGTAACGCTGGTTGCCGGTAGCGCGGTGCTCGCGGGATTCGGCGTCCGGCAGCGCCACCTCGCGACATCCGGCAGGCGTGCGCTGATCGGCCCGGAGCTGTTCGCCGACCGGGCGTTCCGGGTGGGGTCGCTGCTGATGTTCGTCTTCTACGGTTTGTTCGCCGCACTGCTGTTCTCGGTGTCGGTGACCACCCAGACCGGGCTCGGCTGGACCGCCGTACGCACCGCGCTGACGCTGCTGCCGTTTGCGGTCGGCGCGGTGGTCGCGGCAGCGGCGACACCGCTGCTGCTGGCCCGGCTGGGCGGCCCTACGGTGACGGTCGGCCTACTGCTGTTCGCCGTCGCGGTGCTGGTACTGGCTCGCACACTGCATCCGGGCGACGGCGTCGTCGATACCGGGGCGCTGCCGATTCCGCTGTTCCTCGCGGGCGCGGGTATGGGGCTGGCGGTGGTGCCGTTACCCGCGGTGATGGTCGCCGCGCTGGGGGAGCGGGCGACCGGTGACGCCTCCGGGATGGCGCCGACGGTCCAGCAGCTCGGTAGTGCGTTCGGGGCGGCGGTGCTCGGGTCGATGTTCCTCGCCCGCGCCGACGGCGGCAGCCATACGTACCTGGCCGCCTGCCAGTTCGTGCTCTGGTCGGTGGCCGCGGTCGGTGGTGTCGCCGCCCTCACCAGTGTTCGGCTGCCGCGCACACTCGGTGGCGCGTCATGAACGGCGCATCGACCACCGCCGTCTCCGCGGCCACCCGGTCGGCTGCCCCGGCGGTCGCGGCGATTGCCGGTGTCACCGGGCTGATATCGACGCTGCGTGCCGGCCGCTATGACTACTTCGGCGACGAACTGTATTTCCTGGCCGCCGGGCGGCATCCGGCGCCCTCGTATGTGGATCAGGGCCCGCTGGTGCCGTTGCTCGCACGCGGCATCGATCTGGTGCCGACGGAATCCCTGCTCGCGCTGCGGTTTCCCTCGATCCTCTGCGCTGTGGCCGCCGTCGTCTGCTCCGCGGCGATCGCGCGGGAACTGGGCGGCGACCGTGCCGCGCAGATCTGGGCGGCCGCCGCGTACGCAAGCTGCCCGTTCCTCATCACCCAGTCCGCCACACTGTCGACCTTCGCCTTCGACAGCGTGTTGTCGGCGGTGCTGATCTGGGCGCTGATCCGTTGGACACGGACCCGTCGGGATCGGTGGCTGCTGGTCGCGGCCGCGGTGCTCGCCGTCGACATCCAGGTGAAACCGCTGGTCGGTGTGCTGGCGGCGGGCCTGCTCGCCGGCGTGATCGCCACCGGCCCGCACGAGCTGCTGAGACGTCCGGCGCTGTGGTTCGGCGCGCTCGTGGTGGTCGTGACCGCACTGCCCGGTCTGTGGTGGCAGTACCGGCACGGATGGCCGCAGCTGGCCATGGGTGCGGTGATCCGGGCCGAACAGGGCGCGGCGACGGGCGGTGCGTCCGGGTTGCCACTCCAGATCGGGCTGTCGGTGGGGTTGCTCGGCGCGATACTGGCCGCGTTCGGGCTGTGGATATTGGTGTCGGATGCGGTATTTCGCCCGTACCGCTTCGTGCTGGCCGGTGGTGCGGCACTGCTGATGTTCGTGGTCGTGGCGGGCGGACGACCGTACTATCTGGCCGGAATGTTTCCCGTGCTGTTCGCGGCGGGCGCGGTCGCGATCACCTGGCAGCCCGCGCTGACGGTGCGTCGGGTATGTGCGGCGGCGCTGACGGTCTCGGTCGTGATCGCGATCCTGGCGGTGACCACGCTGCCGCGCCCGGAGTCGGCGAGGCACGGGGCCACCGATACCGGCGCCGAGATGGCCACGCGGCTGCGCCTGTACGGCACCGAGGGCTGGGACGAGTTGACGAGCACCGTCGCTGCTGCGGTGCGCGAGCTTCCCGCCGCCGACCGGGGCTCCCTGGCAATCGTCACCCACAACTATTGGCAGGCAGCGGCTTTGGAGATCCTCGGCCCACCCGACCTCCCGCCGGTATACAGCCCCAATCGTGGCTACGCCGAATTCGGTATGCCCGCCAGCGACGTGACCACCATCGTCTCGGTGACGACCGGCGCCACCGAACCGGCACTGCACCGCGCGATGTCGACCTGCACCCCGATCGCACACCGCGACGACGACACCGGATTCCCCGGCATCGACCGACATCTGCGGGTGTGGCGCTGTGACCACCCGCGACAGCCGTGGCCCGAGATCTGGTCCGGTTCGACCACACCGACCTTCGACCCAGGACTGTGATGCACACTCGTACCCGCCAGAAACCGCTGTCATGGTTCGACCACATCCCGTCGATCCCCGAGCTGGAGGAGCGCAAACGAGGCCGCCGTGTCTCGGTGGTGCTGCCGGCTCTCGACGAGGAAGCGACCGTCGCCGGTGTCATCGCCTCGATCCGCCCACTGCTGGGCGGGCTCGTCGATGAACTGCTCGTGATCGATTCGGGATCGACCGATCGCACTGTCGCGCGCGCACGGGCCGCGGGCGCGACCGTCTTCACTCGGGAAGAGGCCCTGCCGGGCATCGACCCGCGACCGGGTAAGGGGGAGGTGCTGTGGCGGTCGCTGGCCGTGGCCGCGGGCGAGCTGATCGTGTTCGTCGACGCCGATCTCACCGATCCCGGGCCGCAGTTCGTGCCGTCACTGCTGGCGCCGCTGCTGTGCGATGACGACTACGCCCTCGTCAAGGGGTTCTACCGCCGGCCGCTGGGCGCCGGACCGGACCGCGACGGCGGTGGCCGCGTCACCCAGCTGCTGGCCCGTCCATTGCTCACCGCGCTGGCGCCCGGCATCGCCGATATCGTGCAACCGCTGGGTGGCGAGTACGCCGCCAGACGTGAACTGCTCACCTCCATTCCGTTCGCCGCCGGATACGGGGTGGAGATCGGTATCCTGCTCGACTGTTGGCAGCGCTATGGCCCGGACGCGATCGCTCAGGTCGACCTCGGGGTGCGGGTGCACCGCAACCGGCCGACCCATGAGCTGGCGGTGATGTCACGTCAGGTCGCGGCGACCCTGCTCGACCGGCTCGGCATCCGTGACTCCGGTATCGGGCTCACCCAGTACCTGCCGGAGGGGGACGGCTGGCGGCGGGTGGACTCCGAGGTCAGCCTCGACGATCGACCGCCGATGGCGCGGCTTGGCGTCGGCCCATCGTGCCGGGGGAGCGGATCGTGAATCCCGCATCTCGGATCCGGCGCGCCCTGCTTGCTGTCGTCGTCGCGGCGGGCTGCCTGTCGGTATCGGCGGTCGATGCCGCCTCGTCGCCGCCATCCGCCTCACCGGAGACCCGGATGACCGGAATCGAGTACCGCTCCGAACGGGTCGCGGATGTCGTCGTGCATTCGGCGTCGATGAATACACCGGTGTCGCTGCGGGTGCTGCGCGCCGCCGACCCCGACCGGCCCGCGCCGGTGCTGTATCTGCTCAACGGCGCCAACGGTGGCGTCAACGGAAGCTGGTACGACGAAACCGATATCGCGCAGTTCTTCGCCGATAAGCAGGTCACCGTCGTGATCCCGATCGGCGGTGCGGGCAGCTATTTCACCGACTGGCGTTCCGACGACCCGATCCTCGGCAGGCAGCGCTGGACGACCTTCCTCACGAAAGAGCTACCACCGGTGATCGATTCGGCGTTCTCGGGCACCGGCGCCAACGCTATCGCCGGCATC
>NZ_JARWNX010000012.1 GCF_029868385.1 Nocardia cyriacigeorgica | reverse complement strand
CGTTCAGGAAGGCTTGTTATGCGGTGGAGTGTTTCGCGTCGTGTGTTGCGTGCTGCGGTGGTGGCGGGTGCTGCGGTGTTGGTGGTCGGGTTGGTGGGTGGGCAGGCGGTGGGTGTGCCGTCGGAGCGGGATTTGGCGGATTTTATTGCGGCGGGTCGGTCGGTGGCGGGGCCTGGTTCGGGGTCGAGTTCGGGGTCGGCGTGTGATTCGGGTAGTGGTGCGGGGTCGGGGAATGGTTCGGGTGATTGTTTGGGGGGTTCGGGGTCGAGTTCGGGGTCGTCGGGTGGGTATGCGTCGGACACGGTGGGGGTGGGTCCGGTGCAGTCGTCGTGGTTGGCGGCGTTCGGGTATGGGTTGGTGCATGGGGATGCGGCGCCGCCGGGGGCCAATGATTGGGGGTGTAAGCCGAGTGCGGAGCATCCGCGTCCGGTGTTGTTGATTCATGGGACGTGGATGAATGCGTATAACGGGTTTGCGTATATGGGTCAGCCGATCAAGGATGCCGGGTTCTGCACGTTCACGTTCAATTATGGTCGTGCCAACCTGGTGGAGGGTGGTGGTTTGGGGTCGGTGCTGCCGGGTGTGATGGGGACGGGGTATATCCAGGATTCGGCGAAGCAGTTGGCGGTGTTCGTGGATCGGGTGTTGGCGGCGACGGGTGCTGGGGAGGTGGATATTGTGGCGCATTCCCAGGGTGGGTCGATGTCGAACTGGTACACGAAGTTCGAGGGTGGTGCGGCGAAGGTGAAGAATTTGGTCACCTTTGGTGCCACGCATCATGGGACCAGTTTGGATGGGATCGGTGCGTTGGGGCGGGCGATCAATAATCTGGGGATTGATGTGTTGGGGTTCATCGAGATCTTCGTGGGTCATGCCGGGATTCAGCAGACGATCGGTTCGGATTTCGTGAACCAGCTCAATGCGGGTGGTGACACGGTGGCGGGGGTGGATTACACGGTGGTCGGTTCTCGGTATGACGAGGTCACCAATCCGTATGATCTGACGTTCCTGCGGCAGGGTCCGGGGGCGACGGTCCGTAACATCACGTTGCAGGATGGTTGTGAGCAGGATATTTCGGATCATTTGACGATGATGTATTCGCCGCGGGCGTTGTCGATCGCGCTCAACGCGCTCGACCCCGTTGCGTTCCCGCAACTGCAATGCACGTTCAACCCCTGGCTCATCGGCGGAGGCGGCTCCCTCTAACCCCCCGAGACCGGCA
>NZ_JARWNX010000011.1 GCF_029868385.1 Nocardia cyriacigeorgica | reverse complement strand
ACCTCGAGGAGCCCGGTTCGCGGCCCGGGGCGCCGTTTAGGTGGGGCGGGCGCAACCGCCAGGGCCTGACGGGCCCCGGAAAACCCGCCCCCCCGGGGCCCGCTAAACCCCCCCCCCCCGGGCAAAAATAATCGGTTTATTTATTTTTTGGCGGCGGGCGCGGGGGGGCCGGGCCCCGGGGGGGCCCGCTTGCCGGCGCCCGCGGGGGGCCTCGGGGTGCCGCCCCGCCCCGGCAACCGCGCCCCGGGCCGCGAACCGGGCTCCTCGAGGTCGCCCGTCTCGGGGTGGACTGCGGGCAGGGTTCCGGGTGGACTGCGGGCGGGGTTCGGGGCGTTTCGGTGGTAGTTCGGGCGTTGTCCCGGTGGTGATTCGGGTGTCTCCCGGTGGTGATTCGGGGCGTTTCCCGGTGGTAGCTCGGGGCGTTTTCGGTGGTAGCGGTGGGGGTGGGGGTGGGGTTCGCGGCCCCCTCATTGGTCGTTTCGAGTGTTGTTGCCGGATGCCTCGTCGCATCGGGCTCGAACGTCGGTGGGACCGGGCCGCGAACCGTTTACTGCGGGGCTGCCGCGGCGGTTGGCATCCGCCGCGGCAGCTCGCGGTCTATTTCAGGCCCTCGGCCCATGGGTAGGTGTCGAGGTAGGGGTCGGGTTCGATGGGCTGGCCGGAATCCCACACCGTGTAGATGAGGCCGTCGGGGCGGATCTCGCCGATGCGGGCGGTCTTGGTGATGTGGTGGTTGGTGCCGTCGATGGTGACCAGGCCCTCGGGTGCTTCGAAACTCACGCCGTCGGCGGCGGCCTGGATATCGGCCACCGCGAACGAATTCGCCTTCTCCACGGTGTTCTTCCACAGGTACACCGAGGTGTAGGCGGCTTCCATCGGGTCGGAGGTCGGCTTGTCGGCGCCGAACGCGGCCTTGTAGGCGTCGACGAAGGTCTTGTTCTGCGGTGTGTCGACGGTCTGGTAGTAATTCCAGGCGGTGAGCTGGCCCGCGATGTTCTGCGCGCCGATACCGGCCACTTCCTCCTCGGCGATCGACACCGAGACCACCGGCATATCGGCCGCGGTCAGACCCGCGTTGGTGTACTCGCGGAAGAATGCGACATTGGAATCACCGTTGAGGGTGTTGAACACCGCGTCCGCGTCCGCGGTGCGCACCTTGTTGATGATTGTGGAGAAATCGGTGGAGCCGAGCGGGGTGTAATCCTCACCCTTGATCTCGATCCCGTTGGCCGCCGCGTATGCCTTGATCTCGCGGTTGGCGGTCTGCGGGAACACGTAATCGCTGCCGACCAGATACAGCGAATCCACACCCTTCTGCTTCAGATAGTCCAGCGCGGGCACGATCTGCTGATTCGTGGTGGCCCCGGTGTAGAAGATGTTCTTGCTGTCCTCGAGCCCCTCGTACTGCACGGGGTAGTACAGCAGCGAATTCAGGCTTTCGAACTTCGGCTTCATCGCCTTGCGGCTCGATGAGGTCCACCCGCCGAAGACGGCAGCCACACAGTCGGCGCTGATCAGCTTTTCCGCCTTCTCGGCGAACGTCTTCGGGTCCGATGCGCCGTCTTCGAGCACCAGCTCGATCCGCTTACCGAGCACACCACCGGCGGCATTGATCTGATCGACGGCCAGTTTGGTCGAATTGGCGACGGTGACCTCGCTGATGGCCATGGTGCCCGACAGCGAATGCAGTGAACCGATCTTGATCGTGTCCTTGGTGGTGTCCACACAGGAGACGGCGTTCGAACCGTCCGCGGTGGCGTCGTCCCTGGCGCCGCACGCGGTCAGCAGGAGGCCGGTCAGGGCCAGCGCGGTCGGCACGGCCAGCGCTTTGACCGTCCGGGATCGGACGGTGCCGCGATGTCGGCCGGATCGGGAGGAATCGGACATGGGCGAACCCTTCTCACTCATCGGTCGTGGCGGCGGCACCTGCGGGCGCCGCACCGAATACCTGCTCGTGCGCACCGGTCACGGCTGTCGACCGGGTTGTATACAGAGCCTGTATTCGTGCTGCGAAACGTTAGACAGAAGTTGTTGCGCCGGAATATCTCTCGATGACGAGTCGATTTCCTGTGTTGCCGGGACGTGAAAATGTGCGCACACCGGCCCAGACGCGGCCGGTGAGGACGCCTGGTGCCTACGGTTGCGTAGCTCTCGGGGGTGCGGCACGCTTCGATTCGTAGTTGTCAGAAGCCGGATCCCCCACGGTCGACCGGCCGCGGGCGGTGAGTCGAGGAGGACGCGGTGGGGCATTACAAGGCGAACCTGCGCGATATCGAGTTCAACCTGTTCGAGGTGTTCGGACTGGACAAACTCCTCGACACCGGGGCATACGGTGACCTGGACTCCGACACCGTCCGCGAGATCCTGGCCGAGGTCAAACGCCTGGCCGAGGGGCCGGTGGCCGAATCGTTCGCCGCCGCCGACCGCGACCCGGTGGGTTTCGACGCCGCCGAACACACCATCACCGTCCCCGACGCGCTGCGCCGGACGCTCGAGACGGTGCGCGAGGCCGACTGGAGTCGGCTCGGCCTGCCAGAGGGGATGGGCGGCACGCCCGCACCGTCGGCTCTGGTGTGGGCGGTCAACGAGATGATCAGCTGTGCGAATCCGGCGGCGTCCTTCTTCAATATGGGCCCGGTCATGGCGGCGGTGCTCTACAACATCGGCACCGAACAACAGCGACACTGGGCAACCCGAGGATTCGAGCGGGGCTGGCAGGGCACCATGGTGCTCACCGAACCCGACGCCGGATCCGATGTGGGCGCGGGCCGCACCAAAGCGATCGCCCAGCCGGACGGTTCCTGGCATATCGAGGGCGTGAAGCGGTTCATCTCCGGCGGCGATGTCGGTGACACCGCGGAGAATGTCTTCCACCTCGTGCTGGCGCGTCCCGAGGGCGCTGGGCCGGGGACCAAGGGGCTGTCGCTGTTCTACGTGCCCAAATACCGCTTCGATCCCGAGACGCTGGAGATCGGCGAGCGCAACGGCGCCTACGTCACCAACCTCGAACACAAGATGGGCCTGAAATCCTCGCCCACCTGCGAGCTGACCTTCGGTGGGGAGGTGCCGGCGGTCGGTTGGCTGGTCGGTGAGGTGCACAACGGCATCGCGCAGATGTTCCAGGTGATCGAGAACGCGCGCATGATGGTCGGCGTCAAGTCCAGCGGGACCTTGTCGACCGGCTATCTGAACGCGCTGGCCTACGCCAAGGAGCGGGTGCAGGGCGCGGACCTGACCCAGATGGCCGATAAGACCGCGCCGCGCGTCACCATCACCCACCATCCCGATGTGCGTCGCTCACTGGCCATGCAGAAGGCCTATGCCGAGGGATTGCGCGCGGTGTACCTCTATACGGCCGCGCATCAGAATGCCGATGTGGCGCAACTGGTTTCCGGCGCCGATGAGGAGCTGGCACACCGCGTCGACGATCTGCTGCTGCCGATCGTCAAGGGTGTCGGTTCCGAGCGCGCCTACCAGTATCTGACCGAATCGCTACAGACCTTCGGTGGTTCCGGCTATCTCCAGGACTACCCGATCGAGCAGTACATCCGCGACGCCAAGATCGATTCGCTCTACGAGGGCACCACCGCCATTCAGGCGCAGGATTTCTTCTTCCGCAAGATCATCCGTGACAAGGGTGTAGCCTTCGGCCACCTCACCGGCCAGATCAGCGCCTACCTCGACGCGAAGAGCGGCCGCTTCGACACCGAACGCGAGCTACTGCGCACCGCCCTCGCCGATGTCCAGGCCATGGCCGCCACCCTCACCGCCTATCTGATGAGCGCACAACAGGAACCCGCCGAAATCTACAAGGTGGGCCTGGGCTCCGTACGCTTCCTCCTGGCCGTAGGCGACCTACTCATCGGCTGGCGCCTCCTGGTCCAAGCCGAAACCGCCGCTGCTGCCCTGGCCGGCGAGGTAACCGAAAAGGACCGCCCCTTCTACGCCGGAAAAGTAGCAGTAGCAACCTTCTTCGCCAGAAACGTCCTCCCACCCCTCACCGCCGTCAAGAACGTGATCACCGCCCTCGACACCGACATCATGACCCTCGACGAAGCCGCCTTCTGACCCCCGTCGAGTGGCACCTGACCGCGGGGTCTATTCGACGTTTGCCGCAGCCAGGTGCCACTCGTCGAGGGGTGTGTTGCGTTTGATGGTTGCGAGGAAGGTGGTCCAGGTGGTGGGAGGGAAGGTGAGGATCGGTCGGGTGGACGGGGTGTTGTCGGGGGGCTGGTATTTGCTGTCGCGGACGAGGGTGGCGTCTGGGGTGAAGGCGACTTCCACGCAGGCGGCGGAGTCGGTGGAGTAGGTGGATTTGAACCATGTGGTGTCGGGTGCCGACGGGTGCATGGGGCGGATCGTAGCGTGTGGGGAGGGTCGCTACCGGGTGTCGAGGCGGTGCTCGAGCAGTTCCCTGGAGTCTTGCGGCGACAAGGCGTGCTCGGTGCGTGCGTGCGCGAACATGGTGCTCAGGTGGCGGACGGGCTCGGAATCCTCGATGAGGGCGTACTGGATGAGCGTTTCGCTCCAGGCGATATCGGGCAGCAGCGCACTGTCGAAGCCGAGCAGGTGGAAGGTGGCGCTGCCGAGCAGGGCGCCGCCGGTGGCGTCGAACGGGATGATCCGCAGGTCGATGTTGTCGGGATGACTGTCGATCATCTCCGTGAGATGCCGCAACTGACCGCGCAATACGTCGCGGCCGCCGATGCGCTGGGTCAGCGCGGCCTCATTGATGATCGCGGTCAGCCGCAGCGGGTCCGCGCCGGTCAGCCGGGTCTGCCTGCGCATGCGCAGTTCCACCAGGCGGTCGACCTCGAGTCGGCGGATGCGGGCGACGTCGTTGCCGATCAGCGCGCGGGCGTAGTCCTCGGTCTGTAGGAGGCCGGGAATCATCAGACTCTCGTAGGTTCTGATGGCGCACGCACCGGATTCCAGCCCGTACAGGCGCGCCACCTCGTACGGCACCAGATTCGCGTAATCCGCCCACCAGCCGCGCTGTTTGGCTGCCTCGCGCAACTCACGCATCGTCGCGCGCTCGGCTGGATCGAAGGCGAGCAACTCCATCAGCCGCTCCAGTTTGTCCTCGGCGAGGACGCGCTCCTTCTCCACCTTCGACCAGTACGACAGGGTGAAGCCGAGTTCTTTGGCGATAGCGGGCGCGCCCACATCGAATTCGAGCCGACGACGGCGGATTCGGAGCATCAACTCCCAGCGGGCGACCGTCGGAGACAGAGGCGCCATCGTCGAAAGGTCCTTCCCGCTCGGCGATTCGTCAATCGACCGTACCGCCCGGACCGCGGAGGGGACCGAACAAGCATCTGGTCGACCGGATAGGTCAACTTGACTTATCGGCGGATGTGGCTCACGCTTGGTGATGTTGCGGATCACGGCGGGGGGCTCGTTCGGCCCCGCATGGCGGGGATCGAGGGGCTCGATGGCTGTGCACGTTGTTCGCCGGGTGTGGATGGTTGGGGACAAGACGCCGCATCGGGCGCGAGCAGTCGGCGACGGGGCGTGGGTCGTGTCGTATCTACGCGGGCGGCGGTTGAACATCGAGCAGGCGGTGGCGGCGTTGCAGGCCGCGGAATTGGTCGCCGATATGGATGAGCTGTCCGCCCGGGTGGGACTGACCTCATTGGAGATGGTCGGCCTCGCCGTCGTCGAAA
Organism: Nocardia cyriacigeorgica; assembly: GCF_029868385.1. Classification (GTDB taxonomy): domain Bacteria; phylum Actinomycetota; class Actinomycetes; order Mycobacteriales; family Mycobacteriaceae; genus Nocardia; species Nocardia cyriacigeorgica_F. Next base: position 9,975 of record NZ_JARWNX010000011.1, on the reverse strand, counting down.
CGCCGTGGGACACGATCCTGCCCTTCGGCGACGTCTATCGATAGCGATCGAAAACTATTGTCCAGCATCAGGAATAGAGGGGGAACCGTGTCGATCCTGCCGGCCAAGGAATTGCTGCTCGCCGCCTGCCGCACCACACCGCGCGGCGACCATCCCATTCTCGGCGCCGCCCATCTACTCACCGGACTGCACACCCGCCGCAGACGAGCCGCGCTCGGCGCGACCACCGAGATCGACCGGCAACGAGCCGGGCTCGTCCTCGCCATCGATCGCTGGATCGCCACCGAACTCCCCATCCCGCCCGGCGGTGCGCATATGCATACCGAGACCGTCGGCACCGTCGTAGACCGTATGGCCCTGCTCACCGGCCGCGCCGACGAAACCCTTGCCACCGCGCCCGCCTGGCTGATCCACGACGCATGGGAAAGTCTCGCCGAACTCGCCGTCGGCTACGAAGACCTCGCCTACGAACTCGGCACGGGCCGCCGCAAGCTGCCCCGCCGCGCCCAGCCCTGATAAGTCGGTGAGCCGCCACATCCAAGACGCACGGGAAAGCGTCACCGACGAACCCCACACCGGCCACCGCAGGTTGCCCCGCCGCGCCAACCTTGACGTCCCGAGCCTCGACGCCCACACCGATGCAGAAACCGGCCGCGAGGTTCGATGTAGACAAGCACGAGGTCTCGACCACCGAGACCTCCCCGAACCCCGACGCCCGGTCGGATTACCCATAGCCGAGGCGCGGCAATCGTAGATGAACACGACAAGGACGCGATTTGGCATCCGTATGAAAATCGTCAAAACGGATACCGCACACTGGACGGCGTGACCGTCGAATTGCTGGTTCTGCTCATCGTCATCATCACGGCACTCGTATTCGATTTCACCAATGGCTTCCACGACACCGCCAACGCGATGGCCACCTCGATCGCGACCGGCGCGTTGCGGCCGCGGGTCGCGGTCGCGCTGTCGGCGGTGCTGAACCTGATCGGTGCGTTCCTGTCGGTGGCGGTCGCGGCCACAGTGGCCAAAGGCATCGTCCAGCTCGATGCGGTCTCCGGGCACGACCTGTTGATCATCGTGTTCGCCGGTCTGGTCGGCGGCATCCTGTGGAACCTGCTGACCTGGCTGTTCGGACTGCCATCCAGTTCCTCGCACGCGCTGTTCGGCGGGCTCATCGGCGCCACCCTGGCCGCCCTCGGCTGGAGCGGCGTGATCTGGGCCGACGGATCCAACGGCGTACTCGCCAAGATCGTGATCCCTGCGGTACTCGCGCCGATCATCGCGGCCATGGTCTCGGCGGCGGGCACCTGGCTGGTCTACCGGATCACCCACGGCGCCGAAGCGGACAAGGTCAACGAAGGATTCCGCTGGGGCCAGGTGGGCTCGGCCTCGCTGGTCTCCCTGGCACACGGCACCAACGACGCGCAGAAGACGATGGGCGTCATCTTCCTCGCACTGGTCGCGCACGGCAGCCTCACCAAAGACGACGAGATGCCGCTGTGGGTGATGGCCGCCTGCGCCGTCGCCATCGCGGCGGGCACCTACCTCGGCGGCTGGCGCATCATCCGCACGCTGGGCAAAGGCCTGGTGGAAATCGATTCACCGCAGGGCCTGGCCGCGGAATCCTCCTCGGCGGCGATCATCTTGACCTCGGCGCATTTCGGCCTGCCGCTGTCGACCACGCAGACCGCCACCGGTTCCATCCTCGGCACCGGGCTCGGCAAAGGCGCCGAGGTGCGCTGGGGTGTGATGGGCCGGATGGTGGTGGCCTGGCTGCTGACGCTGCCCGCCGCCGGAATCATGGGCGCCATCTGCTGGGCCATCGCACACTTCATCGGCGGACTACCCGGCGTGCTCGTTGTTTTCGCGCTGCTGATCGGGCTGGCCGGACTGATCTATCTGCGCTCGCGGCGCAACCCGGTCGACACGACCAACGTCAACGAATGGCCGGGCGACGGGACCGATGACGCCGCCGATGCGACGGCGGCCGGAACCGCCGAGGATGGGCGTCACGGCGCACCCGCCCCGGAGGCCGGACACAATCGCTCGGCACAGGTTTAGGAGCAGCAGTGCACACTCTCGTCACGAATCTGAACTCGCTGTGGAAGGTGGTCGCGGCCGGGCTGGTGTTCGGCGCGGGCCTGCCGATGATCTTCGCGTTCGGGGTCCGGTTCTGGTCGGCATCGGAAACCCGGACCGAGGGTGGGGTCGTCCGGCGCAACTATCCGGCGCTGGCCGGTGCACTGGTATGTCTCGGGTTGGTGATCGCCGCGGTGCTGACGGGTGTGCTCTACACGGCGAAGGCATTCCTCGCCGCGAGGTTCGGCATCCATCTTTTCGGCGAGTCCTGAAGGGCGTGCAGTGACCGATTCGACCAACCCCACCCAGCCCGAGCCGGTGCGGCCGAAACTGCTCGGCCGGATCATCGGCTGGCTGCGCGCGGGCTATCCGCAGGGTGTGCCGCGCTCCGACTACGTCGCCTTGTTCGCCGTCCTGCACCGGCATCTGACCGACTACGAGGTCGCCGCCGTCGCGGAGGAGCTGGCGCGCGAGAACCCGGAGCGCGAGATCACCCACGCCGATATCGAGGACGCGATCGCGCGGATCGCCAAGGAACAGCCCGCATCGGACGATATCTCGCGCGTCGCATCGCATCTGGCGGCCGGTGGCTGGCCCCTGGCCGAACCACTCACCGACTCCGATTGACGTCGAGATGCCACCCTTCCTGAACGCCATCATCGACTGGCTGCGGGCCGGTTACCCCGAAGGTGTCCCGGAGTCGGACTACATCCCACTACTGGCACTACTCCGCCGCCGCCTCACCGACGACGAAGTACGCCAGATCGCCACCGAACTCCTCAGCTCCAACGACCACCCCAACCGAATCGACATCCAAGTCCTCATCACCAAGATCACTAACGAAATGCCCGCCGCCCCCGACATAGCCCGCATCCAATCCCGCCTGACCCCACCCCCGTGGCCCACCCCCTGATCGAGTGATACCTGGCTGCGGCAAACGTCGAGTAGGTCCCGCAGTCTGGTGCCACTCGCCGGAACCTCAGGGGAGGAGGGCGCGGACGGTGGTTATGGTGTCGGCTTGGTCGGGGGATTTGTCGGGGCGGTAGCGGACTACTCGGGCGAAGCGGAGAGCTACGCCGCCGGGGTAGCGGGGGCTGGTCTGGACGCCGTCGAGGGCTATTTCGACTACCAGTTTCGGCCAGAGGTAGACGGTGTGTTGGTCGCGGGTGCGTTCGTGGCGGGGGAATTCGGCGGTCTGCCAGTGCAGTAGGGCGTCGGTGAGGCCTTTGAAGGTTTTGCCGACCATGACCGGTTCGCCGGTATCGGGGTCGCGGGCGCCGAGATGGAGGTTGGACAGGTAACCGGTGCGGCGGCCGTAACCCCACTCCGCGCCGAGCACCAGCAGGTCGAGGGTGTGGGTGGGCTTGATCTTCAACCAGGAGCGTCCGCGCCGCCCGGCCGCGTACGGCGCGTCGAGCGATTTGATCATGACGCCCTCATGGCCTGCCGCAAGCGCACCGTCGAAATACTCCGCAGCGGCCTCGGCATCGGGCCTGATCAACGCCGGAATGCTGTGCTCCCCGGCTACGGTGACGAGCGCCGCCCGCCGCTCGAACAGCGGCTCGTCCAGCAGATCTCGGCCGTCGAGATGCAGGCAGTCGAAGAAGTAGGGGTGCAGCAGGAGTTCACGGGTGGACGTCGGTACGGGCCGGATATCGGTGGGCGCTGTCGGCGGAGTGTCGGGGGCTGTCGGCTGGGTGCCCGGTGTCTGTCCGCTGCGGCCGGTGTGGGGACCGACCGAGACTGTCGCGGATTCGCCTGTGGCAAGAGGTGGTTCGTCGGATAGCGCTGCGGAGCCCATGGATGCTGTAGGCGAGATCTCGGAAGGTGCTGTCGAGCCTGCGAGATCCGTACCCGCTGTTCTGGCGGGCGCGGGGCGGGTGGCCTGGCCATTCACCGCTGCTGGGCTTGCGGTGGTCGGTGACGGGGTGGCGTCCGGCCGGGGTGCGGTTACGCCGGGCTCGCCCGAGGCGAAGCGGGCCATCGTTTCCTGGAAGGGGCGGGGGCGGCCGTTGTCGGTGAGGGCGAGGGTTTCGCCGTCGAGGACCACGCTGGTGCAGTTCAGGTTCGCGACGAGTTCCACGAGTTCGGGGACGTTGGCGGTGATATCGCGCAGGGTGCGGGTGAAGACCCGGACGTTCGGGCCGTCGCGGTGCACTTGGATGCGGGCGCCGTCGAGTTTGTGTTCCACGCTGACGCCGTCGAATTCGGCGAGGGCCTCGTCCAGCGCGGCGCCGGGGGAGGCGAGCATGGGCTGGATCGGGCGGCCGACCTCCAGTCGGAATTCGCGCAGCGCAGCCTCGCCGCCGGTGAACGCGGCGATGGCGGTGACCGGCAGTTTTCCGGACAGCATGTAGGCGCGGCGGACGAGGTCGAGCGGAATGTCGGCGGCCCGCGCGACCGCTTCGGTGACGACGGCGGTGAGCGCGCCCTGGCGCAGCTCGCCGGTGAGCAGTCGCAGCAGAAATGCCTGTTCATCGGCGGTCGCGGCCCGCCACAGGCCGCTCAGCAGCTCTTTGCGCCGGTTCGCCGAACCTGGCCCGGAGGTGGCGGCAAGCTCATCGAGCACCTCGTCCACCGCCGACGCGGTGAGGGTGGGGGTCTCGGCGGCGCCCTCGCTCAGCCCGGTGAGGGTGCGCCAGCCGGTGCCGATGCGGCCCTGCCGCAGCTCGCCCGACACCCAGGCGACGACGGCCGCGAGTTCGCCAGGATCGGCGGCGCTCAGCAGCTCGGCCAAGGCGGCGATCTTCGTTTTCCTCGACCGCGTGGCGCGGACGGTCTCCGAGGCTCGCACGACATCGGTGAACAGCACCCGATGACGGTAACCCGCCGGTGTGACATATCGCTCGAACCCGCTGCTAAGTCTGCTATTGGCAGGTTTGCGAAAACGGCCATAAACTGGACATATGGCCAAGACTTACGTCGGGGCGCGGCTTCGTCAGCTGCGGACCGAACGCGGGCTCAGCCAGGTCTCACTCGCCCAGCAATTGGAGATCTCGGCGAGCTATCTCAATCAGATCGAACACGATGTGCGTCCGCTCACCGTCCCGGTGCTGCTGCGGATCAACGAGGTGTTCGGCGTCGACGCCACCTTCTTCTCGTCGCAGGACGACACCCGGCTCATCGCCGAACTCCAAGAAGTGGTGATGGACGCCGAACTGGGTATCGAGGCCGATGCCAAGGAGATCGCCGAAATCGTCTCCGCGCATCCGAGTATGGCCCGCGCGCTGGTCAATATGCACAACCGATACCGCAATACCAGTGCCCAGCTGGCCGCCGCCACCGAGGACCGTTTCGCCGACGGCGCCGGTAGCGCGACGATCAGCAAACCGCATGAGGAGGTGCGCGACTACTTCTATCAGCGGCAGAACTACATCCACGAATTGGATACCGCCGCAGAAGAACTCGCCAACCGCATCCGTTTCCACGGCGGCAATGTGAACAGCGAGATCGCACGTATGTTGCGCGCACACGGTGTGAGCATCCTCGAACGCATCGATCTCGGCGACGGTGTTCTGCACCGCTACGATCCGCAGAACCAGCGCCTGGAGATCGCCCCCCATCTGTCCGGCGGGCAACGCACCTTCAAACTGGCCGCCGAACTGGCCTATTTCGAATGCGGGCCACTGCTGGAGAAGCTGGTCGACGAAGGTAATTTCGCCTCCGATGACACCAGGAAGCTGGCCATGCTCGGCCTGGCGAACTACTTCGCCGCCGCGACCGTGCTGCCGTATACGCACTTTCACGATATCGCCGAGGACTTCCGCTACGACATCGAACGGCTCTCGGCGTTCTTCACCCAGAGCTACGAGACGATCTGTCATCGGCTGTCCACCTTGCAACGACCGGAGCTGCGCGGTGTGCCGTTCTCGTTCGTCCGGGTGGATCGTGCGGGAAATATGTCGAAACGGCAGTCCGCCACCGGTTTCCACTTCTCCTCCAGCGGTGGCACCTGCCCGCTGTGGAATGTGTACGAGACCTTCGCCTATCCGGGCAAGATCATGACCCAGATCGCGCAGATGCCCGACGGCCGTAAATATCTGTGGGTGGCGCGCACCGTCGAGCGCCGTGCCACGGCTTATGGGCAGCCGAGTAAAACCTTCGCCATCGGGCTCGGTTGCGAACTCCGCCATGCCGGGCGGGTGGTCTACGCCGACGGTATCGATCTCGGTGAAGCCAAGGCCACCCCGATCGGCGCGGGCTGTCGGGTCTGTGAACGCACCAACTGTCCGCAGCGCGCCTTTCCCCCGTTGGGCAAGGTGCTCGATATCAGCGAGCACCGCAGCTCGGTCTCCCCTTACGTACTCAAATAATGCGATTGCCCTGTGCTGGAAGCTATTCCACAGTGACGACGGCGTTGTCGCCGGTGATCTCCTCGATCCGGACCGTCGGCGCCAGATGACTGCGCAGCCTGCGGTCGATCTCACCCGCCACCGGGATGATGACGGCCGCCGCGGAGGTGGCGACCGCATCGGTGAGGATGGCGGGCCAGTCGGGGGCGGTGCGCGTCGAGAGCGCCGCGATGATGGCGGCGGTCGCCGAATCGCCCGCACCGGTGGGGTTACCTGCCAGCGGTTCGGGTAACGCGGCCGACCATGACCCCTGCGCGGTCACCGCGACCATACCGTCGGCGCCGCGTTTGGCCAGCACCGCGGCCACCCCGTTGTCGATCAACGGACGGACCGATTCGACCACTTCGGCGGGGGTGTGCGGATCGGAGTCGGTGAGCCGACGCAGCTCGCCGCGGTTGGGGGTGAGTACGACGCCGGGCAGCTGGGCGGCAAGACGCATGGCCTCGCCGTCGAGATCACAGATGGTGGGGACGCCGTGGTCGAGCGCGCTGCGCGCGATCTGGGCGGGCAGTTCCGGGTCGATACCGCCGGGCAGCGATCCGGCGATGACCAATCCGGCGATATCGGGCAGCAGCCCGGTGACCCGTACCGCGAGTTGTTCGGCGGCATGGGGATTGGTGATGCGCGCGCCCGGCTCCCACAGCGCGGTGGCGGTGCCGGAACCGGATTCACTGATCACCACTGTTCTGCGTACCCAGGGCAGGGCGTGCACGAAATCGACCGGCAACTCCAGTTCGGCGGCGGCAGCGAAGGCATGGTCGGCGAAACCGGTGGCGCGTGCGTATTTGCCGAGCTGATTGAGGACCCTGGTGACATTGATTCCCTTGCCCCCGATCCGCTGCTCGACCGATCGCACCCGATGTGCCCGACCGCGTTCGAGTTCTTCGACCCGATAGGTCATGTCGTAGGCGGGATTCATTGTCACGGTGAGGATCACGACACCCACTGTCCACGTCTGCGCCGGTTGCGCAACCTCAGGGGTATGTTCCCGGCCGGTTTATCAGCCGTCCCGAAGTTTCGCGGCGTCCATTGTGGGATGGCCCGATCGTTTTTCGGTGATTTCCGGTTCGGCCGGACGGCGCAGCGTGCGCACCCAGACCGTGAATCCCCATGCCACGAATCCAGCGTAGACCAGATACAGCACCGCCGACGGGTAATACCCGGCGCGCACGAGCAGCGGGATACCGACGATGTCGACGCCGATCCAGATCAACCAGAACTCCGCCCAGCCGCGCGCCATCCCGTAGGTGGCCAGCACCGAGCCGGTGAAGATCCAGGCCTCGGCCCATGGTCCGTAGGACCCGATCCAGGCGAAGACCTGGGCGAAGGCGAGGGTGCCGACAGCCATGGCGACGACGAGCAGCCAGCGCTCGCGCACGGTGGCCCAGCGTGGATCGACGCCGCGATGTTCGAGCCCGGTCTCGGCGCGCGCATAGCGGTACCAACTCCACCAGCCGTAGACGCTGACCGCGATGAACATCAGCTGACGCCCCGCCTGACCGGCCATATTCAACTGCTGCGGGGTATTGAACACCCCGCCGACGAATACCGTGAACAGCAGCGCATTGCCCGCGATGCCGATCGGCCAGGCCCATACCCGTCGCCGCATACCGCCGATCGCCGAGGCCATTCCGAAGCCGTTGCCGACGATTTCTCGCCACAGGATCTCGGAGCCGCCGATATGCAGTTTCGCGTCGAGGAGGGCGAGGAACGGGTTCACCCTGGATGTAACCGGGCGGGGGTGCTGTGTCATCCATCGGCGGGTGGTTCGGGTCAGCGTGATGCGAATGGAACTGCCGCCCGGTGGGATCATCGCGGTCACGTGCATGCGGAAGCTAGGACCGGCTCGTCGATGTCCGCAATCACAACCACACGCGGAACTGCGCCGACCTGCGGATGGGCAGGCGCACCGGCGAGACTCGGCGCCGTTCAGATCGCCCGTTGCGCCAGCGTGCCGACCGATTGCCTGCGGTCGGCGGTGCGTCCGGCCGCCCGGCTGCTGCGGTTCGACAGCAGCTCCGCGGCGATCGCGACGGCGGTTTCGGCCGGGGTGCGGGCGCCGATGCTCAGTCCGGCCGGTGAGTGCAGCCGGGCGAGCAGGGTCTCGTCGAAGCCGCCCGCGCGCAGGTCGTCCATGCGACGGGCGTGGACGGGCGCCGAACCGAGGGCCGCGAGGTAGCCGACCTCGGGCAGCCGCAGTGCGACGGTGAGCAGCGGAATCTCGAATTTCGGGTCCTGGGCCACCACCACGATGCCGGTATCGGCGTCGATCTCACCGGCCGCCGAGAGCGTATTGAGGTATCGGTGCGGCCAGTCGGCCACCACCTCGGCGCCCGGAAAGGATTCCGCCGTAGCGAAATTGGGCCGTGGATCGCAGACGGTGACGCGATAGCCGAGCAGCTGCCCCTGCACCGACAGCGCCGCGGCGAAGGAATTGGCGCCGAAGATGATCAGCCGCGGTGCGGGCGCGAACGAGGAGACGAAGATATCGGACTGGGGCAATGACACCAGTTCGGTGTTGTGCCGTTTATCGGTGATGAGATGCTGGCCGATCACTTCCGGCTCCGGGTTCCACACCACGGTGAATACGGTGACCCGCCGATTAGCGGCGATTTCCGCGGCGACGGTCGGGAACTCGGGGAAGTGCTCGCGGGAGAACGGTTCGGTGAATACGTCGATCACCCCGCCCTCACGGCTGGGTTCCAGTGAATCGGTGACGGTGAGCCGGTGCATACCGCGCTGTCCGCTGCGGGCCGAGGCCGCGGTGGCCTCATAGGCGGCTTCTTCGATTCCACCCGCGGTGATGGAGCCGAATACGCCGCCGTCGGGGTCGACCAGCATCGCCGCCCCGATGGGTAGATCGGTCGCACCATTGGTGCGCACAATGGTCGCCAGTCCGCCGGTCCGGCCCGAATGCCATACCCGCAACAGGTCGTCGACGATGTCCCGCATCACACAGCTCCGATCCACCGTGCGCGGCCGCGCGGGCGTTCACCGGACGACGCCCGTCGCCGAATCCGGCGCACGTGACGCACACCATATCGTCCCCGGCAGACAAATAGGTGGGCGCGCCGGAATCTCGAGTAGCGCTCGTGTGAACAGTGGGTCGACGATTGTGTGTGATCACCACCGAGGCCGGGAATCATTGTGAAATACGAGACATATCAAGGGATTAGCGCCCTGGTCGGAGCGTTTTCACACCATGGAATGGGCTACGGTACGGCGGTCGAATTCCGGCCCGGATGAATGGATCGCGGGGAGTGTTGTTCGCCACAGTGCGGCCACCGGCGGGAAGTGTCGTGCGACACACCACGGCGGGGGGGGGGGGGGGGCCCGCACCGCCCCCCCCCCCCCGGCGCGCCGCAAGAAAGTGGGGCCCCCCCCAACACAATGGCGCCCCGGCGGGGCCGCCCGCCCCCCGGCCCTGGCGTTGGGTGGGGCCGACTCAGGTTGCGGCCCCCGCCGGGGGGGGGCGGGGGACTGTGGGGCCCCCCCCCCCCGCCGTGGTGTGTCGCACGACACTTCCCGCCGGTGGCCGCAC
>NZ_JARWNX010000010.1 GCF_029868385.1 Nocardia cyriacigeorgica | reverse complement strand
CCGCGGTGCCGAGTACCCAGCCGACTGTGGTGCCCTCGACGTCCTCCCGGACCTGTTGCACATCGCGGTCGGTGGTGATGATCCCGACCCGTTCGGCATCGGTGACCAGTTCGCGGAGTTCGCGGCTGCGATACATCGGGTCGAGCAGGAAGGCGATCGCGCCGAGTTTCCAGGCCGAGTGGGCGCGGGCACTGGGTATCGAACCCGGTGTACAGATCCTGCTGAGCGACGCGAGCTGATCCGCGACAGTCCGGTCTATTATAACTCCACCTATAATAGATCGAGTTATAATAGATTTCATGCTGAAGCCCGAGACCATGTTCGATCGCGAGCACGAGTGGTCGGAACTGACCCGATTTGCCACCTACCCTGGGCCGCAGCCGGCGCTGGGTATCGTTTCGGGTCGTCGCCGGCAAGGAAAGACCTTCCTTCTCGACGCGGTATGCGAGGCAACCGGCGGGTTCTACTTCGCGGCCACCGAGGCGACCGAACCCGAGTCTCTGCACCAGCTCGGTAGCGCTCTGGCGCGGTATCTCGGCGAGCCGGTGCCGCGCCGGTTCGCCGGGTGGTCGGAGGCAATCGAGACAATCATGACCCTGGGTGCTGGTGACCGGCCCCTGACAGTGGTCCTCGACGAGTTTCCCTACCTGGCCAAGGCGTCACCCGAGCTGCCGTCGTTGATCCAGCGCGCATTCGATCCGGCCGGTCGGCGCCACGCCGGTGCCATCCGCCTGTTGCTGTGCGGTTCGGCCCAGTCGTTCATGAGCAAACTGCTCGTCGGAAGCGCCCCGTTGCGGGGACGCGCAAGCCTGGAGCTTGTCGTGCCGACCCTCAACTACCGGCTGGCGCGAGAATTCTGGGAAATCGATGACCTGTCGCTGGCGTTCCTGGTGAACGCCGTGGTGGGGGGTACGCCAGCGTACCGGCGCGAATATACGCTCGGTGACACACCCGCCGACCGCGAGGATTTCGGACCGTGGGTGGTCCGTAATGTGCTCAACTCGTCGAGGCCGCTGTTCCGGGAAGCGCGGTTCCTGCTGGCGGAAGAGCCCGAACTACGGGAAAGCGCGCTCTATCACGGTGTTCTCGCGGCGATTGCCGAGGGTAACAACACCCGGGGCGGCATTGCGAGCTTCCTCGGCCGCAAGTCCACCGACCTCGGGCACCCGCTTACCGTCCTGGAAGACGTCGGCATGGTCGCCCGCGAACAGGACGCCTTCCACGCCCGCCGGTCCACTTACCGGATCACCGAGCCGCTGCTGACGTTCTATTACGCGATCATACGCTCGGAATGGAGCGACCTCGAACGCCCGGGGCACGCCACTGAGGTATGGGAACGCTCGGGGCCCACCTTCACAAGTCAAGTACTCGGTACGCATTTCGAGCAGTTGTCGCGTGCGTGGTGCCGGTGGTACGCAGCCCCAGGCACCGTGGGAGGCAGGCGCACGCATGTGCTTTCCGGAGTTCTGCCCGACCCCGCGGGTAAGACCGGCCATCAGTTGGACGTCGTAGTGTTCGGGCGGGACGCCGGTGGTGCGGAACGGATCCTCGCGATCGGTGAGGCGAAGAACCATGCGGTTGTCGGGGAGAAACAGCTCAACCGCCTCGACAGGATCCGAGATCTGCTGGTCCAACGCGATCCCCGCGCGTCGCGGCAGACCAAACTGCTGCTCTTCACCGGATACGACTTCACCCCCGAACTGCGCGCCGTGGCGGATTCCCGCGACGATGTGGAATTGATCGACCTCGAGCGGCTGTATCGGGGCGACTGACACCTGACGACTGCAGCAATCGGGCCAGAACAGTGAAGTAGCTCCGTCACCGGCTGACGAACGCCGAGACAGCAACGAATGACGTGCGTATCGGGCTACTCCGGCTGGACCAGTCGGTCGAGTAGGCCGCGCAGAGGCCTGTTGTCGCCGACCAGCGAGAGTCTCGACGCTGTGGCGTTCTCCACCGGATCGAGTAGGGACCAATCGATCGGGTGGCCTGCCTGGCGGGCGAGTTGGCCGAAGAATGCACGCTGAGCGCGGCCGTTGCCTTCGCGGAACGGGTGGATCGCGTTGACTTCGGCGAGGAAATGGGTGAGGCGGTCGACGAATACTTGCCGGGTTGCTCCGCGGAGGAAATTCTCGGCCGCAAGCTGTCCGAACACCTGCGCGGCATAGGAGTCGATATGGGATGGCAGGCAGAAGGGTTCTGTGCGTGCGATGCCGATGGTTCGGACTTCTCCCGCCCAGGGGTAGATATCGCCGAAGATCTCGAGGTGGAATGCGCACAGGTGTCGTAGATCGTAGCCGCCCGGCAGTATGCGGATTCGCAGGTCGGCCAGCGCCGCGTAGGTGAGGTCGGCCTCGGCGCGGCGTAGCTTTTCTTCGTCGGTGATGCCGAGCCGGTTTCTCAATACACCTGATTCGGGATCGAGATAGGGGTCTATTGTCACGTCGCGCCGTGCAGTTCGCGAACCATTTGACGCATCTGCTCGGTGCTGATCTCGCCCCGCGACCATCGGGCCGTGATGTCGTCGGCTTCAGGACTGGGGGTCAGACCTTCGGCGCGTACCGACGCCCTGGCCTCCGCGGTCGCGCGAGTACGCTCGGCGGTCAACTCCTCGAAGACTTCGACAGGGATCATCACGGCTTCGGTCTTGCGTCGTGAACCGACTCCGACCGGTGTTCGGTCGCCGTGGCGGAATCGATCGAGCATTCGCGGTAGCCGCTCGCGGGCTTCCCTAACTGACCACGTCTCGATCAACATGCTTAAAGTGTACCCGAACGTGTACACATTCTGGATGGTAGAGGCCTTCTGCTGTTCAAGTCCCTCAGGCCGCGCCGTTGTCGCCGATCAGCTGGAACTCATTGTGTTGTCCGGGTGTCTTGCAGGTGCTCGCGCAGCGCTCGTCGGCGGATCTTGCCGGTTTGTGTTTTGGGTAGGTCGGCGAGTATTCCCACGGACCTGGGCCGCTTGTAGGGCGCGAGGCGTTCCCGGGCGAACGCGATCAGCGCGTCGGCGTCGGCGGTGTGGCCGTCTTTCAGAGAGACGTAGGCGGCTACCGACTCGCCTCGGTATTCGTCAGCAACGCCCACGACAGCAGCTTCGAGTACGGCCGGATGTTCGTAGAGAACATCCTCGACCTCGCGCGGCCATACCTTGTAGCCGGAGACGTTGATCTGGTCTTTTATTCGGTCGACCAGGTACACCCAGCCCTGTTGGTCGACGATCGCGCTGTCGCCGGTGCGGAGCCGACCTTCGGGGAGAGCGGCCTCGGATTCTTCTGGTTTGTGCCAGTATCCGCGG
>NZ_JARWNX010000009.1 GCF_029868385.1 Nocardia cyriacigeorgica | reverse complement strand
CGGGTCAGCGGGTGCGCGGATCCTTCAGCGAGGCCATCGCTTCCATGAGCGAGGAATGAATGGCGGTCAGTTCCGGGGTGGCGAACGACTCCCAGGACTGCTCGCCCGTCCCGTCCTCGGCGGAATCGGCCTGCTCCCAGTCGCCTTCGCCGGTTCCGCCCGCCGATCCTTCCTCCCAGGACGCGCTACCCGGATTGTGCTTGTACACCCACCACAGATGGCCGAACGGGTCGGCGAAGCGGGAGAGTACGTCGCCCCAGAAGTCCGTGGGCTCGGTGACGATCCGCGCACCACGCGCGGCGGCTCGTTTCAGCGTGGCGGCCGGATCGTCGACGTAGACGCGGACGAAGGCCGGCGTATACGGCCAGTCCGGTTTGCGGTCGGCGATCGTCAGCGTCGAATCGCCTATCCGCAGCTCGGAATGCAGAATCAGGCCGTCGGTATCGGCGGTTCGCGTCTCGGGGACCTCGACCGCCCCGAACACATCGACGAGGAAGTCGAGCAGACCTGCCGCGTCATCGGTCCAGATGAAGGGATCGACCGTTGCGGATCCGGCGGGCGCCGGGGGGACGGCGGGAGTGGTGGACATACTGTTTCCTTTCGGTTGGTGCCCCCAGACTCGCCGCAGTTGCGGACAGAATATGGCCACAAGTGCGCCTAACCTCGGTATGTGTCCACCAGCACCCGCACCCTCGCGCTCCTCGGTCTGCTGCAAAGCCGTCGCCACTGGTCCGGTGCCGATCTCGCCCGCCGGCTCGAGGTCAGCGAGCGGACTGTCCGCCGCGATGTACTCGGTCTCCAGCAGATCGGCTATCCGATCGTCACGACGCGCGGGACCGGCGGCGGCTACCAGCTCAGCGCGGGTGCCTGCCTGCCGCCGCTGGTGCTGGGCGAGGAGGAGGCCGCCGCGACGGTGCTCGGGCTGAAGGAGATCGCCACCGGCGTCCACCCTGCCTCTGCGGAAGCCGCCATGAGCGCTATGGCCAAGATCGTCCAGGTCCTTCCCGTCCGGTTCCGCCGCCGGATCGACAGTCTCCGGACGGTCGCGACCCCCGCCGGTGATGGATACAACCGAGCCGGGATCGACGATGTCACCGCATTGACCACGCTGGCGCTCGCCTGCCGGGACGCCGATACCGTCACGTTCTCCTACCGCGACAGCGACGAGGCCATATCGCATCGCACCGCCCAACCGCATCAGATCGTCAATGTCGAAAGCCGCCTCTACCTGCTGGCCTGGGATCTCGAGCGCACCGACTGGCGAACCTTCCGAATCGACCGGATCACCCGACCTTGCCGCACCGGCGCACGATTCGCACCGCGCCGCCTGCCCGGCGGCGATCCGGTGGAATACGTCCGCGACCGGATCGGGTCGATGCCCTCCAGGTATCGGGTCCACGCCACCGTCCAGGCGTCCGCCGACCGGGTCCGAGCCGAGATCGTCCACTACGGCACCGTCGCCGCCATCGACCCCGACTCGTGCGAAGTCCATATCGCCGCCGAATCCCTGGACTGGGCGGCCTTCTGCCTCGTCTCGATCGGAGCACCGTTCACCGTGCACGGACCACC
>NZ_JARWNX010000008.1 GCF_029868385.1 Nocardia cyriacigeorgica | reverse complement strand
CGATTCCTTCTGGCCCGGAGGTTTGATCGCGGAATGATCACGGTATCCCGGATAGTTACCGGCCAGTAGGGGTAAGCGGGGCGCGCCGGCCACCCCCGCTAGGCCGGGGGGGGCCCCGGCCGGTGTGCGCGTCTACTTCTCGGTGACGGTGGTCTCGCCGTTCATCCAGGTGATGGTGCCGCCGGTGAACTCGCTCTTCTTACCGCCGTCGGCCGTGGATTCCTCATCCGAGACCGGGTAGCCGAGCGTGCCGTTGGCGCCGCCGTTCTCTTCCCAGGTCTCGCGGATATCGCCCCAGACGATGTGGGCGCCGGAATCCTGGCTCCAGTAGATGGTGCCGCCGACGAAGTCCTGGTAGCGGCCGCCGTTCGGACCGGCCTCCTCGGCTTCCTCCGGTACGCCGAGCGGGCTGTCCGGACCGCCGGTCTCGACGTACTTGGTGTAGATGACATCGGAGACGGTGATCTCGCCGTTCGGGGTGTTGATCGTGGTCTGCCCACCGGCGCCCGGCGTCTCCCCGCCGGTGGCGGTGCCACCGGGGGTTTCGCCCGCCGTCCCGCCGGGACTCGTGGTGGCGTCATGCTCGCCGGGTGCGTGGGTTCCGGTGTCGTCGCCACCCATCTGTGCGGTGACACTGCCGACCGCGCTGCCGATCTGATCGCTGGTATCGGAGTCGTCGCCGCAACCGGCCACGAGCAGACCGGAGGCGGCGATAGCCATGGTGAATCCGGCGGTACGTCGAGCGAAGTGGTGCATGTCCATCCTCTCGGGAGTGGTCACGCGAGGTCACCGCCGAGCTGCGGTGATATCACGCGCAAACCGGAGCCGACACTCAGCAATACGTTGGCGAACAAGGAAACTGATCGCACGACCATTACTGAGCAGGTGTCCACGCGGATAGTACCCGGGAGAAAGTGAACTAAACGACATGCTGAGCGATTGCTGCGCGGCCCGAGTTTCGTGGATGAGTTCGAATATGGAACCGAGGATCAGCACGCGTCGTGGCCGCGAGCGACCGAAGCCGATCCACACGCGGGCAACGCCAGAGACCCAGCACGCGAGCCACCAGACCCGTCGCAGCGCAGGTGATGTGTAGACACCCGCCGAACCAGACCCGAAACAACGGCCGGTCGAACCCAATTTTCGAGCGAAGCGAGACCGACCATAAAGTTCGCGGCCCGTCTCGCGTCTCCCCAACCGCGGCGCAAGCCGAAGGCAAGCAGCGGTAGCGGAGACGCGAGACACCAAGGGGCCGCGAACACGCGACGCCGCAGGCGGCGCCAGATATTACGGCAGCGGCGGGTTGGCGTCGTCGTCGCCGTGGAAGTCGACCGACGAATACTCGCGCAGCTTCGTCAGCCGGTGGTAGGCGTCGATCATGCGGACCGTGCCGGACTTGGAGCGCATGACGATCGACTGCGTCGACGCACCGCCGCCGTAGTAGCGCACACCGCGCAGCAGGTCGCCGTCGGTGACGCCGGTGGCGCAGAAGAAGACGTTCTCGCCGGAGACCAGATCCTCGGTGCTCAGTACGCGGTCGAGGTCGTGGCCGGCGTCGATCGCTTTCTGGCGTTCTTCGTCGTCTTTCGGTGCGAGCCGGCCTTGCAGTTCGCCGCCCATACAGCGCATCGCGGCGGCGGCGATGATGCCTTCGGGGGTGCCGCCGATGCCGACCAGGATGTCGGTGCCCGAATCGGGGCGGGCCGCGGCGATGGCGCCCGCGACATCGCCGTCGGAGATGAGGCGGATGCGGGCGCCCGCGTCGCGCACCTGTTGGATGAGCTCGGCGTGGCGGGGGCGGTCGAGGATGCAGACGGTGAGGTCGGAGACCGAGGAGCTCTTGGCCTTGGCGACCTTGCGGATGTTGTCGGCGATGGGCGCCGAGATATCGATCACCCCGGCGGCGTCGGGGCCGACGGCGATCTTGTGCATGTAGAACACCGCGGACGGGTCGAACATCGCACCGCGTTCGGCGACGGCGAGCACCGAGATGGCGCCGGGTGAGCCCTTCGACATGAGGGTGGTGCCGTCGATCGGGTCGACGGCGAAATCCACCTCGGGGCCGTCGCCGTTGCCGACCAGCTCACCGTTGTAGAGCATGGGCGCTTCGTCCTTCTCGCCCTCGCCGATCACCACGATGCCCTGCATCGACACCGAGCTGACCAGTTGGCGCATGGCATCGACGGCCGCGCCGTCGCCGCCCTCCTTGTCGCCGCGGCCGACCCAGCGGCCCGCGGCCATGGCACCTGCCTCGGTGACCCGGACCAGTTCCAGTGCGAGGTTGCGGTCGGGCGCCTCGCGGCGGCTCGGGGCGGGCGAAGATGCCGTCATAGCGGGTGTGCCTCCTTGGCTCGTACTTACGCGGGGCAATTGTCTCATTCGGCAGGCAGGCGCCCGTGCACACCTGGCTCGGGACGGGGCGGTGGCGGTGTGATCGGCGTCGCGAGTGGATACTGGGGAGCGTGTCGTACCAAAAGCCACGCATCATGAACGACTATCGGGATCTGTTCTGGTCGCTGATCCCGTTGGCGCTGATCGCCGTGGTCTTCGCGGGGCTGGCCAGCCAGTGCAGCTTCGCCGCCGACGGTCCGACGCAGGGCCAGATCCCCAGCTTCGATGCGAAGTCGGCGCTGGCGTCGGATGCCGCCCATCTGAACTTCCCGATCCGCGAACCGGCGGTGCCCGAGGGCTGGACGCCGAATTCGGGGAGCCGCGACACCATCACCGAGGCGGGCGGTGGCACCGTCAGCACGATCGGCTATGTCACCTCCGCGGGCACCTATATGGAACTGAATCAGAGCGATGCCACCGAGGTCGCGCTCGCCCGGCACACCTTCGGCTCCCGATATGCCAGCGGCACACGGGATATCGGCGCGCAGAAGTGGGTCGTCTACGACGAGCCCGGCGAGGAATCGGCGTGGATCGCGGATTTCGGTCAGTCCAGGGTGCTGATCCGGGGTGCGGGCGATGACGCGGCGTTCACCGCCCTCGCCGATGCGGTCACCTCGGCCCAGCCGCTGCCGAAGAAGTAGGCATCACGCCTGGTGCCGACGCGCTCGGTGGCCGGTCGTAGCGGATATCGGGGTGCCGTGGCGGATCGTCACTGCTGCTCTCCGTCGACCTCGGTGCGGGCGAGAGCGTCTTCGACGCGTTGGCGCGCGCCCGCCAGATGTTGTTCGCAGCGGTTGGCCAGTGCTTCGCCGCGCTCCCACAGGGCGAGGGATTCGTCGAGGTCGAGGCCGCCCTGTTCGAGCATCTTGACGACGTTGACCAGCTCGTCGCGGGCGCGTTCATAGCCGAAGGTGGCGATTTCGGCCTGATCGTCGATCTGCTGGTCCTCGGCGGGCTCGGGCAATGTCGGGTCCTCTCGTCATATCCGGGCGGTGCGGGTCGTATCGGGGTTGTGTGGGCCGGATGGGCGCGGTTCGGTCAGTCGGTCCGGCCGGGCGTGGCGTCACCGGTGCGGTGGGAGTCGGGTGGCGCCGTGCGGGCGCCGAGGGCCGTGGTGCCGAGGGCGGCGGCGGAGATCGCGCCGTCGGCAACGCGGATGCGCAGCTGGGTGCCCGCCGGTGCGTCATCGATGCTGTGCACCACATGACGTTCCGGTCCGGTGACCCGCTGGACCACCGCATAGCCACGGGCCATGGTGGCGGCCGGGCCGACCGCGGCGAGCTTCTCGCGTAGATGCCTGGTGGCGGTCGATTCGGCGCCGATGAGGTGTTCGGCACAGCGCCGGGCGGCGGTGCGCAGCCGCTCCACCTCGTCGACGCGATGGCGCAGTTCGCGCAGGGGGTCGGCCAGGACCGGCCGGGAACGCAGCTGGTCCAGTGCGCGGGTCTCGCGGTCCACCCAGCCGCGCAGCGCCGCCGCCGAACGGGCTCGCAACTCACGCACCCCGGCCAGTTCGGCCGCCGCGTCGGGCACGATCCGTTTGGCGGCGTCGGTGGGGGTGGCGGCGCGCACGTCGGCGACCAGATCGCTGAGCGGGTTGTCGGGTTCGTGTCCGATGGCGCTGACGATCGGCGTGGTCGCGGCGACGATGGCCCGGCACAGCGCCTCATCGGAGAACGGCAGCAGATCCTCCACACTGCCACCGCCACGCGCCAGCACGATCACCTCGACCGACGGATCACGGTCCAGCTCCGACAGCGCGGTCAGGATCTGCGGTACCGCCGTCGGGCCCTGTACGGCGGTATTACGGATCTCGAAACGCACCGCGGGCCACCGGGTGCGCGCGACGGTCAGCACATCGTGTTCGGCGGCGCTGGCGCGACCGGTGATGAGCCCGATCGTGGTGGGCAGGAAGGGAATCGGCCGCTTGAGCCGCGGATCGAACAGGCCCTCGGCCGCCAGCAGCGCCTTCAACCGCTCGATCCTGGCCAGCAGCTCCCCGACACCGACCGGACGGATCTCGGTGACGCGCAGCGACAGCGTGCCGCGGCCGGTGAAGAAGTTCAGTTTGCCGTACACCACCACTCGGCTGCCCTCCTGGAGCGGCACGGGGGAATTACGGATGAGCGCGGGATCGCAGGTCACCGACAACGACATATCGGCCGACGGATCGCGCAGGACCAGGAACGCGGTCCGGGTACCCGGCCGCAAGGAGATCTGGGTGATCTGGCCCTCCACCCAGATGCTGCCGAGCCGATCGATCCACTGGGCGACCTTGATCGACACCGAACGCACCGGCCACGGCTGGTCGGCCGAATTGGCGGGCGCGGTGGGCCGACCGGAGGCGTCCCGGTCGGCCGTGGACGAGGGTTCGGTCACTGGGCCCGCACGGTGGCGATCCGGTTCGTCAGCATCGTGATGAACGGCGCCCTGGCGCGGGTGCGCTGCTCGTAATCGAGCAGGGCGGTCAGATCGTCGATGGTCAGCATGCGCAGCCGGGCACGCAGCTGGGCCAGCGTCATGGAGGCGTAGTCGTAGCGGGTGGCGACCTCCGGCTCGGCGATCTCCTCGGCGGCGGGCTCCGCGACGTCGGCCGCGGCGGCCTCCGGTTCGGCCTCGGTGGGTGCGTCGGCTTCGCGCTCGGCTTCGGCGTCGTCCGGGGTGTCGGCGGTCTCGTGCAGCCCGCGCACCGTCGCCGCGTGACCGTTGCGCCCGGTCCGCGCGCCGGTCAGCGTTTCGGCGAGGAAGAACTCGGCCAGCTCGGCCTCGCCGCCGAAACTGTCGAAGCTGCTGGTCCTGGTCTGGCCGAACGCGGCGCCGAAGGGCTGCGCCGGCTCATCGTCCTCGTCGAAGGTGGCCCAGGCGGGCTGATCGACGGCACGGGGGGAGATGCGGTCGAAGACGGCGTCGCCCTTGAGCGCCAGGCTGGTGACGAACTGCTGGACGTGCATGGTGGTCTGGAGCAGCTGGCTGATCGCGGTAATCGGGAAATTCACCGCCGCGGTCGGTAGCCGTCGAGTTTCCTCGATGGCGTAGACGGCGGCACCGGCGGCGACGCGGGCCAGAAACGGTGGTCGGAACATGGTCCTAGCCTGCCCGAAAGGGTGGGATGTGCAAAAGAGGGTCGATGTTCGTCGTGTTATCTCGCTCGCATCCGCCGGGGTGGGTGCCATCATGCGCACGTATCCTGTGGGCATGTCCTCGGCAATACCGTTGAATGTCGGAATCGCCCGCTCTGTCCGCTCCGACGGCGCGGGAGGTGCCGACGGCGACAAACGAGTGCTGCTGGCCGAGCCACGCGGCTACTGCGCCGGTGTGGACCGCGCGGTGGAAACCGTGGAGAAGGCGCTGGACAAACACGGCGCCCCCATTTACGTCCGCAAGGAGATCGTGCACAACCGGCACGTGGTGGAGACCCTGCGCGAACGCGGCGTCATCTTCGTCGACGAGACCGATGAGGTGCCGGAGGGCGCGCTGCTGGTGTTCTCCGCGCACGGCGTGTCCCCGGCCGTGCACAGCTCTGCCGCCGCCCGCAATCTGCGCACCATCGACGCCACCTGCCCGCTGGTGACCAAGGTGCACCAGGAGGCCAAGCGCTTCGCCCGCGATGATTACGACATCCTGCTGATCGGTCACGAAGGCCACGAGGAAGTCGAGGGCACCGCCGGTGAGGCGCCCGACCACGTGCAACTGGTCGACGGTCCCGATGCGGTGGACAAGGTCAGCGTGCGTGATGAGTCCAAGGTGATCTGGCTGTCGCAGACCACGCTGAGTGTCGACGAGACGATGGAGACGGTATCGCGGTTGCGCGAGCGGTTCCCCGGTCTCCAGGATCCGCCGAGCGACGATATCTGCTACGCCACCCAGAACCGTCAGGTGGCGGTCAAGGCGATGGCGCCGGAATGCGATCTGGTGATCGTGGTCGGCTCACGCAATTCGTCGAACTCGGTGCGGCTGGTCGAGGTCGCGCTCGGCGCCGGTGCCAGGGCCGCCTATCTGGTCGACTACGCCCGTGAGGTGGATCCGGCCTGGTTGGAAGGTGTGCAGACCATCGGCATCACCTCGGGCGCCTCGGTGCCCGACATCCTGGTGCGCGGTGTGCTCGACATGCTGGAAGGCCATGGATTCGCCGATGTGCAGCCGGTGACCACGGCCAACGAGACGCTGGTGTTCGCCCTGCCGCGGGAGCTGCGCGAGTCGCGCCGCTGAAGCCGCTCGCCGGTGGTCACCCGGTAGCGGTGACCACCAGGGGATCTCAGCGGATATCGGGTCCGCGGCGTTCGACCCGGCCCGCATCACGATCCCGGTAGCGGACCGTTGGCTGGGGGTGCGGCGGTTCATTGCGGCGGCGAGCCGCACCACGCGCGGGCTCCGCCTCCGGGCGCGGCGCCGGAGTGGGGCGCGCGGGACCACGGGGGCGACCTTCGCGTGAACGCGCCGCGGCCGCGAGCCGGGGCGGATTCTCGGCCACCGGCGGCGGACGGCGCTTGCCCTGGCGGCGCTGGCGGGGTGCGGCTTCGGGTGCGTCGTCGTAGTCGTCCCTGGCCGGGGCGCGCCTACTGCGTTTGCGCGCGGCGCTGTCCAACGACTCCGAACTCTTCTTCTTCCCACCGCGCGGGCGCTGCTGCACCGAGCTGCGGCCCCAGCTGGTGCCGCGCCTGGCCTGGGACTTGCCCTGCGCGGCGCGTTCGGCGCGATCCAACGCGATCCGCGCACCACCGATGCACAGCACGATCAGCGTGGTGAAGATCATGGTCGGGAAACGATGCACCAGCGGGATGGCCAGATTGAGCAGGATGTCCTTGATCGAGGTGGAGGGACGTCCGAGTAGCTGCTGATAGGCCAGCGGCACCGCCACGAACAGCAGCAGCGGCGGCAGCACCATCGTGGTGAACAGGCCGCGTAGCCGCACCGCGAGCACGGCCGCGACGCAACCGACGACGTAGAACACGGTGAACGAGCCGGTCAGCTCGGTGCCATCACCGGAGACATCGATCAGGAAGCCCAGAAACGTGCAGGCAACCGCGATCAGGACCGCCGCGCCCGCCGGTACTCCCGGCACGGACGGCAAGATCGAACGTTGCGGCGCGGGCACCCGGGTTCGCACTCGTTGGGAAGCAGCCACGTAGAGAACACTATCTGCCGACGCGCCGGTCGGTGTCATGGCAGGGCCGGTCGGGTGACGGTGGTTGCACCCGCGGGCGCCCGCCCAGGTCGCGGTTTTCGTTATCCGGGTCACATCGCGGCCGATGAATGGCCCAGCGGTTATCCGACACCGACGGGTCTGCGATTGAAGTGTGTCGGTGGGTTGCCATACGGTTCGCGACATGCGAATCCTGCACACGTCGGACTGGCATATCGGCCGCACCTTCCACGGTGTCGATCTGCTCGGCGATCAGGAGTACGCGCTGCGCGCCCTCGCCGAGCTGGTGGCGGAGGAATCGGTGGACGTGGTCGTGGTGCCGGGCGACGTCTACGACCGGTCTATTCCCAGCGCTGACGCGATCGCGGTGTGCAATCGTGGATTCGAGGCGATCCGGGCCGCGGGCGCGCGCATCGTCGCGACCTCCGGCAATCACGATTCGCCCGCGCGGCTCGGTGCGGGAGCCAGCTTCGCAGCCGCGGGCGGGCTGTATCTACGCACCACCGTCGCCGATGCGGATCGGCCGGTGCTGCTGTCCGACGAGCACGGCGAGGTCGCCTTCTACGGCATCCCCTATCTGGAACCGGAGATCACCCGCGTCGAATTGGCGGTGCCGCAGGCGCGTTCCCACGCCCAGATCCTCGCGGCGGCGATGGGCCGGATCCGGGCCGATATCGCCGGGCGGCCGGGGGCGCGGACGGTGGTGCTCGCGCATGCGTTCGTCGTCGGCGGCGAGGCCACCGGATCGGAGCGGTCGATTTCGGTGGGCGGTGTGGAAACCGTGCCGCTGGCCGAGTTCGACGGCATCGACTATGTGGCGCTCGGGCATCTGCATTCGCCGCAGACCCTGTCGGAGTCGGTGCGCTACTCCGGTTCGCCGCTGCCGTACTCGTTCGGGGAGAGTTCGCATCGCAAGGCGGTGTGGATCATCGACCTCGACGCGAACGGCCTGCACGCGGTGCGGCGGCGGGAGATGCCGGTGGTGCGCGGCCTGAGCAGGCTGACGGGGACGCTGGACGAATTGCTGAACGGCGCCGAGTTCGGCCGTGCCTGCGAGGACTACATCTCGGCGAAGTTGACCGACCACGCCCGCCCGATCGATGCCATGCGCAAACTGCGCGAGCGGTTCCCGTACGCGGTGCACGTGGAATGGGAACGTCCGCAGGGCGATCCGGAGCTGCGCTACCGCGAACGGGTGCACGGCCGCCGCGACAGCGAGATCGCGCGCAGTTTCCTCACCGATGTGCGTGGTGAGCCCACCGATTCGGAGATGGTCTGGCTGGAGCGGGCCATCGCCGCGGCCACCAGGGAACCCGAAGCGGTGACGGCGGGCGCCGTGGACGCCACGGACCTGTCGGCATGAGGCTGCATCGGCTCGAGATGACCGCGTTCGGCCCGTACGCCGACACCACCGTCGTCGATTTCGACGTTCTCGGCGCCGACGGGCTGTTCCTGCTGCACGGGCAGACCGGCGCGGGCAAGACCACCGTGCTCGACGCCATCGCGTTCGCGCTCTACGGGCGAGTGCCCGGCGCGCGCAACGAGAGCAAGCGTCTGCATTCCGATCACGCGTCCCCGCAGACCCCGCCGCGGGTCTCGCTCGAGGCCACGCTGGGCGGGCGCCGGGTGCGGCTGATCCGCAGCCCCGAATTCGAACGACCCAAACGGCGCGGCACCGGCACCTCGGTCGAGAAGGCCAAGGCCACCCTGGAATGGCTGGACGGCCGCAGCGCCAACCTCTCGCGCATCCCCGATATCGGTGACGAGGTCAAACGCCTGCTCGGGATGAGCGCCGAACAGTTCTTCCAGGTGGTGCTGCTGCCGCAGGGCGATTTCGCGCGCTTCCTGCGCGCGGACAACGAGGAGCGCGAAAGGCTGCTCGAAAAGCTCTTCGACACCGAACGATTCGGCACCGCCGAACACTGGCTGATCGAACGCCGCCGCGCCTCCGACGCCGAACTGGCCGCCCGCACGCGCGGTGTGGAGAACCTGATCGTGCAGGTCGGCGTCACCGCCGGAATCAGCGCCACCGAAACCGTCGGGCCGCTGGACGCGGTCGACTGGGCCGAGGATCTGCTCGATACGGCCCGTGCCGAACTGAGCACCGCCACCACCGAACTCGATCGCCGCCGCGAGGCATCCGCTCGCGCCGATGCGGCCGCGGAACAGCAGCGCAAACTCGCCGACACCCACCGTCGGATGGTGGCCGCCCGCCGCCAACTCGACGAGTACACCGCCACCGCCGAGCACCGCGCCATCCGTCGCGCCGAACTCGAGGCGGCCCGTCGCGCCGAGCCCGTCGCCGCCGCACTGGATGAGGCACGCAGCGCTGTGACGCGCGCCCGGCGTCATGACGGTGACACCGAGCTGGCGGCACGGCGATTGGCGCAGCTGCTCGGTGAACCGGGCAGCGCCGATCTGCCGGGGCGGGAGCTGGTCTGGGATCGGACCGACGATGCCGATGAGGCGGACGGCCGGTCGACCCGCCAGCCGGAGTCCGGCACGGGCGACGAGTTCGATATCCACGACATGCGTGCCGCCGTCGGCCACCGCGTCGTAACTCCTGGCGCGGGTAGCGATACCGAACGGATGTCGGTCGGGAGCCGGGGATCCGATGATTGCGATCCTGGACCCGTCGGCGCGACCACCGCGTCAGGAGATTCGGGCGGGGATCGCACCGGTGCCAGGACTGCCGGGACGACGAGGATCGGCGCGGGTGGCTTGGCGGCCGATCGCCCGATCCTGCGCCCCGACGCCGATGTCGACGCTGCGATACGTCGGTGGAGTGCGCGAATCGGTGTGCTGGACGAGGTTGCCGCGCACGCGGATGCGGCGAAGCAGCTGGCAACCGAGGTCGATGGGCTGCGGGCCGAGGAAACCACGCTCGAACGGCGCGTCGCGCGGATCGTCGAGCGGCGGGAGTCGATTCCCGCGGAGATCGTGGCGGCGGAGGCCCGGTCGCGCGAGTCCGCCGAGGCGGTGGCGCTGCTGCCCGCGCTGGCCGCCGAGTGCGCGCGATTGCAGGCCTCGGCGTCGGCAGCCGTCGAGCTGGCGGCGCGCCGGGTGGATCTGGATCGCGCCCGAGTCGACGCCGAGGCCGCGCGCACGAAGCACCTCGATGCCAAAGAACGCGTGCTGGAGCTGCGGGAACGACGGCTCGCGGGGATGGCGGCCGAACTGGCCGGACAGCTCACCGACGGCCAGCCGTGCACCGTATGCGGTTCGGCCGAGCATCCCGACCCGGCGCGGCCGACGGCGAGCGCGGTGTCCAAGGATGCCGAAGATCGGGCGAGCGCAGACGAAAGCGCCGCCGAAGCCGCCCGCGAGGAGGTGCTGGCCCGGATCGCCGCGCTGGAACGTGATATCGAAGGTCTGATCGCACGCGGTGGCGATACCGACCCGGTCGAACTCGCGGCCTCGCTGCGCACCGCCACCCTCCGCTACGAAGACGCGGGCGAACTCGCCGACCAGAGTGCACAGACCACCGAGCAACTCGAGCGGTTACGCACCGAGGAAACCCGCCTGCACGACCAACTCCGCGAAGCCGAAACCCGCCGCGGCACCATCGCTTCGACCATGACCGCGGTCGAAACCCGCCGCACCGAACTCACCACCCGCCTGCGCGCCGCCGCGGGCGCCGACGACACCATCGACCGCCGCCGCGCGCGTCTGGACGCCCTGATCGCGGCGGCCACCACCTACCGCGCTGCCGAAGCCGAGGCGGCCAATGCCTGGCAGCAGGTCCGGGTGATCGCGGTTCGGGTGGAGAACCTCGCGCGGGCAGCTGGTTTCGCGCTGGAACCCGGTGATCGCGCGGCCGATGGTGTCAGCGCGGATGGTGGAGTCGGGGCGGACGGTGGAGTCGGGGCCGATCGGTCTCCGGCGCCGCAGACGGAATCTCCTGACCACCTGGCAGCGGGCAGCAGGCAGATCGCGGCGATGGACGAGTCGGTGGGGGCCACGCACCAGAGCGATGTCGATTCCGCCCTGTTCGACATCGAACCCGGCGTCGCCGAGGGTACGACCGACGATGACATCGAGCCGACATTGTTCGATGTGCCGCGAGCGCCGAAGGAAACCGGTGGCGTCGCCGCTTCGGGCGGGAGAGCCGACAGCCGCGGTCCGCGCGGCGGCAGCAAACCGGCGCCCGCCGCCGACCCGCGCCGCCCGGCGGCAGAGACGATGACCTCGGCGCAGCTCGTCGCACTGTTCACCGCCTACGCACGACGCATCGAGCACGCGATCCGCGATACGCGCGAGCAGCAGACGATCGAGCAGCAGCTGGAGGCCGCCGAGCGGACGAAGGCGACGGCCGAGGCAGTGCTGGCCGAACCGGAGGTGCGCGCCGCGGCCGCGGCCGAACTCGGGGACCTGGCCGCGCTCGATGCCGACGTACGCGCGGCGCGCACGGCGCTCGATATCGCGGTGGCGGCACACTCGGCGGCGGCGACCCGAGTGCACAAGCTCGAGGAACTCAGCGGCCAGCTGTGGGCGGCGGTGGATCTCATCGCACCGGCGCAGCGGGCTCATGAGGAACTGGCCGGGCTGGCCGACGTGGTCGCCGGTCGCGGCGCCAACAATCGACGGATGTCCTTGCGCTCCTATGTGCTCGCGGCTCGGCTCGAGGAGGTGGCGTCGGCGGGTTCGGCCCGGCTGCGCCGGATGTCGGGTGGCCGCTACGAATTCGTGCACACCGACCGTGCGGGTTCACACGGCCGCCGCGGCGGCCTCGGCCTCGACATCCGCGACGATTACACCGGTGCCATCCGTCCCGCCAAAACCCTCTCCGGCGGCGAAACATTCATGGCCTCGCTGTCATTGGCGCTCGGCCTGGCCGATACCGTCGCCGCCGAATCCGGCGGCATCCTCCTGGACACCATCTTCATCGACGAAGGCTTCGGCGGCCTGGACGCCGACACCCTCGACGCGGTGATGGGTGTCCTGGACGAACTCCGGGACCGCGGCCGCGTCGTCGGCGTGGTCAGCCACGTCGATGAAATGCGCCAGCGCATCCCCAGTCGCCTGCACGTCATCCGCGGACGCGCCGGGTCGCGCCTGGAGGCGACCGTCGCCTGATCCGAGCGCTCGTACCGATGCATCCGGTCCGAGTGCTGGTGGGCTTGTTCGACTGGCGACGTCTGTGTCCTGAGCGTTGGTAGTGCCGACAGGCGGCGCCGGGGACTCGAGCGTTGGTGGTGCCGGTCCGACTGGCGACGCCTGGGATCTGAGCGTTGGTGGTGCCGGTCTGAACGGCGACGCCTGGGACTCGAGCATGGGTGGCGCCGACCCGAACAGCGACGCCTGGGACTCGAGCATGGGTTGTGCCGGTCCGACTGGCGACGCCCGGGTCCCGAACGTTGCTGGCGCCGCGCTCATCCGTCGCGAAGTCCGAGCCGATCGTGCAGGCGACGTAACGGCCTCGGCGCCCACCAGTTCCGGTTGCCGAGCAGGCGCATGACGGCGGGGGTGAGGAGCCCGCGGACCAGGGTGGCGTCGACCAGCACGGCCAGGGCGAGGCCAGCGCCCAGCAGTTTGAGCAGGCTCAGCTGGGAGGTGGCCATGGCGGCGAATACCACCGCGACGATCAGGGCGGCAGTGGAGATCAGGGCGCCCGTTCGCTGTATTCCGAATGCCACGGCCTCGGTGTTGTCGCCGGTACGCAGGAATTCCTCGCGCATACGGGACAGCAGGAACAGGCTGTAGTCCATCGCGAGCCCGAACGCTATGCAGAACATCAGGATCGGGACGGTCAGCTCCAACCGGCCGGTGTGCACGAAATCGCCGACCAGCCATTTCAGGTGTCCGTCCTGGAAGACGTACACCATGGCGCCGAACGAGGCGGACAAGCTGAGCAGATTCAGCACCACCTGCTTCACCGGCAGTACGACGCTTCCGGTGAACAGAAACACCAGCACCAGCATGCTGGTGACGATCACCGATGCCGCCAAGGGGATTCGACCGGTGATCATGTCCCGCGTATCGGCGAGCACGGCGGCGTCACCGCCGATCAGCGCGGTTCCTGGAGCGTCGACGGCCCGCAGCGCCCGCACATGGTCGGCGGCGGCCGAGGAGTTCGGCTCGACATCGGTGGTCACCGACAGCCAGGTCGCGTCCTCGGACCGGAAGGCCGCCGACATCGGCCCCTGCCCCTCGAGCGCGACGCCGTCGACGAATGATCCGGCCGCACTGTCGACGCGCGCGGAACCCGGCACGGTCGACAACGCTCGCGCATACTCCGACAACGCCTGGGCGCCGTCGGCGTCGAACTCGGGCAGCACCACCGAGACCGGCGTCGAGGTCGATGCCGGAAACTGCTGACGCACCACCTCGCCCGCGACCACCACCGGGTCCGTTCGCGGCAGTACCCGATCGTCGAGCAGCGCGAAACTGGCTCCGGCGAACGGGATCGCCAGGACGAGCAGTGCGGCCGTGACCGAGGTCGCGACCGCGATCGGTCGTCGCATCACCCGATGGGACAGTCGATGCCAGAGCCTGGCGCCCGCCGCTCGCGCCCGTAGCCGATGCAGCGGATCGAACCGGTCGATGCGATGGCCGAGCACAGCCAGCAGCGGCGGCACCAGCAGCAGCGACGTCGCCGCCGATAAACCGACCACCGCGATCCCCGCATACGCCAGCGAACGCAGGAAGTAGATCGGGAACACCAACAAGGCCGCACAGGACAGCAGTACCGTCGCCGCCGAGAACATCACGGTGCGGCCCGCCGTGCGCACCATCGTGACGATCGCCGCCGCCGGTGTCCGGCCCTCGCGCAGTTCCTCACGAAACCGCGTCACCAGGAACAGGCTGTAGTCGACGGCCAATCCGAAGCCGAGCGCCGTGGTGACATTCAGCGCGAAGATCGAGACCGGGGTGATCTCCGTCAGCAACCGCAGCACCGCGAGGCTGGTGACCACGGCGACACCGCCGACGAACACCGGCAGCAGCGCCGCGGTCACCGATCCGAATGCCAGCAGCAGGATGAGCAGCGTCAGGGGCGCGGCGATGAGTTCGGCTCGGGTCAGATCGGCCGCCGACTGTCGCTCGACCGCGTCGTTGACCGGGGCCGAGCCGGTGGCGCGCACCCGAAGCGGTCCCTCGTCGGTGACGAACTCGGGTACTAGCCGGTGCGCGGCCCGGTTGACGGTGTCCTCGTCACCGGCCAGTCGTACCAGCACCAGCGCGGTGCGCCCGTCGGGCGAGCGCAGCGAAGGTGTCGCGGTGTCGCCGAGTGTCCAATATGACAGGGCGTAAACGACTTCCGGTCGTCGGGCGAGCCGCTGGGTCAACGCGTGCCCGGCCGCGGCGGCGGTAGCGCTGCCCACGCCGCCTTCGGCCTCGGCCACCAGCACCAGATTGGGTGATCCGGCACCGAAGCGATCGGCGAGTATCTCGTCGGCTCGCACCGATTCGAAGCTGTCGTCGACATAGCCTCCGGTGGACAGCCGATCGGTGACGCCGATACTCGCGAGGGCTGCGATCAGAGTGATCAGCCCGATCGCGGCCACGGTGAGCCGGTGCCCGGCGATCAGTGATCGGGCCAGTGCGGTGAGTGGGCCGCGTGGTGTGTCGTCCGCAGGGGTGGGCGGACGGTCCGCGTCGGTGGTGGTCGTCATGATGTGGTCCTCGACAGGTCGCGTAGCGGGGTGTTCGGCGGGTCAGACGGTCGAGACCGTCGCGGGTTCCTGGTCTGCCGCACGCGGTGCCGGCCGCAACAGCGCGACGGTGAGCACCGTCCCGAGCGCGGCCAGTGCGGCGGCTGCGGTGAAGGCGGCGGCCAGACCGGTCAGGTAGGCGGGTTCGGGATCGGTTGTCGCGCGCTGGGTCACGACCTGGGCGAGCAGCAGCAGCGCCGTGACTCCCATCCCGGAACCGACGCGCTGTGCGGTGTTGACGATCCCGGCGGTGATCCCGGCATCGACCTTGTCCACCGCCGTCACCGCGGGTGCGGTGACGCCGACGAAGGCGGCGGGCAGCCCGATACCGAGCAGCACCGCACCCGGCAGGACGTCGATCAGATAGCCGCCGTGTTCGGGCACCCGCGCGAACCAGGCCATCGCCACCGCCTGCAAGGCAAGCCCGCCGGCCAGTACCCGGCAGGCGCCGAACCGATCGAGTGCGATCGGGATGAGCGTGCGCGAGATGACGATATTGACCCCCGCGACCGGCAGCACCGCGAGCCCGGACGCCGTGGGACTGTAGCCCTGCGTGTTCTGCAAATACAGCGCCAGCAGCGCGAAGGTCGGCACATGGGAAGCCCCGACCAGCGCGTTCACCAGCGCCGAGCCGCGAACCTGGCGAACGGCGAACAGCCGCAACGGCATCAGCG
Source organism: Nocardia cyriacigeorgica (assembly GCF_029868385.1). Lineage (GTDB taxonomy): Bacteria > Actinomycetota > Actinomycetes > Mycobacteriales > Mycobacteriaceae > Nocardia > Nocardia cyriacigeorgica_F. Next base: position 3,581 of record NZ_JARWNX010000008.1, on the reverse strand, counting down.
GATGTGGGCTGCGCGATTCGATCAGCACGAATCCGGCCAGCAGCGCCGACCCCAGCGCGAGGAGTCCACCCGCGCCGAGTCGGGTACCCGGCTCGGCGAACGCGCCGATCGCATAGCCGATGAGCAGCAGCGCCGAGGTCCCGATGATGGCGCCGGGTATATCGAGCCGCCCGCCGCGCGGTGCGGTGTCGGCGGGCAGGATGCGCAACAGCGCCAGTGCCAGCACCCCCACCGGGATATTGATCAGGAAGATCGACGGCCAACCGAACCAATCGGTGAGCGGTCCGCCGATCGCGGTGCCGATGGCGGCGCCCGCCGCGCCCATCGCGCTCCAGACGCCGAACGCGCGATTGCGGGCCGACGGTTCGGTGAAGGTGGCGGTGAGCAGGGCCAACTGGGCCGGGATCACCACCGCCGCGCCGATCCCCTGGAGCGCACGCGCACCGATCAGCAGCGCCGCGGTATCAGCGAATCCGGCCACTGCCGAGGCCACCGTGAATACCGCCAGACCGCAGGCGAACATCCGGCGCGGACCGAGCAGGTCCGCCGCTCGCCCGCCGAGCAGCATGAATCCGCCGAAGGCCAGCAGATAGGCATTGGTGATCCAGCCGAGTCCGGCCTCGTCGAGCCCGAGATCGTCGCCGATGCTCGGCAGGGCGACGTTCAGCACGGTGGTGTCGAGGAAAACCACCAGTTCCACGACGGTGATGAGCAGCAGGATCAACCGATCCCGAGTGCCGAGAGCTGTCCGGGGCATGACCCCTCCAATTCGCTAGAGTCTGACTCTAGCGAGAGTGTCACTAGAGTGCCGCTCTAGTCAAGTAGGATCTGGGGTATGACAGCGAAGACCACGCGGGCGGCCAAAACGACGGCGAACCGAACGAAGATGCTCGACGCGGCGCGAGAGCTGTTCACCACGCGCGGCTACACCGCGACCACGATGAAGGCCATCGCCGAACATGCGGGCATGGCGGTGCAGACGCTCTACTTCACCTTCGCCACCAAGCGGGCGATCCTGTCCGAACTGCTCGATCGGGAGATCGCGGGCGACGCCGAACCGGTCGCGACGCTGGATCGCCCCTGGTTCGCCGAAGCGGTCGCGGCGGAACCCGAGGAGCAGATCCGGCGTCAAGTAGCCGCCGCGGCAGCCATTTTCGAGCGCGTCAGCCCGCTGCTGGAGGTGATCCGCTCGGCCGCCGCCACCGACCCCGAACTGGCCGAACTCTGGCGGACCAATATCGACCAGCGCCATACCGTCCAGCTACGGCTCGCCGACGCACTGGAATCCAAAACCACACTGCGCAAAGGTATTTCCGCCGCGCACGCCGCCGATATCGCCCTGGCCGTACTCGCCCCGGAGACCTACCATCTGCTGGTTCACGAACGTTCGTGGAGTGCGGCCGAATGGCAGCGCTGGGCCACGGATGCGCTGATCCGCCAACTGCTGCCGTAGTCCGGCGCCGCACCTCCCACGGAATCAGGCAGCAGCCTCGTGATCGATCAGCCAGCGCTTGGCGGGCAGCCCCCAGCGGAATCCGCCGAGCGTTCCGTCCGTGCGCAGGATGCGATGGCACGGGACGAACAGCGCGGCCGCATTGCGAGCGCAGGCATTGGCCGCCGCGCGGGTGGCAGCGGGGCGGCCGGAGCGGGCGGCGAAGGCGGTGTAGGTGATCGGGGTTCCCGGGGCGACCTCGCGCAGCACCTGCCAGGCGTGCATGAGGAATTCGCCGGATTGCTGGCGCACCTCGATCGTGTCGATGGCGGTGAGATCGCCGCGGTGATAGGCGGTGATGGCGTCGGTCACCGCGCCGAGTTCACCGCGTTCGCGGAGTTCGGTCGGACGCAGGGTGGCGTGGACGAGGCCGCGCATGTGCTGCGCGTCGGCGGTCCAGCCCGAGGCCAGTACGGCGCCGTCGCCGTCGACCAGCACCGTGAACGGACCGATCGGGGTGGCGACGGTGGCGAAATCGGCCGTGGTGACGGCGGTTTCGGGAACCGCGATGGCGGAGGTCATGATTCGGAACTCGCTTTCGTTCGAGCGGCACGGGCCGCGGGGGCGGTACGCGCGGCCAACGCGCTGTGCCACAACTGCATGGACAGATAGGAACGCCACGGTGCGTAGCGGGCGGTATCGGACAGATCGATACCGTGCAGCGCCGCGCCCTGCCGGACCACCAGATCGGTGTCGAGGAGGATGTCGGGGTCGGCGAGCAGCCGCATGATCACGTAATCGGCGGTCCAGGGGCCGACGCCATCCAAGGCGAGCAACTCGCGGCGCAGTTCGGCGGCGGTGCGGCCCTGGTGCAGGGCCAGATCACCGGAGGCGAGCGTGGCCGCCGCGTCGATGATCGAGCGGACGCGGCGCACCGGACCGGTCAGCACTTCGGCGCCGCGCTCGGCGATCACCGCGGGTTCTGGGAACAGTCGCGCGGTCGGCCCGTCGATCGGATCACCGAGGGCGGACACCAGCCTCGCGGTATGCGTCGCCGCCGCACGCACCGAGATCTGCTGACCGATCATGGTGCGCAGCAGCAACTCCGGTCCGTCCAGGCAGCCGGGCACCCGGATCCCCGAGACGAAGCGCGGGCGCCCCTCCTCGTGGTTCGCGTGCGCGGCCACGTCGAGCGCCTCATCGATACCGACGGGGTCGGCGTCGAGGTCGAGCAGATGGCGCAGCCTGGCCACGGTGGGCGCCAGATCGCGCATATCGTGCAAGGCCAGCTCGGCGCGCACATGGTCGCGCTGGAAACCGAGCCGGATCGACGCATGGCCGTGCGGGGTGCGCAGGTTCCGCAGATAGCTGCGGTCCTCCCACAGCTCGAGCCCCGGCACCGTGTGCGCGGACAGGAACCATTCCAGCCAGGCGCGGTCCAGTGGTTCCCGGTAGGGGAGCCGCAGTGAGAGTGTGCCGTTGGTGCTCGGCACGGTGCGTCCGTTGGCGCGCTGGGCCTCGGCGCGCATGGTGGTCGGGCTGACCGCGAACACCTCGCGCACCGTGTCGTTGAACTGGCGGATGCTGGCGAATCCGGCGGCGAAGGCGATATCCGACATCGGCATGTTCGTCGTCTGGATCAGCAGCCGCGCGGTATGCGCCCGGTGGGCTCGCGCCAGCGCGAGCGGACCCGCGCCGAGCTCATTGGTCAGGACCCGGGTGAGCTGGCGCTGTGAGTACCCGAGCGTGGCCGCGAGGGCGGGCACCCCGCCGCGTTCGATCACGCCGTCGCCGATCAACCGCATCGCCCGTGCCGCGAGATCCGCGCGGGTGTTCCACAGCGGGGAGCCCGGCGCGGCATCGGGCAGGCAGCGGCGGCAGGCGCGGTATCCGGCCTGCTGTGCGGCGGCCGCCGTCGGTAGGAAGCTGACATTGGCGCGTTTCGGCGTGATCGCCGGACAGGATGGACGGCAATAGATTCCGGTGGTCCGCACGGCGGTGAAGAACTGCCCGTCGAAGCGGGAGTCCCTGGTGGAGACCGCTCGGTAACAGTGTTCGAAGTCCATGGCCGTGATCGTCACGTCAACCACAATGACAGCTGCCGCCGCCCACTGCTAGCGGAAATCGGTCATTACCCCGGTGGGCTGGT
>NZ_JARWNX010000007.1 GCF_029868385.1 Nocardia cyriacigeorgica | reverse complement strand
CCGCGGTGCCGAGTACCCAGCCGACTGTGGTGCCCTCGACGTCCTCCCGGACCTGTTGCACATCGCGGTCGGTGGTGATGATCCCGACCCGTTCGGCATCGGTGACCAGTTCGCGGAGTTCGCGGCTGCGATACATCGGGTTGAGAAGGAGGGCGATCGCGCCGAGTTTCCAGAGGGCGAGCAGGACGGGCGCGTAGTGCGGGATGTTCTGGAGGTGGATGCCCGCCCGCTCGCCGTGGCCCACATAGCGGTCGGCGAAAGCGGTTGCGGGTGTGTTGGCGAGGCCGGATATCGCGTCGACCAGCAGTTGAGCGGCAACGATCAGATAGGAAATCCCACTATTCGGTGAAATCAGGCGGCACAATGTCCCGATGCGAACCTATATCCGCGCACTACCGGCGGTTGTCGCCGCGGTGCTCGTTGTTTTCGCGCCTACTGCCGCCGCGGCTCCGGTTGCGGGCGGCTCGAATGCTCAGGCTCCCTTTCCGGTGGCTCTGCAACCCGACGGCATTCAGGCGCGGGGTGCGGCGCTTGCGGAGGGGAATACGGGGGTGATCGTGTGGTCTCGGCAGGCGGATGTTCGGGTTCCGGTTGCCAGTCTCACGAAGGTTATGACGGCGGTGGTTGTGCTCGAGGCGGGGGATCTGGAGCGGGCGATCACGGTGCCGCAGTCCGCTATCGACGCGTCTGCTGCGCATGGTGGCAGTAATGCCGGGCTGGTTGCCGGTGAGGTGCTGACTGCGCGGCAGTTGGTGTACGCGATGATGCTGCCGTCTGGTTGCGATGCCTCTTACGCCCTGGCGGAGGCATTTGGGCCCGGTCGTGACGCGTTCGTGGCCAAGATGAATGCCACGGCGCAGCGGTTGGGGATGGGGAATACGCATTTCACCGATCCCAGCGGGCTGCCTGTTCCCGATGATTTCGCTACGTATTCGACGCCTGCTGATCTGGTGCGGCTGGGTCGTCATGCGATGGGTGACGCGGTTTTTCGGGAGATCGTCGGGACGCGGATCTATCATCAGGCCGCCGGGGGCGCGAATCGGGCGCATGTCTGGGAGAACACCAACGATCTGCTGCACCAGTATCCGGGTACTACGGGGATCAAGACCGGGTCTACGAACGCCGCGGGGACCTGCTTGCTTTTCGAAGCGCGTCGGGGAGCGCAGCGGCTGATCGGGGTCGTGCTGCACAGCTCACCGGATGATCTCGATGCCGCGACGGCCGACGCGGAACGGATCATGAACTGGGGCTTTCTGCCGGTCCTCAGTTCACTGCCGGTCGGCTGACGGGACCTCGGTCGCTCCGGTACGGCTTCACCGGTGAGTTATTGCGCCGCACGAGGTGAAGGTGAAAGCCGCCCGTCGCTGACATGGTTCGGCATGCCCTACAGAATGCGAGCTTCCTATGCGGTCACCGGATAGCAAATGGCTCGATGGGCGGCCGAGCGGTGATCTAGCATCGCGCGGGTGACAGATGCGGTGAATCGGCAGTGGATCGTGCGGCAGCGGCCGGAGGGCGCGGTGCGGGACGAGGATTTCGAGCTGATCGCCGGGCCGGTGCCGGTTCCCGGCGAGGGGAAAGCCCTGGTCAGGGTGCACTGGCTGGGGATCGATCCCACGCAGCGGGGCTGGCTGAACGACGCCGACAATTACATCGACGCCGTCCCGGTCGGTGCGGTGATGCGAGGTAGCGGTATCGGGGAAGTCGTTCGCTCGGACGATCCGCGGTATCCGGTTGGCAGCTGGGTCGCGGGGATGGTGGGGTGGCAGGACTACACCGTGACGTCCGAAGGCGGCTTGTTCGGGCTGAATGTGATTCCCGATGGTCTGCCGTCGACATTCATGCTGAGTCTGTTCGGAGCGCCCGGCCTGACCGCGTACTTCGGCATGACGGACATCGGCCGTCCTGAGCCGGGGCAGACGGTGCTGGTGTCGGCTGCGGCCGGAGTGACCGGATCCATCGCGGGCCAGATAGCGAAGGTGTTGGGCTGCACGGTGATCGGGATCGCGGGTGGTCCGCGTAAATGTTCCTGGATCACCGATCGGGCGGGTATGCACGCGGCTATCGATTATCAGAACGATGACGTCGATGCCTGCTTGACTCGTCTGGCGCCGAACGGTATCGACGTCTTCTTCGACGGTGTCGGCGGGCGCATCCTGGAAACCGGTCTGGCGCATCTCGCGCGCCATGCTCGTGTCGTGCTGGCCGGAGCCATCTCGACCGGCTACCAGGGCACCGATCCTTCGTGCGGTCCACGGAACTACATGCGGCTTGCCCTCGACCGAGGGCGCATGGAAGGCTTCATCTTCCTCGACTACCTGGACCGTTTCCCGGAAGCTTTCACCGCTTTGCGTCAGTGGCACGACCGCGGAGACATCACGATCGCCGAAACCGTGAGCAGCGGGCTGGAATCCGCACCGAGTGCCTTACGGGCGGTGTTCGAGGGCGGCAATCTCGGCAAACAGTTGGTTCGGATCGTGCAACCGTGAACCGCGGGCGCGCCGTCTGTCCGTCATGGATTACGACGGACAGACGGCGCGCCTGGGGCATCTGTCCGACACGCGGATCGAATCCCGACCGCGGAGTCGAACGGCACTGCGGGGTGCGCGGCCGGACCGGAAATCCGCACCGAGGTCACCGTGTTTCGTGGATGTCGCGTTCAGCCCGCGGTTCATCGACGATCGACGTTGCGCACCACCGGCCCAACGCCCCTCACAGCGGCAACAGGTGATGCTTGCGCGGGTACCGAATGACCTGCTTGTCGCGCAGCAGGTTCAGTGCACGCCGCAGTTCCAGGCGGGTCGCCGACGGCTCGATGACGGTGTCGATGTACCCGCGTTCGGCCGCGATCCACGGGGTCGCGATGGTCGCGTTGTAGAAGTCGATCATCTGCTGACGGATCGTGGCGCGCTGATCCTCGGGGGTCGCGTCGAGGACCTTGCGCTGGGTCAGGCCGACGGCGCTTTCGGCGCCCATGACCGCGATGCGGGCGGTGGGCCAGGCCAGGTACATATCGCAGCCGAGGGCCTTGGCGCCCATCACGGCCCAGCCGCCGCCGTAAGCCTTGCGGACCACGACTGTCACCTTGGGGACGGTGGCCTCGACGTAGGCGAACAGGAATCGGCCGCCGCGCTTGATGACGCCCGCCTTCTCCTGCTCCACGCCAGGCAGGAAGCCGGGGGTGTCGACCACCAGCACGAGCGGGATTTCGAAGGCGTTGCAGATGTGGATGAAGTGGGAGGCCTTGTCGCTGGCTTTGGCGTCGAGCGCGCCCGCGAGCACGGTGGGCTGGTTGGCGACCACACCGACCGGTCGGCCGTCGACGCGGGCGAAGCCGGTGATCAGGTTCTTGGTGGCGGCCGCGCCGATCTCGTGGAACTCGCCGTCGTCGAAGATTCGCAACAGCACATCGTGCATGTCGTAGACGGCGTTGTCCGAGTCGGGGATGAGGGTGTTGAGCGTCAGGTCGGATTCGGTGATCTCCGGCTCCAGGCCGGGGTTCACGATCGGCGGCAGTTCGACGGCACTGGACGGCAGGTAGCTCAGGTAGTTGCGGACCCACGCGAAGGCGGCGGGCTCGTCCTTGGCGACATGGTGGATATTGCCGTAGGCGGCCTGGTTGTAGGCGCCGCCCAGCTCCTCCATATCGACTTTCTCGCCGAGCGCGTCTTCGATGATCTTGGGGCCGGTGACGAACATGTGCGCGCTCTCGGTGGCGACCACGACGTCGGTACAGATCGGCTGGTACACGGCACCGGCAGCGCAGTTGCCGAGGATGAGCGACACCATCGGCACCGAACCCGACAGCGGCTCCATCTTGGTGGCCAGCTCGCCGTACCACCGCAGCGAGGTGACGGCTTCCTGGACGCGCGCGCCGCCGGAATCGTTGATGCCGACCAGCGGGCAGCCCATCTTCCCCGCCAGCTCCATGATCGCGGCGACCTTGCGGCCGAACATCTCGCCGATGGTGCCGCCGTAGACGGTCTGGTCATGGGAGAACACCGCGACGGGCCGCCCGTCGACCAGACCGCGCCCGGTGACCACACCGTCGCCGTAGAGGGAGTCCTTGTCGTTGGGGTTGCGCACCAGCGCGCCCAGCTCGACGAAGGTGCCCGGATCCAGCAGCATGTCGATGCGATCGCGGGCCGACGGTATGCCCTTGCGTGCGCGTTTGGCGGCTCCCGCCTCGCCGGCCGGCTCCTGCGCGATCTCGAGCCGCTTTCGCAGGTCGGCAAGTTTGTCGGCGGTAGTACTCATCGATTTACATCCAGATTTGTCAGCGGGAACACCGCACCGTGATCGGGGGCGGATGCTACCGTACCCGGCGCCGCGGCCGATTGGAGTTCCCAGGCATGCGGGCTCCAACCATCCGGCATCTCCCGACCGGAGAATCCTCGGCCACGCCATCCCGAAGAAGAGCCACGTTCTCCACCACAGCGGTGTCTTCACCGAGCTTCGTCCCCCACAACCCCTCGGTGTCCTGGGGCAGCCATCCCTCGCACGGGACGAACCGGAACCACACCTTGATCTTGTCGCCCACGCTGTAGGTCATGAGTCAACGACCTCGGGGTGTCTGCCATCGGGGCCAACCAGATGAGAACCACCCGCCCCCGCGAAGCCTTGCCCGTGTCAGGTCGGCTGTGCTGACGATGCGAAGCGGCGACCATGGAGCCTGGTGCGCGTGCGCCGACGCGAATGATTCTGGGCGAGAGCTGGTCTCCGCGATCGCGCTCACCACCCGCGCGATCTACGCTGTCCCGCAGTGATCCGTCAGTCGACGAGATGGAGGTCCAGGTGTTCGATCGTGACCGTACTGTCGTCCTCGCGCTGCACTGGCAGGTGAATGTGATCCGGCCCGAGGGGTTCTTCGGGGCGATGTTGGCCGCGCCGGTCGCGGCCAGTGGGGTGGTGGGTCGGGCTGCCGGGTTTCATGGGGCCGCGCGGGAGGCGGGGGTGCCGGTGGTGTTCACCCGGTTCACCATTCCCGAGGGGGAGGGCGCGCTGGTCCGCAATACCGGGTTCATGCGGGCGGTGGGGGAGGCGCAGGAGGCGTTCCGGCCCGAATCGGTGGGGGCTCAGCTGATACCGGAGATGGTGGGACAGGCGGTGGAGGTGTTCGACAACCAGAAGCTGTCGGGTCTGTCCGGTTCCGGCCTTGCCGAATGGTTGACGGTGCAGGGGATCGACACGGTATTGCTGACGGGTGTCGCCACCAACCTCACCGTCGAACAGACCGCGCGCCACGGCACCGACCTCGGATTCACCGTGCATCCGATCGCCGACTGCACGGCGGCGGCCGACCCGGCCGTCCACGCGGCCTCACTCGCCAACCTCGAGTTGGTCACCGACGGTTGTCTGTCCGCGCGCCAGATTCTGGAACGACTATAAGAACAGCTTGTCGTTTTTCCCGACCCGATGACTTTTTCGGTCTCGATGATCTCATCTCATCTGTTCGCATGAGGATTTTCCGCACGAACGGTGCTGTGCTGAATATTGTGGCAACCCGGTGAGCCGGGTCGACCATGGCCAAGATTGCTGACAGTAAGGGAAAAGTCATGACTAGCACCAAGGTTCGCTCTGCAATAGCAGCAGCGGCGTGCGCGCCGCTGATCGCGATGGGCGCCGGCGTAGCCACCGCGGCACCGGCCGCGGATCCCGCTCCCGCACCAGTCGCACCGGTTCCGGCCGATGTCCAGCCGGCCGTGCTGTCACCGTTCCTCACGATTCCGGGCGCATTCCTCGCGTGTGGGATCGTGCTGATCACGGTGCCGATCCTCTTCCCGGTGTGTGTCGTCTGATCCGACCGATGCCAGGACCGAGGGGAAACGAGGGCACTCTCGTACTCTGATTCGGGAGTGCCCCCTGATCCTCGGCCGACCACCTTGGGAGAGTCATGTTGGGAAGATTCCTGCTCGTGCTCGCGGCCACTGTGCTCGGCCTGGCATGCACGACCATCGGGAGTGCGCAGGCAGCGCCCCCGGTAGTACTCGGCGGCGGCTCTGGCATCGTCTTCGACGACGGCGCCACGTGTTCGCTGACCACCATCGGATGGGATGACACCGGCCAGATGGTCGGATTCACCGCAGGCCACTGCAACCAGCCCGGCGCGGGCGTTTCCGCCGAAGCCGACCCCGAAGCGGGTCCGGTGGGCACGATGGCCTATGTCAACAAAGAACTCGATTACGCCGTGATCCGCTTCGACGCGGACAAGGTGATACCGGTGAACCGCATCGGTTCGACCACGATCACCGATATCGGCGTACCGGCGCAATTCCCCGCGATCGCCTGCAAGGAAGGCCGCACGACCGGACAGACCTGCGGTTTGGTGTACGGCGACGTGTTCTCCACAGCGACCTGGACGCTCACCCAGATCTGTGTGCTCGTCGGTGACTCCGGCGGACCCGTTGTCGTCGGCTCGACGCTGGTGGCCCTGGTGAACGGATACGTTTCGGTTCCGTGCATCGGCCCGCATGTGGGCGTCAACTTCACCCGAGTCCTCGATGACGTCGCGATGCGCGGCGGTATCGGCGTCGGCTTCCGGCCGGTCTGACGCCACGACCCAGGCGATCCATCCGCGAAGGCCGATATCGGAAAGTCCGCTGTCACTGCGCGGCGATAGCGCTCGACAGCAGCAGGCGCACCAGCTCCGCCTGCCGATGCGTCCCGGTCTTGACGAAGATGTGCTGCAAATGTGTCCGCGCGGTGAACAGCGACACCGAGAGCTGGTCGGCGACCGCGGGTAGTCCGTCACCGCGCATCACACCCATCGCGACCAGTGTTTCGGCATCGGTGAGCCCGTACAGATCGTGCAGCGTCGTCGGCTGCGGTTCGGGATCGTGATCGGGATCGATGACGAGCAGCAGCACGGCTCGATGCCGGGGCGGACCGTCGCCGGTGAGATCGTCGAGCGGTGACACCCGCACGACGAGAGGTCGTTTGCCGGAGGGGCGGGTGATCGCGACACTGCCGCTGGACTGTTCGGGGCCCGCGGCGTCGCGGATCAATCGGCTCAGTCTGGCCTGATTGGTCGACGGGGTCGCGCGCAGCCGTCCCGAACTGTCGGCGGCGAGCCCGTCGCCGTGGACGGTGATGTCCTCGGCCATGGAATTGGCGAAGATCACCGCGGCGTCCGAGGTCACGATCATGATCCCGTACTGCGCCTTCTCCAGCGTCGCGAGCGCGAACGCGCGTTCACGGGTCAGCTGGACCATTGTCGACTGGGTGTGCAGCGCTTGGCCGAGGTGCGGCGCCAGTACGTGCAGGAGTGCGCGGCCCGCGGAATGGCGGGCGACGTCGACCTGTTCCGGCATGGTCAGGCAGATCCATGAGGAGGGCGTATCGCGGCTCAAGCGGGCGATGAAACTGTTGGCCAGGTCGCGGCGACTCTCGGCGTCCGCTCCGTTTCCGTCGGTCGGCAGGCCGAAGACTTCGTCGCTGGTGATGGCGACGCCGACGGGAAGACGCTGGATGCTGTCGGCGGCTCGGACGATGTGCTGATGGATATCGTCGCCGAACCCGCCGCCCGCCGTCTTGACCACGAACTGCCCGGTGGGAGGCTCGGCGATGACGAGGAACCCGCGCACCGCACCGAAGGCGGTCGCGATATCGGCGATCACACTGTCCCAACGTGGTGTGCTCGAGCCGGAATCGTAGATTCCGGCGATCAAGTCCGAGAACCGTTGGAGTGTGATCGACATCGTGGTTCCTCCTCGGCCGGAGAAAGCATGCACGGTGGCGATCATGCGGCACTCGCCACCTAAGTGGCTTTCCAACCGTGGAATTGTAGTCGATCTTCGTATACTTCGATATTTTTGTCAGTCATCGTCGAAATCGCCCCGAATCGCGTGGATGGCACCGCGAGTGACAGCACATCGCCGTGTCGCCACGGCTCGAAATGTATCAACTCGCAGGAGGTTTCGGGGAGGATGCGAACGGGCATCCTCATATTGTGTCGATAAAGGGTGAAATTCGTACCTCGAGTACGGGAAATGCTGACAATATTCACTCGAGTATCGAATCGGACATATGAGATGGCTTGCAAATCTTGTTCATCCGACAGTTCGATGAATTTCCGTCCGTGAAATGCGTGAATATCGACACGATGCTAATTCGGCCAACTTTCACGCGCATTCCGAGGTGGGTCACCCCTGTCCGATACGCCGTATTCGGCCGACCGGCAGGTCGGCGGCGATCCCCGACACGCCAGCGGCGCGTCGGCGACATTCCCATGGGCGGTGGCGGCGTAAATTGATTATCTTCGGTAACTTTCAGTCGATTCGGTGGGAGGTATGCGAGTGGCCGGGGTGGCGCAGTCCGGGAACGAACGATTGATCGGTGGATGGCCGAGGCGGGCGCTCGCGCTCGTCCTGGCGCTCGTGCTGATGTCGGCGGTGGCGGCCGTGGCCGGTGCCGCACCGTTGCGGTCGCCGGTACGGGCTCCGGCGGGCGGGTTCGAGGAACTGTTCGTGCCGTCGAGCATGGGCCCGATCAAGGTCCAGGTGCAGTGGGCGGCGCGCGGCGGAAGCGCGGCGCTCTACGTGCTGGACGGATTGCGTGCCCCGCACGATCACAGCCAATGGACCAGCGATACCGACGCGCTGCGCCAGTTCGCGGGCGATAACGTCACCCTGGTGTTTCCGGTCGGCGGCCGGTCGAGCTTCTACACCGACTGGTACCGGCCCAGCCGCACCAACGGCCAGCAGATCACCTATAAATGGGAGAGCTTCCTGACCAGGGAACTACCCGCGTTCCTGGCCGGATACGGGGTGTCGCGCACCAACAACGCCGTCGTCGGCGCCTCCATGGGCGGCAATGCCGCGCTCATCCTGGCCGCCTACCACCGCGATCAGTTCCGATTCGCCGGATCGTTCTCGGGATTCGTCAACCCCACCTTCCCGCTGTGGAGCGAGGCGATGCGGGCGGCGATGTGGGATGAAGGCCAGTTCAACCCCGACGATATGTGGGGCCCGCCCGGAGACCCGGCCTGGAGTCGAAACGATGCCACCACACAGGCCGAACGGCTGCGCGGACTTCCGATCTACGTCACCAGCGGTAACGGCCTGCCCGGTCCGCTCGACCTGCCCAACGGTGTGGGCAACACGGTGAACGCGATGGGCCTCGAGGTGCTGACCATGATCGCCGCGCAGATCTTCCGCGATCGCGCCGCGGCGCTGGGCATCCCCGCCCGCGTCGATATCGGCAACGGCACCCACGTATGGCCCTACTGGCAGCAGGCGCTCGCCAACGCACGGCCGATGATCCTCGACGCCCTGGGCGCGCGCTGAGTATCGGATATCGGCTGCCTCGGGCCGTCGGCGCCTCAGGAGTGGGGGCACGCACAGAACGGTCCGGCGAACGTCGGCTCGTAGGGTGAACATCACCGAGCAGAACAGATGCGGTGCGGAGAGGTTCGAGGCGCTAATGGGTGACTATTTCGAGCGGATCGTCGATATCGAGGTGTCGGCCGAGGACGCGCAGGCAACGGCGGCGCGGATGCTGGATTGGCTGGTCGCGCGTGAGCTGCTGACGTGGGAGATGTCCGGCGAGCGGATGTACAGCCTCCAGGTCGATGAAGGCCATCTCCCTGGATCGCGATGGCAGCAGGTCACCCAGGATTGGGGCAGCGACTGGATTCCGGGGCCCGTCGCCGTGATCATCGGGCGCGAGGATCATTTCGGCGGACAGGGCGAGAGCGAAGCTGAATCGGCCACCTGTCCGAGCTGTGCGACCACCACCGTGATCATCGACTACCCGCAGCGGTGGGAGGCCGATCCCGAGGTGTGGCGCCCCTTCGAGCAAGCGATCGATGAATGGAAGCGGACCGGCACGGGTACGGTCGCGTGCCGGCACTGCGGCACCGGGCACCCGGTCACCGAATGGCTGTGGCCCTCCGGGACCGCTCTCGGCGCATTGGCTTTCGACTTCTGGAGTTGGCCGCCGCTGACCGATGCCTTCCTCGACGAGTTCACCGCACAGCTCGGACACCGCACCGACCACCACACCGGCAAGTTCTGACGGCGCGAGGGGCATATCTTCTAACCATGGGTCGATTCGGTGGGTTTCCGTTCGCCGGTCTGGACTTCTACGAGGACCTCGAGGCCGACAACTCGAAGACGTTCTGGACCGCGCACAAACAGGTCTATGAGGAGATGGTGCGAGCGCCGATGATGGCGCTGATCGAGGAGTTGGAGGCCGATTTCGGGACGGCCAAACTGTTCCGCCCCTACCGTGACGTGCGGTTTTCCAAGGACAAATCGCCGTACAAGACCCATCAGGGTGTCGTGGTCGCCGCGGCGCCCGGCGTCGGGTGGTACGTGCAGATCGGCGCGGCGGGGCTGTTCGTGGCCGGTGGGTTCTACGCCGGATCGCCGGATCAGCTGGCCCGGTTGCGCGCCGCGATCGACGACGAGGTGCGTGGGCCGGAACTGGCCGCGATCCTCGACGGGCTCACCGCGAGCGGATACGAGATCGGTGGCGACCGGTTGAAGACCAAGCCGAAGGGCTACGACGCCGACCATCCGCGCATCGAGCTGCTCCGGCACAAATCGCTGACCACCCATCGAGACTTCGGTGCACCCGACTGGTTGCCGACCCCGCGCACCGCCACCGAGGTTCGTGCGGCCTGGGAGGTGCAGCGTCCGCTGGTCGAATGGCTCGCCGCCGTGGTCGGGTAGGTCGGTCGGGGGCTCGAAGCGAGCGAACCCGCCGCACGGGCCCGGCCGGTAGGATCGGACCCAGACGGCCCGTGTCGGCCACCCACCCATCGGCCGACCGCAGCCACGGGAGAGTGGGTGATGAGCACACGCGAGCTGCCCAGCTGGCGGCGGTTGCCTCGCAGCGTTCGGTTGCTGGTGATCACCGTGGCGATGCTCGTCGTGCTGGTCGCGGTGGTGCCCCGGCTGATCGGTGTGTACATCGGCTGGTTGTGGTTCGGTGAAGTCGGCTACCGCGAGGTCTGGCGCACCGTGCTGGTCACCCGCCTGATCCTGTTCGTGGTGGTCGGCGTGTTCGTCGGCGGCGTGGTGTTCACGGCGATGTGGTTCGCGTACCGACACCGGCCGCTAATGCTCGTCGACGCGGGGCGCGAGGACTATCTGCTGCCCTATCGCCGTGTGGTGCTGCGCCGGGCGCGGTGGTTCGGCCTCGGTATCGCCGCCGCGCTCGGATTGATCTGCGGTCTGATCGGCCAGTCGCGGTGGATGACGGTGCAGCTGTTCCTGCACGGCGGACCGTTCGGTATCGAGGACCCCGAATTCGGTCACGACATCGGATTCTTCGTCTTCGATCTGCCGTTCTACCGGCTCGTGGTGAGCTGGTTGTTCGCCACCGTCGTGCTCGCCTTCCTGGCCTGCCTCGCGACGCACTACCTGCTCGGCGGCCTGCGGCTGACGGGCAAGGCGCCGGGACTCACCACCGCGGCCCGCGTACAGCTCGCCGTATGGGCCGGTGTGTTCATCCTGTTGAAGGCCATCGCGTACTGGCTCGACCGCTATGCGCTGTTGTCGAGCCAGAGCCGCGAACCCACCTTCGCCGGTGCCGGGTACACCGATATCAACGCGGTCCTCCCGGCCCGGCTGATCATGTTCGCAATCGCCATCATCTGCGCCGCCGCCGTCTTCTCCGCGGTGGTGGTGCGGGATCTGCGCATCCCGGCGATGGCCGCCGCGCTGCTGGTGCTGTCCTCGGTGCTGGTCGGCGGGGTGTGGCCATTGGCCGTCGAACAACTCTCGGTCCGGCCCAATGCCGCCGATAAGGAACGCGGCTACATCGAACGCAATATCGCCGCGACGCGGCAGGCCTACGGGATCGGCGCCGACCGGGTGGAGTATCAGCCGTATCCGGGGATCGGCACCTTGGCGCCACCGCAGGTGCCCGCGGACGCGACCACCATCGCCAATGTGCGGCTGCTCGACCCGAACGTGCTCTCGCGCACCTTCACCCAGCAACAGCAGTTGAAGAATTTCTACAGCTTCCCCGACCAACTCGACCTGGACCGCTACCGCATCGACGGGCAGTTGCGCGATTACGTGGTCGCGGCCAGAGAACTGACACCGAGCGCGCTGAGCGCCAATCAGCGGCACTGGGTCAACCGGCATACCGTGTACACCCACGGCAACGGGTTCGTCGCCGCACCCGCCAACCGGGTCAATGCCGCGGTCCGCGATGCGGCCGGTGACGCGGAGAGCAGCAACAGCGGCTATCCGATCTACACCGTCAGCGATATCGCCAGCGGCGCCACCGGCCAGCAGGTGATTCCCGTAGAGCAGCCGCGGATCTATTTCGGCGAGGTGATCGCGCAGGCCGAGCAGGACTACGCCATCGTCGGCGGCGGCACCGAACCCCGCGAATACGACACCGACAACACCAAATACACCTACACCGGGGCGGGTGGGGTGCCGATCGGGAACTGGCTCGATCGGATGGCGTTCGCTGTGACCTACGCCGAACGCAACATCATCTTCTCCGATGCGATCGACGCCGATTCGAAGATCATCTTCAACCGCGATCCCCGCCATCGCGTCGAACTGGTTGCGCCATGGTTGACCACCGACAACGACCCCTATCCCGCGGTGGTGGACGGCCGGATCGTGTGGATCGTGGACGCGTACACCACGATCGATGGCTATCCGTACGCCAAGCGCAGCTCGCTCGAGGCGCTCGCCGCAGGCAACGACCCCGAAGGCGGACCCTTCGAGGAGATCTCCTATGTGCGCAATTCGATCAAGGCCACCGTCGACGCCTACGACGGCACCGTGACGCTCTACCAGATCGACCGGGACGACCCGGTGCTGCAAGCGTGGATGAACATCTTCCCCGGCACGGTAGAACCGCCGGAGGCGATCAGTGCGGAACTGCGCGCCCACTTCCGGTATCCGGAGGACCTGTTCGCCATCCAACGCGAGATGCTGGCCAAATATCACGTCGACGAGCCGCGAGAGTTCTTCACCACCAACGCTTTCTGGTCGGTGCCGAGCGATCCGACGGTGGAGACCAATCCGCACCAGCCGCCGTTCTACGTGTTGCAAGGCGATCCGGAGACCGCCGATCCGTCCTTCCGGCTCGCCAGCGCCATGGTGGGCTTCAACCGGGAATTCCTGTCCGCCTATATCTCCGTCGAATGCGATCCCGAGAACTACGGCCGGTTCACCATCTTGCAGCTGCCCACCGACACCCTCACCCAGGGCCCGCAGCAGATCCAGAATTCGATGATCTCCGACACCAGAGTGGCCTCCGAACGCACGCTGTTGGAGCGGTCGAACCGCATCCAGTACGGCAACCTGCTCACGCTGCCGATCGCCGAAGGTGGTGTGCTGTATGTGGAACCGCTGTTCACCGAGCGGATCTCGACCGCGGCGAACGGTTCCACCTTCCCCCAGCTGGCGCGCATGCTGGTCAGTTACCGCGATCCGGGCACCGGCGGCGTCCGGGTGGGCTACGCCCCGACACTCGCCGAGGCGCTCGATCAAGTCTTCGGCCCCGAGACCGGCAATCTCGCCACCGCACCCGGCGGCGGGCCCGGTGCACCGCCGCCACCGGGCCGGCCTCGTCCGGCGCCGCCGCCGGGAGCACCGCAGGAACAAGCCCCGCCACCGGTGGACGAAGCGACCATCGCCGAACTCAACGCACAGATCGACGCCATCCGTGCCGCCCTCGACCGCATCCAGCAGCAGGTGAACGGACTCCAGCGGCCCGGTGGATGACCCGGACGCGATCGTCGGCCGTATACCGCCGCTCATCGCACCACCACACCAGTTCGACGCCGCCACCACGCTGACACCTGGCGAATCCGGCGTCCCAACGGGCCGGACCACCGCCGACTACGCCCATATGGTCGGCCCGTTCGGCGGCGTCACGGCCGCGACCCTGCGGCGTTCGGGGTGACCCGGTCTCGCGCACGGTGAACTTCGCCGGACCGATCGCCGACGGTCTACTACCCCCACCGACGCCGCCGCCTTCGCCGCGCAGGGCGACCGTCCCGTGCTCGCCACGGGCACACGCACAGCACTTCGGTGGCGGGTATTTCGACCCGACCGGACAGCTGTGGAGCGCTGACGCAACGCTGCTCGCCACCACTCATCAGATGGTGTATTTCACCGCCTGACATCGATATCGGATCGGGCGGCTCGAGGTCTTGACTGGCGCCGAATCCGGAGGACACTGGATATATACCGGAACACCGAAGAGTGTGACGCGTTCGATGGAGACGTCCAGAAAACGGTGGTCATACGATTCAAGATCCGGCCAGGCCCCCGGCAAGCCAGTCGAACAACCGGAGCCATCAGCGACGACTGAGGTTCATGGATTCGATGGAGACTACCGGGGACTGCTCTGTTCAGGGGGAATTCTCAACGGCCCCCGGTAGCCCGGATCTCACGCCCCGATCGCGCGAGCCAGCTGCGGCCACGAATCGTGCAGATCGGCTTCGAACTGGCCCCAGGTATGCGAGCCGGCATCACGATTGATATGCGTCGCCGGGATGCCGAGCGATGCGAGCCGACCCGCGAACGCGCCCGTACAAGCGCTGGCGATGGCCTCCACCGGCGGCATCGGGAGTCCACGATCGACCGCACCCGGAATACCGGACGCCGCCGACAGATAGATCGACTTCCCCGCCAGCCGATGCGCGTTGAGGAACGCGTCGTGCGCACGCCACCCCTCGCCACCCGGCATGCCCCAGACATTGCCCGGATTGCCGCCACCACGCATGACCTGCGCCGAGGCGAACGAGACGCCCGCCGGATCGGTCGCCCACGGGCAACCGCTGTAGGCCGCGACCGCGGAGTACAGCGGGCCGCCCTGGATGGCCAGATCGATCGCGGACGCGGCGCTCATCGACACACCGGCAATGGCGTTGCGGCCGCTCGCGCCCAGGCGAGCGTCCAGGACACCGGGCAGTTCCTGCGTCAGATAGGTCTGCCATTTGACGCGGCCCATCGCCGGATCATCGGCCATCCAATCGGTGTAGAGGCTGAACGCGCCACCCACCGGCATCACCACGTTCACGTTCTTACCGGCGAAGAACTGTGCGACATCGGTATCGTCCCACCAGGAGATGCCGTCGAGGCCGCCGCCGGCGCCGGTCAGCAGATACAACGTCGGCGCACCGGCGCCCGCCGCGCGGATCACCCGATTGGTCACCACCCGATCCATCGCGGGCGAATACACATCGATCTGTGAAACACGATGCCCGATGGGGGATTCGGCCACCACCCTGGTTCCCGCGGGTGCGGCCGCCGCGGGCGAGACCAGCGCGGCCGATACAGCGACAGCACAGACGATGAGCGCCAAGAGCTTCGATGTCTTCACTCTTCCGTTGTACCGTCCCGGCGTCCGTCGATCGAGAACCACACGCCGCGAGCGCCCATCGAGCTCACTGCCATTCCCCGCGTTCCAGATCCAGGATCCGCGGATGCATCAGGGTGGACGGCTTCTCGCCGGTATCGCGGCGATCCGGGGCGAACACCGCGGCGGCGGCCAGACTCGACCGGTCGATCGACCGCAGCGGCGCGGGCGGATCCAGCTCCAGGCGCGGTTCGGTCTCGCGGGTGGCGAGCACGAAACCCCAGTCGCCGAAGCTCGGCACGTCGACGTGATACGGCAGCGTCCGCAGTCCGGCGGCGCGCACGGTGGCGTCGATACACCAGAACGAACGCGGCGCGAAGAACGGCGAACCCGCCTGCACCACCATGGTGGCACCGGGCGCCATCGCGCCCGCGGCCAGCGCGTAGAACTCGGTGGAATACAGCTTGGCGATGGAGGTCTGGTCCGGGTCGGGCAGATCGATGAGGACGGCGTCGAACTGTCCCGGCGCCTCACGCAACCAGGAGAAGGCGTCGGCGGTGATCACGCGGACACGCGGATCGTCGAAGGAACGCTCGTTCAACGAGGTGATGCGCGGATCGGTGCGGGCCAGTCGGATCATCTCGGGATCCAGTTCCACCAGCGTCACCGAGGCCACATCGGGGTACGTCAGGATCTCCCGCAACGCGAGGCCGTCACCGCCGCCGAGCACCAGCACATGGCCGCGCGCACCCGCCAGCGCCGGATGCACCAGCGCCTCGTGATAGCGGTACTCGTCGACCGAGGAGAATTGCAGATCCCCGTTGAGGAACAGCCGGGTATCGGTGGTGCCGAACGGCGACAGCGATTCGGTGAGCACTATCTGCTGATAGGGCGTCTGTTCGCGCCAGACGATCGGATGCGCGAACAACGCCTGCTGCGCCGTCGCCTCGAACCGGTCGGCATACAGGTAGCTGCCCACCAGCACCGCCGCCACCAGCACGGTCAGCGCACCGAGCAGCCACCGGGCGCCGCGCCGCAGATCGTCGCGGAACCATACGACGATCAATGCCAACCCCGCCAGCGCGTTGACCACACCGACGATGAGGCTGCCGCGGATCTGGCCGAACATCGGCAGCAGCAGGAACGGAAACGCCAGACCGCCGAGCAGCGCGCCCACATAGTCGGCGGCGAACAGATCGGCCACCGCGCTACCCGCGGCCTGTCGACGGATCCGCTGGAGCAGCTCCATCAGCAGCGGGATCTCCGCGCCGATCAGCGCGCCGATGACGATCGAGATCACCACCAGCGCCGCGGTGTAGAGGTCGAGCCAGGCGTAGGCGGCATACAGTGCGAGCACCGACAGACCACCGACGGTGGCCAGCGCCAGCTCGACCCCCACGAACGCGGCGGCCGGACGATGACGCAGCGGTTTCGCCGCCAGCGCGCCCAGACCCATCGCGCACACCATCACGCTCAGGGTGATCGAGGCTTGCGCGGCGGTATCGCCGATCAGATAGCTGCCGAGGGTGACCAGCGACAGCTCGTACACCAGTCCGCACGCGGCGCAGACGAAGACGGTGGCGAGCAGCGCGATCCGGGCGAACCGCTGTCGCGGCCCGGCACCGGCGCCCGGCGCGTTCCCGGTATCGGCGGTGCCGGTATCGGTCGGGTCCTCGGTGTGGGCCGCGGCGGGCACTAGGTCAGGCTCGCCGCCACCACGGCGGCGACGGCGATGTGCAGGGCCGCGCTGACCCATACGCCGGGATGCAGGTCCTTCTCGGTGACCACGCCACGGAACTCACCAGGGGTGGCCAGATCCAGCAGCAGGAACGCCACGGCCATCGCGGCCAGGCCGATCACGCCGTACAGCGCGCTGGAGGCCAGTGCCGTGCCGATCGCGCCCTGTGAGGTCCAGATGGCGGTGGCGACGATCATGCCGACGCCGAGCAGATTCGCCGAGACCAGCAGCGCCGCGTTGCGGTTGCGTTCGACCCAGATCTGCCGGCGCAGGTTGCCCGGCGTGAGTATGTCCACGATGACGAATCCGAGCGCCATCAGTGCGATCCCGACTCCGCAGTACGCGAGCGCGGCGCCCGCGTCCGCGGGGAGATCTTCGAGCATATTGTCCTCCTGAGCCGGATGGTCGGTCGGTAGTGATGCCGGATGGGCTATTTGCCGTCGCCGCTGCCGCCGCCGCGGAAACCGCCACCGGATCCGCCGCCGCTACTGGCCCAGCCGTAGCCGCCCACATAGTGGGCGTGCCTGCGATGTCCGGTGCTGTAGTCGTCGACCAGGATCTTGGCTCCGCCCTGGTACGGGGTGACGGCGACGATGTCGTCGCGGTATTGCAGGAAGATCTTGTCCTCGGTGCTGCGCTTGTCCAGCGGCCGCACCGCATCGGCGATCTCGTTCGCCACCGCCGGCGCCGCGGCCGTTGCGGTGTAGGCGAGGCCGTTGTTCGGTTCGTCGAGGGCGGCGGCGCGGGTGTAGTTGTCGGCGATGTAATCGCGTGGGTCATCGCTGTCACCGACGCGGACGATGAGGGCGAACACCAGCGCGAGAGCCACGATCACCGAGATGATGCCGGTGATCAGCCAGGCGGTTCGGCTCACGACGGCTGCTGCGGGTAGATCATGACGGCGCTGCGGTTGAGCACCTGCCCGAGGGTGCCCTCTTTGCGTCCGGCGTCGCCGAACTCCTCGAACGACAGTTTGGTGCCGTCGTCGGCGACGTAATCGTGGTAGGTCAGCACACCGCTGGCCGCGAGGCCGGTGGTGGCTTCACTGGCGAATCGCGCGTTGCCGGTCTCTTCCAGGCGGAAGCGTTTGCCCTCGTGGTCGAGTTCGGTCGGTCCGGGTGCGGGCAGACCGGCGGTTTCGGTCCACAGCACGAGTTCCAGATCGGGGTCTTCCTCGACCGAGAGCCAGTGGTGGACGTCGTCGGCGTTGTCGAGCAGGTGTTCGGCCCACTGGTAGCCGCCCTCGGTCAGGCGGAGGGTGCCGCGCACGGTGTAGGTCTGGCCGAAGATATCGACGATGTCACCGGCCTTCAACGCGCGCGGGTCGCCGCGCAGGGCGTCGGCGTCCTTGTCGGCGAACGGGTCCACCGGCACGGGCGGATCGGCCTGCGTCTGTGCGCGCTTTTCCTTGCTGAGCTTGTACACCATGTAGAACGAGACGCACGCAAGGACGATGACCACGATCAGCGCGACGATCAAGAATGCGGTGATGACAACCCCTCCCGGTCCGAACTCCTGGGGGACCATAGCACTCTTGCGGGCTCTCGGGGTCGGGCAGCGGCGCGCTGACCACCGTTGGGTTCAAGCTGAACACAACCCTCGTCATCGGGTGCTGGCGTTTCTACCGTGATGCGCGGTGACCACCGGATAACCGGCTTTCCGCCTGATCGGCAACCGCAACCAGAGGAGCATCGCCCCGATGACCGAATCCGTCCCACCGGCCGACCCGACCGCCGAGTGGAGCTTCGAGACCAAGCAGATCCACGCCGGGCAGGCGCCGGACTCGACGACCAACGCCCGCGCGTTGCCGATCTACCAGACCACGTCCTACGCCTTCCGTGATACCGATCATGCGGCGGCGTTGTTCGGGTTGGCCGAGCCGGGCAATATCTACACCCGCATCATGAACCCCACCCAGGACGTGGTGGAGCAGCGGATCGCGGCCCTGGAAGGGGGTGTGGCGGCGCTGCTGTTGGCGTCGGGGCAGGCGGCGGAGACGTTCGCGATCTTGAACCTGGCGGGGGCGGGTGATCACATCGTGTCGAGCCCGCGGTTGTACGGCGGCACCTACAACCTCTTCCACTATTCGCTGCCGAAGTTGGGTATCGAGGTGTCCTTCGTCGAGGATCCGGATGATCTGGAGCAGTGGAAGGCGGCGGTGCGCCCGAATACCAAGGCGTTCTACGGTGAGACGGTATCGAACCCGCAGAACCACATCTTCGACATTCCGGGTATCGCGGAGGTGGCGCATGCGGCGGGTGTGCCGTTGATCGTGGACAACACGGTCGCGACGCCGTATCTGATTCAGCCGTTGGCGCACGGCGCCGACATCGTGGTGCATTCGGCCACGAAATACCTCGGTGGGCACGGTGCCGCGGTCGCGGGGGTGATCGTCGATGGCGGCAGCTTCGACTGGCGTGTCACCGACACCGACGGGCAGTCGCGGTTCCCGGGGTTCACCACCCCC
>NZ_JARWNX010000006.1 GCF_029868385.1 Nocardia cyriacigeorgica | reverse complement strand
TCGCGCAGGTCGGCAACCTGCTCGAGCGCCTCGCCGGTCTGAGCGGCGAGCGGGTGGTTGACCGCAGTCATGATTCGGAGCCTCCTTCGGGCGTGAGCGGCACATTATGAGTGGTCGTGATGGCCATGCGGTCACCTCGGATTGCAATGTTCGCCGTTTCGACGGCAAGGTTTCCAGCCCAGTGCGTTCGGACAATCCGGAGGATCGGTACGCCTGGTTCGAGCTCCAAGATCTCGGCCTCGTCCGGGGATGGCATCACCGCGCGGGTCTGCTCTTCCACCCGGTCGACATGAATCCCGATCTCGTCGAATCTTGCGATCACGCCTGGGTTGCCGCGCGTTCCGTCCACGGGTTCCTCGATGGGAGTGCCGGCGGTGACAGCCAGGGGCTCGTATTGGGTGCCGACCTGGATCGGCTTTCCGTCGACCATCCACAGGTACCTTGCCACGGAGACCGGATCGCCGAGGGAGATTTGCAGCCGGTCGGCAACGTCTTTCGATGCGTTTTCCCGCCACCGTTCCGCGGTCACTTCGTCATGCCAGCCGCCTGCTGCCGCTTCCCTCATATTCGGCGCCAGGCCGTCTGGGGTGCGGCTGTAGCGCGCAGTGCCGCGACGGAATAGCTCTTCGCGAGCACGTACCCGGACCCCGCGCCGTGGCGCCTTCGGGTCCGTGATCAGCACGCCTTCGCTTACAAGGGTCGAGATCGCTCGGACCAGAGCTCCTTGTGTCGGCGTGTCGTAATGCGCCATCAGTTCGCGAACTGGAGGCAGTCGGTCGCCCGGCATCCATTCGCCCTCAGCGACACGTCGTCGCAGGTCATCGGCGATATCGCGCCAGATCGTGCGAGGTGGCATCAGATCCCCTCTTCAAAGTTTGTTGATGAACAACTGTTGACTCTCTCGGTTTGTTCATGAACAATCCTCTCATACCGTTTGTTCATTAACAAACATCTGGGAGGTGGTTTCAGGTGAGATCCAGCATCGTCCCGATCGCGCTCTTGTTTGGACTGTTTGCGCTGTTCAGCGCGCCGCAGTTCGTGATCGGAACCCTGTTTTTCGCCGCTGCCGTGTTCGTCGGCGTGCGGTGGTTGACCGGCTCGACTCGGCGTCGGCGGGTGATGCGCTGATGCTCGGCCCGGTTGCGAGGACGGATGACGCGGCGATGCGAGCGATGAGCCGCGGGTTGCAGGCGCTGCCGCCGGGTGTGCGGTTGGTCGTGCTGGCTATCGGCCTGCTGGTCGCGATGGCCGGATGCACGGCGGCGTGGATTGATCAGCAGTCGTATGTGCCGTCGCCGAACATCTGCCGCGCGCACGAGACGGCCCGCACCGATTGCGTGCATGTGGAGCGTCCGGCGCCGACGGTGCAGCAGGCGGGGGTGGGTCAGTGATCGGCCCGAAGGATGTGCGGACCCGCGATCTTCCCGATCCGGACGGTTCCCGCTACGGCGTCCCGACCTACTACTGGGGCACCGCCCCGCAGGGTTTGGCGACCCGGCGGCAGCTGCGCGAGATGAACCTGCGCCCGAACGGTCAGGAGATCGCCGCGCAGACGGTCCGCCCGCGCCGGGGCCGGGAACCGCTGGCCGCGTACCTGTATCGGGTCGAGGGTGCCGCGCCGAAGCGTCAGGCTTCGCCAGCCCAGTTGGCAGCGCTCGCTCGCGCGACTCGTGCCCGGCAGGAGCTGGCGATGCGCCGCCACGGCGTGGACCCGACCCCGGAGCTGGAGCGGCCGGACATCAGCGATGAGCCGGTGTGGGACGGGTTCGAGCGATGACCCGCAGCATCCGCCGGAGGCACACACCACCGCGTGTGGATCGCCGTTCCGCTGCGCCGAAATCGCCGCAGGCTCAGCACGGTGTCGTGCCGACTCCGATCACCGAGATCCCGCATCTGGCCGAGGCGGCCCGCCGGCGCGGCGAGACCGACCGGGTGATCCGAGTCGATGCCGCACCGCAGCAGACGGTCCGGACCCCGGGCGCCCGCCCCGGTCAGTGGATCGGTTCGCGGCAGCCGGTGAAAACCCTGCACCCGCAATACCTCTCGTGGTCGGAGATCTCCGACGGCCCCGACGTAGACGACCTGATGGAAGGAGCGTTCGACCGATGAGCACCAACAAGGCCAAGCCCGCTGTGTGTCGGAGCAAGGTCCATGACAACGGGATTCCGTGGCGCTGCGACCGGCAGCAGGGACATCGCGGACAGCACCAGGTCCATTTCCCCGATTCGCGCAGCGTGCTCAAGTCGTGGGCCAACAAGGCCACCACGCCGAGCCTGCCCGAGTGGGAGGGGTTCGACCGATGAGCATCTGGCACAGGAAGGAATCGGCCGGGGCGGAGGTGGCCCGGCTGCGGAAGGCCTTGGCCGACCGCGACCGCGAGTTGTCGGATTTGCGTCGTCAGCTCGATGACGCCCTGGACCGGGAGTCGCTGCATGTCAACGCCCCGACGATGGAGCGGTTGACCCCGGCGGCGTCGATCGACCGCATCGGCCGTCCTCGCGCCTGCCACGCCGCCCCGACCAGGACCCCGGCGGGGGAGAAGCCGCAGCTTCGCGTGATCAACAACGTCAGCGAGTTGACGATCACCGCGCCCCGGATCGATCACGGCGTCTGGGAGGGGTTCGACCGATGAGTGTGCGTATCGGACCCCGCGATATGTGGGCGGTGCAGTGGTTGGCCGAGATGTACGGCGCGCCGATGAATGTGGTGGCCGAGCTGCTCGGGACCAGCGAGACCAACGCTTACCGCGTCGTCGGACGCTGGCGCGATGCCGGTCTGGTCAGCGATGACCCGATGCGGCCGGTCCCGGGCCCGATGTGGGTGGTTCCGACCGCCGCAGCTGCGTCCAGCTTGCTCGGATTCACGGTGCAGCGGTGGGTGCCGGGCCCGAAGGATGCCCGTCACGTGACGTTGACGGCGCGGGCGCGGATCGCGTTGGCGGGCCGCGAGATCGGCGAGGACTCCTGGAGTTCGGAGCGGATCCTGCGCCGTGAGGCCAACCGGAAGACGCCGTTCGGGTCGAGTGAGCCGCGGGCGCATCTGCATGACGGGCATTGGACCGACGACCTGGGCCGTCTGCACGCGATCGAGATCGAGCTGACTCGCAAGGGCAGCGCCGATATCCGCGACACCGTGTCGGCCGCGTACGCGGAGGCGAAAAAGGCCGGCGCGGATTCCCTCATCTACTACTGCGCGACCGACGAGGTCCGCACCCGCGTGCAGACCACCGCGCAGAAGACGCTGCGCCCGGTCGCGGGTGATCCCGAATTCGTTGTCCGCCCGCTCGACGGGCTCCTGAACGTGAAGAACAACGATCAGACCGGAGGCGGTCTGGCTGCTGTTGGAGGTGCAGCATGAACGACTTTCACACCGCCCCGCCGGCGGATTGCCAGATGATCGACTTCCGCGCCGAATGCGAAGTGGTCTACCCGTCGAGCGTTCAGGTGCCGGTCACCACGACCACGCAGGCCGAGGGTGTGCCGGAGGTGACGCCGGAAGCTCCGCCGATCCCGGGCGCAGATTCCGGTCCGCTGTCGTGGCTGGATGATCTGCACTTGCCGGACCCGACGACGATCACCGGCGAGGGCGTCTTGGACGCGCTGTCGGTGGCCGGGGTGTTCGGCGGTTCGGTGGCCGCGGTCGCGGCTGGCGCGCTCGCCGCATCCTGGTGGTGGGCATGGACCCCGGTTCGGTTGCGCAACTTCGCGATCGGGTCGGCGTGCGTGCTGCCGGGTTCGGCGGCGCTGTTGGAGGGTTGGAACGGCCCGCAGTCGCAGGTGTTTCAGGCGGTCAACGAGATCGTGACCGGTGCGGCTCCGCAGGGTGCGGCAACGGCGGCGATCGCGACTGTCCCGGCTGGGTGGGCGGTGGCGTCGCTGGCGCTGGCGAAGTTCAACGACCAGCTCGAAACTCGGGGGCTCAAGTCCCCGACGCGGACCGAGCGGATGCTGTGGGCGCGGCGTCGCCGGGAGATGGCGGCAGCGACACGGTTGTCGGCGACGGCGTTGCCGCTGTGCGCTGGCACGGTCTCGCCGCAGCCGGTGATCGGCCGCGCGGCGACCACGTCGTCGACGGCCCCGGCCCGCAGCGTGCTGGGCCGGATGCGGGGTCACAACGAGTCGCTGTTCACGGTGCCGTGGCTGGCGATGCGCGAACATTTCGTCGCGGTCGGTAATCCGGGTTCGGGTAAGACGACGATGATGATCCGCGCGATCATCGCGTTTTGGGCGACGGCGTGGCGGATGCATGGGCAGTGGTGGCGCAACGACCGGCCCGGTCGCCCGCTGGCGATCATCATCGACGTCAAGGGTGCCCGCGACGCCCGCAAGACCTTCGGCAAGGTCAAGGCCTCGGCGATGGCGATCGGGATCCCTGAGGACCGGATCGCGAACTGGCCCGATGATGTCGAGCTGAGTCTGTGGCAGGGCGAGGCCCCGGAGATCTCCACCCGCATCGAGGGCCTGGTGGGTGCTGGGATGTCGACCGACAACGTCGACCCGGCCGAGGCCTACTACCTCCAGATGCGCAAGGCCGTCATACACCTGGTGGTCGACGCCCCGGACCCCGACAACGACCTGGAAGACGGCGAAGCGCCGCCGCGCACGTTCTTCGAGTACCTCGCGCGGATGAACAAGGCCGAGCTGGAACGCCGGTGGGCGGGCTACGCCGACGAGCTGGCCGCGATCAACGCCGTGACCGCGAGCCAGAAGAACCCGGTGCTCGATGGTGAGCGGACCGCGATGCTCAACCTCGCTCGCGAGCTCGGGTCGGCGTTCGACGGCGATGCGCTGCTCACCGATTTCGACGTCGTGTACTGCTGCCTGGAAGGCATCACCGCCCCCTTGGTCGCCCAGGCGCAGTTCGGTGCGCTGGTGGCGATGCTCCAGGCGTTGGCCGGCACCGACCACGGGCGTTGCATCCAGCTGTTCTGCGACGAGTTCGCGCAGGTCTGCGGCAATTCCGGTGCGGCCCGCATCGTGGAGCTGCTGCGGTCGGCCGGTATCGGCTCGGGCTGGTTCAGCCAGTCCTGGATGGGCCTCGGTGCCGACGACGACCAGCGCCACCGCCTCGTGGATTCCTGCTCCGGCGGCATCTTCGCGATGCGGTCGAATTCGGCCGGCGCTTTGGCCGAGAAGATCGGCACCCGCCGCAAGTCCGCCATCTCCCGCAAGGTCATCGGCGGCGGCAAGTTGGGCGACGAGGGCAACGTGCAGATCGAGGACTCCTTCATCGTCGGCCCGGCCGTGATGGCCGATTTCGGGCCCGGCGACATCGTCCACGTCCGGAGCGGCCAGGCCAAGTTCGGCCACGTCTCCGAGCTGAATTCCACGACCCTGCGGCCTCTTCCGGGGCTCGCGAAATCCACCATCCCGGCCGAATCGGTCGACCTCACGAAAGGCGCAGCGTAAATGAGCATCGATCCCAACGAGAGCCGCGAGGACCAGTGGGTCCTGGCCAAGCTCGACGCCGACCTGTCGGCCGACAAGACCTTCACCAAGAACGTCGAGAAAATCGAACGCTCCCAGGCGATCACCCCGACCAACAAGGCCGAGACCTGGGTGAACCCGACCCTGGAGCGGGTGCAGACCGGCCGGGACCGGCTGCGGATCTGGGCACCCGGCCTCGCCGGAACCGCCGTCGTCGGTGTCGTACTGATCGGGCCCGGACCGCTCGATATCCCGTTGACCGGCCCGCTCATCGCTTACGGCATCGCGTTCGCCGCGTTCGGGTGGTGGACCGCCGCCGGACGCCCCGGACCCCGCGACAGCGCCGCCCTGCTCATGCGCGCCGGAACCACGATGGCCCGCTGGATCGCCGTCGCCGCCGTCGCGGTGGCCGGGGCCACGGTGAAGGCCGGCCGCATCGTCGGCAACGCCGCGAGCGCCCCGGTCCGCCGCGCCCGCACCGCCGAACAGTCCTGACCTCAGCAAACCCGTTCAGTAACACCAATTTCGGAAGGAAACCATCATGAACCGCAATCTCATCCAGACCGCCATCGTCGCCGTTGCTGCCGACGCCGCCGTGATGGCGGTGGTCTTTGCCGCGGCCTATGTGGTCGACGCCAAGACGCGCCGCCGAACTCGCGAGCTTCTGGCGGCCTCGGAAGCACGGTCTACCGCCCTGCGGTCGACCTTCCCCGAGTCGATGGAAGTGGTTGATTCGTTGTCTGAGGCCGAGCAGGACGAGTTGCGCATGCTGCGGAAGGCAGAGGCGGGCGAGATCGACTTCCCCGAATACTTCCCGTCGCACAACGCGTATCAGGCCGCTATCAGCGGATACAACCCCGATCTGCTGTCCGGGGACACGGCGGATCTGCGGTCGTTGACGATGAAAGCTCTGGTCAGCGAGATCACCCACGCGAAAGCTCAACTGCGGCAGATCCGCGACGCCGTACCTGTGTCGCATGAGCACTACGGACCGGAGCGCTCGGTAATCGAGATGTGGGTATCGCACCTCGGGGCGCTGAAAGAGGAGTTCTGCCGCCGTAGCAACTGGCGCAACAGCTTGTCGGAACTGGACCGCGCCATCGCGGACGCCGCGTACATGGGCGTTATCTGCTCGCGCGATGAGTGGCGGTCTCCCGGAGCGGCTGCCGTCGAGGTCACCGACGAGGACGACCCCAATCACTGGTCGTGGGATTCGCGGACGTGCATCCATTGCGACGCTGACGCGTTCCGTGTGGACCCCGACACCGCCGAGTACCGGTGCGCGGGTTGCGGGGGTCGTTTCATGGCCCGCCCGCACGACTGGCCGGAGAACGAGTGGGAGAGCTACCGGCAGCGCGTGCAGGCCGAGACCTACATCAGCTTCGCCGACTGATTCCCCGATCCCCCGATTGATCACACGAAGGAGAAACCGTTATGTCTGATCTGAGCGTCGAAGACGAGATGACCCGCGATATCGCGCGTTTGGGCCGGTCGGCCGCTGCGGTGGTGGCGGCGTGGCAGGCCCGGAATCCGGGCGCGAAGAAGATGCCGCGCAAGGTGGCGACCGAAGCGCGGATGGCGTTCAAACGCGATCAGAAGGCCGCGCTCCAGGCCTTCCGCGAGGACATGAAAGCCACCGAGGCCCGCAGGTTGCGGGAGCGGGAGCTGGTGCGCGGTGAGATCGAGCGCCAGATCCGGATGCATCGCGGCGGCAGCATCAGTGTCCGCCGGCACCCGGCCAGCACGCCGGAGAAGTGGGTGGAGCAGCAGTGGCGGCTGGCTCGTGATCGTGAGCAGATCGAGCAGACGATCGCGGGGGCTCCGCACCTGAGCGAGGCCGAGCGCGGCCAGGCGGTGATGGCGTTGACGACCGCGCACTACACCGACGACCCGAAGGCGAAGATCCGGCCGGTTTGGAGCAAGAATCCGTCGACGGGGATCTCGGCGGTGAAAGAGCGGCTGGCGGCGCGGATGTCGCGGGTCAAGCTGGGTATGGAGCGTCAGCTCGACCGCTACCGGGATCGGCGGAACAAGCGGCCCGAGCTGGTGTTGCAGCAGCAGCCGGTGAATGCGTACTGGACCCGGCAGCAGGCCACGACGCCGCCGGATCTGGCTCGGATCGAGCAGTTGCAGCGTCAGCTCGCCGCCGATCACGAGCGGCAGCACAAGCTCATCTCCGAGCGGGATCAGTTGCAGGCCAAGGTCGACGACCTCGGGGCCCGGTTCCTGGATTCGCAGCGGGAGTACCGGTCGATGGCCGAGCAGGTCGCCCAGCGAGGCAGGGAGCTCACCGACATGCACGCCGAGCTTCAGCGGGTGCGTGGTGAGCGTGACCAGCTCCAGCAGCAGGTCCAGCCCCCGAAGTCGGCGAAGTCCCCGAAGGCGCCGGAGACTCCGGCCGCTCCGGAACAGCCCGCGCCTGCGGCGAAGTCCTCGGTGGGCCGGGGTCGTAAGACGTCGACACCGTCGGCCCCGGCCGCGCCGTCGACGCCGGAGGTTCCGACCGATCCTGGCGTGAAGAGTTCGGTCAAGCGTGGCGCGCGGTCGGGGTCGCGGGCTCGGAAAGCGCCGGCGATGGCGTCGACGCCGGAGCGGGAGATGGTCGGCGCAACCGCCGGCGCGGCAGTCAACGGTGCAGTCAATGGTGCGGTGCGCGGCGCGGCAGCGGCGTCGAAGATCACCCGCCGCGGCAAGGGCGCACCGACAGCGCCGGAGGCTCCGCAGATGTCGAACCAGCCCAGTGCCCCGGCAGCGCCGAGCGTTCCGGATGACATTCCGTTGCCTCCGGAGCCGCCCAGTGTTCCGGAGCCGCCTGAGATGGATTTCGACCGATGAGCACGGCGAACCCGGTCGCGAAGGCGCGGGCGCAGACGCTGAAGCTGTCGCGGTGGTGCGCGGGCGCGATCGTGGTCGGTTCGTTCGCGCTGAGCGCGTTCGCGTTGTTCGAACTTGCGAAGATGGCGCACATCCCGGCCTGGTTGGCGTGGATTTGGCCGGTCACGGTGGACGGGACCATCTTCCAGGCCACCGCCGCTGTGCTCGCGCTGGCGGGGCGTAAGGGTGAGGAGGCCCGGTCGGCGCGGCGCTGGTTCCAGTGGGTGCTCGCCGGTGGGGTGATCGTGTCGATCGGTGCGAACGTGCTGCATTCGCAGACCGCCGGCGCCGCGCTGACGTGGTGGCAGGTCGCCGCGGTCGCGGTCGTGCCACCGATCCTGCTGCTGGTCGCCACGCACGGCGTGACGATCCTCGGCGGCCTCCACACCGACAGCGAGCAGCAGCAGGGCGCCGACGATGTCGACCAGGCGCCCGAGGTCGAGCAGGCCGGGCCGGTCGACACCGATGTCGAAGTGCCGGCCGAACCGGTGCGGATCTCGGTGGAACGGACCGACCGGCTCGACCTCGAGCAGGGAGCCCCGCAGGTCGAGGTGGAGCCGTTGCGGGAGTTGGAGACCGCGGCGAAGCAGACCGCGCGACGCAAGCCGGTGACGCAGCGGGATCCGGCGCGGGTGTTGGAGGCGCAGAAGCTGGCCGAACAAGACGTGCCGGTGGATGTGATCGCCGAGCGGTTGGAGGTGTCCACGCGCACGGTGCGCCGGTATTTGCAGGTCGAGGTGACCGAGACCGTGACCGAAACGCCGCAGCCGCAGCAGCGTCCGCAGTTGGTGGCGGTTGGTGGGGAGGTGGTCAACGGATGACGAACCGGGTGGTGAGGGGGCGTACGGGTGGTTTCTCCCGCGTCAAGAGCGCCGATGGCGTCACTGGCGTGAGTGACCCTCTTGACCCGCGAGCCTCCACCACCCTCCCAGCAGGCCCCGAGGGGCAGGCGGTGTGCCTGCCCCGCTCAATCCCTCACCACACGGATATTCGAAGGAGTTCCGAAATGACCATCATGACCGACCTGGACGCCATCAACGCCGACCTCATGGGCGGTTCGGCCCGTTCGGCTTTCGGCCGCGACGTGGAGGCCGGCACCGAGATCTCGGGCGAGATCATCTCGGTGCTGCGCCGTCAGCGCCGCCACCGCGAGACCGGCGAGCCGTTGTTCTGGGTGAATCGGAAACCGGCCGTGGCCGAGTCCGGGCGGCCGGTGCTCGACAGCATCGTGATCGTGCAGACCGATCTGCAGGACGACGACGAGGACGACGGGCTGCGGTCGGTCTACCTCGACCGTGACGTGCAGACCGCGTTGCGTGCGGGTCTGCGTCGGGCCCGGGTGGGTGGTATCGAGATCGGCGGATACCTGGACGGGCTGATGTTCGTCGGCCCGAACGAGAAGGGCGCCGGCCGCGTCTATGACCTGAAGGAGTACCGCCGTCCGGCGTAGCCTCTGGCTCGATTCGAGTGCCCTCGGCCCGTTTGGGTCGGGGGCACTTTCGTGTTCCCGGGCAGTGCTGGGCGCGTCGGGTGCCCTACCGGACCGACCTCCCGCAGCCGGGTTCCGTGATCTCGAGTCCCGGCGTGGTCGTCTGGCTGTGGTTGCGCCCGGTCGCGGGTTCGGCCGTGATCGTTGCATCCGGTCGGTGGCGGTGTCGGCGCACTTTCCGCGATCGGGCGTGACAGGGCCGGCGCTCACCAGTTCTCCTTCTCGGCCGGGACGGACGATCTGCCGAAGGCTTACCTCACTGCCGGGGCACTGCAAAGGGCGCTCCTTCGTCGCGTCGCTGACGCGATGGCCTGACGGCCACCCTTTTCCGCACCCCGACAGCGAGGTACGGGCGAGCCCAGATCGACCGCCCCGCCCGAGAAGGAGCCCCGCCATGATGCACCCCGACGTTCACTACACCTGCTCGATCCGCGGATGCGCCGACACCGCCACCGACCTCTACAGCTTCGAGTTCGGCGGCCGCACGGTCCACCGCCCGAAGTGCCGGCACCACTACGACATCGCCCTCCACAACGACTGGGCCCTCGAGCACTACGACCCCGCCGGCCACTACGACTAATCCGACGAGGGGGCTTCGGCCCCCTTTCCTCGGCCCTCGGTATTCGTGTGCGCGCTGGGTGGTTCGGTCGCCTCTGCCTGTAGCCCGTTCTTTGCCCGCTCCCTCCATCAGCGAAGCCGGGCGGCGGGTCGGCTGGGTCAAGGGTGGCCGCCAGGCCATCGCCGGAGGCGACGCGCAGCGCCCTTGAGGCAGTCGGGCCGGCGACCCACAATCTGACCGCTGAGGGAGCGGGCCCCGGGCCCGTTCGGCACCTCGAGGCACGGTGGTTCGGCCGGCGGATCGCTCGGCCGGACCGGATCAAGATCACCCCAGGTCCGAGGCTTGCTGTTCGGGGTGTTGATCAAGAAACGGTCGGCGAGTTGGCCGGATTTCGTTTCATGATCACTTCGTGGGGTCCACTCTCTTCAGATACCTCCCCTGACCTGGGTTTTTGCCGGTGGGCCCCTCCCACCCACCTGAATGGAGATCAAATACCCACTGCGTGCGCATTTGATCTCCATTCAGGTGGGTGGGAGGGGCAGTTGGGTGGGTGGTTGGGTAAGGGGAGGTATCTGAAGAGAGTGGAAAAGAGAAAAGAAAAGACTCTGGTTGCGTTGGCATGTAATCGGTGCGTTGGGCAGTTGGTTGCGTTGGGAGACGGTCCGACGCCTGCGGCGCCGCTTGCAGTGGTGACGTCGTGCGCGGAGGCTGCGGTCTACAGATTCGCGGCTAGGTAGCTGAGTTGCGGTGAGCTGGGGCGTGTTCCGGTTTCGTGGGTGGTGCGACAGCGTGAACGCTGTCGTCCGCGAGACAAGCTCGCGCCTGCGTTCCGCACGGTCCGCCGTGGTGGGGGCGCCTCACCGCTCGGCCTGATCTGGGGCTATCACACGGACACCGAACATCAAGGGCGCCTACGGCGTCGCTACGCGATGGCTGCGCCACCCTTGACGCCCGGCGCCCGCGTGATCGAGACGCCCCAGGCCGACCGGAGAGACACCCCCACCACGACAAACACGCGCTCCACTCCGGTAGAGCCTCGCGACCTCCGGCCGCGCACGGGGCACCGCCCCGGACCCGGCTCCTCGCCGGAGGGGCAGGCGCTCCCAGAGAGCCAGGGCGCGGACCAACACGCTCGGTTGGTCTACCGCAACTCCACAGCCCGGACAGGTGGACAGCGTGGACACGTGGACAACCCGACCGGCGGACAACCGGGCTACCGGACACCAGGACCCGGACGGGTGGACAGCGTGGACACGATGACCACCCGACCGGCGGACAGCAGCGCTACCGGATATCAGAGCCCGGACAGGTGGACAGGGTGGACACGGTGACAACCCGACCGTCCGGACAGCGACGTGGACAACGGTGGCGGACAGCAGGTCTACCGCGACTTCAGGGCCCGGACAGGTGGACAACGTGGACACCGACAGCAACCCGACCGGCGGACAGGCTCCCCCGCAGGTTCGATTCTTGCCGGGACACGGCATCATGCTGCCGATCGGCCACAGGGTTCACGGGCGAGTGCCGCCATGGACAGCTGGCCACCTGAAGGACAGGTGGGTGGACAACCGAGCCGGGCGGCATGGACACCGTGACAACCGGACCGGCGGACAGCACTTCGCCGCGGACAGGTGGACAGCGTGGTCACGGTGACGACTCGACCGGCGGATAGCAGGTCCCGTGCCTGGCTGTCGCGGGTTCGAGTCATGTCCCGATCTCGGGACATCCGTATGTCGACGGACATCGAATCGGACATATGGACGAGATCCAGCCAGGCCAAGCCCGAGCCATCGCACGATGGGCACCTGTTCGTGTCCGAGTCGCGCTGATGGTCACTTACGGCCGGCCGCAGCTACGCCGCAGGCAGCGCCGGGTCATGGTCCAGCGCCTCTAGTTCGGAGTGTGTATGGGCAAGTAGGTGTGTCCATACATGGCCCACACACACGTAATCAGCGTGTGCACCTCGGGTATGGGCGTGTCACCCAGTACGGTCCTGCTGTGCGCATCTATGCAATTGCCAACCAGAAGGGCGGTGTCGGCAAGACTGTCGACACCATCAATTTGGCTGCGGTCCTGAGGGAACGGGGACGTCGTGTCCTGGCTCTCGATTGGGACCCACAGGGACATCTCACGGAAGCGATCGGCGCGAAGCCGGCCGAGGGCGCCACCCTGGCTCGTGCCCTGCTGGGGCAGTGGAGTGGTGAGCTCGCCGATCTGGTGCAGCAGGTTGACGGCGGTCTGTTCGTGATGCCGACTTCCGACGACATGTTCCTGCTGGAGCCGCAGATGTACGGGCGGTCCGGGCGGGAGTACCTGTTGAGCCGGTTCCTCGAGGCGCTGGTCGGGATCTTCGACGACATCGTGATCGATTGCCCGCCGTCGCTGGGTGCGCTCAACGACAACGCACTGGTGGCCACTCGTCGTCGCCCGGCTGGCGATCCGGTCCAGGGCAGGATCGTGATCCCGGTGCAGGCCGAGGATTCCAGCATCAAGGCCCTGCGGTTGTTCCTTCGTCAGATCACGACCCTGCAGCAGGCGCTGAGCATCGAGCTCGATATCGCGGGCCTGGTCGTCAATCTCTACGACGGCCGCAAGGGGCGTATCGCCACCTCAACGCTGGAAGCGTTCCAGAACCACCCGTTGGGTGTGCTGGCGGTGTTCAAGGATCTCAAGGAGGTACGCGAGGCGTGGCGGTTGCGCACCACGGTGATCGCGCATGCGCCGGCCAGCGAGACCGCCAACGGTTTCCGCGAGCTCGCGGACCGGCTGGATCCCGAGCTGGCGAAGGCGGTGGTGTGATGAATCCCCGCGAGCCACTCCCCGCGCCGGACCTCAGCGGCACCGATCCGGACGAAGTGCTGCGGTCACGCATCGACATGTCCATCCCGCCCGACCCATCGTCCACACCTGCCCATACACAGGTAAGGACGGGTAAGGGCCGTGTAGGGGCAGGTAAGGGCACCCGACCGGACCCCAAGGGAATGCGCCGCGCGTCGTTCTACGTCACCGAGAAGGCCGCGGCTGCGCTCGACCGCGCCGCCGATCAGATCGTGCAGGTACTCGGCGACGGCACGCCCCGGCACGTAGCTCTATCCGCACTGATGCTGGCCGGCGCCGGCCAAGCGGATGCCGTGGTGCAGGAGTTGGCCCGGCAACGCGCTGCGGAGCTGGCTGCTCGCCTGGCTGCTCTGCCGTCCGTACCCGAGTAGTACCCGCCCATACTCCGAATGTGGGTGTGTATGGGCGGGTATGGATGAATCGTGGGGGTGTGGAAGTAAGTGGTTACTTACTTCTGGTCAGCAGGATCGGAACCCCTACCTGCGCACGCCGAATGAATTCGACTCTCGCAGAAGACCCGGTACGTACGATCGCAGTCGAAGCCGCTGCCCACATGAGGCAGCCACAGACGGAGGGGGGACGGGTGCGCAATTTCGGTCATAAGAAGTGGTCGCCGGACGGTTCGCGGCCGCACGTTTGGATCCGGTCGGAGTTCGATTCTCTTGCCGCGCAGATCGTGGACGGCCCGTTGCGGACCGGGTCGTCGAGCCCGCTCGATGACTGGTATCCGGGATGGCGCGAGATCGTGGTGCCGGCCTGGGAGCAGCACCTGACCCTGGCGTGGGTGGACATCCCGACCCGTGACACCAGCCGGTTCCCCACAGCGCTGGCGCACCGCGCCGCTTCAGGGTTGTGGTCCGCGCTCGAAGAGTTCCCGCCGGCCACCCTCACCGCCACCGGTGTGGTCGCCTCCGCGCACGGCGTCCAGCTCCAGATCGAACGCACACCCGAGTTGACGCAGCTCGCCGCGACGGCGGTCGCCGAGCTGCTCGGTGTGTACGGGTTGAGCGCCACCGTGCACGGAGCCGAGGACGATTGGACGCCGCACATCACGCTGGCGCACGGCGTCGCCGACGTCGACACCCCCACCGGGCCGGTGCCGCTGCCGGCCGATCTGCGCATTCCCCCTCAGGATGTGCGCAAAGTCGTGGTCATCGACCATGACACCTGGCCCGACCCGACCGCCGGCCTCGGTCCGCTGTGGGACGATCTCGAGATCCCCGTCGACCACACACGATTCCGGCAGCGCAACGCCGGAAGGGGGCCCACACCACCCTGGAACGGGATCACCTCAGGACTACTCGGTCGCACGTAGACGCACAACCGGCCACGGGTTCAGAGGTTGACCGCGCCCGGCCATCGGCTGTCGCAGCCGTGCCGGTGCACCATCCAGGAATCCCAGCTCTTTCGGCGCTCCTCGGCTTCCTGCTCGCGTTGGTAGCGGTCGATGCATTCCTGCGAGCATGCCCACTGGCCTCGGGTCTGCTCGCTCGGCCCGATGACGGTGCGGCACACGCTGCATTTGTTCATCACCACGCGCGGCCCGTGGATCGCTGCCTCTCGGCGCCACTGCTCGACCAGGGCTTGGCTGCGGGCGCGCTCTTGAGCGACCCACCGGCCGTACTCCGGATCGATGTAGCCCGCGGACCCGTCGTCGTGCTCCATACGAGCAGCCTAAGCGCTGTCCTCGGGCGGCGCGGAGAAGATCTGGTCGGGCAGCACGGTCGACATGTACTTCTCGCCGAGCCCATTCCGCATCCAGACGATGTAGGCCCGTGGGGTCCAAGTCCGTCAGAACTGGCGGTAAGCCTGGCCGCACATAGTTTCTGGAGTCGTCGCACCCAGGAAGGGGCGCTTCCCCAGGTCGGCATAAGAGTTACCGCACATAGTCGGTACCTATGCGCGGTTACCGCTTAGCGCCGGTTTTCGCAGGAATGGGCTGGCCACCGGGAAACCTACCGGTCAGGACGTTGCCGATCACGTTAGCGCCGAATCCGGGCGGACTTGGACCCCACGGGCCATGTAGGCGCTGATCGGTCCGGTGCCGTCGCGTCCGCGGGCCGCGAGTCCGACGATGCCGGTGCGGCGGATCGCGTCGGGAGCCTCCGGCGAGCGCGGCCGGCTGTGCTTGTCGGCGTACCAGACCACCGGATCGCCCTCGGCAAACTCACGAACAGCATCGAACATAGTTTCGAATTCTATCGCGTCTAGCCGCCGGTAAGGGTCGGTTATCGGCGGACAGGAATCGACATCTTCCCCGGTCGAAACGCTGTCAGGAAACCCTGACAACCGATAGACTGTCAGGAAATCCTGACAGTAATCGAAGGGGAGAACACGATGGGACGACAGGACGAGACCGGACGACACGAGGGCTACGTCGCGCACGTCTTCGCCGATGGCATGTACGGCGGCGGATGGAGTGGTGGTGGGCCGACCGCGAACTACACTCCGGACGGTGTGCTGCTGCCCTACGAGCAGCGGCAGACCCGCACCGCCGACGAGATCGTCGCGTGGCGCCCGATCTGCGGCGGCCCCGGTGGCCGCTCATGCTGGCACGGCCAGCTGTGGGCCAGGGTCACCGATCCGGCCGAACACGATCCGGCGGCACGCAAGCTCTACAGCCCGTACATCACAGGCCCGGCCGAGGACGACGAAGACCTGATGATGCGGGAGTGGCAGGCCCACATCGCACCGATGCGCGGCACCGCGGACGTGGAGGACGCCGCCGCCGAGGTCGTCGAGGCGCAGCGCCGCCTGAATGAGGCGGTCGTGGCCGCGCGCGCCCAGGGCGCCTCATGGGAGGCGATCGGGCGGGCCGCCGGGATGAGCCGCCAATCGGCACACGAACGATGGTCCGCCGCCGCCGAGCATGCACGCGTCGCACTCGGCGGTGACGACGCATGAGCCTCGACCCGCACCAGCGCGCCCTCGAGCTCCAGCGCGATGTGATCAACGCCGATATCGCCGCGGGTGACCCGGATCTGGCCTATCCGTGGATGGAACCGCACGAATACCCAGACCCCGGGCTGTGGATCGCTGAGGCCAAAGAAGCCCTGCGTCTGCACCTGCTCGAACACCGGGACGTGCTCGGCGACCATCCGGACTGGCAGCCGCGCTACGCCGAGACCGACAACCCGCCCCCGCCGACACTCGTCGAATCGCGGTGGACCCGGGACCAGTTGCAGATCGCGTGGCCGCCCGACGATCCGCCGTTCTGAGCCGAACCCCGACGGTCATTCTGTAGGGCGATCCGTGGGGCCCTCGGTGGGGCGGTCGGTGGGGCGATTAAGACGCCCCACCTGCGGTGGCCGATCGCCGCAGCTCAGACCGGGAATCCGCGTTGCCACCGCTTCCCAGGCTGCCCTACACAGACGCGTCTGTGGCAAAGATCGGGGGCTCCGGCGGGGGGCGGGCGACTCCGGTCAGGCCCACCGGATAGCTGGCGCGTTTAGGCTGCGGGGACGGGGGTGCGCAGCAGCGCCGCGACCGATCCGATCCCGATGCCGAGCTCGTCGGCGATCTCGCGGTAGGAGGCGCCCTCGCGGCGCATCTGCTGCGCCCGCCGGCGCTTCTCGATGGCCCGTGACTCGTAGTCCTCCCGGGGTTCGGCGATCAGCCGCTGGATGGTTCGGGGGCTCGCTCCGAACTCTTCTGCCAGCTCACGAGCTGTCTTAGACCGTCGAACGGGGTTCTTGGCACCCATCGTCATCCCTCCATAGCGGCAGCAATGATCGCGGACTCATCGTAGATCGTGGCACGCTGGCGGTTCGCCTCGCGACGCGCGTCTGTCATCGTTTGACCAGCCTTACTGGCCTTCTCCCGTCGTTGGTCGGCGGTGAGCTTCGCGGCGGAGGCTCGGCCACGTCGGGCTTGTTCCTCGCTGAATGTGCGTTTGATTCGCCGCCAGGTCCAGGCCGAGATGGAGCGTGCGAGAGCGCGTACTTCGGTCGGGTCCATAGGGCCTTTGGTGTAGGCCGGGCCGATGATGTCGATGTTGCGATCCCAGGCGTGGTCATCGACCAGCTGATGCCATGCCGACCAGTCGTCGAAGTCGCCGCGGCGACGGTACGACCACTGGCGCACGAGGTCGAACAGGTCCACGTTTCGGCCGGTTCCGCTGCTCGCGAGCGCTTTTCGGCGTTCTTTGGTGGTGGAGTACTTTGGCAGCGCGCCGAGCTTGGAGATCGGGTGCCATAGGTCCTTGAGGTCATATACCGCGTAGTCGGGACCCCAGAGGGTCATGTGCTCGATGTGAGTGGGGTTCTTGGTGAATTTGTGTGCGTAGGCCACATCGCCCGCAAGGACGTTGTTCAGGCCGGCCTCGACGCGAGCGAGCAGGTGAACCGGTTCGCGGCGCGCCGGGTTGGTCAGGATGACCGGAGTCTTGAGTGCGTAGACGATGTGCCCGTCGCGAGTGTGTGGGTTCATCGCGATGTAGCTGGGTACGGGTAGTCCGCAGAGTGCGGCGATCTCGTCGGCCCGGCCGCCGTCGTGATCGGTGATGACGAGGGAGGTCATCGCCTTCGGGTTGCTCTCGAGGTACGGCAACGTGAGTGCGCGTTCACGCGTGGTGCGGTAGTACCCTCCAGCCTTCCGTCTCGCGGCCAGGGGGCGCTGTGGGCGCCAGTGCTCTTCGAACGGGAACGGGAGCGTCCAAACGTCGCCCTCGAGCTCCCAGTCCGCGTCCACTGTCATGGTCATGCAGTCTGCCCCCCGAACCCTCGATGATTAAGTACGACACGCCGACCAACCTAATCAGGTAGTTGTAGCTCCTCGGCTCTAGCGCCTGATCCCTGCTAGATCGAAATATGCAGCAATGCGCATATGCATATTAAACTATGATTCCTGTTCCCTTTGCGCTCGCGTACGTGAGGAAGTTGCTCACCTACGCGTGGGCTTATTTGAGATCCATCGTGCGAGTTGGGCGCCATCGGTATCGAAGATGATGTGGCGACATTGGACGGGGAGAGCTGCGAGGCGTGAATGCGTGACCCTTCCAGCAGGTCCGCCCATGACCGTGGGCGCCGTGGTGAGGCACAGTTCGTCGAGGACGTGATCGGCCGCGAGTTGGCCGGCCAACGTTGGCCCGCCCTCGCAGACGACCTTTTGCAACCCGAGCGTGGTCAGTTCGGCGACGATCGCACCGGTTTCGATGCTTCCGCTACCGAGCTCGATCACCGTCGCGCCCGCTGAACGGAGGTTTCGCTTCGCCGCCGAAGCTGCGTCGGTGGTCGTGAAGATTATCGGCGGTACCAGGGTGTTGGTCAGCAACCGAGATTCCGGATCGATGTCGGCGCGTCCGCTGACCACGGCGATTGGTGGGACGGGCGCCATGCCATCTGCTGCCCGCCGAGTGCGGCCGGCCTCCGATACTCGGATGCCGATGTAGTCCTCGGCGCGAATCGTGGAAGCGCCGACGAGTACAACATCGGCCAGCTCGCGCAGTAGCTTCAGGACCCGTTGATCCAGTGGATTGGTCAATCCGCTGCTGGTGCCGTCGGTGGCGATCGCACCGTCGACGGAGGCGACGAAATTCGCCCGGATCCACCGCCCGGACTCAGGAACCCGGTACAGCGAGACGAGGTCGTCATCTGCGAGGTCCTGAGCCCGGACGATCCGCGGCATAGCGAACGGTTCGGTCATCGCGGGCGGGCCTGCAACTCCATGCGACGCCCGACGTGGCCAATTTCGTATTGTTGACCGTCGACTTCAACTGCGCCGATGACGTGGTGGGTGTCGAACACTTCCACGACAGTTGGAGTTAGGCCACGGCCCCGGGCCGCGTCGAGCCAGTAACCGAGCCTGCGTTCATTCCAATCGTCCTTAAGCTCCGTAGGGTCCTCGGGCCGACGGTAATGGACAACGAACTCGGTTACCTGCGGGTCCCCGGTCTGCTTGAGCCTGAGCGCTCGTGAGGGGCGGGGTTCGTGCTGCAGGAGAGCCAGAAAGAGCCGTGTTGCTACAGCTTCGAAGGACTCCGTCATCGGGTCGGTATATGTTTGCGCACCCGGCAGTGCCGCAGCTGCTCGCCGTGCACCCGCTGCGAGCGTTCCCATGATCCCTGCCGATCGTTGGATTGGGCTCTTCTTGGCCCATGCCAGCGATTTGATCGACTCCGGTAGGAGTTGTTCGCAGGCGATCCGCAGGCACAGCTTGTCGACCGGTTCGCCTTTGCGCTCGCCGAACAACGCCGGAGGCGCAAAGGTTTCGGCGATCTCCCAGAAGCGCATGGTCTGAAAGACGTGAATGAACCGCGTTTCGTAGGTAGGGATCACTCGCGCTTGAAAGTCCGGTACCAGTCGGTCGTAGCGGAAGTTGTTGGCCGACTCTTTCCGGATGATCTGGTCCAGCTCGTCAACTGCCTCAGGTGAACCGAGAGGATGGCTCACCGTCTTACCTCCGGCCAGGATGGCATCCGCAGCCGAGCCGGTAAGGATCGGCCCGACGTTGGCCCGCTGGTCGAGGGCGTCGGCCGCAGCAATTAGCGGGATAGCGTACGTAACCTCCCAGAGTTCCGAGAGACGCAGGCGCGCCATAGCTTCGCGCGCGAGTGTGACCACGTCCTGCTCGTCAATATCGATGACCTCATGGGTCAACCCGAGGCCGGCCGCGGCTGCGGCAGCATTCGCCGTATCCGTACCGCCGGCCGCGCTGACCGTAACGGCGTGTGGCCGAACTCCGAGCGCCACGGCCGCCGCAGCGACAGCGATTGAATCAACGCCGC
This sequence comes from Nocardia cyriacigeorgica, assembly GCF_029868385.1. Lineage (GTDB taxonomy): Bacteria > Actinomycetota > Actinomycetes > Mycobacteriales > Mycobacteriaceae > Nocardia > Nocardia cyriacigeorgica_F. The sequence continues at coordinate 278 of NZ_JARWNX010000006.1, read as the reverse complement.
CGCTCAGAAGCACAACAGGATCGCCGGCCTGGGCCTGAAATACGGCCTGCAACCGCTCCAGAAGCTCGGTCTTCATGAGTGCAGCCGCCGCGCTCGGGTCGGCGAGTCGTCGCCGTTCCGGAGCGGGTGTCGCGATGTCGCGCAGGTCGGCAACCTGCTCGAGCGCCTCGCCGGTCTGAGCGGCGAGCGGGTGGTTGACCGCAGTCATGATTCGGAGCCTCCTTCGGGCGTGAGCGGCACATTATGAGTGGTCGTGATGGCCATGCGGTCACCTCGGA
>NZ_JARWNX010000005.1 GCF_029868385.1 Nocardia cyriacigeorgica | reverse complement strand
CCTCCACACCGGCCTCGGCCTCGGGGGTGAGGTCATCGGCGAATTCGATCAGTTGCCACAGCGGCGCACCCGGCATCCGGCTTCGGTCGGCGGTGCGCCACGGGGGCGGCTCCGGGTGGTGGCCGGGGGCGACCGCCGGGTTCGGGGTGCCGGGAGACGGGCCGCGAACTTTGGGGGTCGGTCTCGCTTCGCTCGAAAAATGGGGTGTGATCGGCTCGCCGCGTGGTGGGCCGGGGGATGGGGATGGTATCGGGGCCTGATTCACGGCTGCCCTACAACTGCTCGAGTGACATGACCGCCTCCTGCGCCCCAACGCGCTCGGTCCACCGATACGGCAGTGGCCGTCACCCCAGGGGTGACGGCCACTTGCTGCGACTGGATCTTCGGTGGGGTCAGTGCCCGCCGCCGGAACCGCCTTCGCTTGCCCTCGACAGGTCCGACTCGTGGCGCTCGGCCACGATGCCAGCGTCGACCGGCACCTCCATCTGCACGGTGCCGTTCTCCTTGAAGTCGAAGGTCACCGTGTAGGTCAAGCCGGGGACGATGTCCTTGGTCAGGCCGGTGATCTCGATCTTGGCCGGGTCCGCCTCCGGGTCCTCGCCCTCGGGGGCGGGCTGGTTCGGCGCGGCGGTGGTGGTCGGCGCGGCGGTGGTGGTCTCGGCGCCGTGCTCATCCGAGGAGCCGTGCTCGCCGGCCGCGGCGGTGGGGTCGGCGCCCTCGGCGACGACGGTCTGCTGCGGCTGCAACTTCACCGTCGACCCGCCGCCGGGCGCGGTGATCTTCACTTCGCCGAGATCGGTGCTGATCTTGGTGAGTTCATCGGCCGTCGTCTCGCTGTTGTTCACGAACGACAGCGCGAGCAGCGCCTTACCGCCGGTGACGTTGGTGTGCTCGCCGCTGGGCGGGAAAACGATGTGCACATTGCGCAGCGAGATCTTGCCGACCTCGGCGTGGTTGCCGTTGATCGCGGCCACCTGATCGGCGGTCTGCGAGATCTGGCCCGCGCTACAGCCGGTAAGAGCGAGCGCCGCACCGGCCGCGAGGGCCGCAACCATCGTCATGCGACGCCGCGGGGTCGTACCTGCCGCCGGGGCGGTCACAGCTGTCAGGGCAGTCACGGGTTGTCCTCCATGTCGAGCGGGCTCACTCCAACTAGGGACTGTAGTAGTTGCCATCGGAAACCGGGCGCGCGGGGAGCAAGTGTTGGGCTCGGATTGTCGGCCCGCGTACGCGCATACGCCCGGCGGCGACGCGCGGACGGGTTGTCTCGGGGTGGTCACGATTCGCGGTTGTGCGCGCGGGGGCGCGCAGTGCTACTGTCCCGCTGGGTTTCCCGGCGCGGAAAGTGCCAGGAGATAACTCGTTCTGGCACAACGCAATGCACATCTCTCAGATTCTGTCAAGCCCCACGGTCGGCCCGTTGTGGCCCTGACCTGCACAGTTGATCGCGCCGTTATCGAGCCGCATGTTAAACTGTGAACATCGAAAGGGGCACGGGACACATGATTTTTAAGGTCGGAGACACCGTCGTTTACCCCCACCACGGAGCGGCGCTGATCGAAGCTATCGAGACTCGCACCATCAAGGGTGAGCAGAAAGAGTATCTGGTCCTGAAGGTCGCCCAGGGTGACCTGACTGTTCGGGTTCCCGCAGAGAATGCGGAATACGTCGGCGTCCGCGACGTCGTCGGGCAGGAAGGCCTCGATCGGGTTTTCCAGGTGCTACGTGCACCGCATACGGAAGAGCCGACCAACTGGTCCCGCCGCTACAAGGCCAACCTGGAGAAACTCGCCTCCGGCGATGTGAACAAGGTGGCCGAGGTCGTCCGCGATCTGTGGCGTCGGGAGCAGGACCGCGGTCTGTCCGCGGGCGAGAAGCGGATGCTGGCGAAGGCCCGGCAGATCCTCGTCGGTGAGCTCGCGCTCGCCGAGGGAACCGATGACGGCAAGGCCGAGACGCTGCTCGACGAGGTTCTCGCAGCGGCTTCCTGACCGTGAACAGCTCTGACGGCCGTATGGTCGCGTTGGTGCCTGCCGCCGGCCGCGGCGTGCGCCTGGGTGAATCGACACCCAAGGCGTTCGTCGCGGTCGGCGGTACACCCATGATCAGATCCGCCGTCGACGGGCTGCTCGCCTCGAATGCCGTAGACGAGATAATTGTCATGGTTCCGGCCGAACTGGTGCAGGCCGCAGTTGCCCTCCTGCCGTCCTCCGCACCCGTTCGCGTCATCGTCGGCGGGGCCGAACGCACCGATTCGGTCCGCGCCGGAATCGCGGCTGCACCGCAGGCCGCCCACTACCTGGTCCACGACGCCGCTCGCGCGCTCACCCCACCCGAGCTGATCGCTCGCGTGGCCGCTGAGCTGCGCGCGGGTCATCCGGCGGTGGTACCGGCGCTACCGGTCGTCGACACCGTCAAATCGGTAGACGAGTCGGGGATCGTCACCGGAACTCCCGACCGATCCGCCCTGCGCGCCATCCAGACACCACAGGGATTCGCGGCCGATTTGCTGCGCGCCGCCTACGCGGCCGATATCGCCGCCACCGACGACGCCGGACTGGTCGAACGTCTCGGCCATCCGGTCCGCACCGTTCCCGGCGATCCGCTCGCCTTCAAGATCACCACCCCGCTCGACCTGCGCCTGGCCGAAGCCGTGCTGGCCGCCGACGTATCCGTGGCGGGTGCCCGATGAACATGCGCGTCGGCATCGGCAGCGATGTCCACCCCATCGAGGCGGGACGCCCGTGCTGGATGGCCGGGCTGCTCTTCGACGAGGCCGACGGCTGCGCCGGTCATTCCGACGGTGACGTGGCCGCGCACGCGCTCTGCGATGCCCTGCTGTCGGCCGCCGGTCTCGGCGACGTCGGCGCCGTCTTCGGCACCGGCCGCCCGGAATGGGCGGGTGTATCCGGCGCCGCCATGTTGAAGGAAGTGCGTCGGCTGCTCGACGAGGCCGGATACGACGTGGTCAACGCGGCGGTCCAGGTCATCGGCAACCGGCCGAAGATCGGCCCGCGCCGGGCCGAAGCGCAGCAGGTCCTCGGCGATCTGCTCGGTGCACCGGTCTCGGTATCGGGCACAACCACCGACGGTCTCGGGCTCACCGGCCGCGGTGAAGGGGTCGCCGCCATGGCGACCGCACTGCTGCACTGTCGGTAGTCCCGCGGTCCGACGCCCGTCGTACCGGCCGGGACCTGTCGAAACAACATGACTCCGCCCGCAGTGCAACCCCATATACCAGCTAGGATCGACTGCCGTGACTCTGCGCCTATTCGACACCGAGACGCGGACCATGCGTGATTTCACGCCACTGGTCCCCGGCCATGCCTCGGTGTACCTGTGTGGCGCCACCGTACAAGGGGCACCTCATATCGGACATGTGCGCAGTGGTGTCGCATTCGACGTGCTGCGCCGTTGGCTGACGGTCAACGGCCACGATGTCGCGTTCATCCGCAATGTCACCGATATCGACGACAAGATTCTGAACAAGGCCGCCGCCGCGGGCCGACCGTGGTGGGAGTGGGCCGCGACCCATGAACGCGCCTTCGACGACGCCTACCGGCAGCTCGGCGTGCTGCCACCTTCGGCGGAACCGCGCGCGACCGGCCACATCACCCAGATGGTCGATCTCATGCAGCGACTGATCGAGCGCGGGCATGCCTACGCCTCGGCGGGCAATGTCTACTTCGATGTGGTCAGTTTCCCGGAGTACGGCGCGCTGTCCGGGCATCGACTCGATGATGTGCACCAGGGGGAGAGCGCGGGCGAGGGTAAACGCGATCCGCGCGATTTCACCCTGTGGAAGGCGGCCAAACCGGGCGAGCCGACGTGGCCATCGCCCTGGGGCCCCGGCCGTCCGGGCTGGCATCTGGAATGCTCGGCGATGGCGGAGTTCTACCTCGGTTCGTCGTTCGATATCCATTGCGGCGGAATGGATCTGGTTTTCCCACACCACGAGAACGAGATCGCCCAGTCCAAGGCGGCGGGCGACGGTTTCGCGCAGTACTGGTTGCACAACGGCTGGGTCACCCTCGGCGGCGAGAAGATGGCCAAATCCCTCGGCAACACGCTGTCGGTGCCCAATGTGCTGAAGCAGGTCCGCGCGGTCGAGCTGCGGTTCTATCTGGGTGGTGCGCACTACCGGTCGATGCTCGAGTACTCCGAGAAGGCATTGAACGACGCCGCGCAGACCTATCAGCGCATCGAGGCATTCGTGCAGCGCGTGGTCGAACGCGGTGGTGAGGTGCCGGTCGGCAAGTGGACCGATGCGTTCGCGGCCGCCCTCGACGAGGATCTGGCGGTGCCGAAGGCACTCGCCGAAATCCACCATGTGGTGCACGAGGGCAACCGCGCGCTCGACGCCGGAGTGCTCGAGACCGCGCGTGAGCATGCGAGTCAGGTGCGCGGCATGCTCGCGGTACTCGGCGTCGACCCGCTCGACCCGCAATGGCACACCCCCGGTGATTCCTCCGCTGCGACCGCCGCGCTGGATGTGTTGATCGAGGCCGAACTCGCTCGGCGTCAACAGGCGCGCGCCGATAAGGACTGGGCCACCGCGGACGCAGTCCGCGACCGGTTACAAGCCGCGGGTGTCGAAGTGACCGACACCCCCAACGGCCCGGAATGGTCACTGGTCACCCCACAGCCAGGAAAGGCCGACTGATGGCAGGCAATTCGCAGCGCCGAGGCGCTATCCGCAAGGGCGGAACCAAGAAGGGCCAGGTTGTCGGTTCCGGCGGCAAACGCAGGCGCGGACTGGAGGGTAGGGGCGCGACCCCGCCCGCGGAGGCGCGCAAGTACCATCCGGCCGCCAAGCGTGCGGCGGCGAAAGCCAAAGCGGCGCAAGGTGGTTCGACTGGTCGTCCGAACCGTCCGGCCGGACGGAAGAGCGATGACGGGCCGGAGATGGTGCTCGGCCGCAATCCGGTAGTGGAGTGTCTGCGTGCCGGTGTGCCCGCCACCGCCCTGTATGTGGCGGTGGGGACCGAGAACGATGAGCGGCTGACCGAGAGCGTTCGGATGGCCGCCGACGCCGGTATCTCCATCCTGGAAGTGCCACGCACCGATCTGGATCGGCTCAGCGCCAATGGATTGCATCAGGGTCTGGCGTTGCAGGTGCCGCCCTACCGTTACGCCCACCCCGACGATCTGGTCGAGGGTGTGCGTGGTTCGGGACAGCCCGCACTGCTGGTCGCGCTGGACAATATCTCCGATCCGCGCAACCTCGGCGCGGTGATCCGCTCGGTGGCGGCCTTCGGCGGCCAGGGCGTGGTGATTCCGCAGCGACGCAGTGCGAGCGTCACCGCGGTGGCATGGCGTACCAGCGCCGGTGCCGCGGCCCGCCTGCCCGTCGCCCGTGCCACGAACCTGACTCGCACGCTGAAGGATTTCGCGGCCAAGGGTTATCAGATCGTCGGCCTCGACGCGGGCGGCGACACCACGCTCGACGAGTTCGACGGTTCCGCGCCGACGGTGATCGTGGTCGGCTCCGAAGGTAAGGGCCTGTCCCGGCTGGTACGGGAGAGCTGCGATTCCATCCTGAGCATCCCGATGGCCGGCCCGGTGGAATCGCTCAACGCCTCGGTCGCCGCGGGTGTCGTCCTCGCGGAAGTCGCTCGTCAGCGGCGGGTCTGAATCGCTTGTGCGCGTCGGGTTCACCCGGCGCGATCACCGTGCCGGGCCGGCGCGACACGCCGTGCCTGCTCGATGATCCAGGTGAAACACGGAGCGCCGAGCGAGAAATGCGCTCTACCCCCGTACAATTCGGCTCGTGGTGATACCCAATCAGCCCATCGGTCAGACGATCGAGCATCCGCGGGCGACGCTGGTGCTGGTCCTCGGCGTCGTGAGCTTGATGTGCTGTGGGGTCCTCGGGCCGGTGGCCTGGGCGCTCGGCAAACAGGCGCTCGACCAGATCAACGACTCGGGTGGTGCACTGAGTGGTCGCGCCCAGGTGATGGTCGGTTACATCCTCGGCGTCATCGGCACCATCATGATGATCATCTGGGCGCTGCTTTTCCTGCTGGTGATGATCGGCGGAAACGCCTGACCGGCGCTGTCGCCCGCGCATGGCGTAGCGAATATGCCGATCGTCGCGCTCAGTGCAGGCTCGGGCGCTCCGGCTCGTCCGGATGATCCCAGGCGGGCCACTCCTCGGAGACCGAACCGGACCAGTCGGGTTGGCGGCGCTCCCGGAACGCGGCCATCGCCTCACCACCGTCGACACCCTTGGTGACGTGCTGGTTCAGCTCCGATTCCAGCCGCCCGACCACCGACGGCGTCATATCCAGGCTCTCCCACAGCAGCCGCTTGGACAGCGCGGCCGTGAGCGGCGCCGAACCATTGGCGATATCGTGCGCGACCGCCAGCGCCGTCGGCAGCACCTCGGCCCCCGGCAGGCTGGCATTGGCCAGGCCCATCGCCTTGGCCTCCTCGCCGTCGAAGGTACGGCCGGTGAGCAGGATGTCGGCGGCATTGGCGATACCCGCGAGGCGGGGAAGCGTCCAGTGCGCGTACCCGTCGGCCAGTACGCCGCGCCGGACCTGGCTCAGCCCGTACACCGCGTCATCGGCCAGATAGCGCAGATCGCATTGCAGGGCCAGCGCGAGCCCGATACCGACGGCGTGCCCGTTGACCGCCGCGATCACCGGCTTACGCACCCGGAACGGCGGCGGATCGATGGTGCCGGTGACCTCGCCGACCCGGTCGGACAGATCGGCGCCCGCGCAGAAGGCGGGCGGGGTGCCGGTGATGACGACGACGCGGATGGCGTCCTCGATATCGCAACGCTGTAATGCCGCGCTCAGCTCGGCGATCATCGCCGGGGTGAAGGCATTCTGCTGGGCGGGGCGATTCAGGGTGAGGACGGCGATGCCCGCGGAGACATCGACGAGCAATTCCGAACTCATGCCTTGGATCGTAGACGACCTCGCCCTGCCCGGTGCGCGCTCGGCGGGGCCGCTCAGGGCCGCAGGATCTTGCGGCCGATCGCGTACTTGTGCACCTCGGTCGGGCCGTCGTAGAGCCGGAAGGCGCGCATATCGCGGAAGATCATCTCCACGACCGTCTCATCGCTGATCCCGATCCCGCCGAGCACCTGCACGCAGCGGTCGGCGACCTTGAACAGTTCCTCGGAGACGAACGCCTTGGCCACCGAACTCTCGTGCCTGGCCTTCTCGCCCTGATCCATCAGCCAGCAGGCGTGCCAGATCGTCAACCGGCACTGGTGCAGTGCGATCTCGTTGTCGGCAAGCATGAACGACACACCCTGATGTTCGCCGATCGGTTTGCCGAACGCGGTCCTGGTCTTGGCGTGTTCGACCGCGATGGACTGTGCGCGTTCGGCGGCGCCGAGCCAGCGCATGCAGTGGGTGAGCCGGGCCGGAGCCAGCCGCAGCTGGGCGTAGCGCAGGGCCTGACCGGCCTCACCGAGCAGCGCCTGCTTCGGCAGGGTGAGCTTATCGAAGCGCACCACACCGTGTCCGGCGACGTAGTTGCGGTCCATGGTGTTCATGGTGCGTTCGATGACGATGCCCGGCTGATCACCGTCGGTGAGGAACAGGGTCGGTCCCTCCGGCAGATGCGGGTTGGCGGCGAGGCGGGCCATGATGATCCAGGTCTTGGCGCCGTTCGCGCCGGTGATCAGCCATTTGCGGCCCTCGATGGTGAAGTTCTCGCCGTCGAAGGTCGCGGTGGTGGCGAGTTGGTTGGGGTCCGAACCGGCGCCGTCGGGTTCGGTCATGGCGAATACCGAGCGCTGGTGCCCGTTGATCACCGGCATCAGGTAGCGCTCGGTCTGTTTCGGGTTCGCGATCTTGGACAGCAGGAACATATTGCCCTCGTCGGGCGCCGCGCAGTTCATCGCGATGGGGCCGAGCGTCGACCAGCCCGCCGCCTCGTAGAGCACCGCCTGCTCCACATGGGTGAGCCCGCGCCCGCCGAGCGCTTCCGGCGCCTGGATGGTCAGCAGCTTCTCCGCCCGCGCGAGTTCGACCAGTTCCTGCCGCAGTTCATCGGTCGGCCCGTGCGCGGTCAGCCGCGGATCGCGTTCGAACGGCACGATCTTGTCGATGACGAACCGGCGGATCCGATCACGTTCGGCGGCGAGGTCGGCGGGAATGGAGAAGTCGATCATCGGTGGTCACCTTCGTTCGGGGGTGCGTGCGACGAGCATACGAAACCGGGACGCACCTACTGAAGGCACATGCCATCAAAGCTGTTACCGGATGGCTGCGCAGCTGGATCCGCGCAGGTGAGCGCCATGTCGGGGGCATGCGCCATGGTGTTCCGGTAACGGCTGGACGTGCCAGCACGCGCAGAGAGCCGGGTCCTGTGTCCGGTGCTCTGGATCTCGGGGTACCGGGCGTCGTGCATGGCCGCCGAGGTGTCATGCGAATCCTCCGGAACCGCGAGTTTCGACAACTCGGCCATCACACGGATCGAGAGGAAAAGATCCCCGGCGCGGAAGCCGATGTCCGAATATCCCGGCAGGTCGATGGCACCGACAGGGGTCGTATGCCGGGGCGGCGCTGCGGTCTCAGCGGCCGCGGGTGCCTGGTCGGCAGGGCCCTCAGCGGGCCCGTGCCGCTTGGCGGCGGCGGGTGCCGATGATGCGGCAGGCGAGGTAGATCAGGAACGACAGGCCGGTGACGAACGTCGATACCGGGACGCCCGGCGCCAGCGACAGCAGGATGCCGCCGACGGCCGCGATCTCGGCGAACAGCACCGTCAGCAGGGTCGCCTTGGCCGGGCTCGCGGTGAGCTGGGCCGCGGCGGCTGCCGGGGTGATCAGCAGGGCGAGCACCAGCAGCGCGCCGACGATCTGGACGCCGAATGCCGCCGTGATACCGAGCAGCACCGCGAAGACGATCGACAGTGCGCGCACCGGAACCCCGCGCGCCACCGCGACCTCGGGGTCGGAGCTGGCGAACAGCAGCGGCCGGTAGACGAATGCGAGGACCGCGAGCACACCGACGGTGCAGAACGCCAGCAGCCCGAGCCCGCTGTTGCCGACGCTGACCACCTGGCCGGTCAGCAGCGAGAACTTCGATCCGGCACGGTCGGGTCCGAGCCACAGGAACAGCACCGAGAGCCCGAGCCCGAAGGAGAGCACCACCGCGATCACCGAATCGCGTTCCCTTGCCTTGGTGCCGAGCACACCGAACAGCACCGCGGCGACCACCGATCCGGCGATCGCACCGAGCCCGACGCCGATTCCGGCGAGCAAAGCCGCGGCCGCGCCGGTCAGCGACAGCTCGCTGGTGCCGTGCACCGCGAACGACATCTGCCTGCTGATGATCAGTGGCCCGATGACCCCGGCGAGCAGCCCGAGCAGCGCCGCCGCCAGCACTGCCTGCTGCACGAAGTCGTAGGACAGCAGGTCGATGGTTGTGTCGAAGTCGAACATCTTCGACAACACATCGGCGAGCTTCTCGTTCACTACCCGACCTCGCCGTCGGTCGAAGGTGTCGTATTCCGGCGAGCGCCGGAACCGGTCGGATGACTTGATACGGCACCGTCGATCGACCCGGCCCGCCGCTCGCCCTGGCCGACAGCGGTGCCGGGGCCGGTCCCGTCACCGGTATCGGCTCGGCTCGCGCCCACCTTCGCGCGCTCGTGCGGAGTACCCGGTTCACCGTGGCAGTGCGCGCCAGCGGCGCCGAGCGCGTCCATGGTGTCCCCGGTCCCGACCACGACCAGCCGCCCGCGCACCCGCAGCACATCCACTTCGGTCCGGTACAGCTCCGAGAGCACCTCCGAGGTCATCACCTCGTCCGGGGTGCCGATCCGGAATTTGCCGTCCACCAGGTACAGCACCCGATCCACCAGCGGCAGAATCGGATTGATCTCATGTGTCACGAACAGCACGGCGGTGTCGTGGGTGCGCCTGCGTCTATCGATCAGCTCCGACACCAGGCGCTGGTTCGCCAGATCCAGGCTCAGTAGCGGTTCATCGCACAGCAGCACCCGTGGATCGCCCACCAGCGCCTGCGCCACCCGCAACCGCTGCTGCTCACCACCGGACATGCTCTCCAGCGGCGCGTCGGCGAAGCCCTGCGCGCCCACATCGGCCACCGCCGCGGCAACCTTGCGCTTGCGTTCGCGGCGGCTGCGCCAGCCCAACCCCCAGCGATGCCCGTCCACCCCGAGCCCGACCAGATCGGTGCCACGCAACTGCACCCCGGCATCGATGGTCTTCTGCTGCGGGATGTAGCCGATATCCGGATGACCCGCCCGCGCGGGCACTCCGGCGATCTCGGCCCTACCGGAACTCAACCCGAGCTGCCCGAGCAGCACCTTCAGCAGGGAGGTCTTCCCGGACCCGTTCGGTCCGAGCACCGCGATGAACTCACCGGGCGCGACCTCGAGATCGAGCCCCTGCCACAGCGTCCGCTCACCGAACGACAGACGCGCCGAGTCGAGCTTTACAGCCGGTGCTCCAGAATGCGCGGTCCGCGCCCGCACGGCACGGCCGCTCTCGCCGACGATGGCGGCCTCAGCGCCGGTCGCCGCGGCACCCTCGTTCGGCGCCGCACCCTCGATGGTCCCCGACAGCTCCGGGTCACCCACCCCTGCTCGATCGATCTGCTCGACCCGGCGTTCGGCGCGCACGACGATCAGCTCAGCGCCGAGGCGAGGGAGCGGGCGTTGGCGGTCTGCCAGGCGATGTAGTCGACGCCCTCGGGCAGGGTCTCGGTCACCTCGACTACCGGGATGCCCGCGCTTTCGGCGGAGGCGCGCAGATCCTTGCTGGTCTTGTCCTGGGTCTGGATGTTGTAGACCAGTGTGCGCACCTGCTTGCCGGTGATCAGATCGCGGGTGGCCGCCACGGCGGCGGGGGCCGGATCGGTCTCCTGTTCGATGGCTTCCTGGTAGTCGTGCGGGGTCAGGTCGACGGCGCCCGCATCGAGCAGCAGATAGTGCGCCAGCGGTTCGGTCTGCATGACAGGGGTGCCCGGATGTGCGGTGGCGACGGTCGCGGTGATGGAGCTGATGGCGCCGAGCTGACCGCGGAAGGCGGTGGCGCGGTCGGTGTAGGCGGCGGCGTGCTCGGGATCGATCTCGCCGAGGGCCTGCGCGATCCGGTCGGCGACCAGCGCGACGGTGTCGACGTCGTACCAGACGTGTTCGTTCTCGTCGGCGCGGATGTCCTCGGCGCGGGAGTCGAAGGCGTCGACGGTGCGCTTGTCCTTGCCCGCGACGGCCTTCTCCATGAATTCGTCGTAACCGCCGCCGTTGTAGACGAGCAGATCGGCATCGGTGATCTTGGCCGATTCCACCGCGGAGGTCTCATGCGAATGCGGGTCGGCGGCGGGATCGGTGATGATCGATTCGACCGCGGCGTCGGGGCCGGCGATGGTGGCCGCGATATCGCCCCAGACATTGGTGGAGGCGACCACCGACGGCTTACCGGAGGCGTCGCCGGAGGAGCTGCCGCAAGCGGTGAGACCCAGCGTGGTCGCCAGACCCACCGCGACCGTGGCGAAGGTGGTGGCAAATCTGGTTCTCACACGGGCTCCCGGACAGCTTAATGGAAATCGTTTCCGTTTTACTTTATCAGTGCGGTTCTGCGGATACGAACCGAATCCCTGTGATCTCTGTTCCCCCGGACGTGGATCGGCCCACGTCAACGACCGGCACGGGGCCGATCACCGACGTGGGCCGATACCGCGATCAGCTGACGAGCGCGTCCACCGGCTGGCTCAGCAGCTGGGCGCAGCGCAGCAGACCGAGGTGGCTGTAAGCCTGTGGATGATTGCCGAGCGAGCGTTCGGCAACCGGGTCGTACTCCTCGCTCAGCAGGCCGGTCGGCCCGGCCACATCGACGAGCTGGGCGAACAGCGCCTCGGCATCGGAACGTTTACCGATCAGCAGATACGCCTCCACCAACCAGGCCGCGCACAGATGGAATCCACCCTCACCGCCGGGCAGGCCGTCGTCGTGGTGATACCGGTACACGGTGGACCCGCTGCGCAGCTCCGCCTCGGTGGCCACCACCGTCGCCGCGAACCGCGGATCCGACGGATCGATCAGCCCGCTCAACCCGATGTGCAGGGTGGCCGCGTCCAGATCGGTGCCGTCGTAGGCGGCGGTGAACGACTGCACTTCGTCGTTCCAGCCCTTGGTCTTGACCTCGTCGGCGATCTGGTCGCGCAAGGCGGCCCATTCGGGATGGATCGGCCGATCGAACTTCTGCGCGAGAGTGAGCGCCCGGTCGATGGTGAGCCAACCCATCACCTTCGAATACACATGGTGGCGCGGGTTACCGCGGATCTCCCAGATGCCGTGATCGGGCTCATGCCAGCGCCGCTGCACCGCCGACACCATGGCGTGCACCAGTTCCCAGTCCTGATCGGGCAGGACCTGACGCGGATCGCTGATGCCCTTCTGCTCGCGGGCGTGCGCCATCGTGGCGATGAGATCCACGATCGGACCGAAGACGTCCAGCTGTACCTGCATATTCGCCGCGTTGCCCACGCGCACCGGGCGGGAACCGGCATAGCCGGGCAGCTGGTCGATGACGGCCTCGGGCGGCAGCGTCTCGCCGTAGAGGGTGTAGAGCGGATGCAGCCGCTCCGGGCCGGGCAGCGTCTCCAGCACACGATGCACCCAGCCGAGGAACTCCTCGGCCTCGTACAGCGAGCCGAGCGAGACCAGCGCCGACGCCGTCATCGAGGCATCGCGCAGCCAGCAGTAGCGGTAGTCCCAGTTGCGCACACCGCCGATGTCCTCGGGCAGCGAGGTGGTGGCCGCGGCGAGGATCGAACCCGACGGCGCGTGCACCAGACCACGCAACGTCAGCGCGGAACGCTTCATCAGATCGGGCTTCAGCGGCGGCAGCTCGAGCCCCGCAGCCCAGGTCGACCAGTAGCTCTCGGCGATCCGCCTGCGCTCCGGTTCGCTGGTCATCGCGGGCGCGAGATCGGGTGTGCCGCACCGCAGTTCCAGGATCACCGGACCCTGCGACGGGTCGATGACCGCCGTCGCCGAACTGTGCACGCCGTCGCTGTGGATGGTCCATTCGACACCGGGGGAGCGCAGCACCGTCGGATCGTTGGTGCCGCGCACCCGAAGTCCGTTCGGCTCGGCCTCGATGGTCACCGGCACCTGCCCGAATTCCGGGCGCGGCGCGAAGGTCACCACGGCCGAGGTGTCGCCGGTGATGACGCGGGTCAGATCGGTGCGGTCGGGCGCGACGTCATGCGGCAGATAGTCGACCACTTGCAGTTTGGCCCAACGGGTTTCGACCGTCATGGTGCCGTCGATATAGCGCTGCGACAGCGGCAGGCCCGGCCGCTGCGGCTCGACGCTGAAATGTCCGGCCTGCGGTCCACCGAGCAGATGGGCGAAGACCGCCGCCGAATCCGGTTCGGGATGGCAGAACCAGGTGACGGTCGCATCGGGGGTCAGCAGCGCCACCGAACGCGGGCTCGACAGCATGGTCAGCCGCTCGATGCGCGGCGCGCTGGCACCGGCGAGCCAGGTGCGGCGCTCCTCCAGCAGGAAGGCCAGCGCATACGAGACCGCCTCGGTATTGGGCACCCGGTACCCGGCCAGGCTCTCGCCCTCGCCGACCTTGATGCCGACATCCGGGCCCGACAGCATCCGGAAGGCCTTCTCGTCGGTGACGTCGTCACCGAAGAACACCGCCGCCGACGCGCCCTCCTGATGCCGGATGGTGTCGAGGGCGCTGCCCTTGTCGGTGGGGATGACGGCCAGCTCGATGACGGCCTTGCCCTCGGTCACCTGGACCCCGACCCAGCAGGCCGGACCCTGACGGACCTGATTCAGCGCGCGGCGCCCGATCTCCGGGCCCGCATTGCGCACATGCAACGCGATACTGGCCGGTTTGGTCTCGACCGTCACACCGGGATTCTCCGCGGCGATCTGGGTCAGGGCCGTGATCAGTTCCTGTAGCAGCTGTTTGGCGTCGTTATCGATGGCGTGTACGAAGCCGACATCGAATTCCGAACCGTGGCTGCCGATGAGTTGTACCTCGACGGGCAGCCGCGACAGCGCCGCGAGATCTCGCAGCGCGCGGCCGGAGATGACGGCGGCCGTGGTGCCGGACAGGCCGGCCAGCGCGCGTAACGCGCGGACCGACTCGCCGTGCGGGTAGGCCTTGGCCGGATCGGACACGATGGGAGCGATCGTCCCGTCGTAATCCGATGCGACCAGAAGCCGTGGCACCCGCGCGACCGTCGACAATGCACGGCGAAGTTCCAGTGGCAGATCCTGTGCGCTCACGCATCCAACCTAATGATCGGAGGAGTTTTTTCAGGGGCGCGCATGACAATACTGTGTTTAATTTGCGTCGCCTGCGGCGCCGCGGTTCGCCGCCCGGGGGGGTGGCGGGGGGGCCCCCCCCCCCCGGGGGGGGACGCGGGGCGCCCCCCCCCCCGGCCCCCCCCCGCGCCCCCCCCCACGGGGGGGGGGGGG
>NZ_JARWNX010000004.1 GCF_029868385.1 Nocardia cyriacigeorgica | reverse complement strand
GGGTCTGCGGATCGGTACCGCTGCCCTGGCCACGCGTGGTTTCGGTGACAGCGAGTTCACCGAGGTCGCCGATATCATCGGCACCGCGCTGGCGGGTGGTTCCGATGTCGAGACACTGCGTGGCCGGGTCCGCAAACTGGCAGGCGACCTGCCCCTGTACCAAGGCCTCGAAGACTGGCGCCTGCTGGGCTGAGCCTTTCTCCGACGACGCGTCCACGACGGTTACCGCCGAACCGTGGGCGCGTCGTCGTGTTCGGGGTCCGGCCGCGGAGCGGGGAATTGCGCGGTGCCGGGTGTGTCGATCCTGTCGCCGACGCGTCGCTGTGTTCGCGACCGCTCGTACGGAGTTGCCAGGAAGTGGGCCGAAAACCAAAACATTCGGGTGTAAAGCGCGACGTTGATCACTGGATGGGCTTGTGGCCGGTCTGGTCGGCGATCAGGGTCGGGTAATCGCGCAGGTCGATATCGTTGGCGCCCTTGTCGCCGAATCTGATCATCAGTCCGAACAACGGTGAGTTGAGGAACCAGTCGCGGACTCGGATACCGAAACGGGTCTTCGGCGCGAGGAATCGACCGGGATTGCTGGCACCCGCGATCTGGTTGTAGCGGCGCATGATCTCGTCGTAGCGGGGGTAGGCGGCGGTGTGATCGCCGTCGGCGAGGGCGAGTTCGCCCGCGAGGACGTAGGCGCCGACGACGGCGAGCCCGGTACCGAAACCGGCCAGGGTATTGCCGTACCCCGCATCACCGACCAGGGCGATCCGTCCGCGCACGCAGGACGGCATCTTCACCACGCTCAGGGAATCCAGGTAGAAGGTCGCGGCGTCGTCCAGTTCCGACAGCATGCGTGGCACCTCCCAGCCGATATCGGCGAAGGTCTCCCGCACGATGCGGCGCTGCGCCTGCTCGTCGTCGCGGGAGTAGTCCAGTTCGGGTGCGGCGAACATGTACATCTGTTCGGCCTTCGGGCCG
This sequence comes from Nocardia cyriacigeorgica, assembly GCF_029868385.1. Taxonomy (GTDB): domain Bacteria; phylum Actinomycetota; class Actinomycetes; order Mycobacteriales; family Mycobacteriaceae; genus Nocardia; species Nocardia cyriacigeorgica_F. The sequence goes on along the minus strand of NZ_JARWNX010000004.1, from coordinate 17,039 downwards.
CCGTCGACCGCCAGCTTTCCCGGCGCGTTGTGGGCGTAGGCCACGTCTCGTCGTGGGCCGTCCGTGCGTCGGGGCCGCGTACTCGAATCGGCGAGGCAGTAGTAGTAGCCGCGATGGTGGACGTAGTCGCGTTCGGGTCCGAAGGACAGTGCGCGCACCCGCGAGTGCACGCCGTCGGCGCCGAAGACCAGATCGAAGGTGCGCGCCGGTGCGTGCTCGAATTCCACCCGCACACCGTCGGCGGTTTCGGTGAGCGCGCTGATCGAGTCGCCGAACAGGTAGGTGCAGCGCTCGGCCGTGTGCTCGTACATGATCGCGGCCAGATCGCCGCGCAGGATCTCCACATCGCCGCCGGTGAAATCGCCGGAGATGAGGGCGCGACGGGTGCCTTCGGCGTCCACCAGCACCATGTCCGCGCCGCCGGTCTGCCGTTCGCGGACGGCGTCGAGGATGCCCATCCGTTCGAGCACCTCCAGGTGGGTGGCGCCCTTGAAGTCGACGGCCTGGCCGCCGGGGCGCAGCTTGGGTGCGCGTTCGACGACGGTGACATCGAAGCCGTAGTGGTCGAGCCAGTAGGCGAGCGCGGGACCGGCGATGCTCGCGCCGGAGATGAGGACGGTCGTGTTTCGCATGATCACTCCAAGAGTCGATAACTGTGTCCGGTGGAATCTGTTTCTGTGGGACGCAGATCAGCGTATGGTAGACACAGTTTCAGGTCAACCCATTTCTGGAAGGACAATCGCGATGCCCGCTCCGACCGTCGTCGAGCTGCTGTGGGGTACGGGCCGCCCGGCCAAGCGCGGGCCGAAGCCGTCACTGTCGCTGGAGGCGATCGTGGGCGCGGCCGTCGAACTGGCCGATGCCGAAGGGATGGGCGGGGTGTCCATGCAGCGGGTGGCCGAGCGGCTCGGCTACACCAAGATGTCGCTGTACCGCTATGTGCCCGGCAAGGCCGAGCTGGCCGCGCTGATGCTGGAGCAGGCGCTCGGTACGCCACCGGATCTCACTGCGGCACAGCCGGTTTCCGGAGAATCACCGTGGCGCGCCGGGCTCCGCACCTGGACCGAGGAGATCTTCCGGCGCTATCGCGCGCATCCATGGTCGCTGGAACTGTCCGCCGGTATCCGGCCGATGGGACCGCACGAACTCGGCTGGCTGGAGGCGGCCCTGTCGGCGATGGCGGGAATCGGGCTCACCGGGCCGGAACGGCTGGACACCGTCGTCGTGCTGAATGGTCATGTCCGCAGCCTGGCGCAGCAGGCGGGGGGCGTCGGGAGCGACGGTATCGAGGAACAGTTGCTGCGTCAGATGGCAGAGGTGATGGCAGCGGCGGGAGAGCGTTATCCCGAGGTCACCGTCGCGTTGGCGGAACAGGCCGGCGGCGCATCGGCCCGAGACGACGCCTTGACCTTCGGCGTAGACCGCATCCTCGACGGCCTGGAAGCGCTCGTCGACCGTCGCCGGTCCCGTACGTAGGCCGCCTCTGCCGGTGGTGTGGTGCCTGCCGACCTGTTCCGCGATCCGCCGTATGCAGCGCACCGAGCGCGCGAGACCAGCTCGGCGCCCCATCGAGACCTCACGTCCCCGGCAGCTGTATCCCCTTCTCCGCCGCCAGCCGGGTCAGCTTCTCCACTTCATCGATCGCCACAGCAACGTAGGTGTGCAGCCCGTCGTCGTCGTGCCGCAGCAGATACTCGTAGTCACCATCGGTGAGCAGGTCGTCGGCGGCGTCGTAGAAATGCCACCGCACCCGCACCCGGACGATGCGCTCGGTCAGATCGACCTGCTCGAGCAGGGTGTGATCGACGCGGGCCAGCCCGAGCTGTTGATAGAACGGATAGGACTGCGACAGTCCTCGCGCCATCTCGGTCCGTGACGGCAGCGACCCGACGAAGGCGTCGCTGAGGATGGTGCCCGGCATACCCCACAGTGCCGCGGAACGTTCGGCGTCGTATGCCGACAACGCGGCCTGGTATTCGTCCAGAAACGACTCGATCTCATCCCGAGTGGTCATACGGCCAAAGTATCGCTGGGCAGTCGCTACGAGTGATTCAACCCGCCGGACGGCTGATCCATCGGGCCGGGCGAGGTCGGTCGATCACTGCGGAACCCACCGAATCTCGGCTTCGGCCGTGGGGTGTGCTCGTCGAGTAGTCTGCTGATGGCTTGTGACATGGTGAGACTCTCTGCATCGGCCAGGCGGCGTAGGCGGTCTCTGGTCGCCGTCGAAACCCTGATGGTCGCGCCAGTCATGCCCACCAGTATGCCTGTGGTGGTCTTGTCTCATCATCGCCCTGCGGAACCGGCTGCCTGCCGCGGTTGTGCGGCCTACCCTCGATTCATGAGCGAAATCGAGCTGGAGCAGGACTCGATCACCACGGTGCGTGAGTTCTTCGCGGCGCTGGAGCTGGGCGCGGTGGGCGAGGCGCTGGAACTGTTGCATCCCGACATCGTCTGGAAGAACACCTCGCTGCCCGATGTGCGCGGTGAACGTCGGGTGGCGGGCATTCTGCGCGGGCTCAACCGGGAGCAGTTCGGATTCGCCGCCGAGATGCACCACATCGCCGCCGATGGGTCCATCGTGCTCACCGACCGCACCGACATCCTGCGCGTCGGCCCGTTGCGCATCAGGTTCTGGGTCACCGGCACCTTCGAACTGCGCGACGGGCGGATCATCCTGTGGCACGACCATTTCAGCTGGGAGAACTTCCTGCGCGGTGTGGTCGTCGGAGTGTTCAGGGCGGTGTTCTCCCGCGGCTGACCACCGCCCGCCCAGCCGTCACGGGCTGCGATCGCCCTCATATCCCGCGCCCATGAGCGCGCGGACACCGGGTGCGGTCGAGGTGCGCACGAACGCGCAGTCGGCGAGCCGGTCCGTATCGCCGAGGCGCACGCTCAGCCGCACCGACGGCTCGAGCCGGTACGGGCGCGATTCGATGATCGAGCCGAGCACGCGACGCAGGCGCGACAGCTCGGCGCGCACGGCCACGGCATGGTCGGGATCACCGTAGATCGCGCGACTCAATTCGGCGACGGTCAGCCCTCGGCTCCCGCGCAGATGCAGTAGCAGCAGAATCTCCGCGTGCCGCACCGACAGCGCACTGCGCCAATCGGATTCGCCACCGACCGCGGTGACGACCGGTGCGCCCGACAGGTCGAGTTCCAGCCGGATGCCCGACCCGCCACCCGCGCCGAGCGGTCGCACCAACCATCCGCCGCGCAGCGGTTCGGCCGAGCAGATACCGAGTCCGGGGACGTGCACCGCGCGTTCGGCATTCGGGATGGCGATGCGCTGGGTCGTCGCGATACCGGTGGCATGGGCGACCCAGCCGTGTTCGTCGACCAGCAGCGCCGGGCCGCGCACCGTGGACAGTCCGGGCATGGCGGTGGTGCGCAGTCGTTCCAGTCGCTCCTGTTGCAGTCGGGCGATCTGGCCTTCGGCCAGCCGAGCGCCCGCACCGACCAGCGCCGTGATCGCCGGGTGCAGGGTCAGGGCGGGCCCGCTCACATCGACCACGCCGAGTAGTTCACCGGTGCGCGGATCGTGGATCGGCGCCGCCGTGCAATACCAGGGATGCTGGGACTGCTCGAAATGCTCGCCCGAGAACAGTTGCACCGGAGCGGCTTCCGCGAGCGCGGTGCCGATGGCGTTCGTGCCGACCACCGATTCGGTCCAGGTGGCGCCCTCCTGGAATCCGAGGCTGTCGGCGCGATGACGTACCCGCGGCGACCCCGCGCGCCACAGCACCACCCCATCGGCATCGGTGACCACCATGATCAGCTGCGAAGCGTCGGCCACACCGGCGACCACCTGGGTCAGCTCGCCGATCACGCCCGCGAGCGGGGACGACCGGCGCCTGCGCTCCACATCCTCGAGACCGAGCACGGTGCGGGCATTGGCCTGATCGGGCACCAGTCCGGCGGCGAGCACCCGCGACCAGGATTTGGCGACCAGCGTTCGCGGTCGCAACGGAGAGCGTCCGCCGCCGATCACGGCGTCGTGCATGCGCACCAGGTCGCGGGCGTACCGGGGCAGATCGGTCCCCGGTTCGATCGCGCCGAATTCGCCCACGACATCCATCCTGATTCCGTTCGGTGCGGCGTATCGGTGCCATCCACCCGGCCGCGCCGCCTGCACACCGATGTTGCAACGCCTTGCAACGATTGTGACACCGCTTCGGGTGACGTGTGCTGTGGGTCACAGATCTGCTGGAGAAGGAGAATCCGATGACCACGACACTGGAGCCGACGTCCGGCACGCAGACACCACAGCAACGGGTGGACGCCTGGCTGCGGGATTTCGAGACAGCGCTGGCCGATCGTGATGTGGCCGCGGCGGCGAGCATGTTCGCCCTCGACGGCTTCTGGCGCGACCTGATCGCCTTCACCTGGAACATCAAGACCCTGGAAGGCCGCGACGATATCGCCGATATGCTGCGCTCCCGCCTCGACGGCACCGATCCCGGCAATTTCCACACCACCGAGCCACCCACCGAGGACGGCGGTGTGGTGACGGCGTGGATCGGCTTCGAGACCGCCTCCGGCCGCGCGGTGGGACATCTGCGGCTCAACGACGAGGGCGCCTGGACCCTGCTCACCAGCCTGCGGGAACTGAAAGGACATGAGGAGAGCAAGGGCACGCGACGCCCCCGCGGCGTGGTGCACGGCGCCGATCCCGACCGGGTGAGCTGGTCCGAACGTCGTGCGAACGAAGAACGTGAACTCGGCAGCACCCGCCAGCCCTATGTCCTGGTCGTCGGCGGCGGCCAAGGCGGTATCGCACTGGGTGCGCGATTACGGCAGCTCGGTGTGCCCGCACTGGTGGTCGACAAGCACGAACGGCCCGGCGACCAGTGGCGTAAACGGTACAAGTCGCTGTGTCTGCACGATCCGGTCTGGTACGACCACCTGCCGTATCTGCCGTTCCCGGACAACTGGCCGGTGTTCACCCCCAAGGACAAGATCGGCGACTGGCTCGAGATGTACACCAGGATCATGGAGGTGCCGTACTGGTCGAACACCACCTGCACGTCGGCGACCTACGACGAGATCTCGGGCGAATGGGAAGTCGATGTGGTGCGCGACGGCAAGGCCATCGAACTGCGACCGGCGCAGCTGGTGCTGGCCACGGGCATGTCCGGTAAACCGAATGTGCCGAATTTTCCTGGCATGGAACGCTTCCGGGGCGAACAGCATCATTCGAGCAAGCATCCCGGTCCCGACGCCTATGCGGGCAAACGTGCGGTGATCATCGGCTCCAACAACTCCGCGCACGATATCTGCGGTGCGCTCTGGGAGGTGGGCGCACGGGTGACGATGGTGCAGCGCAGTTCGACCCATATCGTGCGTTCGGATTCGCTGATGGATCTCGGACTCGGCGATCTGTATTCCGAACGTGCCCTCGCCGCGGGGATGACCACCGATAAAGCCGATCTGGCCTTCGCCTCGCTGCCGTATCGGATCATGCCGCAGTTCCAGGTGCCGGTGTACGAGGCCATCCGCGCCCGCGATGCCGAATTCTACGATCGACTCGAACGCGCTGGCTTCCAACTCGATTGGGGCGATGACGGTTCCGGGCTGTTCATGAAGTACCTGCGCCGCGGTTCCGGCTACTACATCGACGTGGGCGCCTCGGAATTGATCGCCGACGGCAAGATCGCGCTCGCCCACGGTGAGGTCCGCGAACTCACCGAGGACGCCGTGGTTCTCGACGACGGCACCGAACTGCCCGCCGACCTGGTCGTCTACGCCACCGGCTACGGCTCGATGAACGGCTGGGCCGCGGATCTGATCGGCCAGGACGTCGCCGACAAGGTCGGCAAGTGCTGGGGTTACGGTTCGGGCACCACCAAGGACCCTGGACCGTGGGAGGGCGAGCTGCGCAATATGTGGAAGCCGACCCGACAGGAAGGTCTCTGGTTCCACGGCGGCAACCTGCACCAATCCCGGCACTATTCGCTGTATCTCGCCTTGCAGCTCAAAGCGCGATACGAGGGGATTGCGACGCCGGTGTACGGGATGGGTCCGGTGCACCATCTGAGCTGAGGTCACTCGACGATGCCGCACCGATCGACGGATCGGTGCGGCATGATGGAGGTAGTCGACACTGTGACCAGGAAGACACCGCGTAGATGGCGCAACGCAGCACGCTCGCCGAGCAGCGAGCCACGCTGGAGAAGGAATGGGCCCGCTGGGTACCGGACGGGTCGCATCCCGCGCTGCCACGGGTCTCCGCATCCGGGCTGCGCAGTGAGGTCGCCCAATCCTGGATGCGTTCGGTGCGCACCGTCGACCCCGCCCGCGCCAGCGCACCTGCGGTCGATTCCGCCGATATCGGATCCCGCTGGGCGCAGTCCCCGCTGCGCGAACCGGTCACCCAGCTCGCCGAACAATTGCACGATGTCGCGCACGACGCGGGCTACGTCGCCGCCGTCACCGACGAAACCGGCACCATCCTGTGGTCGTTCGGCGGGACGGTCATGCGCCGCCGCGCCGAACAGGTCAATTTTGCGCCCGGCGGCCGCTGGGACGAACGGCATATGGGCACCAACGCGCTTTCACTGGCCATGCGCACCGGTAAACCGAGCACCGTGTTCTCGGCCGAACATCTGGTCGCCGCACTGCACGGCTGGGTCTGCTATTGCGCGCCCATCCGCGCCGCCGACGGACGTCAGCTCGGGGTGCTCGATCTGTCCTCCACCTGGGATCGCTCCCATCCGCTCGCCATGTCGACGGTGCAGTCGCTGGTCATGGCGGTCGAGGCGCGGTTACAGGCGAGCGCGTCCGCCGTCCGTCCCGGTGTGCGGCTCACCTGCCTCGGCGGGGCCGGTCTGGTGCGTGAGGGCCGAGCGGTGCGGCTGCGGCCACGTCAGCTGGAGATCCTGGCGCTGCTGGCGCTCGAACCCGCCGGATTCACTCCCGAACGGCTGCACTACGCCATCTACGGTGACCGCCCCGCCACCTCCAGCACCCTCAAAGCCGATGTCTCACATCTGCGCCGGGCCACCGGCGGTGAGATCGCCAACCGCGTCTACCAGCTGACCACCCCGCTGTCCTGCGATGCCGTCGACCTGCTCACCGCGCTCGAGACCGGCGATACCGCCGCCGCGGTGCGGTTGTATCGCGGACCGCTGCTGCCCGGCTCCGAGACGCCGGGAATCGTCGAATGGCGTGAACATCTCGAGGTCGCGGTCCGCACCGCGGTGCTGTCGGACGACGATCCCGACAACGCCCTGCGCTACGGCGAGCGGGCGCCCGACGATATCGAGATCCACGAGCACGCATTGGTTCTGCTGCCGGTCAACGATGCCCGCCGCGCCGTCGCCGCGGCCAGACTGCATACGGCGCTCCGCTCCTGAATCCCTCTGACCTGCGGGGTCGGCGTGTCGGTGCGGTAGTCAACCTTCTGCCAACCCATGATCGCGATAGTGGCCCACATCACGAACGGTTGCTCGTGCTATCCCGCCGACTCGATGAGGAGCATGCGTCATGACCTACGCGAAACCAGGTGCCGACGGCAGCATCGTCAGCTACGCCGCCCGCTATGACAATTTCATCGGCGGCGATTGGACAGCACCGGTCGAGGGGCAGTACTTCGAGAATCCGTCCCCAGTCGACGGCCAGACCTTCACCGAGGTGGCGCGCTCGACCGCCCCCGATATCGACCTCGCCCTCGATGCCGCGCACACCGCCGCCGACGGCTGGGGCGCCACCTCGGCCGCCGAACGCGCCACTATCCTCAACAAGATCGCCGACCGCATCGAGGACAACCTCGAGGCCCTCGCCGTCGCCGAGACCTGGGAGAACGGCAAGCCGGTCCGCGAGACCAAGGCCGCCGATCTGCCGCTGGCCGTCGATCACTTCCGCTATTTCGCCGGTGCCATCCGCGCGCAGGAGGGTGGTATCAGCGAGATCGATGGCGACACCATCGCCTACCACTTCCAGGAGCCGCTCGGCGTGGTCGGCCAGATCATCCCCTGGAACTTCCCGATCCTGATGGCCACCTGGAAGCTGGCGCCCGCATTGGCGGCGGGCAATGCGGTGGTGCTCAAGCCCGCCGAGCAGACCCCGGCCTCGATCCTGAAGGTGGTGGAGCTGATCGCGGATCTGCTGCCGCCGGGAGTCCTCAACGTGGTCAACGGTTTCGGTGTCGAGGCGGGTAAGCCGCTGGCGTCGAGCCCGCGGGTGGCGAAGGTGGCGTTCACCGGTGAGACGACCACCGGTCGGCTGATCATGCAGTACGCCAGCGAGAACATCATTCCGGTGACCTTGGAACTCGGCGGTAAGAGCCCCAATATCTTCCTGCCCGACATCATGGCCGCCGATGACGAATTCCTGGACAAGGCCGTCGAGGGTTTCGTGATGTTCGCGCTCAACCAGGGCGAGGTGTGCACCTGTCCGTCGCGTGCGCTGATCCATTCGTCCATCTACGACGAATTCATGGCGCGGTGTGTGGAACGCACCAAGGCCATCATCAGCGGTAATCCGCTCGATGACGCGACCATGATCGGTGCCCAGGCCAGCAATGACCAGTACGAGAAGATCCTGTCCTATATCGATATCGGCCGTAAGGAGGGCGCCGAGGTGCTCACCGGCGGCGGGCCGCGCAAGGTCGACGAATTCCCCGACGGGTTCTACATCGAGCCGACGATCTTCAAGGGCAGCAACGATATGCGGATCTTCCAGGAGGAGATCTTCGGCCCGGTCGTCTCGGTCACCACCTTCGATTCCACCGATGAGGCCTTGAAACTCGCCAACGACACTCTCTACGGTCTCGGCGCCGGGGTCTGGACCCGCGATATGAACACCGCCTACCGGCTCGGCCGCGGTATCAAGGCGGGCCGGGTGTGGACCAACTGCTACCACGCCTATCCGGCGCACGCGGCCTTCGGCGGCTACAAGAAGTCCGGTATCGGGCGCGAGAACCACGCCATGATGCTCGATCACTACCAGCAGACCAAGAACCTGCTGGTGAGCTACGCACCGAATAAGCTCGGATTCTTCTGATGCCAGCGGACGTGCACCGCGTCGAGATCACCGAACAGGCGCGGCAGATGCTCGACAGCCTGATCCGGCGGCACGGCGCGGTCATGTTCCACCAGTCCGGCGGTTGCTGCGACGGCAGCTCCCCGATGTGTTATCCGCGCGGTGAATTCCGGGTGGGGGCCTCCGATGTCCTGCTGGGGACGATCGCCGCCGATACGCCGTTCTGGATGAGCGCCGATCAATACGAGTACTGGAAGCACACCCACCTGACCGTGGATGTGGTGCCCGGCCGCGGCAGCGGTTTCTCCCTCGAAGCGCCCGAGGGTGTCCGGTTCCTGATCCGCTCTCGTCTGCTCACCGATGAGGAGTTCACCGAACTCGAGTCCGCACCTCCGCCGAGGACCGGCGCGGATATCGAATAGCCGTGCACGGGAACGGGGTTCGCCCGCTCCGCCCGCGCACCCGAGAGATCTGCCCACCGGTGCCGCGCCGGTGGGCAGATCCGCGTTCGGCCGTCGTCAGTAGGGGATCGGCTTGTTCTCTCGTGCCCACGCCTTTTCGGCGTCGCTGCCCGCGGGTGGCGGGAACTGTCCGGCGATCTTCCACAGATCACGCGGTGACTCATAGGTGTGGAATTCCCAGTGCAGGCCGCGATCCCGGGTATAGGGGAGCATGATCGAATCGAGCCGGTCGGTGGAGCGTTTGCGGATTTCCGGGTCATCGAGGTGACGGGCGAGATGCTCGACCACGATTCGGACGGTATCGCTCGAGGCCTTACCGCCCACGTAGAAATCGGACGGCGCGATCTCCTTGAAGAGCACGACCACGTAGAACGCGGGCAGGCCGAAACTGGTGTACAGCGCGGTGATGTCGTCGGCGAAATTCTGTTTGTCCTGGTCGGAATAGGTGTCGGCAGGGTGGTAGATATGCCAGAGGGGCATGTTCGGATCCTTTCTGGATAGCGGGATGTCAGCGGCCGATGGTGAGTGCGAGGCCTTCGACGGGCCCGGCGAGCGCGGCCTTCACCCGTCGGGTGATGTCATCGACCAGGACCTCGGTATCGCCCTTCTCGACTCCGTCGAAGACGGTCGCGGCGACCTCGGCCGGGGCGATCTTGTCGACCGGAAGCCGTTTCACCATGTCGGTGTCGGCGAATGCGAGATGCACCCCGACGACCTGAGTGAGCTGGGCGGCCAATTCCTGCCGCAGTGAATTCGTCAGCGACCAGAACGCGGCCTTGGACGCGCCGTATGCGGCCGCGCCCGAGCCCCAGGACAGCACCGAATGGATATCGATCAGCGCGCCACCGCCGTTCGTCGCCAGAATCGGCGCGAACGCCTGCGCGATCCGCAGCGGTCCGAAGACATTGGTCTCGAAAGTGGTGAGTACATCACGCATCTCGGCCCTGAGCAGCGGCGCCGGGATCAGCGCGCCCGCATTGTTGACCACGATCTCGACATCGGTCGCGATCGCCGCCACGGCGGCGACGGAGTCGGGATCGGTCACCTCCAGTGCGAGCGGTTCCACGCGCGGATCCGCATCGGGTTTCGGCTCCCGCGCCGTCGCGTAGATCTTCGCCGCGCCCCGGCGCAGCAGTTCGTCCACGAATGCCTGCCCGAGCCCGCGCTGTCCGCCGGTCACCAATGCGACCGAGCCTTCGATTCTGGTCATCTCCGCCCTTTCGAGTCGTCCCCGCGGTTCGGACGTGCGCCGGATGCTTCGGGGAGGGAGCATTACCGCTCAATTTAGATTATGATCATCATCTATACGGATGCGCAAGACTATGACCATCGATCGCGCCGCCGGAGGCGCGCCGACCCGACGGAAGGAGACGAGGTGCCGCGAGCATCCCGCGAACAGGCCGAATCGCATCGCAAACAGGTGCTCGACGCAGCCGCGGCCCAGGTCCGCGAACGCGGCTCCGGTGCGATGACCGTCCCCGAGCTGATGGCCGCCGCCGGTCTGACCCACGGTGGCTTCTATCGCCATTTCCGGTCCAAAGAAGACCTGGTCACCCAGGCCTGTACGGCCGCGTACGCCGAGAAGATCGCGGAAATGGATCGCATCCGCGCCGCGGCGCCCGACGATGCGACCGCCCGCCGCACCTTCATCGAGCGCTATCTCTCACCCACCCACCGCGACACCCCCGCCAACGGCTGCGGTATCGCCGCCACCGCCGCCGACGTCTCCCGCACCGCCCCCGACAGCCCCCTGCGCCAGGCCTATCTCGACGGCATCCAGAACATGATCGCCAAGCTCGCGGAGTTCGGCGAGCAGCCGAGCGACGATCCGGAAGTTCTCGTCGAACTATCGGTCATGGCGGGCGCTCTCATGCTGTCGAGGGCCACCGGCGACGATGAGCTGTCGGGTCGAATCCTCGACGCCGCCCGCGGTTTCCTCATCGAGGGGCGCGAGTAGGCGGCGACTTGTCACCCCGGTGTGTCACAGTGAGCACGACGGTTCGTACGGGGACGGGGGAGAGATGGTCATGGGTTTCGTTCAGATCGGCGTCGTGGTCTGCGCCGTACTCGCGCGCTGGACGGCCGCCGGGTGGTTTCTGCTCATCGGAGTTCTCGCCACACTCGGATTACTTCCGCTACTGCTGCTCGGGCCGCTGATCTTCGCCGGATTCCTCGCGCCCTCGCAGGCCTGGCCCCTCCTCGTGGTGGCCGACGTCCTCCTGCTGACCAGTGCGCTCACGCTGGCCGACGGCGGCGACAACGGCCCACTCATCCCCATCCTGGACGACAAGACAGCCAATTCGAGCACCGGCGACAAGGTGCACCGCATCGGAACGATCACCGGCCTGGCCTATCTGCTCACGCTGATCGCGCTGATGGCCTGGACACTGTCCGGCTGAACGTCACGAGATTTTTCCGACCCCCTCCGCGCCGACTTCGTTGGCGGCCGATCCCCGGCGTCGTTGGCGGGGCGGGAAAGTTCGGGAGGTCTTCCACACGGGTGGGTCGGGGTTCAATTATCGATGGCCCATGGTGTGGACGTCGGTATCGAGTATCGACCCGGTGGGTTGGCGGCAGGTTGGGTCGTCCCGGTGAGTGGTACGCCGGATCGGTGCGGGCGCGCCCGGCTCAGGAATGCTGGGTGAGGTAGTCGAGGTAGAACGGGCGAAGCGCCTCGGCCAGGTCGCCGTCACCGGCGTGGATGTAATCATCGATCAGGGGCAGGACCCATTTGATGTCGGCTTCGCTCTCGCCGGTCTGGCCCGCGGTGGCCTCGGCGGCGGGGATGCGGGTGAGTAGTTTCCACAGGAATTTGATGTCGCCGCGACGCACGGCCAGCCTGACCGCGCGGTCGTGCAGTTCCTTGGACGACAGCTGCTGTAGATCCTCGTTACCGGCCATGACACGACTGTAATCCGCCTGTGCCCACGACAGGGCAGTCGTGGCGAATCTCGTGCGGATAAAAGGGTTTCTGCGTAGGAAATGGCGTTGACCTGCGCAGAAACCCCTTGTAGATCGGGCTGTTAACGACGAATTCACCGACACGCCTGTCCGTCCCCGAGCGCGCGACCCTGGTTCGGCGGTAGCGTCGTTGATGCGGGTCGCGTCGTTGTGGCTCGCGCGGGAGGTCCTGACCGTGACTGAGCCATTCAGTACGAGGGGGCCGGCACCCGGCCCTCGTGGCATCTGACGCAGCCGGCGTCGGATCCCTCAGGACGGACCGGTCCAGCGAGATTGTCTGATGCGGGTGCCGCGCAGACACAAAAGGAGCCCACCGTGACTACAACACGCTCCGTTTCCGCCCCATCGGCGAACTCTCGCACAGTGAAGAAAGGCACCAAAACCTTTGTCGTCGACACCTCGGTTCTCCTATCGGATCCCTGGTCGGTCACCCGGTTCGGCGAGCATCACGTGGTGCTCCCGCTGGTGGTGATCAGCGAACTCGAAGGCAAACGGCATCACCATGAGCTCGGCTGGTTCGCCCGCGAGGCGCTACGCATGCTCGACGATCTGCGCGTTCGGCACGGCAGGCTCGACGAGCCGCTGCCGATCGGCACCGAGGGCGGAACCTTGCAGGTGGAGCTGAACCACACCGATCCAACGGTGCTGCCGGTCGGATTCCGTACCGACACCAACGATTCCCGCATCCTGGCCTGCGCGCTCAATCTCGCCGCCGACGGCCACACCGTGGTGCTGGTATCCAAGGACATCCCGTTGCGGGTCAAGGCGAGTGCGGTGGGTCTACAGGCCGACGAATACCACGCACAGGACGTGGTGACCTCCGGCTGGTCGGGCATGGTGGAACTCGACGTCACCACCGATCGGGTGGACGAACTCTACAGCGAGGGCTCCATCGATCTGGACGAGGCACGGGAACTGCCCTGCCACACCGGAATCCGATTGCTCGGCACCAGTTCCAGCGCCTTGGGCCGGGTCACGCCGGACAAGCGGGTGCAGCTGGTCCGGGAACGGGAGGCGTTCGGGCTGCACGGTCGTTCCGCCGAACAGCGCATCGCCCTGGATCTGCTGCTGGACGAGAGCGTCGGCATCATCTCCCTCGGCGGCCGGGCCGGCACCGGTAAGTCGGCGCTGGCCCTGACGGCGGGCCTGGAAGCGGTGCTGGAACGGCGGACCCAGCGCAAGGTGGTGGTGTTCCGTCCGCTGTACGCGGTCGGCGGGCAGGAACTGGGCTATCTGCCCGGTACCGAGAGCGAGAAGATGGGTCCGTGGGCGCAGGCCGTCTTCGACACCCTCGACGGGCTGGCCAGCCGTGAGGTGATGGAGGAGGTGCTCAGCCGCGATATGTTGGAAGTGTTGCCGCTCACCCACATTCGCGGTCGCTCCCTGCACGATTCGTTCGTGATCGTCGATGAGGCACAGTCGCTGGAACGCAATGTTCTGCTGACCGTGCTGAGCAGGCTCGGCACCGGATCGCGGGTGGTGCTCACCCACGATGTGGCCCAGCGCGACAATCTGCGCGTCGGCCGCCACGACGGCGTCGCCGCGGTGATCGAGAAGCTGAAGGGGCATCCGCTGTTCGCCCACATCACCCTCACCCGCAGTGAGCGTTCCCCGATCGCCGCGCTGGTGACGGAGATGCTGGAGGAGTACGGACCCAACGCCTGATCGACGCAGTGCAGGCCCCCGGCCCGGTGCGGCCGGGGGGCTGTCGTTTCCGGCCGCCGGATGCCTCGGGTATTCCTCGCGTCGACGGCCGATCCCTGTGAGATAAGTGTCAGGCGTGGCTTCCCCACGTCGGCCGGGCGCGGCATATGGTCGGAATATGAGCGAAGAGACCGGATACCGCATCGAGCACGACACCATGGGTGAGGTCCGCGTCCCCGTAGACGCCCTGTGGCGGGCGCAGACCCAGCGGGCCGTGACGAACTTCCCGATCAGCGGCCGCGGCCTGGAACGTGCGCAGATCCGCGCGCTGGGCCTGCTCAAGGCCGCCTGCGCGAAGGTCAACCGGGACCTCGGCCTCCTGGAGGCCACCAAGGCGGACGCGATCATCGCCGCCGCCACCGAGATCGCCGAGGGTCGCCACGACGACCAGTTCCCGATCGACGTCTTCCAGACCGGTTCCGGCACCAGTTCCAATATGAACGCCAACGAGGTGATCGCCTCGATCGCCAAGGCCAAGGGCGTCGACGTGCACCCCAACGATGATGTGAACATGTCGCAGTCGTCCAACGACACCTTCCCGACCGCGACCCACCTGGCCGCGACCGAGGCCGTGATCGCGGATCTGGTGCCCGCGCTCGACCATCTGCGGCTGGCGCTGCTGGACAAATCCACCGCATGGAAGACCGTGGTCAAATCCGGCCGCACCCATCTGATGGACGCCGTTCCGGTGACCCTCGGACAGGAGTTCGGCGGCTACACCCGGCAGGTCGCGGCCGGGATCGACCGCATCATGGCGACGCTGCCGCGCCTGGGCGAGCTGTCCATCGGCGGTACCGCGGTCGGCACCGGGCTGAACGCGCCCGACGGTTTCGGCGGGCTCGTGGTCGCCGAACTGGTGCGCACGACCGGTATCGACGCACTGCGCGAGGCCGAGGATCATTTCGAGGCGCAGGCCGCGCGGGACGGGCTGGTCGAGGCCTCTGGCGCGCTGCGCACCATCGCCGTGAGCCTGACCAAGATCGCCAACGATATCCGCTGGATGGGTTCGGGCCCGCTGACCGGCCTGGCCGAACTCCAATTGCCGGATTTGCAGCCGGGCAGCTCGATCATGCCTGGCAAGGTGAATCCGGTACTGCCCGAAGCGGTCACCCAGGTGGCCGCCCAGGTGATCGGCAATGACGCGGCCGTCGCGTTCGGCGGCGCGAACGGGCATTTCGAGCTGAATGTCTACATTCCGGTGATGGCGCGCAATCTGCTCGAGTCGATTCGCCTGCTGGCCAATGTGTCCCGGCTGTTCGCCGACCGCTGTGTGCAGGGGCTGGTCGCCAATGAGGAGCATCTGCGCACCCTGGCCGAATCCTCGCCGTCCATCGTGACGCCGCTGAACTCCGCGATCGGTTACGAGGAGGCGGCCGCGGTGGCGAAGGAAGCGTTGAAGGAGAAGAAGACCATCCGCCAGACAGTGATCGATCGCGGGCTGATCGGTGACAAGCTCACCGAGGCGGAACTCGATCGTCGCCTCGATGTGTTGGCGATGGCGAAGGTGGCGGACAAGAAGTAGACCGCGCTGCGGACCCGAAACGGCCCGTTCGATGATCGATGATCATCGAACGGGCCGCTGTGCTCATTCGGAGGAGATCCCGATGAGTTCGCCGATGAAGCTGAAGAGTGCCGCTACTACGTCGAGGAACATTGCTCTCACCTTCTTTCGGTTTCCGGTTGTGCAGTCAACCGGTCAACGATATCCGGATTCGCGCTGACCAGGGGCTGAACTCGCGCGATGTCGGCCAGGGGATGGCATCGGGGTGCCCATAGCGTCGGCCATCGTGCTCGGAGCGCTGGATCAGCCGCGCAGGTGGGCGAGTTCGGCGCGCGCCGCCTCTCCGGTCTCGCCCAGGTCGGTGCGATCGAAGACGTTCCAGCGCTTCAGCAGGGGTGCGAAGACCAGTTCGCCTTCCTTGGCCGGATCGTAGATACCGGCCTCGGCCAACAGCTCATCGCTGCTGCGGCCGTCGGGGAGGATGGCGGTCGGGACGTGGAAGTCCGCGATCCGGTCGGCGATGGCGCGCATGGTCTGGTCGGGGACCTGTTCGAAGGCGGCGTCGATCAGGGCGGCGAAGAACTCGGCCTGCAATTCGTCGTCGACGGCGATGCGTTCGCTGATGGCGGTGACGATCGGGTTCTCGTTCAGCGCGGCGGTATTGCGGTGCCGGATGGCCGAGGCGGCCTCTTCGAACGCGCAGTTGGCCAGCACATCCAGCAGATGCAGCGGCGCGCGGCGGAAGCCCTTGGTCATATGGTCCATGCGCAGCCGTTCCAGCTCCACCGGATCCACCGCGCGGGTCACCATGAGGTAGTTGCGGATCATGATCTCGTGCCGGTTCTCCTCGGCCGTCCAGCGGCCGACCCACCGCCACCAGGAGCCGGTGCGCAGGTACTTGCCGATCTCACGGTGGTAGGAGGGCAGATTGTCGGCGATCAGCACGCTGACGGTCAGCGCCAGCTTGGCGACCTCGCTCAGTTCGGACTGGTCCGGTTCCCAGTCGGTGCCGCCGAGGAAGCCGAAGTTGCGCCCGTCGTCCCATGGCACGTAATCGTGCGGCTGCCAGCCGTCGGCGGCCTCGACATGGCGGCGCAGGTTCAGTTCCACCTCCACCGCGAGCGCTTCGAGCAGTTCGCGATCGGTCAAGAGAGTTTGCACCGCACCAACCTAGCCGTTGTGTGGATCACGTGGGAGAGCATGGGGGTATCGCGTCCGGGCCGGGCCCCCCCCCGCTTAGGGGGGGGTGCCCGCCCGGGTGGGCGGGGACATGTAGGGTTCCGGGGGGGAAAAAACCGTTTTATTAGCGGCTACCCCCCCGACACCTATTTTTAGCCGCCCCCCCGGGCGGCCAACCCCCGCCAATGGGGGGGTGGCCCGGCCCGGACGCGATACCCCCATGCTCTCCCACGTGATCCACACAACGG
>NZ_JARWNX010000003.1 GCF_029868385.1 Nocardia cyriacigeorgica | reverse complement strand
CGGAGAAGATCCACAGCGTGCGGCCGTCGGGCAGTTCCACCGAGTACGTGCTGTTCGCGCCGGTCCAGGTGAGCTCGCTGGAATTGTCGTTGCCGTATGCGGTGAACAAGTCCGTGAGCTCGTCACGTTCCACCGAGACGACGGCGGGTACCCGCGCGGGCTGAGTACTCGATGTCGAGATGTCACCATCCGCCGGCTGATCACGATGCTCCGGTGATCGCGCACCGGCGGTGGCAGGATCCTGCCCGGCCATCGACCACGGGATGCCGGCTTCGGCCAGTGCCTCTTGCAGGCCGGCATCGGGCGGTTCGCGATGGAAGACCGCGCGCGCGACGTCGGCGATTGTGAGATCACCGCGGTCGCCATCGCGGTGGATGTGTGCCTCGATGTAGCTGTTGCGGACGAATCGGTCGCCGGCATAGTCGCGGCCGATGCCTTCGAGACCGAAGTACCCGAGATCGCTGTGGTCACTAGGTGTTGCGCCGAAGGATTCGGGCTGCGGGTTGACGACGCTGCTGGGAACGGAACTCACCCCCCATGGGCTTCCCACAGTTGCAGTAGTCCGCTCGGCCACCTCCCTTTTCAGAACGAGATCGACGTCACCGTATTCGGCGAATGGGTCATTCGCACCCATTTGCGCATACGGTGTGGTGCGAATGTAGCCGTAGATGGGGCGCTGCTCCGCCGGGAGATCGGTCGGATACCCGAACAACTCTTGTTCGAGCGCAGAGCGTTTCGCCAACATGCCTCGTGCCAGGATATTCCGCTGTCCGATCAGCTCGTATTCGGTTTTGAATCGCCCACTCTGAATGATCCGATGAATCGTCTGCGATTTGACGCGCACGTCAATGTCGCCTCGGAAAGCCTGGCGCAATTCCGCGACCATAAGTGTTCGGAGTTCATCTACCGTGATTCCCAGTTCCTCCGCCAATGCGGCAGTGCGTCGCTCATTGGCGATATGCCGTTCCACGGCGGCGCGGTTCCCGGCCTCCGGAATGTCTGGTAGCCCTTCTGAGCGACCGGGCGGGTGGCCGGGGCCTTGTTCTGGTGTGGTGTCCGGGAAACTGTTGAAGCGGTTGAAAACGCCGGGGTAGTAGCCATCCGGGCCGAGTCGACGGCTCGGTGTGTCAGAACGGGAGGTCCGTTCCGGTGCCAAGGGGTTGATTTCAGGGTCGGGTACATAGCTGACTTCTGGGCCCGGTGTCGTTGCGGTGCCGCCGGAGAAGCCGCGTCCGGGCTGGGCACGTAGGCCCGGATCCGCGGACTGCATGAACCCTTGGCGGGGATCGGAATTGGGGCTGGGCTGATCGGGTGTCGGTGCCGCTGGTTCGTGCCAGATCAGCAGGTTGGTCATGTTGTCGTGGTTGCCGGTGGTGTGGGCGTGCTCGTTGAGCGCGGCGGCAATGGCGCGGTGGTCACCAGGGGACTGTTTGTGTGCCTGCTGGACGATCGCGGCGAGGGATTCGGGCTGGTAGGTGTCGTGCCAGACGCCATCGGTGGCGATGAGTACGTAGCCGCGGCCCCGCAGCGGGATCTTCGCCGCGTGCGATTGCGCGTCCTTGGGGAGGGGGCGCCCCAATGAACGGGTGGTCTGGCCGGCGAACGAAAGCTGCAAAGCCTCGCCTTCGGGCATACCATCGGCGATCAGCTTCGGCACGATCGTGTCGTCGACGCTGAGCTGCTTCGGTGTTCCGCCATCCACCGGAAGCCAGTACACCCGGGTATCTCCGGCCGAATCGATGACGAGCGTGCCGGCTCGCATCACTGCGAGCGCGACGGTGGAGTCCGGGGAATTCGCCTGTCCTGGGGTTTCGGCCAAGTCTCCTACCGCGGCACGAGCGGCCGACATTCCGCGCCGTACCACGCGAAGCGGATCGAACTGCCCCGCGGCACCGAGCTCGGCTGACGCTCCGGACATCACGGTGATGGCTGCCCGCACGGCTGTCTGCGCGGCCTCTCCGCCACGGGCCGAACCACCGACCCCGTCGGCGACCGCGGCGAGCTGGACCGGCACGCCGTCCACGGTCACCGTGACGAATCCGAATGCGTCCTCGTTCGAGTCGCGGCCACCATGTTCCGGACCCACACCGAGATCGCTGACGGCGGCAATCGCACCTTGCGCCTTCGCCGAATGGTCGCCGGGCGCCGCTGGCACCTGAGTGGATGTATCGCTGAATGCCGCCTGAGCGCTGCCCGATTCGGCAGACACATTCGCATCCGGCAAGAGACCGGCGGCTGTGAAGAAGTCCCCGATATCCATGCCCGGGGAGCGGTTCGGCAGCTGGGTCGGCATCACGAATTCTCGTGTCTCCGTACCGGAATACACTTTGACGGTTAATGCCTCTGCCCCGTCGATGATTTCGTACTTGGCGTAGATCAGCGGATTCTGTGGTGTGGCGGCGGCGCCTGCACGGGTAATGCTCGCGTCGAGCTCGGCGTTCTGTTCCGGTGTCAGATACCTGCGCAGCATCGAATCCCACACGATGGTGGCGCTGCCGCGCCTATCTTCGGCCAGTCGGCGTGGCAACCAGGTGAGGGCGCTTTCCTGGTCGATCGGCGTATCGCCTGCGCGCTGCGCGTCGATGAACGAGGTCTGGATTCGTCGTACGGCATCGTTGTCGGTGCCGACGAACCCTGCGGCGAGGCGCCGCTGATCCTCGATATTGTCGGCTTGTAGTGGGTCGAGGTCGGCGCCCGCGACCTCGATCACATTCGGCCACACGCCGAGTAGGTTGCGAATCTGGTCCACTTGGTCGGGCCGACCGGACCAGCGATCGTCGATGACGGTTGCGGCCTCGGGGTTGCCGTATTCGTTACCCGCGAACTGGTATCGGTACAGGTGGGCGCGCGCATCCAACATTCCGCAGGCGCCGATGGAGAACACACGCAAAGGAAGCCCGGTGATGCGGGCCGCGAGTATCTCCACCGGCAACAGCAATCGAGAACGCGCCGGATCGTTGATCTGTGTGCCGCGGAGCAGGAATGGTGCCAATTCCGAAGCATGCTCGCGGATGGCCCGGAGAACATCCTCCGCCATCGTGTGGAGCTCGGCATCGGTGTGCGCCGGTTGGCCACCCAGGACTGTATGCCATCGCGCCACGTCGGGTTCCAGACCGGACAGGGCACGGTGGTTCACGGCCTGGAGCAGGCGAAAGACCGGGTGTGAAGAGGGCTTGCTGTCCGGCGGCGAATGCGGACCCAAGAGTTCCGCGACGATTCCGCCCGCCGCCGCGTCCGCCGCCATCGCATACAGGAGATACATCTCCTGGCGACGGTGCGCCACGTTCTCGGCCGACAACAGCGAGGCCATCAGCGCGTTGTCCTTGTCGAACCAGATCAATGCGCGTTGGATGCCTGCGATGACACTGCGGAGGGCCGGATCCGATGATGCGGGCATTTCGGGCAGCAGCGCCCCGGAGGGCCCGGGCTCCGACGGCCCGGTGGTGCCGGGTCGGTGTGGTGTGGCGGCCGGTTGGTTGGTGGTTGCTTCGGTTGTCCGCGATTCCAGTTCGGTTTCGAGTGTGTGTAGTTCCTCGGTCCAGAGTTCGGCGATTTGTGGGTCGTCGGTGTCGGCGATTCGTTGTTCGGCGGCGGTGATTCCGCGGCGGATGTCGGCGGGAGTCAGGTTTTCGCCCATGAGCAGGTCGCCGCTCATTTGTCCGTGGCGGTAGATGATGGGTTGGCCGTATTTCTGGTCCAGGAATGGTTTCTGGATGGTGTAATGACTTTGGCCGTAACCTATGAATACATCTGCGCCTTGTGTATTCCAGCGGTCGATCTCGCCCATGATGACGAGTTCGCGTGTGTTGACTTCGAAGCGCGCGGTTTCTCGTATCGGATTTCCGGTCAGGTTGGGGTTGTAGATATCTACGGATTTTCTGGTGATGTCGAATGGTTCGCCGAGATGTTTCTGGTACCAGCGCAACAGGTCGTCATAGGTCAGCTGTTGTGGGCCGTTCGCCTTCGGCCACACGCCTGTCTCGCGCAGCGCTGCTTCCCGGCTCGCCAGGGCGGA
>NZ_JARWNX010000002.1 GCF_029868385.1 Nocardia cyriacigeorgica | reverse complement strand
GCCAGTTTGCGGACCCGGCCACGCAGTGTCTCGACATCGGAACCACCCGCCAGCGCGGTGCCGATGATATCGGCGACCTCGGTGAACTCGCTGTCACCGAAACCACGCGTGGCCAGGGCAGCGGTACCGATCCGCAGACCCGAGGTCACCATCGGCGGACGCGGATCGAACGGAACAGCATTGCGGTTGACCGTGATCCCGATCTCATGCAACAAGTCCTCACCCTGCTGACCATCGAGTTCGGAATTACGCAAATCCACCAGCACCAAATGCACATCGGTACCACCGGTCAACACACTGACACCCCTACCCGCCACATCAGCACCGGTGAGACGCTCGGCCAGGATCTTCGCCCCCGACAACGTCCGCTGCTGACGCTCGGCGAACTCCGCAGTGCCCGCGATCTTGAACGCCACCGCCTTCGCCGCAATCGCATGCATCAACGGCCCACCCTGCTGACCGGGGAACACCGCACTGTTGAGCTTCTTCGCGAACTCCTGCTTCGCCAGAATCAAACCCGACCGCGGACCACCCAAAGTCTTGTGCACAGTGGAGGACACGACATCGGCATACGGCACCGGCGACGGGTGCACACCAGCAGCGACCAGACCAGCGAAATGCGCCATATCCACCCACAAGTACGCGCCGACCTCATCAGCGATCTCCCGGAAGGCGGCGAAATCCTGATGCCGCGGATACGCCGACCAACCGGCCACGATCACCCTCGGCCGCGCCTCGACCGCGATCTTGCGGACCTCATCCATATCGACACGGTGATCTTCCTTGCTCACACCATAGGAATGAACCTCATACAACTTCCCGGAGAAGTTCAACCGCATCCCATGAGTGAGATGCCCGCCGTGAGCCAGATCCAGACCGAGCAGCTTCTCACCCGGACTCATCAACGACATCAACACCGCCGCATTGGCCTGGGCACCCGAATGCGGCTGCACATTGGCGAACTCCGCACCGAACAACTCCCTGGCACGGTCGCGGGCCAGAGTCTCCACCACATCGACATGCTCACAACCACCGTAATAGCGGCGACCCGGATACCCCTCGGCGTACTTGTTGGTCAACACCGAACCCTGCGCCTGCAACACCGCCCGCGGCACAAAATTCTCCGAAGCAATCATCTCGAGCGTGTCACGCTCACGAGCCAGCTCACCCGCCATCGCGGCAGCAACCTCGGGATCGAGCTCACCGAGAGACTGAG
>NZ_JARWNX010000001.1 GCF_029868385.1 Nocardia cyriacigeorgica | reverse complement strand
GGCGGGTGCCGGGATCGGACCCAGTGGGGGTGGACGAATTGGTTGTTTCGGTGTCTTGGGTCTGATCGGGTGAGGTATCGGTGCTCTGGCCTGTGTCGAAGCGGACGGTCAGGAAGCGGGGGCGGTAGAGGCTGACGTCGTCGAGAACCAGTTCGGGGCGACGTTCCGGCGGCCAGTCGGCGGGCACCGCCCAATTGACGTTGTACGACACGACAAGCCCACCCCGGCCACGATCCAGATGTGGATGCGCGAGCGCATTGTAGGTGTTTGCGTTCGGGTCGCTGTATGTTCCGTACAGGCCGGTTTCGGGTGTGGTGTAGAGCACCGTCTTGTCCACGAACGGCCCGAGCGGTGTCGGTGCGGCGTACGCGACGATATCGGCACTATAGATTTCGGTCCCGTCATTGGTGACGAGCAGATACCGGTCAGCGAAGTGGACAACGCTGAACTCGTTGGCCACTCCGGGCATCAGATCCACTGCGGCACGCTCGTCGGCGCTCCACCCGTTGTCGCCGGTGTAGTACTCCCAATCGCCCAGCAGACTGTCACCCGCGACACGGGCGATGCGCAGGTTTCGTTGGCCCCTGCCATGATCGTGCCCGCCGTACACGTAGGTGTAGCCGTCGGTACGGCAGATGGCCGATCCCCATGACACGCCCCACGATGATTCCCGCACGGTGACATCGATGGGTTGGGCCGGTTCCGCGGCGTCGAACCGCGCGATGACCAGCCCGTCGGATCTCTTGTCGCCACGAAGCCCGGTCGGCCGGTAGCGCCGATAGGCGATCTCGACGAACTCACCGGCCACCACGGCATCGCCGGCCCAGTAGACGGCGGGGCCATCATCGGTGGGTGGCTCCAACACCGACAACGGCGTGTCCGCGGTACCGCCGTGCACGGTCGTGAGCCGCTCCCCGTCCTGGATCACCAGACTGTTGCGGATGAACGGCGTCTGGCCACCATGCTGACGCACGTTCGATCGGGAACCGTCGGGGTTCACGGT